>NZ_JBFTHD010000002.1:0-765860 GCF_056394065.1 Achromobacter sp. 10T422
TCGCTTCGCACTCGCTTCGCACTCGCTTCGCACTCGCTTCGCACTCGCTTCGCACTCGCTTCGCACTCGCTTCGCACTCGCTTCGCACTCGCTTCGCACTCGCTTCGCACTCGCTTCGCTCGCTTGCTGCCCCCCGAGGACTCCGGCCGCCCCAACTCAGGGCCGCCCGATTCCGGGCATTACGCGATGGCGGCTGTCATATTTCGGGATCGGCGGGATTTCTGAATTCGGCTCAATTCGGGCTTTTTGGCCAAAAAATCCCAATATTTAGAACTTTGTGGTCAATTAGCACCGATATGGTGCAAGGAATATGTAAATGAATGCTCCGTCTTAGGGCATTCCCCTAGTGTGGCATTCCCGCACTTGGTGCAGAATCTCTTCCCATGCAGGTGAGGAGACAAAGCCCTGCATGGGCAAATACCGGCGGCACCGGTACATAAAAAAAGTAAAGCAGTACTCAAAAAAAGCAAAACGCACAACGGCTGGCACCAGGCAGTGCCAGCCGTTGTCGCATAAAAAGCCTGTATTTCATCAGCAAGGGCTTTTCAGACGCAGCGTTTCGCGCTATCCAGGCAGGGTCTGAAAACATCCTAGCTATGCCGAAATCCCGCGCATCTCCCTCTGAGTCCGCACCCACCCCCTATTGGCGCCGCAACTTGCGGCTGATTGCGTTGCTGCTTGTCGTCTGGGCGGCGCTGACGTTCGTGCCCGCCTTCTTCGCGCGCAGCCTGACGTTTAATTTCATCGGCTGGCCCTTTGCCTTCTGGATGGCCGCCTACGGCGCGCCGCTGGCCTACCTGATCATCATCGCCATCTACGCCCGCACCATGAACCGCGCCGACGAGCGTGCCGAAGCGGGCGCCGAAACGGGCTTCGATGCCACCCGCGACCCGTATCGCGATGACAACGCGGGGGGCCGCTGATGCCGTTTTTCAGCGGAGACACCCCCCAGGAATTCAAGATCCGCCTGCGCCGCATCTATGTGCTGTACACGGCGGGCTTCGCGCTGATGATCCTGCTGATGGCGCTGGCCGAAATCCTGGGCATGCCGCGCAACTGGATCGGCTATGTGTTCCTGCTGGTTACGGTCAGCCTGTATGCGGGTATCGGCATTGTTTGCCGCACGTCAGATCAGGTCGAATACTACGTCGCGGGCCGGCGCGTGCCTGCCATCTATAACGGTATGGCGACCGCCGCCGACTGGATGTCGGTGGCGTCGTTCATCGGGGTTGCGGGCACGCTGTACCTGACGGGCTACGGCGGGCTGGCCTACATCATGGGCTGGACGGGCGGCTACGTGCTGGTCGCCATGCTGTTGGCGCCGTACTTGCGGCGCTTTGGGCAATACACCATCCCCGATTTCATGGGTGCGCGCTATGGCGGCAACATGCCGCGCCTAGCGGGCGTGGCGTGCGCCATTCTGTGTTCGTTTACGTATCTGGTCGCGCAGATCTACGGCGTGGGCATCATCACCACGCGCATGACGGGCATCTCGTTCGAGCTGGGCATTTTCGTGGCGTTGGGCGGCATGCTGGTTTGCTCGTTCCTGGGCGGGATGCGCGCGGTGACGTGGACGCAGGTCGGGCAATACATCATTCTGGTCATCGCGTATCTGGTGCCGGTGGTGTGGTTGTCGGTGAAGCACACCAATATGCCGGTGCCGCAGCTGTCGGCGGGCGTGGTGCTGCAACAGGTCACCGAAAAAGAGATCTACCTGCAAAACGATCCGTCGGAAATCGAGGTGCGCCGGCTGTGGCAGCAGCATGCCGATCAAATGGCCAAGCGCGTCGACACCCTGCCGGAATCGTGGACGCTGGAAAAGGACAAACTACGCAGCCGCCTTGCGCAACTGAATGCGTCGGATGCGCCCATGGTCGAGATTCGCTCGGCCGAACGTGAGCTGGCCGCGTACCCCGCCAGCGTGGAAGATGCGCGCGTGGTGTGGTCGCAGGCGCGCGCCACGTTTGAAGCGCGGGCCGCGCCGCCCACGCCGCACGCAGAGCCGTTTCCCGCCAAAGATGCGGAAGAGCGGCGCAATATGCGCATCAACTTCCTGGCGCTGGTGTTGTGCCTGATGCTGGGTACGGCAGGCATGCCGCACATTCTGATGCGGTCCTACACCACGCCCTCGGTCATCGAGGCGCGTAAATCGGTGTGCTGGTCGCTGCTGTTCATTCTGCTGCTGTACTTCATGGCGCCCGCGCTGGCGCTGCTCGTGAAGTACGAGGTCTACACACAGGTGGTGGGCTCAAATTTCCTGAGCCTGCCCAATTGGGTACACGCATGGAGCGCGGTCGACAGCAACCTGCTGGACGTCACCGACATCAACCGCGACGGCGTCGTGCAGTTAAGCGAGATCAGCATGGGGGCCGATGTAGTGGTGCTGGCCATGCCCGAAATTGGCGGGCTGCCCTATGTGATTTCAGGGCTGGTGGCGGCGGGAGGCCTGGCGGCGGCGCTGTCCACCGCAGACGGCCTGCTGCTGACCTTGTCGAATTCCTTGTCGCATGATATGTGGTACCGGATGGTGTCGCCGCGCATGTCGGCCGCGCGCCGGGTGATGGTGTCGAAAATTCTGCTGCTGGTCGTGGCGTTTGGCGCGGCCTGGGTGGCGGCGCGCAAACCGGCGGACATCCTCTTTATGGTGTCGGCGGCGTTCTCGTTTGCGGCGTCGTCATTTTTCCCGGCGCTGGTCATGGGCGTGTTCTGGCGGCGCGCCAACAAGTGGGGCGCCACCTTGGGCATGGCGGCGGGCCTGTTGGTGACGTTCGCCTATATGACGCACACGCACCCGTGGCTGCGCGAATGGGTGCTGGGCATTTCGCGCACGCAGCCGGTGGATTTGTGGTGGGGCATTCAGCCGATTGCGGCGGGCGTGTTCGGCGCGCCGGTGGCGTTTCTGACGATCATTGTGGTGTCTTTGCTGACGCCGCCGCCCGACCGCGCCACGCTGGCGCTGGTGGACTATCTGCGTCATCCGGGCGCGCCCCGGCCGCCCGCTGAAAAAGCCTAGCGCGATTCGCAGGCGTCAGGCTGGCGGTTTTCCGGGTCGGTGCAGGCCGCCCAGGTGGCCTTGGGCACGGTTTGCAGCAGCGTATAAATCTGCCCCGGCGCCCACAGCCATTGCACGCTGCCAGGCGTTTGGCCGGCGGCTTCCCAGACGCGTTGGCGTTGCGCAGGGCTTAGCGTGAACCGGCCGTTGTTACCGCTGTTGCCGTTGGCAAGCACGGCGGCGGGGTTCCGCTTGGCGGCATAGACGTCGCCGTCCTGGGGTTGAACGATGGCCCAATCGTAGTGATACGACTCCATCGCAGGCGCGGCCCAGTTCGGCCCGGGCAGCACCAGCACGGCAAATTCAGATGGCCGCACCCGATAGGGCAGCCCAAGCGTGAGCTGTTCGTTTTCCCAATCCAGCCGTTGCCGTTCATAGCGTTGGGCGGGCTGGCCCTGCGCATCAAATGTGGTCACTTCCCGCGCATCGCCTTGCCTTTCTGCATAGGCAATCGTGCGCAGCAGGCGGCCGCTGTCGTCGTGCACGTAGCGGGCCAAGGGCTGCGACGCTTCGCTACACGCGTTGGCGCTGCGTTCGGCCAGCCAGCCATTGCGGTCATAGCGCAGGCAGGTGTAGAGCGATGCATTGGGCTTGCCGCTGGCCGCATACGAGCGCAGCTCAACGCCGATCAGCCGGGCCTTGTCGTCGTACTGGAAGCGGGTTTCGTTGTCGGGCTTGGGCAACGTCTTTTGATGCGAGCCTTGAGCGTCGTCCAGCGTGCGGGCGTCGTATTCGGCGATGCCGCACAGGTGCCTGACGCCATCCGCGCCGCGCTCGAAACGCAGCACGGTGGGGCCGATGCGGGCATCCGGCTCGGCGGCGTACACCGACCAATCCACGCGTTCGGCCCAGATGACCGGCGTGGCGCGCGGCCCGGTTTCCACGTCCACCGGAGCTTCCCAACTGCGGATGCGCGACCCGTCCAGCGCCAACAGCGTGTTGGTTTCGCTCAACTTCACGTTGGTGACGATGGTTTCCCGCTGGCCGGTCGCGGCCATGGGCTGGCACAGCGCATGCGCCCAGGCCGGGGCTAAAGACAGCGCGGTCAGCGCAAGCAGGCGCAAGGCGGGATCAGCGTGTGGCATTGTGCAAATAAGCGATCAGCCCCCAGAGTTCGCTGCTGACCCCGCCCAGGCGCAAGCCGCCGTCGCGGGTGTCCATCAGCAGGAAGGGGTAGGCGTTGCGTTCCAGTTTGCCGGCAGGCGGCAACCGGTAGGGCGTGAAGTGCTTGGAGGACAGCAGGTAGGTGTTGGCCATATCGCCAACATCCACATGCAGATACCAGACAGTGAGCGGGGTGGCGTCCAGCGCGGGGTCTGTTTCGGGATACAAGCCGCCTTGCCCTGCGGGGATGCCGCTTTCCAGCACGCCCAGGATTATGGTGCGCGGGCCAGGCTGGGGAAAGTAGGCGCCATCGCTGCCACGGCTGGCGAATGTCTGGCGGATGAAGCTTGCGCCGCGAGACCCCGGCACCACCGTGCGCGCGAACATCGCGTCCAGCTGCGCGTCGGTCAGCGGGCGGCGCGAGGCGGCCAGCGTGTCCAGGTCCTGCGTGAAATCATGCAGCCACGCACGGTAGCGTTTGAGTTCGGCGGCGCGGTTGAAGTCCTGCGCCGTGGCGTTGCCGGCCAGTGCAAAGAGCAGGAAAAAGGGCAGGAAAAAGGGCAGGAAGAAACCCGACGCCAGCCCGCGCCAAGACAGCAACCGTAGCAGCCCCACGGCCGGCGCGGTCAATGCGAGACCGATTTCGAGAACACGTTCATCACCACCACGCCGGCGATGATGAGGCCGATGCCGATCAGCGCGGGCGTGTCCAGGTGCTGCTTGAACAGCACGGCGCCGACGATGGAAATCAGCACGATGCCCACGCCGGACCAGATGGCGTAGGCAATGCCCACCGGGATTTCACGCAGCGTCAGCGACAGGAAGTAGAACGAGATCAGATAGCCGAACACCGTGATGATGGACGGCACTAGGCGGGTGAAGCCTTCGGAACCCTTCAGCGCGCTGGTGGCGAAAATCTCGGCGATGATCGCCACGCCCAGGTAGAGCCATTTCATTTGCGCATTCCTTCGGATTGCCGCAGCAGCACCAGCAGCGCGCCCGCGCCGCCTTCGCGTTCGGGCGCTTCGGAAAACGCCAGGACTTCTGACTTTTGCACCAGCCAGGTGCGCGCCTTGTCTTTCAGCACCGGCTCCAGCCCTTCCGAGCCATAGCCCTTGCCGTGCACGATGCGCACGCAGCGGATGCCGTGTTCCTGGCATTCATCCAGAAACGACAGCAGCGCATGACGCGCCTGTTCCACGCGCAGACCGTGCAGATCCAGCTCCGCGCCCGCGCGCCATTGGCCGCGCCGCAAGTTGCGGGCGGTGTCGGGCGCGGCGTCGTTGCGCACAAACGCGGTGCCGCCTTCGGACAACAGGTGCGTGATCTCGCCGCCATCCGACACGCCGGCATCCGCGCGCGACGGGGTTTCCCCCAGCGCGTTGGCGCGGCGCAGCGCCGGAGCAGGTTCCTCCACGGGCTTGTGCTCCACCCGGGCGGCGTGCTTGATCGGCGTGACGGACTTCATCGTGCGCTGGAAAGCCGCCATGTCGTCCATGGGCGCGCTTTCCGGCTTCTTCAGTACGGCGACCCGCTTGGCGAGCGCTTCGCGTTCACGTTCGGCTTGCAGGTCTTTCTTCAGGCGTTTCAGGTCGGCCAGGCCGACCTTACTGCCCCGCATTCTCCAACCACCGTTGAGCGTCCAGGGCGGCCATGCAGCCCGTGCCGGCGCTGGTGATGGCTTGGCGGTAGACGTGGTCCTGCACGTCGCCGGCGGCGAACACGCCAGGCACGGAGGTCATCGTGGCCATGCCGGACAAGCCGCTCTTGGTGACGATGTAGCCATCCTTCATTTCCAGCTGGCCCTGGAAGATTTCCGTGTTGGGCTGGTGGCCGATCGCGATGAAGGCGCCGGTCACCGCCATGTCTTCGGTGACGCCAGTGTCCACGTGGCGTACGCGCACGCCCGTTACACCGCTGTCGTCGCCCAGCACTTCTTCCAGCGTATGGAACGTCTTCAGTTCCATGTTGCCGTTCTCGACTTTGCTCATCAGCTTGTCGACCAGGATGGGCTCGGCGCGGAACTTGTCGCGGCGATGGATCAGGGTGACCTTGCGGCAGATGTTGGACAGGTACAGGGCTTCTTCGACGGCCGTATTGCCGCCGCCAACGACGACGACGTCCTGGTTGCGGTAGAAGAAACCGTCGCAAGTGGCGCAGCCGGACACGCCGCGGCCCATGAAGGACTGTTCGGACGGCAGGCCCAGGTATTTGGCCGATGCGCCCGTGGCGATGATGAGGGCGTCGCAGGTGTAGATCTTGCCGGTGTCGCCGGTCAGCGTGAACGGACGCTTGGACAGGTCGACCTTGGCGATGTGGTCAAACAGCATCTCGGTGTTGAAGCGTTCGGCGTGCTTCTGGAAGCGCTGCATCAGGTCCGGACCCTGGACGCCATCTGCGTCGGCCGGCCAGTTGTCGACGTCCGTGGTGGTCATGAGCTGGCCGCCTTGGGCCAGACCTGTAACAAGAACAGGGCTCAGATTGGCGCGTGCCGCATAGACGGCCGCCGTGTAACCGGCAGGGCCGGAACCGAGTATCAAAACTTTAGCGTGCTTGGGCGTGGACATGGGCGGGTATCTTTAGGTTAACGCCCAATTATAATGAGCCGCATGCCGCGTATCTCGACTGCTTCTCCGCGCGCCTCGCGCAACACCCGCAACGGACCTTCGCCGCTACAGACGCGTATTTCTGCGTTGCTGCGCGAAGCCCGCTGGATTCTATTTGCCGCCCTGGCGGCCTGGCTCACCCTGGTGCTGGCCACCTGGAGCGCGTCCGACCCTGGCTGGTCGCACTCCGTGCCCGGCGACGTCGTGCGCAACCATGGGGGGCGGCTAGGTGCCTATCTGGCAGACATCCTGCTCTATCTCTTTGGCTTCTCGGCCTGGTGGTGGGTCGTTCTGCTGCTGCACCGCGTGCGCGCCGGCTACCGGCGCCTGGCCAGCCAGCTCAAGGTAACTAATAGTAAACAGCCGGAAGTGTTGCCGCGCGTCCACTGGGAAGAGGGCATAGGCTTCTTTCTGTTGCTGCTGGGGTCGCTGGGCATGGAAGCCCTGCGCTTGGCCAGCCGCGGCACCCATCTGCCCGGCGCGTCTGAAACTGCCAGCGGCGCAGGTGGCGTCATCGGCCACACGCTGGCCGACCTGATCAGCCGCAGCATCGGTTTCACCGGCAGCACGCTGGCCTTCCTGGTCATGCTGGCCATCGGCCTGAGCCTGTTTTTCTCGTTCTCGTGGCTGGCTGTCGCCGAGCGCGTGGGCTCGTGGATGGAAGGCCTGGTGCGCCGCGTCCGCAATTCCTACGCTGCCCGCGAAGACCGCAAGGTCGGCGAAGTGGCGAAAGCCGTGCGTACGGAACAAGTCGTGGCCAAGCAGGAAAAGCTGGTGCACGAACAGCCGGTGCGCATCGAACCCGCCATTACCGTCGTGCCGAAGTCCGAACGGGTTGAAAAGGAAAAGCAGCAGTCGCTGTTCTTCGCGCCTGCGGGCGGCACCGAAGGCGACCTGCCCGCCATCAGCCTGCTGGACCCACCGCTGACCAACCAGGAAACGGTGTCGGCGGAAACCATCGAATTCACCTCGCGCCTGATCGAAAAGAAGCTGGCCGACTTCGGCGTGTCCGTCACCGTGGTGGCGGCGCAGGCCGGCCCGGTCATCACGCGCTATGAAATCGAGCCCGCCACCGGCGTGAAGGGCAGCCAGATCGTCAACCTGGCCAAGGACTTGGCGCGCGCGCTGAGCCTGGTCAGCATCCGGGTGGTGGAAACCATTCCGGGCAAGAACCTGATGGGCCTGGAACTGCCGAACCCGCGCCGCCAGATGGTGCGTTTGTCCGAAATTCTGGGTTCGCAGACCTATCACGCCAGCCATTCGGTCGTGACGATGGCGCTGGGCAAGGACATCGCCGGCAACCCGGTGGTGGCCGATCTGGCCAAGATGCCCCACTTGCTGGTGGCCGGTACGACCGGTTCCGGCAAGTCGGTGGGGATCAACGCCATGATCCTGTCCTTGCTGTACAAGGCCGACGCGTCCCATACCCGCCTGATCCTGATTGACCCGAAGATGCTGGAAATGAGCGTCTACGAAGGCATCCCGCACCTGCTGGCGCCGGTGGTCACCGACATGCGCCACGCGTCCAACGCGCTGAACTGGTGCGTGGGCGAAATGGAAAAGCGCTATCGCCTGATGAGCAAGATGGGCGTGCGCAATCTGGCGGGCTACAACACCAAGATCCGCGACGCCATCAAGCGCGAGGAACCGATTCCGAACCCGTTCTCGCTGACGCCGGATCAGCCCGAGCCGCTGTCGCCCTTGCCCACCATTGTGGTGGTCATCGACGAATTGGCCGACCTGATGATGGTGGTGGGCAAGAAGATCGAAGAGCTCATCGCCCGTCTGGCGCAGAAGGCGCGCGCCGCCGGTATCCACCTGATCCTGGCCACGCAACGCCCCAGCGTGGACGTCATCACGGGCTTGATCAAGGCCAACATCCCGACGCGTATCGCGTTCCAGGTGTCGTCCAAGATCGACTCCCGCACCATTCTTGATCAGATGGGCGCCGAGACCCTGCTGGGTCAGGGCGACATGCTTTACATGCCGCCTGGCACTGGCCTGCCGGTGCGCGTGCACGGCGCGTTCTGCAGCGACGACGAAGTCCACCGCGTGGTGGAAAACCTGAAGGCGCAGGGCGAACCGAACTACATCGAAGGCCTGCTGGAAGGCGGCGTCGAAGGCGATAACGGCGAAGGCGCCAGCAGCGTCACCGGCATCGGTGGCGACGCCGAGTCAGACCCGATGTACGACCAGGCTTGTGAAGTGGTGCTCAAGCACCGCCGCGCGTCGATTTCGCTGGTGCAACGTCACCTGCGCATCGGTTACAACCGTGCGGCCCGGTTACTCGAGCAGATGGAGCAATCGGGTATGGTGTCGGCGATGCAGTCCAATGGCAACCGCGAAATTCTGGTCCCCGCGGCAGCCGCCGCCCGAGAGGAAGCATGATGAAGACGTTTCGCCGCCTGGCCGTAGTCGCAGCCCTGAGCCTGGCGCCCGCACTGACGTTCGCCGCCAGCGCGCAAGAACAGTTGAAGGCCTTCGTCGCCACGGTCTCCGCGGCGACGGGTTCGTTCTCGCAATACACGGTGAATACCCAAGGCCGCACGCAACCTGCCCAGACGGGCGTGTTCTCGTTCCAGCGCCCTGGCAAGTTCAAGTGGGCGGTGCAGAAGCCTTACGAGCAGCAGGTTATCTCTGACGGCCGCACGGTGTATCAGTTTGACCCCGATCTGGCTCAGGTCACCGAGCGCAAGGTGGACGCCGCCATCGGCACGTCGCCCGCCGCCATCCTGTTTGGTTCCGGTTCGCTTGAGCAGTCGTTTGACGTCACCGCCTTGCCGTCCAAGGATGGCGTGGAATGGCTGCGCGCCAAACCGCGCACGGCGGACGCCGGCTTTTCGCGCGTGGATATCGGCATGAAAGACAACCTGCCCGTGCGCGTGGAACTGCTGGATTCTTTCGGGCAGACGACGCGCGTGGACTTGTCATCCATCGCCGCGAACCCGTCCTTGCCGGCGAAGGAATTCCAGTTCGTCGCGCCCAAGGGGGTGGATGTGGTGAAGATGTAAAAAGAAAGGCCCGGTGAATTCACCGGGCTTTTTTTCGGACGTGATCCAGGCGCCTTTCCCCGCCGGGCCGCCCCAAGGGGAAAGAGCCCCCTCGGGGGGCAGCTAGCCCACGGAAGTGGGCGCGGCGTGGGGGCCCCTTTCCCCGCCGGGCCGCCCCAAGGGGAAAGAGCCCCCTCGGGGGGCAGCTAGCCCACGGAAGTGGGCGCGGCGTGGGGGCGCCTTTCCCCGCTGGGCCGCCCCAAGGGGAAAGAGCCCCCTCGGGGGCAGCTAGCCCACGGAAGTGGGCGCGGCGTGGGGGCGCTTATACGCCACGCAATCAATCTCAACTTTAGCGTCCACCATCAAACTGGACTGCACGCAGGCGCGTGCCGGCGGGTTTTCGCCGAAGTATTCCTTGAAGACCTTGTTGAACGACGGGAAATCGCGGGCGTCGTCCAACCAGACGCCGCAACGCACCACGTGTTCCGGGCCGTAGCCGGCTTCCTTCAAGATCGCCAGCAACTGCTGAATGGCTTTATGGCACTGGGCAACCGTGCCGCCTTCAATCACTTCACCGTTTTCCATCGGCACCTGGCCGGACACGTGCAGCCAGCCGTCGGCCGCAACCGCGCGCGCAAACGGCATGTGCGATCCGCCCTGGCCGGTGCCGCCGGCCACGCCGTAGCGGGTGATGCCATTGTTGTCGGGGGTGGGGGCATTGCTCATGGATAGGCTCCTTAGGGTGTTTGGGGGGCGGGCGTCAGCGGATTTGCTGCGGCAAAGCCCGCGCGCAGATCGCCACTGCGCGGCAGCCAGCGGCCAGCGCGGTCGCCGGTGGGTTGCCCGTGGTGATAAGAGAGTGCGCCATTGACCCACACGGCTTCGATGCCCGCGGCCGTTTGCACGGGGGCGGCGAAGGTGGCGCGGTCGATGACGGTGTCGGGATTGAACAGCACCAGGTCAGCGTGATAGCCCTCGCGCACCAGGCCGCGTTCAGCCAAACCGAAGCGGGCGGCGGACAGGCCGGTCATCTTGTGCACGGCCTGAATCAGCGGGAACAAGCCCACATCGCGGCTGTAATGGCCCAGCACGCGCGGGAACGCGCCCCACAGGCGGGGGTGCGGCATCGGATCGTTGGGTAGGCCGTCGGAACCCACCATCGTCAGCGGGTGCGACAGCACGCGGCGCACATCGTCTTCGTGCATGTTGTGATACACGGCGCCCGCGGGCTGCAAACGCTTGGCCGCGTCCAGCAGGCTCACGCCCCATTCGGCGGCAATGTCGGCCAGCTTGCGGCGGGCCTGCTCCGGATGCGGCACGGACCAGGTGATGTCGATATCGAATTCGTCGGTGACCTGCTTCAAGTCCAGCGTCGACGAGCTGGCGGAATACGGATAGCAGTCGCAACCCACGTGTTGCAGGCGGCCGGCGCTTTCAAGCGTGAACAGCACTTCCTTCGTGCGGCCCCAGTTGCCCGCGCCCGCGCATTTCAGGTGCGACACCACCACCGGCACGCGTGCATGCTGGGCAATGTCGAACGCTTCCTGCATGGCTTCCAGGATGGCGGCAAATTCCGAGCGCAGGTGCGTGGTGTAAAGCGCGCCGAATTCGTCCAGCGCTTCGGCCAGCAGCTTGACTTCGGCGGTGTCGGCCTCAATGGCGGATGCATACGCCAGGCCCGTGCTGAGCCCGATTGCGCCATGCGCCAGGGCGTCTCGCAGTTGCTCGCGCATCGCCAGCACTTCGTCTTGCGTGGCGGCGCGGTCCAGGCGGTCCATGTGGTTGCTGCGCAGCGCCGTGTGGCCGACCAGCGCGGCCACGTTCACGGCGGGCTGCGCGGCTTCGATGGCGCGGGTGTAGTCGGCGAACGTGGGGTAGTTGAAATCCTTGCGGCCGCCCAGCAGGTTCATCGGGTCTGGCGGGTCGGCGCGCAGCGACACGGGCGAGGCGCTGATGCCGCAGTTGCCCACCACCACCGTCGTCACGCCTTGCGACAGCTTGGGCAGCATGCCCGGCGTGCGGATGACGTTGGTGTCGTCATGCGTATGCACGTCGATGAAGCCGGGGGCGAGCGCCAGGTCGGTGCCGTCGACGATGTGGCGGGCGTGCGCGCCCGGCAGGTCGCCAATGGCGGCGATGCGGCCATTGGCCAGCGCCACGCTGGCGCGGTACTCGGGGCCGCCCGTGCCGTCCAGGACTCGGACGTTGCCTATGAGGGTGTCATACATCTTGGGTTCCAGGTTCAATCGCCCAGCGGCAAACGGTTGGGGCCGCCGCGGTGTTCGTCCAGCGCCAGCTTGATGCGGCGCAGGCGTTCGCGGTTTTCCTCTTGGTTCAGCATGGCCAGTTCGGTAGACAACAAGTCAATGGCCAGCATCATCGCGTAGCGCGATGCCGAGGGTTTGTAGATGAAGTCGGTTTCGTCGGTGCGTATCGGCAACACCACGTCGGCCAGCTTGGCCAGCTCCGACGATGCGTCGGTGATGGCGACAAGACGCGCGCGGTACTGTTTGACGATGCGCGCCGCACCCACGATTTCCGGCGTCAGGCCCGACGCCGACAGCACCAGCACCGCATCGCGCTCGTCCAGGGTGGCGGCCACCATGCGCAACAGCACGGCGTCGCTGTAGACGGCGATGGGGTAGCCCAGCCGCACCAGGCGCGACTGCACTTCCTGCGCCAGCACGGCGGACGCGCCGCCCATGCCGAACACGTAGATCATGCGGGCGCCGTCAATCATGGCGCAGGCTTGCTCGAACAACGACTCAGTAAAAGTGGGCAGATGCGCGCGCAGCGTGCTTTCGATGTCGGCGTAGATGCGGGCGTAGAAGGTGCTTTCCTCGGCGGGCGCGCTCGGGTCCAGAAAGCGGCTGCCCACCGTGCTGGCCTGCGCCAGCTTCATCTTCAGGTCGCGCGTGTCGTCGCAACCGACCGTGCGCGCAAAGCGCGAGATCGTGGCGATGCTGACGCCCGCCTTGGTGGCCAACTGGTCAACGGTGGCGCTGGCGCCCCACATGATGTCGTCCAGAATGGCGTCAGCGACCTTGCGTTCGGTCACGCTCAATGCGTCCCGCCGACTGCGTATCTGGAAGACGATGTCGCGGATGATGTTCATGTGAAATTCCTGGGTCGAGTCGGGCAGGGCTGGCCGGCGTCAGGCCGCCAGCTCGGGGTCGCCGATGCGCGAACAGGCCACGTAGTGGCCCGGGCCGACGCTGACAGCTTGCGCTTCGATCGTGGCGCAGGCGTCAATGGCGTGCGGGCAGCGCGTGCGGAACACGCAACCGGACGGCGGATTGATCGGGCTGGGGATGTCGCCTTTCAGCAGAATACGCGAGCGCGGCGCACGCGGGTCCGGCACCGGCGCGGCAGACAGCAGCGCGCGAGTATAGGGATGGCGGGGGCGCGCGTACACCTCGCTGGTGGGGCCGCGCTCCATCACGCGGCCCAGATACATCACGACGACGTCATCGCACAGGTAATCCACCACCGCCAGATCATGCGCGACGAACAGCATCGTCAGCCCCAGATCGCGCTGCAAATCCTGCAACAGGTTCAGCACCTGCGCCTGCACGGACACGTCCAGCGCCGACACCGGTTCATCAGCCACGATGAAGTCGGGTTCGACCGCCAGCGCGCGGGCGATGCCGATGCGCTGGCGCTGGCCGCCCGAAAACTCGTGCGGATAGCGGCGGCTATGGTCGGCGTTCAGGCCCACGCGTTCCAGCAGTTCGCCGATGCGGGCCGACCGCCGGTGCTGCGCAAGCTTGTGCGTGTCCAGCGCCTCGCCCAGAATCTCGGCCACCGTCATGCGGGGGTTCAGGCTGGCATACGGGTCCTGGAACACGATCTGCATGCGGCGGCGCCACGGCAGCATCTGCCTTTCATTCAGCTTGGTGATGTCTTGGCCATCGAACACAATGCGGCCGGCAGTGGGCGCAAACAGGCGCAGCAGCGCGCGGCCCGTCGTTGTCTTGCCGGAGCCAGATTCACCCACCAGGCCGACGATGGTGTTTCTGGGCACGTCGAAGCTGACGCCGTCCACCGCCCGCACAACCGGCGCATGGCGCGCCTGCGAGGTCGGGAAATGCACTTTCAGGTCTTCGATGCGGACCAGCGGCGCTTCGGCGCGCACGGTCACTTGAGGGCTCGTCATATCGGGTTCACCTTGATGCAGCGGGCGCGATGTTCGGGTTGTACCGTGACCAGTTCCGGCACGGCGGCGCGGCAGTCGTCGGCCGCCAGCTCGCAGCGCGGCGCGAAGGTACAGCCGGCCGGCAGCGACAGCACGCTGGGCACGTTGCCGGGAATGGCGCGCAGGCGTTCGCCCGAGGCCAGCAGCGCAGCGGTGGGCAGGCACGACAACAGGCCGCGGGTGTACGGGTGCGTGGGCTTTTCGAACAGGTCGTAGACGCCCGCGTCTTCCACCACGCGGCCGGCGTACATCACCGCCACGCGATGCGCGATCTCGGCCACCACGCCCAGGTTGTGGGTGATGAACAGGATGCTCATGTTCATCTCTTTCTGCAGCCGGCGCAGCAGGTCCAGGATCTGCGCCTGCACGGTCACGTCCAGCGCGGTGGTGGGCTCGTCGGCGATCAGCACGGCCGGGTTGCAGGCCAGCGCCAGCGCGATCATCACGCGTTGGCGCATGCCGCCCGACATCTGGTGCGGGTATTCGTTGACGCGCCGGTCGGCAGCGGGAATCTCTACGCGTTCCAGCATTTCGCGGGCGCGCTTGAGCGCCGCCGCGTACGAGCCGCCTTCGTGCTGCAACACGGCTTYGGCGATCTGGTCGCCCACCGTGTACAGCGGGTTCAGGCTCGTCATCGGCTCCTGGAAAATCATGGCGATTTCCGCACCACGGATTTTCTGCAGCGTGGCGGGCGTGGCGTGGGCCAGATCATGCTGCACGCCCTGGCGGTCGCGGAACAGGATCTTGCCGGCTTCGATGCGGCCCGCCGGTTTGGGCAACAGGCCCATGATGGACAGGCTGGTTACGGATTTTCCGGAACCGGATTCACCGACGATGGCCAGCGTTTCGCCGCGAGCCAGGTCGAAGGTGACGCCGTCCACGGATTTGGCGATGCCGTCGCGGCTGTGGAACCAGGTCTTCAACCCTTCCACGGACAGCACGACGTCTCGGGTGCTTGCCGTCATGATTACAGCTCCTTGCGCAGGCGCGGGTCGAGCACGTCGCGCAGCCCGTCGCCCACTAATTGCAGCGACAGCACGGACAGCACAATGGCGATACCGGGGAAGATCATGATCCAGTCCGCCGAGCCCATGTACTGCTGGCCGGCGTTGATCATGGTGCCCCAGGTGGGAATGTCGGGCGAAACGCCCACGCCCAGAAACGACAGGCCGGCTTCGGCCAGAATCGCGTAGGCGAAGATGAACGTGCCTTGCACCAGGATGGGCGACACCAGGTTGCGCAGCACGTGCACGGTCACGATGCGCCACGTGGGTACGCCCAGCGCGCGGGCGGCTTCCACGAAAGGCAGCTCGCGGATCACAAGCGTCGAGGCGCGCACGATGCGGGCCAGGCGCGGCGTGTAGACGATGCCCAGCGCAATCACCACGTTGATCAGCGACGGGCCCAGCGCGGCCACCAGCGAAATCGCCAGCAGGATGTCGGGAAACGCCATCATGGCGTCGATCAGGCGCGACACGAACTTGTCGGCCGACCGGAAGAACCCGGCGATAAGACCCAGTGCAATGCCCAGCACGCTGGACACGACCACCACGGAAAAGCCCACCATCAGCGACAGGCGGCCGCCATAGATGACGCGGCTGAACACGTCGCGCCCGAAGTCGTCGGTGCCGAACCAGTGCGCGGCGCCCGGCGCCTTCAGCCGGTTCATGATGGACAGCTTGAACGGGTCGTAGGGGCTGACCCACGGCGCCAGCAGCGCGGCGGCCACCAGCACGATGATGACGATCAGGCTCAGCAGCACGGTCTTGCGCGACACCAAGAGGCGCAGCACCTGCCAGCGGTCGGCGCCGCCGGCGGATTGGGGAGAAGTTGCGATAGCCATATCAGTAGCGCACCCGGGGATCGACCAGCAGGTACAGCAGATCGATGATCAGATTGATCAGGACATAGATGGCCGCGATGATCAGCAGCGCGCCCTGGATGACGGGGTAGTCGCGGCGCAGCACCGCCGACACCACCAGACTGCCCACGCCGGGCAGGCCGAACACGGTTTCGGTCACGACGGCGCCGCTGATCAAGAGCGCGGTGGTCAGGCCCAGCACGGTCAGGATGGGGATCAGCGCATTGCGCACGGCGTGCTTCAGGATGACCTTGCTTTCCGGCAGGCCCTTGGCGCGCGCGGTGCGCACGTAGTCGTCACGCAGCACGTCCAGCATGCTGGCGCGGATGAAGCGGGTGATCAGCGCGGAGTTCACCAGGCCCAGCACCACCGCGGGCAGAATCAGGTGCGACAGGCGCGTGGCCAGCGACGCGTCGGGGCCGCCATAGCCCGACACCGGCAGCCAGCCCAGCTTCACCGAGAAAATCTGCATCAGCAGCAGGCCGAGCCAGAAGCTGGGCACGCTGGAGGTGAACATCGAGAACGACAGCACCGACTGATCAAGCGTGGTGCCCCGTTTGACGGCGGACAGAATGCCCACCGGCAGCGCGATGGCGCTGGCGATAAGCAGCGACATCAACGTCAGGAAAATCGTGGGTTCGGCGCGGTCAGCCAGTGCGGAGAGCACGGGCTTGTTCATGAAGATGGACTGGCCCAGATCGCCTTGGACGAGCTTGCCCAGCCACGATACGTATTGCAGCGCCATGGGCTGGTCCAGCCCCAGCTGCGTGCGCAGCGCGGCGATGTCCTGCTGGCTGGCTTGCGGACCCAGCATCACGGCAGCCGGATCGCCGGGCGTGACGCGGATGATGACGAACACGATGGTCGCGACGATAAACATCACGGCCACCAGCCCGACCAGCCGGTTTAAGAGATAACGCAACACGATGATGTCCTAATAGAAGCGTCAATCAGTGCATGAGGGATGGGGGGCCTTACTGCACGCCCCTTCCCAGCGATGGGGGGGGCGGCGGGCGGTCGTGTTCTTGCGACCGCGCTGCCGCGCTTTACCCATCCTTACTTAGGGCTTTTCCAGGCGTTCCAGAAGAACGGCCACGGGGCGGGCTGGGTGCCTTGCAGCGACGGCGAGCGCGCAGCCTGGGCGTTGAAATCGCCGACCTTCACGAACGGGATTTCGTCATACACGGCCTGCTGCACGTCGGCCCAGCGCTTGATGCGTTCTTCCTGCGTGCGGGCCTGGTTGTAGGCGTCCATCACCTGTGCGCGGCGCGGCGTGTCCCACCAGCCCGGCGCGTCCTTGGACGGGAAGTCGATCAGCGCGGGTTCCGGCAGGAACACACTGTGCGTGATGAAGATGTCCCACACGGCGGGGTCTTGGCGGCGTTGCGTCAGCGTGGCCCAATCCACCACCTGCATGTCCACCGTGAAGCCGGCTGCCTTCAGGTATTCCGCGGCCACCAGCGCCATCTTGTAATGGAACTCGTACTGCTGGCTGGTCAGGATGCGGATCTTCTTGTCGGCGACGTTGGCGCTGTCCAAAAGTTTCTTGGCGGCGGCGGAGTCGGCCTTGTTGTAGACCTTGCCGCCCAGCGACGTGGCCCACGGGTAGCCTTCGGGATACAGGTCGCCGTTCAGCTTGTAGAAGTCTTTGTTGCCGAATGCGGCAAACAGCATGTCTTCTTCATTCAGCGCCAGTTGCACGGCCTGGCGCACGGCCAGGTTGGACATGATGCCCTGCTTGGTGTTGAGCACCAGGCGCGGCCAGCCGAAAGGCTTCAGCATCACCGGGTCGGAACGGCCGCCCTTGAGCTTTTCCAGCGCTTCCACGGGCAGCGAGTCGACGTAGTCGAACTGGCCGGCGGCAGCGGCTTCCGAGCGGGTGTTGGCGTTGCTGACCGGCACGAAACGGATTTCGTCCAGGTATTGCTTGCGTGCGCCGCCGTAGCCGTCGGGCTCGCCTTCGCGCTGCTTGTAGCCGTCGAAACGCACCAGCTGGATGTACTGGTCCGGCACGCGCGCCTTCAGTTGGTAAGGCCCCGTGCCGACGATTTCGGTCAGCACCGGCGCGATCTTGCCCTTGGGCATGATGACGGCGGCGGCGTTGTTCATCGCCAGCAGCGCGGTCAGCGGCGCATAGGGTTGCTTCAGCGTGATGCGGATGGTGTTGGCGTCAGGCGCTTCGATGCTCTGGATGACCTTGGCGGCGCCCTTGCCGCGCGTGGCGGTTTCCGTCCAGCGCTTCAACGAGGCCAGCACGTCCGACGAATCCATCTTCGAACCGTCATGGAACGTGATGCCCTGGCGCAGCGGAATCGTGTAGATCAGGCCGTCGGGGGTCACGTCCGGCATCTTGTCGGCCAACAGCGGAGTCAGGTTCCACTTGGCGTCGAAGGTGTACAGCGTTTCGAAGAAGTGCTGCGTCAGGATGCCCACCAGATCAGCGGTGCTGGTCATGGGGTCAAGCGTCGGCGGCTCACCGATGGTGGCGACGGAAATCGTGCCCCCCTTGACCGGCGTGGCACTCAGGGCGGGGGACGACATTGCGGTCAAGCCAATTGCGCCGGCCGCGAGCAGGCTGGTCAGCCCGCCGCCTCGCCGGGAGGGTCGGAAGTTCATGATTCTCTCTCCAGAGGGGTCAAAAACAGGTTGTCGCGTGAAATCAGGTAAGCGCCGGTTCCCAAGTCATTCAGCCCCCTTGGGCCTGGCGCGATGCGTCAGGCAGGGGGCGTTCAGAAGAAGGTTTCGGCCACGTCCGTGACGCGGTACTGCTCGTCCACCAGCAAGACCTGGCGCCACTTGTCGAACGTCAGGCAGGGGTGGGAGATATCGAAGGCGATCATGTCGCCGACTTGAATGTCGTCGCCGTCGGCGATCTGCATGAAGGCGTGCTGGTCCATCATGGCGGTCAGCTTCCAGGCGCGGTTCGCGTCTGCCGGGGCGCTTCGCCCCGGACGGTAGTGCAGGGCGGGCGTAGGCAGGCCGGCGTCAAACGCGGCGTCGCGCTTGCCCATTGCGATGATGGCGCGGCCGGGTTCGGGCAGCGACTGCACGTAGGCCCAGACCTGCAAGGCGGGCAGCAGGCCCGGCTCCATTTTTTGCGCCACGGGGTTGTGGGCATTGATGCGTTCGGCGGCCGAGCGGTACACGCCCACATCGTGCGACAGGTAGCAGCCCGGGCGCAGCACCACTTCCAGCGGTGCGCCAATATCCAGCTGCGAGAATTCTTCGGCCACGACGTCGAACCAGGCCGACCCGGCGCCCGAGATCACGGCGGGGCCGTTCTTGCGCAGGCGGCCGGCGGTGGCCAGGCCACGCAGGGCGTCGGTGGCGCGGCGCAGGAATGCGCGGATGGCGCCTTCTTCCTGCAACACGCCTTCGTAGACTTCAATGCCGGCCAGCGCCAATCCGGGCCAGCGGCCGATTTCTTCCACCACGGCTTGCAGTTGGGCGTCGTCGCGCACGCCGGTGCGTCCGCCGGCGGGGCCCAGTTCGATCAGCACCGGCAGGGTCAGGCCTTGCTCGCCGAAGAACTCGCCCAGTTGGGCGGCGTTGGCGGGGGAATCGACGATGCAGAAGTACGTGAAGGCGGGGTCTTGCAGCAGGCGGGCGATGATGGCCATGTTGGCGCGGCCCACCAGCTGGTTGGCCATCAGCACGCGGCGGATGCCATGTTGATAGGCGGCCAGCACTTGGGGAGCCGTCGCCAGCGTGATGCCCCAGGCGCCGTTGTCGATCTGGCGCTTGAACAGCGCCGGGCTCATCGTGGTCTTGCCGTGGGGCGCCAGTTTGACGTGGTACGCCTCCATGAACTGCTGCATCCATTGCAGGTTGTGGCGCACGCGGGCTTCATAGAGCACGGCGACGGGCAGGCTGACGTCTTCGTCCAGCAGGTTCCAGTTCAGGGCCGCCACGCCCGCGGTCGTACAGGACTCGGGGAACGCGCCCAGGCCTTTGCCATTCACGTCCAACAAGGCTGCGGGGGAAGAAGAATTCGTCATGGTGGGCGCCTGCTTTGGAAAATATTTACGTCAAAGTTCGTTTTTTTCATTATCGTGAAAGAAATTTACAAGCGGGAGCTAGGAGTTACCCTAGTCGACAGGGCGGCCCACGTGGCTCCACAGGGATTTACACGGCTCTCCACACGGCAGCCCAGTTGGCGCGACAATAGCGAAACGTTCGAAATTCATCGCGCCAAACAAGGAAATGCCATGCTGAAAGTCGCTTTGGGCCAGTTCGCCGTCAGCCGCGTCTGGGAAGAAAACGCGCAAGTCTGCGTCGACCTGATGACGCGCGCCCGCGAAGGCGGGGCGGATCTGCTGGTGCTGCCCGAAGGCATCCTGGCCCGCGATATCACCGACCCGCAGATCGTGCTGAAGGCCGCACAGCCGCTGGATGGCCCGTTCATGACCCGCCTGCTGCAAGCCAGCCGCGGCTCGTCCCTGTCGACGATGATGTGCGTCCATATCCCCACCGGGGACGGCCGCGTCTGGAACACGCTGGTCACGCTGCGCGACGGCGAAATCGTGTCGCAGTACCGCAAGCTGCACCTGTACGACGCCTTCACGATGAAGGAATCCACCAACGTCACGCCGGGCGCCGAGATCCCGCCCCTGCTGGAAATCGCCGGCCTGCGTGTGGGCCTGATGACCTGCTATGACGTGCGCTTCCCCGAATTGGCGCGCCGCCTGGCGCTGGACGGCGCTGACCTGCTGGTGCTGCCGGCCGCGTGGGTGCGCGGGCCGTTGAAGGAAATGCACTGGGAGGTATTGGTCACGGCGCGCGCGCTGGAAAACACCTGCTATGTGGCCGCCACGGGCGAATGCGGCGAACGCAATATCGGTTGCAGCATGGTGGTGGACCCCTTGGGTGTCGTCACGGCCCGCGCGGGCGAGGCGCCGGCGCTGGTGTTTGCCGATATCGACCCCGAGCGTCTGGCGCATGCCCGCAAGGTGCTGCCGGTGCTGGCCAACCGCCGTTTTGCGCCGCCGGAATTGGCCTAGCCGCCGTGCCGGCTGCGCAAGTCAGTCGGCATGGCCGTCATGGTGTAATGCTGACTTGAACTTCACGCTGTCCTCCCTCATCTGCTGCCAATGAGCAACGATCTCTTCGCGGCCGATCCTGCGCATCGGCCCTATGTGCCTCTGGCCGAACGCCTGCGTCCGCGCACCTTGTCTGACGTCGTCGGGCAATCGCACCTGCTGGGGCCTGACAAGCCCCTGCGCGTCGCCTTCGAATCGGGCCGTCCGCACTCCATGATTTTCTGGGGGCCGCCCGGCGTGGGCAAAACCACGCTGGCGCGCTTGATGGCCGACGGCTTCGATGCCCAGTTCATCGCCATCTCGGCCGTGCTGGGCGGGGTGAAAGACATCCGTGAAGCGGTCACGGTGGCGCAGGTGGCGCAAGGCCAGGGCCGCCGCACGATCCTGTTCGTGGACGAAGTGCACCGCTTCAACAAGGCCCAGCAGGATGCTTTCCTGCCCTATGTGGAAAGCGGGCTGTTCACCTTTATCGGCGCCACCACCGAAAACCCGTCGTTCGAGGTCAACTCGGCCTTGCTGTCGCGGGCGCGGGTGTACGTGCTGCAATCGCTGTCGCCTGAAGAGTTGCAACAGCTCGTCGATCGCGCGGTGACCGCGCTGAACGACGGGGTGGAGGACGGCGAGGCCATCCGCGTCGAGGACGATGCGCGCGAACAATTGGCCGCGTGGGCCGACGGTGACGCGCGCCGGTTGATCAGTGCGGTCGAAGTCGTGGCGGAATCGGCGCAGTCGGCGGGGCGCGACACGGTCGACGCCGCCTGGCTGGAAATCTCGCTGTCGCAGAACCTGCGCCGTTTCGACAAGGGCGGTGACGCGTTCTACGACCAGATCAGCGCGCTGCACAAATCGGTGCGCGGCTCCAACCCGGACGCGGCCCTGTACTGGTTCTGCCGCATGATCGACGGCGGCGCTGATCCCAAATACCTGTCGCGCCGGCTGGTGCGCATGGCGGTGGAAGACATCGGCCTGGCCGACCCGCGCGCCACCGATCTGGCCGTCGTTGGGGCCGACATCTACGAACGCCTGGGCTCGCCCGAAGGCGAGCTGGCGCTGGCGCAAGCCGTGGTCTACATGGCCTGCGCGGCCAAGTCGAACGCGGTCTATAACGCCTATAACCAGGCGCGCCAGTTCGCGGCCGAACACGGCAGCGCGCCGGTGCCGATTCATCTGCGCAATGCGCCCACCAAATTGATGAAGCAATTGGGCCACGGCAAGGCCTATCGCTACGCGCACGACGAGCCGCACGGCTATGCCGCCGGCGAGCAATATTTCCCTGATGGACTCAAGCCTTCCTTCTATCGGCCGACCGATCGCGGCCTGGAGGCTAAAATCCAGCAAAAGTTGGCATTTCTGCGCGAGCTGGACGCGCAGGAACGCGCCAAGAACCGGTAACGGGCCACGCCCGTTGCTTCACGCAACTCTCAACCGACCTCACCGATGCTAGACCCGATACTGCTGCGCAAAGACCTGCAAACCGTCGTAGACCGCCTCAAGAGCCGTGGCGTGTCCTTCGACACGGAACGGTTCAACGACCTGGAGTCTCGCCGCAAGGCCGTCCAGACCGAGACCGAGTCCCTGCAAGCCCGCCGCAACGCGCTGGCCAAGCAGATCGGTCAGTTGAAGGCCAAGGGCGAAGACGCCAGCGCCGTCATGGCGGAATCCCAAGCCGTGCCGGTCCGCCTGAAGCAGCTGGAAGAAGAGCTGGCCGCCTTGCAGGCGCCGCTGAATGAGCTGCTGATGTGGGTGCCGAACCTGCCGCACGCCAGCGTGCCGCTGGGCGAGTCCGCCGACGACAACGTCGAAGTGCGCCGCTGGCTGCCGGGTGAAGCCGGCGCCGATGGCAACCCGCCGCCCCTGGCGTTCGACGCCCGTGACCACGTCGCTATCGGCGAGCCGCTGGGCCTGGACTTCGACATGGCGGCCAAGCTGTCGGGCGCGCGCTTCTCGTTCATGCGCGGCCCCATCGCCCGCCTGCACCGCGCGCTGTCCCAGTTCATGCTGGACTTGCAAACGGGCACGCACGGCTACACCGAGTGCTACACGCCTTACATCGTCAACGCGTCCACCCTGTACGGCACGGGCCAGCTGCCCAAGTTCAAGGACGACATGTTCGCCGTGTCCAAGGGCGGTGGCGACGACGATCCCAAGGTGGATGCCGCAGGCAACCCCTACGTGCGCGAAGACCAATACCTGATCTCCACGTCGGAAATCACCTTGACCAGCGTGGCGCGCGACACCATCCAGGCCGCCGCCGACCTGCCGCTGAAACTCACCGCGCATACGCCGTGCTTCCGTTCTGAGGCGGGCAGCGGCGGCCGCGACACGCGCGGCATGATCCGCCAGCATCAGTTCGACAAGGTCGAAATGGTGCAGATCACGCAGCCCGAGCAATCGTACGAAGCGCTGGAAGACATGGTCGGCCACGCGGAACGCGTGCTGCAGCTGCTGGGCCTGCCGTACCGCGTGGTGCTGCTGTGCACGGGTGACATGGGCTTTGGTTCGGCCAAGACCTATGACCTGGAAGTGTGGCTGCCGGCCCAAAACACGTGGCGCGAAATTTCGTCGGTGTCCAACTGCGAAACCTTCCAGGCCCGCCGCATGCAGGCGCGCTTCCGCAATGCCCAGGGCAAGCCGGAGTTCGTGCACACGCTCAACGGTTCGGGCCTGGCCGTGGGCCGTGCGCTGGTGGCGGTGCTGGAAAACCACCAGCAAGCTGACGGCAGCGTGCTGATCCCCGACGCCTTGCAGCCTTACATGGGCGGTCTGACGGTGCTGAAGCCGTAAAGAAAAGCGTTCTGTATATCGCGTCTATCGGCCATTTGGCGGATAAGAAAACGGAGCCTCCGGGCTCCGTTTTTTTTTATCATGTCGACATATTCTTGTCGTTTTTGCTATTTAAGATCTCGGGGTGAGTGCTTGATTTTGATGTGAGCAATTGTGTATTTCTAATAAAAGGGCCGGATAGTTGCGGCACAATACACCCGCGTTCTACACGCTTCATTCACTTATATAACAAGGAGTTGTCCATGACTTCAAGAATGATTGGAGATTTTCGTGTGAGATGCTCTGTCGCTCGTGAGGACGAACAGGGCTACCGCGTGCAGATATGGACCCGCCGAGTGGGCGGAACCGCACCGGAAAAATGCTGGACTGTGCCGGGACAGGCGCCGTTCTCAGACTTGCACGAAGCAGAACAGGAAAGCCGTCAATTGTTCCAAGATATCAATGGTGTGCGTTTCAACGGTGAACCGGAGTTTGCTCATGCGTCCGCATAATGGCTGGTGGCGGGCGTCCAGTGCGCCTCGTCGATGGATCGATCTTGTTCAAGAATCGCCGCGTTGGGCCGATAACAAGGCCAACCCGGTATCGCAGACGCCTGCTGTCATGGCTGGCAAACCTGTGCAGGCCCCTGCGGCCTGAATCCCTTCCAACGGGGCACCGGACATTGTCCCGGCGGAAAAAAAGGCCACTCTTTCGAGTGGCCTTTGCTTTTGGCCGCGGCTTTTACACCGCGGTTAAGTTGACGCGTTCAGCGGCGCCAGTCACCACGGCCGTCGCCATGTCCGTGCCCATGTCCGCGGTAGTAGCCGGGGCCCGGGCCGTAGTAGCGCGGGGGCGGGCCGCCGCGCCAGTGGGGGCCGCCGCGGTAATAGACCGGGGCGGGGTAAACCACCGGGGGCGCCACGTACACGGGAGCCGGGCGGTAATAGACGGGCGGGGGCGGCGCCACGTAGACCGGGGCGGGGGCGACATACACCGGCGCCGGATACACCACACCGGGTACGCCAATGGAAATCCCCACATCCACACGAGCCAAGGCCACGCTTGAGATCAGCAGACCTGCGGCACCTGCACCAGCGATAAGCCATTTTTTCATGTTGCACCTGCCTGCTGCGCGACACAGCAAAGTTGAGTATTCGACGCCTCTATTTTCGGGCTTTTCCGCCCGCTTTTCGTAAGCGCCACTTCCTCAATCGCGACAATCCGCAACCGTCCCCGTGTTCGAATTCGCTTGGGTGTTGCACTGCGGGGTAGTGCGTCCGCTCTGGTAAACCCGGACTTGAAATCGATTGAAATCGAGTGGAATGAGATGAAGTTAATAGGGGGCGTTACACGCCGTCACCATCCGCGGGCGGTGTGAGGCGCATCCGCCACGTCAGTCGCCATGCGTGCGGCGGAACTCCACCACCCATACCCACGGATTTGCCGCCCAAGCGTGCGCGCCGTAGCGTTCGCACCACGTCAACGCAAACGCCGTTTGAAGTGGCACGCCAGGCAGCAGCGCAGAGGATTCATACAGCGCTTGTGTGCCTTCGGCGCGCGCATCCGCTTCGGTCAGGTTCTGCAAGCGCTGGATGCGCACACCGACGACAAGCGCGGTGGCGAATGGCGTGCCGGCTTCGTCCGTCAAGACAATGCTCTCGCCGGACTTGCCGTACGGACATCGCACCCAGCTTGAGGTCTTACGGAGTTCAGTGGGGTTGTCGCGGTTGGGGCCCATGGCGACCCATCTGCCGGAATCGGCAGCGTCCGCATACCAGACCGTGGTCGGCTTGGTTGGCTGTGGCTTCACGATGCGGCGGCTTTGCACCTTTGAGCCGTTTAAAACGGCTTGTTTAAGCGGCTCGCTGAATTGAAGTGACTGCCTTTTCATGCGCTCGCTATTCTCCTCTCGATGAACGGCACCGCGTTGGTCGCTGAGGTGCCGAAATCGATGCGTGACAACTGCACCAGCTATTTCAGCCTAGGAGCAGGCAGTATGACTTGTCGGGTTCACGATGTCAGGCACGGTTTGTATTTGTGTTGTCTTTTTGTACAAAGCATCGATGTTTGTATACTCAGGGAATGAACACAGACCTGCACAATCTCAAGCCCGGTTACTACTGGTACACCATGGCCAACGACCCGCTGGCCGTCATCCACATCCATGAAGACGGTGGCGCTTCGCTCATGGGTTCGGACTATCGCATCGGCGCCGAAGGCGTGGCCGATATGGTCCGCCAAGGCGAACGCTTCTTCTGGATCGAACCCCCGCAAGTTTGAAGCCGCAAGGCCTCTCACGGCCGGCCCGCGTGGCCGGCCGCTTGCGTTTGTCCCGGACTCACCATGACTGATCTGTTGCTGAAGAATGTCCGCGTGTCCCCAAGCGATGCCGTGGATGTGTTGGTGCGCGGTGGCCGCATTGCGCAAATCGGCCCGCAGATTTCTGCGACGCCCGACACTCTGACGGAAGACGGCGGCGGGGCGTTGCTGCTTCCCGGTCTGGTGGAAGGGCACACCCATCTGGACAAGACCAACTGGGAATCGCCCTGGTACGTGAACGAGGTGGGTTCGGCGCTGACCGACCGCATCGACAACGAACGCGCCTGGCGCGCCAGCACCGGGCATGACGCAGCCAGCCACGCGCGTGCGCTGGCGCTGGCTTTCCTGCGCGAAGGCACCACCCGCATCCGCAGCCATGTCGACGTGGACACCGACGCCGGCCTGCGCCATCTGCATGGCGTTCACGCCACACGCGCCGAACTGGCGGGCCGCGTGGAAATTCAAACGGTGGCGTTTCCGCAATCGGGTTTGCTCATCCGTCCTGGCACGGCCGAGTTGCTCGATCAGGCGCTGGCGGATGGCGCCGATGTGCTGGGCGGGCTGGACCCCTCCGCCATTGATCGTGATCCGGCGCGGTCGCTGGATGTGCTGTTTGGCCTGGCCGACAAGCATGGCAAGCCCGTGGATATCCACTTGCACGAGCCCGGCGAATTGGGCGCATTCACGCTGGACCTGACGCTGGACCGCGTGGCGGCCTTGGGCATGAACGGCAAGGTAGTCATCAGCCACGCGTTCTGTCTGGGCGGCGTGGACGCCAAGCGACTGGACGGATTGCTGAAGCGGCTGGCCGCGCTGGACGTGGCCGTGCTGACCACCGCGCCGCCGTCCCGCCCCGTGCCGGCCGTGCGCGCCTGTCGCGAAGCGGGCGTCACGATCTTCGGCGGCAACGACGGCATTCGCGATACCTGGACGCCCTACGGCAGCCCCGACATGCTGGCGCGCGCCATGATGATCGGGCTGCGCAACGATTTGCGGCGTGACGATGAAGTCGAATGGGCCTTTGATTGCGTCACCGGCGCCGCCGCGCGCGCCTGTGGCTTTGCCGACTACGGCCTGACGATGGGCGCACGCGCCGACCTGGTGCTGGTCGACGCCAGCTGCGTGGCCGAAGCCGTTGTCACGCGCAAGCCTCGCCGCCTGGTGGTTTCAGGCGGCGTTGTCGTGGCGCGCAACGGGCAGGACGCCATCGCCTAAGGGCGGGACAGGCCGAGCTGCGACTCGGTCAACTCCACAAACGCCCGCATCAATTCCGAACGCACGCCGGCGCGCAGCCAGATGGCGCCGACGGTGCGCACGGGGCAGGGCGCTGGCAACGGCCAGCGCTTGACGCGCGCCATCGCCTCGCCGGTTGTCGCCCAGTCTGGCAGCAGCGCCACCCCCAATCCTTCCGCCACCAGCTTGGCGATGGAATCGATGCCATCCAGTTCAAACCGCACGTGCGGCCGCAGATTGCGCGCCCGCAGATAATCGTCGGCCATCTTGCCGCCGACCACGCTGCGGTCGTAGCAGATGTAGGGCTCGCGCGCGAGGATCGCCAGCGGATCGCGCACCGTCATGTCGGCAGGCGTGACCAGCACCAGCGGTTCGTGACGCAGGTCGCGCCAGTCGCAGGTCTTGGGCAGCGTAAACAGCGGATGCACCAGCAGCGCGCCATCCAGTTCGCCCGACAGCACCTTGCTGTACAGCAGCGTCGTGGGCGCGGGTTCGATATAGATTTCGATGTGGGGATGGCGCGCCACCCACGTGCGCAGCACGGGCGGCATGACGCCCGTCAGCGCCGTGGGCGTGGCGCCCAGCCGCAGCGGTCCGGCGGGCAGCTCGGTGTCGCTGGCGGCCGAGCGCAAGTCGCGCACATCGCGCAGGATGTGGCGCGCCCGTTCCAGGATGCGGATGCCGGCTGGCGTGGGTTTGACGGTGCGCCCGGATCGGGCGATCAGCGCGCTGCCCACGTCCGCCTCCAGTGCGCGCAAGCGCTGCTGAACGGTGGCGGGCGTCAGCCCCTGGTGCCGGGCGGCCTGGGCGATGGAACCCAGCTCCACCACATGCACATAGGTTTGCAGAAAGCGCGAGTCCACGACGGCGAGCCTTTTGGGAAGATGGATTTTTCGTATTCTAAAGATGGATGACGATAATTGTTGTTTTCTTTGGCGGCGGGAAGAATACGTCCAGAGCGAGTAGCCCGCCGCACGTCGCGCCGGCGCCGCCTTCAGCATCTTCCCGCTACCAAGGAGCCCACCGTGCCCATCATTGAATCTATCGACGTCTGCGCCGCCGCCGTCCCCCTGGACAAAGTCACCTCGTTTTCCAACCGTACGGTGTCCACGCGCCACTACGGCCTGGTGAAAGTCCGTTCCACCGACGGCGTCGAAGGCATCGGCTTTTGCTATGTGGGCAGCGCAGGCGGGGCCATCTTCGAAGCGGCCGTGCAAAGCCTGCTGGGCCCTGTGCTGCTGGGCAAGGACTCGCATGCCGTCGAAGGGCTGTGGCAGTCCATGTATCAAGAGGCGCTTCTGCAAGGCCGCCAAGGCACGGTGATGCGCGCGCTGAGTGCGCTGGACATCGCGCTGTGGGACTTGAACGCCAAGACGGCAAACCTGCCGCTGCACAAATTCCTGGGCGCGGTGGAACTGGAAACCGTGCCGGCCTACGCCAGCGGCGGCTATTACCTGGATGGCAAGACCCCGCAGCATCTGGGCGAGGAAATGGCCAGCTATGTGGACAAGGGTTTTCGCGCCGTCAAGATGAAGACGGGCCGCCTGTCGCCGCGCGAGGAAGAGGCGCGTCTGAAGGCCGCGCGCGAGGCCGTTGGCCCGGACGTTGAATTGATGATGGATTGCAATAACGCCTGGGAGGACGTCACGCAGGCCATGCAATACATCCGCCGCTTTGAACAGTACGAGCCGTACTTCATCGAAGAACCCTTTGGCCCGGACGATATCGACAGCCACGCCAAGCTGGCGCGCCTGACGCACTTGCCGATCGCCACCGCCGAAATTGGCTATGGCCGCTGGTATCACAAGGAATTGCTGGACAAGGGCGCGGCCGGCATCTTACAAACGGACGCGGCTGTGTGCGGCGGCATCACCGAGTGGAAGCGCATTGCCGCCACCGCCGCCAGCTACGGCGTGGTGGTGTGCCCGCACTGGTTCCACGACGTGCATGCACCGCTGGTCGCGGCGACGCCAAACGCGCGCTACGTGGAATTCTTCTGGGACGACCAGGTGCTGAATTTCCGCAAGCTGGTTGATCGCCAACTGACGCACAAGCAAGGCCGCGTAGTACTGCATCAAGACCCGGGCCTGGGCTTTGGCTTCGATGAGCGCATGGTTGAACGCTACGGCAAGTGGACGCGTGTTGCCCGTTAAGGGCGGTGTGGCTTTCTTATTCAAGCGTAGGTAAAGGAGGGCGGCATCCCGGCCGCGTCAGATGGCCGGATGCCGCAGAAGCAGACATTGCTTCCATAACCAGCCGCCGTCCACGGACGCCGGCGCGAGGAGACAAGCATGCAACGCAGGCAATTCATGACCGGCGCCGCAGCGCTGGGCGTAGGACTCGTCCTGCCCATCGCGGCGCGGGCGCAGCAGGACCTGCCGTCTGGGCCGGTGAAGATCGTGGTGGGGTTTCCGGCGGGCGGCGGCACGGACGTGCTGGCGCGCCTGCTCGGGCAGAAGCTGGGCGTCATGTGGAACATTCCCGTCATCGTGGAAAATCGCGCGGGCGCGGCGGGCATCATTGCGGCCGAGCAGGTGGCCCGCCAGCCCAACGATGGCAACACGCTGTTGATGGCGCATGTGAATAGCCACGGCATCGCGCCGGGCTTGCAACCCAAGCTGGCGTACGCGGTGGACCGCGATTTCTCGCCCATCGCGCTGGTGGGCAAGACGCCCACCATCCTGATCGGCGGCGCGTCGCAGCCCGCCAAGACCTTGCCTGATCTGGTCAAGCTGTGCCGCGCCCAGCCCGGCAAGATCGTGTTCGGGTCGGCGGGGGCGGGGTCGGCTCAGCACCTGGCGCTTGAAATCTTCAAGGCGCGCGCTGGCATTGACGTGCTGCACGTGCCGTACAAAGGGTCGGCGCCGTTGATGAACGATCTGCTGGGCGGCCACGTGCAGTACTGCTTTGAAGGCATGACCACGGCCACGCCCTTGCTGCAATCGGGCAAGGTGATTGCGTTGGCCCAAACGCTGCAACAGCGTTCCAAAAGCCAGCCGAATGTGCCGACCGTGGCCGAGCAGGGCTACCCCGGTTTCGAGGCCAGCATTTGGTTTGGCATGGTGGGGCCAAGCAAGATGCCGGCCCCCATGGTTCAGCGCATGAACCGCGACATCGACCAGGTGCTGGCCATGGCGGATGTGCAGGAAAAGCTGGCGCAGGTGGGGGCGGAAGACGGCGGCGGCAGCGTGCAGCGCTTTGCCGACTTCATGTCGCAGGAACAGCAGAAGTACGCCAAGACCATCAAAGACGCGAAGATCGTCGTCGAAAGCTGACGCCCGAATGCGCCGCGGCGGGCAGATCAGCCTGCCTGAGCGTCCCCGTCCGGTTCCACCCAGCCCGCCATCGCCGAGATCGAGCGGGCTTTTTCACGCAGCAAGCGGGCGGTGCCGGATTCCAGTTCATCGTCAATCGCGCCTACCGGCCCCATCAGCGTGATGGCCGCGGTCATCTCGCCCAGCATGTCGAAGATGGGCGCGGATAGCGACGTGAAGTGCGGCAGCAGCGCGTGGCGGCAGCGGCTGATGTGGTGCTTTTGCACTTCATCGCGTATCGCCTGCACGTCTTTCAGCGTGTAGGAATTGCCCGGCGCGCCGCCGTGGCTTTCAGGCTGGGATGACGATAGCTCTTGCTCGAGCAGATCACGGGTCAGCGCATCGGGCAGGTGCGCCAGGAAATTGCGGCCCAGGGCGGACGACAGCAGCGGCATCACCGTGCCCACGCGCAATTCCAGCAGGGGGCGGCTGCGGCTGCCTTCCACGCGGTAGACGATCGTCGGGCCCTTGTTGCCCCACACGCCCAGGAACACCGTGTGTCCGGTAACGGCGGCGACTTCGGCCATGATGGGCCGCGCGGTCGTGAAGACGTCGAATTGCTCCAGCGCCGCCAAACCCAGCCGCAGGGCGTAGGGGCCCAAGCCGTAATGGCCGGTGTCGGCATGCTGCTGCACCACGCCCACCTTCTGGAAGCTCACCAGGTAGTAGTGCACGTTGGGCACCGTCAATTCACAGGCGTCGGCGATTTCCTTCAAGGGCATCGGCCGGCCGGTCTTGCGGATCACGTCCAGAATCCGGAACCCCACCTCAATCGACTGGATGCCTCTGCGCGCAGCGGCTGGCGCCTTGTCCGTGTTCTTTTCAACCTTGCCGGCGGGCCTTGCCATCACTGCCTCCACTGTGTGTTTGGCGGCAGTGTAGCAGCGGCTCGGGCGCGTTCCCGCAGGCGGTCGCCGCCGTTTTCCGGGTTTCCCCCAGCTTTGTGCTGCCTGGTTTTAAGTTTGATAATAGTTAATGCGTACAGCAGTATCAATTAAAAACACCAGGGGAAAGCAAGCATGGAAGCAAACATCGCAATGCCGCAGGCCGGGGCCGGGCCAACGCTAAGCCGCAAAGAAGAACGCCAGGTCGTCGTGGCGTCGACGCTGGGCACCTTGTTCGAGTGGTATGACTTTTTCATCTACGGGACACTGGCGGTCTTCATGAGCCAGGTGCTGTTTCCGCAGGACAATCCCACGGTTGCGCTGCTGGCCGCCTTGGGCGCGCTGGCGGTGGGCTTCATCATCCGGCCGCTGGGCGCGGTGATGTTTGGCTATCTGGGCGACAAGTGGGGCCGCAAGTACACCTTCCTGATCACGGTGGTGATGATGGGCGGCGCCACGGTGTTGATCGGCTGCCTGCCCACCTATGAGTCGGCGGGCCACCTGTCGTGGATTCTGTTGCTGACGCTGCGGGTGGTGCAGGGCCTTGCGGTGGGCGGCGAATACGGCGGCGCCGTGATCTATGTGGCCGAACACTGCGAGCCCAAGCGCCGCGGGCTGCTGACGGGCTGGATTCAGATCACGTCATCCGCCGGGCTGATCCTGTCGCTGATCGTCATCCTGTGCACGCAGGCGTCCATGAGCGCCGACGATTTCCGCCAGTGGGGCTGGCGCCTGCCGTTCATTCTGTCGATCGTGATGCTGGCCATTTCGATCTACGTGCGCGCCAAGCTGCATGAATCGCCCGTCTTCACGCGGATGAAGCAGCAGAACCGCCTGTCGAAGAATCCCATCAAGGAAACGTTTGGCCAGTGGTCCAGCCTGCGCTTGGTGTTGCTGGCGTTGATTGGCGTGACGGCCGGCCAGGGCGCCACCTACTTCACCGGCCAGTTCTACGTGATGATCTTCCTGCAGCAAGCCGTGCAGATCGACCAGACCAGCGTCTACACGCTGATCCTGATCGGCTTCATCATCGGCGCGCCGACCTTCGTGCTGTTTGGCTGGCTGTCTGACCGCATCGGCCGCAAGTGGATCATGATGGCGGGCCTGTTCATCGCCGCCATCGGGTATCACTCGATGTTCGACGTGCTGCTCAAGGCCGGCAACCCGGCGTTGGCGCAAGCTATGCAAAGCACGCCGGTGCGCGTGCATGCCGACACCAGCGGCGGCGCGTGCGACTTCGGTTTGCAAGCCGCCATGATCGGCAGCCATGCCGACCATAAGAAGGTGTGCGTGCAGGCCAAGAAATTCCTGGTCGGCAAGGGCATCAACTTTGAATACGCAGCACCCCTGCCGGGGCAGGACATCGCGATGAGCGTGGGCGGCGTCACCGTCAACGGTTTCGACCGCGCCGGCTACGCCAAGGCATTGACCGCCGCTGGCTACCCCGACCGCGCCGACCCCGCCCGCGTTGACCGCGCCACCATCATCCTGATCCTGGTGCTGATGACGGCGGTGGTCGCCATGGTTTACGGCCCGGTCGCGTCCTATCTGGTCGAGCTGTTCCCGGCGCGCATCCGTTACACCGCGCTATCCTTCCCGTACCACATCGGCGCCGGCATCTTCGGCGGCATCGTGCCCTTTACCGCCACGTACCTGGCGCAAGCCAGCGGCAATATCTTTGGCGGCCTGATGTACCCGGTTGTCGTGATGGTGATCGTAGGCGTCATCGGCAGCCTGTTCCTGCCGAACACCCGCGCCCAAGCCATCGATGAAGACCCCATCCACTAAAACAGCGAGGAGAGACATGTCCGTGCCATCGCAATTCAAGGCTGCCGTCATCCAGGCAGCGTCCATCCCGACCGACAGCGTTGCTTGCGCCCACAAGGCGGCCTCGCTGATCCGCCAGGCGGCGGAGCAGGGCGCCCGGGTGCTGGTGTTCCCCGAGGCCTTTCTGGGCGGCTACCCCAAGGGCAATTCGTTTGGCGCGCCCATCGGCATGCGCAAGCCTGAGGGCCGTGACGCCTTCGCCAGCTACCACGAGCAGGCCATCCGGCTGGACGGCGAGGAAGTCGCCGTGGTGGCGCAGGCCGCGGCCGATACCGGCAGTTTCGTGGTCATGGGCTGCATCGAAGCCGACGGCGGCACGCTGTACTGCACCGTGCTGTACTTCAACGGCGACGCCGGGCTGATCGGCAAGCATCGCAAGCTGATGCCCACCGCAGGCGAACGGCTGATCTGGGGCTTTGGCGACGGCTCGACCATGCCCGTCTTCGACACCCCCTACGGCAAGATCGGCGCCGTCATCTGCTGGGAAAACTACATGCCCATGCTGCGCATGTATATGTACAGCCAGGGCGTGGCGCTCTATTGCGCGCCCACCGCAGACGACCGCGATAGCTGGATTCCCAGCATGCGCCACATCGCGCTGGAAGGCCGCTGCTATGTGCTGACCGCTTGCCAGCATCTGCGCCGCAACGCGTATCCGGAAGACTTCGAATGCGCGCTAGGCGATGCGCCCGACACCGTGCTGATGCGCGGCGGCAGCGCCATCATCGACCCCTTGGGCGAAGTGCTGGCCGGCCCGGATTTTTCGGACGAAACCATCTTGTACGCCGACATCAACCCCAACCAGATCCTGCGCGGCAAGTACGACTTTGACGTGTCGGGCCACTACGCGCGGCCGGACGTGTTCCAGCTTCAGGTCGACACCCGCGAGAAGCGGGCCGTCTCCGCCATCGGCGCGGGCGGCCAGCAGGAGCCTTGAGCCATGCATTTTGATTTCAGCGCCTTGCCTTCGCAGACGGTCTACAAGCTGTTGACCTCGACCGTCACCCCCCGCCCGATCGCGTGGGTCACCACGATTTCGGGCGACGGGTGCGTCAACGCGGCGCCGTTCAGCTTCTTCAACGTGATGGGCCATGAGCCGCCCACGGTGGCCATCGGCCTGATGCGCCGCGCCAATGGCGACTTGAAGGACACCAGCGCCAACATCATCGAGAACGGCGAGTTCGTGGTGAACCTGGTGCCTGAATCGCTGATGCAGCAAATGAACCAGACCTGCGCCGACTACCCGCCGGGCGTCGACGAGCTGGCCAAGGCCGGGTTGACCGGGTTGCCGGCGGCGCATGTGCGTCCGCCGTTGATCCAGGGCAGCCCGGTGTCGCTGGAATGCGTCAGTCAGGCCACGATCGTGACCGGCCCGCATCAAGTCGTGGTCATTGGCCGGGTGTTGGGCGCGCATGTGGACGACGCTTTTGTGCAGGACGCCGAACGCGGTTACGTGAAAACCGCCGAGATGGGGCTGGTTGCCCGCATGCACGGCAGCGGCTGGTATGCACGCAGTACAGACTTGTTCCAGCTTGCGCGGCCAACGGTCGCGGACTGAAACCCGAGGCGGCCGTGATGGCCGCTTTTTTTTCGCCTTCGCATTGGCCGCAGGGCCGGTTACGCAAACGCGGGAGCTTGTGCCAAAACACTCCCCATTTCGCCCATTGCCGGTCAAATCCGGGCTGCTAGCATTTCCCGGACCGTTGAGAGAATCCTCGAATCCGACTTCTCCGGCGGCGCTTTTTTGACACAACGAACACCAATATTTTGGGGGCGGATCATCCAGGGGCTTACGGGCGTCTGGCTTGCAGGGGGCGGCGGCTTTTGTCCGGCGCTCTCGCAACTGCCGAAGCCCGCATTCAAGCGCCTGGTTGGATGCTGGAGGCAGTATGAAGAATATGAAGCTTGGAACCCGTCTTGCGGGTGGCTTTTCCGTCTTGCTCGCCATGATCATCATCATGAGCATCGTCGGGCTGGTCAGCCTGGCGAACATCAACGACTCGGTGGAAACCGTGACGCAGCGGTCGCTGATCAAGGAACGCCTGATCAGCGATTGGGCGCGCAACATCCAGACCGGCGTCACCCGAACCACCGCCATCGCCAAAAGCGCCGATGCCAGCCTGGCCGGCTTCTTCACCGAAGAGGCGGCGGCATCCACGAAAAATTCCTCGGCATTGCAGCAGAAGATTGAACCGCTGATCGAGTCCGACGAAGAAAAGCAATTGTGGGAAGGCATCCGCAAATCCCGCGGCGACTACCTGCGCACGCGCGACGCCATCTTCAAGGCCAAGCAGGACGGCGATGTGGACGCCGCCAACCGGGTCTTCACGCAGGAATTTTTGCCCGCCACGCGTCAGTTCATTGATCAGATCACCAAGCTGACCAACTTGCAGCGCGCGGAAATCGACGCGAGCGCGGCGGATATCCAAAGCGCTTATGGCGTGGCGAATTTCTGGATGATCGCGATTGGGTCCATCGCGCTGGTCAGCGGCCTGCTGCTGGCCATTCTGTTGACCCGCAGCATCACCCGGCCCTTGTCCGACGCGGTGCGTGTCGCCCGAACCGTGGCGGCTAATGACCTGACCAGCACGATCACCGTGCGCTCGCGCGACGAGATCGGCCAGCTGATGCAGGCGCTGGAATCCATGAACGCCAACCTGGCCGGCACGGTCGCCAGCATCCGCACGGGCGTGGACAGCATGGCGTCCGCCTCGGGTGAGATCGCGGCGGGCAATACTGATTTGTCCTCGCGCACCGAACAGCAGGCAGCGTCGCTGGAAGAGACCGCGGCGTCGATGGAGCAGCTCTCGGCCACGGTGAAGCAAAACGCCGACAGCGCGCGCCAGGCCAACCAGTTGGCTGCGGCCGCGTCCGACACCGCTTCCCGTGGAGGCGCCACCGTGTCTGAAGTCGTCAGCACGATGAGCGCAATATCTTCCAGCTCGGTCAAGATATCCGACATCGTGTCGGTGATCGACGGCATCGCCTTCCAGACCAACATCCTGGCGCTGAACGCCGCCGTTGAAGCCGCCCGCGCAGGCGAACAAGGCAAGGGCTTCGCCGTCGTCGCCGCTGAAGTCCGCACGCTTGCGCAACGCAGCGCGCAAGCGGCCAAGGAAATCAAGACGCTGATCGAAGATACGGTGCAGAAGATCAGCCAGGGCTCCGTCAGCGCCGAACGCGCCGGCACGACGATGCAGGAAATCGTCAGCTCGGTGCAGCGCGTAACCGACATCATGGGCGAAATCGCCGCCGCGTCCGCCGAGCAAGCTGACGGCATCGAACAGGTGAACCGCGCAGTGTCGCAGATGGATGAAGTCACGCAACAGAACGCCGCGCTGGTCGAAGAAGCCGCGGCCGCCGCCGGGTCGATGCAGGATCAGGCAGCAGAACTGACGCGCGCGGTCAGTGCGTTCAAGTTGCCGGGGGCTGTGCGGGTGACGGCCGGTGTTGGCGCCGTGCGCGCCGTGCCTGTGGCGGCATCTACGCGCCAGCTCGCAAGCTATTAATGATCTAGGCCCAGACCCAGACCGTTCTGGTGGCGTTCGTTCGTGGACGCCACCGGTGGCGCGTACCCATCGCTGAACACATCTGGCAGCACAAAGAAAAAAGCCCCTGATTTCTCAGGGGCTTCGTTCTTGAATACTGGCGGAGAGGGTGGGATTCGAACCCACGGTACGGGGATACCGTACGCCTGATTTCGAGTCAGGTACATTCGACCACTCTGCCACCTCTCCGTGGCTGGGTTCCAAAACGGTGTTGTCTCTTGGTGTTGCTAAAGAGGCTTCACGGAAAGATCCCTGGTCGGAAGGATCTTCGTTGTTGGAGCAGCGAAGCCCGCAATTCTACAGGAATTTTTTCGCTTGTGTAAAGGGGGTGCGAAAAAATCTTCACAAGGGCTTATCCCGATCTTCCGGCGGCGTGGATCTTTGCCCAGAATCGCGTCCATGGACCTGATCCTTATCCTTCTGCTTGCCGCGGTGCTTTGCGTGCCCATCACCCAGCGCCTGGGGCTGGGCGCCATCCCCGGCTATCTGATTGCGGGGGTGCTGATCGGGCCGTCCTGCCTGAAGCTCGTGACCAATGTCGACACCATGATCGACGTCTCGCAGTGGGGCGTGGTGATGATGCTGTTCATCATCGGGCTGGAGTTGTCGCCCAAACGCTTGTGGGCCATGCGCAGCGAGGTCTTTCTGCTGGGATCTTTGCAGATGCTTGTCTGCGGTCTGTTGCTTGGGCTGGTCTTTGGCGCGGCGCTGCGCCACATAGCGGGGATGGAATGGCAGGCGGCGGTGCTGTGCGGGCTGTCGCTGGCCTTGTCGTCCACGGCGGTGGCGTTACGGCTGTTGGACGAACGCACCCTGACTCGAACGCCGCTGGGCCGTTCGGCGCTGGGAGTCTTGCTGTTCCAGGACATAGCGGCGATTCCGATGCTGGTGGCCGCTGGCCTGCTGGGCTCGGACGGCACATCCGCGCCGTCGTTCAAGGAAGCGCTGATCGCCGTGGCGGTGGTGGCGTTGGCTTATCAATTGCGGTTGCTGGGCTGGGCCGCCAAGGCGCAGCTGAATGAACTGTTCACTGCGGCCGCCTTGCTGATGGTGGTGGGGGCGGCGCAGTTGTTTGACTATGCCGGGCTGTCGGCGGGCCTGGGCGGTTTTCTGGTGGGCGTGCTGATGGCCGAATCCCGCTATCGGCACGATCTGGAAAAAGCCATCGAGCCTTTCAAAGGCTTGCTGCTGGGCCTGTTCTTCCTGGCCATCGGCATGTCGATCAATTTGAAGGTCGTGGCCGATCACTGGTCGTTCATCATTGCCGGCGTCACCGCTTTGCTGGTCGTGAAAGCGCTGGTGCTGTACGGGTTCGCGCGCGCGCTGGGCCTGCCGCGCTATCACCGCCTGTTGTTCGCCATGGTGCTGGCGCAAGGCGGCGAGTTCAGCTTCGCCATCTTCAACGAAGCCTGGGACAACCATCTGGTGAACATCGAGCAGCGCGATGTGTTGTCGGTCGTGGTGGCGGTGTCGATGGGCGTGGTGCCAGTGCTGATCAAGCTGTTGGAGCGTGTGCCCGAACGGCTGGGCGGCATGGCGGACCTGCCCGCGGCAGAACCTGCGGCAGAACCTGCGGCAGAACCTGCGGCAGAGCCCGCGGCAGAGCCCGCAGCAGACCCCGTGACCCCGCCTTTGGTCGAACCCTCGGCCGAGCTCGTGGCCGCTCCCATCGATGCCGGTAGGCCGCCTGCGTCCACCGCCCAAGACAAGCCTCCCGTTTGACCCCGCGCCGCGTGGGGGCATGGCATGATTGCCGTCTTGCCGGGCGGCTACACTTGAACCCGCTTTGCTTCCCGCCTACCTGCCAGATCACAGGAGAATGCTCATGCTCAAAGGAAAAGTCGCCCTTGTCACCGGTTCCACCAGCGGCATCGGTCTGGGTATCGCCACGGCCTTCGCCCAACAAGGCGCCGATATCGTCTTGAACGGTTTTGGCGATGCGGCCGAGATCGAAAAAGTGCGCGCAGGCTTGGCCGACAAGCATGGCGTGAAGGTGATCTACGATGGCGCCGACCTGTCCAAAGGCGCCGCCGTGCGCGAGCTGGTCGAGAACACCGTGCGCCAGATGGGCCGCATCGACATCCTGGTCAACAACGCCGGCATTCAGCACACCGCGCTGATCGAAGACTTTCCCGCCGAGAAGTGGGACGCCATTCTGGCGCTGAACCTGTCGGCCGTGTTCCACGGCACCGCCGCCGCCTTGCCGCACATGAAGCAGCAGGGTTTCGGCCGCATCATCAATATCGCGTCGGCGCACGGCCTGGTGGCGTCTGCCAACAAGTCGGCCTATGTGGCGGCCAAGCATGGCGTGGTGGGCTTCACCAAGGTGACGGCGCTGGAAACGGCCGGCCAGGGCATTACCGCCAATTCGATCTGCCCGGGCTGGGTTCGCACCCCGCTGGTGGAAAAGCAGATTACCGCGCTGGCGGAAAAGAATGGTGTTGATCAGGAAACCGCCGCGCGCGACCTGCTCAGCGAGAAACAGCCGTCGCTGCAATTCGTGACGCCGGAACAACTGGGCGGCACCGCCGTGTTCCTGGCCTCGGATGCGGCGGCGCAAATCACTGGAACGTCCGTCTCCGTCGATGGCGGCTGGACGGCGCGTTAATAAAGGAATCCCCGAATGTTGTTGTTGCTTTCTCCCGCCAAGAAGCTGGACTACGACTCGCCGCTGCACATCGAGACGCACACCCAGCCGCTGTTTGTGGATCAGGCTGCCGGCCTGATCAAGGTGCTGAAGACCAAGACCGCGGAAGATATTTCCGGCCTGATGAGCCTGAGCCCGGCGTTGTCCGAGCTGAACGTGCAGCGCTACGCGCACTGGAAGCGCACGTTCACGCAGACCAATTCGCGCCAGGCCGTGCTGGCCTTCAATGGTGATGTGTACGAAGGGCTGGACGCGTCCACCTTGTCGGCCAAGCAGCTGGAATGGGCGCAAGAACACGTGGCCATCCTCAGCGGCTTGTACGGCGTGCTGCGCCCGCTGGACTTGATGCAACCGTATCGCCTGGAAATGGGCACGCGGCTGGAAACGCCCAAGGGCAAGAACCTGTACGAGTACTGGGGGTCGACCATCGCCGCCTACCTGAACGAGCGTCAGGAAGGCAAGAAGTCTCCGGTCATCGTCAACCTGGCGTCGGAAGAGTATTTCAAGTCGGTCGACCTGAAGACGCTGAAGGCGCGCGTGGTGCAGTGCGTGTTCCAGGATTGGAAGAACGGCGCGTGGAAGATCATCAGCTTTCACGCCAAGCGCGCGCGCGGCCTGATGGCCCGCTATGCCATTCAGCACAAGGTTGCGAAGCCCGAAGGCTTGCAAGGCTTTGATCTGGAAGGCTATGCGTACGACGCGTCGGCGTCGACGGAAGACAAGCTGGTGTTCCGCCGGAAATTGGCCGATTGATGGGGGGATGGGTTCAGCGCGGATTGCGTGCGCTTTACCCAACCTACGCATTAACGCGCGCTTGACTCGTCCTGCGTGCGTTGATGCTCTCGCTTTACGCGGTGGCGGCAACCGGCGGCGCGTGCGTCGGGTCAGCCAGCGCTTGCAGTTCCTGGCGGATCATGTGTGACGCCTTCAACATCTGTTTCAGCGGATAGGCCAGCGCGGCTTGTTCGCCTTCCGTGTCGAATTGCGTGGGCAGCGTCGTGGCGATCTGCGGGCGTTTTTCGTCCAGCAGATCGACCATGCCATTCAGGGCCAGCTGCACGGCTTCGGGCGTCTTGGGCAACGCCGCCAGGATGGGAATTGCCGCTGTGATCTGCGAGGCCAGCACGTGGTTCTGGATCAGCAGGTTGTTCAGCTCCGGCACGCTCAGCTGGTGCGACTTCGGTTCGCTCATCATCCGGTAGAACGCTTCGGCAAAGTTGCTAAACGCAATGTGCACGTTCTTGCGCGCCAGGCGCCATGCCAAGTCGGCGTCAATGACGGCAGGCACATCAGAAGCCGGCCCCGTCGTGGCCACCCCGTTTGATTGCATCGCTTCCACATAGCGCAGGCCGGCCAGCAGGTATTCGCGATTGGCGCGCGTGGCGGCAGCCGCCAGCGGCTTCAGATAGCGCGCCTCCCACCACGGCAGGATGTAGCTGCAAACAAGCGCCAGCGCGCAGCCCAGCAGCGTGTCGATGGCGCGTTCGCCAATCACCGCCATGGACACCGTGCCGGGCGACACGAAGTGGAACACCAGCACCACGAACAGCGTGTTGAAAATGGCGCTGGCCATGTAGTTCAGCTGCACCAGGCTGTTGCCCATGACGCACGCGCCCAAGAGCACGGCGAACAGGATTTCGGGCCGGTCGGTTACGTTGAACAGCAGCAGCGCGCAGATGCAGCCGATCAGCGTGCCCCCCAGACGCCAGCCATTGCGTTGCCGCGTCAGCGCAAAGCCGGGCTTCATGATGATGACGATGGTCAGCATGATCCAGTAGTTGTGCGCGGAAAATTCCGGCGACAGCCAGCGGCTGGCCAGGGTCATGGCAATGGCGGCCGCTGCCGTTACCCGCAGCGCATAGCGGAAGTGCGGGGAGTCCAGCCGCAGGTTGCTGGTCAAGAGACCAAAGCGGAATTCCTGGCGCGAGATGAATCGCGTCAAGGACTTGTTGATGCGCAGGGCGTCCGTGGGCTTGGCGTCCGGGGAAGCCGCGGTGTGGTCCGCCAGGCGGTCGACGATGCGGGCCGAATTGCGCAGACGGCGCAGCACCTGGATGATCAGCGCCAGCATTTCGGGTTCGCGTTCGCCCAGCCCTTGCTGCTTGAGCTGTTCGATTTCGTATTCGATGGCGCGCAGTTCGGCCTTGGCGCTGCTGCGGTATTGCACCTGCCGGCCGCGCGACACATCCAGCGCGATGCGGTTCAGTTCCAGCGACATCTTCACCAGCGCGTCGCGCATGAACATCAGGCAGTCGTTGCCGGCCAGCGTGCGGCGCAAGGTGGCGTAGTCGGTATGTGTGGCGACCAGCGTGTCCAGCAGCTGAAGCATGTCGACGAACATGTTCCAGATCATCACGCGCTGGCGGTCGCCCAGGCCTTTGCCGCGGGGCAGGGCGCGCAGCACCATGTCGCGCGCGGCCTGGTGCTTTTCCGTCATGACGGATTGGCGCTGGATCAGCGTGCGGTAGGCTTCGTCCAGGTCAGACGTTTCATCGTAGAAGGCGGCGCGGGCGGCAACGTAATCGGCCGTGGCGAACAGCGCCACCGACATGGCTTGCTGCTCTTCGCGCAGCCAGAACAGGCGCGAAAAGCCCAGGCTGAAGACCACGTAGAACAGGGCGCCGCCCAAGGTGGCGGCGGCGTGCGCCAGAACTTCGTGCGGTTCCAGTGGCGAATGCATCGTCAAGGTCATCAGCAGCAGGCCGGCAAAGCCGATCAGCCCGCCGCGTTTGCCGAACACCGTGAACATTGAATAGACAAAGCACTGCGCAATGACCACCAGCCAGATCAGGACGGGATGCGTGGACGCCAACCCCGTGATGATGACAGTGATGGTTCCCAGCGCCGCGCCGCCCAGCATTTCGTTGGTGCGATGGCGCTGTGGCCCGCCCGGCTGGTCGATGATGGCCAGGCACTGCGCGCCGAAGGTGGCGACCAGGCCCGTCGTGTAGTTGCCAAAGAGGCCGCCCAGCACCAGCACGGGCAAAAGCATGCCGACCCCCTGGCGCACCCCTCCGAAGAAGTAGTGGCTGTAGAGGAAACGGCGAATGCTGGCAATGCGCAAATCCATGGGGCGGGGCCTAATTCTCGCGATGCGGCAAGTATATAGATGCGCCCTGCGCTTCGGGCCTTTCCCGGCTGGCAAAGCACGCCCAAACGGCGGGAAGCCAGGGAGTATTTGGATTTGGGGGCAGATGGCTGCCGGACTGTCTCTGATGGCCGTCTGCGTCGCCCATGCAACGGTCCGGAAACACCGATTTGCTACCTTTGACGCAACGCGGTAAATTCCATCTCTTGCGTCGGTCTGCCTATCCGATACCGGCGCGTTGAGGCAAGTTGGTCAGGGTCACCTCCCAGCCATCCTGCCGCAGTGATACCTGCTGTTGGCCGCGCCACAAGCGTGTGTTGCCAAAGCTTCCATTTCGACCTCCAGCGTCCCCAAGGGGCGTTTGCACTGCGTTCTGTCGAGCGTGTGCCGGGTCGGCAAGGTGTCCGGGTGGCGTGGCTCCGTGAGCCGCTAAGCGCCGGATCATGTTGTCGTAGCCGGTATGGGTTCCGTTGCCGCCGTATCCGGGCGAGCAACAGTCAGGGTTGCAGGGCCGGTACTGAAAGGAAATACAACATGGAAATGAATGGCGCCGATATCGTCGTGCGCTGCCTGGCCGATGAGGGCGTGGAACACGTTTTCGGCTATCCCGGCGGCGCAGTGCTTTACATCTACGACGCGATMTTCAAGCAAGACAAATTTCAGCATATCCTGGTTCGTCACGAGCAAGCCGCCGTGCACGCCGCCGATGCCTATTCGCGCTCGTCGCAAAAGGTTGGCGTMTGCCTCGTGACCAGCGGCCCGGGCGTGACCAATGCCGTCACCGGCATCGCCACCGCCTATATGGATTCCATCCCCATGGTCATCATCAGCGGGCAAGTGCCCACTGCGGCCATCGGCGAGGACGCCTTCCAGGAATGCGACACCGTCGGCATCACGCGTCCCTGCGTCAAGCACAACTTCCTGGTGCGTGACGTCAAGGACCTGGCCGAAACCATGCGCCGCGCGTTCTATATTGCGCGCACGGGCCGTCCCGGCCCGGTGCTGGTGGATATCCCCAAAGACATCACCGTCGCGCAGTGCAAGTACACGCCGCCCAAGGGCGAGATCTCGATGCGTTCCTACGCGCCCGTCAACAAGGGCCACCAGGGGCAAATCAAGAAAGCCGTGCAGATGCTGCTGGCCGCCGAGCGGCCGATGATCTACACGGGCGGCGGGGTCATCCTGTCGAACGCCGCGCCCGAGCTCAACAAGCTTGTGTCGCAGTTGGGCGCGCCGTGCACCAGCACCCTGATGGGTCTGGGCGGCTACCCGGCCAGCAGCGGCCAGTTCGTGGGCATGCCCGGCATGCACGGCACGTACGAAGCCAATATGGCAATGCAGCACTGCGACGTGCTGCTGGCCATTGGCGCCCGTTTCGATGACCGCGTGATTGGCAACCCCAAGCACTTCGCCCAGAACGCCCGCAAGATCATCCATATTGATATTGACCCGTCGTCGATCTCCAAGCGCGTGCGCGTGGACGTCCCGATCGTGGGCAACGTCAAGGATGTGCTGGCCGACCTGTCCGCCCAATATGAAGTGGCGGCCGCCGAGCACAAGCCCGCGTCCATCATCAAGTGGTGGGAGCAGGTCGAGACTTGGCGTGGCAAGGAATGCCTGAAGTTCGCCAACTCGGACGAAGTCATCAAGCCGCAGTACGTGGTGGAAAAGCTCTGGGAAGTGACGGGCGGCGACGCCTTCGTCACGTCCGACGTGGGCCAGCACCAGATGTGGGCGGCCCAGTACTACAAGTTCGACAAGCCGCGCCGCTGGATCAACTCCGGCGGCCTGGGCACCATGGGTGTGGGGCTGCCGTACGCGATGGGCGTGCAGATGGCCAACCCGGGACACGACGTTGCCGTTATCACCGGCGAAGCGTCGATCCAGATGAACATCCAGGAATTGTCGACCTGCCATCAATACCGCCTGACGCCGAAGATCGTCTGCCTGAACAACCGTTTTCTGGGCATGGTCCGGCAATGGCAGCAGATCGATTACGGCTCGCGCTATTCCGAGTCCTACATGGATTCGCTGCCCGACTTCGTCAAGGTGGCCGAGGCCTATGGCCACGTGGGTCTGCGCATCGAGCGTCCGGCGGATGTCGAACCCGCGCTGCGCGAAGCCTTTGGCAAGCACAAGGAACGCCTGGTCTTCCTGGACTTCATCACCGACCGCACGGAAAACGTGTGGCCGATGGTCAAGGCTGGCCGCGGGCTGACCGAAATGCTGCTTGGCTCTGAAGACCTGTAAGGAGGCCACCATGAAGCACGTGATTTCCGTCCTCCTCGAGAACGAACCCGGCGCGCTGTCGCGCGTGGTGGGGCTGTTTTCCGCGCGGGGCTACAACATTGAAACCCTGACCGTGGCGCCCACCGAGGACTCCACGCTGTCGCGCATGACGATCGTGACGACCGGTTCCGATGAGGTCATCGAACAGATCACCAAGCACCTGAACCGCCTGGTGGATGTCGTTAAAGTGGTGGACCTGACCGAAGGCGCCCACATTGAGCGCGAGCTGATGCTCGTGAAGGTGCGCGCCGTTGGCAAGGAACGCGAAGAGATGAAGCGCATGGCGGACATTTTCCGCGGCCGCATCATCGACGTGACCGACAAGTCCTACACCATCGAATTGACCGGGGTGCAGGAAAAAGTACAGGCCTTCCTGGAGGCCCTGGACCGCAGTGCCATCCTTGAAACCGTACGCACCGGCGTGTCCGGCATCGGACGCGGTGAACGGATTTTGAAGATTTGACCGGCCTTCCAGGCCAAGCCGCACCCTACATCTGAATTAATCGAATATCCAAAATACTGGAATCTGGAGCACAACCATGAAAGTTTTCTACGACAAAGACTGCGATCTGTCCCTCATCAAAGGCAAGACCGTTGCCATCATCGGCTACGGTTCGCAAGGTCACGCCCACGCGCTGAACCTGCATGAGTCGGGCGTGAAGGTCATCGTCGGCCTGCGCAAGGGCGGCGCTTCGTGGAACAAGGCCGCCAACGCCGGCCTGGAAGTCAAGGAAGTGGCTGAAGCCGTCAAGTCCGCCGACATCGTCATGATGTTGCTGCCCGACGAAAACATCGCTTCGGTCTACAACAACGAAGTGCACGCCAACATCAAGGCTGGCGCTGCCCTGGCTTTCGCTCACGGCTTCAACGTCCACTACGGCCAGGTCGTGCCGCGTGAAGACATCGACGTCATCATGATTGCCCCGAAGGCCCCGGGCCACACGGTGCGCAACACGTACAAGCAAGGTGGCGGCGTGCCCCACCTGGTGGCCGTGTACCAAGACAAGTCGGGCGCCGCGCGTGACGTGGCCCTGTCGTACGCCAGCGCCAACGGCGGCGGCCGTGCCGGCATCATCGAAACCAACTTCCGCGAAGAAACCGAAACCGACCTGTTCGGCGAACAAGCCGTGCTGTGCGGCGGTACCGTCGAACTGATCAAGGCCGGTTTCGACACGCTGGTGGAAGCCGGCTACGCGCCCGAAATGGCGTACTTCGAATGCCTGCACGAACTGAAGCTGATCGTCGACCTGATCTATGAAGGCGGCATCGCCAACATGAACTACTCGATCTCGAACAACGCTGAGTTCGGCGAGTACGAAACGGGCCCGAAGATCGTCACGGACGAAACCCGCAAGGCCATGCGCCAGTGCCTGACGGACATCCAGACCGGCGAATACGCCAAGAAGTTCATCCTGGAAAACACCGCCGGCGCCCCGACGCTGACCTCGCGCCGCCGCATCAACGCGGAATCGCAGATCGAGCAAGTGGGCGGCAAGCTGCGCGCCATGATGCCCTGGATCGCCGCTAACAAGCTGGTGGACAAGTCCAAGAACTGATCGATGCGCCCAGGCGCGGGGCCATGCTCCGCGCCGCGCCGGTCAAAAGCGGCATGCCTGCGAGGGCATGCCGCTTTTTTCTTGGCTTTTTTGCGCAGGCACGCGGCTTGCTCTGTCCCGCAAGCGGGGCCAGATGGGTTAACCTTTCACAGTCCGTTGTAAGTTATTGAGACTATGCCCAATTTTTCCATGCGCGATTCCGAGAACCGCCACCGAAGCATCTACCTGCTTCCCAACGCATTCACCACCGCAGCGCTGTTCGCGGGGTTCTATGCCGTTGTGCAAGCCATGAACGACCGCTTCGAAGTCGCCGCCATCGCCATTTTCGTGGCCATGGTGCTGGACGGCATGGATGGCCGTGTCGCCCGGTTGACCAACACGCAGTCCGCTTTTGGTGAGCAATACGACTCGCTGTCCGACATGACGTCGTTTGGTGTCGCGCCTGCGCTGGTCATGTACGAATGGATTTTGAACGATCTGGGCCGCTGGGGCTGGCTGGCGGCTTTTGTGTATGTGGCCGGTGCGGCGTTGCGCCTTGCGCGCTTCAACACCAACATCGCCGTCGTCGACAAACGTTATTTCCAGGGCTTGCCCAGCCCGGCCGCGGCCGCGCTGGTGGCGGGTTTTGTGTGGCTGGCGGTGGACAACAAGCTGCCCATCCATGACAGCCTGATGGCCTGGGTGGCGTTCACGCTGACCATGTACGCGGGCATCACGATGGTGTCGAACGCACCGTTCTTCAGCGGCAAGAGTTTCGCGCTGGGCCGCAGCGTGCCGTTCTGGGGCATCTTGCTGGTGGTGGCCGTATTCGTGTTCGTATCCAGCGACCCCCCAGTCGTGCTGTTTGGCCTGTTCGTGCTGTACGGCCTGTCGGGTTGGGTGATGTGGGCGTGGCGTTGGAACAAGGCGCGCCGCCTGACGCAAGAGCGCCGTGGCCATTCTTCCTGATCCGAATTTGGAATATCGCTGCTGCTTCTAAAACAAAACCCGCCAGATGGCGGGTTTTGTGTTTTGCGGCGCTTGGCCTTTCAGGCCCTTCCGATGCGGGCCGCGCGTGATCCTAGCGCCACATGAACTTTTCGTCGTCGTACATGGGGTCCGGGCCGGGGTGGAAGTGGGTCAACTTGCTGCCGTCGCGGCTCATGTAGACGTACATCAGCGAATTCCAGACGCCGTTTTCTTTGTAGCGGTACGACCACACGACTTCGCGCTTTTCGCCCAGGCCGGTTTCTTCGATCCGGGCAGGCGGGCCAAACTCGCAACGCACACGCTCCGGCCCCCATTCGCCCACTTCCAGCACCTTGAAGTGCTGGTCGGTCAGCAGCGGCACCACCTGACCCACGCGGCCATCGGTGCCCACATTCGTGCCCCAGGCATATTGGCCCATGGGCTGCTGCGTCCAGATCACGCGCTGGCCGCCGCCGGCTTGCGGGCAGGTAAAGTTGGGCTTGCCGAATTGAGTCAGCACTTCCGCGTAGGGCGTGCCGGGCGGAACCTGGGCCAGGTTCGCGCAGGCGGCCAGCCCTGTCAGGGCCAAGGAGGTGAGGGCGATGCGAGCGATGCGGGCCGTTCTGTAATATTTAGACATGATCTTGCTCCTCTTGGACGCCCGTCGGGCGCCTGCCGGCCTCTGCCGAAAGGGCGAAACCGTCTCTGGGGTAATTCTAGCGAATCAGCTATAATCATCGAGCTTTATCAAATGTATTGATTTTGCAAGATGCTTTGCGCCGGCAGTCCGGCTGCAAAGGGTACCCAACAACCCAACAGCGGGCCGGGGTTCTTATACGGAATCCAAGGCGCTCAGGGCGTCAGACGACGTTCTGGCTGGGGTGGGTCGCCCGAAGCAGCTATTGAAGCAGCAGTGAGAAAGCAAAAACGCTTATCGCCGGGTCTACGCAAATTTTTTCCAAACCACGTCAGGGCACCTCGGCCCTGTCGCATGTCCGAAGAGGTCATCAATGTCTGTAGCTGACATCAAGAAATCCGATATCGTTGCGCAATTCCAACGCGCTCAAGGCGATACCGGCTCCCCCGAAGTTCAGGTAGCTCTGCTCACCGCCCGTATCAACGAACTGACCGGTCACTTCAAAGAACACATGAAGGACCATCACTCGCGTCGCGGTCTGCTGCGTATGGTCAGCCGTCGCCGCAAGCTGCTCGACTATCTCAAGGGCCGCAATCCCGATTCGTACCGCGCTCTGATCGAAAAGCTCGGTCTGCGCAAGTGATCGACGGGGCTGGCTCCCCATGACGCAATAACCGTGGTCGGTGCGACGTATTGTCGCGACGGCCACGGTTTTTCATTTGTAAGGAATAATCGTCATGTTCAACAAAGTGACAAAATCGTTCCAGTACGGCCAGCACACGGTCGTCCTGGAAACTGGCGAGATCGCTCGCCAGGCCTCCGGCGCCGTTGTGGTGTCGATCGAGGACACCGTTGTTCTGGYCACTGTTGTGGCTTCCAAGAAGGCCAAGCCGGGTCAAACGTTTTTCCCGCTGACCGTCGACTACATCGAGAAGACCTACGCTGCCGGCCGTATTCCGGGTGGGTTCTTCAAGCGTGAAGGCAAGCCGTCCGAAAAGGAAACGCTGACCTCGCGCCTGATCGACCGTCCCCTGCGTCCGCTGTTCCCCGAAGACTTCTACAACGAAGTCCAAGTGGTCATCCACACGCTGTCGGTCAACCCCGAGATCGACCCCGACATCGCCGCCATGATCGGCGCGTCGGCTGCGCTGGCCATCTCCGGTATCCCGTTCAACGGCCCGATCGGCGCCGCTCGTGTGGGCTACATCGACGGCCAATACGCCCTGAACCCGACTGCTTCGCAGCTGAAGTCGTCGAAGCTGGACCTGGTGGTTGCCGGTACGGAAAACGCCGTGCTGATGGTGGAATCGGAAGCTCAACAGCTGTCCGAAGAAATCATGCTGGGCGGCGTGGTGTTCGGCCACGAGCAAATGCAGGCTGTCATCAACGCCATTCACGAACTGGTGAAGGACGCTGGCAAGCCCGATTGGGACTGGCAAGCACCGGCCAAGGACGAAGCCCTGATCGCCGCCGTGACCTCGGCTGCCCAGGAAGGCCTGAACGCCGCCTACCAGATCCGCGAAAAGCAAGCTCGCACCGCCAAGCTGCGTGAAGTGTCGGCTGACGTGTCGGCCAAGCTGGCTGCTGCTGCCGCCGAAAAGGGCGAATCGCTGCCTGACGCCGTGACCGTCGACAACATCATGTTCTCGCTGGAATCGGCCATTGTCCGCGGCCAGATCCTGAACGGCGAACCGCGTATCGACGGCCGCGACACCCGCACCGTGCGCCCCATCAGCGTGCGTCTGGGCGTGCTGCCCCGCGCACACGGCAGCGCGCTGTTCACCCGTGGTGAAACGCAAGCGCTGGTCGTGGCCACGCTGGGCACGAAGCAAGACGAGCAGATCATCGACGCGCTCATGGGTGAATACCGTGACCGCTTCATGATGCACTACAACATGCCTCCGTTCGCCACTGGCGAAACGGGCCGCATCGGTGTGCCCAAGCGCCGCGAAATCGGTCACGGCCGTCTGGCCAAGCGCTCGCTGATCCCGCTGCTGCCGGCGCCGGAAGACTTCCAATACACGATCCGTATCGTGTCGGAAATCACGGAATCCAACGGTTCGTCGTCGATGGCTTCGGTCTGCGGCGGCTCGCTGGCCATGATGGACGCTGGCGTGCCGGTCAAGGATCACGTGGCCGGTGTGGCCATGGGCCTGATCCTGGACGGCGGCAAGTTCGCTGTGCTGACCGACATTCTGGGTGACGAAGATCACCTGGGCGACATGGACTTCAAGGTTGCGGGCACCGAAAACGGCGTCACCGCACTGCAGATGGACATCAAGATCCAGGGCATCACCAAGGAAATCATGCAAGTGGCGCTGGCTCAAGCCCGCGAAGGCCGCCTGCACATCCTGACCAAGATGAAGGAAGCGCTGGACGGTTCGCGTGGCGAGCTCTCGGCTTTCGCCCCGCGCATGCTGACCATCAAGATCAACCCCGAGAAGATCCGCGACGTGATCGGCAAGGGCGGCGCCACCATCCGCGCGCTGACCGAAGAAACCGGCACGCAGATCGACATCTCCGACGACGGCACGATCGTGATCGCCAGCGTCGACGAAGCGCAGGCCAAAGAAGCCCAGCGCCGCATCGTCGAACTGACCGCCGACGTCGAAGTGGGCCAGATCTACGAAGGCTCGGTCCTGCGTCTGCTGGACTTCGGCGCCATCGTGCAAGTGCTGCCGGGCCGCGACGGTCTGCTGCACATCTCGGAAATCGCCAACTACCGCATCGCGAACATCAACGATGTGCTGAAGGTCGGCCAGCAAGTCCGCGTCAAGGTCATCGAGGCCGACGACAAGGGCCGCCTGCGCCTGTCCATCAAGGCAATTGGCGGTATCGAAGCGCAGCAACCCGCTGCCGCTCCGGAAGCTGCCCCCCAATCGGAACCGCAAGCTGAATAAGCTTGCAGTCTGATTGAACGAAGAACGGCGCCGCAAGGCGCCGTTTTTTATTGCTGCGCCACAAAAGCGCGCCGGCAGGCTGATTCATCTTCTTTCGACTTCAGGCCCCTGACGTCTCCCAACTTCGCCGACCTTGCTGTAAAGTCTTGCGCGAGGAAAGGGGGGATTGGATGAGCCAAGCATGATGAACTGGCCGGTCGTTGCCACGACCGCGGCGCTGTTTGCCGCGCTCTTGACCGGCTGCATGAGCAGCCCCGGTCCAGGCCAGCGCGGGCCCAACAGCGAAGCCATGACCGCCGACCAGTTCGGCCAGACTGACTTCAACCGCACCGTCACGCTGGAAGTGCGCGACAACCTGGCGAGCCTCTATTCCCTGCTCGACAAGCTCTACCGCCGCAACCCGCGCGAATGGCGCAAGACCGGCGTGGCCGATCAAAAAACCGCCGTCAACCGCGTCAAGCACGCCATCGAAGTCCGCATTCCGCCTAGCGATTTATCCGGCTTGCGCGACATCCAGATCCTGGCCGTGTCGCTGGACCCGAACTATTCCGGCGACCGCGTCGGCGCCTTCATCTACGGCATGGCCGACACCATCATCGCCGCCCACAACGGCAAGACCCGCCTGTACGCCACCGACGCGTTGGACGGCCAGCGGGTCTACAATGCCGCTCGGAACGTCGAGGCCGCCGCCTGGTTGCTGGCGTCGCGACGCAACAACCAGGGCGAGCTGCTTTTGCTGGCCAATGAAATATCTCCCAACGCCACGAACCTCAGCTTTGAGCGCGAGTTCGGCGCCATCATCGGCCGCCTGGACTTGATCGCCAACCTGCTCGGCGAGAATTCGCGGCGTATCGGGATCAACTATGCGCAAGGCTTGCTGCTGTTTAATTTTCTGCCTGTGCGCTAACCGGATCTACCCATCGTGATCGATATCGCCTCTATCCAGACCGCCCGCGAAAACTTGCGCGGCCAGGTGCTGAAGACCCCGTTTACGTTGTCGCGCACGCTGTCCGACATCTTTGGCGCCGAGATCTGGCTGAAGTTCGAGAACCTGCAATTCACGGCATCGTTCAAGGAACGCGGCGCGCTGAACCGCATGCTGACCTTGTCCGATGAAGAACGCGCCAAGGGCGTGATCGCCGTGTCGGCCGGCAACCACGCCCAAGGCGTGGCCTACCATGCGCAGCGCATGGGCGTGCCGGCGGTGATCGTGATGCCGCGTTTTACGCCCACCGTCAAAGTCGCCAACACGCGCCGCTTTGGCGCAGAGGTGGTGCTGGCGGGCGACACGTTCGATGACGCCAAGGCGCACGGCTACGAGCTCGCGCAAGCGCGCGGCCTGATCATGATCCACCCCTACGACGACGAAGCCGTCATCTCGGGGCAGGGCACCGTGGCGCTGGAAATGCTGGAAGACCAGCCGCAACTGGACACGCTGGTCATCGCCATTGGCGGCGGCGGGCTGATCTCGGGGATGGCCACCGCGGCCAAGGCCTTGAAGCCCGGCATCGAAATCGTGGGCGTGCAGACCGAGCGCTTCCCGTCGATGTACGCCGCCGTCAAGGGCATCACCATGCCGCAAGGCCAGTACACGATCGCCGAAGGCATCGCGGTGAAGTCGCCGGGCGCACTGACCCAGCCCATCGTGAGCCAGCTGGTCGATCACATCGAACTGGTTAGCGAAGCGGATATCGAACACGCCATCGTCGTGCTGCTGGAAATTGAAAAGACGGTTGTGGAAGGCGCGGGCGCTGCCGGCTTGGCTGCGCTGCTGCGTGCGCAGGAAGCGGGCAGCGACCGCTTCAAGGGCAAGCGGATTGGCCTGGTGCTGACGGGCGGCAACATTGACCCGCTGATGCTGGGCGAACTGATTGAACGCGGCATGGTGCGCGCCGGCCGTCTGGCCCGCATCCGCGTCGATTTGCGCGACCTGCCGGGCGCTTTGGCGCACGCCACCAAGCTCATCGCCGATGCGCAGGCCAATATCACCGAAGTGCATCACCAGCGTGCTTTCACGTCATTGCCGGTGCGCAATGTCGAGGTGGATTTTGTGCTGCAAACGCGCGGTCCCGAGCACATCCTGGAAGTCATCGACATCCTGAACGCCGCGGGTTTTGCGGCCAGCAATCACGATCATTAAAGATGGGGCGCCATCGCGGCGGCTGACGGCTGCCGCGACGTTGTGACGTTCGGCGGCCTCAGGCGGCCTGCGCCGCGTCGCGCGCCACCAGGCTTTTCAAGCCGTACAGACGCTCGCGGTGCAAGGTCGCGGCCAGCGGCTCGGGCTCGCGGCCCAGCGCGACATAGTCGGCGGGAATCTGCGCAATCGCCGCGCGCATCGCATCCGCATCGGCTTGCCACCACTGCACCATCATGCGGTCGGGGTTGTACACATCCAGCCCCTGGCGCCGCAATTCCGAACGATTGAAATCCTTCAGGTTCCACGTCAGCACCTGCACAACGGGCGGTTGCTGCAAGCCGCAGCGCGCACGCCGCGCAAGACCCGCAGCAATCACGTGGAAATCTTTCGGATCGCTATAGCGCAGCGAGGCCTCGTAGACCTGCGTATCGGCCTCGTTCGCTTCGGGAAATCGCGCATTCATTTCCGCCCAGAACTCCGCCAGCACTTCCGGCGGAATGTCCCAAATGCGCGACGCATTGCGCCGCCATTCCTCGCCAATGCGTTCGGTCCAAACCGGCGTGAAGACGCCGGCGTCCGCCAAGCGCAACAACAGCCGGCGCAGGATGCCGGACATCAGGACGCAAGCATCCAGGACGATGAAGGGGGGAGTCGCGGGGGAATTGATGGCCGAGGCCTTTCACTGACAGTAATTAATGGTGCCCGAGACCGGAATCGAACCGGTACGACCGCGAAGTCGAGGGATTTTCTTACCACTTCGGCTTTCGCCGCCAGCACAGGGCTGTTCGTGGTCTGGAGCACGCCTTCACCATAGCCTTGCGGCCGTAGGTGCCCGCCGTCTGCTCTCTACACCTTCCCCGATTTTTCAATCGGGGCTTGGCTCGGCGTTGGCTCGGAACAGGTCCAGGGCATTCGCCGAGTTTGACGGGCTACACCTTTGGAGTTTCCCCCAAAGGGCTCAAATTAGTTTTAAGTCCCTTGTGTCTACCAATTTCACCACTCGGGCGTGCGCGGCCCATGCAGGGCCGGCAGCGGGCGAGACTATACCATCTTGCGCGCAGGGGCATTCACGCGTCCCGCACGTATTGGGGTAATCACGAGATGAAATGCACCGGCGGGCGGGGGCGTTCGTCCACGGTCAGCGAGAAGATGTCGGGCCGCGAATAATGGCCGACGACGTCGAAATCGTATCGGGCGCGCACCAATTCATCGGTGTCGATTTGCGCCGTGAGCAGGCCCGCCTTGCCTTTCAACGGCCCCGCCAGCACATCACCCAACGGGCCGACGATGACCGAGCCGCCATTGATGAGCGGGCGCTGCGGGTCCCAGCCGGGCACGTCCTGGCCCAGGTCGGCGGGCGAGGGCTGCACCTGGCAGGCGCTGACGACAAAGCAGCGGCCTTCGTGGGCAATGTGGCGCATCGAGCATTGCCAGATGTCGCGTTCGTCGACCGTGGGCGCGCACCAGATTTCGACCCCCTTGGCGTACATGGCGGTGCGCAGCAGCGGCATGTGATTTTCCCAGCAGATGGCGCCGCCAATTCGGCCTGCGGCGGCGTCGATCACGGGCAAGGTGGAGCCGTCGCCCTGGCCCCAGATCAGGCGTTCGGTGCCGGTGGGCATCAGCTTGCGGTGCTTGGCGGCCAAGCCGATACCGGGTTCGAAAAACAGCGCCGTGCAGTACAGCGTGTTGCCGCCGCGTTCGATCACGCCGACGACCAGGCTGGCGCCGGTGCGTTGCGACAGGCCGGCCAGGGCGTCGGTTTCYGGGCCGGGCACGTCGATGGCGTTGTCGTAATAGCGGGCGTAGGCGTCGCGGCCTTCAGGCAGGCGGTAGCCCAGGCGGGTGCCAAAAATCTCGCCCTTGGGGTAGCCGCCCAGCACGGCTTCGGGCATGACCACGAGCGATGCGCCCGAGGCGATGATCTCGGACTCGTAGGCGAGGATCTGTTCCAGAGTCTTGGCGCGGCCTTCCGGCGCGGCGCCGATCTGCAAGGCGGCGACTGTCGTGGTGGTCATGGGAATTCCTGTAGGGGTAGGACAGGCGCGTAGTGTCAGGCTCGCCCTAAAATCAATCAATCCCGGCCAGCGATAAATGATATGAACCAAATTGATATCGAGTCCACGGACCTGAACCTGCTCAAAGTGTTCGAAGCCATCTACGACGAAGGCGGTGCGGGCCGGGCGGCGTTGCGGCTGGGCGTGACGCAATCGGCCGTCAGCGCGGCGCTGGGCCGGCTGCGCAACCTGTACGGCGACCCCTTGTTCACGCGGACGGGGCGGGGTCTGACGCCCAGCCTGCGCGCCCGCGAACTGCGGCCCATCATCGGTGAAGCGCTGGACAAGTGCCGGCAGAGCCTGCAACTGGTGCGGCCGGGCGCGGCGGGGTTTGCGGGGCGGTCCGTCACGCTGGGGCTTTCGGACGATTTCGAGATCGCGTTAGGCCGCGCCGTGATCCATGCGCTGGCCGACAGTGCGCCGGGCCTGCGCATCATCTTCCGGCAGACGCATAGCCGCCTGGCTGCCGACATGTTGATGGCGCGCGAGGTGGATCTGGTGATTGCGTCGGGCGGGCTGATTGCCCCGGCGTTGCAGCGCGTGACGGTCGGGCAGGGCGGCTATGCCTGTCTGCTGGACCCGGCATCGCTCAAGCCGGGGCAGGCGCATCTGTCGGTGCAGGAATTCACGCAGCGCCAACATGTGCTGGTGTCGTCCGGCGGTTTTATCGGCGTGGTGGACGAAGTGCTGCATGGGTTGGGGCTGACGCGCCGGGTGCAGGCGGCCACCACGCATTTTTCGGCGCTGGCGTTCCTGCTGCAAGGCGGCGATGCGCTGGCGACGCTGCCCGCACACGCTGCACGCGGCCTGGCTGCGGCCTCCGGCTTGCGCATGCTGCCTTGCCCCGTCGCGATGCCCGGCTACGCCATCGAGGTGGGATGGCGGGCCGATGCGCTGCGAGACGAGGCCGTGGCGGCCGTCAGGCGCAGCGTGTTGGGCGTGCTGCAAGGGTATGACTGGACGGGCGGCTAAGCGGGGTTGCCACGTCCATCCATCGCCTGCTTGGGTCTGAACTGCTTGGGTTCGAACTACTTGCGTCCGAACAGCCGGCCCAGAAAGCCGCGCGGTGCGGCGGCGGCTTCTTCGGCGGCTTGCGCGCGGCGCAATGACAGGTCCTGGTAATTGGCCTTGCCATTCTGCTGATACGACGCCGCCGCCTGCCGATACGCCATGGCTGATTCCGCATGGCGCTTCATATGGCCGTAAATCTCGCCCCGCGAAAACAGTGCCCAGTTGCGGTAGTCCGGGTCCAGCCCGATCAGCCGGTCACACGCCGCAAGGGCTTCTTCGAACCGCTTCGCGCCAGTCAACGCGTTGATGCGTTCGGCGTGCAGCGGGCCGCTGTCTGGCCACTTCTCCAGCGCGCGGTCGGCATCGGCCACGGCCTCTGCGCCCCGGCCCAGATGCGTCAACGCATCGATGCGCACGCGGCGCCATTTCAACCAGTCGGGGTCCAGCGAAATCGCCACTTCCGACAGCGGCAGCGCTTCGTCGTAGCGCTCAAGGCGGGTCAGCGCATCGGCGGCATTGCCCGGCAGAAAGTCGTTGTCGGGGGCAATTTCGTAGCCGCGCAGGTAGTACGCAAGCGCCTCTTCCCAGTTGCTTTGGTCGCGTTGGGCGTTGCCGGCCACGAACAGCAATTGCGCATCGCCGCTGGTCATCGGGTCCAGCCCTTGCAGCGCCTGTTCGGCAAGCTCGGGGTCGCCGCTACGGACAAATTCGCGCGCCTGTTCCTTGCGGCCTTCCCAGCCGGAGTCCGACAGCGCGTCCAGGTGCCGCCACAATGGCGCGGCTTCGTCGGCGCGCCCTAAACGGTGCAGGGATCGGGCCTTGCCCTCTAGCGGCCAGTCCCAGTCGGGCTCGCGGCGCAGCAGGCTGGTCCATTCTTCCACGGCGTCGGCGTGACGCTCCAGCGCTTGCAGGCAAGACGCGCGGTTGTGCTGGATGGCGTTCTCTTCGCCCAGGATGGCGCGGGCGCGGTCGAACATGGCGATGGCGTTTTGCAGATCGCCCAGGCGGCGGTAGTTATTGCCGGCGTCGTAAAGAAAACCGCCATTGTTGGGCGCCAGTGCGACGGCGCGCTGGTGGTAGGGCCGCGCGTCTTCGTAGCGGCCCGCGTTGTGCAGGTTCGAGCCGATGTAGCAATGCGGTGCTGCGGCAGAGGGGCGCATCTGCGCGGCGCGCGTCCAGCTGGCGATGGCGTCTTCCAGGCGGCGATCATTGATCAGCAGATAGCCTTCAGCCATCAATAGCCCATAGTGCGCGGGCGAGCGCTGGCGGGCTTCGCGCAGCAGGGCCCACGCTTCCTGCTTCGCGTCGGCGTCGTAGAGCGCGATGGCGCGCACGCTTAGCGCTTCGCTGCATTGGGGGTCAAGCGACAGCGCGCGGGCCAGGTCGGCGTCGCGCGCCGCGTAGGCGTTGCGCCGGGCGTGATAGCGGGCGCGCAACGCCCACATGACGGATGACGCGGGCTGTTCGCGCAGCCCTTGTTCGCACAGGGACTGCATTTGCGTCAGGTCGCTGCCGTCGTCGGCGCGGAGAATGGCTTCAATCAGTTGGGACATGCAGGTGTTCCGAATTCAGCAGGGCGGGCTAGCGCGCAAAGGCGCTGGTGTCGTGGCGGCAGCGGTAGATGCGGTCGTCGGGCGCGATGTCGTCGCTGCCGCATTCCCAGCGGCGGATGCCGCCGCCTTTCTTTTCCGATCGCATCTCGGGCAGGTAGGCCAGGTGCTTGCCGGCCAGGCTGGGCGAGCCATCGGTGGGGGGTGTGCCAGCGATGGTGAACCGCAGCACGCCGTTCACCGGGTTCAGCTCCAGTTTGGAAAAGCCGCTGCCCAGCAAAGATTCCTGCGTCACGCCAAGATCCGCCAGCGTCGCGGGAAACGCCCGCGTGCGCTGGTAATGGTTTTCCGCCAGCCGGCGCACCGGGTCCGACACGAGGTCCAGGCGCGTGGTCTCGGCGTGCAGCGGGTTGTCGGGCTTGTCTGAATCTTTGATGGCCAAGCCGATGATCACGCCGCCCACGATCAACGTCAGCATGCCGAACACGATGAACAAGAACTTTCCGGCGCTGGTGACGGCGCGCGCCTTGGCCACCGCAGGCGCGATGGCGCGGGCGTCTGCCGTGCTGGACACGACGTGCGTGCCGGCCAGCGAATTGTGCATGGCGCGTTCGCCGAAAATCATCTGCTGGATGTGATGGAAGATGCCGGGCAGCACGACGTTCAGCGTGTACTTCAGCTGATGGCGCCAGATCGACCGCAACAGGCCGGGCGCCTGGCCCTTGCGATTCACCACGCGCATTTTCAACAGCCGCTTGCCGGGCGAGCCATTGCCCCAAGCGTCCATGAAGGCGGGCAGCAGCCAGCCCAGCAGCCCCGCTGCGATGGTCAGCAGAATGGGGCTGGGCGTACCCGCCAGCCCTTCATAGGTGTACGAGGCCGCGTTGATCAGCACGATGATCGCCACCGCCATGAACATGCCATCGATCGCGGTGGCGCCCAAGCGCGACCAGATGCTGGGAAAGAGTGAAGCCTGTTGTGGGCGGGAGGGAGCTGTCTTGGGTGTGGCGGCAGCCGGCTTGGCAGCTGCGGGCTTGACAGTTGCGGGCTTGACGGGCAAGGCCGCCTGACAACTGAAGCAACGTGTGTTCGAGGCCGGGTTCTGCCAATTGCATTTCGGGCACTGCATGGTCGATGTCTTGTTCTGGATGCTGCCGCCCGGCGATGCGGGTGCGGCTGAAGTGCGGCAGTGTATCGAAAACCCGCAGCTTCACCCGCAAGACGCCGTGCTGTTGCGTCGTGCCCGAATGACAAAGGCTAGCGGTACACCAGCACCGGCAACGTTGAATGGGCCAGCACTTTCTGAGTTTGGCTGCCCAGCAGCAGGGCCGCCATGCCGCTGCGCCCATGGGACGACATCGCGATCAGATCGCAGCCTTGCGTCATCGCAATGTCGATGATCACCTGATGCGGGGCATCGCTTTCGCGCATCTCGGTGTTGCACGGCACGCCAGCCGCTTTCGCTTTTGCCTCGGCGTCTGCCAGATAGGACCGGGCCAGTTCGCTGGCCTGTTTCTCGTACGCGGTGCGCACGCCTTCAAACTGCACGGTTTCCATGGACGGCGCGTGGAAGGTCGCGTAGGCCGTCACGACCGTCACGCGGGCGCCCAGCGCGCGGGCCAGGCCCAGCCCGAGCTCCAGGCCTGCGTTGGACAGGCTGGAGCCGTCGATAGGAATGAGTATGTGCTTGTACATGGCAACCTCCAGTAGGGGCGGAGGGCGGCCGTGCGTCGTGGCCGCCGGTCAAGAGCGAGAACAACACGGGACATACTACGCCTCTGACGGGCCGCCAGCGACGCGCGTGGCGAGGCCTTGTGACACGGATCAAGTGCCGGTCTGAAAGAGGCTTTGGGGGCTCAGGGCAGCGGCGCGCAGGGGGGGGCGCCAACTGATCCGCGGGCGATTGGCCGGCGGTTGCCATAGATATCTGGCGGAAGCGGTGAGATTCGAACTCACGAACGGTTGCCCGTTGCCGGTTTTCAAGACCGGTGCAATCGACCACTCTGCCACGCTTCCGGAAAGGTCTGGCGATTCGGCCGTCAGGCAAACATTCTGCCCGAACGGAAACGCGATATGCCGTAAAGGGCGCAATAATAATCGATTTGCTGCAAAGGAGGCACGCGATGCACGCTGTTGAAATCTCCCGCCCTGGCGGCCCCGAGGTTCTGGTCCCCGTAGAACGCCCCACGCCCGAGCCTGGCGCGGGTGAAATTCTGATCAAAGTCAGCGCTGCGGGCATCAATCGCCCCGACGTGTTCCAGCGCAAAGGCAACTACGCGCCGCCCAAGGGCGCATCCGATCTGCCGGGCCTGGAAGTGGCCGGTGAAATCGTCGGCGGCGACGTTGCCGGAAGCGGTTTTGCCGTGGGCGACAAGGTCTGCGCGCTGGTGGCCGGGGGGGGGTACGCCGAGTACTGCGTGGCGCCTGTGGCGCAATGCCTGCCGATCCCGAAGGGCTTGTCCGACATCGAAGCGGCCGGTTTGCCGGAAACGTACTTCACCGTCTGGAGCAACGTGTTCGACCGCGGCCAATTGTCCGGCGACGAAATCCTGCTGGTTCACGGCGGCGCAAGCGGCATCGGCACTACCGCCATCCAACTGGCTCGCGCCATGGGCCACAAGGTCTACGCTACCGTCGGCAGCGACGACCGGGCTCGCGCCGTTGAAGCGCTGGGTGCGGAAAAGGGCATCAACTACAAGACGCAGGACTTCGTGAAGGAAGTCATGGACGCCACTGGCGGGCGTGGCGTGGACGTGATCCTGGACATGGTGGCAGGCGACTACATTGCCCGCGACATGCAGTGCCTGGCCGATGACGGCCGCATCGTCATCATTGCGCAACTKGGCGGATCGACGGCCAGCGTAGATACCTCGCAAGTCATGCGCCGCCGTCTGACCATCACGGGTTCCACCCTGCGTCCCCGTTCGGTCGAGTTCAAGGGCGCTATCGCGCGCGCCCTGCGCAACCACGCCTGGCCCCTGTTGGAAAAAGGGGACATCAAGCCGATCGTGCACGCAACCTTCCCGCTGGCCGAGGCCTCCAAGGCGCACGCCATGATGGAAGGCGGTGAAAATATCGGCAAAATTGTGCTGACAATGTAAGAAACGCGCGGTGTTCGGCGTATCGCCGCGCAACAGGATACAATCTCGGGTTTCGCCTGGAATTTTTTCCAGGCAGGCCCGTGGGCGGTTGCCGCATCCCTCGGGGCTCACCCCACTCAGACACTTCGCCATGACTTCAGTCGAAAACCGCGCCCGCCTCGTGCTGGGCAACTGGAAGATGCACGGCAACCTGGCCGAGAACGCCGCGTTGCTGACCGAGCTGCGCGCCGCGGATGCTGCGAGCCACTGCGAAATCGGCATCTGTGTTCCGTTTCCCTATCTGGCGCAAGCCGGCTCGGCCCTGACCGGAAGCAGCGTGTCCTGGGGCGCGCAAGATGTCAGCGCGCACGAAAAGGGCGCGTACACCGGTGAAGTCTCCGGCTCCATGTTGAAAGAATTCGGCTGCCGCTGGGCGCTGGCCGGCCACTCCGAGCGCCGTGTGCTGCACGGTGAAACCGACGAGATCGTCGCCGCCAAGGCGCAAGCTGCGCTGGCTGCTGGCGTAACGCCGGTGGTGTGCGTGGGCGAATCGCTGGCCGATCGCGAAGCCGGCAATACGCTGGCCGTCATCGAACGCCAATTGAAGCCCGTGCTGGCGCTGGGCGCTGAAGCCGTCTCGCGCATGGTTCTGGCCTATGAGCCCGTGTGGGCCATCGGCACCGGCCGCACCGCCAGCCCCGAGCAGGCGCAAGAAGTTCACGGCGCCATCCGCGCCGCCTTGCGCGCGCTGGGCGCGGCGCAGGTTCAAGTTTTGTACGGCGGCAGCGTGAAAGCTGCCAACGCCGCCAGTTTGTTCGCCATGACTGATATCGACGGAGCCCTGGTCGGCGGCGCGTCGCTTGTGGCTGAAGAATTTTTGCGTATTGCCGCCATCTAAGTTTCCGTTCCGGAGTCTGTAATGCCCTTGATGCTTAAACTTTTGCTGGCCGTCCAAGTTATTTCGGCGCTGGCTATCATCGTTCTGGTCCTGCTGCAGCAGGGCAAGGGCGCCGACATGGGGTCCGCTTTTGGTAGCGGCTCGTCCGGCAGCCTGTTCGGTGCCACCGGCGCCGCGAACTTCTTGTCGCGCGCCACGAAGTGGGCCGCCGTCGTCTTCTTCGCGTCCACCGCGGGCCTGGCTTATGTCAGCCACAAGGGCACCAGCGGCCCGGCCGTTGATTCCGGCGTGATGCAAAGCTTCCCGTCCGACCGCTCCGTGCCGCAAGTGCCGGGCGCCGCTCCGGCCGCTGGCAGCTCGTCCGTTCCGGGCGCGGCTTCGGTTCCGGCAGCGCCTGCTGCGCCGGCCAAGCCTGACGCATCGGTGCCCTCGGCCCCGGCTCCGGCCGCTGCCGCACCGGCTACCGGTGACAAGCCGGCCGAGACGCCCGCCAAGTAAGCAGTAAGCCTCAGTCAGTGCAAGAAGGCCGGCGTAATGCCGGCCTTTTTCTTTTGCGCGGCAGGCGGGGTAGGGCTGGGTCTGGGTCAGGGTCTTGGGAAAAGATATTGAGAATGGTTCTCATGATTGATATAATCCGCCCGCTTCTTCCCATGCCCAACTGACCAATCCCGCGCCAGCCTCTCATGCCCCTACTGACTGACGACGCTCAAGCCGCCCGTCCGGCGATCGCGCCCTCGCGTGCGATGGCCGTGCTGGAAAGCTGGTTCCGGGGGCATCACAGCTGGTTGCTGGATCGGGTGCAGCGGCATTTGCGCAACCGGGCGGAAGCCGAAGATGTGGCCGCCGAAACGTTTTCGCAGGCGGTCGCCATCCAGGCCCACAACCAGGGCTTGAACGCGGTGCGCGAGCCGCGCGCCTTTCTCACCACCATCGCCAAACGGCAGATCTTCCAGCTGTGGCGCAGGCGCGATCTAGAGCAGGCCTACCTGGAAGCGCTGGCCGTGCAAGGTGAGGGCGTGGCGCCTTCCGCCGAACAACATCAGTTGGTGATCGAAGCCTTGGAGTGCGTGGCGGCGGCGCTGGAAGGCCTGTCCGCCAAGACGCAGCAGGCGTTTTTGTACAGCCAGCTGGACGGCCTGACCTATGCCGAGATCGCAGACAAGTTGGGCGTGTCGGCCAGCATGGTGCGCCAGTACATGGCGCAGGCGTTCCGGCGGATGGCAGGCCTGAATGTCATCGGCTAGGCCCTCAGCGCGGAGCGTGCGTTCGTGAATGCGCATGCTGCCCAAGAGTCCGAGGTCAATGATGCCGCTTTAGGCTGGCTGGTCATCATGCGTTCTGGCGAGGTGACTGCGCAAGAGCGCCAGGACCATGAGGCGTGGCTGCGTGCACACCCCGCGCACGCGCAGGCCTGGAGCCGTTTGGTCGACGCGGTCGACCGCCCGTTGGGTGTGGTGCGCCAGCCTCAAGCCGTTCAGGCCGCAGGCAGCCGGGCAGACCTGTTGTCTCAGGCCCTGTTGCGCGCTCAGGCCGCAGGACGCGGGCGCCGCCAATGGCTCAAGGGCGCGCTAAGCGTGGCGGGCGTGGGCTCTTTGGCCGCGCTGGCGTTGGCCGAGCGCACGATGCCGCTGACCCAATTGCTGGCGGATCACGTCACCGGCACCGGAGAACGCCGCGCCGTGGCCTTGCCTGATGGCAGCCTGCTTCAGCTGAACGCGCGGACCGCGGTGGATGTGGTGTATTCCGATGCGCTGCGATTACTGATCTTGCGCGAAGGCGAACTGATCATTGATGTAGCGCCATCCGGGATCGGCCCGGCGGCTCGGCCGCCCTTTGTCGTGCGCACGGCGCAGGGAGCGATCCGCGCGCTGGGCACCCGTATCGCGGTGCGGCAGAACCCGGGCAACACGCGGGTTGCCATGTTGCAGCACCGCGTGGCGTTGATTCCCTTGGAGGGCCGCCCGGCCACTTTGGAAGAAGGCGAAACCGCAATCATGACCGAACGCGGCGTAGAGCCGTTATCGGCCCCCGCCGCGACCGCTAGCGCGTGGGAGCAGGGCGAAGTCCAGTTGCATGATCAACCGCTGGCCGATCTGGTTGCGGCCCTGCGGCCGTATCGCCGAGGCTATGTGCGCATCAGTCCCGCCGCGGCCAGGCTGCGCGCGTACGGCACTTATCCGCTGGACGACACCGACCGCACGCTGGCCATCGTGGCCGAGACGCTGCCCGTGCGCGTGCGCCGCTATGCCGGCGGCATGCTCGTCCTGATTGATACCCCCGCCGACGGCTGAAAAAAACGTTCGTCCCCACTGTCACTTTTGCGCCGTCGCGCCACATCCCTCTTGAAGCTAGTTCGATTCACGACGTTCTTGAGGGAAATCTCGTCATGTCTACCGTTACCGATCTGCGGCTGTCGCTGCTGGCCGCGGCCCTGGTCGCCTTGTTCTCGACACCGCTCGTCCGGGCGCAGCCCACGGCAAGCCACGCCGCCGCCCCTGCCGATATGAACAGCCCCGTCTCTGCCCCTGCCGACACGGCCAGCACGCTGCGCGCCTACGACATTCCCGCGCAGGCGCTGGGCAGCAGCCTGGCCCGCATTGCCAGCGAAAGCGGTGAAGCCATTTCGGTAGATGCCGAGCTGGTGCGTGGCATTGATGCGCCCGCCGTGCGCGGACGCTACACTGCCGAGCAGGCCGCCCATGCGGCGATGTCGGGCAGCGGGCTGGAACTGCTGCGCACCGGCAGCGGCAGTTGGGCATTGCGGCGCCCGCTGGCCCCTGCGGCCGGCGTCGTGACGCTGGGGGCGGTCCAGGTCACGGGCGAACGTGATCCCGCCGTCACCGAGAACACCGGCTCGTACACGTCAACCGGGCCCAGCGCCACGGGCACGCCGCTGGCGCTGAGCCTGAAAGAGACCCCGCAGTCGGTCACCGTTATTACGCGGCAGCGGCTGGACGATCAGAAGCTGGAAAGCGTGATTGATGCGCTGGAAAGCACCACCGGCGTCACCGCGTTCCGTCAGGGCATGGGCACCGACCTAAGCGGCCTGTGGTCTCGCGGGTTCACGATTTCGAACTTCCTGGTTGATGGCATTCCCAGTTCCTTGGGGTCGTCCAGCTACTGGCGCAACACGGCCATGTACGACCGCATCGAAGTCGTGCGAGGCGCCACCGGCCTGATGAGCGGCATGGGCACGCCCGCCGCCAGCATCAACCTGGTGCGCAAGCGTCCGACCGCGGATTGGCAGGCGAGCATCAGCGCCGAGGCCGGCAGTTGGGACCGCTATGGCCTGGGTGCCGACGTGTCCGGCCCACTGTCTGAAAACGGCAAACTGCGCGGCCGCCTGGTCGTCGACGAAGAGAACCAGCATTCGTGGATTGATCGCTACGAAAAGCAAAGCCGGCTTGTCTATGGCATTACCGAGCTGGACCTGGGCAGCGCCACCTTGCTCACGCTGGGCTTCAGCTACGAAACCAACAATAACGACTCGCCCCTGCGCACGGGCCTGCCGTTTGCCTACAGCAACGGCGTCCCCACCCACTTCAAGCGGTCGACCAACCCCGCGCCTGACTGGAGCTTTTACGATAGCGAACTGAGCAACGTGTTTGCCTCCGTCAAACACGACTTCGGCAAAGGCTGGAACGGCAAAGTCGAAGTCACGCACACCCGCTACAACTACGACAGCGCCCTGTACTTTCTGACCGGCTCCATTGATCAGGCAACGGGGCAGGGCGCGGCGCTGTGGCCCGTGCGTTGGAAAAGCAACGACAAGCAGACCACGCTGGACGCCCAGATCAGCGGCCCCTTTGACCTGCTGGGCCGCCAACACGAAGTCGTTGCCGGGCTATCGCTGTCCCAACTGCGTTCCGACACGCCCAGCTATGGCGGATGGCTGGGTCCGTGGACGGGTTATGACGGCACGATTGCCGACTTTCATCACTGGGATGGCGCGTCCAACCAGCCCAACTTCGTCAAGGCCGGCGACACCCAAACCAAGGAAACGCAGGTCAGCGCATACCTCACGTCACGCTTCAAGCTGGCAGACCCCACCAGCCTGATCGCCGGCGCCCGCGTCATCAACTGGGAACGCAAGGCCGACACCAGCGTCGTCGGTGTACCCGGCAGCACGCGCGCCGACACGCGCGAGACCGGCGTCATCGTTCCCTATGCCGGCCTGGTTCACGAGCTGAACGAAAACTGGTCCGTCTATGGCAGCTACACCCGCATCTTCAGCCCGCAATCGGCCGCCACCCGCGACGTCAACAACAACGTGCTGGACCCCGAGCGCGGCACCAGTTACGAGCTGGGCGTTAAATCCAGCTTCTTCGACGAGCGCCTGAACGCTGGCCTGGCGCTATTCAAAACCCGGCAAAGCAACCTGGCGAACTACGATGCCGCCACCTCGTCGTACGTGGCGCTGCAAGGCATCACGACCAAGGGCGCCGAACTGGAACTGACGGGCGAACTCAGCCGCGGCTGGAATGTGGCGGCGGGCTATACGTACTCGCTCAGCGAAGACGCCAACGGCCAACGCGCCATCGCCCAGATTCCCCGCCACAGCGTCAAACTCTTCACGACCTACCGCTTGCCGGACGCGCTGAATCGGCTGACCGTCGGCGGCGGCGTCAATTGGCAAAGCACGTCGGGCTATGTGGGCGAAGCGCAGCAATCCAGCTACGCCGTTGTCAACGCGATGGCCCGCTACGAATTCAGCAAGCAATTCAGCGCCACCCTGAACGTCAACAACCTGTTCGACAAAGCCTACTACAGCGGCCTGAGCGCCTATGGCGGCGTCTACGGCGCACCCCGCAACGTCATGCTGAGCGCGAAGTACGCGTTTTAAGGGGGGCGAGGTGCCCCCATTTCCCTGAGGGGTTCTGTGTTTAAGAAATTCCGTGCTAGAATGCTCGACTTTCTGGCATTGCCTATGGGCAGCGCCAGAAATCTGGTGAAAGCCGACGTGGTGAAATTGGTAGACACGCTATCTTGAGGGGGTAGTGGCGAAAGCTGTGCGAGTTCGAGTCTCGCCGTCGGCACCAAGAATTCCTCGTAAAAAGCCCGCTGAAACGCAAGTTTCAGCGGGCTTTTTGCTTGCCGGTTGAATAGGCAAAAGTGCATAGGCAAAGTGCGTAGCCAAAAAACGCATAGCAAACCAACGCTACAAACACCCTCAGCCCTCAGCCCTCAGCCCTCAGTGCAGATTGCCTCCAAACGCAATCGCCGACACCACGAACGTCACCGCACTGATCGCCGCCAACGTATACGCGCGCTTTGCCGCATGGGCATTTCCACGGCTCATCCCCACGATCAACGCAGTCACCGTCCACAGCCCCGTGAACGCCAGCAGCGCCAGCGTGTAGACCCAATCAGACAGATCGTAGCCACCGCCTCCAATCGACGGCGTGCCGCTGCTTTTCGGCCATAGCACCGCAATCAGCCATCCGGCAACGACGGCAAACACGGCAAGCCAAATCTGGAATCCGCGGTCTTTCAGCATGTTTGGTCCTGGAGTGTCTTTGCGTTAGCAGATGTCAGTCGCCCCTCTGAAGGGCGAAGGCCGGCTGGTATAAAGGGGACTGATGTTTCAACGTAGGGCGAGCATATGTCGATTCAAATGTTGATCCGTTGCGGTGCGGCGCTGTCTCTTATCGCGATGGGTTCGGGATGTTCCATGGTCGGACTTGGAGATTCACGCAGTAGCGAGTGCCAGTGGTATCGCAGCAGCTGCATGCACGAAGGTTCATACGAACCTGGTGAAGAGGACTACGCGGAAGAGGAAGCCAAGCGCCTGAACAAGCAGTCCTCGGACAGGTTGCGGCGTAGCAATTGATTCCGTGTTTGGCGGGCAGGCCGCGGGTTCAATCCTCCAGGTAATGTTCCCGCAAGACCTCCGCGTCTACCTTCAACACGTCGCGCAGATACCGGTCCATTCCGCCGAATTCCTGCTCAATTGCCCGCACCGATGCATCCAGGTAGGCGGGCGCCACTTCCAGCAGCGGCATCATCACATCGTCTTTGACGCCGCGCGCGGCGGACTTGACGAGGATTTCCTGGAAGAACCCGGCATTCCAGTGGTTCGATTCCAGGTAGTTCGCGACGATGTCGTCGTGCGCCACACCCAGCGCCGACAGCAGCAACAGCGAGGCGAAGCCAGTGCGGTCCTTGCCCGCCGTGCAATGGAATAGCAACGTCTTGCCGGTCATTGCGGTTTGCAGAAATCCGCCGAAGGGTTGTTGATAGCGCGACGGGAATTCGCGATAAATGTCCACCATCATCGACGTGCTGAAGTCTTGCGTGGCTTCGCGCAGGCGCGGCAGCAGTACGGCCATGGCCATATTGCCGTCCAGCACGGGCGATGCAATCCAGTGAAAGCGTTGACCGAACAGCGGTTCATCATGCGCCTTCTCGGGTTCGGCGCGGAAATCAATGACGGCTTCCAACCCCAATGCGCTCAACTGTTCCAGATCTGCGGTGCTGGCCCGGCCGGGATTCCCGCTGCGGAAAAGTTTGCCCGTGCGCACGCGGCGGCCGTCGGCGCCCGATAGCCCGCCAAGGTCACGCGCGTTGTGCACGTTTTCAAGGACCAGGCGGCGTTGAATGGCTTCGGGGGTTGTCTGGAAAGAGTCCGTGTGGCGGGTGGTGGCGGGCATGCGTTCCTGGGTTTCAAGTGAGCGGTCGAATGATCGTATCACCGCCGCCGCGCACGAACTCGCCCACGCGTTCGCACGCGCTTAACTGCCCAGTTTCCCCAGCAGGTTGATCAACCGCTCCTTATCCGCCGCGCTTAGCTGGTGGCTCATGCGGGCGTCGTGCGCCTGCACCGCCTGCGTAATTTTCGCCAACGCCACGCTGCCCGCCGCTGTCATCGCCAGCGAATACGCGCGCTTGTCGTGTTCGGCATCAAGCCGTTCAACGTAGCCCAAGTCTTGCAACTGGTTCACGATCTGTACCGCGCCCGACCGCGCGATGCCCAGGATGCGGGCCAGGTCGGTGAGCTTCAAGCAGGCGTTGGCCGAGATCAGCGTCAGGGCTGAGAAGCGCTGCGGAGTGATGTCCCACGGGGCAAGCGCGGCCAGGAAGTCTTCGTAGATCACGATCTGTGCGCGCCGGATGGCATAGCCGATCAGGCCGTCGAGTGCACCGTATTGGATACCGGGAACGTGCGGGTCGAAATGTTCGCCACGCGCGGCGGGGCGCCGGGGGCGTTGGGATGCAGCTCGGGACATGGAGGGGCAATCGCGATTCGGGGCCTCAACACTAATGCAGTCAATGCCGCCGCGCTACCGCATTACGGGAAATCCCCGGGGTGCGAAACCCACCTGGATTTTGTTATGTTGCATAACAAATAAAACCAGGAGTAGACATGCAAATCGTCATCGCCGGCGCAGGCATCGGCGGGCTGACGCTCGCCTTGATGCTGCATCGCCACGGCATCGATTGCCGCGTATATGAAAGCGCGCAGGAACTGCGGCCCTTGGGCGTTGGCATCAACCTGCTGCCCCACGCCGTGGCCGAGCTTGAACAGCTGGGCCTGATGCCCGCCTTGGCCGAACGCGCCATCGAGACTTCGCAGCTGCACTACTACAACAAGCTGGGTCAACCGATCTGGCGTGAGCCGCGTGGCCTGGAAGCCGGATATCCGTTGCCGCAGTTCTCGGTGCATCGGGGTGAATTCCAGATGCTGCTCGCGCAAGCGGTGCGTGAGCGATTGGGCGAAGGCGCGATCGTCACCGGCATGGTGCTGGAATCCGCCGAGCAGGACGCCTCGGGCGCCACGGCGCTGTTCCGCCGGCGCGCGGATGGCAGCACGCATCGCGTGCGGGGCAGCATTCTGGTGGGTGCGGACGGCATTCATTCCGCGTTGCGCCGCCAGCTGCATCCCGTGGGTGATGAACCGCGCTTCTCCGGCCGCATGTTGTGGCGCGCCGTGACCGAAGCCGCGCCCTATCTGGACGGCCGCAGCATGTTCATGGCCGGGCATCAGGACCAGAAGTTCGTCTGCTATCCCATTTCAGAGCCGTTGCGCCAGCAGGGCCGATCGCTCATCAACTGGATCGCGGAACTGTCGGTGCCCGGCGCGGAGTTGCCCGCCACCGATTGGAACCGCCAGGTCGACAAGTCGGTCTTTGCGGATCGGTTCGCCGACTGGCGCTGGGACTGGATCGATATTCCCGCCATCATCGACGGCGCGCAGGCCATCTATGAATTCCCATTGGTTGACCGCGACCCCTTGCCGCGCTGGACGCGGGGGCGCGTGACGCTGCTGGGCGACGCCGCGCATCCCATGTATCCCATTGGTTCGAACGGATCGGCCCAAGCGATTCTGGATGCGCGCTGCTTGTCCGACTGGCTGGCGCAAGCGGCCAAGGGCGGCGTACGCACGCTTGAAACCGCCTTGTTGGAATATGAAGCGGATCGTCTGCCGCGTACGGCGGGCATCGTGCTGCGCAACCGCTTGAACGGCCCCGAGCAAGTCATGCAGATGGCCGAAGAGCGCGCGCCGCAAGGCTTTGCGGACATCAACGACGTGATCGCGCAGCAAGAGCTGGCGGCGGTATCGTTGCGCTACAAACAACTCGCGGGCTTCGACCCCGCGGCTTTGCAGAAGAACAGGGGAACCATGCCATGAGCACACACGACGCATTGATGGACCCGTTGGCGCCGCAGCTGGAACATGTGGCGACCGTTGTCGTCGAGGTCGGCGTGCCGCAAGAAGTGGGCGACACGCCGCAAGGCTGCCGCCGCGTGATTCCCATTACCGGCGGCACGGTGGAAGGCCCGCGCCTGCGCGGCAAAGTGTTGCCGGGCGGGGCGGATTTCCAGGTGATTCGCTCGGCCACGTACACCGACATCCACGCGCGCTACGTCATCGAAACGCCGGATGGCGAACGCATCTATGTCGAGAACACCGGCATCCGTACCGGCCACGCGGACGACATCGCGCGGCTCGTACGCGGCGAACCGGTTGACCCGGCCCGCATTTATTTCCGCAGCTATCCGCGTTTTGAAACGGCGTCGCCCGCCTTGGGCTGGATGAATGAAAGCCTTTTCATCGGCACGGGCGCGCGTTACCCGGATCGCGTCGAATTGCGCTTCTACCGCATTTGCTGAACCCGCGGCACCCGCCGCGGCATGAATATAAAAACGACTCGGAGACAACCATGACATCAATGCTGCGCCGCCTGTTTGGCGGCTTCCTGCTGTGCCTGCCGATTGCGGCGATGGCGCAGTTTCCCAATGGCCCCGTGCGCCTGAACGTGGGCTTCCCGCCGGGTACCGGGCCGGACATTGTGGCTCGCACTTTGTCGCAACACATGGGGCCGCTGCTGGGCGAAAGCGTGGTGGTGGAAAACAAGGTGGGCGCGGGCGGGCAGATCGCCGCGCAGACGGTGGCGCGCAGTCCGGCCGACGGCCAGACGCTGCTGCTGGGCGAGGTCGGCTCCATCAGCATTTCGCCTGCCACGTATCGCAACTTGAACTACAACCCGTCGCGCGACTTTGCGCCGATCTCTGAAGTGGTGCGCGCCGATTTCGTGCTGGTCGTGCCGGCCGATTCGCCGTATCAGGACTTGGCCGCGTTCGTTGATGGCGCCAAGAAAGCGTCAGACCGCATCAATTTCGCGACCTTCGGCGCCGGCACACCGGGCCATTTTGGCGCGGAGCTGTTCGCACGCGAAGCGGGTATGAAGATCGAGGCCATCCACTACCGGTCCACGGGGGATGCGGTGTCGGGCCTGGTATCCGGCGCGGTGCAGGCCGCGTTCGTGACGACGGCGCTGGCCGTGCCGCAGGTGCAAGGCGGCAAGCTGCGCGCGCTGGCCATCACCGGCGCGCAACGCTCGCCCGCGCTGGCGGCCGTGCCGACGTTTGCGGAACGCGGGTTGCCGGCAATCAACTTCGGCGCGTGGTTTGCGCTGTTTGCGCCCGCCGGCACGCCGGAGGCGGTGCTGAACCGCTTGCAGAAAGATAGCGCTGCCGCATTGCGCCAGCCTGCCGCCGTGCGCAGCTTGGGTGAGGCAGGCTTCGTCGTGGTGGGGTCCGACCGCCAAGCGCTGCAAGCCTTGCTGACGACGGAATCCAAACGCTGGTCCGACGTGGTGAAAGCCACGGGCTTCCGGGCTGACTGATCGCGTCACGTGCCGGGGGCGCATGTGCGGCACCCGGCACGATCAGGGCAATACAGGCTCCTCGGCCTGATACGCCGCATGCAGCAACGCCATGAAGGGCGGCGCCTCGGGCATGGCCGTGTCTCCGATCCGGTTCACGGCAATGCCCGGGGTCCAGGAATTCATGACTGCCGCGCCCGCCAGGGTTGGCAGCGTGTCCCGCGTGATGGTCTGCACCCGTTGCGGCACGCCCATCTTTTCCAGTTGCCGTTGCACGATGCCCATCGTGGTGCCCGTCAGCATGGCGGCATCGGGCCATACGACGGCACGCCCGTCCCAGAACGCCAGGTTCCAGATCGACGCCTCGCTCATACGCCCATGGCGGTCCATGAATGCCGCATCGTCAAACCCTTGCGCGGCGGCTTGGCGCAGCAGATAGGTCTTGGCGACTTCGCCAACGTGCTTCACCGACGGCAGCATGCGCTCATGCTCGACCACCGCCAGGGACAAGGGGTCGGCCGGTCCGGATGAGGGCGGACCGGTGCGCACCAACACATCCAGCGGCGTGTGCCTGTCCGCAACGGTGAACTCGCCCGCGGGGGAATACACGGTCGCCACCAGCGACACGTCCGCGGGGCCCGCCTGGATCGCGGTGCGCAGCGCGTTCAAGATGACCGCATCCGGTAGCGCCTGGCCGAACATCTCAAGCGAGGCGGCGCGCAATCGCGCGCGATGCAGATCCAGCCCGCGTACCTGGCCGCTGCGCACCTGCATCGCGGTGAAGTGCGCGTAGCCGGCGAAAGCCAGCGGGGCCAGGTCTGCGGCGGTGGCGGCCTGGCCATTGCGTTGCGTGACAAAGGAAAGGGCGGGGGCGGACATCTGAAAAACTCCAGGGTGATCATCAAGTTCCACCACTATCCCGAATTGCCATCACCGGGGGAAACGAGTAATTTTCATCCGATCATTAAATTTGGCTTGAAGATCATGAACCGAATGCTGCCCGGCACCCGCGCGTTACGCACCTTCGAAGCCGCCGCACGCCATCTGAATTTCACCCGGGCCGCCGACGAGGTCGGGCTGACGCCCGCCGCTGTCAGCTACCAGATCAAAGAGATCGAAGCGCAACTGGACATCGTGCTGTTCGCGCGCACCAGCCGCAGCATCCAGTTGACGCCGGCGGGGGTGGTGCTGTTTGACGCGACGACAGACGCGCTCGATACCCTGCATCGCGCGGCCGCCAAAGCGCGGCGCATGAGCCGCGGGGCCAGGCATCTGCGCGTGTCTGTCGGTGCTCGTTTCGCCACAAACTGGTTGCTGCCGCGCCTGCCGGCGTTTCGCGACGCGCACCCGGGGCTTGAGCTGACGTTCGATATCAGCGACGCCGTGCGCGACTTCGATGCGGAGGATGTGGACATCGCCATCCGCTTCGGCGCGGGCCACACCCCCGGCGCGATCTCGCATCGCTTGTTCCATACCATCGTCGTGCCGGTGTGCAGCCCGGCGTTGCTCGAACAGAGCCCCGCGCTGGTCTCGCCGCGCGACCTGTTCAACCACACCTTGTGCTTTGTGGACTGCAAACCCGGCGGCATCGTCTGGCCGAATTGGCCGATGTGGATGGCGGCGGCCGGTATCGACGATTTCGACGACAGCCGCAGCGTTGCGTTCACGGAATCCAGTCACGTCGTGCAAGCCGTGATCGATGGCGGGGCCGTTGGGCTGGTGGAATGGGAACTGGTCGAACGCGATGTGCAGGCCGGCCGCCTAGTCCGTCTGTTCGAGGTGGGCGTGCGGGTGGCGCCGCAGTACGCCTATCACCTCGTGTACCCCGAAGGCAGCGATGCCGATCCCCGCGTGTCCGCGCTCCGGGACTGGATATTGAATCTTGTCGGGCAAACGTCTACGCATATTGCACCGTAGATGTAGAGGTTCACAGCACATTGGTGCCATGAATAGAACAGTTTGTTCCGTCCAAAATCGGCCATTTTTGGGCGGGGACTAGTGCGTCCGTCATGGGCCTGCCGGTAGAATCCCTCCGCATATCACCCCCTATCTACCAGTCGAAAGGTCCATATTCTTATGAGCAACGCATATCTCGACGCACTCAAGAAGCGCCGCACGCAGTATTCGCTGGGCCGCAACCTGTCGGCCTCCAAAGAAGAACTGGCAACCCTGATCCAAGACGCGATCAAGCACAGCCCCTCGTCGTTCAATTCGCAAAGCTCGCGCGCCGTCATCCTGTTTGGCGCTGAAAGCGTGAAGCTCTGGGATCTGGCCATCGAAGAAGTGCGCAAGGTGGCGCCGGCCGAAGGGTTCGACAAGACCGAAGCCAAGCTCAAGAGCTTTGCCGCTGGCGTGGGCACCGTGCTGTTCTTCGAAGACCAGGACGTTGTGCGCAGCCTGCAAGAAAAGTTTGCGCTGTACGCCGACAACTTCCCCGTGTGGTCGGAACAGTCGGGCGGCATGGCCCAGCTGTCGGTCTGGGCTGCGCTGGCCAACGCTGATGTCGGCGCCAGCCTGCAACACTACAACCCGCTGATCGACGGCGTAGTGGCGCGTGAATGGAAGGTGCCGGCTTCGTGGAAGCTGCGCGCGCAAATGCCGTTCGGCTCGAACGAAAACGGCTTTGGCGACAAGCCCTTCATGGACGACGCCGAGCGTTTCCGCGTGGTCGGCTGAATCAAATCGCCGGGACGCCGTCAGGCGTCTGCATGACGGCAGGTCTCAAACCCGCATTGCCCATCAAGGGGAATGCGGGTTTTTTCATCGGTGCATAATGTCCGCTGACCCGCCCGCATTCTGACCGTGGCAGGGCTTGCTTAACCGCGCCGCCACATGCGCGCACGCTTCGAGGAGATGCCGTTGGACCCGATACTTGCCGGACTGTCGAGATCACTGCCGCAGGCCAAGACCGTCGAGCAATTGACCCGCCCGTTGTTGGACATGCTGGGCAGCGTCACAGGATTGGAATCCACCTATCTCACCTCTATCGATTTAGCGGCCGACTTGCAGCATGTGCGCTTTGCACGCAATGCGGGCGATATGCAGATTCCGGAAGGCTTGTCGGTGCCGTGGTCCGACACGCTATGCAAACGTGCGCTGGAAGAAGGCCGCCTGTGTACCAGCGACGTCGCCAATTGCTGGCCCGACTCCGAAGCCGCCCGCCAACTGGGCATCCAGACCTACGTGAGCGCGCCCGTTCGTACCGATGAAGGCACGCTGCTTGGGACGCTTTGCGCAGCCAGCGCGCAACAACACCAGATCCCGCCGCAGGCCGAAGTGGTGCTGAAGCTGTTCTCCAACGTGATCGCCAATTTCCTGGAACGCGAAATCCTGATGGAGCAGTTGCAGGCCGCGAATGTCCAGCTGCTGTCCTACGCGCTTACCGACCCGCTGACGGGCCTGCCCAATCGCCGCGCCTTGTATGAAGAACTTGAGCGCCTTGAAAAGCGGGCGCTGCGAGAAGGCGGAAGCGTCCTGGTCGGCGTGATTGATCTGGACGGCTTCAAAGGCATCAACGATACCTACGGCCACCAGCAGGGCGACGTGTTCCTGCAAGAGATTTCACGCCGGCTGGCCAGCACCTTGCGCACGTCCGACATGCTGGGCCGCATCGGCGGCGACGAGTTCGTGCTGATCGGCCCCGGCCCGGCCATTGAACGCGGCAACATCGGCCCCGGCGGCGAAGCGCAACGCGGCGAAGCCGAAGACGCCGCCCGCGCGCTGGAAGAACGCGCTACGGCGGCCACCATCGGCCGCTATCAGTTGGGCGATGCGGTCGTGCCCTACGAGGGCGCCAGCGTCGGCGTGGTGGCCGTCGACCCGCGCGGCTTGGACGCCGAATCCGCCGTCCGCCTGGCAGATGCCCGCATGTACGAAATCAAGCGGGCGCGCAAAGGGGCGCGGACGATACATTGAGGGGTAATAGCCCCTTCACCGATACGCACGCTCCGCCGCCGACCACTTCAGCGTCTTGCGCCACTTGCCGCCTTGCTGGCGCAATTGCAGATCAAAGTACCCGTCCGTCTTCTCCGGCAGCACCACCAGGATGTTGCTGGCGTCGGACATGTCGTGGTCGCGTGTGCCATCGGGGTGCCAATCCCCCGCGATGGATTTGAAGAACGACATGGGCTGTGCGAAGACCACGCGCAGCGTGGGGCCGTCGATGTGGAACAGGTACAGGGCTTCGAAGTTGGCGCCGCCGCCTGAATAGCCTTCGCTCCATCCGGCGCGCACGCCGAAGGCCACGGCGCCGGGGGCGATTTTGTAGGCGGCCAGGTCGAAGCGCTTCCATTCGGTGGGTACCGACAGCAGCGGGGCTTTCGCGTCTTCAGTGGCCAGGTCTTGCGGCAAGTCGATGTCGGTGTCGCTCCAATCGGTAGGCGTCTTGACCGGGCCGTCGGTGCGCGCAAGCAAGGTGGGTGCCGCGCCGGGCGTCGTGCCGAACACGCCGAACCAGACGCCGTTCTTCTCATCGTCGCTAGACAAATCGGCGCATTCTCCGCCGCCAAATTTGAGCAATTGCGCCGCGCGTTCGGGCGTCGACGCCAGGCACACCATTGCGACGAACGTACCGGCGCGTTGCGCCCAGGGCTTTGCGCCAGCGACCACAAGGCGCTTGGGATCTTGGCCGGGGGCCAATTGCTGCACCAGGAATTCGCGCGTGAAGCCGGGGGGCAAGGCAACGCCCAGCCCGTCGGGTTGGGGTGCGCCGCTCATCTGGCTGTCGTACATTCTGCGAGCGTCTTCCGTTTGGAGGGCGCTGCGAGCCTTGTCCAGGGATGGCACGGTGGTGTCGGCCAATGCGGGAAGGCAGGGCAGGCCGGCGCCGAGCAGGGAAGACAACAATAGCGATGCGAGTCGGTTGCGCATGGGAAGGAAGCGGTCTCGGTAGAGGAGGCCGGCGCAGGATAGCCCGGGCGCACGTTTCAGAACGTTGAACTCTGTTTCTATTTTGTAAGTTGATTTCATGCAAAATGGCGCGCTGCTGGCGACGACAGGCAAGACGCTTCGGCGATGCCTGATAAATTTGCGCCTTCCCCGGCGATAGAACAGATCCGATGCTTAAAAGAACACTAACGGCTTTTGGAATGGGCGCGGCGATGTCCCTGGCGGGCACGGCGGCGTCCTACGCGCAGGCGCCGCAGCAGGCGTCCGCGCAAGCGCCCCAGCCGTCGGAACCGTCCGAGCGCTACGGCCCCTTCGTCTACTTTCCCAGCGCGCCCAACCTGCTCGTCTACAACACGGGCGTGGGCGCCAACGACATGCTGCACCTGAAGAAGGTGCTGCGCGAGCACCCGTCCATTGCCACGCTGGTATTGCAGAACAACGGCGGCGGGCTGGTGCATATGGGGCTGATCATTGGTGAAGAGGTCTACGAGCGCGGGCTGAATACCTACATTCCCAAAGACAGCTATTGCGCATCCGCATGCGCGTTCGTGTTCTTTGCCGGGCGTCAGCGCGTGGCGGACGGGCGCTTGGGCGTGCATCAGATCACCTCGCCCGAGATGACGAGCGAACAGGCGCAGTTGGGCGTGTCGGACATTGTGGCCACCTTGCCGAAGTACGGCGTGTCGGCGGATGTGCTGGGCATCATGTTCAGTACGCCTTCGAAAGAGATGTACTTCTTCTCGCCGCAGGAGATCGCCAAGTACGGCATCAACCGGACGGGGAACACGCAGACGGCACAGCGCAGCGCACCGCAAGGCGGGCACGTTTACGCGCCAGCGGCAGCTAAGGCACAGTCGCAATCGCAGCCACAGCCGCAATCGCAATCGCAACCGCAATCGCAGCCGCAATCGCAGCCGCAATCGCAGCCGCAATCGCAGCCGCAATCGCAGCCGCAATCGCAGCCGCAACCGCAATCGCAGCCGCAGTCTCAATCGCAGCCACAGCCCCAACCCCAAGCCCCCGTTCAATCCGCGCATTCAGGACCGGCGCCCGCCGCCACCCCCACGCTGCAAAAGGACGCCGCACCGGCTCCGCTGACCGATGAGCAGCGGGCGATCAACGCGGCGGCCCTGATGATTCAAACGGGCGCGGGCAACAACGAAGACGCGCTGAAATTCACGCGTGAGTTCTACGCGGATACGGTCGACTACTTCAAGAAGCGGCGTCCGAAGTCGGAAATCCTGGCGGATAAGGAAGCGTACTTTGCGCGTTGGCCTATTCGCCGGTTCACCGTGGACCAGACCTCGCTGGTGGCGCGTTGCACCGACGGCCGCTGCCTGGTGGCCGGCATCTACGACTACAAGGTTTCCAGCCCGAAGCGCGGTAAAACCGCTTCTGGCACCTCGAACTTCACCTACGTGCTGGACTTGCGCAACAACTATCGCATCGTGATGGAAGACAGTGAAGTCATCAGCCGCTAAGCCGAACCGGCAGGCCCTTGTAAAGAGAAGAACGCAATGAAATTGGCATGTTCCGCAGTAAAAGCCGTGTTCCTGACCGGCTTGTTCGCGCTGTCCGCGCCGGCGATGGCGATCAATTGCGCCAAGGCTGGCACCGCCGTCGAAAAGCTGATCTGCTCAGACAAGAAAACCGTGGCGGCCGATGCCAAGCTGAATCGCGCCTACCAGGCGATCTTGAAGCTGGCGCCGGACGACAGTATCCGCGCGATGCTGGTGGCCAGCCAGAAGCGGTGGCTCGAAGCGCGTGACCGGGCGCTGGACCGTCTGCTCACGGACCCGGACGGCGTGCCTGACGACAAGAGCATGGGTGAGATTGCGCGTGAGCTGATCGAGAACCGCATCGGGCAGTTCCAGGAATCCGGCAGGGGGACCGTTGCACCCACCATGATTCGCCAGGCGCAACAGCAACAGACGTTCCAGTCGCGATTCACGGGCGGCGCTTTCGCGGGCTATTGGACGACTTGCGACGTGCTGCCCGGTGACGACCTTGACTACGCCTGCTTTGCCATTCGCCACTACCAAAACAATGACCGCGTGTGCTCGGTGGACGAGTCCTGGGCGTCGGGGGCGGTCTACACCAAGCGCTACGTCGCCAACGTGGTAGATGGCAAGCCGCATGTCATCGCGTCGTGCTCGTTCAGCAGCGCCGATGAAGCCTGCGCCACGGTCGGCGACACGAAAGCGAATTGGAACCGCAAGCCTGAAGCGCCGCAATACGTGTATGCCGACAAGCCCTTGCCGAAGCTGGATGGCGAGATCGACGCGTCGGACGATACCGAATGGGTGCAGGCCTGCCTGACGGACCCCGCGTATCCGCCCGTGCAATAGTTCAACGGGTAGCAGGCCGCGTTAAGGCTCCTGCCCGCCGATATTTAGGCTGATCAGCAAAACTTTCTGTTTCCAGAGGGCAGAGGCTCCATCGCGTCTTAAAATCCGGCATTGCAGATTTTCGCGGCCCGCATTGATGGCCTCGAAACCGAACCGAGAGATATCGATGGATAAGCGACAAGACCTGGAACCGTTGGCGATCCAGGACGGCGCGGCGCAGGCGGGCGCAGGGCTCACAGGCCCAGCGCAGACCGGCGCAGCTCAGGCCGGCACTGCGCCTGCTACCGCGTTGCACACGGCAGGGTCGAACACGCCCGACGCCATCGCCATCGCCATTGATATCGAAGCCGACCCCACGCTGGGCTACGCCTCGATTCAAAACGCGGTTCCCATCGTTCGCACGTTGCGCGTGACGAACCGGTCGGCGCATACCTTCGAGAATATTGAAGTCCGGCTGCGCTGCAATCCCGCCTTCGCCCTTCCTGTGACGCTGCGCTTTGACGTGCTGGTGCCGGGAGAAATCCGCAGAATTTCCCCGCTGGACCTGACGCCCGACCACGCCTACGTGGCCGACTTGCAAGAAGCCGTGCGCGCCAGCATCGACGTGGTGGTGCAGTTAGGCACGCAGGAATTGGGCCGGGCATCGCAAGCGATTTCCGTGCTGGCGTATGACCAATGGGCCGGCACGCGTGCCTTGCCGGAATTGTTGGCCGCGTTTTCCATGCCGAACAATCCGGCTGTGGATGTGCTGATCGGCAAGGCGTCCAAGCTGCTGCGCGCGCAGCACGCCGATCTGCAAATGAACGGCTACCAGTCCAAAAGCCGCGATGTGGTGTGGAAGCAGGTGTCCGCCATCTACAGCACGCTGGCCGCAGAATCGCTGCATTACGCCGAACCGCCCGCGTCGTTTGGGGTGGACGGCCAGAAGATTCGCACGCCGGATCGCATCATGGACGCCCGGGTGGCGACGTGCCTGGATCTGGCGATGCTGTTCTCGTCCTGCCTGGAGCAGGCGGGCTTGCGCCCGGTCATTCTGATGAAGGACGGGCACGCCTGGGTAGGCGTGTGGCTGCATCAGGCCTGTTTTGCTGACCCGTTGACGGACGACGTGCAAGCCGTGAGAAAGCGCGTGGACAGCGGCGAATTCCTGGTGTTTGAAACCACCGGCATCGCGCAGCATCCGAACTTTCGCCCGTCGTTGCGGCGCGCATTGGAGCAGGGCGCAGCCCATCTGCGCGAAGAGAACACCTTCCGCTACGCCATCGATGTGCATCGCGCGCGGGAATTGCAGATCAAGCCGCTGCCGTCGCGTGTGGTCTCGGTAGCGCCCACGGATGCGGATGACGCCGAACGCCCCGCCGCCATCGAACCCACGCCCGAGCTGCCGCCGCTGGACCCGGAATTTGTGATCAGCCTGGAGCCCGCCGACGACACGCCGGAAGGCCGGCTGGCCAAGTGGAAGTCGCGCCTGCTCGACCTGACGCTGCGCAACCGTCTGCTGAACTTCAAGCTGACCAAGTCCACCTTGCCGCTTGTGGTGCCGGATCTGGCGCAGGTGGAAGACGCCATTGTCGACGGCAGCGAATTCCGCATCCGTCCGTTGCCTGCCGCCCTGATGGATGGCAGCGACCCGCGTGTGGCCGATGTGCATGTCAGCCGAGGCGGCCGCGCGCCGCTGGATGACATGGCGCTGGACGCGTTGGGCAACAAGGAACTGATTGCGCGCGTCACCCAAGAGGCGCTGGACGCCAACCTGCTGACCATCTTCGGCGCAGCGCGCACCGGCCTGGAAGAGGGCGGCGCGAACACGTTGTACCTGGCGATGGGCATGCTGCGCTGGACCGAAAGCCCGGGTGCGGAAAGCGCGCATCTGGCGCCGCTGATCCTGGTGCCGGTGTCGCTGCAACGGCAGTCGGTGCGCAGCGGTTTCCGGCTGGTGCGCCACGACGACGAGACCATCATCAACCCCACGTTGCTGCAGATGCTGCGCAACAACTACGAGCTGCGCATTCCGGGCCTGGACATCCTGCCCGCTGATGACAAGGGCGTCGATGTGGCTCGTGTGTTGCAGGCGTTCCGGCTGGCCGTGCGGGAAATCGCGGGCTGGGAGGTGCTGGAACAGGTGCACTTGGGGATCTTCTCGTTCACCAAGTACCTGATGTGGAAAGACCTGCAAGACCGTACCGAGCAGCTGAAAGCCAATCGTGTCGTCAAGCATCTGATTGATCACCCGGGGCAGGCGTTTGCAAAAGAACCCTTCGATCAACGCTTTGACCGCCTGGACGAAAGCTACAAGCCCGAAGACCTGCTGACGCCGCTGCTGTCTGATTCCTCGCAGCTGAAGGCGATCTGCGCGGTGGACGCGGGACGCGACCTGGTGCTGGAAGGGCCGCCGGGTACGGGCAAGAGCCAGACCATCACGAACCTGATCGCGCATCTGCTCGCGCGCGGCAAGACGGTGTTGTTCGTCTCGGAAAAGATGGCCGCGCTGGAAGTCGTGCACCGCCGTCTTGCCAATATCGGCCTGGGCCCGTTCTGCCTGGAACTGCATTCGTCCAAGGCGCGTAAATCCGAGGTGCTGCAACAGCTGGGCCGCGCGCTGGACCATAGCGGCCAGCGCACAAGCGACGATTGGGCGCGCGAAGCCGAACGCCTGACGGTGCTGCGCCAGGACTTGAACGGGCTGGTCGACGCGTTGCATCACACGCATTCCAATGGCCTGACGGTGTATGACGCCATTGGCACCTGCATTCAGAACGCGGGCAAGGAGCCGTCGCCCATGTTCTGGGCGGATGCGCACGCGCACCATTACAAAGACCTTGCGCAACTGCGCGAGACGGCGCGCCGCATGTCGACCTTGTCCAAAGAACTTGGCGTGCTGCATGGCCATCCGCTGGCGCATATCGGCATGGCCGAATGGAGCCCCAGCTGGCAAGACGCGCTGCTGGCCGCGGCGCAGGCGCTGGAGCAGGCGGTGGCAGGCTTTCAGGCGCAGGCCGTGGTGGCGGGCGACGGCGTCGGCATGCCGGCGCAAGGGTTGAGCCTGGATGCCTACGCCCATCTGGATCAGCTGATCGACGTGCTGCTCGCAGCGCCGCAAGTGCCTGCGGGCCTGGCCACGCAGGCGCACGACCCGGCGGCGCGCTTTCAAGTGCAGGCGCTGGCTCGCCACGGTCTGGCGCGCAACGCCCATTGGGCGCAGGTGGGGGCGCAATGGAACGCGCAACTGGCCGAGCTTGATGCCAATACGCTGAAAGCCGAGTGGCTGTCGGCATGTGCGGCATGGTGGCCGAAGTCCGTCTTCGCCAAGGGTGGCATCCGCAAGCGTCTGGCGATCTATCGCACGGATGGCCAGCGGCCGGATGAGGCGTCAATGACCGCCATGCTGGCGCCGCTGGCGCTGGTGAATATCGAAGACCGCGAACTGGCCGTCTTGAAGGCGGACGCGCAGCGCTTGCTGCAAGACAGCTACACAGGCTTGTCCACCGATTGGGAACAGGTGCAGCGGCATGAACAATGGGCAGAGCGCTTCGCCGATGCCGTCACGCGGGTTGCGGGCGACCCCTTGACGGCGGCGGCCCTGCGCACCCGCCTGCAAGCGCTGGTGGGCGAAAACCGCGCCTTTCTGCAACCGGGTGCGCCGCTGGGCAAATCGTTGCTTGCCTATCGGGATGCATGGCGTGCCCTGCAAGACCGACTGGCAGAAGTGGATGCGCTGGCCAAACCCACCGAAGCACTGGCGGGCGCATCGGATGCCAACGGCGCGCTGGAACGCATTCAGGGCGTGCTGGCGGGCTGGCGTCATAACAAGCAGTTCTTGATGCCGTGGTGCGTGTGGCGTCAGGCGCGCGAGCAAGCCATTGCGTCGCAACTGCAAGGCCTGGTTGCTTTCCTGGAGCAGGGCCGCGTGCCCTTGGAACAGGTCGAAGCGCATTTTGAATTCAGTTATCGCAACTGGTGGGTGAAGAAAGTCATCGACCATTCGCCCGTGTTGCGCGCGTTTTCCAGTGCCGACCACGAGCGCAAGATCCGCGAATTCCGCGATGCAGACGACCGCTTCCAGAAGCTGACGTCTGCCTACATCGCCGCCGTGCTGGCTGGCAAAGTGCCCGATGGCAACGGTGTTCTGGTCAGCCCGGATAGCGAGCTGGGCTTGCTGCGCCGCGAACTGCAAAAGAAGACGCGCCACGTTCCCGTGCGCCAATTGATGCAGCGCTTGCCGTCGCTGCTGCCCAAGCTCAAGCCTTGCCTGCTGATGTCGCCATTGTCGGTGGCGCAGTATCTGGACGCCGGCCATTCACAGTTTGATGTGGTGGTCTTTGACGAAGCGTCGCAGATTCCGGTGTGGGATTCGGTGGGGGCCATTGCGCGCGGCCAGCAAGTGGTGGTGGTGGGCGACACCAAGCAGCTGCCGCCCAMGAGCTTCTTCAGCAAGTCCACGCCGGAAGAGGATGGCACGGGCGATGATGGCCAGGTCGAAGACCTGGAGAGCATTCTGGACGAGTGCCTGGGCGCCGACATGAACCGCCTGCGTTTGCAGTGGCACTACCGCAGCAAGCACGAAAGCCTGATCACGTTCAGCAACGTCACGTATTACGACTCGCAGCTGATCACCTTCCCGTCGCCCGTCACCGATGACGTGGCCGTGCGGCTGGAGAAGGTTGTGGGCATCTACGACCGGGGCGGCAGCCGTACCAATCGCCGCGAAGCTGAAGCCATCGTGCAAGGCATCGAACAGCATTATCTGGACAAGGCCCGCCGACGCCAGACATTGGGTGTGGTGACGTTCAACCAGCCGCAGCAATCCCTGATCGAAACCCTGCTGGACGCCCGCCGCCGCGCCAACGCCGAACTCGACAAGGCGATCTCTGCGCAGTCGCGTGAACCGCTCTTTATCAAGAATCTTGAGAACGTGCAGGGCGACGAGCGCGACGTGATTTATTTCTCGATCACGTTTGGCCCGGATTCCGCCGGAAAGATGACGATGAATTTCGGGCCGCTGAACGGCGAAGGCGGACACCGCCGCCTGAACGTGGCGATATCCCGCGCGCGCGAAGGCGTGGTCATCTACAGCACGTTGATGCCGGAACAGATCGATTTGTCACGCGTTCGGGCCACCGGCGTGCGCGATTTGAAGCACTACCTGGAGTTTGCGCTGAAAGGGCCGCGCGCCTTGGTGGAACAATCGCTGCCGACCGGCCGCGAGCCGGACAGCCCCTTCGAAACGCAAGTCATCAAGGTGCTGCGCAATCATGGCTGGGTGGTGCATCCGCAAGTGGGCTGCTCTGGCTACCGCATCGACATGGGCGTGGTGGACCCGCGCGCGCCCGGCCGCTATCTGATGGGCATCGAGTGCGACGGCCGCGCGTATCACTCGGGCGCCACCGCGCGCGATCGCGACCGCTTGCGTCAGGTCGTGCTTGAAGGGCTGGGCTGGCGGCTGCATCGGGTGTGGTCCACCGACTGGTGGATCAACCCCGAACGTGAAGTGGAGAAGATTCTGGCGCGCCTGAATGCGGAGCTGGAACGCAAGGTCGAAGACGAGCCCGAGGTGGAAGCCGCGGAGGCCGAGGCCGAAGCCGCTGTTGGGTCCGCCGTTGGGTCCGCTGCTGAATCCGCTGCTGAATCCGCTGTTGAATCCGCTGCTGAATCCGCTGTTGAATCCGCGGGCGCGCGGGAGTTTGTGATCACGACGGAAGAAGGCGAAGCTGCGTGGGCATCGGCGGACAGCGCGACGGGCAGCGTATCCACGGGTGGCGTCGCGACCTATCAACTAGCCGACCTGAGCGCTGCCGGCGGTGATTCGGACGCCTTCTACAGCCGCACCAACAACGCGCAATTGGCGGAACAATTGCGGCTGGTCATCGACACGGAAGGCCCCATCGCCGAGACCGTGCTGCACCGTAAAGTCGCCCGTGCCTGGGGCCTGGAACGCACCGGCGTCCGGATCGTTGAACGGTTGCGGACGTTGACGCCGATGGACGTGGGTCAGACGGACGAAGGCGACGCCACGTTCTATTGGCCCGCTGGCGTCGCGCCCGAAACCTGGAACGGGTTCCGCGGCGCAAGCGACGACGACGCCACCCGCCGCCGCGTGGATGATGTGTGTATTCAGGAACTGGCAAACGGCGTGCTGCACGTGCTGGCCATGACGGGCAACGCGCCGAAAGCGGATGTGATCAAGTCGGTGTGCCGGATGTTAGGCATGTCGCGCACGTTGGCGGATGCAGAAGCACGCATCGCACACGCGATAGCCGCGCTGGCGCAGCGCGGCGTGGTGCGGGAAGAGATGGGGATGTTGCGGGTGGGGTAGGTGGCCGGGCGGGGCGTTACGGCGCTGATGTGTTGGCGGGTAAGTTGTGTCATTGGGAGATCTGGTGCAACCTCCAGCGCCGATACGTTCATGCATATAGGCGTTTAAGTGCGCTACCTATAAGCAGCGCCAATACCGAAACAGCCATCCCGCCGTAAGCGAGGTAAAGCGGAATTTTTATATCGGAAGGTATGGTGCGAACATCATTTTCACCAAAAATATGATGAACATTATTGATTGGCCAAAACGTCGCTTTGTGAAGAACTAGCCATATCAGGAGCGTGGTGGAAATGGCCAATTTTTCGTAGAGCGTCAGTTGAGATCTGGTCCTGCCATTCGCCATGGGGTGGCTTGTCAACCGGATGGCGTCGTCTAGTTTGAAGTAGTAGAAATACGCTGCAGAGGAAATATAAACGACGAACGCCAAGACAAAGACCAGTCCTGCAATGGCGCCGATATGTTGTCCGCTTAGTTCTGTCATTCGAAAATCAACTCGTATCCCGTTGTGCTCAAGTCAGCGCCGAGCGACTTACCAAGAGCGGCGCTTTCGTTCCCTGCCCATATGGACGCGCCGATGACGCCCGCCGCGCATATCAAACCGGGGGCGCCTCCTGCCGGAACGAGCATAGCGCAGAAAGCAACGCCTCCCGACGCCGCCATTGATCCACCTGCAATGTTGGCAGCTAGCCCTAGCGTTTCTCGTGAGCTCGCGACCACGCATTCTTTTTGGCTTGTGTCCTCTGCCGCGCAGACCTCATATACATCTTGCCCTGCCTTGCCAACGCTGAAGGCTAGCGCCAGTTTTGCAGCTCTTGATTCATATTTTTGAAACCAGTCATATATTTTCTGCTGATATCGCACATAGATGGGGGTGCCGCCTGAGCGCCAGATATGTGTAACGGACTTGCTCGATAGATTCAGCGCCGCGGACAACTTTATTTGATCGGGGATGCCGGCTCGAGCCAGCAACATCCGTTTGAACTTGGTATCAATGTCCGCAAGAATCGCTGCCCGTTCAGCGCGAAACTGAGCGTCTCTGAGATTTCCTGACCGTGCAAGCGCTTGCTGAGCCGCGTCTTCAAGACGATCCAGCGCAGACTTAATGCCCTGTCCATACGATTTCAAGAACGTGCCTGTGGCTCCCACGACGTTATCGCCATTTTGTCCGATCGCGTAGGCAAGAAGATCCCAGTTGTCGAACATGGTTTGCACATGATGAACCGCGAGTTTTGTTCGTAGCGATTCAACCTCTTTGACTGAGTGGATCAGCTTCATTGATTCGGCAGTGTAGTTCTCATTCTCGTAATCGCTCGAGACGAGAATAATGCTGCCGTATTGCGCATATTTTCCGAGATGGCCGTTCAATTTTATGAAGCGCTTCACATGTTCGGGGCTGCGGTCCGCAAGTAACTCTGCCGCCAAACGTCCAATGCCAATAGGTTGGCGACGATCTTGGATGTAAAAAGAAACCTGTGCCATACCGTACACAAGTTGCTTGGTCGGTTCTTCTGGCCGTTCCGTTGGAGGTTGCTCGCTTTTTTCTGGCGGTGAGGACATACCGGAGCCATACTCCTCTAGCCAAAATTGCTGACTAGCGAGCAAAACTGCGCCACAAGATGTGCGCATCCCGTCCAGCGCTAGTTCTCGATCGCTGCCGCAGGAGAGGGAGCCCTCCACAATGGGGAACGTACCATTGCATTTCGGGCAGGAAACCATATCTCCCTTGCGTGCGGCTGGCTTGCCAAACACATTGATGGTTTGGTCGCCGGTAACGACAACGCCGCCGTGGCTCGTACGATCTCCTAATCTGATAACTGCTCGTTTCATCTTTCTTGTCATTTCCGGCAGGACTCTGGAATCTACAAAAATTTTTGGTAGATACTCAGTTTTCGTGGTCGTGGATTGGATTATCAGCAGGACGTTAACGTGTCAGACTGTAATAGTGCGATGACAGGGCGGGGCTGAATATTTCCATGCATTGGTCCATCCACCTCCTTACGAAACTCGCTCACCACACTCGTATATGGACAATCTGCGGCCCTACCATCCAGCAAGATTTTGAAACCCTCTGACCCGCGGTTCGCCTGATCCGTCCATTCCACGGACGTAGAATGCCGCTTTTGATCAGTGCCATACGGCTCATAGGAACGAACGATGAAAAAAATAATCCTACTGGCGTCCGCATGCGCCGCGCTGCTTCAGGCTTGCGCGCAGGTTTCTTCTCCCAGCGAAGGATCGTCCTCTATGCCCACTACGACTGCGACGTCGCCCGCCAGCTCCTTGACCTTGCCCGCCTATTACTGGCGTCTGGTATCTGCCACCGATGCGTCGGGCAAGTCGATTCCGGCGTTGCAGCCGGGTGTTGAACATCAGCTGCGTTTGGCCTTCACGAAGGATGCGTTGAATATTCGTGGCGGTTGCAACACGCAGTTTGGCGGTTATCGCTATCAGAATGGCGTGCTGCAAGTGGCAAATCTGGCGTCCACGATGAAGGCTTGCGAGCAGAGCTTGATGCAGCTGGATGCCGAGATCAACGAGCGTCTGAAAGGCGATCTACGCGCCACGCTGTCAGGCGATACGCATGAACCCGCGCTGGAGCTGGCGGCCAAGGACGGCACGGTGCTGAAGTTCGTGGGTGAGCCCACGCCGGAAACGCTGTACGGCAGCGCCGGTGAAATCATGTTCCTGGAAGTGGCTGCGAAGAAAGCGGAATGCAGCCATCCGATGATTCCCAATTACCAATGCCTGATGGTGCGCGAGCGCCGTTATAACGAGGCGGGCGTGCAGCAGCCGGCGCAAGATAAGTGGCATCCGCTATATCAGTCCATCGAAGGGTTCGAGCACCGGGACGTCGTGCGCACCGTGTTGCGCGTGAAGCGTTACGACTGGAAGAATCCGCCTGCGGATGCGCCGTCCAAGGTGTATGTGCTGGATATGGTGGTGGAGCAGGACGCGTCGAAGAAGTAATTCAACACCGCTGATTGAAAATGCCGGGCTGCTTATCGCAGCCCGGCTTTTTTTTGATGCGCCGTCTTCAGTTGCCGGACGGCCGCAGCGTCAGCGTGTCCGAGCGTTCGCTGTCCACCTTGGCGCGGCTGAACGCCATGGGGAAGTACTCCCCGGTGGCCCAGCCCTTCAACAGGTCTTGATAATGCGGGCTGCGCGGGTCGGCGGATTGGCCCGGCACGTTCTGGATGCGCGAGTTGTCCCAGTCCGACACATCAATCACCTGGCGATACGACGAGCCACTGATCTGACGGAAATCGCTCTTGCGGAACGTGCCGCGATGCACGGTGTCGTTGTCGCCACCCACCGGATAGCGCGGCGTGCCGTAGGCTTTCGCGGTGTCCGGCGGCAGCAGGCTGGCCAGGCTGTGTTCGAACTGAATGTGATGCAGCTTGCCCCATTGCCATTGGGTGGCGTCCGTTCCCAGCTTGGCGCGCAGTTTCTGCGTGCCGTCCGCCAGCGCTTGCAGCAGCAAAGCGTCTCGGCCTTGTTCCGGCCGGGGGCCGAAGGCGGCATCGGGCGTGGCAAGTTTTTCAAGCGTCTTGCGGGTGGACAGCTCGCCGAATGCCGCGCGCCCGTTTGCCGGGATGTAGAGATCCGACACACGCTTGACGACCTCGGGCAGCCAGAATGCGTAGACCGACGCGGCGCGCGAATCGGTGTTCATCCGGTAGTCCCAGTCTTTCAACAGGCCCAAGGCTTCGTTCAAACCCGGGTCGGCGGCATTCAGGGACTTGGCGTAGCCGCCCAATGTGCGCGCAGGAATCGACAGGTTGTCGTACTGCAAGTCTTGCGACTGCTGCACCGTCAGGCCCTTGCCTTCAGCCACCACTTCGCGGATGCGTTGCACGCGGTACGGTTCGGCCCAGGTGCGTGCAGACATGTCCTTGTATGGGAAGTCGGCGGGCAGGTTGTATTCGTTGGCGGTGGCGACATAGCCTTCGGGCGGGTTGTACACCCGTGGCAATGCACGGCCGTCCAGGAAGCCGCGCCATTCGTAATCACCGTTGCCTGGCACGGGCAGCATGCCCGACCAGTCGCCGCGCGGGCGAATCGGCGCGATGCTGCCGCCGAACCAGCCGATGTTGCCGTCCACGTCGGCGTACACCATGTTTTCGCTGGGTGTGTAGTGCTTTTCCATGCCCGCCACGAACTCGTTCCAGTTCTGCGCCTGGTTCAACCGCAGGCTGGCCAGGTAGGCGGCGGTGCCGGGAAATTCCAGGTAGGCCGCGCGCAATGCGTAGGCCTTGTGACGTACCGGGTCTTCATGAATCACCGGGCCATGGCGCGTGAATTTCAATTCGCGCACGGCGGCGGTGGCGCCGCGTACGGGAATCGATTCACTGGTCTGGCGCATTTTTTCCCAGCCGCCCTGGTAGCGGTATTCATTGGGGTTGGCCGGGTTGGTGTCATAGACGTAAAGGTCTTCTTCGTCGCCGAAGGCAAAGATCGTCAGGCCGAAGGCGATGCGGTCGTTGTGCCCCATGGACACGCCGGGCAACGCGGGTTCGCCTGCGCCGATGACGTTCCAGCCCGGTGCGTTCAGATGAACCATGTAGCGCAAGGACGGCATGGTGATGGAGCGGTGCGGATCGCCGGCCAGTATGGGCTTGCCGGTGGCGGTGTGTTGGCCGCCTATCGTCCAGTTGTTGCTTTCATAGCGGGTCGCCATGGGATCGAAGTTCGGGTCCAGCGACGCCAGACGGCCTTCTGATAATGCGCTGGCCAGCGCCTCGCGCTGATCGGCCGCAAGCGGGCTGCGCGGGAAGTCGGCCGCAACGAATTTCTGGCCATCGCGCGCCAGCGTGTAATTGGCCAGCACGGTCTTGTCGATCTGGCGCACGTCCAGGCCGGCCGGCACTTGCAAGGCCAAGGGCGGCTCGAATGTGCTCAAGCCTTGTACGGCGTTCAAGCCCAGGCTGGCCACCTGCTGCGCGATTTTGACTTCTTCGTTGACGTTACGCGTCAGCGCATAGATGCGGATGAGCGACGTCTCCGGGCTCCAATAGCCCGGCTCCGTGCCAGTCAGTTTGAATTCGGGAGGCAGTTGCTCGGGGTTCGCTTTGACCCAATTCACATAAGCGTTGATGCCGGCTGCGAACGACGTCAGGATGGCGCGGCCTTCGGGGTGGTAGCTGGCGAACTCGGCCTGCATGTCACCCCGGAACAGGAACAGCCGCGCGGCGCGGTCTTGTTCGATGAAGCGTGGGCCGAACTGCTCGGCCATCTTGCCTTCGCCTTGCCGGCGCCACAGATCCAGTTGCCACAAGCGGTCGCGCGCTGCGCTGAAGCCCTGGGCAAAGAACAGATCATTCTGATTCTGCGCATAGATGTGCGACACGCCGTGCTTGTCGCGCACGATCTCCACGGGCTGGGTCAGCCCGGCCATGTTGATGGTGTCTTTTTTGCCTCCGGGCGCGGCGCACCCCGCCGTCAAGGCAATCAGCCCGCTCGCCAGCAATGCGGCGATCCTGCGATTGATTAAACGCATGGCTCCTCCTCCGATTTGTTGCTTTTTTATCTGCCTGCAGACCCCGAGGCCTCATGCCGCCGGGTGTGTCCCCAAGCAACTCATACAACTAAATCAGTTGCGGCGTGAAAGGTGTTTTATTTGTTGAGATTTGGGATGGCTTGTAACGCGGGCAGGGGGTGAGCATTTTGGCGCGGGATCAAGCGGGCGCCAGTCTTCCCGAACCATTGATGGGTCAATGAACTGGCCCTAGTCGGAATTCAATGGATACATGTAGGGGCGCGTGGCCTTGCCGCTTGATGCCTTGGAGTGGCACTTTGCCGTGGCCATTCATCAACAGCTGGCGCGGCATTTCAGGCTTCAAACTCAAATTTAATGACGGGCGCGTCACTTGGTCCGATATTGCGGGGCGACAGGACAAATTCGCACCGATCGCTGCCCATAATGGCCTCACTACAAAGCCAAGCCGGCACGAGCCGGAGGCAAGGAGACCTGATGCAGCCGAACTTCCTGTTGTTCATCACGGATCAACAGCGCGCGGATCACGTGTGCAGCTATGGCAACGCCATGCTGCGCACGCCGGCGCTGGACGCCTTGGCCGCGCAAGGGTGGTCTGCCGACCGCTTCTACGTGGGCTCGCCGATCTGCATGCCCAATCGCGCCACGATGATGACCGGCCGCATGCCGTCTGTGCATGGGGTGCGGCATAACGGCATTCCGCTGTCGCAGCGCGCCACCACGTTCGTTGAACGTCTGCGCGGCGCGGGGTATGCCACGGCATTGATCGGCAAGTCGCATTTGCAGAACATGACGGGCAAGGGGCCGCTGTGGCCGCCGCCGCCGTCGTCGGGCAGCATTCCCTCCCACGGTGAAGCCTGGGCGGCCGAACCCGGTCACTACGATCAAGAGTGGGGGCCGCTCTGGCGCTCGGACCCTGGCCACGATCTGGACACGCCGTTCTACGGGTTCGACCGCGTGGTGTTGGCGGTGGACCATGGCGATCAGGTCTGGGGCCATTACGGGCGCTGGCTTGCGCGCGAGCATCCCGAAGCGCGGCGGCGTTGGGGTCCCGAGCACGCGCTGCCTGCGCCTGACTTCGTATTGACCCAGCATCAGCAAGCGTGGCGGACGCGGGTGCCCGAGGAGTGTTCCACCACCGCCTACATCGGCGATCAAACCATCGCGCAACTGCGCGAGCATGCGGCAAGCGGCGCGCCGTTCTTCATACAGTGCTCCTTTCCGGACCCGCACCATCCTTTCACCCCGCATGGAAAGTACTGGGGCATGTACCGGCCGGAAGACGTGGCGCTGCCCGTGTCGTTTCATGCGAGCGCGGCGGCCGGCCACGTGCCGCCTCCGCATGTGGCCTGGCTGTATCAGCAGCGCGATCAGGGCAAAGCGGTCAAACATACGCCGGCCGTGTTCGCCTGCACGGAACGCGAAGCGCGGGAAGCCATCGCGTTGAACTACGGTTCCATCAGCCATATCGACGCCACGATCGGCCGCGTCATGCAAACGCTGCGCGACACGGGGCTGGATGACAACACCGTCGTCATCTTCACCAGTGATCACGGCGATTACTTCGGCGATCACCAGTTGATGCTGAAAGGGCCTATCCACTATCAAGGCCTGATCCGCACGCCCTTCATCTGGCGCGACCCGCAATCCAAGCCCGCCGCCGCGCGCAGTCAGGCGTTGTGCTCTACCGCCGATATCGCCGCAACCATTCTGGCGCGAGCAGAACTGCCTGAATACAACGGCATGCAGGGCATGTCGTTGTTGCCGCTGATGGCAGGCGTTGTCGACACCGTACGCGATGCGGTGCTGATTGAAGAAGAAAGCCAACGCACGATGTTCGGTTTGCCCAGCCGCACGCGCATGCGAACGCTGCAAACGTCGCGCCATCGTTTAAGCGTCTACGCGGACGCAGGCTGGGGCGAACTCTATGACTTGCAGGAAGACCCCGACGAATTGCGCAACCTATGGGATGCCCCGGCCGCCGCCGCCACACGGGGCGAACTGTTGTTCGCGTTGTCGAAGGCCATGATCCGTCACGCGGAAACGAGCCCCCATCCCACCGCTATTGCCTGATGGCACCGCCCAGGCCGCGGCTTGCGTGCGGCCGACACCCCGGAGAGAAAAATGTTCAAGCCTTCGCTGTTCTGCATGGCGCTGTTTTGCATGCCGCTGATTGGGCCGGGCGTGGCTGCCGCCTCGCCGGCCGATTATCCGAATCGTCCCATCCGGCTCATCGTTAACTTTTCGCCTGCCGGTCCACTGGATATTGGCGCCCGCGCCATTGCGATGGCCGCCAGTGAATTGCTGGGCCAGACAATCATCGTTGAAAATCGTCCCGGCGCCTCGGGCAATATTGGCGCAAAGGCCGTCGCCAAGGCCGAGCCTGACGGCTACACGTTGCTCATGACGCTGGATACCTTGGTGACGGTCAACCCGCACGTCTTCAAAGACCTGGCCGAAGACGTGACCCGGTACCTGGAGCCGCTAAGCGTCGCCGGCAGTTTTGGTCTGGCGCTGACGGTGCGCGCCGACCTGGGCGTGGCGACATTTGAGGATTTTGTCCGATACGCCAAGGCGAACGCCGTGACCTATTCATCGGCGGGCTATGGCAGCCCGGGCAATCTCGCTTTTGAAAAACTGAACCTGGCGCTTGGCTTGGACGTCGCGCACGCGCCTTTCCGTGGCAGCGCGGGCGCCGTCAATGCCTTGCTTGGCAATCAAATCCAGGCAGGGTTTCTGGCCGCCTCAGCCGTGCAGCCGCACGTGCGAGCGGGAACGATGCGTGCGTTGGCGATCTCGTCACGCGAGCCGGACCCGGATCTTCCCGGTGTGCCCGCCATGGCGAATCTGGGCATGGCGCCGTTAAAGGATTTTGAAGCGGCCTTCGCCTTTCTGATCATGGCGCCCAAGGGCCTGCCGCCCCACATCGCGCAAAAATGGGATGAGACCTTGGCAGCGGTGTACGCGCGGCCAGCGTTCCAGAAGAGCATCGCCAGCTTGGGGATGCGCGCGCCGTTTGCGGGGCGCGCGGAAGCAAAAAAGTGGGTGGAAACACGAGCCGGAAGCTGGGGAGAGGTGATCGCAAAGGCAGGGATTAAAGGGGAGTAGGGCCGCAGGTTTTTTTGCAGGTCAGGCTGTGCTGCAATTTTGCGAGTAGCTAGCGTCACATTAACGTCCGCTAAGGGGCGGGCTGTGTAGGGCGAGACTGATTTTGGAGTTGGGGTTTCTCTGGGGGGCGAAGGTAAACTCTTCGAAAAGTGGAATCGCAAACGTTGCCTGCCAGCAATGATCCACGCCAACCTGATTGCGTCATCAAAATCATCATGCCCATCGCCGACCTTGCCGCCGCGCTTTCCTCGCCCGTTCATTCCCCCGACGACCTGGATTCCCTAGAGCAGTTCTTCAACCGCCCCKAGGTCCGCGCCTTCTACCTGGAATCCCAGGACGACGCGCACACCTCGGCCAACCTTCAGGCCTGCGCCGCGCTGCTTCCCAATCTGCACCCCAGCCGTGCCTCGGCGCTGGCGTTGATGTGCGGCTCGCTGGTGGAAGACGACGCAGATCCGACCATTCTCTTTCCGACCCTGCAAACGTTGCTTAAGCAATGGCTGCAAACGCTGCGGCCCTACTGCGCGCAAGAAGTCGAGGAAGACGATGAAGAGGTCGAGGCCGTGGATCGTCAAGCGTGGGCTGATGCTCAGGCCAGGCTCGCCGCCGTGCCGGAAGAGAAGCGCTGGGAAGTGGAGTCGTTGCAAGAAGCCGTGGACGTGCTGGTGCTGCCGATGATGACCATGCTGATGCGCAGCCAGCGTAATCACCAAGCCTTTGTCGCAGACCGGGATTTGATGGCGCTGCTGCACCCGATGGCGACGAACAACGACAGCTTGCCGTTCGAGCAGCTGCATTATCTGTGGATGGCGTCGCAGGTCAGTTACGAGGATGAATTGATCGTGGTGTTGCCCACTTCAAAGACGGGTTTCGTGGCGCAGGCGCATGCCATCAACAACACCTTCCATGCGTTCACCTTGTTGCAGATCTTGATTGGCGAGCATGCGCAAGCGTTGGGCGTAAAGCGCGAGATTCCCGCGCGTCAGCCGGACATGGACCGGGACACCGCCGACTTCCAATGGCTGCAAGCCGGCGCCTTCACCAACGGCGAACTGACCCAGCCGATGCTGTGGGCCTGGGGCGAAGCCGCGTTGCGCCACAACATGGCCAGGCACGGCAAGCGGGTCCTGATTGCATTGGAAACGGACGAAGGCACGACGCGAAACTGGTCGGGATTCAACGGCATCATTCACGATGCGCAGGAACCGTCGATGACCTTCAAGCGTTATCTGACGGCGGAAGAAGTGGCGTTATATCTGGCTTGATTAGGAACTCCTATGCAGACCAACGAAATTCATCGCGGGCGGCTGATCGACCACATTCAACTCGTGGTGCGCGATCTGCCCGCCAGCCAACGGTTTTACCAAGCGGTGTTTTACGCGCTGAAGGTGCCCATGGGCGGCACCGCGGAGGATTATTTCTGGGCCGATGAACTGTTTGTGTCGACGGCGTCGAGCAAGGCGGCATCCGGCGAATTGACGGGACGTCATCATCTGGCGTTTCAGGCCGAAGACCAGGCGATGGTGGATGCGTTCTACCAGGCGGCGCTGGCGAACGGCGGCAAGGACAACGGCGCGCCGGGTTTTCGGGACTATCACCCGGGGTATTACGGCGCGTTTGTGCTGGACCCGGATGGCAACAATATCGAAGCGGTGTTCCACGGCGAGGCGCAGCGCAGTGCACCGTCGGTCAAGGTGACCTTCTAGACAGCTTTGGCGTATTGCTGCTGCTGCTGCTGCTGCTGCCGGCAGCATCGGACGCAACCTCGGGACGCGCGGAAATTCTGCGATTTCCACTTCGTCCCGATTCAAGGCTGCAACATGTCATGCCTGCATCACCACTTGCCTTGGTTCTGTGATTGCGTCTGCATCGGCGGCGCAGCGCTGCCGGGCCGCACCGTGTCCATGTACTTTCGATAATTGGCGATGTACTCCGGGCTGGTGATGTCGGGCGAGTTGTCGCTGCTCCAGCTGCGTTCGACGCCTGATTGCTTCCACGCAGCCAGGTCGCGCATGACCTCGTCGCGGCTCAGGGGAATGTTGGGTTCCGGCACGGCGGTGGTCGGGGCAACCGCGGTTTGTGCGAGGGCGCTGCCGGAGAGCAGGGCGGCGGCAAGCGCAATGGGCACGAGACCGCGCCACGTTAGGACTGTCTTCATGAGGAACTCCTTGATGACGAGAGTGACCMCTCCCTCTCATGGCTTCGGCCTCATCGTAGGGCCGCATGGGTGGATGCCGCATACCCCAAATTGGGTACGCCTCTGCCATCGCCGGATGGTGTCCGGTGCGTGCTTACAGCAAGGAGGCCAGCCGGACGAGCTCTGATTGGCGGTGGCATTCCATCTTGCTGAGCAAGGACGCTACCTGCTTGCGCACGGTCAGCACCGATGCCTGGCGCAGCGTAGCCACTTCTTCCACGCTATGACCGGCGGCCAGGCCCGCCAGCACGGCAGCTTCGGCGCGAGTAATGGCGAAGACGGCTTCCAGCTTGCCCACGTCGGGCATGGCGAACGCGCTTTTACGGCGCATGCGCACGAGCATCATGCGTCCTCCGGCGGGGCTGAGCGTCTCGGGCGCCGGGCTGATGTCGATCCAGAACACCTCGCCCCAGCTGGCGGTGGTGGCAAGGGACCGCATCTGGCGGTCACGGCCGATGGCGGCGCAGTAGCCTTCGAACAAGCGCTGTAACTTGGCATTGGCGTGGCGCAGCTTGCCGCCCCGCACGGTCCAGCCGTGGCCGTCGTCCAGGTAGCGCAGCGCCAGCGCCGACATTTTATTGACCAGGAATTCCTTGCTGATCAGCATCACGGCTTCGCCGACGCTTGAGAACGCGTTGTCGATGGATTGCCAGCCGACAGCAACCGCCTGTTGCCGTTGCAGCCGCCGGCTGTGCCGGGTGGCGCCGCGTGCGTCTACCAGCGCGTGCGCGTTGCGCAGGATGTCTTGCCACGGCGAGGCGGGGTCGCTTAGCGGGGGGGCGCCTTCGAACGGGCGCTGTAAGGCAATCTGATGCTCGGCCATGATGTGCCTCCAACGCTGGTTCGGACGTAATCGCGGTTACGTGTCACACGTGGTAGGGAGGTCCGGCGAAAGGGGCCGGATCGGCGCTCGGCTGCTGCGGATCAGAGCGGATGGGCGCAGGCTTGCCGGCACTTGTTGGCAGCCCGTCCCCGAAGCGCAAATTATGCGCGTGAAATCGTCGTCGCGCCCTGATGCACGTGCACCGGGTTATTCCGATCAGAATCATGCGGGCGGTTACGCGCCGTCTTGTCCCAGCAAGCGCAGCAATCGCGACCGGCGCTCGGGATCGGCCTTGCGGGCCTCGGCGGCCAGCTTTTTGTCTGGGCCGCATAAGCGTTCGCGTACGACCGGCGCTTCGTACTCGGGCAAACGGGCCAAGGCCTGGATCAGGCGGTCCAGCGTGGCGTTGTCGTCCAGGGCGGGTTTGCCCGGCAGTTTGAAATTGTCGGTACAGCGGCGCACGCACGCGACGATGGAGTCGACCGACGCGGGCGTCAACCCGTGCTGCTGGATGAACAAGGGCGTGAACCGGTCTTGCGCGGACTGATGCTCGTCATCGACCAAGTCCATGTAGTGCACGACCAGCGCAAAGTGGCGGGCATCGGCCAGGCCTAACGCGAAGGTGGCATACGTACCTGCCAGGCAGGCTTTTTCGTCATCGGCGTCGGTGTACCACTCGTACGGCTTGATCGCCGCGCGGGCGTAGGTGGCAAGTGCGTCATGCGCGTCCGGGTACTGCGCGGCGTTGGCAAAGAAGCGGTGCGTGTCGGACTTTGCCAGCCCCTTTACGGGCAGGTAATTTCTGGCCTTGCTTTTGACGCTTAATTGATAGCCCGGCGGAAATCCGGTTTGCAGCAGGCGCGTGATAAAGGCAAGTGCTTGTTGGTAGGCGGCGGCGCATTCCTGGCGGATGTGCACGGTGATGGTGGACAGCACGTCATTGGCCGCGCCGTCGAACTCGGGCGTGGATACGCGCAGGTGTTCGGGCGGATGCGCGCCGCTGCCATCGGTGAGCATGCGGGCGGCGCGTTCGCTGCCCAGTTGTTGCGCCAGTTCCAGAAAGCCCAGGCCCGTGGGCCGGCTGTATCCCGGCTCGTGGCGCAGAATCAGCGTGGCGGCGTACAGCAACAGATCGACGTCGCGGTCAGCCGGGTCCAGCATGGCGCCGGGTTTGGCGTGATAGATGTTTTGGCGGAACGCGTTCTGCTCAATGCTGAAATAGCGCGGCAGGTACTGCATTTCAGCCCAGCTGCGCAGCGCGTGGATGATGCTGTGGCGTTGCTCGTCCAGCGTGGGTTGGCCCGCGTTCAGTTCCAGCACGCGCTGAAAGATGCGGATGAGCCAGGCGGGGTCCGGCGCGGGAAACAGCTGCTTGTCCAGCAGATGCCGCGTCAGGAAAAAAACATCCAGCCGTTGGGTGGGATGCGTGCCTTGAAAAAGGTTCTGGTCAAGATACGCCTGCACGCGCTCGCGCAGCAGCTGGCGCTTGGCCTCGTCGATGTGTTCCACCAAGGTCAGCCGCAGCCGGCCGCCCGTGGTGGGAAACTGCGCCCGGAAGCGAAACGTGTGGTTCAGCAGCACGGAACTGCCCAGCTTCGCAATCCGTTCGCGCACCGCGTCGGCCAAGGGGGGCACCAGATGCTCCTGCACCTGCTCGGGGCTGAGCGGACCATTGCGGCCTTGCGGACGCAGGCCATCTCCGCCATTCGGCGACCAATCGGGCGACAGGTCGAACACAATGCGCGAGGGATCGTATTCCAGCAGGATTTCGTCGTGGATGCCAAGTTGCAACGACGTGCGATGCGCGATGTCGTTGAGGCCTTCGCGGGCTTCCTGCTTGTTGAACCAATCGTGGATGGCAGCCAGCGATTCGTCCAGCATCTGGTGGCCGGTCTTGTGATGCAGGCCGATTGCGCCTTGTGTGTCTAGCGTCATGTTGCGTGGGCGCCGCGGCAGGCGCGAGAAGATCAATGAAGGGGAGCCATGCTACGGGGCAATGCGAGGGACGGCAATGCGAGGGACGGCAATGCTACCGGGGCAAGGCGAGGGACGACAATGCTACCGGGCCAACGCGATGGACGGCAATGCTACTGGGGTAATGCTGCCGGATCAGCGGGGCGTGCCGAGCCGCCCGGCGGCAAAATCGCCGCCCGCCACAGATCCAGGAAGTGCCGCTTCTTCAGCGGGTCCAGATACACCAGCAGCCCCACGCCCAAGGCCATGGGGCGCACGCCCGCAGCCGGCACAACTGACGCATTGACGCGGCGCATGCCGGACTGCTTGGCCAACATCTCTTGCCCCCGCGGCGACAGCAGGTAATCCAGCAGCCGCGCGCCCAGGTCCGCGCGCGGCGCCTGCTTTGGGATGATCGCCGAGCGCGACAGCATCAGCGTGTAGTCCTGCGGGTAGATGATGGCCAGCGGCGCACCCTGGTCGATGCGATGCCGGGTGTAGGACTCCAGCAGGTTGTAGGCCAGCGTGACGTCGCCGCGTTCGAGCTTGTCCAGCGCGTCTTCGGTGGATTCGTGGATGGTGACGCCGTTGCGGCCGAACGCGGCCAGCAGCGCGCCCGCCATGCTGTCCAGCCGCGTGTCCTGCGTGGCGGCCAGATAGCCGATGCCGCTGCCCTGCACGTCATAGGTCGAAATACGGTTTGCCAGCGGTTGATCAGGCGCTTGCAGCAACGACAGCAATTCGCGGCGCGTGTGCGGCACACGCGCCGCGGCGAGTGTGCCGGTGTTGTAGACCATGACGATGGGGTCTGTGCCGATGCTGAAAACCTCGTCGCGCCAATTCGCCCAGGCGGGCAGGGCGCGCGTTTCGGGTGACACATGAACGCGCGCGTAGCCGTCGTTGACGAGCTTCGTCTGCAAGTCCATGGCGCTGCTGATGATCAGGTCGGGGCCTTGCAGGGCGGTGGGGTTGGCCTGGGCGCGGTCGATCGTGTCGCCATACAGCTGCTGGGTGGATAACTCGGTGTATTCCAGCCGGACGCCGGGGTTCAATTGGCTGAAGTCTTCCAGCACGCCCTTGAACACCTGCACGCTGTTGGAGGCATGCAGGATCAGCACGTTCTTGCTATCGGCGGGGCCTAGCGTCAGGCCGCTGCCGCTGACCTCGGCGGCGTGGCTGCTGGTTGCGACTAGCAGCAGGGCGCAAGCGATAGCGCCACGAGTGATGACGCCACGAGTGATGACGCCACGAGTGATGACGCCACGAATGCGGAGCAGGGCGTTACGCATGACGGTCATTCCGAAATTGCCCCGGCAAGAGGATGACCGCATTCAGCCCGCCGCCCACACGGTTGCTCAGGCTGAGTGTGCCTTGATGGATATCGACGACGCGTTTGATGATGGACAGGCCCAGTCCGGCGCCCGGTGTGCGGGGGTTGGGGCCGCGCGCAAAGCGTTCAAAGGCCGTGTGGGCCATCGCGGGCGGGATGCCCGGCCCCTGGTCGGCGACGGTGATGCGCCAGCCCCCGTCATGGGCGTCAAGCGTGACGTCGATATGGCCGTCGTCGTTGGCGCCATGGCGTAAGGCGTTGTCGATCAGGTTCTTGAAGGCTTCGCGCAGCATCAGGCTGTCGCCCAGCACGTGGGGCGCTTGCGCGGGCGTATCGTCTGTCGAGACGGCTGGCAGATGCAGGCGCACGTCGGGTTGCGGATCGGCTTGCGGCACGGTGTCGTACACGGCCTGGCTCAGCAGCTCGGCCAGGTTCACGGGCTGGAATTGTTTGACGTTGCTGCGGTGAATGACGCTGGCGTCGCTAAGCAGCTGGTTGACGAGCCGGGACAATTTCTCGGCGTTGCGCAACACGGCGACCAGGCTGCGGCGCTGTTCGGCGGGGTCGTCTTCGTCCAGCGCGACTTCCATCTGCGCGTGCAACGCCGCCAGCGGCGTACGCAACTGATGCGCGGCTTCGGCAATGAACAGGCGCAGCGTGTCCAGGTTCTCGGACAGGCGGGCCATGAAGCCATCCAGCGAATGCACCAGCGTGTCCAGCTCTTCCGGCACGGGCGCGGCGATGGGGTGCAGGTCCGAGGCGCTACGCGTGGCCAGCTCGCGTTCGATGCGTTGGATGGGCGACAGCGACCGGCGCAGCCCCCAATACGCCAGCGCCAGCGCGGCGGCAGCGAAGGCGATCAGCGTCAGCGTGCCTTGCCAAAGAATGCTGTCGGCCAAGGCATTGCGGGCTTCGCGAGTTTGCGCCACCTGGATGATGGCCGCTTCGGCGTTGCGGGGGCCGGCGATCTTGCGTTCCATCCACGCGATGCGGACGGGCGCGCCTTGGTAGGTGGCGGTGTAAAGCTGGGGCGTATCGGCGGCATCTGCTTGCGCGCGCGCCGGGGGCGGCAGGTCGGCATATCCGGAAATTTCTGCGCCGTCGGAGGCCGCTACGCGGTAGAACACGCGGTCGCGCGGGGCTTGTTCCAGCAGCGCCAAGGCGGCGTAGGGCATGTCCATCTGCCATTCGCCCTGCACCAGTTGCAGGCTGTCGGCCATGGACAGGACCGACGCGCGCAGCAACTGGTCGTACGTGGTGTCTGCGGTTTGCTGAGCGTAGCCGCGCACCAGCAGAAAAATCGCGCCCAGCCCCACGGCGAACAGCGCCAGCAGCATGGTGAGCAGACGGCGGCGGACGGAGATGCGGCCCAACTGCACGGGATTAGTCCGGCGTCTTGGCCGGCGCGCCGTCGTGCGCCCGGGCATCAGCGCCGTCGTTTGCCCGGGCATCAGCGCGGGCATCGGCGCGGTCATTGGCGCGGTCATCAGCGCGGTCATTGGCGCGGTCGGTGGACGTCAGCAGGTAACCCGTGCCGCGCTGCGTTTCAATGCGCAGCGGCGAGCCTTCCAGCTTGCGGCGAAGCCGGGCGATGTAGACCTCGATGGCGTTGGGCGCGGCGTCGTCATCGAAGGCGAACAGCTTGTTGGCGATCTCGGTCTTGCTGACGGCCCGGTTCATGCCGGCCAGCAGGATTTCCAGCAGGCTGTATTCGCGCTTGGGCAGGTCGATGCGTTGACCCGCCAGCGACACATGCCGCGCGGCGCTGTCGATGACCAGGTCTCCAAAGCGCTGCACACCGGTGGCTTGTGCGATTGGCCGGCGCAGCAGGGCGCGGCAGCGCGCCTCAAGCTCGCGAAAGTCAAAGGGCTTGGCCAGATAGTCATCGGCGCCGGTATCCAGGGCATGGACGCGGTCTTCGATGTCAATGCGCGCAGTCAGCGCCAGCACGGGCGTCTTGCTGCCGCGGTCACGGAGGCGGTGCAGGATGTCAAAGCCAGACATGCGCGGCAGCCCGATGTCCAGGATGACGAGATCAAACGTCTCGTATTGCAGCACGCCGTCGGCGCTCAGGCCGTCGTTTTGAAGGTCCACCGCGTGGCCGAGACGGCGCAGCCGGCGGACGAGGGCGTCGGCCAGATCCTCGTCGTCTTCGATTACCAGGATGCGCATCTGGCGATTGTAGCTGCGTCCAAATCTGGAAAAAACGACAGGTTCCAGACAGCTTTTATTTCTAGTCTTCGGCACCGGCCTTCCTTGCTGAAGGCGGCGCCACACATAACAACGACTAGTCGGAGATACCCCCTCATGCTACTGACCCTGCTTGGCTTCGGCATGGTGATCACGTTCATGACGCTGATCATGACCAAGCGCCTGTCGCCGTTGGTCGCCCTTATCCTTGTCCCCATTATTTTTGCGCTGCTGGGCGGCTTTGGCGCCGGCATCGACAAGATGATGCTGGACGGCATCCGCAAGATTGCGCCCACGGGCGTGATGCTGATGTTCGCCATCCTGTACTTCGGGGTGATGATCGACGCCGGCCTGTTTGACCCCATCGTGGGCCGCATTCTGCGCGCGGTGAAGGGCGATCCCTTGAAAATCGTGGTTGGCACGACCGTGCTGGCGCTGGTGATTTCCCTGGACGGCGACGGCTCCACCACCTACATGATCGTGGTGGCCTCGATGCTGCCGCTGTATCGCCGCCTGAAGATGAACGCGCTGTCGATGACCTGCCTGGCGATGCTGGCCAGCGGCATCATGAACCTGACCCCGTGGGGCGGGCCGACGGCGCGCGCCGCCAGCGCGCTGCACGTGGATGCGGGCGATATTTTCATTCCGCTGGTGCCGGTGATGGGCGTGGCTATCGTGTCCCTGCTGATCCTGGCGTTCTTCCTGGGCCTGCGTGAGCGCCGCCGTTTGGGCGTGCTGTCGTTGCCGGATGGCGCATCGCTGCACGCGGGCTACGACGAAGACGGCCCCAAGAACCTGCCCGAGATCGAAGTCGACCACGACCTGCGCCGCCCCAAGCTGCTGTGGGTGAACGCCGGCCTGACGCTGGCGCTGATGGTCAGCCTGGTGATGGGCATTCTGCCGCTGCCGGTGCTGTTCATGATTGCGTTTGCCGTCGCGCTGATCATCAACTATCCGAACCTGGCCGAACAACGCCGCCGCGTCGCGCAGCATGCGGGCAACGTGTTGTCGGTGGTGTCGCTGATTTTCGCGGCGGGCATCTTCACGGGCATCTTGTCCGGCACGGGCATGGTGGAAGCCATGTCGCGCAGCCTGCTTGCGGTGATCCCGGACGCGATGGGCCCGTATCTGGCCGGCATCACCGCGCTGGTCAGCCTGCCGTTCACGTTCTTCATGTCGAACGACGCCTTTTACTTTGGCGTGCTGCCGATCTTGAGCGAAGCCGCACAGGGCTACGGCATTTCGCCTGTGGAAATGGCGCGCGCATCGCTGATCGGGCAGCCGGTGCACCTGCTCAGCCCGCTCGTCCCGTCCACGTATCTGCTGGTGGGGCTGGCGGGCGTGGAGTTCGGCGACCACCAACGCTATGCGCTGAAGTGGGCCACCATGGTCTGCATGGTGATGCTGGTGGCCGCGCTGGCGTTCGGCCTCTTCCCCCTGGTCGGGGCGGTGGGTTGATGGCCCCTTTGAATTGAAGGGTTCGGTGGGTTGATCCGCGGCGCGTGCCGCACATCTGAATAAGGAATGGTCATGGCTTTGCGTATCGCGTATGTCACCAGCGGAATGGGCCACACGGGCACCGCGATCTGCCAGGCGCTGCATCACACCGGCCACCGCGTGGTGGCAGGCTGCGGCCCGCGCTCATCGCGCCGCGACAGCTGGTTGAAGGAACAGAAATCGCTGGGTTACGACTTCGTGGCGTCCGAAGGCGACGCCACGGATTGGGCGTCGACCGAGGCCGCGTTCGCCAAGGTGCGCCGTGAAGTGGGCGACATTGACGTGCTGGTCAACAACGCCGGGTCGATGCTGGACATGCGCTTTCGCCAGATGGCGTATGCCGACTGGTCGGCCGTGCTGCGAAGCAACCTGGACACGCTGTTCAACAGCACCAAGCAAGTCGTCGACAGCATGGCCGACCGGGGCTGGGGCCGCATCATCAACATTGGTTCCGTCGCCGCCGAAAAGGGCCAGATCGGCCAGATCAACTACGCCACGGCCAAGGGCGCGGTGATCGGCTTCACGCGGTCGCTGGCGCAGGAAGTGGCGGCGCGCGGCGTGACGGTAAACCTGGTGTCGCCCGGCTTCATCGCGGACGACACCGTGAAGGCGTTCCCGCCCGCGCTGCTGGACCGCATCATCGAAAGCGTGCCGGTCGGACGCTTGGGCACGGCGAAAGACTTGGCCGGCCTGTGCGCCTGGCTTGCGTCCGATGACGCGGCTTTTGTCACGGGCGCCAACTACGCCATCAATGGTGGCGTGTACATGAGCTGAGCTCGTGCGCTGACGCTTGAGCGGCCTGCGCGCCTAGTGCGCGCGGCTTTTCAGAAAATCCGGAATGGACGTGGCGGTGCGCTTGCTATCGGCCAGCCACTCCACGCGCCACTCGGTGATGCGCTCGGCGATGACGTGTTCAAAGACGCCCGGTGTGGGTTCGTTGATGGATTCAAACTGCCGCACCAGCACAAGCGGCTGCTCGGCCCCCGGCGTGTCTTCGGCGCATTCTGCGGCTTCTTCGAAGGTGGCGAAGGCGTAGTAATAGTCATCACCTTCGTGTAAGTCTTCGCCGCCCGCGTGAGGGTGAACCCACACGCGGTACTCCAACACATCGTCATAGAAATACCCGCCGCCGGATTTGGTCAGGGCGGGGTATTCGCCAACCTGGGCGGGGTCGATGGCGATGGGGTGGGAGGAGGATGCAGATGACGTCATGGTGCAGGGTGAGTTGGAAGTTAACCGTGTCGGGACGGCCGGGGCGCTACCTTATCCGACAAACGACGCGGCTAGTGCGTCAACGCCAGATGTGCGATGTAGCCGGATCGGCTTTCGCCGGCCGCGCGGGCTTTCGCGTCGATTCGGGCGAGTATGCGCCGGGGCAAACTGATATTGACGCGCTCGATGGTGTCGTCCATGACGGCAGGGTCTATTTCCACGATGGCCCAGATCCAGCCTGTGAATTCTGGATTCGCTTGATGAGCCGCGATGCCGCTGGGCGGCGGCACGGGCGCGCCGCTATCTAACGCGGCTTCAATCCAGAGCTCTATCGCTTCTTTCGTGTTTTCGATGGCTTCATCAATGCCCGAATCGGATGCTGAAAAGCAACCGGGCAGATCCGGAACGACAACGCCCCATGCTTGCGTGTCGCTGCCGGGCTCTATGGCGATGGGGTATTTCATGAGTTTCCTTGGTAAGCCGTGAGCGGACCAATAGATATGGCGGTGACCGATCTACTTCAGACCAGCTTGGGTCAACAACTTGGTGACCAAGCCGATTCCAAGGTCCTTCTTTGGATGGGGCACGCTGAGATGCCCAGGCTTTTCCGGGTGGACGTAGATGTGATGCGAGCCTCTCGCATTTCGGTAAACCCAGCCTGCTTGGCGGAGCTGTCTGATGAGTTCTCGGCTGTCCATGATGTGTACCATACACATCGCACAAATGAAAAGGGTCTGCCGCGGGAATAATCAGACCAAAAGATGGCACGCCCTTATGCAAAAATGCACCCGTTTTCGAATTTCAACAGGAGCGGTTCATGCAGACTACGTGGCGAGCGGTGGCGGGGGTGATCGCAGGGGTGGCCTTGGTGGGGCTTGCCGGCTGCGGGAAGAAAAATGAGTACCCCGAGAGCATTCGCCTTGTGACGTATAGCTCGTGCGTGGAAGGCTTCAAGAAAAGCGCGGGTGCGCGGCCGGACGTGGATACGCGCTCTGCCATGTATTGCCAATGCGTGCTGGACGGCTTGCAGAAGACGGTGGTGCTCAAGGACTACACCGCCTATGACCGGATGCTGGTCACCAACGAAAAAGGCCCGGAGCGCGACCGCATCGAAGCGCTGGTCAACGGCGTCGTCAATATGTGCGTGTCGGAGCAGTTAAAAAAATAGGGTGGCGTTGCCGGAGCCGGAGCTGGAACCCGGCGTGGCTCAGGTGCATTGCCATAGATGTCCGCTGACTCGGCAACCGACGCACCAGAACGTGTAGTTGCAGCCGCCGCTGCCCCATAGCCATTCGCCGCCATCGGCTTGAGGCAATCCGGAATCCAGCTGCATGACGAAGTGCATGTCTTGCTGGCAGTCGGGGCAGGCGGGATAGTCGGCGGATTGCACCCAGCTTGGTGCGCCGCCCACGCGGTTCAGATTCTGCCTGCCGTTCGATTGGCCCCAATCCTGCCAGGCCCACCGCGACGGCGCGGTGAATAGCTGAACGTCGGCGTCCAGCAGCGCATCGGCGACATAGTCCGGGGCCGACGCGTTTTCCAGGACTTGACTCGGGTGGGCGTGCGGGACGCCTTCCCCATCATGGCGATAGAACATCGCGCCATCGCTCTGCCACCCTTGGCATGACAGGCAGGTGGCGACATCAAGCGGCGTGGCGCTGGCTATGCCAGCCACGGCGGGATCATCCAGGGATAGCAAGCGGTGCAGCGGCGCGTGACAATGCCCGCAGGTGCTGGGCAGTCGTCCGCCCATGCGCGCTTGGGTGACGGACTCGGCGTTCGCGCCCCAAGTGGGATGCGCCTTTTGCACGTCACGCCGCCATGTGGGCTGATCGGCCAGCATGGGTTTGCGCTGGCTGGCACTCAATCCGATATGCAAGGGGCGCTCTGAATGCAGGGCGCGTATGCCGCCATCCTGCGACGCGTAGCCGGCAAGGTGCAGCCATGATTGGGCCAGCGCGTCGGGGTTGGGGAACAGGCGTAACCATGCTTGCTGCACAGCTTTGGGCTGGCGCGACCGCAGCAACGCAATCGCGCGTGTGCGGCCCAGCGTGCCGTCGCTGACATCGTCTTCCAAGGTGGCGCACCACTCCGCCGACGTTGTGGCGTCGAGCGCGCGCCAAGCCTGATCTGCCAAATACTCGGGGCCGCCTTCGCCGGCGTGCACGGCGCTCAGATACGCGTTCCAATTGCTGGCGAAGACGTCGGGGTATTGCAAGGCGGCGGAATCCAGCACTTCGCAAAGCATGTCTGACCGGGCGCCTTGCCGGGCGCGTTGCCACGCCGCGTTGACGGTTGCGATGTAGCTGTCGTCGTCCATCAGGTCGAGCGCGGCGTCAATGAACGTTGCGTGCTTCAGGTTGCGGTCCAAGGCTTGCACCACCAGGTCGCCCAACGCCTTCGGATCGTGCGCGCGCAGCTGCAGCATTTGCGCCATGGGGTCGTTGCCTTTCCAACCCAGGCGTTCGAAGGTGTCCAGAATTTCGGTGGCGGTTTGCATGAGCGGGGTCTGCATGAACGGGTTTGCACGATCGGGGTTTGCACGAGCGGGCGTTCGATGCTTGGGCTTTGCATGAACGGGCCCTGAATATTTTCAGGCGAGAGAATATCCGATCGTGTCTAGCGCCGGCGAAAACGGGCATCGCGACGATACCTGTCACAGTGGATTTCGAAACCGGCTTGGCCTTAACACGCGGTAACGCTTCGTCCTGATTGCGTTAAACCTGATCCCTAGAATGCGTGGCGTAGGCATGTGCCGTGCATTGAAAAGGTCTAACGTGAAAAAGCAAATCGTCTCTACTCTTTTGGTTGCCGTGATGGCAGCAAGCAGCGGTTTGGCCTATGCGCAACCCGATCGTGGCCCTGGTGGCCCCGGCAGTCCCGGCAGTCCCGGCGGCCCCGGCGGCCCCGGCAATGGCCCTGGCAACAGCCATGGAAATGGCCACGACGACGCACCGGGCAAGGGGCCGAACCACGGGCAGAACAAGGGGCCGGGCAAGGGGCCGAATTATGGTCCTGGCCAAGGCCCGGGCCATGACGCCGGCCGTGGCCCAGGTCCGAAGCACGGCCATGGCTACGACCGCCCCGATCCCGCACCGTCGCGCTGGTCCAAAGGCGAACGCGTGCCGCAGCCGTATCGTGGTCCGCAGTACGTCATCAATGATTGGCGCGGTTACCACCTGAAGCAGCCGCCGCGCGGCTATCAGTGGATCAGCGTGGGCGCCGACTACTTCCTGATCGGCGTGGCCACAGGCATCGTGTTGGAATCAGTGTTTGATCGTTGATTGCTGGCGCGAGCGCCCGCGCGAAGTGCTGCGGGAGTCCGGCTTGCCGGACGCCAAACTTCGTCGACCCTAGCTGGGCTTGCTTGACGTCTCGACTCCGTCGATCCGGGCGAGGCGTGCTTGAATCCCCGGCTTCATCGACCCGGGCGGGGCGTGCTTGACGCCCCGACTCCCTCGACCCGGGCGGGGCTTGCCTAACGCCCCAGCTTCATCGACACATCCGTATGTGTCCCGCGGTCCAGATCCGCGCCCAGCGGCTGATCCCAATCGGGCAGGCTGAGCAGTTCTTTGCTGACTTCGCCAGCTTCGATACGGCGGGCGATATCGTCCAGCAGCAGCGAGCGCGTGGCGAAACCCTTGCCCTGGAGGTCGCGGGCAAAGAGGCGGTAGGTAAGGTTGGGCTCCACGCCTTTCATGACGCCAAGGTCCAGGATGCGGCCTTGTTCATTGCGCATCAGCAAGTGGCCAGGCCGCGCGTAGATGCGGTAGATGCGCCACGGAGATGAGATGGCGGCATGGCTGCGTTGCGGGTCGCGACGCGGCTCGCCGCTGGCGGGCGGCGGAGAGGCTGACGGAAGCAGTTTGACGCAGGCGTTGGCGAATTTGGCGATCGACCTTCTGATCGCGCTCACGCTCGATCTGCGATGAAAAGGACGTGCGCGGGGCAGGGGGTTCGGGGAAAGCGAGTGTTGCGATGATGCATGGCCATACTCCTGTATGGCGATACGGCGAGGTGACGCACGTTCAAGCACCATTGGCCGAGCATACGCCTTTTATTGTTCGGGTATACGCTTACGCAGCGTTGGTTACGTAATAAGTAAACGCGAAGCAAACTTTAGAAAACCCCGCTGCACGCCCCGAATTACTTGGTTTTGCCATTAATTAAGCCCAATCAGCCGCGAAAATAATACATGCGTGGTAAATGGAAACGCTGATTGACTTTAAGAACCTCTGCACCCATAGTTGATTAGAAGCTTTTCGAGCATCGTGATTTTCGTCCGGTCTTGCTCCCTTAGGGGCGCTACATTGTTCGCAGTCCTTTCCTTGACAGGCTCACCTTCGCGGGCGGTGCCCGCTATTAAAAGGAATGAGATTATGGAAACCGGAATCGTAAAGTGGTTTAACGATGCGAAAGGATTTGGCTTCATCATGCCCGAGAACGGCGGCAAGGATTTATTTGCGCACTTCTCGGAAATTGTCAGCGATGGCCATAAGGTCCTGATGGAAAACCAACGCGTCAGTTACGTGACTGCGCAAGGTGCCAAAGGCCCTCACGCCACGCAAATCCGCGCTTTGTGAATGAAGGCCCGTTGGGCCTTTTTAACAAATAGGGGGTTTCATGTTTCACAACAATATGGTCTACAAGGGCTATCGGCTTACCGCCAGTGTTTCCCGGATTACAGTCGGGGGCAGCAGCCGGCCCGCCTTCACCGCAACCGTCGCGGTGGAGTTGGCAGCAGATCAGGACAAGCTCAATGAACATCACGCCGTGCCGTTGTTCGAATCGGGCGGCTTTGTTTCCAGTCCCGGCATGGCGGTAGACGCCGCGATCAATCATGGTCGCCTTGTCGTCGACGCGCATGCCAGGCCTTCTTGAAATGCCGCAGCTTGACGCTGCATGCCTGCCAGACAGGGCCGCCCGCTTGGGCGGCCTTCTTGTTGGCGAGTGTCGAGGAGAGTTTCATGATGAATTCAGACGACAGGGCCACATCTTCGCCCGGCAACGGCGACGCGAATGCAACGATCGACGCGTGGGCGCCGCCGTTTCCGTTTGAACAACTGGATGCCGCCCAGCAGCGCACGCTCGCTGAGCTGGGGGTGGCAGTGCTGAACCTATGGAGCGATTTGCCGTCCGACACGCGTCAGCGATTCGTGAGCCGGCTGGCGATGCCGGCTGATCCGGATGTGCCTGCGCTTCAGGCCCGCATTACGCGCTTCGTGGCGGATGCCACGGCATTGCGCGTCAGACTGGCAACGCCGCTGCGGCCAGGCGTGTCCCGCGCCGGGCGTGATGACGAAGACTTCGTCGACCGCGCCAAGTTGGCCTACAAGCTGGACGGCGGTGCCTCCGAGCCCGCGCACTACAGTCACATCAACGAATTCGAAGGCAAGCGCGTTGTGGTCTTGCGCAACAAGCGCGGCGTGCTGGCGGTGTATGAAGATGTTGGAGGTCTGGCGACGCGGCTGGCGCATTGGCCGGTGTCATGGGTGTGAAAAGAAGTGTGCATGTGGCGTCGTGTTTGAACGCCTGGACGCCGATGTAAAGTCTTTGGAAGCCAATCATTTTCCTTAAGGACAAGATGGTGCCTGAAATCCCTGAGACGTCGATCCTGTTGTTTTCCTACGGAACCTTGCAAGACAAGGCTGTGCAGCTGGCTAACTTCGGCCGTGAACTGACCGGCCGGCCCGATGCCATGACGGGCTATGTGCAGCATTGGGTCGACATCACTGACCCCGAGGTCTTGAAGACCAGCGGGAAAGCCCAGCACCCGATTGTCTACGCCAGCTACGACCCCAAAGACGAAGTGCGCGGCACGGTCTTCGAGGTCACCCAACAGGAGCTGCACGCCGCCGACACCTACGAGGTGTCGGACTACAAGCGTGTGTCGGTGTTGTTGAAGTCCGGCGTACACGCGTGGGTCTACATCCAGGCCTGACCCAGGATTTGACCCCGGGGACGAGGCGCTCAATCAGCGGTCCTGCGGCGCCACGCCTTCCAGGCTGCGCCGTAGCGCCGCATGCGCGGCCTGGTCCACCGGCCGGTGTTTTCGTTCGGTGCTGGCGGGATACTTCTCCAGGCAGTTTCCGCCCTTGCGGTCTTGCGACGGGCGGATCGGGCGCGGCGTGAAGCCGCCGCCGCAGTTCGGGCAGACGTTGCCCAGCACCTCGTCCACGCAGCTCGCGCAGAATGTGCATTCAAAACTACAGATGCGCGCATGGGTGGCGTCCGGGGGCAGGGCGGTGTCGCAGTGTTCGCAGGTGGGGCGCAGGGCGAGCATGGGGCATCCTTCACGTCGATTGGGCAACTCGCAGCGTAGAGCCTGCGGCGGATTTTCGCCACGCCCGATCCAGACACAAAAAGGAATGAAAACGGTCAGCTGCGTTGCATCTGGACGCGGCCACCGCTTGTACACTCGGATCACCTTTACGGGCACAGGGGATGCTTGATGGCCGGCAGTAGTTTCTTCGCATTGTTCGACGACATCGCCACCATTCTGGACGACGTCTCTGTCATGACCAAAGTGGCCGCCAAGAAGACGGCCGGCGTGTTGGGCGACGACCTGGCGCTGAATGCGCAGCAGGTGACCGGCGTGCCCGTCAACCGCGAGCTGCCCGTGGTGTGGGCGGTGGCCAAGGGATCGTTCATCAACAAGCTGATCCTGGTGCCGGCGGCGCTCTTGATCAGTGCGTTTGCGCCGTGGGCGATCACCCCTTTGCTGATGCTGGGCGGCGCGTTCCTGTGCTTTGAAGGCGTGGAAAAACTGGCGCACAAATTCCTGCCGCATGGCGAATCGGCCGAGGGCAATCACGCCGCGCGCGCCGAGGCCTTGCAGGATGCGTCGGTGGACATGGTGGCGTTTGAGCGCAGCAAGATCAAAGGCGCCGTGCGGACGGACTTCATCCTGTCGGCAGAAATCATCGTCATCAGCCTGGGCGCTGTGGCCGGCGCGGACTTCACGCGCCAAGTCGCCGTGCTGTCGATCATTGCGATTGCGATGACGGTGGGCGTGTATGGGCTGGTGGCCGGCATCGTCAAGCTGGACGACCTGGGGCTCTACCTGAGCCAGAAGCGGTCGCAGGGCGTGGCCTGGCTGGGCAAGCGCATCGTGGGGGCGGCGCCTTATTTGATGAAGACCCTGTCGGTCGTTGGCACTGCCGCCATGTTCATGGTGGGCGGCGCCATCCTGACCCACGGCATCGCGCCGGTGCATGCCGCCATCGAACACGCCGCCGCCGCGGTGGGCGGGGGCAGCGTGGTGCAAGCGTTGACGTCCACCGTGCTCAACGCTTTGTTCGGCATCGTGGCGGGCGCCGTGGTGCTGGGCGTGGTTAGCGTGGCCAAACGGCTGTTCAAGAAAGGCTGACGTTTCGGGCGGCCACCCTTTCCGGGTGGCCCTGCCATCAATACATTTGTCTGCATCCGGTTGGCGCATCCCGCCAGCCTAGGGAATCCCCTGCCTTGTTGCGTCGAAACCGCTGCGCCTAAAATTGGCGCCAATTTATGTGATTATTGTTTCGACCACCGGCATCCGCCATGCGTCCGCCCACGCGGCCATGGCAAAGAGGAAATCATGCAGTCCAACGCAGCTATCGCTCTTCAACCCGACGCCGCGCTCGCGCGCGCCATGTACGACCTGGGCCACAGCACCGTCTTCGCAGCCCGCACCGACCCGCGCTTTTCGTATTGCATGTATGTGCCGCCGCATATCGACACCGCCAAGCATCCGATGGAGCTGGTCGTCATCATGCACGGCACTGGCCGTGCCTTTGTGGAATACCGCGACGCGTTCGCTGAATTCGCGCGCTGGAACGATTGCATCGTGCTGTGCCCGCTGTTCCCCGTGGGCCCGCTGGGCGACGGCAACCGCGACGGCTTCAAGCAGCTGCTCGAAGGCAACATCCGCTATGACCACATCCTGCTCGACATGGTCGCGGAAGTGGGCGAGAAGTTCGGCCTGCAATTCAAGAAGTTCGGCCTGTTCGGCTATTCCGGCGGCGGCCAGTTCGTGAACCGCTTTGCCTACCTGCACCCCGAAAGCCTGTGGGCCGTGTCGATCGGCGCGCCGGGTTCGGTGACCTTGCTGGACCCAAGCCAGGATTGGTGGGTGGGCGTGCGCGATGCCGAAACCCGCTTCGGCAAGGGCGTGGACATTGAAGCCCTCAAGCAAGTGGCCGTGCACATGATTGTGGGCAAAGCCGACCTGGAAACCTGGGAAATCACCCACCGCGAAGGCGGCAAGTTCTTCATGCCGGGCGCCAATGACGCCGGCAAGACGCGCCCCGAACGCCTGGAGTCGCTGCGCCGTTCGTTCGAAGCGGCAGGCGTGAAGGCGGTGCTGGATGTTGTGGATAACGTGCCGCACGATGGTCTGAAATGCGTGGGCCAGGTGCAGGACTTCCTGGCGGACGCGCTGCGCAAGTTGCGACATGCGAAAAATTGATATCGCTGAAGGCGGACGCCACGCGTTGCCGTGCGTCCGCGTTCAGGAATAGGAGAGGGCCATGCTGCGTTTTGCGCTATCCCGAATTGTCATGGCCGTGCCGACGCTGCTGATTGTGGCGGTGGCGGTGTTCGTGATGATCCGGCTGATTCCGGGCGATCCCGCCCAACTGCTGCTGGGCGACCTGGCCACGCCGGCCGCACTGGCCGACCTGCGTGCGCGCCTGGGGCTCGACCAGACCTGGCTGACCCAGTTCGGCATCTGGTTCGGCAACATGCTGCACGGCGATCTGGGGTCGTCCATCAACACCGGCCAGCCCGTGCTGCCGCTGGTGTGGGACCGCTTCCTGATCAGCGGGCGCGTGGTGCTGGTGGCGGTGCTGTTCGCCGCGCTGGTCGCTGTGCCGGCTGGCATGATCGCCGCCTGGAAGCAGAACAAATGGCCCGACCTGTTTCTGGTCGGCTCGGCCACGCTGCTGGTGTCCATCCCGACCTTCTGGCTGGGTCTGCTGCTGCTGATCTTCTTTGGCCTGAAGCTGCAATGGCTGCCGGTCGTGGGTTATGTGTCGATCGGTGAAGACTGGAAGGCGGGCCTGCTGTATCTGGCCATGCCGATCCTGACGCTGTTCCTGCACGAAATCGGCGTGCTGATGCGCATGGCGCGCGCAAGCACGCTGGAAGTGCTGCGGCTGGACTACATCACCCATGCGCGCGCCAAGGGCCTGTCCGAATCGGCCGTGCTGATGCGCCACGCATTTCGCAACGCGTTCGGCCCGACCTGGACGCTGATCGGTCTGGTGCTGGGCAACCTGCTGGGCGGCATCGCGGTGGTGGAAACGGTGTTCACGATTCCCGGGCTGGGACGCTTGCTGGTGGATTCGATCTTCGCCCGCGACTACCCCGTCATCCAGGGCTGCCTGCTGTTCGTGGGCGTGGTCTACGTGATCGTGAACCTGCTGATCGACCTGTGCTATCCCATCTTCGACCCGAGAGTGACCGCCGAATGAAAAAGCGAATCGCAGCTAACGCGCTCCTGGGCGGCCTGATCGTGGGGGCGATGCTCATCGCGGCGATCATGGGCGCCTTCTGGACGCCGCATGACCCGCTCAAAATCAACTTCATCGCGCGCTTGAAACCGCCCGGCGGAGACTTCCTGCTGGGCACCGACGAGTTTGGCCGCGACGAGTTGTCGCGGCTGTTGGCCGGGGCATCCAGCAGCGTCTGGATCAGCTTGCTGACGGTGACGTTCGCCATCGTCGCCGGCACCGCCATCGGCACGCTCACCGGTTTCGTGCGCGGCTGGACCGACCGCATCATCATGGCCTTCAACAATGCGCTGCTGGCGTTTCCCGGCCTGCTGCTGGCGTTGGGTCTGCTGGCGGTGGTGGGCGCCAACAAGTACGGCATCATCCTGGCGCTGGGCCTGGCCTACACGCCGTCGGTGACGCGCATCGTGCGGGGCACGGTGCTGTCTTTGCGTGAAAAAGAGTTCATCGAATCGTCTCGCGTGCTGGGCAATTCCGAGCTCTACACCATGTTCCGGCATGTGCTGCCCAACTGCGTGGCACCGCTGACGGTGCTGGCCACGTCCATGTTCGGCTGGGTGATCCTGGCGGAAAGCGCGCTGTCGTTCCTGGGCCTGGGCGTGCCGCCACCCGCACCGACGTGGGGCAACATGCTGGCCGCCGCGCGTCCGTTCATGGCGCAGGCGTCGTACCTATCCATTCTTCCCGGCCTGGCCATTGCGCTCGCGCTGCTGGGGATCAACCTGCTGGGCGATGCGGTCCGAGACCGTCTCGATCCCCGCATGAGGGGCGTGCAATGAGCGCACTGGTATCCGTATCGAACCTGAGCCTGACCGTGGGCGCGGGCGGCCGCGAGATCGTCAGCGGCGTGTCGTTTGACGTGGCGCCGGGCGAAATGGTTGGCATCGTGGGCGAATCCGGCAGCGGCAAGACGCAGGCCGCCCGCGCCATCATGGGCCTGACCCCGGCGCCGCTGGTGGTGGCGGGCGGGGCCATCCGGCTCGAAGGCGTCGACGTGACGAAGGCCGAGCCGGCCGTGCTGCGCAAGCTGCGCGGTGCGCGCATCGGCATGGTGTTCCAGGAACCCATGACGTCGTTGAACCCGTCCATGCCGATCGGCCGCCAGCTGGACGAAGGCCTGAAGCTGCACCGCAGGGACTTGTCCACGGCCCAGCGCCGCGAACGCATTCTTGAGATGCTGCGCCGCGTGGGCATTCGCGATCCGAAGGGGGCGATGGACGCCTGGCCGCACGAGTTCTCGGGCGGCATGCGCCAGCGCATGATGCTGGCCTCGGTGATGTTGCTGGAGCCGGCGCTGTTGATTGCCGATGAACCCACCACCGCGCTCGACGCCGTGGTGCAGCGCGACGTGCTGGAACTGATGGTGGACCTGACGCGCGAACACCACACGGCCGTGCTGATGATCAGCCACGATTTGCCGATGGTGGCGCGATACACGGAGCGCATGGTGGTGATGCAGCACGGCAAGGTGCTGGAAACCGGCACCACCGCCGGCATTCTGGAACGGCCGCAGCATCCCTACACGCGCAAGCTGCTGGACGCGATGCCGCGCCGCCTGCCCGCCCGCAAGTTGACGCAGGACGCGCCCATTGTCGAGGTCAAGAACCTGGTGGTGGACTACGCCGGCCACCAGCGCCTGTTTTCGCGCACTGGCGCCAAGCGCGCTTTGAACGGTATCGACCTGCACGTCAAACCGCGCGAGGTGGTGGCGGTGGTGGGCGGCTCGGGCTCGGGCAAGACCACACTCGGCCGCGCCATTGCCGGCCTGCTGGCGCCCACGTCCGGCCAGATTCTGTTCCGTGGCCAGCCTGTCAGCCGCAAATCGGCCGCGTGGCGCGACTACCGCCTGAACTGCCAGATGGTGTTCCAGGACCCGTATTCGTCGCTGGACCCGCGCATGACCATTGGCCAGCTTGTGGGCGAAGGCCTGCGGATGATGCAAGACATGCCATCGGCCGACAAGCGCCGCCGCGTGGACGAGGTGCTGGCGGAAGTGGGCCTGGGCTCTGAATACGCCAAGCGTTTTCCGCATGAGATGTCTGGCGGGCAGCGTCAGCGCGTGGCGATTGCGCGCGCTATCGTGCGCCGGCCGGCGTTCGTGATTGCCGATGAGCCGGTGTCCGCCCTGGACGTTACCGTGCGGGCGCAGGTGCTGGACCTGTTCGCTGACTTGCAGGAACGGCACGGCTTTTCGTGCCTGTTCATCAGCCACGACCTGGGCGTGGTGGAGCAGGTGGCTGACCGGGTGGTGGTGATGCGTGACGGCGGCATCGTCGAGCAAGGGTCGCGTGACGCGGTGTTCGACCGCCCGCAAGAGGACTACACGCGCAGCCTGTTGTCGGCGATTCCGGCCTTGGAATCCACAGAAACCGGAGGCGTGCGCTTGCGTTGGCGTTTGGATGGCATGGAACCTCTGCGGGCCACGGCATGAGGGCAGGGGGGGAACCCCCTGCATTCGGCGCAGGAAGTTATGCCTAAAATACGCGCTTTGGAATTGATTGATGGGAGTGGTCCATGCCGAAACCGGCAGCGACGCAACCTGGCCTGGTTGACCGCATTGCCCATGATATTCAGTCGGGCGTGTATGGTCCCGGCGCCTGGTTGAAACAGATCGACCTGCAAGAGCGCTACGACGCCAAGCGTCTGGACGTCAGGCGGGCGCTAGACCAGTTGGCCGCCAAGCGGCTGATTGCGCACATTCCGAACCGGGGCTATCACGTGTACGCGATGGACCCGGATCAGCATTTGCAGATCCGGGATATCCGCATCCTGCTTGAAACGGGCGCGGCGGCTGACCTGATGCCCAACGTTACGGCGGCCAAGGTCCGTGCGCTGCGCACGTTGGCGGAACGTTTCGTCAAGCTGCTGCAAKACGGCACCTTGCTGGAGCAATACGAGGTCAACCTGGCCTTTCACGCAAGCATGTACGACCTGTGCGGCAACCGCGAGCTGGCGGCGCTGATCCAGGAGATGCGTGCGCGCGGCCCGGCGGCCCCGGCCAAGGAATGGGTGACTCGGTCCCGCATCGAGATTTCGGCGCGCGAACACTTCGATATGGTCGATGCGCTGGAAGCGCGCGATGTGAAGCAGCTGCAAAAAATCATCGCGCAACACGTTGGGCAAGACATTTCCTGACACTGACGCTGATGTTCTGATCTCGCGATTCACATCGCCTGCGCGGCGGCCTTCTGCAAAGAGGCCGCCGCGATGCATTTGTGCGTCGGGTTCAGGGATACCCCGTATGGCGGCGTGCGGTGGAGCCGCCATAATTAGCAGCTTATTTTGGCGCCAATATACGCGTGGAATCTGCGCCGCACGCCGGGGAGTCTTTACATGCACCACCACTTTGTTCCCAGAGCGCTTGCGCTCTCCCTGGCGCTTGCCGCCGTCGCCGCGCCGGTTCATGCCGCGGTGTTGACGGTGGCCCAACCGGCCGACATCCGCTCGACCAACCCCGGCGTCAACCGCGACAACACAACCGACGGCGTGGTGCTCAATATCGTCGAAGGCCTGGTCGGCTACCGTGAGAACGGCACGGTTGGCCCCTTGCTGGCCAAGTCGGTTGCCTTGTCGGACGACGGCCTGACCTACACCTTCACACTGCGCGACGGCGTGAAGTTCCACAACGGCGCCACGCTGACGTCCGCCGATGTGCTGTGGAACTGGCAGCGCTACATGGACCCAAAAACCGATTGGCGTTGCCGCAGCGACTTCGACGGGCGCAATGGCCTGAAGGTGACCGACGTGTCGGCGCCGGATGCCAAGACCGTGGTGATGAAGGTGGACCGCAAGTCGGCGGTGTTCCTGGATTCGCTGGCGCGCACCGACTGCGGAATGACCGCCATCATCGCCAAGGAGTCGGTGGCGGCAGACGGTTCGTGGATCAAGCCGATCGGCACCGGCCCGTTCCAGTTCAAGGACTGGAAGCGTGGCGAGTACACGCTGCTGTCGGCGTTCAAGGATTACGTGTCACCCGAAGGCGACAAGCCGGACGGTTACGTGGGCTCGAAGCGCCCGCTGGTGGACGAGGTGAAGTTCCTGGTGGTGCCGGACCCGTCAACGTCCAAGGCCGGCCTCATGTCGGGCGCAATCGACGCCAGCCAGATCACCAACACGGATGTAGGCGAACTGAAAAGCGCCAAGAACCTGACCGTCTTCAGCCCGCATGACGCCGTCAAGCACGTGTTGCTGTTCCAGACGCAAGACCCGGTGCTGAAGAACGTGAAGGTGCGCCAGGCCATCGCGGCGGCATTGGACATCCCGCAAGTCGTGGCCGCTGCGTCCGAGGGCCTGGGTCAGCTGAACAACTCCGCCGTCCACGCGGGATCGGCCTATTACAAAGACGCCGAAAAGCGCGGCTACAAGTACGATCCGGCGCGCGCGCAGCAGTTGCTGAAGGAAGCGGGCTACAAGGGCGAACCCATCGTCATCTACGCAAACAAGCGCGCGCATGTGCCGAGCTACCAGGTCGCCGTGATTGCACAGGCGATGATGCAGTCGGTGGGCATCAACGCGAAGATCGAAGTGCTGGAATGGGCGACCCAGCTGGACCGCTACAACACTGGCAAGTACCAGATCAGCTCGTTCTCCTTCTCGTCCCGCCTGGACCCGTCGCTGAGCTTTGAACAGTTTTCTGGCGACAAGGAAAAGCAGCCGCGCAAGGTCTGGGATGATCCCGCCGCGCAGAAGCTGATCGATGAAAGCTTCCTGGAGTCAGACCCGGTGAAGCGTCAGGCGCTGTTTGATCAACTGCACGCGTTGATGCTGGAACAGGCGCCGATGCTGATGCTGTACAACGGCGCAGATGCGTGGGCGAGTAATAAGCGAGTGAAGGGCTTTTCGGTGTGGGAGGGGAAGCCGAGAGTTTGGGAGACAGAGGTTCGGTAGGTTTTTTGCTTTTGTTTGAGTGGGTTCTGTTGACGCCTGTGGGGTCGGTGGCCTGGGGTGCGCGGGGCAACGATTGCGGTCCGGAGCCTTCGCTCCGGACTGCCCCTGCCTCATCCTCGTACGCCTTCGGCTCCCTACGGATTCCGTTGGGCTTATCGACGCCCCGCCCACCCCAGGCCACCGACCCCACAGGCTGCGTCAGTTGAATGCGACGTCAGCGGGGGCGAGTGCTGTTCTTAGGGTTCTACTCGCCGGCGGAGTGGTGGGAATGATCTTGCGGGGCCCGCTCCATGCCGGCCGCGCGGGCGGCCTTGTGGAGCTTACGCGCGGCGGAGCGCTGTCGCGGTGTGCGCTTCGCGTGTGGCTGCGTTGTTCAGTTTTTTTGCGCGCGTCTTGGGATGATTGGCTGTACGAAATTCATCATTCCCCCACGCATGATGACCGCACTTGAACCCAAGTGCGGTGTCATTTCCCATCCTACGAATGACGGCCGGCACTTGAACCCCGGTGCGTGGCGCGCAATGGGTCGGCATGCGCAAGACAGTGCGCGCTGCGCGCCACCTTTCTCCCCCCCAAAAGCGGCGGGGGGCCCCTTAGCAACCAGCTCTACAAATTCGCGAAAGCGGCCACCGCCCAAACGCCCACAAACGCGTAAGCCGAGTAAGGCCGCCCGCGCGGCCGCCACTCGGCGGGCCCCGCAGCACTCGTGACTAAGGCACACCCTAGCAGCGCAACGACCCAAGACAACGGCAGCCCGTCGGCGCGGTGGCCCTGACTGCGTGCAACCTCGATGCGCCCGAGGGAATCTGAAGGAACCCGCCGAAGGCGGGTGACGAAGATGACGAAGGGGAAGTCCGGAGCGAAGGCTCCGGACCGCAATCGTGGGCGCGCGCAGTCAGGGCCACTGCGACGATGGGCGACCTACAAAGATCAACGGCCTAGCCGCCAGAACTGCGTCGCCTTCCGAAAGCAACATTCCCCAAAGCACATTCCCCAAAAGCAACATTCCCCAGAGCAACATCCCAGCAAACTGCCACCCCAGCAAAACCTCACCCCCCGACCCGTTCCACCTCCCACGCCCGCGGCTTCTTCACCGCCCACGGCTGATATCCCTTCACGTCGCTTCGATAAGCCCCGATATCCAGCCCGTTATAAAGCGGAATACTCGGCACGTCCGCCAGGAACAGCTTATGCAGCTGATCAAACGACGCCTGCCGCTTCGCATGATCCGTATCGACGGACGCCGCTTCCACCAGCTTCAACGCTTCCGCGCTATCCCAGATCTTGCGCGGCTGCTTGGTCTTGTCGCCCGTCACCATCTCGTAATTCAGCGCCGCGTCCAGGCGGGCGGAATAGGGGAACGTCATCATCTGGTACGTGCCCGCGTTATAGCGGTCCAGCTGCGTCGCCCATTCCACCACCGACAACTGCGCATTGATCCCCACCGATTGCAGCATCGCCTGCACAATCACCGCCGAGTTGTACGACTGCGGGTAGCGCTTCGTTGTCAGGATCGTCAGCGCCTGGCCCTTGTAGCCCGCTTCCTTCAGCAACGCCTGCGTGCGGGCAGGGTCGTACTCCCAGCCCTGCTTCTGCGCCGCGTCATGGTAGGGCGACACCAGCGGCACGATGGAATTGTTGGGCTGCGCCAGGCCTTCGGTGACGGCCGCAGCCAGCTGCTTGTAGTCGATCGCGTGGGCCAGGGCCTGGCGCATCTTCGGACTCGACAGCACTGGGTCTTTCGTTTGCAGCAACAGCGCCGTCATGCTCATCACCGGCGCATACGCCACCTTCACGTTCGGCGTGCCTTGCAACACCGGCACGTCGTTGTTCGAGACGTCTTCGATGATGTCGATGTTTCCGCGCTGCAACGCCGCCTTTGCGGTGGAGTCGTCCGGCACGATCATGAAGCGCACTTCATCCACCAACGGGCGCTTGGAGCCGGTGTAGCCGTCGCGCTTGCCGTCCAGGTTGGAATAACCCGCATACTTCGTCAGGCGGATGTATTCGCCGCGTTTCCACTCGGCCAGTTCAAACGGGCCAGTGCCGATGGGTTTGATCCACGCACCGTCCGCGCCCACGGAATCCTTGGACAGAATGCCCGTGCCGCCGCAATCCGTGCGTGCCAACGACGCCAGGAACAGGCTGCTGGGTTTTTCCAGGTGATAGACGACCGTGTGCGCATCAGGCGCTTCCACGCCGGTGACCTTGACCGTGCCGCGGCCATCGAACTCGCTGGCGCAACGCCAGCCGGAGTTGGCGCCGGTGTAGTGTTGCCACGTCCACAGGACGTCGGCGGAGGTCATGGGCTTGCCGTTGTGGAACTTGATGCCGTCGCGCAGCGTGAACGTGTAGGTCTTGCCGTCTGCGCTGATGTCGATGGACTTGGCCAGCAGCGGGCGCACTTCGGCGTCTTCGCCATAGGCGACCAGCCCTTCCACAATGTGCAGTACCACCGCGTCGCTGTTGCTGTCGCGGTTGACGCCGGGCTCGGTCGAGCGGATGTCGGCGGTAAGCGAAATGCGCAGCGGCGGGGCCGATTGTGCAATAGCCGCGCCGGCCATGCCGGCAAGCGCCAGCGCAACCGCGGCGCTCAATTGATGGACTTTCATTGATACTTCCTTGGGTTGCGCGGACGCGGTGCCGATCAGGCGGCGGTCAGCAGTTCAGGTTCGGCGGTCAGGCTGTAGCGCGTGAACGTGCGGTTCAGTGCGGGCAGCGGCGCCACTTCCATCAAACCGGCGGCGGGTTCCATCACGACCATGGCAACCGTGGCCGACAGATTGTCGTGGCTGCCGGGACGCGGCGGGCGGCAGACGGAATAGGGGGCACCGAAGTCGTCGAACAGCGCGTGTTTCAAGTCCTCGCGCGTCAGCTGCGTTTTCTCGTTCAGCAGGCGGCGCACGCGCCAGTCGCGGTAGGCGCTTTCCGGCGTGCTGGCCCGCCCAGTATCGCGCAGCTTGCTCAACGCCACTTCACTGACCCAGTGGTTCGCGTGCACGATCAGGTCGTCGTTGCCCGGGTAGATCGGGAAGGCTTCGTCGGTGGTGCACTCGTAGTCCACGCCAAAGCCCGCGGCCATGCCCAGCATGATGTTGTTCGAGCAGGACTTGGGCGTCGTGGCGACCGCCTTGATGGCCAGCGCGAAATGCTGCTGCTCAAGCACCTTGCGGCGGATCAGCGACAGCGGCACGCCCAGTTGGCGGAAGTCGCGGTCAGACTCCAGGTAGTTGGCGGTGATGGACACGCCCGCGCTGTTCAAGCCGCTGCGGGCCAGGCCGCCGGCTTCCACAAACGTCAGGATGTCCGGGCCGTTGTCGTTGCGCACGCGCAGCACGATGGCGGTCTCGGCGCACTCGGCGCGCCAGTCCCAGTTCTGGCCATGGATCAGGTTGCCGTTGGCCGAACGCGTGGGCAGGATCAGGGCGCCGGTGCAGCCGTCGCCAGGTTCCAGCTCGGCGGCCTTTTTCTTTTCGGCGCGGGCCTTGGCGACGACTTCGGTGCGGGCGTTCACCATCACGATGTCTTCAAACGGCACGTCGGCGCCGGCCGCGATGCCGCGCATTTCTTCCAGATAGTGCGGCGCGAAGTTTTCGATCTCGCGGGCGAAGTGGGCGATCAGCTGGGTGCGCGCCATGGCGTCGTAACCCAGGTCGACCAGCGTCTGGCCATACATCGCTGCGCTCTTGCGCACGCGGTCGGCGGCTTGCTGGCCGTAGGAGCGGCCGCGGGCTTCGGGCGTGCCGGAAACCGATACGAAGGGGAATTGCGTGATCTGGGTCATGGACGGGAAAGCGGCGCCGCGCGCCGTATAGTCGGAAGAGGAGTCAAACTTTCAAAAATGTTAGCTTATTTTGGCGCCAATATTGCTCAGGGTTTACCCAGATGCGACTGCCGCTCCCCACTTCAGCCCCTGGCAATGGGCCTCAATACCATCGCGCAAGACTAGACCACGGCGCTATTGCAGCCGGCCGCCCGCCGAATCGAATCTCTGGGCCTGGCCTCACGCATCAAAGCGCAGGCATCAAAGCGCAGGCATCAAAGAACAGGCATCAAAGAACAGGCATCAAAGAACAGGCATCAAAGAACAGGCCCCCGCACCGTAAGCGCGGGGGCCTGTGTTCCAGCCGATGGATCGATAAGGGCGCGTCAGGGCTGCTGCGCGGCCACCTCCGGCGCACGGGTGGGCGACCCCATGGCCTGGAACAGCGCCGCCGTTTCGGTCAGGCGCGCATTGGCGTATTGCAGTTCGCGCAAGCGCGCCGCCACGTAATGCTGTTCCGCCGCGTACTCGGTGTAGGGCGCCAGCGCGCCCAGGCGCACGCGGCTGGCCGTGTTGCGATACGACTGCTCGGCCGCGCGCCGCGACGATTCGGCTGACGCCAGCGCTTGCCCGTCGGCATCCAGCCGGGCCAGGGTGTCGGCCACATCCTTGAACGCGGTCAGCACGGTCTGCTTGTATTGCAGCACCGAGGCCTCGTAGCGTTCCTTCGCCGCGCGCCGTTCCGCCAGCAATGCGCCGCCATGGAAGATGGGCTGGGTGAGCGATGCGCCGATCGCCCAGATCGAGCCCGCGCCCGATAGCGCAGCGGGCCAGCTGAAGCCCCCTTTGCCCATCGAGGCTGACAGCGACAGGCTGGGAAACAGCTGTGCGGTGGCCACGCCCACATCGGCCGCGGCCGCCTGCACCACGGCGTCGGCGACCAGTACGTCCGGGCGCGAGGCCAGCAATTCAGACGGCACGACTACCGGCACCTGCGCCGGCACGGCCAGCATGCTGAAGGGCAGATCGTCCGGCGCCTGATCGGGGCTGCGGCCCAGCAGCACGGCCAGCGCATGGCGTGTGGCTTGCCATTGCGCGCGCAAGCCGGGCAGCGATGCCTCAAGCGTGGCGGCATCCTGGTCGGCGCTCAGCGCATCGTTTTGCGAGGCGGACCCCAATTCGTACCGCCGTTGGGTATCACGCGCCACCTGCCGCAACAGCACCACCTGCTTTTCCGTCAGCGCCACGCGTTCGGCAAGCGACGCCGAGGTGATGGCGCCTGTGACGATGTTGCCGGCCAGCGAGCGCCGTGCGGACTCCAGCTGGAATGCCTGCTGCTCCACCTGCGCCGCCAGCGACGCATTGGCAAAGCGCGCCGCGCCGAACAAGTCCAGGTCATAGCTGGCCTGGATCTGGCCGGTGAACACGTTGTAAAGCGCGGTGGGCTGCGGCAGGTTGGGCATGGTCAGCGCGCGATTGCGCGTGGCGTTCGCGCCCGCATCCACCGACGGCAGCAGCGACGAATTCACCTGCCCGCGCAACTGTTCGCGCGCGCCCGCCAGATTGTGTTCGGCCGCCGCCAGGTTGGGGCTGTTGGCCAGGCCTTCTTCCACCAGCGCATTCAGCGCATCAGAGCCATAGCGCTTCCACCATTCGGGCACGGGCCGCGCGCCGCGCTCAAAGCGTTGCGCCACGCCGCCTGCCGACGCGCTGGCCTCGGGCGTGGCTTGCGCGCCGTACTGGGCGGGGGACGCTACCGCAGGCGGTTTGCTGTCGGGGGCAAACGCGCAAGCGCTTAGCGCCAGCAGCAGGGGCAATACGAGCGGCAGCTTCGCTGCGCGAATTGGAGGGGTCTTCATCATCAGGCTCCTCGTTCCAGCGTGTCGCCAGCGTTGGCGCCGGGCGGCACGCCTTCGGGTTCGTCGCGCTCGTCATGGCGCACGCGGAACCAGGCGGCATACAGCGCGGGCAGGAAGAACAGCGTCAGCACCGTGGCGCTGGTGATGCCGCCCATCAGTGCGGTGGCCATGGGGCCGAAGAAGTTGCTGCGCAACAGCGGAATCAGCGCCAGCACGGCGGCGGCAGCCGTCAGCACAATGGGGCGGAACCGCCGCGCCGTGGCCCCCACAATCGCGTCCACGCGCTTGTGGCCGTTCAGGATGTCTTGCTCGATCTGGTCCACCAGAATCACCGAGTTGCGCATGATGATGCCGAACATCGCTATCACCCCCAGCATGGCGACAAAGCCGAACGGTTTGCCAAACAGCAGCAGCGCAGCCACCACCCCGATCAGGCCCAGCGGCGCGGTCAGCACCACCATCATCACGCGGGCGAAGCTTTGCAACTGCACCATCAGCAAGGTCAGCACCGCCACGGCCATCAACGGCATCTGCGCGTTGATCGACGCCTGGCCCTTGGCGCTTTCTTCCACCGGGCCGCCGACTTCAATGCGGTACCCCACCGGCAATTCGGCGCGAAGGGCGTTCAACTTCTTGTCGATGGCGTGCGTGACGTCGATGCCTTGCGCGCCGCTGGTCACGTCCGCCTGCACCGTGATGGTCGGCTGGCGGTCGCGTTCCCAGATGACGCCGTACTCCAGGCCATAGCGCACGTGCCCCAGGCTGCCCAGCGGCACCGGGCCGTTGGCCGTGGGCATGGACAGCGTCGCCACGCGTGCGGGGTCGATGCGTTCGTTTTGCGGCGCGCGCAGGCTGACGTTGATCAGCTTGTCGCGCTCGCGGTACTGCGTCACGGTGTAGCCCGACAGCGTCATCGCCAGGAAATCCGAGATGTCGCGGGTGCTGATGCCTTGCTCGCGCGCCTTCTGCTGGTCGATCTCAAAGCGCACCGAGCGCTCAGAAGGTTCATCCCAGTCGAACTGCACGTTCACCGAGCGGGTATCGGCGCGGACTTCGGCGGCCACTTTCTCCGCCACCGCGCGCACGTCCGAGATCTTGTCGCCGCTGACGCGGAACTGCACCTGATAGCCAACGGGCGGCCCGTTTTCCAGGCGCGACAAGCGGGTGCGCACGGCCGGGAACTGTTCGCGCAGCATCGGCGTGAGCCACTGCGCAAGCTTTTCGCGGTCTTCCACCGAATGGGCGGTGATGACCAGTTGTGCAAAGTTCGGCGTGGCCAGTTGCTGGTCCAGCGGCAGATAAAAGCGCGGTGCGCCGGTGCCGACGAAGCTGACCGAATGATCGATCTCGGGCCGGCCTTCCAGCGCGTTCTCCAGGCGTTCCACCTGCCGCAGCGTGGCGGCAAACGACGCGCCTTCCTGCAAGCGCACATCCACCAGCAGCTCGGTGCGGTCCGAGCTGGGGAAGAATTGTTGCGGCACCAGCTTGAAGCCAGCCATCGACACGACAAAGATCAGTACCGTGCCCGCCAGCACCCAGTAGCGGCGGTCCACGCACCACGACACCCAGCCGCGCAGGCGCTGATAGAACCGGGTGTTGTAGATATCGTGTTCGTGGTCGTCGGGCAGATGCGCTTCGCGCTTGCGTTCGGGCAGCAGGCGGTAACCCAGCAGCGGGATCAACACCACGGCGGCAAACCAGGACGTGATCAGCGCAATGGCCGACACCTGGAAAATGGAACGCGTGTATTCCCCGGTGCTGGACTTGGCCAGCGCAATCGGCAGGAAACCCGCCACGGTGACGAGCGTGCCGGTCAGCATGGGGAAGGCGGTGCTGGTGTAGGCGTAGGCCGCCGCGCGGGCGCGGCTCCATCCTTGTTCCAGCTTCACCGACATCATTTCCACGGCGATGATGGCGTCGTCCACCAGCAGGCCCAGCGCCAGCACCAAGGTGCCCAGCGACACCTTGTGCAAGCCGATGCCGAACATATCCATGAACAGCGCCGTGACGGCCAGCACCACGGGAATGGAAATTACCACCACCATGCCGGTGCGCAAGCCTAACGACACCAAGCTCACGATCAGCACGATGGCAACCGCTTCGGCCACGGAACGCAGGAAGTCATCCACCGAATGCGATACCGCCTGCGGCATGCTGGACACTTCCGTCAGCGTGAGTCCAGCCGGCAATTGCGCCTTCAGTTTTTCGAACGTCGTGCCCAATGACTTGCCCAGCCGCACCACGTCCTGGCCCGGCTGCATGGTGATKCCGATGCCCAGCACGGGCTTGCCGCCGACGCGCATCTGGTCCACGGGCGGGTCTTCATAGCCACGGTGGATCGTTGCAATATCGCCCAGCCGGATCGACTTGCCGTTCACGCGGATCAAGGTATCCGCCAGCGCGCGGCTGTTCTCGTATTGCCCGGTGGGACGCACGAAGATGCGGTCGTCGGCGGTGGTCAGCGTGCCAGCGGCGGACACGGCGTTCTGCGTGTTGATCGCCTGCGCAATCTGCTGCGGCGTCACGTCCAGCCCGGTCAGCTGCGTATTGGAAATTTCAATGTAGAGGTGCTCGGCCTGATCGGCGAAGTAATCAACCTTGGCCACGCCCGGCACGCGCAGCAGCACGGTGCGCAGCTTGTCCGCGTAGTCATGCAGCTGCGCTGGCGAAAAACCGTCGCCGTGCAAGGTGTAGATGTTGGTGTAGACGTCGCCGAATTCGTCATTGAAGAACGGGCCTTGCACGCCTTGCGGCAAGGTGGCCTGGATGTCGCCCACCTTTTTGCGGATTTGATACCACTGCTCGGCCACGGTGCTGGCCGGCGCCGAATCCTTCATGGTGTAGAAGATCAGCGACTCGCCCGGCCGCGAATAGCTGCGCAGGAAATCCGTGTTGGCGGTTTCCTGCAGCTTCTTGCCGATGCGGTCGGTGACCTGCTCTTGCACCTGTTGCGCGGTGGCGCCGGGCCACAGTGTCTTAACGACCATGACGCGGAAGGTGAAGGGCGGGTCTTCCGACTGCGCCAGCTTGGAATACGACAGCACGCCGAACAGCGTCACCAACGTGATGATGAAGATCACCAGCGGCTGGTGCCGCAGCGCCCACGCCGACAGGTTGAACTTGCCTTCGTCGTGGTGCTGGCCCGGGCCTTGATCCGCGGCGCTCATGACGCGAAGTCCTCGGGGTGCAGCGGCGCCACGGGCCGAACCTTTTCGCCCGCCGACACGGTGTGCACGCCTTGCCAGACCACGCGTTCGCCGGCCTTGACGCCACCGGACAGCGTGACGGTGCGCGCGTCATAGCGCAGCACTTCGACGCGGCGCAGTTCCAGCGTGTTGGCCTCGGGCTTGACGACCCAGACGGCCGGGGCCTTGGCGTCATGGAACAAGGCGGTGGCCGGCACGGTATAGGTCTCAACGTCGGCGGCGCTGCGGTTGTCGAAACTGATGTTGGCCGTCATGCCCAGCCGCACGTCCGGCGACGGCGATTCCAGCGTGAGCTTGACGCGGTAGGTGCGGCTTTGCGGGTCCGCTGCGGGGGCGATTTCCCGCAGCACGCCGGTGAAGGTCTTGCCGCGCAGCGGGCCCAGCGTGACGCTGGCGCGTTGGCCAACGGCAAGCCCCGCCAGCACGCTTTCGGGCACGTCGCAAATAGCGTCAATGTCACCCGACCAGGCCAATTGATAGACGGGCGTGCCGGCGGCCACGTTCTGGCCCGTGTCGGCTTGTTCGGCCGTGATCAGGCCGGCGTGGTCGGCATGCAGCGTGGTGTATTTCAGCTGGTCGGCGGATAGCGCGGCCTCTTGCGCCGCCTGGTCGCGCTGCGCCAGCGCCGAGGCGTAGGCGTTGCGGGTCTGCTCCAGCTGGTTTGCCGCGATCAGGTTTTCGCGCGCCTGGGCGCGGTCGCGGTCCAGTTGTTGGCGGGCGTATTCCAGCTGATGCTGCGCAGCGCTTAATTGCGCCTTCGCGGCGGCGGCGTTCTTGGTGGCGTCGGCCGGGTCCAGCTTGGCCACGACTTGCCCCGGCGTGACGGTGTCGCCCAGCCGGACGAGCCGTTCGGTGATCTTGCCGCCCACGCGGAACGACAGTGGCGTGCTGTAGCGCGCCTGCACTTCGCCGGGCAAGGTCCAGGCCGGCAGGCGTTCATCGGCTTTGGCGGGCATGGCGACGACGGGCCGGGGCGCGGGCGGGGGCGCTTCGTTGCGGCCGCAGGCGGAAACGGCCAATGCCAAAGCCAACGCGGCGGGCAGCGCCAGACGGCGCGTCCAGCCGGGCTTGGAAGTAGAACAATTCACGAAACACCTCGCGGCGCGGGAAGGCAATAGAAGGAAGAGCCAACGCAAGTCAGACTCAATACGGCCTGGATTCTAATGCGGTTATGTATTCGGATACAACCCTGTATTTGAAATGTGAGCCAGTGCTAAACTCGCGCCATGTCGAAAATCCGCCTTACCCGCGAGCAAAGCCGAGACCAGACGCGCCAGCGCCTGCTCGACGCTGCGCAATCGGTTTTTCTCAGCAAGGGCTTTGTGGCCGCCAGCGTCGAAGACATCGCCGAACTGGCGGGCTATACACGCGGGGCCTTCTATTCCAACTTCAGCAGCAAGTCCGAACTGTTCCTGCAATTGCTCCGGCGCGATCACGAAAAAGTGATGGGCGATATGCGCGCCATCTTCGAAGACGGCGAATCGCGGCCCGAGATGGAAGCGCGCGTGCTGGCGTACTACAGCACGCACCATCGCGAAAACGACTGTTTTTTGCTCTGGATGGAAGGCAAGCTGCAAGCGGCGCGCGACCCGGAATTCCGCGTGGGCTTTACCGACTGCCTGCGCGAACTTCGCGCCGCCACCACCGAGTACGTGCGTCAGTTTTCCGCCCATGTGGGCACGCCGCTGCCGCTGCCCGCTGAGCAATTGGCAGTGGGTCTGCTGGCGCTATCGGACGGCATGCAGTTCAGCTATGCCTTTGATCCGCAAGGCGTCAGCCTGGAAATGACCGAGGCGGTGCTGGCGGGATTCTTCCGCCGCGTCGTGTTCGGCGACCCGGCGCCTGACGCGCCGCCGGCATTGCCCAAACCCGCTAATGGCGCTGGCCAATAACGCCGGCCGACAGCGCGCCGCCAAAAGCGCCGGCCAATAACGCCGGCCGACAGCGCCCGCCAACAACGCTGGCCAATAGCGCCCGCCAATAACGCCGGCCTAGGCATCTAGCCCAGCAATTCCGAAATCTCAATCAGGTTCAGGTCCGGGTCCCGCAAATACACCGAGCGGATCTTCCCCGTGGCGCCCGTGCGCGCAACCGGGCCTTCGATGATCGTCGCGCCCGCCTGATTCAACTGCGTAATCACGTCATCCAGCGGCCGGTCGGCGATAAAGCACAAGTCCAGCGCGCCCGGCACCGGCAGGTGCGCCTTGGGCTCGAACTCATGGCCGCGCACGTGCAGGTTGATCTTCTGATTGCCAAAGCGCAGCGCCTGGCGGCCTGCGCCGAAGGTTTCCAGCCGCATGCCCAGGATGCGGGTATAGAAATCCACCGTGGCTTCGGGGTCGGTGCAGGTCAAAACCAGATGGTCCAGGTGATCGATCATGCGCATCTCCACGTAATCAGATTGTCAGCTGTGCGGTGGCCGTGATAGTAATACCTGCGGCGTGCAGCCAGACTAAGGGGGGCCTGCGCCGCAATTCTCAACCCTTGGGCGAAAGGAGAGGCTGCATGTCTTCAGAAACCCGGCCATCGACCATCAATCGGCCTGTATTTTTTCCGGCCGCCATCTTCACGCTGCTGCTCGTGGGGTTTGCAATTCTTGCGCCCAAGTCGGCGCAGAGCCTGTTCGAATCCATGCAAGGCTGGATTCTAGGCAACGCCAGCTGGTTCTACATTCTGGTCGTGGCGATCATCTTGTTGGCCGTGGTGTTCCTGGCGGTCAGCCGGTACGGCGACATCAAGCTCGGGCCGGATCACAGCGAACCCGACTATCGCAATTTCACGTGGTTCGCGATGCTGTTTTCCGCCGGCATGGGCATTGGCCTGATGTTCTTCGGCGTGGCTGAACCCGTCATGCACTTCATGTCGCCGCCGGTAGGCGAGGGCGGCACCGCCATCGCCGCACGCGAAGCCATGAAGATCACGTTCTTCCATTGGGGCCTGCACGCGTGGGCGATCTACGCGGTGGTCGCGCTGATCCTGGCGTTCTTCAGCTATCGCCACGGGCTGCCGCTGACGCTGCGTTCCGCGTTGTATCCGCTGATTGGCAACCGCATCCATGGGCCGATCGGACACGCCGTCGACATCTTCGCCATCATCGGCACGGTGCTGGGCGTGGCGACGTCGCTGGGCCTGGGCGTGGCGCAGATCAACAGCGGCTTGAATCATCTGTTCGGCATTCCGGTTGGGGTGACGACGCAGATCATCCTGGTCATCGTCACCTGCGGGCTGGCCACGCTGTCGGTCGCCAGCGGCCTGGACAAGGGCATCCGCATCCTGTCCGAAACCAATCTGGTGCTGGCGGCCGTGCTGCTGCTGTTTGTGCTGGTCGTGGGCCCCACCGTGTTCCTGTTCCAGACCTTTGTGCAGAACACCGGCGCGTACCTGTCTGACATCGTCAACAAGACCTTCAACCTGTATGCCTACGAGCCCACCGACTGGATCGGCGGCTGGACGCTCTTTTATTGGGGCTGGTGGATTGCGTGGTCGCCCTTTGTGGGCCTGTTCATCGCGCGCATTTCGCGTGGGCGCACCATCCGCGAATTCGTCACCGGCGTGCTGCTGGTGCCGGCCGGCTTCACCCTGTTCTGGATGACGGTGTTTGGCGACACGGCGATCCACATGATCCTGGTGGACAAGGTGCAAGGGTTTGCCGAGGTCGTCGAAGCCGACTCATCGTTAGCGCTGTTCGCCTTTCTTGAGCAGCTGCCATGGAGCGGCGTGTTGTCGATGGTTGCGATTGCGATGGTGGCGGTGTTCTTTGTCACGTCGGCCGACTCAGGCGCGCTGGTGGTAGACCTGCTGGCCTCTGGCGGATCAGACCGCACCCCCGTGTGGCAGCGCATTTTCTGGTCGGTGCTGATGGGGGCGGTGGCCATCGCACTGTTGCTGGCCGATGGCTTGACCGCCTTGCAGACAGCCACCATCGCCAGTGCGCTGCCGTTCTCCATCATCCTGCTGCTGTCTTTATGGGGGCTGTTCAAGGCGTTGAAGCTGGACGCGACCAAGCGCGGCATCCGGTATCAATCCCTGACCTTGTCGCGCCCGGCGCGCGGCGGCCAGTCTTGGGAGCGCCGCCTGCGCAACATGGTCATGATGCCGCGCCGCTCCCATGTGCTGCGCTTCATCAGCGATGTGGTGCGGCCGGCGCTGGAAGACGTGGCTGACGAATTGCGCAAGCAAGGCTACGCCGTTGTGGTCCGTGAAAATGAAGACGACGGCAGCGCCATCCTTGAGGTCTCGCACGGCGAGCATCTGGACTTTTCGTACGCCGTGCAGCCCGAAGCCTTCGTGCGTCCCAGCCTGACGCCCGAAGAGGCGGCCGACGAAGAAGAGCGCAAGTACTTCCGCGCCGAAGTCCATCTGCGCGAAGGCGGGCAGGATTACGACATCATGGGCTGGAGCCGCGACGCGGTCATTGGCGACATCCTGGACCAGTACGAACGCCATCGCCATTACCTGCACATGGTCCGCACCTGAATCCGCATCCCTTCCCCCCCGAAACCGCCCGCTTGCCCGGGCGGTTTTTTTTGGCCGATAGCCCCGCTCTATTTCCTGCATTGATTAAGCCGCTTTGACGGAATTGTCGGAATCAAGGATTATCCAAGACTATTCTTGGATAAATAAGAGAGCGAATCATGAAGGCGAAATCTGGGGCATGGGCGGCGGGCGCTGTCGTGCTGGTGCTGGCAGTGGGGGGCGGGCTGGTCTGGAAGTTCGGCGGCGCATCACAAGCGGGCGGCTGGGCGATGCCGCCGGCAAAAGTTGCCGTGGCGCCGGCCGTACGGGCGGACTTTCCCATGGCGCTGTCGGGCATCGGTTCGCTGGAAGCCACGCGCCAGGTGCTGGTGCCGGCCGAAGTGGATGGCCGCGTCACGCAGATTCTGTTCACCGCAGGAGAGCGGGTGCAGGCTGGCCAGTTGCTGGTGCAGATGAATGACGCGCCCGAACAGGGCGAGCTGGCACGGCTTCAGGCGCAGGCGCGCAACGCCCGCACTCTGCTGGAGCGCACGCGCCGGCTGCTGCCGCAACAGGCGGCCACGCGTGAACAGCTGGACCAGGCGCAGGCCGATTACGACCAGGCCGCCGCCGACATCAAGCGAGTGCAGGCGCTGATCGAGCAAAAGCGGGTGAAGGCGCCGTTCGATGGCGTGCTGGGTGTGCGCCGGGTCAATCTGGGCCAGTTCGCCAAGGCGGGCGACGCCTTGGTGTCCTTGACCGACGCGTCGACCTTGTACGCCAACATCACGCTGCCCGAGCAGGCGCTGGGCGCGCTGCGCGCTGGCCAGCCCGTTACGGTGACGGTGGACGCCCACGCCGGACGCGAATTCGCCGGCACGGTATCCACGGTCGAGCCGCAGGTGGACCCGGGTTCGCGCACGGTGCGCGTGCAGGCCACCTTGCCGAACGCCGACGGGGCGCTCGCCGCCGGCATGTACGCCCAGGGCCGCATCAGCTTGCCCGACCGCCCCAACGTGATCACCGTGCCGGAAACCGCCGTCAGCTATAGCGCCTATGGCGATTCCGTGTACGTGCTGACGCCGCCCAAGCCGGGCGAGGACAAGGCCGCGGCCACCGTGCGCCAGGCCTACGTGAAGACCGCCGAGCGCGTGCGCGGCCGGGTCGTCGTGGCCGAAGGGCTGAACGCGGGCGACCAGGTCGTGACGTCCGGCCAGCTGCGCCTGCATAACGGCGCCGCCGTCGAGGTCATTGCCGCTGACACGGTTGCGCTGGGCGCCCCGCAACAAGCCGTGGCGCAAGCCCAGCAATAAGGCGGAGACAAGCATGAGATTCACCGATCTTTTCGTACGCCGTCCGGTGCTGGCGCTGGTGGTCAGCACGCTGATTCTGCTGCTGGGCATCAAGGCGCTGAGCGGTCTGCCCGTGCGGCAGTACCCGCTGACCGAAAGCACCACCATCACCATCACCACCCAATACCCGGGCGCATCGCCTGACCTGATGCAAGGCTTCGTCACGCAACCCATCGCGCAATCGGTGGCCACGGTGGAGGGCATCGACTACCTGTCGTCGTCGTCCACGCAGGGGCGCAGCGTGATCACGGTGCGCATGAAGCTGAACGCCGATTCCAACAAGGCCATGACCGAGGTCATGGCCAAGGTCAACGAGGTCAAGTACCGCTTGCCGCAGGATGTGTACGACCCGGTGCTGGTCAAGTCCGCCGGCGAGGCAACCGCCGTGGCCTATGTGGGCTTTTCCAGCACGACGCTGTCGCTGGCGGCGCTGACCGATTACCTGTCGCGCGTGGTGCAGCCGCAGTTGTCGTCCATTGATGGCGTGGCCAGCGTGGAACTCTATGGCGGCCAGAAGCTGGCCATGCGCGTATGGCTGGACCCCAACCGCATGGCCGCGCGCGGTATCTCCGCGGGCGAACTGGCCCAGGCGCTGCGCGACAACAACGTGCAAGCCGCACCGGGCCAGGCCAAGGGCCTGTACGTGGTGTCCAACATCCAGGTCAACACCGACCTGGTGAACGTGGCGGAATTCCGCGACCTGGTGGTCAAGCGTGATGGCGACGCCATCGTGCGGCTGGGCGACGTGGCCACTGTTGAACTGGGCGCGGCATCCACCGATTCCAGCGGCCTGATGGACGGCGAACCCGCCGTTTATTTCGGCCTGAACGCGACGCCTGTGGGCAACCCGCTGGTCATCGTCAAACGCCTGCAAGAGCTGGTGCCCAACATCAAGCAGAACCTGCCGCCCGGCACCAGTGTGCAAGTGCCGTTCGAGCTGGCCCGCTTCATCAGCGCGTCTATCGACGGCGTGATGCAAACCTTGCTGGAAGCCATTGCCATCGTGGTGGTGGTGATCTTCCTGTGCCTGGGGTCGTTGCGCGCCGTGCTGATTCCGGTGGTCACCATTCCGCTGTCGATGCTGGGCGGGGCGGCCATCATGGCGCTGTTTGGCTTCAGCGTAAACCTCTTGACCTTGCTGGCGATGGTGCTGGCCATTGGCTTGGTGGTGGATGACGCCATCGTGGTGGTGGAAAACGTGCACCGGCATATTGAAGAGGGCAAGTCGCCGGTGCGCGCCGCGCTGATCGGTGCGCGCGAAGTGGCAGGGCCGGTGATCGCCATGACGATCACGCTGGCCGCCGTCTACGCGCCCATCGGGCTGATGGGCGGGTTGACCGGGTCGCTGTTCAAGGAATTCGCGTTCACGCTGGCAGGCGCCGTGGTGGTGTCGGGCGTGATCGCCTTGACGTTGTCGCCGGTAATGAGCTCGTTCCTGCTGAACCATCGCCTGTCGGACGGCTGGATGGCGCGTCGGGCTGAACACTTCTTCGGGCGTCTGGGCGAGGCCTATGGCCGGGTGCTGGACGTGTCCCTGCATCATCGTTGGGTGACCGGGCTGATTGCGGTGGCGGTGCTGGTGAGCCTGCCGTTCCTGTACAACGCGGCGCAGCGCGAGTTGGCGCCGGTTGAAGACCAGTCCACGGTGCTCACCGCGATCAAGTCGCCGCAGCACGCCAACATCGACTATGTCGAGAAGTTCGGCAAGAAGTGGGACGACGTGATGAAGACCTTGCCCGAGCAAAAGGGGCGCTGGCTGATCAACGGATCAGATGGCGTGTCCAACAGCATCGGCGGGGTGGACTTCGTGGACTGGCACGAGCGCAAACGCAACGCCGACGAGATCCAGGCCGACATGCAGGCTATGGCCAACCAGGTCGAAGGCAGCAACATCTTCGCCTTCCAGTTGCCGTCGTTGCCGGGTTCCACGGGCGGCCTGCCCGTGCAGATGGTGCTGATGAGCGCGGCGGATTACCCCGTCGTCTACGAGGCCATGGAAAACCTGAAGAAGGCGGCGCGTGAAAGCGGCCTGTTCATGGTGGTGGACAGCGATCTGGACTACAACAACCCGGTCGTGCAGCTGAAGGTGGACCGCGCCAAGGCCAACAGCCTGGGCGTCACCATGAAAGACATTGGCGACACACTGGCCGTGCTGGTGGGCGAGAACTACATCAACCGCTTCGGCATGGACGGCCGTTCGTACGACGTGATTCCGCAAAGCCTGCGCGAGCAGCGCATCTCGCCGGCATCGCTGGCGCAGTTCCACGTCAAGAGCGCGACGGGGGCGCAAGTGCCGCTGTCCAACCTGGTGACGGTGTCGATGGGCGTGGAGCCTAATTCCTTGACGCAGTTCAATCAGCTGAACGCGGCCACCTTCCAGGCCATTCCGATGCCCGGCGTCACCATGGGCGACGCGGTGCAGTTCCTGACGCGTCAGGCCCAGCAGTTGCCCGCCGGCTTCAGCTACGACTGGCAATCGGATGCGCGCCAGTTCAGCCAGGAAGGCTCGGCGCTGATGATCACCTTCATCTTCGCCATCATCGTGATCTATCTGGTGCTGGCCGCGCAGTACGAAAGCCTGCGCGACCCGTTCATCATCCTGGTCAGCGTGCCCATGTCGATCTGCGGCGCGCTGATTCCGCTGGCGCTGGGCATGGCCACCGTCAACATCTACACGCAGATCGGTCTGGTGACCTTGATTGGCCTGATCAGCAAGCACGGCATTTTGATGGTGGAGTTCGCTAACGAAATGCAGGTCAGCCATGGGCTGGACCGCCGCGCCGCCATGGAGCAGGCCGCCCGCATCCGCCTGCGCCCCATTCTGATGACGACGGCGGCCATGGTGATGGGGCTGATCCCCTTGCTGTTCGCCACCGGCGCGGGCGCGCATAGCCGCTATAGCTTGGGCTTGGTCATCGTGGTGGGCCTGCTGGTGGGCACCTTGTTCACGCTGTTCGTGCTGCCCACCGTCTATACCGTTTTCGCGCGCGACCACCGCGCGGCCAACGACACGCCGCGTGCTCGCGAGCTGGCGGCGGCGCAGGCCGAAGACGCCCGCGCGGCCGCGTCGCATTAAGGAACCGATCATGAATCAACGTCAATACGTCTTGGACCAACACGTCTCGGGTCACCACTTCTTAGGCCGCCACTTCTTGGGTCATCACGTCTTGGGTCGCCACTTCTTGGGCCGCCACGTCTTGGGCCGTCAATTCTCGGGTCAACACTCGTGGTTCCGCGCGGCCACCGTGCTGCTGGCCGCGCTTGCCCTGGCCGGTTGCGCCGTCGGCCCTGACTATCAAAAGCCGCAAGCGGCCACCGTTGCGCTGGCCAGCCCCGAACAGGCCCTGTTCTCTACCGACCAGTTGCAGCGCGACTGGTGGCGGCAGTTGCAAGACCCGCAGCTGGACCGGCTGATTGATCTGGCGCTGTCCCGCAACCACAATATCCGCATCGCGCAAGCTCGCTTAGCCGAGTCGCGCGCGGTGCTGGACGAAAAAGAACTCGACCAGTTGCCGGCCGTGACGCTGGATGGCCGCTACGAACGCAGCTTGTCGCAGGCCAATGCCGGTACGGCAGGGCAGCGCAATCTGGCGCAGAGTTATCGGGCGGGTTTTGACGCTACCTGGGAACTGGACCTGTTCGGCCGTCTGCGCCGGGCAGCCGAAGGCGCCGCGGCGCGCAGTGAAGCGCAAGCGGCGGACCTGGCTCAGGCCCGCATCGTGGTGGCGGCCGAAGTCGCCCGCAATTACTTCGAACTGCGCGGCGCTGAACAGCGCTTGGCCGTCGCGCGCGCCAATCTGGACAGTCAGCGCGACAGTCTGCGCGTCACGCAGGCCATGGTGACGGCGGGCCGGGGCGACGAAGGCGACCTGGCCAGCGCGCGGGCCGAACTGGAAACTGTGCAGGCCAGCGTGCCGGTGCAAGTCGCGGCCAGGCGGCTGGCGCTGTACCGCATCGCGGTACTGGCTGGGATGCGGCCGGTGGAACTGGGCGAGCTGGACGCCGGCAAGCCGCTGGCGCCGTTGACCGCCAAGTTACCCATCGGCGATGTGGGCGCGCTGCTGTCTCGCCGCCCGGACATCCTGGCCGCCGAACGGTCGATGGCGGCAGCCAATGCGGACGTGGGCGTGGCGACGGCCGAGCTTTATCCGCGTATCGACCTGGGCGGTTTCTTGGGCTTCGTTGCGCTGCGTGGGGCGGATTTCGGTTCAAGTTCGAGCCGGGCCTTCAGCGTTGCCTCTGGCGTGAACTGGCCGGCGTTTCATTTGCCGACGGCGCTTGCCAGAAAGCGGGGAGCGGTTGCGCGTTCCGACGGCGAAGTGGCGCGCTACGAGCAGACCGTGCTGCGCGCGGTGGAAGAACTGGAGTCGGCGCTGACCGAGTTCGGCCAGACGCAGCAGCGCTTGGGCAGCCTGGCGCAGGCCGCCGCGTACAGCGGGCGCGCGGCGGAACTGGCGCAGTTGCGCTATCGCGAAGGCAGCGCCCCGTATTTGACGGTGCTGGACGCGCAGCGTACGCTTTTGCGCGCCCAGGACGCCGTGGCGGTGGCGGAAACGGATTCCTATACGCGTCTGATAGCGCTCTATAAGGCGCTGGGCGGCGGATGGGAAGCCGATCCCAATACCAACCCCAGCGTCAACCCAGATGCCAATCCAGGTGCCAACCCAGATGCCAACCCGGAGCCCGCCGCCGCAGGCTGACCGCCGGCCCCGGTTCGTGGCACCATAGCCAAATTGCCCAGGAGTTTCGTTATCGCCATGTCCGACAGCCTGTCCCAACCCGTCACCTGGATGCCGCATCAGCCGGCCGACCGCGTGCTCATGACCTTGAAGACACGCGGCCCGCAGTCCATCGCCGTCATCGCCAAGGCCATGGACGTGACGGCCGAGGCCGTCCGCCAGCAGATGACGCGGCTGCATGCGGATGGGCTGGTCGACTCCGAAAGCCACAGCGCGGGCCGTGGCCGGCCCACGCAGATCTGGTTTCTGACGGAAGCGGGCCACGGCCGTTTTCCGGACACCCACGCCGAAATGACCGTGCAGATGATCGGTGCGGTGCGTCAGGTGTTTGGCGACGAGGGCGTGGAAAAGCTGATCCAGGTGCGCGAAACCGCCATGCTGAATAGCTACCACCAGGCGATGCTGGGCGCGAGCGATCTGAAGGCGCGCCTGGAACGTCTGGTGCAGGTGCGTTCGTCCGAAGGCTATATGGCCGAACTGCGCCAGGACGGCGATGAATTCGTCTTCATTGAAAACCACTGCCCGATCTGTTCGGCGGCCAAGGCCTGTATGGGCTTTTGCCGCAGCGAGCTGGAACTGTTCCGCCAGGTGCTGGGCGAAGACGTGCAAGTGGCTCGCGAAGAACACATTCTGGCGGGCGCGCGGCGCTGCGCGTATCGCGTGCGTGAGCAGCCGCGCGCATGACGCTCAAGCAACTCGAAGCCTTCTACTGGGCCGCCACCTGCGCCAGCTTTGCCGTGGCGGCCGAGCGGCTGCATCTGTCGGTGTCGTCCTTGTCCAAGCGCATCACCGAGCTTGAAGACGCGTTGGGCCAGCCGCTGTTTGACCGCAGCGGCCACAAGGCCGCGCTGACGGACGCCGGCCAGCGGCTGGTGCCGCAGGCGCGTGAACTGCTGGCCGCGGCCGATCAGGTGCGCGCGTCCATGACCCAAACGCCGGGCTTGCGCGGCCGCTGCCGCTTTGGCGTGGGCGAGCTCACTGCGCTGACGTGGCTGCCGCGCCTGATCGGCGCCGTGCGCGCGGCGTATCCCGACCTGGTGCTGGAGCCGTATGTGGATATCGGCCAGGTGCTGGAGCAGCGAGTGGCGGACGGCGAACTGGATTTTGCGGTGATCGCGGGGCGTTCGTCGCGCGCGAACATTGCCTCGACGCCGATCGGCGAAGCCCGCTTTGCCTGGGCGGCGTCGCCGTCCGTGCTGGACGAGGAAACCCGCATGACACCGTCGTTGCTGGCCCGCCTGCCGCTGGTGACGCTGCCGGCCGGCGCAGGCACGACGCGCATCATCGACGACTGGCTGGCCGGGCGCGACGCTGCTGGCGAGCGCTTGTGCTGCAACAACTGGGGCGCCATTGTCGGCATGCTGATTGAAGGCACGGGCGTTGGGCTGCTGCCCAGCCATTGGGCCGACGCGCTGGCGGCCGAGGGCAGTTTGCGGGTATTGCAGGGCGAACCCGAACTGGCCGCCTTGCCGTATTCCTTCCAGTACCGCCGCGACGACCACCGCGCGCTTGTCGCCTTGTTGCGTGACGCCGTGGCCTCGGCGGTGGACTTTTCGGCGCCTTGCCGGCTGCCCTAAGGTTCTCGACCCCAGGCCCGAACCCGAACCCGGCTCCGTCTCCGGCCCGGGGAATCCCAACCCCAGCCCCAGACCCGCCCGCGTCCGCAAGGCGGCCAATGCTCGCCGGAATTTAGCGCCGCGACAGCTTGCGCTCTATACAATCGCCGCGCGCCTGGCGCAGAATCCAACAAGATGCATAGACGGAGATCATTCATGCGTAAACTTTGCCTCGCCATGGCTATGGCGGGAATGCTGGCTAGCGGCCTGGCGCAAGCCCAGTCGACCCTGAAAATCGGTTTGCAGGACGACCCGGACGTGCTGGACCCCGTGCGTGCGCGCACCTTCGTGGGCCGCATCGTCTTCGCTTCCTTGTGCGACAAGCTGGTCGACATTACGCCTGACCTGAAGATCGTGCCGCAGCTGGCGCAGTCCTGGACGATCAGCCCGGACAACAAATCGCTGACGTTCAAGCTGCGCACCGATGCCGTCTTCCATGACGGCACGCCGGTCAACGCCGCCGCCGTCAAAGCCAACCTGGACCGCGCCCGCACGCTGCCGGACAGCAACCGCAAGAGTGAACTGGCCACCGTCGCCAGCGTGGACGCGCCGGACGAGCACACCGTTGTGCTGAACCTGGCCGAGCCGGACGCCTCGCTGCTGTCGCAGCTGTCGGATCGCGCCGGCATGATGATGTCGCCCGCTGCCTTCGACAAGGACCCGGGCGGCAAACCCGTTTGCTCGGGCCCGTACCAATTCAAGGAGCGCGTGCAGAACGATCGCATCGTGCTCGAGAAGTTTCCTAAATACTGGGACGCCGGCAACTATCACTTTGACCGCCTGGTCTTCACCCCGATTCCCGACAACACCGTGCGCCTGAACAACCTGCGCGCGGGCGACCTGGACATCATCGAACGCGTGGCCCCCAGCGACGCCAAGGCCGTGAAGGACGATCGCAACCTGCGTCTGGCGCCGGTGACGGGCCTGGGCTTCCAATCGATCTCGGTCAATCTGGGCAATGGCGCACGCGCCAACAACCCGCTGGCCAAAGACAAGCGCGTGCGTCAGGCGCTGGATCTGGCGATCGACCGCGACGTGCTGAACCAAGTGATCGGCGAAGGCATGTTCCAGCCGGCCTACCAACCCTTCCCGCCCGCCAGCTTCGCCTACAACACCGCTTTCGAGCACAAGGGCCGCGACCCGAAGAAGGCGCAGGCGCTGTTGAAGGAAGCCGGTTACGACCGCGTGAAGTTCGAGATCACGTTCGGCAACAACACCACCATGCAGCAAGTGTTTGAGCTGGTGCAGGCCATGGGCGCCGAAGCCGGATTCGACATCACCCTGCGTCCGGTCGAGTTCGCGTCGCTGCAATCGTCGCTGGCGCGCGGTGACTTCGAAGTGGGCCAGAGCGGCTGGTCGGGCCGTGTCGACCCCAGTGGCAACATCCACCAGTACATCAGCTGCAAGGGCAACCTGAACGACGGCAAGTTCTGCGACGCCGGTGTCGACAAGCTCTTGAACGACGCCCGCGCCGAAGCCGATAACGCCAAGCGGCGCGCCATGTATGACCAGGTGCTGACGGCAATGCAGGACCAGCGCCCGATCGTCTACCTGTTCTATCTGCCGTGGACCTTTGGCGTGCAGAAGAAGGTGGAAGGCTTCGTGCCGTACCCCGACGGCCTGATCCGCCTGAAGGGCGTGACGGTCGCCAAGAAATAGAGGAAGGACCACCCCCTACCCGCTTACGCGGGCCCCCTTGAGGGGGGGGCGGCACACCCGGACCGGCGGAGCCGGCTCCGCGGTGCCCCCACTTTGGGAGGGGCGCTCGCACGGGATGGGCGGATTCTGGGGGCTTCGCTTAGACAACCCTATTGGATGATTCATGTTTACGACTCGCCCGGAAATTCTTGGCACCTTTGGTGTCGTGACCTCCACCCATTGGCTGGCCAGCGCGGCCGGCATGTCGCTGCTGGAACGCGGCGGCAATGCGTTTGACGCGTGCGCGGCGTCGGCCTTCGTGCTGCAAGTGGTTGAACCGCACCTGGTTGGCCCGGCTGGCGAAGTGCCGGCCGTGTTCTATTCGGCGCGTACCGGCAAGGTGGAAGTGCTGTGCGGCCAGGGCACGACCCCGGCCGCCGCCACGCTGGAGCGTTACCGCGCCGAAGGGCTGAAGCTGATCCCTGGCAACGGGTTGTTGGCCACGGTGATTCCGGGCGCATTTGATGCATGGATGCTGCTGCTGCGCGACCACGGCACGATGCGCGTGCGCGATGTGCTGGAACCCGCCATCTATTACGCCGAGCATGGCCACGCGCTGATGCCGCGCATCTCCAACACCATCGCCGGGTTGAAGGACTTTTTCGAAACGCATTGGCCGACGACGGCGCAGGTTTACGTGCCGGGAGGCAAGGTGCCAGAAGCGCGCAAGCTGTTCCGCAACCCGGCGCTGGCCCGCACCTGGACCCGCGTGTTGAAGGAAGCCGAGAGCGTGGGCGCTGACCGCGAACGCCAGATTGAAGCGGCGCGCGACGCGTTCTACCGGGGCTTCATCGCCGATGAGATCGACAAGTTCGCGCGCAACACCGACGTCATGGACGAAAGCGGCGCCACCCATCGTGGCGTCATCACGGCGGACGATCTGGCGGGCTGGTCGGCCAGCTACGACACGCCGCTGACCTACGACTATCACGGCTACACCGTGGCCAAGGCGGGCGCCTGGAGCCAGGGGCCGGTCTTTTTGCAAACGCTGGCGTTGCTTAAGGGCATGGACCTGGCGGGCGTCGGCCCGAACAGTGTGGAATTCATCCACCGTGTCACCGAGGCCATGAAGCTGGCGTTTGCCGACCGCGAGGCGTATTACGGCGATCCGGCGTTCATCGACGTGCCGCTGGCGCATCTGCTGTCTGACGCGTACAACGCGGAACGCCGCGCCCTGATCGGCGAAACCGCGTCTCATGATTTGTTGCCGGGCCAGGTGCCGGGCTTTGAGGCGCAAGTGGCGCGTGTGATGGACACGCTGGAGCGCTTGTCCAAGGTGTCGGCGCCGGGCAGCGCGACGAACGAGCCCACGCTGGCGGACATGCGCGCGTCTGCCAAGCGCGGCGACACCACTCACGTGGACGTTATCGACCGTTGGGGCAACATGATTTCAGCGACGCCGTCGGGCGGCTGGTTCCAGTCGTCGCCAGTGATTCCGGAATTGGGCTTTGGCTTGAATACCCGCGCCCAGATGTTCTGGCTGGAAGAGGGGCTGCCCGGCACGCTGGCCCCCGGCAAGCGTCCGCGCACCACGCTGACGCCGTCGCTGGCGCTGCGCGATGGCAAACCCTACCTGGCGTTCGGCACGCCGGGCGGCGACCAGCAAGAGCAATGGCAATTGCTGTTCTTCCTGCGCCATGTGCACCATGGCTTGAACTTGCAGGAAGCCATCGACCTGCCGATGTCGCACACCATGCATTTCCCCACGTCGTTCTATCCGCGTGACCGCAAGCCGGGTCATCTGGCGGTAGAGGCCAGCTTTGGCGCCGATGTGATCGAGGGCTTGCGCCAGCGCGGCCATCAAATCGAAGAGGTGCCGGAATGGTCGGTGGGCCGTCTGACGGCCGCCTCGCGGGATGAAGACGGGCTGTTGCATGCCGCGGCCACGCCGCGTCTGATGCAGGCGTACGCGATCGGCCGCTAAGGCTTGGCGGGACTCGCCGGTGTGCGCGGCCGTGGGGCTGCGGGCATCGGCGGCGCCCGGGCGGACGATGCCGCCTTGCGGCGTTTTGCCGGCATGGGCTATCTTTCTTCCATGACGTCATCCCAGCAGCGCCCGGTAAACGGAGCGCAATCCCTCACGGGACAAGAGCCACTTTTCATCGTCCTCAACACCGGATCGGGGCGCGGCGACGCGCAGGTCCTGCAGGACACCATCCGCCGTATCCTCGACGAGGCGGGCCGGCGATACACGCTGATGCCGGTGGACGACCCGTCCAAACTCACCGAAACCGCGCAGGCTGCGGTCAAGCGCGCGCAGGACGAGCAGGGCGTGGTGATTGCCGCAGGCGGTGACGGCACGCTCAATGCAGTGGCGGGCACCGTGCTGGGCAAGGGCGTGCCGTTCGGCATCCTGCCCCAAGGCACATTCAATTATTTCGGTCGCAGCTACGGCATCTCGCAAGATACCGAGGTGGCGTTGCGGGGTTTCCTGCAAGGCCATTTGCGGCCGGTGCAGGTGGGCCAGCTCAACGGGCGGCTGTTCCTGGTCAACGCCAGCCTGGGCCTGTATCCCACGCTGCTTGAAGACCGCGAGGCCTACAAGCAGCGCTTCGGCCGCAGCCGTTTGGTGGCGCTGTGGTCGGGTGTGGTGACCTTGCTGCGCGCGCCGCGCCAGCTGCGGCTGCAACTGGAAACCGAGGGTCGCTCGCGCGAGCTGCGCACACCCACGCTGGTGGTGGGCAACAACAAGCTTCAGCTTGAGCATGTGGGCATCGAATCCGATGAGCTGGACCGCAACCGCCTGGTCGCCATGACCGTCAAACCGGTAGGCACGCTGGCGCTGTATGGATTGCTGGTGCGCGGCCTGTTCAGCCGGCTGGGTGAAGCCGAACACGTCATCAGCTTCGGGTTTGATCGCCTGACGGTGGGTATACGCGGGCGAAAGCGCGTCAAGGTCGCGATGGACGGCGAAATTTCGTGGATGAACACCCCGCTGGAATTCAAGGTGTCTCCCGAGCCGTTGCCGCTGGTGGTGCCGGCGGACTCGCAATACCTGGACCGCTCATGACGCGCATCCTGCAATTTTCCGACACGCATTTCGGCACGGAACGCAAACCTGTCGTCGAAGCCGCGCTGGACTTGGCGCGCTCATTGAACCCTGATCTGGTCGTGCTTAGCGGCGACATCACGCAGCGCGCGCGGCGCGCGCAATTTGCCGCGGCCCGCAAGTTCATCGAACGCCTGTCGCTGCCGGTGCTGGCCGTGCCCGGCAACCACGACATCCCGCTGTTCAATGTGTTTGCGCGCGCGCTCAACCCCTATGGCAATTACAAGCGGGCGTTGGGTGCGGTGCTGGAGCCGGTGTTTGAAACCCCGGGCCTGCTGGCGATCGGCGTGAACACCACGCGGCCCCGCCGCCGCAAGGACGGCGAGATTTCCGATACGCAGATCGCTCGCGTCGCGCAGCGTTTGCGTCAGGCGCGGCCGGGCCAGTTGCGCATCGTGGTCGCGCATCACCCCGTGCGCGCCAAAGTCGAATCCGACCTGTCCAACCTGCTGATCGGCCGCGAGCGCGCGCTGGCGGCTTGGGCGCAGGCAGGCGTCGACTTGATTCTGGGTGGCCATATTCATCTGCCGTATGTGCTGCCGCTGAGCGCGGCGGGCCAGCCCGCGGGCTGGATCGTGCAGGCGGGCACGACCTGCTCGCGCCGTGTGCGGGGCAGCGTGCCCAATTCGGTCAACGTTATCCGCTGCGAAGAAGAGGGCGGCCAGCAGGTATGCCAGGTCGAGCGGTGGGATTACGCCGAGGGCACGCACGCGTTTGCGCCGGTCGACAAGACGCTGGTGGCGGGTTCATGAACGATGTGTATGCGGCGTGGGCGTCGGCCCATGCCTTGGAATTGTTCATCGGACTGCCCCTGGTTACGGGCGCGGCGGCCGTGTTTGTCATGCGCGCGTATGTCGGCAGCTCGCGGCGAGGGCGCGCGGTGATCAGCATCGCCGGGGTGGGTGTGTTGTTGCTGGTGTTTCTGGCATTGGCTGCCGCTGTGCGCAGCCAGGGCGGCATCGTGGCGTTTGACGGCGCGCTGGCTGACGCGCTGAGCATGTCGATGAGTTCATCGTTGCTGTGGGTGCTGTCCTGGTTCACCTATCTGGGAGACCGCAATTTTCTGACGGTGCTGAGCGTAGGGATGACGCTGTACCTGCTGTGGACGGGATGGTGGCGGCTGGCGGCGTTCTGCGCCATCGCCACGGGGGTTGGGGGCGCGCTGAACTGGGTGCTCAAGCACACCTTCGAGCGCGTTCGGCCAGAGCATGATCACGGTTATGCCGCCGTGGCGGGCTGGAGCTTTCCCAGCGGTCACGCCTCGGCTGCGATGGCCGTGTACGGCACGGCCTGCTATCTGGTGTGGCGGCTGGCGCCGGCGCCGTGGCGCACGCCATGTGTGGCGGTCTTCGCCGCGTTGATCATGGCGGTGGGCCTGAGCCGCATCCTGCTGCAAGTGCATTTCGCCAGCGATGTGGTGGCGGGCTTCGCTGTCAGCCTTGCCTGGCTGGCGATCTGCGTGGCGGTGGCTGAGCGCTGGTGGCCGTCAGGCCGGGCAGAGCAAGAGCCGCAATAGCCGCCGTTGGCCGCCGCTGGCGTCTTCGTCGGTCAAGCCAGGGATGCTGGTGTAGCGCCCGCCCGCGCCGGTAATCGCCTGGTCCAGCCGGTGCGCCCGCTCGGGCGGCGGCGGGGCCAGGTCCACGATCAGCTTGCCGGACACGGGCGCCGTTACCTCGCCGTCGCTGAAGCGCTCAAGTGTGCGGTCGATCTCGCGTTCACGCGGCAAGGCCAGCACGATGGTGTCCGATTCCGCCAGGGCTTCACGCGCTGATGTGGCCAAGGTGGCCGAGCCGCGAAAATCTTCGCAGCGTTCGGGGTCGATGTCGTACAGGGTCAACGCGATGTCCGGCTCGGCCTCAAGCAGACGGCGGGCGGCCAGCGTGCCGGTCTCACCCATTCCCACGATGCTGATGCGCGGGCTCATAGCTTTGGCACGGACCACGTGCTCACGATATGGGCCAGCGGCTCGTCGGAGCCTTCGCCGGTCAGGATGACTTCACCGGCGGACAAGCGGCCCACCTTCAGCAGCCGTGCGTCGGCGTAGATGGCGCCGGCCGGGCTCTTGCGCAGAAAGTTGATGGTCAGGCTGGCCGTGACGGCATGGGCCTGGCCCGTAGCGCCCACCACGGCGGCGTACATCGTCAGGTCCGCCAGGCCCATCAGCATGGGGCCCGCGACGATGCCTCCCAGGCGCTGATGCGCATCTCGGGCGGGCAACACGGCGCGTGCCGTGCCGCGGCCGATGCGCACGACGTCGATGCCCAGCAGCAGCGAGAAGGGGTGTTGGTCAGCCAGCAGGATGTGGAAGTCGGCCAGGCTGATCAGCGGTGCATCAGCGTCGGTGGCTAAAGCGGTGGCAGTCATCGTTGCTCCAGGGCAAGGCAGTAGTGGTCGAGCAAGGTGTCGGCCTGCTGGCCGAGCGACTTCAGCCGATGGGTATGCAACAGCAGCAGCAAGCCCATCAGGTAGGTGAACAGGTTCATCTGCTCGACGGCTGCGGTGGCGGCGTCCCAGCCCTTGGTGCGCGCCAGCGCCACGCCCATCAGGTCAACGCATTGCTGCAGGCGGGCATTGAGCTTTTCGTCCATGTCCCGGCCCAGGCCTCGCGGGCCCAGGCCCTGAAACAGATACATACCCAGCGAGAAGTCGGTCCGGCGCTGGGCGTAGTAACCAAAGAAGGCGTGGATGGCGCGGCGCGCGGCGGTGGGCGCATCGCCCGCAGTGGCCGCTTCGCCCAAATGGGCGTGCAGCCGTTGCAGTGATTCGTCCAGCAGCGCGCCGTAAATCGTTTCCTTGCCCGCAAACCAAGGGTAGATTGCGCCTGTGGTGCAGCCGGCTTCCTTGGCGATGGCCCGGATCGTGGTCTTTTCCAGCCCATCGCGTTCGAAAACCCGAACCGCGGCGTCCAACACCATCTGGCGGCGCAAGGCATTCAGTCTTTCGTTGCGCGCGTTGCGGTCGGCGGGGGAGGAGGGCATGGATGGGACGAAGTCGTCTGAATTGAGTCAGATCATATCGACGATTTTTCTAAATAACAATGTTATTGACTGCCCGCAAAGCCGGGTCGTTTGCAGTCTGCCAACAACGTAAGTCCCACGGGTTTCAGGGTGAAAGACGGGGCGAAGCCGGCACGAAAGGCACCTGAAAGATCGCGTCCAAACCCCCGTCGATAATTGGGGGCAGGGCTGAAAGTCGCATGGATACGTGCTTGCCTGTTTTGCTTAGGGTTAGCCCTAGCAGCTTTGGCGCCGCATCCCTGCGATGTTGCAAGATCCCAACAGGGGTGCCTTAAACCAGCACTTTTCTGATGCCGACCATAGCCAGTCCCCGCGATTTTTGATGCAATAGCGTCAACTTCCCTTCGCGGAGTTAGGGGGGCGGCAGGCTGGTTTGCTGGATTGCTGCTCTTGTCACTCAAATCAACGGAGATTTCTTAAATGAAAAAGACTCTGCTCGCTGCCGCCCTGCTCGCCGGTTTCGCCGGTGTCGCCCAGGCAGAAACGTCTGTCACCCTGTACGGCATCATCGACACGGGCCTCGGCTACAACAAGATCAGCGGTGCTGCGAACGATGCCGTGAACGGCAGCCGTTTCGGCTTGATCAACGGCGTCCAGAACGGTTCGCGCTGGGGTCTGCGTGGCTCGGAAGACCTGGGTGACGGCCTGCGCGCTGTTTTCCAACTGGAATCGGGTTTCAACTCCAGTAACGGCAACTCCGCTCAAGGCGGCCGCCTGTTCGGTCGTCAAGCCACCGTCGGTCTGGCCAGCGACAGCTGGGGCCAACTGGACTTCGGTCGCCAAACCAACATCGCGTCGAAGTACTTCGGCTCGATCGATCCGTTCGGCGCTGGCTTCGGTCAAGCTAACATCGGCGTGGCTCTGAGCGCCGCCAACACGAACCGCTACGACAACATGGTCATGTATCAGACCCCGTCGTTCAGCGGCTTCCAGTTCGGCGTCGGCTACTCGTTCAACGTGAACGACACCAACGCTGCTCAAACCGGCTTCAAGACCGCCGACAACACCCGCGCCATCACGACCGGTCTGCGCTACGTCAACGGCCCCCTGAACGTCGCCCTGACGTACGACCAACTGAACGCCTCGAACAAGCTGTCGTCGGCTTCGGTTGACGCCACCCCGCGTCAGTACGCCATCGGCGGTTCGTACGACTTCGAAGTCGTGAAGCTGGCTTTGGCCTACGCTCGCACGACCGACGGCTGGTTCGCTGGCCAAGGCGTCGACACCAACCTGGGCAGCATCAACTTCGGCGCCAACGCCTTTGCTGATGGCTTCAAGGCCAACTCGTACATGGTCGGCCTGTCCGCCCCGATCGGCGGCGCAAGCAGCCTGTTCGGTTCGTGGCAAATGGTTGACCCCAGCAACAACAAGTTGACCGGCGGCGATGAGTCGACCCAAGTCTACTCGCTGGGCTACACCTACGACCTGTCCAAGCGCACCAACCTGTACGCCTACGGTTCGTACGCCAAGAACTACGCCTTCGTGGACGACCTGAAGTCGACCGCCGTCGGCGTCGGTATCCGCCACCGCTTCTAATCCAATGCAGGGCGCAAGCCCTGTCTGGATTCAAAGCGCAAGCGAACGAACGGGCTGCGGCTCGTTCGTATAAAGCCACCCTTCGGGGTGGCTTTTTTTCGTGCTTTTGTGTGTTTTTTATCGTCGCGCTGCGGCTTGTTGGCCAAGTCCTGTATGCTTCGGGTTCTGTCTCCGAAAACTGCGATTGTTCCATTTGAGGAATGCAGTCTTTCACCCGCTATTCAAGCTACAGAGTTCAGCCGGAAGTAACCGCGCGAATGCTACAATCCTAAGGTTTGCGCATTTGACGGACGCCTGAATGAACCTGCAACAGTATTTTCCCGTCCTGCTGTTTATCGTAGTGGCCACCCTTATCGGGTTCGCGCTTCTAACGGCCGGCTCCCTCCTTGGCCCGCGGCGTCCCTACGCTGAGAAGCTGTCGCCCTATGAGTGCGGCTTCGAAGCGTTTGAAGACGCTCGCATGAAGTTTGACGTGCGCTACTACCTGGTGGCGATTCTGTTCATTCTTTTCGACCTGGAAATCGCGTTCCTGTTCCCGTGGGCCATCGCCCAAGGCACAGTCGGGCTCGTCGGTTTCTGGACGGTCATGGTTTTCCTAGCCGTGTTGACCGTCGGCTTCATCTACGAATGGAAAAAGGGCGCGCTGGACTGGGAATAAGCCCCATCGGGTTTTTTTCACAGCTCGCTATCAGAGACGAATATGGCTATAGACGRCATTCTCAAGCAAGGGTTCATCACAACCAGCGCCGACAAGTTCCTTAATTGGGCGAAGACCGGCTCCATGTGGCCCATGACCTTCGGTCTGGCCTGTTGCGCGGTTGAGATGATGCACGCGGGCGCGGCCCGTTATGACCTGGACCAGTTCGGCATCATCTTCCGACCCAGTCCGCGTCAGTCCGATCTGATGATCGTCGCTGGCACGCTGTGCAACAAGATGGCGCCGGCGCTGCGCAAGGTCTACGACCAGATGCCCGAGCCGCGTTGGGTCGTTTCCATGGGCTCCTGTGCCAATGGCGGCGGCTACTACCACTACTCGTATTCGGTAGTTCGTGGCTGCGACCGCATCGTACCGGTAGACGTCTACGTGCCGGGCTGCCCGCCCACGGCCGAGGCGCTGGTCTACGGCTTGCTGCAAATGCAGAACAAGATCCGTCTGACCAACACGATTGCGCGCTGAGCGTTCGCCCGTCTGCGGCAGTCCTTGCCGCCGGCGCTCTCGAAACCAGCGTATCGGTTCACCTAAGCGTACAAGATGATGACCAGGCTCGAAACCCTGAAAAACAATTTGCAGACCACCCTCGGCGCGGATATCGCGCTGACCGAGGCGTTGGGCGAGCTGACGCTCGAAGTGCCCGCGCAGCAGTGGTTCTCCGTCTGCAACAAGCTGCGCACCGAAGCCGGTCTGCGCTTTGAAACCTGTATCGACCTCTGTGGCGTCGACTACCTGACCTGGGGCAACGGCACGCGCCAACTGCCCGAAGAGTCCAACGTCAAGGTGCACCGCGCGCGCTTCGCCGTCGTGATCCACCTGCTGTCGATCGAGAACAACTGGCGCCTGCGTGTCCGCACCTGGGCCGCCGACGACGAATTCCCGATCGTCGCGTCGCTGATGGAATGCTGGCCGGCTGTGGGCTGGTTCGAGCGCGAAGCGTTCGACCTGTACGGCATCGTCTTTGAAGGCCACCCCGACTTGCGCCGCATCCTGACCGACTACGGTTTCATCGGCCATCCGTTCCGCAAGGACTTCCCGCTGTCGGGCACCGTCGAAATGCGTTACGACCCCGAACAACGGCGCGTCATTTACCAGCCGGTCACGATCGATCCGCGCGAGATCACTCCGCGCGTGGTCCGCGAAGACTCCTACGGCTTGGGGCGTTAAATCATGGCAGAAATCAAGAACTACACGCTTAACTTCGGTCCTCAGCATCCGGCCGCGCACGGTGTGTTGCGCCTGGTGCTGGAGCTGGACGGCGAAGTCATCCAACGCGCCGACCCGCACATCGGCCTGTTGCACCGCGCCACCGAAAAGCTGGCCGAGCACAAGACCTACATCCAGGCGCTGCCCTACATGGACCGCCTGGACTACGTGTCCATGATGTGCAACGAGCACGCCTACGTCATGGCCATCGAAAAGCTGCTGGGCGTTGAAGCCCCGCTGCGCGCGCAGTACATCCGCGTGATGTTCGACGAAATCACGCGTCTGCTGAACCACCTGATGTCGCTGGGTTCGCACGCACTCGACGTGGGCGCCATGGCGGTGTTCCTGTACGCCTTCCGTGAACGCGAAGACCTGATGGACTGCTACGAAGCGGTCTCGGGCGCGCGCATGCACGCGGCCTACTACCGCCCGGGCGGCGTCTACCGTGACCTGCCGGACACGATGCCGCAGTACGGCGACACCAGCAAGTACCGCGGCGACAAAGAAATGCGCATCATGAATGACGCGCGTTCGGGCTCGCTGCTGGATTTCATCGAAGACTTCACCAACCGCTTCCCGGCCTGCGTCGACGAGTACGAAACGCTGCTCACCGACAACCGCATCTGGAAGCAGCGTCTGGTGGGCATCGGCGTGGTTGATCCTGACCGCGCCAAGGCGCTGGGTTTCACCGGCCCGATGCTGCGTGGCTCGGGCGTGGCCTGGGACTTGCGCAAGACGCAGCCCTACGAAGTCTACGACCTGCTCGATTTCGACATCCCCGTGGGTGTCAACGGCGACTGCTACGACCGCTACCTGGTCCGCATCGCCGAAATGCGTGAAAGTAATCGCATCATCCGCCAGTGCGTGGAATGGCTGCGCAACAACCCGGGTCCGGTCATGATCGAGAATCACAAGATCGCCCCGCCCAAGCGCACCGCCATGAAGACCAACATGGAAGAGCTGATTCATCACTTCAAGCTCTTCACCGAAGGTTTCCACGTGCCCCCGGGCGAGGCGTATGCCTCGGTGGAGCACCCCAAGGGCGAGTTCGGCATCTATCTGGTGTCGGACGGCGCCAACAAGCCTTACCGCCTGAAGATTCGGGCCCCCGGCTTTGTCCACCTGCAATCGCTGGATGAAATGTCGCGCGGTCACATGATCGCCGACGCCGTCACCATCATTGGTACGCAGGACATCGTTTTCGGCGAGATCGATCGCTGATCCGCCCAGACAGTCACGAGCACGCCCGCATAACCCGGATTCAAACTATGCTGCTTTCCGAACAGGCCTACCAGAAAATCGACCGAGAACTCGCGAAGTTCCCGGCCGACCAGCGGCAGTCCGCCATCATGGCCTCGCTTGCCATCGCGCAAGAAGAGAAGGGCTGGTTGGCTACCGAAACCATTGAAGATGTGGCCAATTACATTGGCGTCCCGCCCATTGCGGTGCAGGAAGTCGCCACGTTCTACAACATGTTCGACGTCAAGCCCGTCGGCAAGAACAAAATCGCCGTCTGCACGAACTTGCCCTGTGCTTTGCGCGATGGCGATCGTGCCGGCGAATACCTCAAGCGCAAGCTGGGTGTCGACTATCGTCAAACCACCGCCGACGGCCAGTTCACGCTGGTGGAAGGCGAATGCATGGGCGCTTGCGGCGATTCCCCCGTGCTGATCGTGAACAACAAGCATATGTGCGTGCGCATGACCGACGAGAAGCTGGACGCGCTGGTCGCGGCCCTCAAGGTGCAAGGAGAGTCGGCATGAACGCGCCCGACCTGTACAAGCAGTTCGCGCAGGGGCTCGACCCCAACCCGCTGAACGACGTGTCCAATTCGATGTGCCTGCACGGCCGCCACATCACGCCGCAGATCATGGCTGATGTCGACGGCGCCAACTGGCGCCTCGAAGAGTACGTCAAGCGCGGCGGCTACGAAGCCCTGAAGAAGATCCTGACCACCGGCATGAAGCCGGAAGACGTGATCGCCGAAGTCAAGGCGTCGGGTCTGCGCGGCCGTGGCGGCGCGGGCTTCCCGACCGGCCTGAAGTGGAGCTTCATGCCGCGCGCGTTCCCGGGCCAGAAGTACCTGGTCTGCAACTCGGACGAAGGCGAGCCCGGCACGTTCAAGGACCGCGACATCCTGCGCTTCAATCCGCACATCGTGATTGAAGGCATGGCGATCGCGGCCTACGCCATGGGCATCAGCGTCGGCTACAACTACATCCACGGCGAAATCTTCGAAGTGTATGAACGCTTCGAAGAAGCGTTGGAAGAAGCGCGCGCCGCAGGCTTCCTGGGCGACAAGATCCTGGGTTCGGACTACAGCTTCCAGCTGCACGCGTTCCACGGCTACGGCGCCTACATCTGTGGCGAAGAAACCGCGCTGCTGGAATCGCTGGAAGGCAAGAAGGGCCAACCGCGCTTCAAGCCGCCGTTCCCGGCCAGCTTTGGCCTGTACGGCAAGCCCACCACGATCAACAACACGGAAACGTTCGCGGCCGTGCCGTGGATCATCCGCAACGGCGGCCAGGCTTACCTGGAAGTCGGCAAGCCGAACAACGGCGGCACCAAGCTGTTCTCGATCACCGGCGACGTCGAACGCCCCGGCAACTACGAGATTCCGCTGGGCACCCCGTTCTCGACCCTGCTGGAACTGGCGGGCGGCATGCGCGGCGGCAAGAAACTGAAGGCCGTGATCCCTGGCGGGTCCAGCGCTCCGGTGCTGCCGGCCGACATCATCATGGAATGCACGATGGACTATGACTCCATCGCCAAGGCCGGCTCGATGCTCGGTTCTGGCGCGGTGATCGTCATGGACGAAACGCGCTGCATGGTGAAGTCGCTCTTGCGCCTGTCGTACTTCTATTTCGAGGAAAGCTGCGGCCAGTGCACGCCGTGCCGCGAAGGCACCGGCTGGCTCTACCGCATGGTGCATCGCATTGAAAACGGTCACGGCCGTCCGGAAGATCTGGACTTGCTGGACAACGTGGCAGGCAACATCATGGGCCGCACCATTTGCGCCCTGGGTGACGCCGCCGCCATGCCCGTCCGTGGCTTCCTCAAGCATTTTCGCGACGAATTCGCGCACCACATCGAGCATAAGTCTTGTGTGGTCCCGCAATATCTGTAGGTCTCAGGAACAGCAATGGTTGAACTAACCGTCGACGGCAATCAGGTCGAAGTGCCCGAAGGCAGCATGGTCATGCATGCCGCTCAGAAAGTCGGGCTTTACGTGCCGCATTTCTGCTACCACAAGAAACTGTCCATCGCGGCCAACTGCCGGATGTGCCTGGTTGAAGTGGAAAAAGCGCCCAAGGCGCTGCCCGCCTGCGCCACGCCCGTGACCAACGGCATGGTCGTCCACACCTGCTCTGAGAAGGCTCGCGCCGCTCAGAAGTCGGTGATGGAATTCTTGCTCATCAATCACCCCCTCGACTGCCCGATCTGCGATCAGGGCGGCGAATGCCAGCTGCAGGATCTGGCCGTGGGTTACGGTGGCTCTTCCTCGCGTTACCAAGAGGAAAAGCGCGTCGTCTTCCACAAGGATCTGGGCCCGCTGGTTTCCGCCGAGGAAATGAGCCGCTGCATCCACTGCACCCGCTGCGTGCGCTTCGGCCAGGAAATTGCCGGCGTCATGGAGCTCGGCATGCTGGGCCGTGGCGAACACTCCGAGATCACGACGTTTGTCGGCCGCTCGATCGAGTCCGAACTGTCGGGCAACATGATCGACATCTGTCCGGTGGGCGCGCTGACCTCCAAGCCCTTCCGCTACAGCGCCCGCACCTGGGAACTGGCCCGCCGCCGTTCGGTCAGCCCGCACGACAGCCTGGGCGCCAACCTGGTGGTCCAGGTCAAGGGCGACCGCGTCATGCGCGTGGTGCCGTTCGAAGACGAAGCCGTCAACGAATGCTGGATCAGCGACCGCGACCGCTTCTCGTACGAAGGCCTGAACAGCGACGACCGCCTGACCGCCCCGATGATCAAGGGCACCGACGGCAAGTGGCAGGAAGCCTCGTGGGCTGACGCGCTGCAAGCCGTGGCCCAAGGCCTGTCGCGCGTTCGCGACAGCTTCGGCGCTGGCCAGATCGGCGCGCTGGCGTCGGAATACGCCACCACCGAAGAATATGCGCTGCTGGGCCGCCTGGTCCGTGCGCTGGGTTCCGAGAACATCGACTTCCGCCTGCGCCAGACCGACCCGGCTTTCGATGCCGCGTTGACCGGTGCGCCGTGGCTGGGCATGCCCATCGCTGAACTCGACAACCTGGACCGCGTCCTGGTCGTCGGCTCGTTCCTGCGCAAGGATCACCCGCTGATGGCGCAACGTCTGCGTCAAGCCGCCAAGCGCGGCACGCAGATCCTGATGGTCGACAGCGCCGCTGACGATCCTCTGATGCCCATCGCCGCCCGCATCACCGTGGCGCCGTCTGAGCTGCCGCGCGCGCTGGCCGAAGTGGCCGTCGCCCTGGCGCAAGCCAAGGAACAGGCCGTGCCGGCCGAATTCGCTTCGGTCACCCCGGGTGAAAACGCCAAGATCATCGCAGCCAGCCTGGCTTCCGGCGCCAACACCGCCGTGCTGCTGGGTAACCTGGCCGTGGCCAGCGCCCAAGCCTCGACGCTGGCCGCCAACGGCCGCGCCGTGGCGAACCTGGCCGGTGGCAAGTTCGGCTTCCTGACTTCCGGCGGCAACACCGTCGGCGGTTATCTGGCTGGCGCCGTTCCGGGCAAGGGCGGCAAAACCGCCGCGGCCATGCTGGCCGAGCCGCTGAAGGCCTACATCGTGCTGCACGCCGAGCCGCTGCTGGATGCCGACAACGGCCAGCAAGCCATCGCCGCGCTGCGTGGCGCGCAATTCGCCGTGGCCCTGACGCCTTACCGTTCGGCCGCCGCCGAATGGGCCGACGTCATGCTGCCGGTGTCGCCGTTCACTGAAACCTCCGGCACCTTCGTCAACGCGCAAGGCCTGGCCCAGAGCTTCAAGGGTACGGTCACGCCGTTGGGTCAGACGCGTCCGGGCTGGAAGGTCCTGCGCGTGCTGGGCAACGTCCTGCATTTGGCCGGCTTTGACGATGAAACGTCGGAATCCGTCCGCGACGCCGCGCTGGCGGGTGGCATCGAAGGCCGCCTGTCCAACGACGTCAAGGCGCCGTTGGGTCTGGGTCAAGCCGCAACGGGCCTGGAACGCGTGGCCGACGTGCCGATCTACCGCACCGACGCCATGGTTCGCCGTTCCGAGCCGCTGCAAGCCTCCCCGGCCTCGAAGAAGCCCGCCGCCGCCATGAACGGCCTTACGCTCACCAGCCTTGGCCTGACGGCCGGCGTCAAGGTGCGCGTGACGGGTGCTGAAGGCGCCGTCGAGCTCGAAACCGTGCAGGATGATGCCGTGGCCGATCGCGCCGTGCGCATTTCCGCAGCCTTTGAAAACACCGCAGCCCTGGGTGGCGCATTCGGTCAACTCAGCGTGGAGCGTGCCTGATGGAATGGCTTAATGTTCTTGAGAGCCACGGGCAGGCATTGCTGGGCCCGACGGTCTGGATGGTCCTCTGGACCCTCATCAAGATTGTGATCATCGCCGTGCCGATCATTCTGTGCGTTGCGTACCTGACGTACTGGGAACGCAAGATGATTGGCGCCATGCACGTGCGCGTCGGTCCGAACCGTGTCGGTTTCAAGGGGCTGTTGCAGCCGTTTGCCGACGTGTTCAAGCTGCTGACGAAGGAAGTCATCGTTCCCAGCGAAGCCAACAAGGTGCTGTTCGTCGTGGCCCCCGTGGTCACGCTGATGCCCGCGCTGGCCGCCTGGGCCGTGGTTCCCTTCGGTCCTGATGTCGTGCTGGCCAACGTCAACGCCGGCCTGCTGTACATCATGGCCATCACGTCGATCGGCGTGTATGGCGTGATCGTGGCGGGCTGGGCGTCGAACTCCAAGTACGCGTTCCTGGGCGCGCTGCGCGCTTCGGCACAGATGCTGTCCTACGAACTGGCCATCGGCTTCGTGCTCGTCACGGTGCTGCTGGTGTCGGGCAGCCTGAACATGTCCGAGATCGTCAACGTCCAGAACCGCGGCTGGTTTGCCGACAAGGGCCTGACGTTCATGTCCTGGAACTGGCTGCCGCTGTTGCCGCTGTTCGTGATCTACGTCGTGGCGATCGTGGCGGAAACCAACCGCCACCCGTTCGACGTCGTCGAAGGCGAATCGGAAATCGTGGCCGGCCACATGGTCGAGTACTCGGGTATGGCTTTCGCCCTGTTCTTCCTGGGTGAATACGCCAACATGATCTTGCTGTCCTGCATGGCGTCGATCATGTTCCTGGGCGGCTGGGCTTCCCCGATCGACATCGCGCCGCTGACCTGGATTCCGGGTTGGATCTGGCTGGGTCTGAAGACGTTCGTTGTGGTCTCGTTGTTTGTGTGGTTCCGCGCATCGTTCCCGCGCTACCGCTATGACCAGATCATGCGTTTGGGTTGGAAAATCTTCATCCCACTGACCGGCGTTTGGCTGGTCGTGGTGGCGATCTGGATGCAGACGCCCTGGAACATTTGGCGCTAAGCCGCCAGGCAGAGGCAGGATATGGAAGCGATCAAAGATTTCTTCGGCAGCCTGATGCTGACCGAGTTGCTCAAGGGCATGCGCCTGACGGGCAAGTACTTTTTCAAGCGCAAGGTCACCTTGCGCTATCCGCAGGAAAAGACGCCCACGTCGGCGCGATTCCGCGGCCTGCACGCATTGCGCCGCTACCCCAACGGGGAAGAGCGTTGCATCGCGTGCAAGCTGTGTGAAGCCGTGTGCCCGGCCTTGGCGATCACCATCGAATCGGACCAGCGTGAGGACGGCACCCGCCGCACCACGCGTTACGACATCGATCTGACCAAGTGCATTTTCTGCGGCTTCTGTGAGGAAAGCTGCCCCGTGGACTCGATCGTGGAAACCCATATCCACGAATACCACGGTGAAAAGCGCGGCGACCTGTATTTCACCAAAGACATGCTGCTCGCCGTGGGCGACCGCTACGAAGCCGACATCGCCCGCCGCCGGGCCGACGACGCTCCTTACCGTTGAAGCCCAGGGTCTGATCCATGACTTTTACCACTGTCCTTTTCTACATACTGGCCGCCGTGCTGGTGATCGCGGCGTTCCGCGTGATCACCGCGCGCAGTCCGGTCACCGCTGTTCTGCACTTGATCCTGGCATTCTCCAACGCAGCCATGCTGTGGATGCTGCTGGGCGCTGAGTTCCTGGCGTTGCTGCTGGTGCTGGTGTACGTGGGCGCCGTGATGGTGCTCTTCCTTTTCGTCGTGATGATGCTGGACATCCGCATGGACACCATGCGCCAGGGCATGAAGACCTACCTGCCGCTCGGCCTGGTGATCGGTCTGGTGCTGGTGCTGGAAATGTCGTTCGTGCTGGGTTCCACCTGGTACGGTTCGGGTCCGCAAGCCCCGGTTGCTGGCGACTACAACAACGCCCGCGCACTCGGCGAAGTCATGTACACGCAGTACGTCTACGCCATTGAAGTGGGCGCTGCGCTGCTGCTGGTGGGCATGGTCGCCGCGATTGCGCTGACGCTGCGCCGCCGCCGCGACGTGAAGTACAACGACCCGGTTGCCGCCGTTCGCGTCCGTTCGAAGGACCGCTTCCGCATGGTGAACATGCCCGCCCAGAGCGAGCGCGCCCAAGCCAAGCGTGACGCTTCGTCCGGCGCCGCCGCCGCGCCCCAAGGAGAAAAACAATGACGCTGACGCTGGCTCACTATCTGATCCTAGGAGCGATCCTGTTCGCCATCGGGATCTTCGGCATCTTCCTGAACCGCCGCAACCTGATCATTCTCTTGATGTCCATCGAGCTCGTGCTCCTGGCCGTCAACATGAACTTCGTGGCGTTCTCCAGCTGGTTCGGCGATACCGCCGGCCAGGTGTTCGTGTTCTTCATCCTGACCGTGGCCGCCGCTGAAGCGGCGATCGGCCTGGCCATCCTGGTGCTGCTGTTCCGCAACCTGAACACGATCAACGTTGACGAACTCGATCGCCTGAAGGGCTGACGGGGTATTGGAAGAAAATGTCTAGCTCACCCAATCTCTACTTGCTCATCGCGCTGGCACCGCTGGCCGGAGCAATTCTCGCGGGCCTTTTCGGCACCGGGTTCCTGGGCCGTCCTATCGGCCGCCGCGCGTCCCACGTCATCACGATCCTGGGCGTGCTCATCTCCGCCATCGGTTCGGTGGTGGTGCTGGGCGACGTGCTGAACGGCCTGCGCTTTGACGGCGCGGTCTACACCTGGAGCCTCATCGGCCAGACCAAGCTGGAAATCGGCTTCCTGATCGATCCGCTGTCGGCCATGATGATGGTCGTGGTGACGTCCGTGTCGCTGATGGTGCACATCTACACCATCGGCTACATGGCGGATGACCCCGGCTACCAGCGCTTCTTCTCGTACATCTCGCTGTTCACGTTCTCCATGCTGATGCTGGTGATGTCGAACAACATGGTGCAGCTGTTCTTCGGCTGGGAAGCGGTGGGTCTGGTGTCGTACCTGCTGATCGGTTTCTGGTACACCCGCCCGACGGCGATCTTCGCCAACATGAAGGCATTCCTGATCAACCGCGTCGGTGACTTCGGCTTCGTGCTGGGTATTGGCCTGTTGTTCGCGTACGCCGGCACGATGCACTACGGCGAAGTCTTCGCCCAAGCCGACAAGCTGGCCGCGATGACCCTGCCGGGCTCTGACTGGATGCTGCTGACGGTGGCGTGTATCTGCCTGTTCATCGGCGCCATGGGCAAATCGGCCCAGGTTCCGCTGCACGCCTGGCTGCCTGACTCGATGGAAGGCCCGACCCCGATCTCTGCGCTGATCCACGCCGCCACCATGGTGACGGCCGGTATCTTCATGGTTGCCCGCTTCTCGCCGCTGTTCGAACTGTCGGACGTGGCGCTGTCGTTCATCATCGTGATCGGTGCCATCGGCGCGCTGTTCCTGGGCATCCTGGGCATCATCCAGACGGACATCAAGCGCGTTGTCGCGTACTCCACGCTGTCGCAGCTGGGCTACATGACCGTCGCGCTGGGCGCTTCCGCCTACTCGGTGGCCATTTTCCACCTGATGACCCACGCGTTCTTCAAGGCGCTGCTGTTCCTGGGCGCGGGTTCGGTCATCATCGGCATGCACCACGACCAGGACATCCGCAACATGGGCGGCCTGCGCAAGTACATGCCCATCACCTGGATCACCTTCCTGTTGGGCACGCTGGCGCTGGTTGGCACGCCGTTCTTCTCGGGTTTCTACTCGAAGGAAAACATCATCGAAGCCGCCGGCCACGCTAACGTCTGGGGCGCAAGCTTCGCGTACTACGCCGTGCTGATCGGTGTGTTCGTGACGTCGCTGTACTCGTTCCGCGTGTACTTCCTGGTCTTCCACGGCAAGGAACGCTTTGACACCAGCGACCATGGTCACGGCCATGGTCACGACGATCATGCCCATGACGACCACGGTCACGGTCACGATGATCACGGCCACGGCCATCATGGCGGCAAGCCGCATGAGTCGCCCTGGGTGGTGACGCTGCCGCTGATCCTGCTGGCGATTCCGTCGGTGCTGGTTGGCGCCTGGGCGGTTGACCCGATGCTGTTCGGCAAGTTCTTCAACGGCGTGATCACGGTGCTGCCGCAGCATCCGGCCATGCACGAGCTGCAAGAAGAGTGGCACGGCTGGGTCGCCTATGGCCTGCATGCCTTCCAGACCCTGCCGTTCTGGCTGGTTGTGGCGGGTTTCGTTATCGCCTGGTACTGCTACCTGATCAATCCCAAGGTTCCGGCCGCGATCAAGTCCAGCCTGTCTGGCGTGAACAAGGTGCTTGAGAACAAGTACTACGTGGATTGGGTCAACGAGCAGATCATCGCTCGCGGCCTGCGCGCCCTGGGCCGTGGCCTGTGGAATACCGGCGACCGCGGCATCATCGATGGCCTGCTGGTCAACGGTAGCGCCCGCGTGGTGGGCTGGGTGGCTGCGGTCAGCCGCCACCTGCAGTCCGGCTTCATCTATCACTACGCGTTCGCGATGATCATCGGCATCATGGCGCTGGTGACTTTCTTTGTGCTGATTCCCCAATGATGGCAAGCGAGATGGCATCCAACACTTTCCCCTGGCTCACGCTTGCGATCTTTGTCCCGATCGTATTCGGCCTGCTGGTGCTGGCGGTGGGCCGTGACGATCGTCGCGGCCTGACGCGCGGCCTGTCGCTCGTCGGCGCCGTCGCCGGTTTCCTCGTCACGATTCCGCTGTACACCGGTTTTGACAACACCACGGCCGCCATGCAGTTCGTGGAGAAGACTTCCTGGATTGAAGCCTTCAACGTCAATTACCACCTGGGCATCGACGGCATTTCGCTGTGGTTCGTCCTCCTGACCGCGTTCATCACCATCATCGTGGTGCTGGCCGGCTGGGAAGTCATCACCAGCCGCGTGGCGCAATACATGGCCGCCTTCCTGATCCTGTCGGGTCTGATGGTGGGCGTGTTCGCCGCGCTGGACGGCATGCTGTTCTACGTGTTCTTCGAAGCGACGCTGATCCCGATGTACATCATCATCGGGGCGTGGGGCGGCGATAACCGTATCTACGCGGCATTCAAGTTCTTCCTGTACACGCTGATGGGTTCCTTGTTGACCCTGGTCGCGTTCATCTACCTGTGGCACGCATCGGGTGGTTCGTTCGACATCCTGACCTGGCACAAGGTCAAGCTGGGCCAGACCGAGCAGATCCTGATCTTTGTGGCGCTGCTGGCGGCTTTTGCGGTGAAGGTGCCGATGTGGCCGGTTCACACGTGGTTGCCGGACGTTCACGTTGAAGCGCCCACGGGCGGCTCCATCGTGCTGGCTGCGATCATGCTGAAGCTGGGCGCCTATGGTTTCCTGCGCTTCTCGCTGCCGATCACGCCGGACGCTTCGCACAGCCTGGCTGGCCTGATGATCACGCTGTCGCTCATCGCGGTGATCTACATCGGCCTGGTGGCGATCATCCAGGAAGACATGAAGAAGCTGGTGGCTTATTCGTCCGTGGCCCACATGGGTTTCGTGACGCTGGGCTTCTTCATCTTCAACACGGCCGGCGTCGAAGGCGCCATCGTGCAGATGATCTCCCACGGCTTCGTGTCGGGCGCCATGTTCATGTGTATCGGCGTGCTCTATGACCGCATGCACTCGCGCCGCATCGCCGATTACGGTGGTGTGGTCAACGTGATGCCGCGCTTTGCGACCTTCTTCATCCTGTTCTCGATGGCCAACAGCGGCCTGCCGGCCACCAGCGGTTTCGTCGGCGAGTTCATGGTGATCATGGGCGCCGTCGAGCACAACTTCTGGATCGGCCTGTTGGCGGCTACCGCCCTGATCCTGGGTGCTTCGTATTCGCTGTGGATGGTCAAGCGTGTGGTCCTGGGCGACATCGCCAATGACCACGTCCGCGAGCTGACCGATATCAACCGCCGCGAATTTGTGATTCTTGGCGTGATGGCGATCGCCGTGTTGTACATGGGGATCTATCCCAAGCCCTTCACCGACGTGATGCACGTGTCGGTAGAGGCCCTGCTGCAACACGTTGCCGTCTCGAAACTGTAAGACAAGACAATGATGCAATCCCAAATCGATTTCGCCCTGGCGACACCGGAAATCCTTCTGCTGGTTTCCGGCCTGGCTATCCTGCTCGTCGACGCGGTCAGCAATCACCCCGAGCGCAAGCCGACGTTCCTGCTGACCATGCTGGTGTTGGGCGTGCTGACCGTCGTGTCGGCCGTGCAATGGAAGAACGGCGTTGCGGGCGCGACCTTCAACGGCCTGTACGTCACCGACGAACTGTCGCACCTGCTGAAGATCGCCTCCTACATCGCGGTGGGCGCCACGCTCGTTTACGGCCGCGTTTATGCGCAAGTCCGTGACATGCTCAAGGGCGGCGAACTCTACGTCCTGACGCTGTTCGCGCTGCTGGGCCAGATGGTCATGATTTCCTCCGGGAACCTGATCTCCATCTACCTGGGCCTGGAACTGATGTCGCTGGCGCTGTACGCGCTGATCGCATTGCGCCGTGATGACGTCGTCGCCACCGAAGCCGCCATGAAGTACTTCGTGCTGGGCGCGTTGGCGTCGGGCTTCCTGCTGTACGGCATGTCGATGGTTTACGGCGCTACGGGTCACCTGGACCTGGCTGAAGTGTCTAAGGTCATCGCCGCTGGCAAGGCCGAGAAGATGGCGCTGGTGTTCGGCATCGTGTTCCTGGTGTCGGGCCTGGCGTTCAAGCTGGGCGCCGTGCCGTTCCACATGTGGGTGCCGGACGTCTACCAGGGGTCGCCGACTGCGGTCACGCTGATCCTGGGCGGTGCGCCCAAGCTGGCGGCCTTCGCCATCACGCTGCGTCTGCTGGTGGACGGCCTGCATGGTCTGGCCGCCGACTGGCAGCCGATGCTGATGATCCTGGCCGTGCTGTCGTTGGCCATCGGTAACCTGACCGCCATCGCGCAAACCAACTTCAAGCGCATGCTGGCTTACTCGACCATCTCGCACATGGGCTTCGTGCTCTTGGGCCTGATGTCGGGTTCGGTCGCGGGCAAGCCGGAACTGTCGTCCGCCGCCTATGGCGCGTCGCTGTTCTACATGCTGACCTACGTGCTGACCACGCTGGCAAGCTTCGGCATCATCCTGCTGCTGTCGCGCCAAGGTTTCGAGTGCGAGCACATCGACGACCTGAAGGGCCTGAACCGCCGCAGCCCGTGGCATGCCGCCATCGTGCTGCTGCTGATGTTCTCGCTGGCCGGCATTCCGCCGCTGGTGGGCTTCTACGCCAAGCTGGCCGTGTTGCAAGCGCTGATCAGCGCGGGCCACGTGACGCTGGCCGTGGTGGCAGTGCTGTTCTCGCTGATCGGCGCGTTCTACTACCTGCGTGTCGTCAAGGTCGTGTACTTCGACGAGCCGGCTGCCAATGCCGCCCCGATCGTCGCCACCTGCGGTCAACGCGGCCTGCTGTCGATCAACGGCGCCATGATGCTGGTGCTGGGCCTGTTGCCCGGTGGCTTGATGGCACTGTGCGTACAGGCGATTCGTTCGTCGCTGAGCCTGTAAGCGGAACACAGCCATGAACCAGACGCTGGCGGTATGGCTGTTGATTGCGCTGGCTTTGGTCAGCGCAAACCTCCCGTTCCTGACGGAGCGGGTGTTCGCCGTATTGCCCTGGAAGCAGGGCGGGGCGGAAGCGGTCAAACCGTTCTGGATGCGTCTGGTTGAAGTGCTGGTGTTCTACGCCATCGTTGGCGCGCTGGGCTTTGCGTTTGAATCCACGCTGGGAAATCGCTTTTCCCAGACCTGGGAGTTCTACGCCATCACCTTGAGCTTGTTCCTGGTGTTGGCGTATCCCGGCTTTGTGTACCGCTATCTGTTCAAACGCCACCCACGCTTGCGCGCCTGAAGGCCCGCCAACGCGTCAAACGCCCCGTCTGGGGCGTTTTTCTTTTTGGGCCGTGGAAAGTGATGCGCCGGACCTCGCCCTGCGTAGCGGGGGATTCAAGTGGCTTTCCGAGGCGTCCCTGATTGGCTGCATTAACGAAGGCGCGACCCCGGGTGGCAATGTATCCGGCACCATTAAATATCGACATAAGCCGCTATATATAACGATCGTCGCCGATCAAGTGTTGTTTTTTCATCTTTTCAACGCGTTGATTGCTTTCATTCAGGTTTCATTCAGCGGCCAGGATCAAAATCGCAACCGGTAAAAAAACAAGAATCGTTGCTATTTACGTTCTGGAGAAGCTGGTTTGAAGCCCCAAGATTCGTATTCCCTGAATACGCTCACTACCTCGCTGGCCGCTGCCATCGCCGCGCCCGCTCTGTTCATCAGCCCCTACGCTGCCGCCCAAACCGCTGACGCCGGCGTGACGCAACTGTCGCCGGTTCGCGTGGAAGGCGAAGGCTCGGCCTACCAGACCACGACCGTTCCGTCGCCGAAGATGACGGCGCCGCTGTTGGATACGCCGCGCACCGTGCAGGTGGTGCCTAAGCAGGTGATCCAGGATCAGGCGGCATCGACTTTGCAGGACGTGCTGCGTAACTCGCCGGGCATTACGTTCGGTGCGGGCGAAGGCGGCCGCCCGGGCGGCGACTTGCCGATCATTCGTGGCCAGAACTCGGCGGGCAGCTTGTTCCTGGACGGCATTCGCGACTCCAGCACGCAAGTGCGCGACACCTTCAACCTTGAGCAGGTGGAAGTGATCAAGGGGCCGGATTCGGTCTATGCCGGCCGCGGCGGCGCGGGCGGCAGCATCAATATGATCAGCAAGACGCCCAAGGCGACGGACTTCACCGAAGCCACCGCGCAGATCGGTACGGACAACAACTACCGCGCCACGATCGACAGCAACTGGCGCCTGGACGAAAAGGCGGCATTCCGCTTGAACGTCATGGGCAACAAGGGTGATGTGGCTGGCCGCGACAACGCCGTGGATTTTGAACGTTGGGGCGTGGCGCCGTCGTTGATGCTGGGCGTGGGTACGCCGACCCGCATCACGCTCAGCTACTACCACTACCAAGACGACAGCATGCCGGATTACTCCATCCCGTATGACCTGAAGACGGGCCAGCCGGTGACGGAAACGATGGGCGTCAGCCGCAAGACGTTCTACGGCCTGACGGGCCGCGACTTCATGAAGACGCGTGATGATGTTGCCACCGTCGACTTCCAGCACGACTTCTCAGACAAGCTGCAACTGCGCAACGTGACCCGCTACGGCCGTGGCACGACGGACTTCGCCGCGACCAACCCGGACGATAGCAAGGGCAACGTGGCCAACGGCCTGGTGTACCGCGCGTTGAAGTCGGGCTACTACGTGACCAAGAGCTTCGCGAATCAGACCGATCTGACGGGCGAGTTCGACACCGGCAGCCTGAAGCACACGTTCGATCTGGGCTTCGAATACAGCAACATCAAGCAGAACAAAGACGGCTACACCGAAACCGGCGTGCCCTCGGGCGGCAGCAATTGCGTGACCGCCACGACGAATGGCCGCAACACCTACGCCAACCCGGCGTTGTGCGCCTCGTTGTGGAACCCGGACCCCGGCACCGACTACCCCGGCACCCTGCAACGCAATAACAACCCGGCGCGCTACAACACCGACACGGTGGCGGTCTACGGCTTTGACACCATCAAGTTCAACGAACAATGGCAAGCCAGCGTTGGCGCCCGTTGGGACAACTATCGCACCAGCGGCAGCAACATCGCCGCTGGCCGCAGCGATCCGGCAGGCACGCCCTCGTTCTACAGCACCAGCCGCGAAGACAGCCTGTTCAACTACCAGTTGGGCCTGGCCTACAAGCCGCTGCCCAATGGCACGATCTACGCTACCTACGGCACGTCGTCCACGCCGTCGGCCATCGCCGCAGGCGCGATCAGCGACGCGACATCGCTGTCCACCTCGTCGCTTGCGCCTGAAAAGAGCCGCACGGTGGAAGTGGGCACCAAGTGGCAGGTCTTCGAAGACCGGCTGACGCTGTCCGCCGCAGCGTTCCACGACACGCGCAAGAACACCAGCGTGGCCGTGTCCGCCACCGAAGTGGCGCAAGTGGGCGAGGCCAAGGTGCGCGGCATCGAACTGGGCTTCTCGGGCAGCATCACGCCCAAGTGGAACGTGTTCGGCGGCTACACCTTCATGGACAGCGAAATGACCAAGGGCGCCTACAACAGCGGCGCCGTCGGCCAGGACCTGCCCAATACCCCGCGTAACGCCTTCAGCCTGTGGACCACCTACAAGGTGCTGCCCAAGCTGACGGTGGGCGGCGGCGCTTACTACGTCGACAAGGTGTACGGCAATTCAGACGCCACGAAAAACGCCGACGGTACGCCCAAGGCGCGCTGGGTGCCGTCGTACTGGCGCTTTGACGCCATGGCGGCCTACGAATTCAACGACCACTTCTCGGCACAGTTGAACGTGCTGAACCTGTTCGACGAAACGTACTACACGAAGGCCTACGCCGCGCACTACGCGGCGCTGGGCACCGGACGCGCGGCATTGCTGTCGCTGAAGGTCCGGTATTGATCTGAAGCGGGAATGAAAAAGCCACCTGAGCAAGGTGGCTTTTTTTTGCTCGCGGGAAACGCGATCGGCAGATCAGCTTTCGAACCAGTTCAGCACGCCGTCCAAGCCCGTCACGTTCAGCGCGAAACGTGTCTGTTCCCGTACCAGCGGCTTGGCGTGATACGCCACCGGGAAGCCCGCGGCGCCCAGCATCAGCAAGTCGTTTGCGCCGTCGCCCATGGCGATGATCTGTTCCTTCGTGGCGCCGTGCGTGCGGGCGAATTCTCGTAGGTAGACCGCCTTGGCTTGCGCGTCGAGAATGTCGCCGACGACGTTGCCGGTCAACAGGCCGTTGTCGATTTCCAGCGTGTTGGCGTGCGCGCTGTCCAGATTCAGGCGTTCGCGCAGACGGTCCGTGAAGAAGGTGAAGCCGCCGGAGACCAGCAGCACCTTGATGCCGGCGGCCTGGGCCGTGCTGATCAAACGTTCTGCGCCGGGGTTCAGGCGCAGCTTTTCCACATAGACCTGTTCCAGCGCTTCGGCCGGGACGCCCTTGAGCAGGGCCACGCGGCGGCGCAGGCTTTCGGCGAAGTCTTTGATTTCGCCGCGCATGGCGGCTTCGGTGATCTCGGACACTTTGTCTTTGACGCCCACCACGCCCGCGATTTCATCGATGCACTCGATGTTGATCAGCGTGGAATCCATGTCCATCGCCAGGACCTTGCAGTCAGACAGCTTCAGGCCGGCGGGCACGAAGGCCACGTCGACGCCATTGTTGTTGGCCCAGGCCACGACTTCGGCTTGCGTCAAGGCGTCGTGCTGCACGTCGAGCAGGCGCGCGGCGGTGTTGCTGATGCGCGCCACGCCCTGGGCCTGAGCCAGCGCGGCCAGCTGCTCGGCCTGTTCGATGCGCAGGCCGGGAGATTGAACGACAAGGTGATGGGTAGTCATAAGCAGTAGAAGAGTGGCTTGGATTACTTCAGAGCGCGCAGCACGGCGCGCACGGCGTCAGCGCGGGCGGGAATTTGCGCCGCCTTGATCTCAACCCGCAATTTATCCTGTCCGGCCAGTTTGATGTTGCGCTGGCGCTGCACGAGTTCGATGATCTTGGCCGGGTCGACCGAGGTCTTTGCCCCGAACTGCATCAAGGCCTGCGTTTCGCTGGCGTCGATCTTCACGATGCCCAGCGGCTGGGCGGCCAGGCGCAGGCGGTGCGTGGTCAGCAGTGTCTGCGCGGCTTCGGGCAGCTTGCCGAAGCGGTCGATCAGTTCTTCCTGGATGTGGATCAGATCATCTTCGTCGGCGGCGTGGGCCAGGCGTTTGTAGATACCCAGGCGCGCATGCACGTCGGCGCAATAGTCCGACGGCAGCAGCGCGGGCGCGTGCAGATTGACTTCGCAGGCCAGGTTGAAAGGCGCGTCCAGGTCGGGTTCTTCGCCGGCGCGCAGCGCGCGCACCGCTTCGTTGAGCATCTCGTTGTACATCGAGAAACCCACTTCCTGGATGTTGCCCGACTGCGAATCGCCCAGCACTTCACCCGTGCCGCGAATTTCCAGGTCGTGCATGGCCAGGTAGAAACCGGAACCCAGTTCCTCCATGGCCTGAATCGCTTCCAGGCGCTTCTTCGCGTTGGTGGTGATGGCGTCTTCGCCCGGCGTCAGCAGGTAGGCGTAGGCCTGGTGGTGCGAACGCCCGACGCGGCCGCGCAGCTGGTGCAGCTGCGCCAGCCCGAAGCGGTCGGCGCGGTGGATCACGATCGTGTTGGCGCTGGGCACGTCAATGCCCGTCTCGATGATGGTGGTGCACAGCAGCACGTTATAGCGCTGCTGATAGAAGCCCTTCATCACCTGTTCCAGCTCGCGCTCGGGCATCTGGCCGTGAGCGACCGCGATGCGGGCTTCGGGCACCAGCTCTTCCAGCCGCGCGCGACGGTTGTGGATGGTCTCGACTTCGTTGTGCAGGAAGTAGCACTGCCCGCCGCGCTTGAGTTCGCGCAGCAGGGCTTCGCGCAGCGTGCTGCCGTCTTCGCGGCGCACGAAGGTTTTGATGGCCAGGCGCTTCTGCGGCGCAGTGGCGATCACGGAGAAGTCGCGTATGCCTTCCAGCGACATGCCCAGCGTGCGTGGAATGGGCGTGGCGGTCAGCGTCAGCACGTCGACCTCGGCGCGCAGCGACTTCAGCGCTTCCTTCTGGCGCACGCCGAAGCGGTGTTCTTCGTCGATGATGACCAGTCCCAGACGTTTGAATTTCACATCTTTGGACAGAATCTTGTGCGTGCCGATGACAATATCCACGCGGCCGTCATTGATGCCTTCGATGGCGGCGGCGACTTCCTTGGCCGAACGGAAGCGCGACAGCTCCACGACTCGCACGGGCCAGTCGGCGAAGCGGTCGGAGAAGGTCTGGGCGTGTTGTTCGGCCAGCAGCGTAGTAGGGCAGAGCAGGGCGACCTGTTTGCCGTTGGCCACCGCCAGGAAGGCGGCGCGCAGCGCGACTTCGGTTTTGCCGAAACCCACATCGCCGCAGACCAGGCGGTCCATCGGACGGCCGGAGGTCATGTCGGCAAGCACGGCTTCAATGGCGGCGGCCTGGTCGGCCGTTTCTTCAAAGCCGAAGCCTTCGGCAAACGCCTGGTAGTCGTTCAGCGGCAGATTGAAGGCAAAACCTTCACGCGCGGCGCGTTGCGCATACAAGGCCAAGAGTTCGGCGGCGGTGTCACGCACCTGTTTGGCGGCCTTGCGGCGGGCCTTGTCCCATTGGCCGGAACCCAGCTGGTGCAGCGGCGCGGCTTCCGGATCGGCGCCGCTGTAGCGGGCGATCACGTGCAGCTGCGACACCGGCACATACAGCGTGCTGCCGTTGGCGTATTCAAGATGAAGAAACTCCATCTCGCCTTCGCCCATGTCCATGTTGACCAGGCCGTGATAGCGGCCGATGCCGTGCTGCGCATGGACGACGGGGTCGCCCGCGCGCAGTTCGGACAGGTCGCGCACCATGGCCTCGACGTTGCTCGCGCGTTCCTGGTCGCGCTTGCCGCGCCGGCCGGTGGTGGCCAGGCCCGGGTACAAGTCGTTTTCGGTCAGGAAGGCCAGGTTGGCCTGGGGCAGCCCGAAGCCGGTCGTCAGCGGCGCGGCGACGATGCCGAAATTGGCATCCGACGCGAGGAACGCTTCGATGGTGTCCGGCTGCGCATCCGGCGTGACGCCATATTCATTCAGCATCTGCACCAGGGTTTCGCGGCGGCCGGCGGAGTCCGCGCAAAGCAGCACGCGGGTCTGGCGCGTTTGCACCAGCGCGCGCAGCTTGGCGATCGGGTCGTCGGAACGGCGCGCGATGCTGACGTCCGGCACGGCGCGGAAATCAGGATGCGGCTCGCCTGCCGACAGCGACAGGCGGCGGAATTCCTTGAGCCGGGTGTAGAGCGTTTCGCTGTCCAGGAATAGGGCGGACGGGGGCAGCACGGGGCGTTCGCGGTCGCTCTTCAGGAAGCTGTAGCGGCTGGTCGTGTCCTGATTGAAGCGCTGGATGGCGTCGTCGATGTCGCCAACCGTGACGGTGACCGTGCCCGCCGTCAGATAGTCAAACAAGGTCGCCGTCTCTTCAAAGAAGAGCGGCAGGTAGTACTCGACGCCAGCAAACGGGATGCCGTTGCCGATGTCTTTATAGGGCAGGGCGCGCGAGGGGTCGCCTTCGAAGATTTCACGGAAACGCGCGCGAAAGCGCGTGCGCGAGTCCTCGTCCATCGGGAATTCGCGGCCCGGCAGCAACTGGACTTCGCGCACCGGGTACAGGCTGCGCTGCGTGTCCACGTCAAAGCTGCGGATGGTTTCGATCTCGTCGTCGAACAGGTCCAGCCGGTAGGGCACGACCGAGCCCATCGGGAACAGGTCGATCAGCCCGCCGCGCAGGCAGAATTCGCCGGGCGCGGTCACCTGCGTGACGTGGTTGTAGTTGGCCAGCGTCAGCTGCGCGCGCAGGGCGGCTTCATTCAGCTTGTCTTTTTGCTTGAACGAAAACGTGTAGGCCGCCAGGAACGAAGGCGGCGCCAGCCGGTAGAGCGCGGTGGTGATCGGCACCGTCAGCACGTCCACCGTCTTCATCATCAGCGAATGCAGCGTGTGCAGACGCTCCGAGATCAAGTCCTGGTGCGGCGAGAACGCGTCGTAGGGCAGCGTTTCCCAGTCAGGCAGCTGGCGCACACGCAGGTCCGGGGCGAATAGCTGAATTTCTTCTGCCAGGCGCTGGGCCTCGAGCGGTTCGGCCGTCAGGATGACCAGCGGCGCGGACGCCTGCCTGGCCAGATCCGCCAGCAGCCAAGCGTCTCCCGAGCCCGGCGGACGGGGTTGCGCATAGCGCGCGCCGGGTTTCAGCGCGGACAGAGTCGGGGCGGTCGCGGGGACCGGCGGCGCGGCGGTGATAGGAGAAGTGAGGGTGGGCATCAGGGTGGAAGCAGGCATCAAGCGGAAGATTATAAAATCACCGCACCATGTCTGACTCAATCATTGCAATCGTTCCCGCGGCGGGCGTCGGCGCCCGCGCCAGCCATCCCGGCGCGGAGCCCGTGCCGAAACAATATCGTCCATTGGCCGGACAGCCCATGTTGCGCCACGCGGTACAGGCGTTGCTGGCCGACGACCGTGTTTCCCAGGTGCGCGTGGCCGTGACGCCGGGCGACGGCTGGGTGGATGCGGCGCTGGCCGGCCTGCCGCGCACGGTGTGGCGGGCCTGCGGCGGGGCGACTCGCGCGGATACCGTCGAAGGCGCCTTGGCCGACAGCGGCGTGGCGGATGACGTTTGGGTGCTGGTCCATGATGCGGCGCGCCCCGGTTTGCCCGCGGCCGCGCTGCGCCGCCTGATCGACGCCTGCCTGGCGGACCCCGTGGGCGGCTTGCTGGCGCTGCCGGTTGCCGACACCGTCAAAGGCGGCCACGACCGGGTCGAGCGCACGCTGGATCGCAATGGCTTGTGGCTGGCGCAAACGCCGCAGATGTTTCGGGCCGGCGTGCTGCGCGATGCGCTGACGGCGGCCTCCGTAAATGGCGTGACCGTCACTGACGAGGCCTCGGCCCTGGAAGCGGCCGGGTATGCGCCATTGCTGGTTCCCGGCGCCTTGCGCAATTTCAAGGTGACGTGGCCGGATGATTTCGAACTGATGGAAAAATGGTTATGAGCATTCCTTTTCGCGTCGGGCAGGGCTTTGACGTACACGCCTTGGTCGAAGGCCGCCCGCTGATTATCGGCGGCGTCACGATTCCCCACACGCATGGCTTGCTGGGGCATTCCGACGCGGACGTGCTGCTGCATGCGATCACCGACGCCCTGTTGGGCGCCGCAGGGCTGGGTGATATCGGCCGCCATTTCCCGGATACGGACCCGGCCTTCAAGGGCGCCGACAGCCGCGTGCTGCTGCGCGAAGCCATGGCGCGCGTGCGCAAGGCAGGTTGGACGCCGGTGAACATCGACGCCACGATTCACGCGCAAGCGCCCAAGATCGGCCCGCATGCGCCGGCCATGGTGGCGAACATCGCCGCTGACCTCGGCTTGGCAGAGACCGAGATCAACATCAAGGCCAAGACGAACGAAGGCTTGGGGTATCTGGGCCGCAAGGAAGGCATTGCGGCCACGGTCGTAGCGCTACTGGCTCGCACGTAAACCTGACCACGTTCCGACGCTAATGCAATGAAATTCCATTGCATTTACTTTGCTATACATCTTTAACAAATAAATAAGCGGGTCGGATTGATCTGGAATATTCTGCGCACCTCAATCTGCCTACATAGAGAAATTCAGATGCGTTTACGTGGCGTCGCCCTGTTTTCGGTCCTTGTTGCTGCGGCGTCGCCCGCGCACGCTGAGTTTGAACAACAGCTGGGACCCCTGGCAGGCGCCGTCAGACAGCAGATGCTGCAAGGCTGGACCGCCGCCGTGCAGGATGGCTGGTTCACGTTGCGCAATCCGGCCACTGCCGGGAGTGAACAAACGCTTTATCTTTCTGTGGGACCCGCGCCTGAACAGGGCCGCGTGACCGACGTGAATGTGGTCGTCAATTCGCAGAACCCGAAGGCGTCGATTGGCGTGGCGCTGAATAATCGCGCGAAGAAAAGCCTGTGCCTGATCGAGATTACGGCGGACAAGAGCACGATTCTGTTCTGTCTTGAAGGCCAGAACCGTCGCGATATCGCAACGGTTCCCAATCTGGCGAAGCTGGATGGCTCGGACCGCATCAAGGTGGTCGAATTGCCGGGCGCGGCCCGCTTCATCGTGAACGGCAAGATCATTGGCGACGTCACGGATTCGTCCGCGGTGGGCGGCGACATCGGCATCATGGCCTACGACGTCGGCACGTTCGGGATTGCGGATTTTTCGATCAATACCGACCTGGCTCCCCGCCAAGGCGCGCCCGCGCAGCAAGGCAGCGGCTTGCCCCCGCGCAGTGGCGCCACGGCGCCGGCGCCTGCCGGCTTGCCTCCACGTGGTGGCAGTGGTGGTGGCGCCAGCGCGCCGCAGACCAAGCCCGCACCCGCACCCGCCAGCTCCGACAACTCGGGCTTGCCGGGTGCAGGTCCATACCCCCGGTTTGGCGGCGATACGCTGCGTATCGTGTCGGTGTACATCGGCATCATGCGCAGCATTTTCATGCATGAATTCGGCCATGCGCTGATCGGCGAACTGGAACTGCCGTCGACCGGCGCCGAAGAAGACGCGGTCGATATCTACGCGGCGCTGCAGATCGTTGAGCCGACGATGTACCCGTCGAACGACAAAGACGTGAACACCATGGCGCGCGATGCCGCGACCTACGCCGCCTTGCAGTGGTATTACAGCGGCAAGGTGGCGGAAAGCCGGGGCGCGTCGGAAACGTCGGCCTGGCAAGACGAGCACACGGGCGACCTGAAGCGCTTTCGCAACATGCTGTGCATCATGTACGGCGGCAACCCGTCGGTGTTCGAATCGGTGGCCAAGCACGTGGGGCTGGAAGACCGCACCAAGGCGCGTTGCGCTGATGAATTCAACAAGCAGAACCGTGCGTGGCGCAGAATCCTGGCGCCGCACACCCGTGTCGGCACCTGGTCGCCCGACGGGCAGCAGCCGGCCAATGCGCCCGGTGCGCCGGTCAACGTCACCTTCGAGCGGTCGTCCCGCAAGATCGGCAATCTGTTCGCGAACAATCTTTCCGAAGCCATCAGCAACAACATCAAGTTGCTTGGGCAAACCTATGTGCTGCCCCGGCCGGTGAACGTGGTGTTCAAGGACTGCGGCAAGCTCAACGCCTGGTACAACCCGCGCGAAGGCTCGATCACCATGTGCTATGAGCTGATCGAAAACATTGCGGTGATGATTTCCGACATCGAAATGGGCACGGTGGGCGGTGAAGTGGCAGCCAAGGATGGCGGGCGCGCGCCGCAGCAGCAACCCCAACAGCAACCCCAGCAGCAGCCCCGGCAGTCGTCGCCGGGTCAGGGCATGCCGCCTAGCCCCATTGATGAGCTGGCAGACATGGGCGTGCCGCCTACGTCGCTGCTATTCGCCGCGCCGTATAAGGGCCCGACGCCGAACCAGATTTTCCGCGCCAAGCTGGTTACCACGGGCGACCTGGTTGGCATGATCAAGAACGACAAGAATCTGGTGATCGTAGACACCAGCGGACTCGCTGACACGCTGCCTATTTCCTATCCGCTGCCGGATGCGGGCTCGGATGGCAGCGTCACGGATCAGCTGCAAAGTGCGCTGGATTCCTGGCTGTTGAAAAAAGCGAACAATAACCGCGGTGCGTCAGTGGTGTTCGTGGGCGCCGGCATGAACGACCGTTCGTCCTACAACGCGGCATTGCGCGCCGGTTCGCTCGGCTGGTCCGCCTATTGGTATCGCGGCGGTGTTCAAGCCTGGGTCTCGAACGGCTTGCCGACCACCTCGGATATGGCGAAGAAGAACTAAGCTCGGGTTCCAGGCGGTTTTGCCAAACGCTTGCTCCAACGCTTTCCAAACAAAAACCCGCCTGTTTGCACAGGCGGGTTTTTTATTCGCAGGCAGCTTGGGCGGCTTACTTGCCTTGGGCAGCCAGCGCCAGCGCGGCGGCGTTGACCACGGCGGCGATACGGCCAGCGTCGCGCAGCTGTTCGGTCGACAGGCCGTCGTTCTTCAGGTTTTCATAGTGCGAGGCCACGCAGAAATGGCACTTGCCGATGATGGACGCCACCAGCGCAAACAGTTCGAAGCGCTTTTTCTCTACGCCGCCATGCGTGGCGTAGGCGTTCATGCGCAGCTGGGCCGGCAGGCTTTTCAGGTTGGCGTCGCCCGTCATTTCGACGTAGGGATACCAGGTGTTGTTCATGCCCATCAGCGCCGAGGCGGTCAGCGCGGCATTCGCGTCGCCTTCCGACAGGCCACTCTTGAAGGCTTCAACCAGCACCGGGCTGCGCGCGGCGTAAGCGGCGGACAGGGCGGCGCCGACGGCGTCTTCAGGCGCAAGCGTCGAACGGGCAATGACGGCGTCCAGATTCAGGCGGATGTCCTTGGCCCAATCCGGTAGCTGTTCCTTAATGGTCGTAAGAAATTCCATAGTTTTTACCTATAATCTAGAGCAATTAAAGCCCAGCGCCGGGCCTGCAAGCAGACCCTTGGCCGGGCTGGAAATTACAGCGTAGCGCCGCCAACCGTACGGTTGCACGGGCACAGCTCATCGGTTTGCAGACCGTCGAGCAGACGCAGAACTTCTTCCGGGTTACGGCCGACGTTCAGGTTGTTCACCGAAACGTGCTGGATCGTGTTGTCCGGATCAACGATGAACGTGGCGCGCAGAGCAACGCCAGCACCCTTTTCACGGACGCCCAGTTGGTCGATCAGGGCACCGGTGGTGTCGCCGAATTGGTAGTGACCCAGCTTGTTCAGGTCCGGGTGCTCACGGCGCCATGCCAGCTTGACGAATTCGTTGTCGGTGGAGCCGCCCAGCAGGACAGCGTCGCGGTCTTCGAAATCCTTGGCCAGCTTGTTGAAGCCGACGATTTCGGTCGGGCACACAAACGTGAAGTCTTTCGGGTAGAAGTAGATCACCTTCCACTTGCCGGGGAACGAGCTTTCGGTGATGTCTTCAAACGCCGACACGCCATTTTCTTCGTGCTGGTTGAAGCCGGGCTTTACGCCGGTGACCTTGAAAGGCTCGAGTTTGTCGCCAACAGTTTTCATGTTTACTCCCAGTAGTTGTTGGTGGAGATAAGGCAGTGCCTTAAACCATAAATTCTACGCTATGGATTATCGTTGTCTAATTGATAATTCCTAAACTTGGCTTTGGGTAACTCTATCCGCGCGGTCAGTCCGCCGCCTTCCCGAGGCAGCATCCGCAGCGCGCCGCCCACGTGCTTGAGCAGGCGTTCGACGATGGCCAGACCCAGGCCCGCGCCGCTGACGCCAGTGCGAGCCGCCTCGCCACGCGAGAAGGGCCGCAGCAGGCGATCCACATCTTCGGGGGCGATGCCGGGGCCGCGGTCGGAAACCTCGATCACGATCATCGCGCCCTCAGCTTGCAGTGTCATGACCAAATGCGCCATGCCATCGCTGGAACGGCCATAACGGCGGGCGTTCTCGATCAGGTTGCTGACCACGCGCTTCAAGTCCAGCGCCGTGATGCGCGCACGCAGGCCCGGTTCCAGAGACGCGTCGAGCTCGCCGCCCAGCGACGCCGTGTGGCTGCGTTCGCGTTCGTAGAGCTCGGCCAGGACGGCGGAAATATCGGTTGCCAACTGCGGCAACGTGCCCGCCGGGCGCGCGTACTCCATCAGTTGCCCGATGCTGTGGTCGATCTGGCCAAGGTCTTCGTCGATGGCCTGGCGGGCGTCTTCCGACACGCCGCTGAGTTCGATTTCCAACCGCATTCGTGCAAGCGGAGTTCGCAAGTCGTGTGAGATCCCCGCCAGCATGAGCTCCCGGTCGGCCTCGGCTTGCCGCAGATCTTTGGCCATCCGGTTGAAGGAGGCGTTCAGGTCGCGGATTTCAAGCGGGCCTTGTTCGGGCAGCGCCGCCGGCGTTTCGCCGCGCGAAAGCACTTGCGCCGCGCGCGCCAGCCGCGACAAGGGCCGGTTCACGAAGCCCACGCTGACCGCCGCACCGACAAGGGAAAGCAGCAACGCGGTCGCGCCCCATCCCAGCCATTCGATCCCGCCCGTCAACCCGATCTGCTCGCGCTCGAACACCAGCCAATACAGATCTTTTTCAATCTGGAAGCTGACCCAGAACCCAGGCACCTGATTCACGCCCCAGGCAATTTGAGTTTCCGGGCCGAAGCGCGTGCGGATGTGCTGGGCAACGCGTTGCCAGTAGTCGTCGTCGGGGAGGGCTTCGGCAAAGTCGGTGACTTCGCGCGGGTAGACCTGGATGCCTTCGTTGGTGGCCAGGTCCAGCAGGAGCTTGCTGCGTTCGCCGTTATGCGAGTAGATCAGCGCCGTGCGTGTGATATTGACGGCCGTGATCACCCGCTGCGCCATTTGATTGGCGCGCGGCCCCAGCTCCATGCTGAAGAAGACTTGTAGCCACGCCCCCAGGCTCACCAGCATCAGCGCGGCGAGCAACAGGAACGTGCGGCCGAACAAGCCGAGCCGCAAACGTGAAGTCAAGTTCCTGAAGGTTCTGCGCAAGCGGGGCACGAGGCTGCGCTCCTGCCCGGGGCGGGCGAGCCGATCAGCTACCACCGTCCGGCACAAACACGTATCCGAGACCCCAAACGGTCTGGATGAACACGGGCTTGGACGGATTGGGTTCGATCAATTTGCGCAGGCGCGAGATCTGAACGTCGAGGCTGCGATCGAAAGCTTCGTATTCGCGGCCACGCGCCAGCTCCATGAGCTTGTCGCGAGACAGGGGAATCTTCGGATGGCGCGCAAATACCTTGAGCACCGAGAATTCACCAGTCGTGATCGGCACTTGTTCACCGTTGCGCGTGAGCGTGCGGGTGGACAAGTTCAGCACGTACGGGCCGAAGGCGATGGACTCGTTTTCCTGGCTGGGAGCGCCAGGATGTTCCTCGGTACCGCGGCGGCGCAGGATCGCGTTGATCCGTGCCAGCAGTTCCCGGGGGTTGAAGGGTTTGGACAGGTAATCGTCCGCGCCCATCTCCAGGCCCACGATGCGGTCGATTTCTTCCGCCTTGGCCGTGAGCATGATGATGGGGGTATTGTCGTGGCCACCGCGCAGCCGGCGGCAGATGGACAAGCCATCTTCGCCGGGCAGCATCAGATCCAGCACAAGCAGATCAAAATGCTCGCGTTGCCAGAGTTTGCCCATCTCTTTGGCGTCTTCGGCAACGAAAACGTTGAATCCCTGCTCGGACAAATACCGGCGCAGCAAATCGCGCAAGCGCGGATCATCGTCGACGACGAGGATTTTTCGGGTGGGGGTGGTGTTTTGCGTATTCATGGCCGGAAATGTAACAGTGACAAGAACCAGCGGCTAGTGGGCGTTCACAAGATATTACACATTGCGAACCATGGTTGAAATCCCCCTTACAACCGGGGGCAGAGCCGCCGTATTTCGTACAATCTGCATCTATGGAACTAAACCTGCTGGCTTTGGAAACGTCTTCGTCCCGTTGTGGGGTGGCCCTTTTGCGGGCGGTCGATGGCCGTCTGGTGGTCAGTACCCGCGAACACGAGGGGTCTCAGGAGCATGCGGAACGCCTCTTGCCGATGGCAAATGAGTTGTTGGCGGAGTCTGGATTGGCTCCGGCCGCCCTGCATGCCGTGGCGTTTGGCCAGGGGCCGGGCGGCTTTACGGGCCTGCGCGTGGCCTGCGGCGTTGCCCAGGGCATGGGGCTAGGTTTAGGTATACCCGTTTTGCCCGTGGTGTCGCATCAGGCAGTGGCTGCGCAGGTGGCCGAGGCCAGCCCCGATGACGCGATTGTCGTGGCGTTGGACGCCCGCATGAACGAGGTCTATCTGGCCGTTTATCGGCAAACGGCCGCCACCGAAGGCGAGCCCGCCTGGGAGGTCTTGCAGCCGCCCTTGCTGATTGCCGCAGCAGAGGTCGTGCCCTGGACCGCGCATCACCTGGCGAACTGGTCGGCGCAAGCCGGCCGGCCATTGCAGCCGGTGCTGGCGGGAGACGCCTGGGACGCCTACGCTGCCGAGATGGAATTTCCCGATTTATGGCGGCGCGCCTCGGATGTGCTGCGCCCCGAAGCCGCAAGCGTGGCCCGTCTGGCGCGCCAAGGTTGGCTGCGAGGCGAAGCCCTGCCGCCGGAGCAGGCCGCGCCGCTCTACGTGCGAGACAAAGTCGCCTTCACCACCGCCGAGCGCATGCGTGGAGAAGGGGGCAATCCGAAGGCCCAGCCGTCGCTGGCGCCGGGCTTGAATCTGGCGCCGCAAGTGCTCACCGAGTCGGACCTGGACGAGGTCGTGGCGCTGGAAGCTCATGTGCAGGCCTTTCCCTGGACACGCGGCAATTTCGCGGATGCGCTGGCCACCGGTTACGGGGCGTGGGTGCTGCGCCGCGAAGGCAAGGTCGCGGGGTTCTGCATCCTGATGTTTGCCCCGGACGTCGCGCATCTGTTGGTGATCGCGGTTGCCAAGGAGCTGCATCGCCAAGGCTTGGGCGGCGTGCTGCTCGACTGGTGCGAGCAGCAGGCGCGCGAGCGTGGTCTTGAGGGCGTGCTGCTGGAAGTGCGGCCGTCGAATACATCGGCCGTCGCCTTCTACAAGCGGCACGGCTATTTGCAAATTGGCGTGCGCCGGGGCTATTACCCGGCGGAGAAGGGCACGCGTGAAGACGCGTTGGTGATGCAGAAGCGGTTCGCCGCMGTGACAGAGGTGGCGGCATGACGTTGCCGAACGCCGCCGCGCCCCGCGTCAATCCCCTGCAGCGAATATGGCTGCGCGAGATCGGCATGGAACGCCTGTGGCTGCGCCCGGCGCCAGCCGCGCCGCGGCCTGCCGGTACGCCGCAAGCGCTTGTTTCCAAACCGGTTTTGCCGGCTACAGGGCTGGGTTCCACGCCGGGTTTTACGCCGGGTTCTACTCCCGGTTCGGCTCCCGGTTCTACTCCGGGTTCTATTCCCACTTCTACGCACGGTTCTACGTCCGGTTCCACCCCCGGTTTTGCCCCCGCTTCCGCAGTGCCGGAAATGGAGGCTGTGCCGGTCCAGAGCGTTGCAGCCGAGCCCATCGTGGCCCAGGCGGCCCAGGCACAACCCCCCGCCCCCCGCCCCGCCGAACGAACCAGCGAACGCGCCAATGGGCGGCCGGGTATTCCCGCGTCCATCCTGAACCGCACTGGGCCGCCGCCGCGTCCCGTGCCCAAGACGGCCGAAGAAGAAGCCGTCGAAGCGCCGCGTATTCCGGTTGCCGAAGCGGTCAAGAACGCCAATCTGGATGAACTGCGTGAGCAGGTGGTGGCCTGCACGGCCTGTGGGCTGTGCCAGGGGCGCCGCCACGCGGTGTTTGGTCATGGGGCGACCCCTACCCGTTGGCTGGTCGTGGGCGAAGCGCCTGGCGAGCAAGAAGACCGTCAGGGGCATCCGTTCGTGGGCCGTTCCGGTCAATTGCTGGACGCGATGCTGGCCGCTGTCGGGATGAGCCGCGATACGGACGTTTTCATCACCAACGTCATCAAATGCCGTCCGCCGGGCAACCGCAATCCCAAGCCCGAGGAAATCGCCTCGTGCAGCCCGTACCTGATGCGGCAGATTGCGCTGCTCAAGCCTGAGCGCATCCTGGTGCTGGGGCGGTTCGCCGCGCAGACGCTGCTGGGCACGGACGCCACAATCGGCAGCCTGCGCGGCCGCGTGCACGCGTTGAAGACGGACGAGGGCGGGGAAATCCCGGTCATCGTCAGCTACCACCCCGCGTATCTGCTGCGCAGCCCGTCCGAGAAGGCGCGTGCCTGGCAAGACCTGAAGCTGGCCTCGCGCATGGTCTGACCGCCGTCGCGGCCGTCATGGGTAGCGCTATGGGCGCCCATGAACCGCCAAAAAGCTGCCAATAAAAAACCGGGCCCTGAGCCCGGTTTTTTATTGGCAGATCAAGCGCTTAGTGTGATGAATCGAGCGCTCGGCCGTGGCCTTCCTGGCCGATCTGGTCGTGCAGGTCGGGGTTGGCCTCCAAGTTGCGCTTGCTCCAGCGCATGAACACCACCATCAGCACGGCGACAACGGTGCCGAAGATCACGATGATGATGTTGATGGGCAGTTGCAGCCAGAGCAGCAGCGTGTACATCGCCACCATCAGCAGGATGTTCAACTGTTCGTTGAAGTTCTGGACGGCAATCGAATGGCCCGCCGACAGCAGCACGTGGCCGCGATGCTGCAGCAGCGCGTTCATGGGCACCACGAAGAAGCCCGCCAGGCCGCCGGTGAGCAGCAGCAGCAGGTAGACGCTCCACGGCGAGTACACCAACGGCATCAGCAGCACGACCAGCCCCATGGCGGCGCCCACCGGCAGCACGGCCAGGGCGCGGCGCAGCGGAATCCGGCCCGCCAGGATCGACCCCACGACCGTGCCCAAGGCCGCCACGCCCATCAGCATCGACGCCTTGTCCAGCTGATAGCCCAGGTGGCTGCGGCCCCATTCGATCACGATCAGTTGCAGCGTGGCGCCCGCGCCCCAGAAGAGCGTGGTGACGGCCAGCGATATCTGGCCCAGCTTGTCTTTCCACAGCACGCGAACGTAGCCCCAGAACGTGCGGATCAGGCGCACCGGGTTCTTTTGCTGCGGCGGATAGCGCACGTGGGTGCGCGGAATCATCAGATTGCACAGGGCCGCCAGCAGGTAGACGAAGGCGATCACCAGAATGGCCGCTTCGGCGGGCGTGTGCACCAGGTTGCCGATGAACGAATGGCTGAGCAGCGCGGTGGACACCGACGACGAAATAAGCAGCCCGCCCAGCACCGTGCCCAGAATGATGGAGAAAACCGTCAGGCCTTCGATCCAACTATTGCCCTTGACCAGCATGTGCGGGGGCAGCATCTCGGTGACGATGCCGTACTTGGCGGGCGAATAGGCGGCCGCGCCGATGCCGACGACCGCGTAGGCCGCGCACACCAGATAGGTTTGGTATTCGGGGGCGACGCCGATGCTGGCGTACGAGAACATCAGCAGGCAGCCGGCGACTTTCAGGGCGTTGGTGGAGAACATCACGCGGCCCTTGGGGAAGGAGTCGGCCAGGGCGCCAACAAAGGCCGCCAGGACCACGTAGGCCAGTGCGAACGACCATTTCATCATGGGCGCCAGCCAGTCAGGGCCGTGCAGCTCCTGTATCAAGGCGATGGCTGCGATGAACAGCGCATTGTCCGCCAATGACGAGAAGGCCTGCGCGGCCATGACCAGATAGAAACCACGTTTCAAGAATGTCCCCGTTCTTTGGCCTGAGCCCGGCCAGTCCGCGTGAAAATTATGTGTCGTGCCAAAAAGTGTCAGGGAGTATAGCCGGTGGCTGGAACGGCACCATTGCGCGTTTGCCCGCGGGTTGACCGTTGCTGACGTTTAGGGACAGACTGCCTGCGGTATCATACGACCCATATGTGAGCCGGCCCTTGATGGGCCGGTTTGCAATCTATGCGGCAGGTCCGTTAACGCCTTTCGTTCAACCCACCCCGTCGTCATCGTACTGTGCGTCTCACTCAGCTAAAACTCGCCGGCTTCAAGTCCTTCGTTGATCCCACCGTGATCCCCGTGCCCAGCCAATTGGTGGGCGTGGTGGGTCCCAATGGCTGCGGGAAATCGAACATCATTGACGCCGTGCGCTGGGTGCTTGGCGAGGCCAAGGCCTCGGAACTGCGCGGCGAGTCCATGCAGGACGTCATTTTCAACGGCTCCGGCAACCGCAAGCCTGCGGCGCGGGCCTCGGTGGAAATGGTGTTCGACAACAGCGAAGGGCGCGCTGCCGGCCAATGGAGCACCTACGCCGAAATCGCCGTGCGCCGCGTGTTGACCCGCGACGGCACCAGCAGCTACTTCGTCAATAACCAGCAAGTCCGCCGCCGCGACATCCACGACATCTTCCTGGGCACTGGCCTGGGCGCACGTGGGTACGCCATCATCGGGCAGGGCATGATCAACCGCCTGATCGAGGCGCGCCCTGAAGAACTGCGGGTGTTTTTGGAAGAAGCGGCTGGGGTGTCGCGCTACAAAGAACGCCGCCGCGAGACCGAAAACCGGCTGTCCGACACGCGCGAAAACCTGACCCGCGTGGAAGACATTCTGCGCGAGCTGAACAGCCAGCTGGAAAAGCTTGAGGCGCAGGCCGAAGTGGCCACGCGCTATCGCGAATTGCAAGCCGACGGCGAAAAGAAGCAGCATTCCCTGTGGTTCCTGAAGGAAACCGGGGCGCGCGAAGAGCGCGCCAAGAAAGCCCAGGAAATGGCCCAGGCCCAAAACGAGCTCGAATCCGCCATTGCCGGCCTGCGGGCAGGCGAGGCCGCGCTGGAATCCCGGCGCCAGGCTCACTATGCGGCCAGCGACGCCGTCCACACTGCGCAAGGCGCGCTGTACGAAGCCAACGCCCAGGTCAGCCGCCTGGAAGCCGAAATCCGCCATGTGGTGGATTCGCGCAACCGCTTGCAGTCCCGCCGCGACCAGCTTCAGCAGCAGATCGCGGAATGGACCAGCCAGCGCGAGCACTGCACCGAACAGATCGCCCAGGCCGAAGACGACCTGGCCGCCGCCGCCGCCCGCACGGAAGAAGCGCGCGCCACGGCGGAAGACGCGCAGGCGGGCTTGCCCTCGGTCGAGCAGCGCGTGCGCGAAGCCGCGTCCGGGCGCGACGAGATGCGCGCCGCCCTGGCCCGCGTCGAACAGAACCTGGCGCTGGTTGCACAGACCCAGCGCGACGCCGATCGCCAAATGCAGGTCCTGGAGCAGCGCCGCGAGCGCTTGCAGCAGGAACTGCGCGAATTGCACGCCCCGGACCCCGTCCGCCTGGAGCAACTGGCCGGCGACCGCCTGGCCGGCGAAGACCAGTTGGAAGAAGCCCAGGAAGAACTGGCCACGCTGGAAGGCCGTGTGCCGGAAGCGGATGCCGAGCGCAGCCGCGCCCAGGCCGCCGCCCAGACCGACGCCCAGAATCTGGCGCGTCTGGAAGCCCGTCTGTCCGCGCTGGTGAAGTTGCAGGAAGACGTGCAGAAGCAGGGGGCGCTGGAACCCTGGCTGGCCAAGCACGAGCTCGCCGGGCTGTCGCGCCTGTGGCAGAAGCTGCATGTTGAGCCGGGCTGGGAAACCGCCCTGGAATCCGCGCTGCGCGAACGCATGGCGTCGATGGAAGTGCGCAACCTGGACTGGGCCCGCGCCTTCGCTGAAGACGCGCCGCCCGCCCGGCTGGCGTTCTACCAATTGCCCGTGGCGGCCCCGACGCCGCCCGCGCCGGCCGGCCTGACGCCGCTGGCCAGCTTGCTGCGCATCACCGACCCTGACCTGCGCACGTTGCTGAATGACTGGCTGGCGGGTATTTACACCGCCACCGATGTGACGCAGGCCCTGGCCATGCGCGCAACCTTGCCCGCCGGCAGCGCCTGCGTGGTCAAGGCCGGCCACCTGATCGACGCGCACAGCGTGCGTTTCTACGCGCCTGATTCCGAACAAGCCGGCCTGCTGGCGCGCCAGCAGGAAATCGAAAACCTGCAACGCGAGATCAAGGCGCAGCAACTGATCGCCGATCAGGCGCGCGCCGCCGTTGCCCGTGCCGAAGCCGCCTGGCAGCAAGTGTCCCAGGCCATCGCCCCGGCGCGCACGCGCGTGGCCGAAGTCACGCGCCGGGTGCACGACATCCAGCTGGAGCACTCGCGGCTGCAACAGCAAGCCGAGCAATCCGGCGAACGCGCGTCGCGCTTGCGCCAGGACTTGGAAGAAATCAAGGTTCAGGAAGAAGACCTGCGCGCCACACGCGAAGAGGCCGAAGCCCGCTTCGAGACGCTGGACGAAGAACTGGCCGAACATCAATCCCGTTTTGCCGACGCCGAAATCGACGGCGAAACGCTGGCCGCCCAGGCCGAAGCCGCCCGCACGCGTCTGCGTGAACTGGAGCGCGCCGCGCAGGAAGCAGAATTTGCCGAGCGCGGCATCCAGGTCCGCATCACCGACTTGCAGCGTAATCAGCAATTGGCCGCCGACCAGAGCCAGCGCGGCTCGGTCGAACTCGAACAACTGATGGGCGACCTGGTTGAACTGGATGCGTCCGCTTCCCAGGCCGGCCTGCAAGATGCGCTGGAAGCGCGCGCCGAGCGCGAGGAAGCGTTGTCGCGCGCGCGCCAGGAAATGGAAAATCTGGCCGCCTTGCTGCGCGGCGCCGACGAAGACCGGCAGCAGCAAGAGCAGACGCTGGAACCGCGCCGTGCGCGCATCATGGAATTGCAGTTGCAGGAACAGGCGGCCCGTCTGGCCGAAGAGCAGTTCACCGAACAGCTGAACGCGCGTGAAGTCGACCGCGAAGCGCTGGCTCAATATTTGGCCAATCAGCCCGACGAATGGCGCCGCGCCAGCTGGTTGCAGCAGGAAGTGGGGCGTATCTCACGCCAGATCGAATCGCTGGGTTCGGTCAACCTGGCGGCGCTGGACGAATTGAACACGTCGCGCGAACGCAAGGGCTTCCTGGATTCGCAAAACCAAGACTTGATGACCGCCATCGAGACCCTGGAAGACGCCATCCGCAAGATCGACCGCGAAACCCGCGAGCTGCTGCAAGAGACGTTCAACGTCGTGAACGGCCACTTCGGCGAACTCTTCCCCAAGCTCTTTGGCGGGGGCGAGGCCAAGCTCAGCATGACCGGCGAAGAAATTCTCGACGCGGGCGTGCAGGTGATGGCTCAGCCACCCGGCAAGCGCAACAGCACGATTCACCTCTTGTCCGGCGGCGAAAAAGCGCTGACCGCGACTGCGCTGGTGTTCGCGCTGTTCAAACTGAATCCGGCGCCGTTCTGCTTGCTGGACGAAGTGGACGCGCCGCTGGACGACGCCAACACCGAACGCTACGCCAACCTGGTCGCCAACATGAGCGAGCAAACCCAATTCTTGTTCATTTCGCATAACAAGATCGCCATGCAGATGGCCAAGCAACTGATTGGTGTAACCATGCAAGAGCAAGGGGTTTCGCGTATCGTTGCGGTAGACATAGATTCGGCCGTGCAAATGATGGCCTCCGAAGCGGCATAACCCCCAATATTTAGAATGGCGCCGCCCCCCGGCGCGGGATTTACACATGAGTGATTTGCAGATTGGGCTGATCGCCCTGGGCGTCTTGCTGATACTGCTGGTGCTGGGATTCAACTGGTGGCAGGATCGGCGCGTCCGGCGCAAGATGCAGAGCCATTTCCCCACCTCTGAACAAGATCCGTTGCTGGGTGCTGGCGCAGGCGCTGCGGCCGGTACGGCGGCAGCGGCCGCCACGGCCACGACCCGTCGCGAACCCGGCATGGGTGGCGACGCGCCGCGCGCGCCCGGCCAGCCCGCCCCGGTTGATCCGGGCAGCGACGCCGACGACGCCGAAGAACCCGATCCCGCTTGCGAAGTGGTCATCGAAATCAATTTCGCCGAACCCGTGCGGGGCGCGGATCTGCTGCCCTACATGCAAAGCCTGCGCCACGTGGGCCGCAAGCCCATGCGCGTCTTCGCCGAAACTGACCAGCGCCGCCATCGTGCGCGCGTGCATGCCGGCGAGTCGTATGCGTCCATGCAATTGGCCGTGTTGCTGGCCAACCGCAGCGGCCCGCTGACCGCCATCGAATGGTCGCAGGCCTGGGCGCGCGCCCAAGACATGGCCGAACGCTTCGACGCCACCATCGAAGGCCCGGACCAGCAAGCTGTGCTGGAGCAGGGCGCCCGCCTGGACGACACCTGCGCCGCGCTGGATACCCAGGTTGGCCTGACCTTGATGCTGGGCGCGGCCCAACCCGCCGCCGAAGTGCTGGCCGTTGCCCGCGATTCCGGCTTCGTGTCTGATGGCAACCGCCTGGCCTGGCCTGCTGAAAATGGCGTCACCCGCTTCACCTTGTCGCGCGCCGACGGCGCCGCGTTCGACGCGGGCATGGGCGGCGTTGAGCGCCTGTACCTGCTGCTGGATGTGCCGTGCGCACCCGCCGACACCCGCGCCTTTGGCCGCATGGTCGATGTGGGCCGCGACCTGGCCTCGCGCTTGCGCGCTGAACTGGTCGATGACCAGGGCAAGCCGCTGGCCGATGGGTCGGAAACGGTCATCGACGAACGGCTGCAAGTGCTGTTCGAACAGCTCGAGCAAGCGGGCCTGCCCGCCGGAAGCGAGCGTGCTCAACGGGTGTTTGCTTAATGAGCAGCAAGTCCGAAGCGGAAAGTCCGGCCCAAACCGCAGCGCGCCTGCGGGCCGAACTTGAGCAGCACAACGTCCGCTATTACGTCTACGACGAGCCGTCGGTCTCGGATGCCGAGTACGACGGCCTGATGCGCCAGCTTGAAGCCCTTGAGGCCGAGCACCCTGAACTGGTTACGCCCGAATCGCCCACGCAACGCGTGGGCGCGGCGCCTGTGTCCGCCTTCGGCAGCGTGCGTCACGCCGTGCCGATGCTGTCGCTGAATAACGCGTTCGACGAAGAAGAAGTTGCGGCCTTCGACCGCCGCGTGACGGATACGCTGCGCGGCGCAGGCATGTTGGGTCCGGCGCAGCAAGCCGATTACTTCTGTGAGCTGAAGCTGGACGGGCTGGCGATCAGCCTGCGCTATGAGGATGGCCGTCTGGTGCAGGCCGCCACCCGCGGCGACGGCCAGACGGGCGAAGACGTTACGTCCAACATCCGCACGATCAAGGCGATTCCGCTGCAGCTGAAGGGCGCAGCCCCCAAGGTGCTGGAAGTGCGCGGCGAAGTGCTGATGAACCGCGCCGACTTCGAAAAGCTGAACGTGGCCCAGGCCAAGCGCGACGAGAAAGTCTTCGTCAATCCGCGCAACGCCGCGGCCGGCAGCTTGCGCCAGCTTGATCCCCGCATCACCGCCAAGCGGCCGTTGCGATTCTTCGCCTACGGTTGGGGCGAGGTGCAGGGCCTGCCTGGCACGCAGAACGGTCTCTTCGACGAAGCCTCGGCAGGCGCGGGGCAAGCGTCGCAGTTGCCCGAGAAGTCGCACGGCGCGATGCTGGCCTGGCTGCATGAGCTGGGCTTGCCGGTCAACCTGATGCATAACCATCGCGCGACGGGCGCTGAAGGCCTGATGGCCTTCTACGCCAAGGTCGGCGCGCTGCGTGCGTCCTTGCCTTACGACATCGACGGCGTGGTCTACAAAGTGGATTCGCTGCCCGCCCAGAAGGTGTTGGGCTTTGTGGCGCGCGCTCCGCGCTTCGCGCTGGCGCACAAGTTCGCCGCCGAAGAAGCCACCACGACCCTGTTGGATATTGAAGTGCAGGTGGGCCGCACGGGCGCCATCACCCCGGTCGCGCGGCTGAAGCCCGTGTTCGTGGGCGGCGTCACCGTCACCAACGCTACGCTACACAACGAAGACGAGATCCGCCGCAAGGATGTACGCAAGGGCGATACGGTCATCGTGCGCCGTGCGGGCGACGTGATTCCCGAAGTGCTGGGGCCGGTGCTGGAAAAGCGGCCCGACGACGCGCAGGAATTCGTCATGCCCACGGCCTGCCCGGTCTGCGGGTCGGCCATCGAACGGCTGGAAGACGAAACCATCGCCCGTTGCACCGGCGGCCTGTTCTGCGGCGCGCAGCGCAAGCAGACGCTGTGGCACGCCGCCAGCCGCAAGGCGCTGGACATCGAAGGGCTGGGCGAAAAGCTGGTGGACCAATTGGTCGACAGCGGCCGTGTGAAAACGCTGGCTGACCTGTACAGCCTGCGTCCGCTGGAGCTGGTGGGGCTGGACCGCATGGGCCAGAAATCTGCCGACAACCTGGTGGCCGCTATCGACAAGGCGCGCGAACCCGGTCTGAACCGCCTGCTGTTCGCGCTGGGCATTCGTCATGTGGGCGAAACCACAGCGCGCGACGTGGCGCGGCATTTCGGCAGCATTGACGCCATCATGGATGCCGACGAAGAGGCCTTGTCGTCGGTGCCAGACGTGGGGCCGGTTGTGGCCGCATCCATCCGCCGCTTCTTTGCCGAACAGCACAACCGCGACGTGATCGAGCAGTTGAAGGCGCAAGGCGTGAATCCCGTTGCCGAGGCTGCGCCGCAAGACACGACGCTGGCGGGCAAGACCTTTGTGCTGACTGGCACGCTGCCCAACTGGACGCGCGAAGAAGCGTCCATGCACATCCAGGCGGCGGGCGGCAAAGTCAGCGGTTCGGTGTCCAAGAAGACAGCCTATCTGGTGGCAGGCACTGAGGCGGGCAGCAAGCTCACCAAGGCGCAGGAACTGGGCGTGACCGTGTTGGACGAAGATGCATTGAAGGAACTGCTGGGCATGTCGTAGCCGGGGTGGGTCAACGGAAGTTGATCGCCCGGCAAAAGATCACCCGCCGGTAGATCTGCCCGCCAGTAGATTCGCCCGCCAGTAGATCAACCCGCCAGTAGATCAGCCCGCAAAACAAAAAAGCTGTACGCCCTTGGGCGCACAGCTTTTTTTTGGCCCTGAACGTACGATCTGCACGGGCAAAAAAAAACTGCCCGCATCGGCGGGCAGTTTTGGGTCTGGCGCAGGCTTACTGAATCTTGGCCTTGTCGCGCAGTTGCTTCTGGTAGTCGGCCAGGGTTTGCTGGCGCAGCATTTCTTCCAGTTGCGGACGCACTTGATCCAGCGGCGGGAATTCCACCGGGCGGGTGTCCTCAACCTTGATGATGTGCCAGCCGAATTGGGTTTGGACCGGCTTGTCCACCAGTTCGCCCTTCTTCAGCTGAGTCACGGCTTGCGCGAACGGCTGGACGTAGTTGGTCGGGGGAGCCCAACCCAGATCGCCACCCTTTTCGGCGCTGCCGGGGTCCTTCGAGTTCTTCTTGGCCAGATCGTCGAACTTGTTCTTGTTGCTCTTGATCTGAGCCAGCAGGTCATTGGCCGTCTTCTCGTCTTCGACGAGGATATGACGGACCTTGTATTCCATCTTGCCGGCTTGTTCCTTCTTGATCTTCTCGTATTCCGCCGTGACCTTGGCGTCCGACACCGGGTTCTTGGCCAGGTAGTCGGCCATCAGGGCGCGGACCAGGATGCCTTGGCGGGCCAGTTCGATCTCGGTCTGAACGTCGGCCTGCTTGGCGATGCCGCTGGATTCAGCAGCTTGCACGAAGATTTGGCGGTTGATCATTTCCTGCTTGACCTGTTCGCGCAGTTGCGGCGAATCGGTCGCGCCTTGGCTGACCAGCAGCTTGACGAATTGATCCAAATTCTTTTGCGGAATGGCCTTGCCGTTAACGGTGGCCACGTTCTGCGCGAAAGCAGGCACGGCGATGACGCAGGCCGCAGCCAGCATGACGATGCGTTTCATGAATATCCTTTTACTTTCTATTTGGGAGCCTGGGCATCTAGCGCAAGCGCATGAATCGGATAGGGGATCAAATCTTGCAAATGATGATACACCAGCCTATGGCGCGCCACGGCGGAGAGCCCTGCAAAGCAAGGCGCCACGATGTGCACGCGATAATGGCCGGCGCCGTTTTTACTGCCTTCGTGGCCGGCATGCAAATGCGAGTCGTCCAGAATGTCCAAAGTGAGGGGTTCCAGGGCGGCTAGGCGCTCCCGGATCAGGGCGATGCGATCGGTGGTGTCTGACATGGCGGCAATATGAAAGTTCCGGCGCGCGCAGCCGGTTTAGCGCGCGCGCCGAGGGTTTATTAGGCCGTCTGGCGGATCAGGGCTTGGTCGGCGGGGTGCCGGAGCCGGCGTTTTCGTCCGTCTGGATGTGCTTGCCCAGCCACACTGACTGGCCAATCACAAAGACGACCATCAGGCCCATCAGGCCAAATGCCTTGAAGCTCACCCATTGCGATTCGGTGAAGTGGCCGGAAAATGCCACATACAGATTCAGCGCGCCGGCGACGAGGAAGAAGGCTGCCCACACCAGGTTCAGCTTGTCCCAGGCGGCGTCAGGCAACTGGATCTGCTTTTCCATCAGGCGGCGGATCAGGTTGCGGCCAAACAGCAGGCGGGCAAACAGCAGCGCGCCGCCAAACATCCAATACAGCACGGTGGGCTTCCACTTGATGAAGACGTCGCTGTGCAGCCAGATTGTGGCGCCGCCAAAGACCAGGATCACCGTGAGGTTGATCCAGTGCATGGCTTCGGTGGCGCGGCCTGTTGCCTTCAGCCAGATAATCTGCAGCACGGCCGCCGCCATGGCGACGCCCGTGGCGATGAAGATGTCCGTGTACCGATAGGCAATGAAGAACAGGAACAGCGGGAACAGGTCGAACAGAAACTTCTTCATTCAGTCTTCTATGGGTTCAAACGTCATCGACAGGGAATTGATGCAATAGCGCAGCCCGGTGGGCTCCGGGCCGTCGGGGAAGACGTGTCCCAGATGCGAGTCGCAGACGTTGCACAGCACTTCGGTGCGCACCATGCCGTGGCTGACGTCGCGTTCTTCGCGAACCAGTTCCGGGTCCAGCGCCTGGAAGTAGCTGGGCCAGCCACAGCCGGCGTCGAATTTGGTGTCGGATGCGAACAGCGCCGTGCCACAGCCTACGCAGCGGTAGATGCCCGGCGTGGTCGTATTCCAGTAACGCCCGGTGAACGCGCGTTCGGTACCCTTTTGGCGGGTGACCACGTATTCTTCGGGGGAAAGTTGTGCACGCCATTCGGCGTCGGTTTTGCGTACTTTTTCCATATCAGCTCTTGGAGTCCCGATGCCCGAAATGGTTCGGGCATAATTCCGCCCCATGTTAATCGAGTTTGACCAGGCGGTAGTGGCTACGCCCCAGGCGGAAGTGTTGCGCGGGGTGAGCGTAACCCTGGCCGAACGCCGCATCGGCATCGTCGGCCCCAATGGTGCTGGAAAGAGCACGCTGGCCCGGCTGATCAATGGTCTGGTGCTGCCCTCAGCGGGAAGCGTCCGGGTAAATGGGCTGGATACCCGGCACGATTTGAAAGCCGTGCGCCGCCAGGTTGGATTCGTTTTTCAAAATCCCGAAAATCAGATTGTCTTTCCCATCGTGCGGGAAGACCTGGCGTTTGGCCTGAAAAATCTGGAACGGGACAAGGCGCTGCGAGAAACGCGCATCGATGCCCAACTGGGCGCGTTGGGCGTGGGGCATCTGGCCGATCGCACCAGCCACACGCTGTCGGGCGGTGAACGCCAACTGGTGGCGCTGGCGGCTGTTCTGGTCATGGAACCGGCGTTGATTGTCTTTGACGAGCCCACCACGCAACTGGACTTGCGCAACCGAAATCGCGTGCGCCGCGCCATTGCCGAGCTGCCGCACGATGCCATCGTCGTCAGCCATGATCTGGAACTGCTGGAAGATTTCGACCGTGTGCTGGTTGTGCGTGACGGCGGCATCGCCGCTGACGACGCGCCGGCTGCCGCCCTGCGCTGGTACCGGGAGCACTGCGCATGATGGAGCCGCTATACGTCGCCGGCCGGTCGCCGCTGCACCGGCTGCCGGCGTGGCTGAAGCTGGCCGCGCTGGTCGCGGCTGGGGCGGGGCTGTTCGTGCTGCGCGACCCGCGCTGGCTGGCCCTGGCGTTTGCGCTGGCGGCGATCCTCGTCTGGTCCACGGGCGTTACGGCGCGTGCCGTCTGGCGCCAGGTGCGCGGGCTGCTCTGGGTGCTGCTGGCGGTGGGTCTGTTTACGGGATGGTTTCAGGGCTGGATTGACGCGCTGGCCGTCCTGTTGCGCGTGGGCGCCATGGTGGGCCTGGCGCTGGCCGTCACGCTGGCGACTCGGACGTCCGACCTGATCGACGTCTGCGAACGTGTGCTGAAACCGTTGGAACGCATTGGCCTGGTGGATGCCGGCAAGGTAGCGCTGGCGCTAGCCCTGGCCTTGCGCTTCGTGCCAGAAATCTGGCGAAATTTTCAGGAAATCCGTGAAGCCCAAGCCGCTCGCGGCCTGGGCGCGCACCCCGTCGCCCTGATCGTGCCCCTGATCGTGCTGACCCTGAAGCGCGCTCAGGAAGTGGCCGAAGCCATCGATGCGCGCAGCCCCTGACGGCGGCGTGCTCGTTTTGACCCTCTGGAAGGTAAGACCATGAAATCCAATAACACCGTGCTGATCGCGCTGTTCGCGGCGTTGATCGTCGTCTTGAGCCTGATGCCGCCGATTCCGCTGCCCGGCATCCCGGTGCCGATCACGCTGCAGACGCTGGGCGCCATGCTGGCTGGCGCGATGCTGGGGCCTGTGCGCGGCGCGCTGGCTTGCCTGCTTTATCTGGTGCTGGCGGCTATCGGCCTGCCGGTATTGCCTGGCGGCCGCGGCGGCTTGGGCGCGTTTCTCGGCCCGACGGGCGGCTTTTTGATTGGCATGGTGGTGGGCGCTTTTGTCACGGGCTGGCTGGCGCGTGTGCTGGCGGGCCGCGCAACGGGCACGTGGGCAAAGCTCGTGGGCTACGTGGTGGCCTGCATCGTGGGCGGCATCGTCGTGGTCTACGCCTTTGGCGTGCCGTGGCTGGCCTCGGTCACCAAGATGGGCTTGCCCAAGGCGGCCACGGCGGTGGCGGTGTTCTTGCCGGGCGATCTGGTGAAAGCCGTGGTGGCCGCGTGGGTGGCGTCCCGGGTGGAGCGCGTCTGGCCGATGCTGGGCCGCTAGGACCTGGCGCCTAGCCGCTGACGCCTAACGGCTAACGGCTAACGGCTAACCGCCGGTGTCATTCGTGCGGTGACAGGACCGTAACCGGCGGCCCGACCTGTTTAGGGCATGCTGCGCACGTCCAAGGGAATCCCCCAACTGACGCGCCAAAAGTTTTTCTAGTACAAGTTCGCCATTAACGAATGCGTTTGCTGAGACAAGGTTTCTGTAGCACATCAGGGATTTACCGGAGTTGCGCGTCGTCATCTGATACTGTTTTAACCCTATAATATTTTTTTCTGTATAACTTTAACTAGGCTCGCTTCGCCTCAATCGAGGCACATAAGAGCCACCACAGGAGACAAAAAATATGCGCAAGCACTTCGGCTTGTCCGCGGCGGCTGCCGCCTTCGCCCTGGCTCTGCCGCTCCTGGCGAGCGCTCAGGTCAAAGTCGGCGTGACGGTGTCCAGCACCGGCCCCGCTGCATCGCTGGGTATTCCCGAGCGCAATACCGTGGCGCTGCTGCCCAAGGAAGTGGCCGGCCAGAAGATCGAATGGATCGTCCTGGACGACGCCACCGACACCACGCAAGCCGTCAAGAACTCGCGCAAGCTGGCCTCCGACGACAAGGTCGATGTGCTGATCGGCACGTCCGTCACGCCGGGCTCGCTGGCCATGGTCGACGTGGCCGCCGAAGCCAAAGTGCCGATGATCAGCGTGGCCGCCAGCGCCAAGATCGTCGAACCGGTTGATGACAAGCGCCGCTGGGTCTTCAAGACCCCGCAGAACGACGCCCTGATGGCTGGCGCCCTGGCTGACGCCATGGCCAAGTCCAAGGTCAAGACGCTGGGCTTCATCGGCTTTGCCGACGCGTACGGCGACGGCTGGCTCGACGTGATGCAAAAGGCCGCCAAGGCCAAGGGCATTGAAATCGTCGCCATCGAAAAATACAGCCGCACCGACACCAGCGTGACGGGCCAGGTGCTCAAGCTGGTCGGCGCAAAGCCGGACGCCATCCTGATCGCCGGCGCGGGCACCCCGTCCGCCTTGCCGCAAAAGGAACTGAAGGCTCGCAACTTCGGCGGCACCATCTATCAAACCCACGGCGCCGCCAACAACGACGTGCTGCGCGTGTGCGGCAAGGATTGCGACGGCATGTACCTGCCGGCCGGTCCGCTGCTGGTCGCCGCCCAATTGCCGGATAGCAACCCGGTGAAGAAGTCGGCCCTGGCCTACGTTGAAACCTACGAGAAGGCCAACGGCGCCGGCTCCACCAACACGTTCGGCGGCCACATGTGGGACGCCGGTCAACTGGTTGTGGCAGCATTGCCGGTTGCGCTGAAGACCGGCGCCAAGCCGGGCACGCCGGAATTCCGCGCCGCCATGCGCGACGCGCTGGAAGGCGTGAAGGATCTGGCCGCCTCGCAAGGCGTGTTCAACATGTCGCCCACCGACCACGCTGGCTTTGACGAGCGTTCGCGCGTCATCGTCAAGGTTGAAGGCGGCAAGTGGGTCTACCAGCCCGGCCTGTAATTCCCCAGGATTGCCCGATCCACGGGTGCAGAACGCAAGGCGGCGCCATTCCATAGCGCCTGTCTTGCGGCACCTGAGCAATGCTTCGCACCGGCCTATCCGGCCGGTGTGTCGTATCAGTGTTCCGGGTGGGGTCGGAACACCAAGAATCAATAAGGTTGTTAGATGGATTCCTCTATTGCGCTGATCCTGCTGCAAGACGGTGTCGTCAACGGCGCCATCTATGCCCTCCTGGGCATGGCTCTGGTGCTGGTTTTCGCCGTTACGCGCGTCATTTTCATTCCCCAGGGCGAGTTCGTGGCGTTTGGCGCCCTGACGCTCGCCATGCTCGTGGATGGCAAGGTGCCCGGCACCGCCTATCTGCTGCCGCTGCTGGGCGTGGTCTGCCTCGCGCTTGAGCTGCTGCGCGCCGTGCGCACCCGCAGCTTTGCGGGCGTACCCAAATCACTGATCACCTGTATCGTTCTGCCGCTGGCTCTGCTGTGGCTGACGAAGAGCTACACCGGTCCCGACAACTCGCTGTGGCTGAACATGCTGCTGACGCTGTTGCTCGTGATCCCGATGGGCCCGATGGTCTATCGCATCGTCTATCAGCCTTTGGCCGAAGCCACCGTGCTGGTGCTGCTGATCGTCTCGGTTGCCGTGCACTTCGCGCTGACGGGTCTGGCGCTGGTGTTCTTTGGCGCGGAAGGCTGGCGCACGCCGGCATTCGTCAGCGGGCAGGTGGATCTGGGCTTCATGGTCTGGTCCGCGCAAAGCCTGTTCGTGGTGGCAACCTGCGCGCTGCTCATCATTGCGCTGTGGCTGTTCTTCGGCAAGACGCTGTATGGCCGCGCGCTGCGCGCCACCGCCGTCAACCGCCGCGGTGCGCGTCTGGTGGGCATCAGCACCACGATGTCGGGCAGCCTGACGTTCACGCTGGCCACCGCCATCGGCGCGATGTCCGGCATGCTGATCGCACCGATCACCACCGTGTATTACGACACCGGCTTCCTGATTGGCCTGAAGGGCTTTGTGGGCGCCATCATCGGCGGCCTGGCCAGCTACCCCGTGGCGGCCGCCGGCTCGCTGCTGGTGGGCGTGCTGGAATCCTTCTCGTCCTTCTGGGCCAGCGCCTATAAGGAAGTGATCGTCTTTACCTTGATTATCCCGGTTCTGGTCTGGCGTTCGTTCAGCACCCATCACGTGGACGAAGAGGAATAAACGTCATGAACCGCATTCTGCTTGTCGTATTTCTTGTCGTCCTGGCGGGCCTGCCATTGGTGCCGGTCACGCCCGAGTTCTGGGTGACGCAACTGAATTACATCGGTCTGGCCAGCCTGGTTGTGCTGGGTCTGGTGCTGCTGACCGGCGTGGGTGGCCTGACGTCGTTCGGCCAGGCCGCGTTTGTGGGTCTGGGCGCCTACACCACCGCATTCCTGACCACGCAGTACGACGTGTCGCCGTGGCTGGCCTTGCCGGCCGGCCTGATCCTGACCGCCGTCGTGGCCTATCTGCTGGGCGCGCTCACCTTGCGCCTGTCGGGCCACTACCTGCCGCTGGGCACCATCGCCTGGGGCCTGTCGCTGTACTTCCTGTTCGGCAATATCGACTGGCTGGGCAAGCACGACGGCATCGCCGGCATTGAACCCATCAGCATCTTCGGGATGTCGCTGGCCAACGGCCGCCACATTTATTACCTGATCTGGGTGTTCGTGCTGTTGGCGCTGTGGGCAACCCGCAATCTGCTGAACTCGCGTCCGGGGCGCGCCATCCGCGCGCTGAAAAGCGGCGCGGGCATGGCCGAATCGATGGGCGTGAACACCGCTGCGTACAAGGTTGTGATCTTCGTGTGGGCGGCGTTGCTGGCGTGCATTTCGGGCTGGCTCTACGCGCACATGCAGCGCGCCGTCAGCCCCAGCCCCTTCGGCGTGAACTACGGTATTGAATACCTGTTCATGGCGGTAGTGGGCGGTGCGGGCTATGTCTGGGGCGCATTGCTCGGTTCCAGCGTCATCCTGGTGCTGAAAGACCAGTTGCAGAACTGGCTGCCCAAGCTGCTGGACACCAACGCCAACTTCGAGATGATCGTCTTCGGCGTGATGCTGATCCTGATGCTGCAATACGCCCGCAACGGCCTGTGGCCGATTCTGGCGGGCTGGTGGGGCAGCATCACGGGCGCTGATGGTTCGCGCCGTAATCTGGCGCCGCCCGCGCCCGCACCGGCGTTGCCGACGCGCGCACGTCCGCAAGCGGGTCAGGTGGTGCTGGAAGTGGACGCCATCCGCAAGGAGTTCGGCGGTCTGGTTGCCGTCAATGACATCACCTTCAAGGTCAGCTCCGGCGAGATCATGGGCTTGATCGGTCCCAACGGCGCCGGCAAGAGCACGACCTTCAACCTGATCAGCGGCGTGTTGCCGGTGACGCGCGGCCAAGTCACGTTCATGGGCCAGCGCATCGACAATCGTTCGGCGCGCGAGATCGCCAAGCTGGGCGTGGGCCGCACGTTCCAACACGTGCAGCTGCTGCCGGGCATGACCGTGCTGGAGAACGTGGCGTTGGGCGCGCACTTGCGCTCGGACGTCGGCGTGCTGGCTGGCGCCTTGCACTCGGACCGCGCCCGCGAAGCACAGTTGTTGCACGAGGCCGCCGAGCAGATCAAGCGCGTGGGCCTGGGTGAATACCTGTACGAACAGGCGGGCAATCTGGCGCTGGGCCAGCAACGCATTCTGGAAATCGCGCGCGCCTTGGCGTCTGATCCGGTGCTGCTGTTGCTGGACGAACCTGCCGCCGGCCTGCGCTACAAAGAAAAGCAAGACCTGGCGCGGGTGCTGGAGCAGCTGCGCGCGGAAGGCATGAGCATTCTGCTGGTCGAACACGATATGGATTTTGTGATGCGCCTGACCAACCACCTGGTGGTGATGGATTTCGGCACCAAGCTGGCCGAAGGCGTGCCAGCCGACGTGCAAAAGAACCCGGCGGTGTTGGAAGCCTATCTGGGCGGCATCGACGACGACCTGCCCGAAGCGGATCAGGCCAAGCCCGTGTCGGCAGGAGGTGTGCAATGAGCGCGACGCAAACGCCCGTTCTTGAAGTCAGCAATCTGTCGGCCCGCTACGGCAAGGTTGGCGCGCTGGTCGGCGCCACGCTGACCGTGCCTGCCGGCAGCATCGTGACGGTGATCGGCGCCAACGGCGCCGGCAAATCCACCATGCTGAACGCCATGATGGGGTCCTTGCCCCAAACCGGCCATGCGGCTGGCACTGTGCAGTACGCGGGCACCGATGTGTCCACCTGGCAGGTCGAGCGCCGTGTGGCGGCCGGCATGTCGCTGGTGCCGGAACGCCGCGAACTGTTCGGCACCATGTCCGTGGAAGACAACCTGCTGCTGGGCGGCTTTCGCCGCTACCGTGCCCGCGAGGCCGGCTGGCGCGACACGTTGAACGAAGTGTTCGACCTGTTCCCGCGCTTGCGCGAACGCCGTGCGCAACAGGCCGGCACGTTGTCGGGCGGTGAACGCCAGATGCTGGCGGTGGGCCGCGCGCTGATGGCCAAGCCCACCTTGCTGATGCTGGATGAACCCAGCCTTGGCTTGGCGCCGCGTATCGTGCGCGAGATCTTCCACATCATCGCGCGCCTGCGCGAGACGGGTGTGGCGATTCTGCTGGTCGAACAAAACGCCCGCGCGGCATTGCAAGTGGCCGACTACGGCTACGTGCTGGAAACCGGCGAGGTCATTCTCCATGGCCCGGCACGTGAGCTGGCGGGTGACCCGAAAGTCATCGAAAGCTATCTCGGCCTGGGCAAGGGCGCGGACAAGGACTGACGCGACGCGCATCCGTCCTTTCCAAATAAAAACCGGGCGCCGCCCGGTTTTTTATCGCTTGAAGACTATCGCTTGAAGACTTCCACCACGCGAAAGCGCTCACACGCCAGCATCATGTCTGGCGCATAGCCGCCGTTGCGGTCGAAGTAGGCAATGTGCGCATCGCGCCAGACATCAAAAGGGCCTTCGCCTTCTGCCAGCGCAAACGCCTCGTCCACCTGGTCAAAGCGCTGGATCAACACGCTGGTGGTTTCGATGACGCAGGCCGGGCGGCCCTGGCCGTCCAGCACCACATCGCGCCGGCCAGCCTGGGGCACGGGTTCGTTGTCGTCGAAATGGGCGAGCGCGCCGCAGGTGGCCGTTTTGGTGCCGGCCAGTACCAGCGCCAGCAATTCGTCGGCCAGCGCGGGGGAGTCGCCAAACTGGAAGGTCACGGCATCTTCATAGGGGGCGGGCGGTTTCATGCCAACGGTGTCCATTGCAAGATCAGTTCCTGACCCATCGCGGGGTCGGAGGTGGATGGGGCGCCGGTTTCGATGCGCCCGGCGAACCGGCGCGACCACGCGGGAGCGTCATTATCGCGCACCGTAACGTCGTACCAGCCGCCGGTGCGTGTCATGTCCCAGGACAGGTCAACGGACGCGCCGGGCGCCAACGCCGTGTCGGCTTGCTGCGGGTGCTCATACGCATTGGCGGCCATGCGGAACGTGCGCGATTGCGTTCCCGGGTTGTGTACCGACAGCCGCAAGGATGCACCCGGTTTGTCATAGGCGGCGATGACTTCAAGCTGCGGGGTGGCGGGGGGGCTCATGGCCGTGGCATCCATAGCGTGGCTGACAGGGGTGGTAACCGCAGCACCCGTGTAATGCCGGTGAAAGCCATTCGGCCCCAGCACCCAAAGGTCGTAGCGGCCGTCGTCCTCCGAGGTCAGCCATTGGCCTTCCAGCTGTTTTCCGGCCCCGACCGTATAACGGCGCGGGCCGCGTTCCAGATGCAGGCGGTCATAGACGTGCAGCACCGCGCCTGCCGCGCCAACATTCTCACATTGCAGCGTGACTTGTTCACCGTCGACGCGCGCATGCACGTGCAGCGCATAGGGCAGCGCGCGCGATGGCCGGGTGCCGGGCGCTTGGCGCGCAAGGCCAGGCTCGGCGGGCGCGGGCGGAACGACGGTGCCGGGTAACGCCGACGCTTGCGCCGCACGTTCGGACGTGGCGGGAAACGCGCGCAGCAAGTCGGCGCCGTCGGGGTTCGCGAAATCGAAGATCGACGTCAGGTCACCACATACCGCGCGCCGCCACGGCGAAATGTTCGTCTCTGCCACGCCAAAGCGCTGCTCAACAAAGCGCAACACCGAGGTGTGATCGAACACCTGCGAGTTGACCCAGCCGCCTTTGGTCCACGGCGACAGCACGTACATCGGCACGCGTGGCCCCAGCCCATAAACCCCATGCAGATGCGCCGGCGTGTCGTCTTTTTCCACGCCGGTGATGATCTCGTGATATTCGCCCCGCGTGTCCACGGTGGACGCGCCCGCCATGGCACCCGAGGCGTCGCGCGATGGCGGCGCAGGCGGCGGCATGTGGTCGAAGAAGCCGTCGTTCTCGTCGAACATCAGCAGCAGGACGGTCTTGCTCCAGACCTCGGGGTTGGCCGTCAATGCATCCAGCACGCGCGCGGTGTAGTCGGCGCCTTGCGCTGGGCTGGACGGGCTGGGATGTTCCGAGCCCGCCTTGGTGGCGCATATCCATGTCACTTGCGGCAGCGTGCCATCCAGCACGTCTTGCCGCAGCATGTCCAGATCGCGCGTCGTCAGCGCCTTGTCTTTCAGCGCCGCGAGCGACCCCGGTGCGCCTTGGTAAGCATCGCGATACGCTTTGAACCCGGCCGTGGGATTCAGCGAATAGTTGTCCGCCATGTTTTGGTAGATGCGCCAGCTGACGCCAGCGGCTTCCAGCCGTTCGGGATAGGTCGTCCACGTGTAGGCGCGGGCGGGGTCACCGCCCTTGAGCTTGTTGTAGACGTTGCCCAGCGCCGGGCCGTTGCCTCGCCCCTCGCCATCGTTGGTGCCGCTCCATACGAACAGCCGGTTCGTGTTGGTGCCGCCCGTGAACGAACAGTGATAGGCGTCACACACCGTGAAGGCGCGTGCCATTGCGTACTGGAAGGGCATGTCGGCGTCGGTGTAGTACGCCATCGAATGATTTTTCTTGGCGGCAGGCCACTGGCCCATGCGGCCTGCGTCCCAGGCGTCTTGCGCGTTGGACCAGGTATGCGGTGTGCTGGCGATGCGCAAGGTCTCGAAGGCTTCGCGCGTGTCCAGGTGATAGGGCAGCACGCTGCGCGGAGCGCCTTCGTCAGGCTTGTCGTTGTATTGCGCCCAGACGGTGCGATGCCGATAGTCGGGGCTGTCCGGCACCGGAATCGGAAAGCGGTCGCCGAAGCCTCGTACCCCGGCGAGCCCGCCGAAGTAATGATCGAACGACCGGTTTTCCTGCATGAAGATCACGATGTGTTCAACATCGCGGATCGTGCCGGTGCGGTGGTTGGCGGGGATGGCAAGCGCCCGCCGAATCGAGGCGGGCAAGAACGCCAGCGCGCTGCCGGCGCCTGCCAGGGATGCGCTCGTGCGCAGGAAATCGCGTCTGCTGTGCATGGCTCTACCTTGCGGTGCGAAGCCGATAGCGTACGCGGGTTTCCCTTTTTTTTCGCTGACAGCGCCGGGCTGTTTTTACTTGCGGCCCGTGCTTTCCGCGTAGTCCATGTACAGCTTGTGCGCGCGGCGCGCCATCGGGCCGTATTCCAGCACGCGGTCTTCCACGCGGTTCACATGGACCACCTTGCCGTAGTTGCCGGACGAGAACACTTCGTCGGCTTCTTCGACATCGGCGCGGGTCAGGCTGCGCTCTTGCATTTCAACGCCATCGGCCTTCAGCAGCGCCAGCACGCGGCGGCGCGTGATGCCGTTCAGGAACGTGCCGTTATCAACCGGCGTGGACACCACGCCGTTCTTGGCGAGCCACAAATTGCTGGTGGCGAATTCCGCGATGTTGCCCGCGCCGTCCAGCATGATGGCGTTGTCGAAACCCTTTTCGGCGGCTTCGCGGATGGCGCGCTGGCCATTGGGGTACAGGCAGGAGGCCTTGGCGTCGGTGGGCGCCATGTTCGGCCACGACCGAGCAAAGCTCGAGAAGCAGGCCGAGAAACCTTGTTCGCCCGGCATCGGCACCTTGAACACGTGCAGCACGAATTGCGTCTTATCGGCATCCGGCAACAGGAAGCCGTCGGCGCAATAGAACATCGGCTTGATGTAGAGCTCGGTGCCTTCAGGGAATTTGGCCACGGCTTCCAGGCACAGCTTCTGGATCGTTTCCCAATCGATCTGCGGCTTCATCAGCATCTTTTCAGCCGAACGCACAACGCGCTGGCAGTGCAGGTCCAGGTCAGGCGTCAGGCCGCGGAAAGCGCGCGCGCCGTCGAAGACCATGCTGGCCATCCAGAAGGCGTGGTCGGCGGGGCCGAGCAGTTTGGGGTTTTCGGTGGTCCAGTGACCGTTGTGCCAATACAGGGCGTCCATGCTTATCTTCCTTCACTTGTGTGGGGTGACGCAGCCGGGGCAATACCGAGGCATTACCGGGGCGGCGCCGAAACGTCAGGATACATGAGGCGGCGGGCAAGGTTGGCGCGCCATCGCACGTCATTCGCACGTCATTCGTGCGTCAATCACGGGCCAATGCGGCCTGCACACGATCAGCGGCATCTGCTGGCATCCATTGCCGCCAGACGGGGCCGTACTGCTTCAGGAAGTAGCGTGCGGCGTCTTCGGGTTCTTTGCCTTCTGTTTCCAGCCAGCCCAAGGTGGCGTTGATAGCGTCATCCGGCACGGTCAGCTTGCTGAGGAATTCCGCGATCTTGGGCGCGTCCTTTGCAAACGCCGCGTTCACGCCGGTCACGACCGGATTGGGCTTGAACTCCGTGGCGACGGGGTTGGCGCATTTGGGATCGGTCATGCAGGTGTAGGCCGTCTGGTCGAAGGCGGGCAGTTCCAGTTTCACCAGGTCCAGCGCACCCACCAGCGACGTGGGCGTCCAGTAATAGAAAACGATATCGCGCTTGCGCTTGTAGGCCGACACGATGGCCGCCTTTTGCGCCGCGCCGGAACCGGGGGCGAAAAGCGAATAGTCCTTGTCCAGCTTCAGCGCACGTAGCAGGTTGTCGTTCAAGGTGCCGCAGGCCCAGCCGGCGGGGCAGCCGTAGATGCGGCCGCGTCCCGGTTCCTCGGGGTCGGCGAACACGTCTTTCATGCGCGCCAGGTCGGCGGCAGACTTCAATTCAGGATGGCGTTCGACGGTATAGCGCGGCACGTACCAGCCTTCGCCCGCGTCATACACATGGCCCACGCCCAGCACCTTGCCGCTGGCCAGGGCCTTTTTCCAGGCGCCTTCGATCTGGCCAGGCCAGACTTCGGGCGTGACATCCACATCGCCGCGTTGCAGTGCGGCCAGCATCGGCAGCGTTTCACCGATTTCGACGGTGGTCTTGCAGCCGTAGCCGTGTTCCAGCACATAGCGTTCGATGCCCGCCAACACCAGGTTGGACTCCCAGTTCAGCCCGCTGAAGCGGACGGGGCGGTTGACTTCACAAGTGGGGGTTGCCGAAGGGCTTGCTGCCGGGCTGGCGGCATTCGCGGCGGGAGCAGCAAGCAGCGCCGCGGCCAGGGCCAAAGCGGCAGAGACGGGGGCGAGCGGATGCGGGTTGCGCATGGTCAGGCACCTGTTGGATTGGGTGCGTTTTATTGTACGGGCGCTTGTGGCGGCCCTAATGCAAACGGGGCCGCATGATGCGGCCCCGTCCGGGTGACAAGCAGGGTCAGGCGGAATGCGGTCAGGCGCGGGCGGCGCGCCGGCGGTCGATGAAGGCGCCGACTTCGCCCACGATGCCGCGCCGGAAGGCCAGCACGCAGATGACGAAGATCAGGCCGATCACGATGGTGACCGATTCGCCCAGGCGCAGGAACCATTCCACGCCGGTCAGGTTGGCCATCATCTGGCCGAAGTCGCCCACCTTGTTCTCAAGCAGCACCACGATGAAGGCGCCGAGGATGGGGCCGGTCAAGGTGCCCAGCCCGCCGATCAGCGTCATCAGAATGACAAGCCCGGACATCTGCCAGGTGGCGTCCGACAAGGTGGCCGACACGAACACCAGCGTCTTGGTGGCGCCGGCAAGCCCGGCCAGCGCGGCCGACAGCACGAAGGCCAGCAGCTTGAAGCGGTCGACGTCATAACCCAGCGAGACCGCACGCGGCTCGTTCTCGCGCAGCGCTTGCAGCACTTGTCCGAACGGCGAATTCACCGTGCGCCAGATGATGAAGTAGCCCAGCACGAAAATGCCCATCACCACGTAGTACAGGTTGATGTCCTTGGACAAATCCAGCATGCCCAGCAAGGTGCCGCGCGGCACGCTTTGCAGGCCGTCTTCGCCGCCGGTGAACTTGGCTTGCAGGAAGAAGAAGAACACCATCTGCGCCAGCGCCAGCGTGATCATCGCGAAGTAGATGCCGCTGCGGCGAATGGCGATGGCGCCCATCGCCAGCCCCAGCAACGCCGCCACGCCCACGCCGAACAGCAGGCCGATCTCGGTCGGAAAGCCCCACACCTTCATCGCGTGCCCGGCCGCGTAGGCCGCGCTGCCCAGGAAGGCGGCGTGCCCGAACGACAAGAGCCCGGTAAAGCCCAAGAGCAGGTTGAATGCGCAGGCAAAGAGCGCGTAGCACATGATCTTCATGGCGAAGATCGGGTACACCCCCAGGAAGGGGAGAGCGGCCACCACGACGGCCAGTACCGCATAGCCCAGGAATTGACGATTCATTTTTCTTTTCCGAACAGCCCGGCCGGGCGGATCAACAGAACGATGGCCATGATGATGAACACCACGGTGCTGGACGCTTCGGGCCAGAACACCTTGGTCAGTCCTTCAATCACGCCCAGGCCCAACCCGGTCACGATGGCGCCCATGATGGACCCCATGCCCCCGATCACGACCACGGCGAACACGACGATGATGAGGTTGGACCCCATCAGCGGCGAAATCTGCAAAACGGGCGCAGCCAGCACACCCGCAAAGCCGGCCAGCGCCACGCCGAAACCGTAGGTCAGCGTGATCATGCGCGGCACGTTCACGCCAAAGGCTTCAACCAGGCGCGGGTTCTCGGTGCCAGCGCGCAGCAGGGCGCCCAGGCGAGTGCGTTCAATGACGAACCAGGTCGCCAGGCAGACCACCACCGACGCCGCCACGACCCAGCCGCGATAGTTCGGCAGAATCATGAAGCCCAGGTTGGTCGCGCCACGCAGCGCTTCGGGGGTCGGGTAAGGTTGCCCCGATACGCCGTAGAAGCTGCGGAACAGGCCTTCGATCAGCAAGGTCAGGCCGAAGGTCAGCAGCAGCCCATAAAGGTGATCAAGCTTGTACAGATGCTTGAGCAATAGTTTTTCGATCAGTATGCCGAACAGCCCCACGACCAGCGGCGCCAGGATCAGCATGATCCAGTAGTTCAACCCCAGGTACGACAGCCCCATCCAGGCGATGAACGCGCCCAGCATGTAGAGCGCGCCGTGCGCGAAGTTGATGACGTTCAGCAGCCCGAAGATCACGGCAAGCCCGAGCGACAACATGGCATAGAAGGAACCGTTGACCAGGCCCAGTAATAGCTGGCCGAACAAGGCCTGTATAGGGATGCCGAAAAGGTCAGTCATCTTGTGAAAATCCTGCGCGTACGGATGGAAGCGAGCAAATTCAAGGTGCGGCCGCGGCCCGCGCCGGGCAGCACCTTGGGGTCACATGAGCCGGGAATTATTTCTTGACCAGCTTGCAGGTGGACTCGGACAGCTTGGTGTAGACCTCGTCGCCAGGCAGCGTGGCCACGACCTTGTAGTAGTCCCACGGGCCCTTGGATTCGGCCGGGGTCTTCACTTGCATCAGGTACATGTCATGGACCATGCGGCCGTCTTCGCGCACATAGCCGCCTTGGGTGAAGAAGTCGTTGATCTTGTTCGACTTCATCCACTTGATGACGGTGTCGGCGTCGTCCGTGCCCGTTGCCTTCACGGCGTTCAGGTAGAACATCGTCGACGAGTAGTCGCCCGCTTGCAGCATCGACGGCTTGCGGCCGACCTTGGCTTCAAACTTCTTGGCCCAGGCGCGCGAGGCGTCGGATTGATCCCAGTACCAGCCGTCGGTCAKGTACATGCCTTGCGTGGCTTGCAGGCCCAGCGAGTGCACGTCGTTGATGAACACGAGCAGGCCGGCCATCTTCATCGTCTTGGTCACGCCGAATTCATTGGCGGCCTTGATGGTGTTGATGGTGTCGCCACCCGCGTTGGCCATGCCCAGGATCTGCGCCTTGGAGGCTTGCGCTTGCAACAGGAAGGACGAGAAGTCCGATGCGCCCAGCGGTGCGCGCACCTGGCCCTTGATCTCGCCGCCGGCAGCCTTCACAACGGCCATGGTGTCGCGTTCCAGCGCGTGGCCGAAGGCGTAGTCGGCCGTCAGGAAGAACCAGCTCTTGCCGCCGTCCTTCACCACCGCCGAACCGGTGCCGCGCGCTAGCGCCACGGTGTCGTAGGCGTAGTGGACGGTGTAGGGCGAACATTGCGCGTTGGTCAGGTCGGATGCGCCCGCGCCCACAGCGATGAACGGCTTTTTCTTTTCAGCCGCCACGGCCGCCATGGCCAGGCTGGTGGCCGAGTTCGTGCCCGCAACAATGACGTCGACCTTCTGCTGGTCGAACCATTCGCGTGCGCGCGCCGACGCCACGTCGGCCTTGTTCTGGTGGTCGGCCGAGACAACTTCGATCTTCTTGCCGTTGATGGTGCCGCCGGCGTCTTCGATCGCCATGCGGATCGCGTCCAGACCAGCCTTGCCGTCGATGTCGGAATACACGCCCGACATGTCGGTGATGAAGCCGATGCGGATGACATCGTCGGAGATACCTTGTGCGTGGGCGGTTGCCCCTGCAAATCCCAGGCCCGCCATGGCCAGTGCAGCAGTGATGGTGTGCAGCTTCATGGGATGACTCCTCTTCCCTACGGTGTAGTGTTGCCGGGGGTCCGGCGGATGACAGGTTGTTTTAGACGCCCAACAATTCGTTGAGCGTGTCCTGTTTTTCTGAAAGTTCTGCGGCCTCGAAATGCTCGACGATCTGACCGTGCTCCATGACATAGAAGCGGTCAGCCAGCGGAGCCGCGAAGCGGAAGTTCTGCTCGACCATGACGATCGTGTAGCCGCGCTGCTTCAGCGTCTTGATCATGCGGGCAAGCGCCTGCACGATGACGGGCGCCAGGCCTTCGGAGATTTCGTCCAGCAGCAGCAAATTGGCGCCGGTGCGCAGAATGCGCGCCACGGCCAGCATCTGTTGTTCGCCGCCCGACAAGCGTGTGCCCGGTGAATTCCGGCGCTCTTGCAGGTTGGGGAACATGTCGTAGATTTCGGCCAGCGACATGCCGCCGCCCAGCGAACCCACGACCGGCGGCAGCAGCAGATTTTCTTCGCAAGACAGGCTGGCGAAGATGCCGCGTTCTTCGGGGCAATAGCCCACGCCCAGGTGGGCGATTTTGTAGGTGGGCAGGTCGATGGCTTCGGTGCCGTGAATGCGCACCGAGCCCTTGCGGGAACCCGTCAGCCCGAGAATCGCGCGCAACGTCGTGGTGCGGCCGGCGCCATTGCGGCCCAGCAGCGTGACGACTTCACCTTGCCCCACGCGCATATCCACGCCGTGCAGGATGTGCGATTCCCCGTACCAGGCTTGCAAGCCTGAAATTTCCAGTGCCGGGGTGCTCATGCGTGCGCTCCTTGAAGTTCGCCGTCGGTGGTGCCCATGTACGCCTGCATCACGGCCGGATGGCGGGAGACTTCGGCGTACGTGCCTTCGGCCAGCACCGAGCCGCGCGCGAGCACGGTGATGGTGTTGGCGATGGAGGACACGACGTTCATGTTGTGTTCCACCATCAGGATCGTGCGCCCGGCGCTGACGCGCTTGATCAGCTGCGTGACGCGGTCCACGTCTTCGTGGCCCATGCCCTGCGTGGGCTCGTCCAGCAGCATCAGTTCGGGTTCCATCGCCAGCGTGGTGGCGATTTCCAGCGCGCGCTTGCGGCCATACGGCAGATTCACCGTGGTCTCGTTCGCAAAGGCGCCCAGGTCCACCTGTTCAAGCAGCGCGCGCGCCGGCTCGTTCAAGGACGCCAGCCGCTTGTCGCTTTGCCAGAAGTGAAACGACAGCCCCGTCTTGCGCTGCAAGCCGATGCGCACGTTCTCAAGGACGGTCAGGTGTGGGAATACCGCCGAAATCTGGAACGAGCGAATCACGCCACGCCGCGCAATCTGCGCGGGGCGCTCGCCGGTAATGTCGATACCGTTGAACTTGATGGTTCCCGACGTGGGAGATAAGAACTTGGTAAGCAGGTTGAAGCATGTGGTCTTGCCCGCGCCGTTAGGCCCGATCAAGGCATGAATCTCGCCTCGCTTGATACGCAAATCGACCCCATTGACCGCGACGAATCCGCGGAACTCCTTGGTGAGGCCTTTTGTCTCCAGGATTGTGTCATCCATGTCCGCTGCACCAGCGTTGTATTTATATGGTCTCTGCCTGCCGTCGTTGCGACAGACCCCCGCGGGGTCAGAAAACCAGAGATGTCTCGTAGTTTTCTGATGAGTTGCCGGCGAGTATGCGGACCTCTTTATCAAAATTCCATGAGGGTTTTACATAGGTTTTGCAGTGCGGAAAGGTCAATTGTCGGCAGGCCGACAATACACGCCGCGCAAGGCGGGAAAACCCTTTTCCATGCGCAATGCATTGCAGCAAATACGCGTTGATTCTTATCAATTGATCAAACAAATTCAGCGAGGGAAAACCCCGGTTTTCCGCTCGCTGAAATCACAATGCCCTATTTGGACCGCAGGGTTTACGCGGGTGTTTTTTGTTTGAATTCACACAGATCGGAAATGCCGCATTGGGGGCACTTCGGTTTGCGCGCCACGCAGATGTAGCGGCCATGCAGGATCAGCCAGTGATGAGCGTCCTGGATATATTCGCGCGGGATGAATTTCACGAGCTTGTCTTCCACTTCAAGCACGTTCTTGCCTGGCGCGATACCGGTGCGGTTCGACACGCGAAAGATATGCGTATCCACCGCCATCGTGGGCTGGCCGAATGCGGTGTTGAGCACGACGTTGGCCGTCTTGCGGCCCACGCCCGGTAGCGATTCCAATGCCTCGCGCGTTTGCGGCACTTCGCCGCCGTGATGCTCAAGCAAGATCCGACAGGTGGCGATCGTGTTCTTGGCTTTGGTGCGGTACAGCCCGATGGTCTTGATGTAATCGGACAAGCCTTCTTCGCCCAGCGCCAGCAACGCTTCGGGCGTGCCGTATTGCGGGAAGAATTTACGCGTGGCGATGTTGACTGACTTGTCGGTGGCCTGCGCCGACAACAGCACCGCGATCAGCAACTGGAACGGCGTGTCGTATTCCAGTTCGGTCGTGGGGTTCGGGTTGGCCGCTTGCAGGCGGGCGAAGATCTCACGGCGTTTGGCTGCGTTCATGACTGCGTCGGATTACGGCGGGCCCGGGCGCGGGCCAGCGCGGATTCAATGGCGGAGCGCTTGCGGTCTTCGCTTTGCGCGTCGTCGGTAGCGGGCGGGGGCGCACTTGCGGCGGCGGGTGTCTCTGGCGCCATCAGGCGGGCGTTGTCGGCAGCCAGGCGTTCGGCTCGCGCCTGGTGGCTGCGATGCCGCTGGCGGCTGATGGTGGCGTCTTCTGCGGTCCATGCGCGGCCGGCAGGCACCATTTGAATACAGTCCACCGGACAAGGCGCCACGCACAGATCACAGCCCGTGCACCAATCGGCCAGCACGGTATGCATGTGTTTGTTGGCGCCCACGATCGCGTCGACCGGACAGGCCTGGATGCACAGCGTACAGCCGATGCAGTGCGATTCATCGATGCGGGCAACCAGCAGCGGGCCGGGTTCGCCGCGCTCAAGGTCCAGCGGCAGGGCGGGGGTTTGCAGCAGGGCGGACAGCGCGGCGATGCCGTCGTCGCCACCGGGCGGGCAGCGGTTGATCGGCGCTGAGCCGTCCGTGATGGCGTCGGCATAAGGCCGGCAGCCGTCATAGCCGCACTTGGTGCATTGCGTCTGGGGCAGCAAGGCGTCGATGCGGTCGGCAAGTGAGCGACAGGACATGTAAGGCCAATAAAAGAAAAGGGGCCACGCGGGCCCCGTGAAATACGGATCAGGCTTGAGGTGGCGCGGGCCAGGCCCGCGCGTCACCTGCCGGACGGCGCTGTGCCGTCGTCAAGCCGATTGCCGGATGAATTCGGCAATTTTAGGACAGATCATTTCGCGCCAGCGGCGGCCCGAGAAAATGCCGTAGTGGCCGCAGTTCGGCGCCGTGTAGTGCGACTTGCGCTCGGCCGGAATGTTCTTGCACAGCTTGATGGCCGCACGCGTCTGGCCCTGGCCCGAGATATCGTCCAGCTCGCCTTCAATGGTGAAGAGCGCAACCTTCTTGATGTCGGCGGGGCGCACGGTCTGGCCGTCGACTTCCCACGTGCCGCTGGGCAGCGCGAAGTCCTGGAACACCATGCGGATCGTGTCCAGATAGAACTCGGCCGGCATGTCCAGCACTGCGTTGTATTCGTCGTAGAAGCGGCGGTGCGCTTCGGCGTCGCTGTCGTCGCCGCGCAGCAAGTCCAGGTAGAACTCGTAGTGCGACTTCATGTGGCGGTCGGGGTTCATGGCCATGAACCCGGCGTGCTGCAGGAAGCCGGGGTAGACCTTGCGGCCCGCGCCCGGGTAACGCGGCGGCACCGGGTGGATCACCTGGCTTTCAAACCACGAATAGGGCTTGGTGGTGGCCAGGCGGTTCACCTGCGTGGGCGACTGGCGCGGGTCGATGGGGCCGCCCATCATGACCATGCTGCGCGGCTGGCAGGGGTCATTGGCGGTGGCCATCAGCGACACGGCGGCCAGCACCGGCACGGTGGGCTGGCAGACCGAAATCACGTGCACGTCCGGGCCCAGGTGGCGGATGAAATCCTGCACGTAGCGCACGTAGTCGTTCAGATGGAACGGGCCGGCGGCTAGCGGCACCATGCGGGCGTCGACCCAATCAGTGACATAAACGTCATGGTTGGGCAGCAGGGCGCGCACGGTGTCGCGCAGCAAGGTCGCATGGTGGCCCGACAGCGGGGCAACCAGCAGCACTTTGGGGTCATCGCGGCCGGCGAGGCGCACGTCGCGGTGAAAGTGCACCAGGCGGCAGAAGGGCTTGTCCAACGCCAGCGCTTCGGTCACGCGAACGGACTTGCCGTTGATCTCGGTGGTGGGAAGATTCCAGGCGGGTTTCTGGTATTCCTTGCCGATACGCGTCATCAGCTCGTACCCCGCGGCCATCTGGCGGGAAATCGGGGTGTAAGCGAGGGGACTGTAGGGACTGGAGAACAGCTGAGAACCGGCATCCGTGAATGCAGCGAACGGAGTCAGGAAGGCGCGCTGCATTTCGTGCAATTGGTACAGCATTTGGAGGATGTCCTTCTGGGTCGAGCGTGTGCCCCGATTATTGCGCCGAGGACTAAAGATATATCCAATCAGCCTAAAGAAACTGCGGCAAACACCGGGATTCTGTTGCTAAAAAGAGACCCGTCATCCCCTTAGGCACCAGTTTAGGGCGTTTTTTTGCCCAGCATAGAGACCAAAGGGAGGATTTATGCACTAGGCCGGCCAGTGCGGGATCACCAGTAATTTTCTACTGCCAGGTTGCCGGGAATGCCCCGGCGGCCCGGCTTGAAACCGCGTTCGCCCAGCAGCTTGCGAGCGTCTGCCAGCATGTCGGGGTTGCCGCAAAGCATGATCTTCGCCTGCTCCGGGTCCAGCGGCAGCCCGGCCAGCTGCTCTAGCCGGCCATCGGCGATCAGCGTGGTCAGGCGCTCTTGCGGCATGCCGGGCAGTGCTTCGCGGGTGGCGATGGGCAGGTAGATGAGCTTTTGCGGATCTGCCGCAAACACCTCGGCCAGTTCCGGCCGCGCGCCCCAGGATTCGATTTCTTCGCGATAGGCTAGCTCCGCCACGGTGCGCACGCCGTGCACCAGAATGATGCGGCGATAGGCGCGCCATGTGGCGGGGTCGCGCAGCAGCGACAGGTAGGCCGACAGGCCGGTGCCGGAAGCCAAAAGCCACAGGTCGCCGCCGGGCGCGAAGCGTTCCAGCGTCAGGAAACCGTAGGGCGTTTTTTCGACGTACAAAGCATCGCCGGGGCGCAATTGCGCCATGCGCGGGCTGAACAGGCCGTCGGGAACCACGATGGAATAGAACTCCAGCCCGGACTCGTGCGGGGCGGACACCATCGAGTAGGCGCGCCACAGGGTGGGCGGGCCGTCGGGATCATCAGCCCCGGGTAAACCGACCCGGGCGAACTGGCCCGGCAGGAACGTATACGCGTCGTCGCGCGTTACGCGCAATGAGAACAGCTTGTCGGGCACCCAGGTGTGGATCTGAGTGACAGTTTGGCGCGTGTATTTGGAGTCGTCGGTCATCGGGGCATCGCACGAAACCGGCCGCCAGGCGGCAGCCGGCTATCGCGGATTATTTTTCCAGGAATTGCAGCTTGTCCTGCTTGCCGTTCCAGTCGTCGGCGTCCGGCAGGGGCTTCTTGGCGCGGCTGATGCTGGCGAACTCGGGCGAGAGCTCAGCGTTCAGCGCGATGAAATTCAGTTGGTCTTGCGGCACGTCTTCTTCGGCGTAGATCGCATTGGCCGGGCATTCCGGGATGCAGACGGCGCAGTCGATGCATTCGTCGGGATCGATCACGAGGAAGTTCGGACCCTCACGAAAACAGTCCACCGGGCACACATCAACGCAATCGGTGTACTTGCACTTAATACAGTTTTCGGTGACAACGTGGGTCATTCAGGAACTCCGGGATCGGCGGCATTTGTGTCTTGTTGGGCGGATTTTACCCAATGCGCGCCCGATGTGCCGGTAATACCCGTATTGACTTCGTGGCCCATGGCCCTGAACCCCCGGTTCTCTATGCTATGGTGTCGCGAAACCGATACGCGCAATCATGATAATCACTTCGCTGCTCGACACCGATCTGTATAAATTCAGCATGATGCAGGTGGTACTGCATCAGTTCCCCGCTGCACAGGTCGAGTACCGTTACAAGTGCCGCACCGTTGGGGCCGATCTGCGCCCCTACTTGGATGAAATCCGCGAAGAAGTGCACCAGCTGTGCCAGCTGCGCTTCACCCAGGATGAGCTGGATTATCTGGGCGGCTTGCGCTTCATCAAGAGCGACTTCGTCGACTTTCTTGGCCTGTTCCATCTGCCCGAGCGCTGCATCCACATCACTGAAGGCGATGCGCCGGGCGAGATCGCCATTGAAGTGAAAGGCCCGTGGCTGCACACAATTCTCTTCGAGATCCCGGTGCTGGCCATCGTCAACGAGGTCTACTTCCGCAACACGCGCAAGAACCCCGATTGGGAAGAAGGCCGCCAGCGTCTGCAATCCAAGATGCACCTGGTGCTGGACGACCCGGCGCTGGCCGATTTCCGCGTGGCTGAATACGGCACGCGCCGCCGCTTCTCCAAGGTCTGGCACCAGGAAGTGGTGTCCACCATGAAGGCCCAGATGGGCGAGCATTTTGCAGGCACCAGCAACGTGTTGCTGGCCAAGCAGCATGAAGTGCTGCCGCTGGGCACGATGGGCCACGAATACTTGCAGGCTTGCCAGGCGCTGGGGCCGCGGTTGCGGGATTCGCAGGTGTTTGCGCTGGAAGTCTGGGCCAAGGAATACCGGGGCGACCTCGGCATTGCGCTGTCGGACGTCTACGGCATGGACGCGTTCCTGCGCGACTTCGACATGTATTTCTGCAAGCTCTTTGACGGCGCCCGCCACGATTCCGGCGACCCCTTCGTCTGGGGCGAACGCTTGCTTGAGCACTACCGCAAGAACCGCGTGGACCCGCGCGCGAAGACGCTGGTGTTCTCGGATTCGCTGACCTTCCCGCGCGCAATCGAGCTGGCCCGCCAGTTCTCGGGCCGCTGCAAGGTGTCTTTCGGCATCGGCACGAACCTGACCAACGACCTGGGCCACGAACCATTGCAGATCGTCATGAAAATGGTCCGCTGCAATGGCCAGCCGGTGGCCAAGGTGTCTGATGCGCCAGAAAAAACCATGTGCGACGACCCCGCCTATCTGGCGTATCTGCGCCAGGTGTTTCAGTTGCCTCCCGCCTGAGGGCGGCTCGGGGTAAATTGCTGGTTTCCAGTTTCATCAACCCAACTCGACTCTAGGGGAATATTCATGAGCAGCATCAAGCGCTTCCACGTCGCCAAGCGCCTGTCGGACATGGCCGTGTACAACGGTGTCGCGTACCTGGCAGGCCAGGTGCCGGACGACGCCAAGCTGGACATCACCGGCCAGACCGAGCAAGTGCTGGCGACGATCGATCGCCTGCTGGCCGAAGCCGGCACCGACAAGACCAAGATCCTGATGGCCCAGATCTACGTGGCCAACATCAAGGAATTCGACGGCATGAACAAGGCATGGGACGCCTGGGTCGCTGACGGCAATTCGCCTCCGCGCGCCACGGTTGAAGCCCGCCTGGCCAACCCGGATTTCAAGGTCGAGATCATTGTGACGGCCGCTATCTAAGCGACTGCCGCCCGCAAGTGAAAAGCCCTTCGGCATGCCGAAGGGCTTTTTCTTTGGGCCTTGCACGCGCCTGTGCCAACGCGAAGGGGCGTTATTCCCCCATCAACAGCGTTGCCGCCAGCAGGCCGCCCAAGGCGTCGCAGCGCGAGAGTTCCGCCGCCGGCACCGTTTTTTCCGCCATGATCTGTTCGGGCGTCTGAGCACCCAGATTCACGATCAATGCAGGCGCCACCGCGCTCAGCCGCCATCCGGTGCAAATCCGTTCCACCTGCCGCGCGGCGCCCGTGCCATCGCTGCCGGCGCTGATCGCGCAGGCGTAGGGCAAGCCCTGAATGCGGTCGAGCACGGCGTAGTAGTTGCGATCAAAAAACTCCTTCATCTCGCCGCTCAGGCTTGCCAGGTTTTCGGGCGCGCAGAACAGATAGCCGTGGCTTGCCAGCAAGGCGTCGGCTTCAACATCGGAGGCCCGCAGCAACTTCACGCACAAGGCGTCCGCCAGGTCGAGTTCGGCCGCGGCCGCTTGCGCGCCACGCGCTGCGGCCTCGGCCATTTGCCTTGCCGCGCCGGTGCGCGAATGCCAGACGATCAGCAGTTGCTTCATGCGTAGCGCGCCAAGGTGTCCTGCCGGTAATAGGCCCGCAGCAGGTCATACCATTCGGGCAGCGCCTGCTGCATCGGGAACGGGTCCACGAAGAAGTGTTCGGAGCTGACCGCGAAGAATTCCGCCTCGTCCGTGGCCGCGTACGGGTCCATCGGCAATTGGCCGTACCAGGCGTCGGCTTCTTCGCTTTCGGGGTCCACGTCGCGCGGAATGGCGGCTTCCACGGCATCGAGCGCGGCGATGAAGCGGTCAAGGCTGTCGTCCAACACGCGGCGCCATACCTGTGGTTTCAGATCCGGATGCGCGGCCAGCGACGGCATGCCATCCGCAAAACCGGAACGCAGGTCCAGCTTGTGGGCGAACTCATGGATGACGACATTGAAGCCACCGTCAGACAACTGCGTGTCCTCCCAGGAGAGCACCAGCGGGCCGCCTTCCCATGCTTCGCCCGCCGCATCTTCGATGTACTCGTGAACCACGCCGTCATCGTCCTGGCGCGAACGCGGAATACGGAAGCTAGCCGGATACACGATGATCTCGTCCCAGCCCTCATAGAGCTCAGGCGCGAGGTTCAGGATGGGCAGGCTGGCCTGCGCGGCAATCGACAGCCGCATGAAGTCCGAGACGTCCAGGCCCTGCGCGCCGTTGATGGTCTTGCTGGCCAGCAGCCAGGCCGACCGCGCGAGCAGCTGAGCGGTTTCATCGGCGTTCAACGCCGCCAGGAAAGGGTGGGCATCCAGCACCTGCCGCCACAGTTCGGGCGAGATGCGGGCTTGCATCTCGGCCACTTCGGACGCGCGGGCGCCCCGGCCCTTGAGCCAGCGCAACATAAGCTTGGGTTCCTTCTATATATCGGGATATGGCAGGGGATTCTGAGTGATCAAACCCTAGTGTAGAGTGTCGGGATATCAACCAACCCCAGCACGACGCCCTTCATGTCCGCCCCGCCTGTTATCGATGCGCCTTCGCCTTTTGACGCTTCCTGGCGGCAGGAGGTAGGAGCGGGCCTGGACGCCGATGGCCTGGCGCTGATTGACCGGGCCGTCGCCTGGGCCATCCCGCGCTTTGAAGGCCAGCACGCGCTGACCGGCGAGCCGTTGGCCAGCCACGGCGCCGGCGTCGTCCGCATCCTGGCGGCCCTGCATACCGACGCCGCCACGCGCGCCGCCGCGCTGCTGGCCGCCTTGCCCACCGACTTGATGGCGCCCGCGCCCGCCTTGCGCAACGACCCCGTCGCCACCGCCTTCGGCGCCGAAGTGGCGCGGCTGGTGCAAGGCACGCGCGCCCTGTTGCGGCTGGGCGTGGTGGCCCGCCAAGCCAGCGACGCCGAAGCCGAAAGCGGTTCGCAAAAGGAAATGCAGCGCAAGATGCTGCTGGCCATGGCGGCCGACCTGCGCATCGTGCTGATGCGCTTGGCCTCGCGGCTGCGCACCTTGCGTTGGCACGCGGAAAGCAAGGCGCCATGCTCGACCGGGTTCGCGCAGGAAACGCTGGATCTGTATGCGCCGCTGGCAAACCGGCTGGGCATCTGGCAGATCAAATGGGAAATGGAAGACCTGGCGTTTCGCTTCCTGGAGCCCGACCGCTACAAGCAAATTGCCCGTTTGCTGGAAGAAAAGCGGGTTGAGCGCGAAGCCTTCATTGCGGGCGCCATCGAGCGCATGCAAACGGCGTTGGCCAAGAGCGGCATCGACGCCGAAGTCAGCGGCCGGCCCAAGCACATCTACAGCATCTGGAACAAGATGCGTGTCAAGCGCCTGGACTTCTCGCAGATGTATGACCTGCGCGCGCTGCGCGTCATCGTCGAAGACGTGCGTGCCTGTTATACGGCGTTGGGGCTGGTGCACGAAATGTGGACGCCGCTGTCCGACGAGTTCGATGACTACATCTCGCGGCCCAAGCCCAACGGCTATCGCTCTCTGCATACCGTGGTGGCGGACGATGACGGCCGCCCATTCGAAGTGCAGATTCGCACGCGCGAGATGCATCAGTTCGCCGAATACGGTATGGCCGCGCACTGGCGCTACAAGGAAGCCGGCGCGAAGGGCGGCCAGGTTGCGGCCTCTAGTGAATACGACCGCCAACTGGCGTGGATGCGCCAGCTGCTGGCCTGGAACAGCGACGTCGAAGGCGGCGCAGAGCCGGGGCAGGCGTCGGGACTCGAGTCCGGAAACGCGTCGGGCCAAGAGGCTGGCAAGCCCGGGGGCAAAGCGGAATCCGGCAAAAGCGCCTCGGGCAAGCCGGGGTCCAGCAAGAATCGCAATGCGGTGAAGGCGCCCGCGCACACAGACGAACGCATCTACGTGCTGACGCCGCAAGCGCGCGTGATCGAGCTGCCCGCAGGCGCCACGCCGGTGGACTTCGCCTATCACCTGCACACGGACCTGGGCCACCGCTGCCGCGGCGCGCGTGTCGACGGGCAGATGGTGCCGCTGCAAACGCACTTGTCGACCGGGCAGACCGTGGAGATCATCTCCGCCAAGTCGGGCGGGCCTTCGCGCGACTGGCTCAATCCCCAGTTGGGGTTCCTTGCTAGCCCGCGGGCGCGCGCCAAGGTGCGCATGTGGTTCAACGCCATTGAATTGCAGCAACGCATCACCCAAGGCCAGGCCTTGGTTGAAAAAGAATTGCAGCGGCTGGGCAAGACGGCCGTCAATCTGGAACAGCTGGCGCAAAACCTGGGCTTTGCGCGCGCCGACGACCTGTACGTTGCGGCGGCCAAGGAAGAGTTCAGCCTGCGCCAGATCGACAGTGTTTTCCAGCAGCCCGGTCCCGCGGTGGAACCCCAGCCTGCCGCGTTGCGCAACGCCAGCGCGGGCAGCGCCGAGAAAAGCGGCAAGAGCGGCGTGCTGGTGGTGGGGGTGGGTTCGCTGCTGACGCAGTTGGCGCGCTGCTGCCGCCCCGCGCCGCCCGACGCCATTGCGGGCTTCGTCACGCGGGGGCGCGGCGTGTCGATTCATCGCAGCGACTGCCACAGCTATCTGGCCTTGGCCGCGCGCGAACCCGAGCGCGTCATTGAAGTGGCCTGGGGCGAAACCTCAGACACGTTCTATCCGGTGGACGTCAGCGTGCGCGCGCACGACCGTCCCGGTCTGTTGCGCGACCTGTCCGAAGTTTTTGCGCGGCTGCGCCTGAACGTGGTGGGGGTGAATACGCAGAGCAAGCAGTCGCTGGCTCATATGGTGTTCACGGTGGAGGTGCGCGGGGGCGAATCGCTCGCCCGTGCGCTGGACGCCTTGGCCGAAGTGGCGGGCGTGTCCTCGGCAACGCGCCGGTAGGACGAAAACCCCCAGGGCCAGGCGGCCGTGGGGGTTCAAGCTTTAGTGGTCCAGTTGCTCGTGCGCGCGTTCGCGCATGAAGAACGCGGCAATCAGGCCCAGCGCCACGCCGAACATCACGTAGTAGGCCGGCGCCATCGGCGAACCGGTGGTCTTGATCAGCCACGTCACGATGAACTGCGCGAAACCGCCGAAGATCATCACGGCCACGTTATAGGCAAGCGACAAGCCCACGGAACGTACGCGTGCCGGGAACAATTCCGCCATCACCGTGCTGAACACGCCGAAGAAGGCCGACACGAAGAAGCACACGACGATCTGCACCGTCAGCAGGCGGCCGATCGACGGGGCGTCCGACAGCCAGTAGTACAGCGGATACAGCACGATCAGGTAGCCGATCAGCGAACTGATCACCAGCGGACGGCGGCCGATGCGGTCGGACCATGCGCCCATGAACGGCGTCATCAGCACCATCAGCGCCGCGCCCGCCATCTGCACCATGAAGGTTTCCTTCATCGGCAGCTTCAGGATTTGCGTGGAGTACGTCACCAGATACGTGAAGGTGATGTAGATGGACACCGTGGCGGTCACGACCAGGCCCACGCCGATCATCGTTTCACGCGTGTGGGTCTTGACCATCTGAACCAGGCTCAGGCGCTGCACTTCACCGCGCGCGGCGGCTTGGCGGTCTTCTTCCTGCATCTTCTTGAAGACGTCGGTTTCGTCGACGTTCTTGCGGATATAGATGGCGATGGGAACAATGACCAGGCCGAAGGCGAACGGAATGCGCCAGGCCCAGGCGGCGATCTGTTCTTGCGTGAAGAACTCGGTGATCAGCGTGCCGCAAGCCGCGCCGATCAGCAGCGCCAGCATCTGGCCGGCCATCTGCCACGAGCCGTAGAAGCCGCGTTTGCCGTTGGGGGCCATTTCAATTAGCAGCGCCGTCGACGTGCCGAATTCACCGCCCGCCGAGAAACCCTGCAACAGGCGCGCGATCAGGATGAAGATCGGGGCCAGGATGCCGGCGGCGTGGTACGTCGGGGCAACCGTGATCAGCGCGATGGACACCGCCATCAGCGAGGTCACCATCACCATCGCGGCCTTGCGGCCTTTTTTGTCGCCGTACATGCCCAGGATGATGCCGCCCACGGGGCGCATGAAGAAACCGACGCCGAAGATGGCGGTCGTCATCAGGATGGCGTTGAGTTCGCTGCCCGGCAGGTTGGGGTCGGTGGGAAAGAAGAGCTTCGCGATGATCGGCGTCATGAACGCGAACACCAGGAAGTCATACCATTCGAGGGCGTTGCCTATCACTGCGGCCACGATGTTGCGTGTGGGAACTGCTTTGTGCTGCACGGTTTCTCCTTGGGGGTGTTATTCCAATCCGGGCGACATTCTAGGCGCTTAACCCGTGAACAGTGCCGGGCGCCGTCCGAGACGTGGGCGCTTCCTGGCTTTACACTTCTGTTTTTCCCAAAAGCAGAGAAGTCACATGAACGCGCGCACCTGGCTGGAAACGCTGGTGGGTTTCGACACCACCAGCCGCAATTCCAATCTTGCCCTGATCGAAACCGTCCGCGATTGGCTCAAGGGCCAGGGCGTCGATGCGTGGCTGGCGCACAATCCCGAGCGCACCAAGGCCAACCTGTTCGCCACGTTGCCGGCGCAAGACGGCAACCAGCAGGGCGGTATCGTCCTGTCGGGCCACACTGACGTGGTGCCCGTGGATGGCCAGGATTGGGCCTCGGACCCGTTCAAGCTCATCGAAAAAGACGGCCTGCTGTATGGCCGCGGCGCGTGCGACATGAAGGGTTTCATCGCCGGCTCGCTGGCGTTGGTGCCGGAATTTCTGGCCATGCCGCGCAAGAAACCGATCCACCTGGCCTTCTCGTATGACGAAGAAGTGGGCTGCGCGGGCGCGCCCTACATGCTGGCCGATCTGCTGGAACGCGGCATCCGCCCCGAAGGCTGCGTCGTGGGTGAGCCCACGGGCATGCAGGTGGTGGTGGCCCACAAGGGCATCAACCTGTTCCGCTGCAAGGTGCACGGCAAGGCGGCGCATTCGTCCTTGACCCCGCGCGGCTGCAACGCCATCGAGTACGCCGCCCGCCTGATCTGCCGCATTCGCGACCTGGCCGACAGCTTCAAGGCCAACGGCCCGTATGACCAGTTCTACGACGTGCCTTTCTCCACGATGACCACCAACCAGATCCGTGGCGGCATCGCGGTCAACACCATCCCAGAGCTGTGCGAATTCACCTACGAATTCCGCAACCTGCCGGGCATGCAGCCCGATGAGATCCAGGCAGAAGTTGAAAAATACGTGCGCGATGAGCTCTTGCCGCGCATGAAGTCCGAGTTCGACGGCGCGTCCATCGAAATCGAAACGGGCGCCGCGGCCCCCGCGCTGGAAGCGTCGGAAGAAGCCGCCATCACCCAGCTGGTGCGCGCGCTGACCGAAGACCGCACCACCCGCAAGGTGGCGTATGGCACCGAAGCCGGTTTGTTCCAGGGCATCGGCATTCCGACGGTCGTTTGCGGCCCCGGCCATATCGAACAGGCCCACAAGCCCAACGAATATGTCGCCGTGGACCAAATGGCGTCGTGCGAGACCTTCCTGCGCCGCCTGGGCCAATCGCTGTAATTCACGCCAAGTGGCGTTAAGGGCTATCCGGGCGCGGCCGGGGCTGGGGGCTTCCCGCCCCGGCCGCGCCCGGGTCAGGTAAAATGTCGGGTTGCAAACCGGATTTGCGGCCGGCAGTGGTCTGTCGCGATACCGGGGGAGATGCTTGGTGAAACCTTACGACTTTCCGGATGCCAAGGGCCATTTTGGTCCCTATGGCGGTGTTTTCGTGGCGGAAACGCTGATGCACGCGCTCGACGAGCTGCGCGCAGCCTATGACCATTACCGTGTCGATCCCGCCTTCCTGGAAGAGTTCAACTACGAACTCAAGCATTTTGTCGGCCGGCCCAGCCCGGTCTACCATGCCCGCCGATGGTCCGAGATGCTGGGCGGCGCCCAGATCTGGTTCAAGCGCGAAGACCTGAACCACACCGGCGCGCACAAGGTCAACAACTGCATTGGCCAGGCGCTGCTCGCCAAGCGCATGGGCAAGCCGCGCGTCATCGCGGAAACCGGCGCTGGCCAGCACGGCGTGGCTACGGCCACGGTGGCGGCCCGCTACGGCATGGAATGCGTCGTCTACATGGGCAGCGAAGATATCCGCCGCCAAGCGTCGAACGTTTACCGCATGAAGCTGCTGGGCGCCACGGTGGTGCCGGTCACTTCCGGTTCGCGCACCCTGAAAGACGCGCTGAACGAAGCCATGCGCGACTGGGTCACCAACATCGAAAACACGTTCTACATCATTGGCACGGTGGCGGGTCCCGACCCCTATCCCCGCATGGTGCGAGATTTCCAGACCGTCATCGGCAACGAATGCCTGACGCAGATGCCGGAAGCCATCGGCCGCCAGCCCGACTACGTCGTGGCGGCAGTGGGCGGCGGCTCCAACGCCATGGGCATCTTCCATCCCTACATCCCCTACGAAGACGTGCGCCTGATTGGCGTCGAAGCGGCGGGCGAGGGCATGGACAGCGGCAAGCACGCCGCATCGCTGGCCGCGGGCCAGGTGGGCGTGCTGCACGGCAACCGCACCTATGTCATGCAGGACGCCGACGGCCAGGTCCAGGAAACGCATTCCGTTTCCGCTGGCCTGGATTACCCCGGCGTGGGTCCCGAACATGCCTGGCTGAAAGACTCGGGCCGCGCGGAATACGTGGGGATCACCGACGATGAGGCCCTGAAGGCGTTTCACGACTGCTGCCGCATCGAAGGCATCATGCCGGCGCTTGAGTCCTCGCACGCCATCGCGCAAGCGGTGAAGATGGCCGCCACGCTGCCGCGCGACGCGATCATCCTGGTCAACTTGTCGGGCCGTGGCGACAAAGACATGCATACCGTCGCCGAACGTGCCGGTATCGAGCTCTAACACCATGACAACTCGCATTGATCGTATTGCTGCCGCTTTCGCGCGCGCCGCCGAATCCGGTCGCGCCGCAGCGCTGATTCCCTATATCGCGGCGGGCGATCCTTCGCCCGCGGCCACCGTACCCCTGATGCACGCGCTGGTCGACGCCGGCGCCGATGTCATCGAGCTTGGCGTGCCGTTTTCCGATCCCATGGCCGACGGCCCTGTGATCCAACGCGCCGCCGATCGCGCCATCGCGCAGGGCGTGGGCCTGGCCCGGGTGCTGGAGCTGGTGGCAGAATTCCGCCAGCAGGACACCACCACGCCGGTGGTGTTGATGGGCTACGCCAACCCGATCGAACGCATGGGCCAGACGGCATTCGCCGTCAACGCCGAGCGTGCCGGGGTGGATGGCGTGCTGGTCGTCGATTACCCGCCCGAAGAAGTCATCGAATTCGCCGGCACGCTGGGCGAACACGGCATTGCCCCGATTTTCCTGCTGGCTCCCACCTCCACCGAAGACCGCATCAAGGCCGTGGCGGACGTGGCGCGCGGCTACGTGTATTACGTGTCGCTCAAGGGCGTCACGGGCGCGGGCTCGCTGAACACCGACGACGTGGCTGAACGCGTTGCCGTCATCCGCCGCCATATCCGCGACATCCCGGTTGGCGTGGGCTTTGGCATCCGCGACGCCGAAAGCGCCCAACGCGTGGCGCGCGTGGCGGACGCGGTCGTCATCGGCAGCAAATTGATTGAAACGATGGAGCAGGCGGCGGCGAATGCCCCGGCTGACCAGAAAACCGACGCAGCAGTCACCGCCGCCGGCGGCTGGCTGCGCACCATCCGGCAAGCGCTGGATCAAGTCAAACGAGACGACGCGTCGGCCTGAGCGGCCCGGCGCGACCTCTAACGGGATGAAATAACAATGAGCTGGATCGAAAAACTCCTGCCTCCTCGCATCAATAAAACCAGCGACAGCGGCGCCCGCCGCGTTCCCGAAGGCCTTTGGGTGAAATGCCCGTCGTGCGAATCGGTGCTGTACAGCGAAGACTTGGCGGCCAATCTGCACGTGTGCCCCAAGTGCGACCATCACATGCGCATCGGCGCGCGCGCCCGCATTGATTCGCTGCTCGACATGGAAGGCCGCGTTGAAATCGGCCAGACCACGCGCTCAGTCGACACGCTGAAGTTCAAGGACACCCGCAAGTATCCCGAACGCCTGCAAGAGGCCGTCAAGCAAACCGGTGAAACCGATGCGCTGGTGGTCATGAGCGGTTCCATTCGCGGCGTGCCGGCCACCTTGGCCTGCTTCGAATTCGAATTCATGGGCGGTTCCATGGGCTCGGTGGTGGGTGAKCGCTTTGCGCGCGGCGCCCAGGCTGCCCTGGACAACAAGACGCCGTTCATCTGTGTGGCGGCCTCGGGTGGCGCGCGCATGCAGGAAAGCCTGCTGTCGTTGATGCAGATGGCCAAGACGAACGCCATGCTGACCCGCTTGTCGGCGGCCGGCCTGCCGTTCATCAGCGTGCTGACCGACCCCACCATGGGCGGCGTGTCAGCCAGCTTCGCCTTCATGGGCGACGTGGTCATCGCCGAGCCCAAGGCGCTGATCGGCTTCGCCGGCCCGCGCGTGATCGAACAGACCGTGCGCGAGAAGCTGCCTGAAGGCTTCCAGCGCGCTGAATTCCTGCTGCAGAAGGGCGCGATCGACATGGTCATTGACCGTCGCCAGCTGCGCGAGGAAATCGCGCGTCTGCTCGCGTTGCTGACCAACCAGCCGGCGGATGTCGTGACGGCCTGAGGCCTTTCGCGTCTGCTGTAAAAACATGCCGCCGTCAGGCCATTGTCTGACGGCGGCATTTGCTTTGGCGACGCTAGTGCGTGTTACCCGGGACGGCCAGAGGGTGTTTCGAGTGTGACCATGCTTTTCGGAACAGTGTTTTCCACAGATATTTGTTGCCATATTGCGACAATCGTCGAGCTATCCGACCCGGATTTTGATATGTTGCCAACTAGTCCAGAAATCCACGGAGTTACCTGATGCTGTCGACCAAAAAGAAAATGCTCACGCGCCTTGTCGGTTTGGCTTTGGCCGGCGCTGCAACGCTTGCAAGCGCCCAATCCTCAACCGGCACGCAAGGCGGCGTCAGTCTGCACTACGGCATTGGCGACCACTACAAGCGCCTGACGCTGAACTACGAGACCCCGTCCGTGTGGACGTATCAATTCGGTGGCAACTGGGGCCGCCTGGACCTCACGCCCGAACTGGGTGCGTCCTACTGGCAGGCCGATGGCTCGCGTTCGCCGGGCCATGTCTGGCAGCTCAACGCCATTCCGATGTTCCGTTGGTGGACGGGTGAACGTTTCTACCTCGAGGCCGGTATCGGCGCCACGTTGTTCTCCAGCACGCGTTTTGCTGACGAAAACATCAGCACCGCCTTCCAGTTTGGTGACCACGTTGGCTTGGGCTTTCTGCTGACCCCGAACAACCGCATTGGCGTGCGCTATTCGCACTTCTCCAACGCCAGCATCAAGCGTCCGAACCCGGGTTTGGATCTGGTGCAGCTGACTTATACGTACCAGTTCTGATCGCAGGCGGTTCAATGCTGAAAGCCCTCGCAACTGCGAGGGCTTTTTTTATTGCGCGCTGACAGCATCGCCCGTCGCGTCCAAAAAAAAGCCCCCGTCGTGTGGACGGGGGCTTTTTCGTGCCGAGCGGCTTAGTGGCGCGTTTCGACTTGAACCAGAGGTTCGTTCGACACTTGCGCGACCGGCTTGCGCTCGCGGCCCAGGCGGGTCGGCGAGTGCGCGGCGGCGATGCGCAGTTGCGTCTGAGCGTGACGGTCGGGGTCGGTTTCAACCCACTTCAGGCCGGCAGCGTTGACGACGTCATGCAGCGCCTGAGCCTTGGCGGACGGCGTAGCGGCCGGCACCACGATCGGCTGTTGCGCTTGCGTCGGCGCGGCAGGGGCCGGGGCAGCAGGAGCTACGGCAGCCGGTGCTGCGGCAGCCGGAGCTTCAGCGACCGGAGCTTCGGCGACCGGAGCTTCGGCGACCGGAGCGGCCGGCGCCGTCACGACGGGTTCCGCAGCGGCGTGAGCCGGTGCTTCAACCGGCGCGGCAGGCACGGACACCTGGCTGGCGGGTTCAACGGCCACAGGTTGCGTGACGTCGCGAGCGGCGGTTTGCACGGGTTCGGCCTTGGGGGCTTCAGCGGCAACTTGCACGGGCTCGGCCTTGGGCGCTTCGACGGCGGCTTGTTCGGCGGCCGGTTGGGCTTCAATGACCTGCGCTTCCGTTACCTTGGTTTCAACAACCTGGACCGGAGCGGCCGGGGCGGCTTCAGCCTGTGCCGGAGCGGCGTCGATCTGGGCGGCTTGCACCGGAGCGGGCGCGGCAGCTTCGGCGGGCGCGGCTTCGGCGGCTACGCCTTCAGCCTGTTCGCCAGCGTCGTCATCCGAACCGTCTTCCAGTTGCTCGTCGCTGCCTGCCAGACCTGCTTCATCCTGGCTGCGGCGGCCACGACGGCTGCGGCGGCGGCGGCGCTTGCGTTCGGGATCGGCAGCACCTTCTGCGCCTTCAGCGGTCGGGAAGCCATCGGTTTGGTCGGCGGCATCGGCGTCGGCTGCGGCTTCAGTGGCGGGCTTGGTGTCGGGCAGGGCGGTCGCAACGGACTGCGCCAGCGCGGCGACCATGCTTTCCTGTTCGCTCATCGGCGCATCGGACTGGCCTTCTTCACGGCGGTTGCGGCCACGGCCACGACGGCGGTTACGGCCAGCGCCGGTGTCCTCGCCATTGGCCAGATCAGCCTGGTCGGGGCGGTTCGACGCCAGAGCCGTTTGGGCGGTCTGGTTGTCGCGGTCGCCACGAGCCTCGTTGCGGTTGTTGCGGTCGCCGCGTTCCTGGCGCTCGCCTTCGGGACGGCGGTTGCCACGGACGTGATGACGGCCGCCTTCGCTGCCCTCGGCGCCTTCACCGCGCGCTTCGCCACGGCGGTTGCCACGGTTGCGGTCCGAACCATGGCGTTCGCCACGGCGTTCCTGGCCGTCATGGCCGGCACGGCCCTTGCCACGGCCGGAAGCGGCGCGCTTGGCGCTGTCTTCCTGAGCGGCGGGCGTTGCGGGCTTGGCGGTATCGGCATTGCCGGTCAGCCAGCCAACCAGGCGCTTGAACAAGCCACCCAAGCCACCGGCGGCGGCCGGCGCTGCCGGTGCGGCAACAGGAGCTGCCGGCGTCGACACGGGAGCCGGCTGCGAGGGCGTGATGCCCTTGACCAGCGCTTCCGGACGAGCCTTGATTTCGCTTTCGCGGGGCTGCCAGGGCGCGTTCGTGGCCGGGGCTTCAACCAGCTCGAAACTGGTCTTCAGCTCTTCCAGGCGCGGGTCATCATGGCGCAGGCGTTCGATGTGGTGATGCGGCGTTTCCAGATGCTTGTTCGGAATCAGCATCAGGTTGACCTTCAGGCGGGCTTCCATCTTGGTGATGTCGGCGCGCTTTTCGTTCAGAAGGTAAGTGGCCACATCGACCGGCACCTGGGCGTGGACCGCCGCGGTGTTTTCCTTCATCGCTTCTTCTTGCAGCAGGCGCAGCACGTGCAGGGCGCTGGACTCGGCATCGCGGATCACGCCGGTGCCGTTGCAACGCGGGCAGGTGATGTGCGAGCCTTCGTTCAGGGCCGGACGCAGGCGCTGACGCGACAGTTCCATCAGGCCGAAGCGCGAAATCTTGCCCATTTGCACGCGGGCACGGTCGAAATGGAGCGCATCACGCAGGCGCTGTTCAACAGCGCGCTGGTTCTTGCTGTCTTCCATGTCGATGAAGTCGATGACGATCAGGCCACCCAAGTCGCGCAGGCGCAACTGGCGGGCCACTTCGTCGGCGGCTTCCGAGTTGGTGCGCAACGCGGTTTCTTCGATGTCGGCGCCGCGCGTGGAGCGGGCCGAGTTCACGTCGACGGAAACCAGCGCTTCGGTGTGGTCGATCACGATGGCGCCGCCGGAGGGCAGTTGCACCGTGCGCGAGTACGCCGTTTCAATCTGGTGTTCGATCTGGAAACGCGAGAACAGCGGGATATCGTCGCGGTAGCGTTTGACGCGCTGGACGTTGTCCGGCATCACCACGCTCATGAACGCGGTGGCCTGGTCGGCGATCTCGTCGGTATCGATCAGGATCTCGCCGATTTCGGGCGAGAAGTAATCGCGAATGGCCCGGATGACCAGGCTGGATTCCAGATAGATCAGGATGGGCGCGGAGTTGTCGCGGGCCGCGCCGTCAATGGCGGTCCACAGCTGCAACAGGTAGGACAAGTCCCACTGGAGCTCTTCGACGTTGCGGCCAATGCCTGCGGTGCGAGCAATGATGCTCATGCCCTGGGGCAGCTCAAGCTGCTCCATGGTGTCGCGCAGTTCCTGGCGGTCTTCACCCTCGACACGGCGGGAAACGCCACCGCCACGGGGGTTGTTGGGCATCAGGACCAAGTAGCGGCCAGCCAGCGAGATGAACGTGGTCAGGGCTGCGCCCTTGTTGCCGCGCTCTTCCTTTTCGACCTGAACGATCAGTTCCTGGCCTTCGCGCAGCGCATCCTGGATGCGGGCGCTACGAACGTCCACGCCTTCCTTGAAGAAGCTGCGGGCAACTTCCTTGAAGGGCAGAAAGCCGTGACGGTCTTCACCGTAGTTGACGAAGCAAGCCTCGAGGCCGGGTTCGATCCGGGTAATGACACCTTTGTAGATGTTGCCTTTGCGTTGTTCGCGGCCGGCAGTCTCGATGTCGAGGTCGATGAGTTTTTGCCCATCAACGATAGCGACGCGTAATTCTTCCTGATGCGTCGCATTGAACAGCATGCGCTTCATGAGAGGGTTTCTCCGTTGTCATGACGCGCCGATATCGGCGCGTGACCTCGGGTCACTCGGGCTGCGGCTGAAGCGGGCAAGAAATGCGGACCGTACCTGGGCGGCGCCCAGGCGTATCCGCCGCGGGTCAGGCGGGCACGTCGTGCCGTGGGGCACGGGGTTCTGTCAGCAGGAGGGTCAGCTTCACTGAATGTGGTTTGACGGAAAAATTGCTGTGAACGGCAGTTGCGGTCGGATTGGTTGCCTACACGCAGCTGGTGCTTTAAATATGCGACGATTCTTGCAGTGCTTCAGAGCCGCTTGCGGCATGCAACGGACCTGCTGGGACAGCGGGCAAAGTGAATGCCACACCACTATCCGGCAGGGCGCGGTTGCGCCGGCGACCAAGAGACCCAGGGGTTGAATCAGCAGGCAGTACAATAGCGGCCCGCGCGCTCGACGGAGTTGCGTACTTGTTTGCATCTCTACGCCAGGCGGCTAGTTCAGCCCCTTAAGGCTGTCCCGATTATATGTCGCTTTCCGCAATGCGCAAAGAAACTTCCTCCCCCATATCCCCCTCTAAAGCCCCCCCCGCCGTCCGCATGGTGGAGGTCGATGCCGAGCAAGCTGGCCAGCGTCTGGATAACTTCCTGATGCGCCTGTGCAAGGGCGTCCCCAAAACACATATCTACAAAGCCATCCGTGGCGGCGAAGTGCGTGTAAACAAGGGACGCATCTCCGTCGACTACCGCATCGCCGCGGGCGATATCGTGCGTATTCCGCCTTTGCGGCTGCCCGACCCCGGCAAACCCCGGCCCGTGCCTGGCGCGGAATTTCCGGTGGTGTTTGAAGACGATGCGCTGCTGGTTGTGGACAAGCCGGCGGGCGTGGCGGTGCACGGCGGCAGCGGCGTGTCCTTCGGCGTCATCGAGCAATTGCGCGCGGCCCGGCCCGACGCCAAGTTCCTGGAACTGGTGCACCGGCTGGATCGCGAGACCTCGGGTCTGCTCATGGTGGCCAAGAAGCGCAGCGCGCTGCTGGCCCTGCACGCCATGCTGCGCGAAGGCAAGGGCGACAAGCACTATCTGGCCCTGGTTGAGGGCGACTGGGTCAATGATCGCCAGCACATCAAGCTGAGCCTGTCCAAGTGGACCACCCAGTCCGGCGAGCGCCGCGTCAAGGTGGACCCGGACGGCCAGACGGCGCACACCATCATCACGCTGAAGCAGCGCTTCGGCGGTTATAGCCTGGTTGACGCCGAGCTGCGCACGGGCCGTACTCACCAGATCCGCGTTCACCTGGCGGCCAGCGGCTTTCCCATCGTGGGCGATGACAAGTACGGTCATGATGATGTGCGCGCGGAGTTCTCCCGCATGGGATTCGGCCGGATGTTCCTGCACGCCCATCAATTGACGCTGGCCCACCCGGTGACGGGCGAGCCCCTGACCCTTACCGCCGAACTGCCCCCCGCGTGCCGGCAAATACTGAAAAAACTGGAGTCGGTCTGATTATGTCGTCGTATTCGCTGGTCGTTTTTGACTGGGATGGCACCTTGATGGATTCCACGCACAGCATCGTGGCCGCCATTCAGGGCGCGTGCCGCGATCTGGAGTTGGCGGTGCCGTCGGCGTCCGAGGCCAGTTGGGTCATTGGTCTGTCCCTGGAAAGCGCCTTGCGCCGTGCCGTGCCGGAATTGACGCAGGCCATGATGCCGCGCTTCCTGGAGCGCTATCGCACTCACTACCTGCTGCGCGATCCGGAACTGCGGCTGTTTGACGGCATTCCCGAATTGCTGGCCGAATTGGCCGGCCAGAACGTCCGGTTGGCTGTTGCCACGGGCAAGAGCCGCGTTGGCTTGACGCGTGCGCTGGCCGCGACCGGCCTGGGCCCCTTGTTTGATGCGACCCGTACCGCTGATGAAACCTTCAGCAAGCCGCACCCCGCGATGCTGCATGAACTGATGCAGGAATTGGATGTGGACCCCGATCGCGTCGTGATGGTGGGCGATACCTCGCATGACTTGCAGATGGCGGTCAATGCGGGGGTGCATGGGTTGGGCGTGACGTACGGTGCTCACACCCTGAAGGAACTTCAAGGTTGTGCGCCGCAGGCGGTGCTGGATAGCGTGCCGCTCGTGCGCGATTGGTTGCTGCCGCGCGTAACCGCCAGCGTCTGACCGGCCATACTGATCGTTGCGTTGCCGGACGGGAACGTCCGGCAACGCCAAAGGTCAATCTGAAAGTTCCTATCCGCAGGCGTGCCGCCGCGGAATATCATGGGACCGCGCAACGTCTATGACATGCGCTGGGTGCGGCCATGGCTGGCTGGCGCCGAACCGGAGACCATGATGTTGATACGCAAGCCCGACGATATTCTTCCGTCCGAAATCACTGACGAGGCCGTCTGGCGCTCGCGCCGCGACCTGATGCTGCGCGCCGGGCTGACCGCCGCCGCCGTCGGTTTGCCGGGTTGGGCAACCCGCAGTGCGTTCGCACAAGAGGCCGGTGCGCTGCCAGCCAAGCCGAACGGCTCGCTCAGCGTCATGGACAAACAGACGTCGCTTGCCGACGTCACGTCCTACAACAACTACTACGAATTTGGCGTCGACAAGGGCGACCCCGCCGCCAATGCCGGCAAGTTGCAGACGCGCCCTTGGACGGTCACCGTCGAGGGCGAGGTCGCCAAGCCGCGCACCTTTACCATCGAAGAACTGCTGAAACTGGCGCCCATGGAAGAGCGGGTCTATCGCCTGCGCTGCGTGGAAGGCTGGTCCATGGTGATTCCGTGGGTGGGCTATTCGGTATCGGAACTGCTCAAACAGGTCGAACCCACCGGCAACGCCAAGTATGTTGAATTCGTCACGGCCGTGCAGCGCGAGAACATGCCGGGCGTGCGCGCCGCCATCCTGGAATGGCCCTACGTGGAAGGCCTGCGCATCGACGAAGCCATGAATCCGCTGGCCATGCTGGTGTTCGGCCTTTATGGCAAGGTGCTGCCCAATCAGAACGGGGCGCCGCTGCGCTTGGCCGTACCGTGGAAATACGGCTTCAAGTCGGCCAAGTCCTTGGTGAAGATCCGCCTGGTCGAAAAGCTGCCGGTGTCGTCCTGGATCAAGGCCGCGCCGCAGGAATATGGTTTCTACGCCAACGTGAACCCCAACGTCCCGCACCCGCGCTGGAGCCAGGCCACGGAACGCCGCATCGGCGAAGACGGCTTGTTCAGCCCCAAGCGCAAGACCTTGATGTTCAACGGCTATGGCGAGCAAGTGGCGTCGCTCTATCAGGGCATGGACCTGAAAGCGAACTACTGAGCGCGCTCATGCCTGACGTTTCAACGCGGTCTTCGGTGGCGCCGCCGCGCAAGACACAGCTGTCCGCCAAGACGGTGGGGCGGTTCAAGCCTGTCTTGTTTCTCTTGGGCCTGGCGCCGTTCGCGCGCTGGATCTGGTTGGGCGTGAATAACGGCCTGACTGCGAACCCGGTTGAGTTTCTGACCCGGTCGTCCGGCACGTGGACGCTAGTCTGCCTGCTGGTCACCCTGGCGATCACCCCGTTGCGCCGTCTGACCGGCCAGCCCGCCTTGGTGCGCCTGCGCCGCATGTGCGGCTTGTTTGCGTTCTTCTATGGCGCCATGCATTTCACGGCCTGGGTCTGGTGGGATCGCGGGTTGGACCCGGCCGCCATGCTGCAAGACATCGGCGAACGCCCCTTCATCACGGTGGGATTTGCGGCGTTCGTGTTGATGACTGCTCTGGCTGCGACCTCCACGCAGTGGGCCATGCGCAAGCTGGGCAAACGCTGGCAGCAGCTGCATCGTGCCATTTACGCCATCGGCCTGTTGGCGGTGCTGCATTATTGGTGGCACAAGGCAGGCAAGAACGATCTGGCGCAGCCCGCCCTGTATGCGGCGGTGCTGGCCTTGCTGCTGGGCTGGCGGATCGTGGCGTGGTGGCGGCGCAGGAGCTGACGTTCGCCAGCCTGCTTTGCCATTCCCTACGGAATCGCCAACATGATCGCAGCGGTTTCCGCGTCGGGCTGGCCATCGTATCGCGCCGGGCGGTAGTGCATCTGGAATGCCGCCAGCGTGTTGATGGTGGCCGGGTCCAGCACGCCATTTTGCGGGCTGGTGTAACCCAGGCGCTGCAATTGCGCTTGGAACCAGGCCACGTCCGGCACGCCTTGCGCTTGCAGGCGCGTCAGATGCTCGGCAGCGCCGGTTTCGTCGTACCAGCGTCCAATGCCGGCTGCGGCCAGCGTTTTCCACGGGAACAGCGGGCCAGGATCAACCTTGCGCTGCGGCGCGATATCGCTATGGCCCACAACGTTCTCGGGGGCGATGCCGTGGCGTTGGATGATGTCGCGCAGCAGTATCGTCAGCGCCCGCACCTGACGGTCGTTGTAGGCGTGCCAGACGGGTTTGCCGTCCGGGCCTTCCGTCCAGCCGGGGTTCACGATTTCGATGCCGATAGACGTGCTGTTCATCGCAATGTTGCCGTACCAGGAGCTGGCGCCGGCATGCCAGGCAGCCCGGTTCTCATCGACCAGCCGATAGGCGCGCCCGGCATCGTTGATGAGATAGTGCGCGCTGACCTTGCCGCGCGACAGCAGTTTCATTGAGGTCGCGTCGTCGACCGTGGTGTAGTGCACAACGATGCTGCGCACGCGGCTGGCCTGGCTGACGGCGGTGACTGAGGTGTCCAGGTCCAGTCCGGCCGGGCCGCGCGTGGCGCAGCCGGCCAGCACTGCTGTCGCCAGCAGGGTGGTGATAAGGCGGAACATGGTCAGCGGGCCAGGTAGAGGAACAGCGTGGGCAGCTTGTCCAGTTGCGGGGCGGGCAGCTTCTTCCAGTCGGCCACCGTGTGCGTCACGACCCATTCATCGGCTGTCGTAACCGAGCGCGCCACGCACAGCTTGGTGTCGCCCTTCAGGCTGGTCAGGAGCGTCGCGAACATGGCAGCGTTGCGATACGGGGTTTCGATCAGCAGTTGGGTCTGGTTGTGCTTGGCAGAGTGCTGTTCCCAGGCTTTCAGCTGCTTGGCGCGCTCGCCCGGATCGACGGGCGCATAGCCGTGGAAGGCGAAGCGTTGGCCGTCCAGGCCGCTGGCCATCAGGCCCAACAGAATGGAAGAGGGGCCAACCCAGGGCTTGACGGTGATGCCCAGCCGATGGGCAGCGTCCACGACCTTGGCGCCGGGGTCCGCCACGGCTGGGCAGCCGGCTTCGGAAACCAGTCCGATTTCCGCGCCTTGCTTGATGGGGGTAAGCCAAGTCTTGATCTGGGCGGCGTCCACCTTGTCGGTCAGCGTGTGGATGGTGATTTCCTGCAGCGGCCGGGTGGTGCCGATCAGCTTCAGGAAGGCGCGAGCCGTCTTGGCGTTTTCGGCGATGTAGGTGTCCAGCCGTCCGGCCAATGCGCGAACTTCAGTGGGCAGCCAGCGTTCGGCCGGCGCGTCACCCAGGCTGACGGGAATCAGGTGCAGCGCGCCGCTCATGCCGGCGCGCCCGGTGCGTCCAGCGGGTCCAGCCCGAACAAGCCCAGCATGCGGGTGAGTTCGATCAGCGGCAGGCCGATAATGGCGGTCGGGTCGTTGCTCTGGATGCTCTCCATCAGCGCGATGCCTAGGCTTTCCGCCTTGGCGCTGCCTGCAGTATCGTAAGGTTCTTCGGCCCGCAGATAGGCGTCGATAGCGTGATCCGACAGTTGGCGGAAGCGGCAGCGCGTGATGATGTCTGCTTTTTCAACGCGCTGGCCATCCGTCACGGCCAGTGCGCTGTGAAATTCCACGGTTTGACCCGACAGGGCGCGCAATTGCGCCTGGGCGCGAAGGAAATCCCCCGGTTTGCCGATCGGCGCGCCGTCCACGGTGGCGACCTGATCCGAGCCGATCACAAGGCTGCCCGGGTGCTTGGCGGCAACCGCCATGGCCTTCGCAACCGACAGGCGCAATGCCAGCGCCGCGGGCGTTTCTCCCGGGTGTGGCGTTTCGTCTACATCGGGTGAAATGGTCGAAAAGGGCAGTCGCAGGCGCGACAGCAATTCTTTGCGGTAACGCGAGCTGGACGCGAGGATCAGGCTAGGCTTGGAAGGCATGCGGTATTTGACGGTTAAGCGTAAGTCGCAGTATTATCTAACGTTTTGCGGGATTTTTGCACCAAAGAGCCTCTGGGCACGTGGCGCAACCCGTAAATGCAGAAGACATCTGCAAAGGACTGATCATTAAGCGCATCGATGCATTCGCATTTGCCCATAGTGGCAAGGAAGCGCATGGCACCATACCTCTTGTGCGGTTTTCGCGCGCGGTTGAAGGGTTACCCGAACAACCGCTGGGCGACGCCGGGCTTGTGACTTGGTCCGTGCGGGGTGAGGTGGGCAAATCTGGTTTGATGCTTGGCCGGCCCTTGCTGCACGTTCACGTGCAAGCGAACCCGGTGCTGGTGTGCCAGCGGTGCAATGTGCCGTTCGTGTATCCGGTCGATAGCGATGTCCTGTTGCAGCTGGTTAAGTCTGAAGCTGATCTCGATGATGGTTTCACCAACGGTGATCAAACCGATGGTTATTCCCGCGAGGACGATGAAGACGAAGAAGGAAATGGTTTTGTGTCCAGCCAACCTGAAAAGGTGGTGGGTTCACATCATTTTGATCTGCTGGCCCAGATTGAAGATGAGCTCATTCTGAGCGTTCCGTATGTGCCCAAGCATGATGTATGCCCGGGCGCGCAGGCCAAAGTCAGCGAAGCTCCTGAAGAGCCCGCTGTCAAGCGTCCGTCGCCGTTTGCGGTGCTGGAACAACTGAAGCACAAAGATTGAGATCAACATCGGGCCGCATCGCGTACAATGCGCCCCGTTTCTAGGAGTCATCATGGCCGTTCAACAAAACAAGAAGTCCCCCTCCAAGCGCGGTATGCACCGTTCGCACGATTTTCTGGTTGCTCCGTCGACCGCCATCGAGCCGAACACCGGTGAAACGCACCTGCGTCACCACATCAGCCCCAACGGCTTTTACCGTGGCCGCAAGGTCCTGAAGACCAAGGCCGACGAATAAGGCCCCCGGGCCGAACTCGTACTCGGACCAATTCGGCTACGCGCTGATACCTGGCACCCGTGATACGCATCGCCATAGACTGTATGGGCGGAGACTTCGGTCTGCCCGTCACGATTCCGGCTGCGATCGAGTTCGCCCGGCAATTTCCGGATACCCGGCTGTTGCTGGTCGGGCTTCCCGACGCTATCGAAGCGGCGCTCTCTGAGCACCGCGACGTGGCGCGCGATCGTATGGAAATCGTGGCGGCTTCTGAAGTCGTCACCATGGACGACCCGGTTGAGGTCGCCCTGCGCCGCAAAAAAGACTCCTCCATGCGCCTGGCCGCCCAGTCCGTCAAGGACGGGCGCGCCGACGCCTGCGTTTCCGCGGGCAATACCGGTGCGTGGATGGCCATTTCACGCTACGTGCTCAAGACGCTGGACGGCATTGACCGCCCCGCGATCGCCACGTCCATTCCGAACCAGACGGGCCGCGCCACCACGGTGCTGGACCTGGGTGCGAATGTGGACTGTTCGGCCGAGCACCTACTGCAATTCGCCATCATGGGCGCCGCACTCTCGCAGGCGGTGGACCATCGTGAGAACCCCACTGTGGGCTTGCTCAACATCGGCGAAGAAGTCATCAAGGGCAATGAAGTCGTCAAAGAAGCGGCAGAGCTTCTGCGCGGCAGCCCCTTGAATTTCTACGGCAACGTGGAAGGCAATGACATCTTCAAGGGCACGGTCGACGTCGTCGTTTGCGACGGTTTCGTCGGCAACGTTGTGCTCAAGTCCGTTGAAGGGCTGGCGAAGATGCTGTCCAGCATCATTCGCGAAGAGTTCAAACGCAACATCTTTACCCTGCTGGCCGGCGCCATCGCCAAGCCGGTGCTCAACCGTCTGCGCAATCGCGTCGACAACCGTCGCTACAATGGCGCCGCGTTGTTGGGTTTGCGCGGCGTGGTCATCAAGAGCCACGGTTCCGCGGATGTCTACGCCTACGGTTTTGCGTTGCAACGAGCTCGCGAAGCTGTAGTGAGTAAACTGCTGGAGCGCACCGCTCAGACGGTCGCTCAGATTACCAAGCGCGTTCAATCAGAAGAGGGCGTCGCAACGCCCTCGCAGAACGTGGCTGGGGACACCGCTTGATGGATACCGCAATGAAATATTCCGTGATCGCGGGCACCGGCAGCTTCCTGCCGGAACGCGTGGTTTCGAATGACGAACTGGCAGCGGAACTGGCGACGCGCGATATCGCCACGTCCGATGAATGGATCGTCGAGCGCACGGGCATCCGTCAGCGCCACCTTGCCGAGCGTGGCGTCACGACCAGCCAGCTCGCCACCGAAGCCTCGCGCCGCGCGCTGGCCGATGCGGGCGTTGAAGCGTCCGACATCGACCTGATCATCGTCGCCACGTCTACCCCCGATTTCGTCTTTCCCAGCACGGCTTGCCTGGTGCAGGCCAACCTGGGCGCCAAGGGTTCCGCCGCGTTCGACGTGCAAGCCGTGTGCAGCGGCTTCGTCTATGCGCTGACTACCGCTGACAGCTTCATCCGCGCGGGCCGTGCCCGTTGTGCGCTGGTGATCGGCGCGGAAGTGTTTTCGCGCATCCTGGACTGGAACGATCGCAGCACCTGCGTGCTGTTCGGTGACGGTGCGGGCGCGGTGGTGCTGAAAGCCTCCGACACGCCCGGCATCATGGCCGCGCAATTGCACGCCGACGGCAGCCAGATGAAGATCCTGAGCGCCGCGGGCAACGTGGCGTATGGCGACGTGACGGGCGATCCGTTCCTGCGCATGGACGGCCAGGCAGTGTTCAAGCAGGCGGTCACGGTGCTGGACCGCTCGGCGCGCGATACCTGCGCCGAAGCGGGTGTCGAGCTTGCCGAGGTCGATTGGCTGATCCCGCATCAGGCCAACGTTCGCATCCTGAATTTCCTGGCGCGCAAGCTTGCCGTGCCCGTTGAAAAAGTCGTCATTACCGTTGATAGCCACGCCAACACCTCTGCGGCCAGCGTGCCGCTGGCCCTGGATGCCGCGCGCCGCGATGGCCGCGTCAAACCCGGTCAGCTCATTCTGATGCAAGGCGTGGGCGGCGGATTCACCTGGGGCTCGGTGCTCGCCCGCATGTAAGGGCGCGTCCGGGCTGCGCGGCGCAATGCGCCGCCGCCTGGAGAGCGCGCCTGACATTCCTCACAGATACTGAATCAATCAAACCGGTCACTCATGAAAATCGCTTTTGTCTTTCCCGGCCAAGGTTCGCAAGCTGTCGGCATGCTGGATGCCTGGTCGGATGTTTCCGCCGTTACCGATACCGTCGCCCGTGCCTCGCAGGCGCTGGGGCAGGATCTGGGCGCGCTGATCGCCCAAGGGCCGGTGGAACAGCTCAACCTGACCACGAACACTCAGCCCGCCATGCTGACCGCAGGTGCTGCGTTCTACGCCGCCTGGTCCGCAGCGGGCGGCCGCAAGCCTGATGTCGTCGCCGGCCACAGCCTGGGCGAATACGCCGCGCTGACGGCCGCCGGCGCGCTTGCGCTGGAAGACGCCGTGCGCCTCGTGCGCGTGCGCGCTGACGCCATGCAAGCCGCAGTGCCGGTCGGCACGGGCGCAATGGCCGCCATTCTGGGTCTGGACGACGATGCCGTGCGTGCCGCGTGCGCCGCCGCCGCGCAAGGTGAAGTGGTCGAAGCCGTGAACTTCAATGCGCCCGCCCAGGTTGTGATCGCGGGCCACAAGGCCGCCGTCGAACGCGCTTGCGAGCTGGCCAAGGCTGCGGGCGCCAAGCGCGCGCTGCTGTTGCCGGTGTCCGCCCCGTTCCACTCCAGCCTGCTCAAGCCCGCCGCCGATGTGCTGGCTGGTGCGCTGGCTGGCGTGACGGTGTCGGCGCCCCAGATTCAAGTCATCAACAACGTCGACGTGGCGTCCCCCACCGACCCCGCTGCCATCCGCGATGCGCTGGTTCGCCAGGCGTGGCATCCTGTGCGCTGGGTTGAAACCCTGCGAGCCATGAAGGCGCAAGGCGTCACGCACGTCATCGAATGCGGTCCCGGCAAGGTGCTGGCCGGTTTGACCAAGCGTATCGACCCCGAACTTACCGGCCTGGCCATCACCGACCCCGCTTCGCTTGAAGCCGCGTTGGCCGTCGTTAACGGAAATTAAAGACATGGATAACTCGATCGAACTGCAAGGCAAGATCGCGCTGGTGACCGGCGCCACGCGCGGCATCGGCCGCGCCATCGCCCAGGAATTGGCTGCGCGCGGCGCAACCGTTGTGGGCACCGCCACGTCCGAATCGGGCGCGGCCGCCATCACCGAAGCGCTGGCGCCGTTTGGCGGCCGGGGCGTGGTGCTGAACGTGACCGACGCCGAAGCCTGCGACGCCCTGATCGACGCGCTGGGCAAGGAAGGCGGTGGTCCGCACATCCTCGTCAACAACGCCGGCATCACTCGCGACACGCTCGCCATGCGCATGAAGGACGACGATTGGTCGGCCGTGCTGGATACCAACCTGACGTCGGTGTTCCGCCTGTCGCGCGCCGTGTTGCGCAGCATGATGAAGGCCCGCTGGGGACGCATCATCAACGTGACTTCCGTGGTGGGCTCGAGCGGCAACGCCGGCCAGGCCAACTACGCCGCCGCGAAGGCGGGCGTGTCAGGAATGTCGCGCGCGCTGGCTCGTGAGTTGGGTAGCCGCAACATCACCGTGAACTGCGTCGCACCGGGTTTCATCGACACCGACATGACGCGTGCGCTGGCTGAGAGCCAGACCACCGCCTTGCTGCAGCAGATTCCGCTGGGCCGTTTGGGTTCGCCCGAAGACATCGCCCATGCGGTGGCCTTTTTGTCCGGGCCTCAAGCGGGTTACATTACCGGCACCACCCTGCACGTCAACGGCGGGATGTACATGCAATAAATCACGAATTGCGCGCAAGGCGGCCCACGCTGCCGTGCCTCCACCGGGTTCCGGGCGGGGCTGTGCGCGATTCACCGGAAGCGCCGCATACCGGTATTTCTGAGCCCTCTCGGGCAACAGATCCAGTGCGCGGTGTTATTTTTGTCACGGCCAGGCGTTGCTTTCCTCTACGCTTGGCTATAATTCGCGGGATTTTTCCCAATTGGAGATCTGCATGGAAAGCATCGAACAGCGCGTCAAGAAGATCGTCGCTGAACAACTTGGCGTGAACGAAGCCGAGATCAAGAACGAATCCTCCTTCCTTGACGACCTCGGTGCCGATTCGCTCGACATGGTCGAACTGGTCATGGCGCTCGAAGACGAATTCGAGACCGAGATCCCCGACGAAGAGGCCGAAAAGATCACGACCGTGCAACAAGCGATTGACTACATCAATTCGCACGGTAAGCAGTAAGCTCAGCCTATATCCTTCTGGTTGCCCGAATTTCGGGGCCAATCAGGAAACGGGGCGGTTTCAGGAATTTGCCGTGTGGTCCGCGTGCGGGAAGGGCGTTGTAAAGCCCGACCCGCTTTCGCGTGGATCACACGAGCAGCGCATCCCGAAAGCCGCCTTTCTTTTGTCTGTTTGAGGAGTCATCCGTGAAGCGACGTGTCGTCATCACTGGCCTTGGTATCGTTTCGCCCGTAGGAAGCGACCTGACCACCGCTTGGGACAATATCGTCAACGGACGTTCTGGCATCAGCCGCATCACCCGTTTCGATCCCTCGGCCATCACCACGCATATTGCTGGCGAAGTCAAAGACTTCGACATCAGCACCTATATCTCGTCCAAAGAAGCCCGCCAGATGGATACCTTCATCCATTACGGCCTGGCCGCCGGGATGCAGGCATGGCGCGATTGCGGCCTGGAAGTCACTGAAGCCAATGCCGAGCGCATTGGCGTGATCGTGGGTTCCGGTATCGGCGGTTTGCCGCGCATCGAAGAAACCCAGGTCGAATATATGGCCAAGGGTCCGCGACGGATCTCTCCGTTCTTCGTGCCGGGTTCGCTGATCAACCTGATCTCCGGTCATTTGTCCATTGCCTACGGCATGAAGGGCCCCAGCTACGCTGTCGTGTCGGCTTGCACGACCGGCCTGCACTGCATCGGCGACGCTGCTCGCCTCATCGAGTACGGTGATGCGGACGTCATGGTGGCAGGCGGCGCTGAGTCGACCGTGTCGCCGCTGGGCATTGGCGGTTTCGCTGCCATGCGCGCCTTGTCGACCCGTAACGATGATCCTCAGACGGCTTCGCGTCCCTGGGATCGCGACCGCGACGGTTTCGTCCTGGGCGAAGGCGCAGGCGTACTGGTGCTGGAAGAGTACGAACACGCCAAGAAGCGTGGCGCGCGCATTTATGGTGAGCTCGCCGGTTATGGCATGAGCTCCGACGCGCACCACATCACGGCTCCGGACAAGGACGGCCCGCGCCGCGGCGTCATCAACGCGCTGCGCAACGGTGGCCTGAATGCCGACGACATCCAGTATGTCAACGCACACGGCACGTCCACGCCTCTGGGTGACAAGAACGAAACCGAAGCGCTGAAGCTGGCGTTTGGCGATCACGCCAAGAAGCTGGTGGTCAATTCGACCAAGTCCATGACCGGGCACTTGCTCGGCGCGGCCGGCGGCATCGAGGCCGTGTTCACCACGTTGGCGGTGTACAACCAGGTTTCGCCTCCCACGATCAACATCTTCAATCAAGATCCGGAATGCGATCTGGATTACTGCGCGAATGAAGCGCGGCAGATGAAGATCGAGGTCGGCCTGTCCAACTCGTTCGGCTTCGGCGGCACCAACGGCTCCATGGCCGTGCGCCGGGTCTGATTTGGCAGGCTCCGACGCAGGGCGCTGGTCGTTTCAGGTGCCTGTGGAGCACCCGCGCCGCGTCAGCACGCTTTGCGCGCTGGCGCTCGCGGCCACCGCAGCATCCGTGCTGACCGTGGCGTCCTGGTACGGCATGGCATGGGCAGCGGGCGCGATAATCGCGCTGCTGCTTATGCCCGCCGGGCTGTTACACTCGGCACGAAGTGGCCCGTCCCCGGTATCGGCATTACGCACGGCAACCGGAGCGGGGCGCTGGCAGGTATGTTTGCCGCAAGGCTGGCAAGATGCCGAGCTGCGGCATCAGCAGCGCGGCTCGCGCTGGCTGACGCTCACTTTGCAGCCTTTGCCCACCGGGAGTACGGCCTTTACAAATAGCACCATTACCCTCACCGTCTGGCAGCGGACGTTGCGACCTGAGTCCTGGCGGCGTCTGTGCCTGCTGACGGGCACGGCGCGGCGCGCGCGCACGGCGGCACGCCCGCAGGAGGCGTCATGAGCGAACGCGAAGTCGACGCAGAATTGGTCGCGCGCGTTCAGCGGGGCGACAAAAAGGCATTCGATCTGCTGGTGCTGAAGTACCAGCGCAAGATTCTCCGACTGCTGGCCAGAATGATCCGCGATCCCTCGGAAATCGAGGACGTAGCTCAGGAAGCGTTCATCAAGGCCTATCGGGCCTTACCCCAGTTCCGGGGGGATAGCGCCTTCTACACCTGGCTGTACCGTATCGCCATCAATACGGCGCGCAACTGGCTGGCCTCGCAAGGCCGGCGTCCCAGCGCGCCCAACGCGATAGAAACGGAAGACGGTGAAACTTTTAACGAAACCGACAACCTAACCGATATAAGCACGCCGGAATCCATGGTTGCCAGCCGCGAAATCGCCGAGACGGTGAACGCGGCGATCGAGGAATTGCCCGAAGAGTTGCGCACCGCAATTGTCCTGCGTGAAATCGAAGGTATGAGTTACGAAGACATCGCCCAGAGCATGGATTGCCCGATCGGTACGGTGCGCTCCCGCATTTTTCGTGCGCGAGAAGCCATTGCGACCAAATTGCGTCCATTGCTTGGCACCGATGCCGAGCGTCGCTGGTAAGGAGTGGCAGTCATGCAAACCGCAGCCAAGTCCGTTGAAATCACCGAATCCTCCTGGGAGGAATCGGTTTCCGCCTGGATGGACGGAGAAGATTCCGACGATATATTTCCCAGTCTGTTGTCCAAGGAAGGACGTCAGACCTGGGACGCCTATCATTTGATCGGTGATTCCCTACGTAATTCTGATCTGGCATTGACGCCCAGCGCGGCTTTCCAGTCGCGCCTGGCGCGAGCGCTCGACGCTGAATTGCCTATCGTGGCGGCGCCTCGGCGCCGTTCGCCATTGCGCGTTGGCCTGTCCGGCCTGGCGGTGGCGGCAGCCGTTGCCACGGTCGCCTGGGTCGCGCAGCCCTACCTGACGGGCACGCCCGCCACGGAAGTGCGCGTGCTGGCCGATGCCAGCGGCACTCCCGCCACTGCCTCCGCCGATGATTCGGGTCTGCGCGACTACCTGGAGGCCCATCGTCAGATGGCGGGTCCCAGCGCCGTGCGTCAGGTCTCGTTCGACGTCGGAGCGGGGCGTTGATGGCGGTGGTGTTACCAACTCGTTGGCCGCGCGTCGCCTCCTGGCACGCACACCGCGCTGGCTGGTTCGCCGCCACCCTGCTGACCGCTTTTCTGGCCGCGCACGAACCTGCGCGCGCCGCTGACCCGGCGCCGGCCACGGACGACGTCGTTCAGCTCTTGTCGCGTATTCAACAGGCCGCCCGCAAGCAGGACTACGCGGGCGTGTTCATGTATCAGCAAGGCGAGATGATCCAATCGTCGCGCCTGGTGCACGTTTTGGACGGTACCGGCGAGCGCGAGCGTCTGGAGATTCTGGACGGCCAGCCGCGCGAGTACCTGCGTCATAACGAAGACGTTCAGTGCCTGATCCCCGAGCGCAAGACCGTGCTGATCGAGCGTCGCCGCGGCGATCGCTTTCCCGGCTTGCTGTTGGGCGATCCGGCCAATCTTTCCGAGCACTACAAGATCCGTACAGAACCCGCGCTACATCGTGTGGCAGGCCGCGAATGCCGCTTGATCACGATCGAGCCGCTGGATAAGCTGCGTTACGGTTATCGCCTTTGTGCCGACGTCGAAACCAATCTCTTGCTGAAAGCGCAGACGCTGAACGCCGCGCGTGGCGTGGTTGAGCAGGTGTCGTTCACGTCGTTGCGCCTGGGCTCGGAAGTTGATCCGCAGTTGTTGACCTCGCGCTGGAGCACGCGCGACTGGAAGGTGCTTGAGCCTTCGATGACGCCGGTCGACCTGATGGCCCAGGGCTGGCGCATTCCTGCGCCCAAGGGCTTCAAGGTGATCATGCAGGTGGCGCGTTCGATGGGGCGCGGCGCAACGGTCAGCCAGATGGTCTTGTCCGACGGGTTGGCGGCAATCTCGGTGTTCATCGAGCCTTACGACAGCCAGCGCGGCCATCATCCGCCGCACGGCGCCGCCCAACGCGGCTCCATTACGGTCTATGGCGCGCGCATCGCAGACTTCTGGTTGACGGCCGTGGGCGAAGTGCCCGTGGCGACGCTGGAACAGTTGGCGGAAGCGACAGAATATGTGCCCGCCGCACCTGCGGCAGCAGCGCCGGCGGCCGGGGCTGCTGGGTCCAAGTGACCTGCGGCTCGGCCAGCAAGCAGCAATTTCGGAGTTACTTATGAAAGCAATGACGGTGTCGAACGCTTTTTTCCGGCGCTTTCTGGCGGCTGTGGCGGCAGGGGTTTTCCTGTCCACGGCCTACGTGCCCGCTTCGGTCGCGCAGACGCCGACCGTGGCGTTGCCCGATTTCACGGGCATTGTTGAAAAGGCCGATCCCGCGGTCGTGAACATCCGCACGACGGCCACCGTGCCCGTGCGCGGCCCTGGTCCTGGCGGCAGCGGCACCGACCCGTATGAACTGTTCCGCTGGTTCTTCGGCCCCGACATGCAGCCCCCGGGCCAGTCGCCCACTCCCCGCCAGCGCCCGCAGCCTTCACAACCTGAAGAGCGCACCGTACCGCGCGGCGTGGGTTCCGGCTTTTTTGTGTCCGACGATGGCTACATCCTGACGAACAACCACGTGGTGGTAGACGCCACGGATATTTACGTCACGCTGACCGACGGCCGCGAGTTCAAGGCCAAGGTCATCGGCACGGACGAGCGCACGGATGTGGCGCTGATCAAGATCGAAGCCAAGGACATGATTCCGCTGGTCATTGGCGACCCCAAGAAGCTGAAGAAGGGCCAATGGGTGCTGGCCATCGGTTCGCCGTTTGGCCTGGATTCCACGGTCACCTCGGGCATCGTCAGCGCCATCGGCCGCGACACCGGTGAATACCTGCCGTTCATCCAGACGGACGTGGCGGTCAACCCCGGTAACTCCGGCGGCCCGCTGATCAACCTGGATGGCGAGGTCGTGGGCATCAATTCCCAGATCATCTCGCGCAGCGGCGGCTTCATGGGCATTTCGCTGGCAATCCCGATCGACGAAGCCATGCGTGTGGTGGACCAATTGCGCGCCACGGGCAAGGTGACGCGCGGCCGTGTGGGCGTGCAGATCGGTGAAGTGGGCAAGGATGTGGCCGAAGCCATTGGCCTGCCCAAGGCCGAAGGCGCGCTGGTCAGCAGCGTGGAAGCCGAAGGCCCCGCCGAGCAAGCTGGCGTGCAGCCGGGCGACGTCATCCTCAAGTTCAACAATGAACCGATCAAGCGCTGGTCTGACCTGCCGCGTATCGTGGGCGAGACCAAGCCGGGCACCAAAGCCGACATGGAAGTGTGGCGCAAGGGCAAGAGCATGACGCTGTCGGTCAAGGTCGGTGAAATCCCGACCGAGAAGACCGCCGCCGCTGGCAAGAAGCCCGCACCGGTGCCGGAAGTGACCAACGCTCTGGGTCTGGGCGTGGTGGATGTGCCGGCCGATGTGCAGAAGAAATTGCGCATCAAGGGCGGGGTTCAGGTCAAGGTGGCTGAAGGCGCAGCAGGCAAGGCCGGCTTGCAGGAAGGCGACATTGTGTTGGCTCTGAACGACACTGACGTCACCGGCGCCAAACAGTTCGCCGAGCTCGTGGGCAAGCTGGATAAGACGCGCGCCGCAGGGTTGCTGGTTCGCCGAGGCGATCAGACGCAGTGGGTCGCAGTGCCCGCCTCGAAGTAACAGGGCGACAGGCCCCCTGACAGGGGCTTTTTGCCAGGGGCTGGTCCCTAGGCAAAAAAAATTGCCCAAGACCAGCTAAAATGGCTGGTTGCCGCAAGAGGGGGCGCTTGGCGCCCCCTCGTTTTGCCCGGGCTTTGCCCGCCAGCGCCCCTCTCGTCAGCCGTGCGTACTCCGGCGGCGGTGTCTTCCGGCTTAGTGCCGAGTGTTCCGTCCCTTATAATTTCAAGCATGCAGCATATTCGCAACTTCTCCATCATTGCCCACATCGATCATGGCAAATCGACCTTGGCCGATCGCCTGATCCAGCGCTGCGGCGGATTGGCGGATCGCGAAATGTCGGCGCAGGTGCTCGATTCCATGGAAATCGAGCGCGAGCGCGGCATTACCATCAAGGCCCAGACGGCCGCTCTGCACTACAAGGCGCAGGACGGCAAGATCTACAACCTGAACCTGATCGACACCCCGGGGCACGTTGACTTCTCGTATGAAGTCAGCCGCTCGCTGTCGGCCTGCGAAGGCGCGCTGCTGGTGGTGGACGCGTCGCAAGGCGTGGAAGCGCAAACCGTCGCCAACTGCTACACCGCCATCGAGCTGGGTGTGGAAGTGGTGCCCGTGTTGAACAAGATGGATCTGCCGCAGGCCGATCCCGAAGGCGCCCGCCAGGAAGTCGAAGACGTCATCGGCATCGACGCCTCTGAAGCCGTGCTGGCCAGCGCCAAGACGGGCATGGGCATCGACGAAATTCTGGAAACCATTGTGGCCCGCGTGCCGGCGCCCAAGGGCGACCCCGACGCACCGCTGCAAGCGCTGGTCATCGACTCGTGGTTCGACAACTACGTGGGCGTGGTCATGCTGGTGCGCATCATCAACGGCGTGCTCAAGCCCAAGGACAAGATCCTCTTGATGGCCTCCGGCGCCACCCACCTGTGCGAGCAGACCGGTGTGTTCACGCCGAAGTCGCAGCAGCGCCCGCATCTGTCGGCGGGCGAGGTTGGCTTCATCATCGCCGGCATCAAGCAGCTGGAAGACGCCAAGGTGGGCGATACGGTCACCCTGGCCAACAAGCCGGCCGCCGCTGCGCTGCCGGGCTTCAAGGAAGTGAAGCCGCAGGTGTTCGCCGGCCTGTACCCGGTGGAAAGCTCCGAATACGACCAACTGCGCGATTCGCTCGACAAGCTCAAGCTGAACGACGCCGCTCTGATGTTCGAGCCGGAAGTCTCGCAAGCGCTGGGCTTCGGTTTCCGCTGCGGCTTCCTGGGCCTGTTGCACATGGAAATCGTGCAAGAGCGCCTGGAGCGCGAATTCGATATGGACATCATCACCACCGCGCCGTCGGTGGTGTATGAAGTCGAGCAGCGCGATGGCTCCGTCATCACGGTGGAAAGCCCGTCGCGCATGCCGGAAGTGGGCAAGATCCAGGACATTCGCGAGCCCATCGTGAAGGTCACGCTGTTCATGCCGCAGGACTATGTCGGCCCCGTGATGACGCTGTGCAATAACAAGCGCGGCTCGCAGGTCAACATGAGCTATCACGGCCGTCAGGTTCACCTGGTGTACGAGATCCCGCTGGCGGAAATCGTGCTGGATTTCTTCGACAAGCTGAAGTCGGTGTCGCGCGGCTATGCCTCGATGGACTACGAGTTCCTTGAGTACCGCTCGGCTGATGTGGTGCGCGTGGACTTGCTGATCAACAACGACCGCGTTGATGCGCTGGCCGTGATCGTCCACCGCAGCAATGCGCGCCATCGCGCCCGTGATGTCGTGACCCGCATGCGTGGCCTGATCCCGCGCCAGATGTTCGACGTGGTAATCCAGGCAGCCATCGGCGCCGAAATCATTGCGCGTGAAAACGTGAAGGCGCTGCGCAAGAACGTGTTGGCCAAGTGTTATGGCGGCGACATCTCGCGCAAGAAGAAGCTGCTTGAAAAGCAGAAGGCCGGCAAGAAGCGCATGAAGCAGGTGGGTAGCGTTGAGATTCCGCAGGAGGCGTTCCTGGCCATCCTGCAAGTGGAAGACAAGTAGAACCAAAAGAAGGCGGTTAGCTGATGAGTTGGAACTTTGCCCTGATCCTGTTTGTTCTGCTGGTCTTGACCGGCATTATCTGGGTGCTTGATCTGGCAGTGCTACGGCGTGGCCGTGAAGCACGGGCGCAAGCGGCAATGGCGCAGTACGATGCGGCCCTGATCGGCGACGCGCACGAAGCCGAGCGGCTGCGCCGCGAAGCCGGGGACGCCGCCCGCCGCGTGCCGTGGTGGATCGAATACGCCGTCAGCTTCTTTCCCGTCATCCTGTTCGTGTTCATGCTGCGTTCGTTCGTGGTTGAGCCGTTCCGGATTCCGTCGGGTTCGATGTTGCCGACCTTGCAGTCTGGCGACCTGATCCTGGTGAACAAGTTCAGCTATGGCTTGCGCTTGCCCGTCATCGACAAGAAGGTCGTCGACATCGGCAAGCCCGCGCGCGGCGATGTGTTTGTGTTCCGCTACCCGGTTGATCCGGACGTGGATTACATCAAGCGCGTGGTCGGCCTGCCTGGCGACGAGATCGCTTATCTGGACAAAAAACTGTACGTAAACGGCGAATTGGTGCCGCATGTGCGCGACGGCGACTACTTCGAGCCGGATCGTGTGTCGTATATCGCACAATATAAAGAGAAGTTGGGCGACGTTGAGCACAAGATCCTGCTAGATGAAGGCAAGCCGCAAGATTATTCGCCGATGTGGCAATTTCCTCACCGCGAGAACTGCCAATACAGCCGCAATGGGGTACGCTGCAAAGTACCCGAAGGCAGTTATTTCGCCATGGGCGATAATCGGGATAACAGCGCAGACAGCCGATACTGGGGCTTCGTTCCGGAATCCAATATCGTCGGACGCGCCTTCTTCATCTGGATGAATTTCAGCGATCTCAGCCGCATTGGCCGGTTCAACTGATTATGTCGCTAGCCACGCTAGAAAACCGCCTGGATCACCACTTCGGTGATCCAGCCTTGCTTGAACAGGCACTGACGCATCGCAGTCATGGTGCGCGTCACAACGAGCGTTTGGAATTCCTTGGGGATTCCGTGCTGAACTTCGTTGTGGCCGCCATGCTGTTTGAACGCTATTCCAAAATCGACGAAGGCGACTTGTCGCGGCTGCGGGCCAATCTGGTCAAGCAGGCCTCGCTGGCCGACATCGCCCAACGCCTGGAGCTGTCGCAGTATCTGCGCCTGGGCGAAGGCGAACTGAAAAGCGGCGGGTTCCGCCGTCCGTCGATTCTTGCCGATACCGTCGAGGCGCTGTTCGGCGCCGTCTTCCTGGATGCGGGCTTTGATGCCGCGCGTCGCGTGATCGTGCGCCAGTACCAGCCGGTACTGGCCTCGGTCGACCCCAAAACGCTGGGCAAGGACGCCAAGACCTTGCTGCAAGAATTCTTGCAAGGCCGCAAGCTGGCGCTGCCGTTGTACACGGTGGTGGCCACGCATGGCGCGGCTCACAGCCAGCAGTTCGAAGTCGAGTGTGCCATTCCGGCGCTCGAGATCAAGGTTACGGCGCCCGGCGCCAGCCGCCGTGCCGCCGAGCAATCGGCGGCCAAGCTGGCTTTGGAGGCCGCGCTGGCCATCAGCCCGGCCACCAAGGCTGCCCGCAAGTCGGGCAAGGCGCGCAAAACCGCGCAATTGTCGCTGCCTGTGGCAGTGGCTCAAGAGACTAAATGAGCGATACCCCTTTTCGTACCGGCTTTATTGCCATCGTTGGCCGCCCCAATGTGGGCAAGTCCACGCTGACGAACGCCCTGATCGGTTCCAAGATTTCCATCGTGTCGCGCAAGGCGCAGACCACGCGCCACCGCATCCATGGCGTGCTGACGCGCGAGCACGAGCAGTTCGTTTTCGTTGACACCCCGGGTTTCCAGACGCGCCATGGCGGCGCCATGAACCGCATGATGAACCGCGTGGTGACGCAGGCTTTGGCCGACGTTGACGTGGTGGTGCATGTCGTCGAAGCCGGCAAGTGGTCGGAAGGCGACGCGAAGCTGCTGCCGCTGTTGCCCAACCCCGAGCGCACGATTCTGGTCGTCTCGAAGATTGACCAAATGAAGAATCGCGATGATCTCTTCGCCTTCGTGTCCAAGATCATGGCGCTGCATCCGTTCGGCGCCGTGGTGCCCGTCAGCGCCACGAAGAAGCAGCAGCTGGATCAACTGCTGGAAGAAATCGCGACCCGCCTGCCGGAAGGCGAGGCGATGTTCGAAGAAGACACGCTGACCGATCGCCCCATGCGCTTCATCGCCGCCGAACTGGTGCGCGAGAAGATCTTCCGCCTGGTCGGCGACGAACTGCCGTACGGCTGTACCGTCGTCATCGAGCAATGGGAAGAAACCGACAAGGGCGCCAGCATCAACGCCTGCGTGGTGGTCGAGCGCGACAGCCACAAGCCCATCCTGCTGGGCACGGGCGGCATGCACATGAAGCGCATCGCCTCGGAGGCGCGGCAAGACATCGCCAAGCTGCTGGACAAGCCCGTGCACCTGGAGGTCTATATCAAGGTGCGCAAGGGCTGGTCCGACCGCGAGGGTGCGCTCCGCGATCTGGGCTATGAGTAGACGGGCGCCTCGCGTCCAGGACCGCCCGGGATTTATGTTGCACGCCACTGCGTGGCGTGAAACTTCCCTTATTGTTCAAACGTTCTCCCGCGATCATGGCTGTGTGGCCATGGTCGCCAAGGGCGCCAAGCGCCCGTACTCCGTGCTGCGCCCTGTCTTGTCGGCCTTTCAGCCCTTGCTGCTGTCCTGGACCGGCAATGGCGACGTCAAGACGCTGACGCGCGCCGAGATCGCCGGCATCCGTCCGCTGACGGGCACCGCGCTGATGTCCGCCTGGTACATGAACGAGCTGCTGCTGCGTTTGCTGCCACGCGAAGACGCCCACCCCTTGCTGTTCGATGCCTACGACATGGCCTTGCAGCAGTTGTCCAATGGCACGCGCGCCGCTGGGGCCTTGCGCCGCTTTGAATGGACGCTGCTGCGCGAAACCGGCTATGGCGTCGATGAGGCCGCCCCCGATTTCGAAGACACCACGATCGAGCCCGCATTGCGGCGCGATCTGCGTGAGCGATTGTCCGAGATTCTTGCCGGCCGTCCGCTGTCCACGCGGCGCGTGCTGATGGATCTGCAACGCATCTGAGCGCGTGTCGCCCCGCCTATGACCTTCACGCTAAAACAGGTCGAGACGTTTCGCACCGTCTATGAAACGGAAAGCGTGACCGCGGCGGCGCGCCGGCTGGACGTGTCGCCCGCGACGGTCAGCGCCACCTTGGCGGCACTGGAAGCCAGCATTGAATTGCGCCTGTTCGAACGCGTGCGCCAGCGCATGCAGCGCACGCCGGAAGCCACACTGCTGTACGAGGAAATCCGCCGCCTGAATGTGGGCCTGGAAAGCCTGGGGCGCAAAATCCGCGCGATCCGTGGCGCTGCCCAACCGCGATTGCGCATCGGCTGTATCCACGCCTATAGCGGGGCCATCGTCAGCGACGCCATCTCGCGTTTCCGCGAGCGCTATCCCGATACGCCGCTGTACCTGCAAATTCGCGACTCCAATACCCTGCGCGACATGGTGGTGTCGGGCGAACTCGACCTGGCCATGGTGGCCGATGAGTCCGAGCTGGAAGGGCTGCGGGGGCATCGGCTGGCCAGCTTGCGCGCCGTAGCCGTCTTTCCGGCGGGGCATGCGTTATCGCGCGTGGAGCGTGTCGATTTTGCCCACCTTGCTGACGAAGATGTGATTGCGTTGAACGCCGAGGATGGCTCGCGCAAACGATTGGATGCGTTGTTGCGCCAAGCGGGCCAGAGCCTGCGCGTGGCGATCGAGACCCCGTATTCCAGCACCGTGTGCCAACTGGCGCTGGCCGGGCACGGTGTGGGCATCGCCAACCCGGCGACGGCGGTGGGCATGGAGGCCGCAGGGCTTTCCTATCGACCTCTTACCGCCTTGGTGCATTTTGAATGCCACATGATCCTGCATGGCAGCCGGCCCTTGTCCGAGGCGGGTAAATTCTGGGCCACCTGCCTGCGCGGCGTGCTGGCTCCGCTGGTGGATCGCTTCGGTGTCTAGCGCCGGTTCCTGCGCTGTTGCAGGAACCAGCGACAGACAACAGATCAGCCGCGACGTCCGTCGGAAGTCACCATCAGTACGACCGAAGACTCGGCATCCAACACGCCCGCGCGGCGCAGCTGGGACACGGCCGCCAGCGCGGCGGCGGACGACAGCTCGGCGCTGATCCCCTTGCGTGCCAGACGCTGCTGCGCCTGGGTGGCTGCTGCGTCAGACACGTCTACGGGCGTTCCCCCCGACCGTTCCAACGCGGCCAGCGATTGCAGCGTGCAGGTGCCACCTGCAATCGAATACTGCTCCGTTGCGCCTTCCCACAGGCCGCGCGCATCGCCCGTAGCCAGGGCCTGCGACAAGCGCGCGTACGGTTCGACGGCGTGCAGGCGGGGCAGGCGAGCGATGCGCCCGGTGTCGAACAGGTGCTGCCACCCCAGAAAAATTCCCCACAGCAGATCCCCGCGCGCCGTGGGAACGATGATGTCCGTGGGCGCGCCGCATTGATCGAAGATTTCCCGCGCGATGGGCTTATAGCCTTCGACGCCATAGGGATGCGTGCCGACCGGCGGATTCAGGTAGTTGGTGCCGGCAAACGCCCCGTGGTTGCGGCACAGGTCTTCCACATAGGGCCAGCGCGCCAGGCTGTCGTCAAAGGCGCTGAGCGTGGCCCCGAAGCGTTCCATGGCCTCCCGTTGCAGGGGCGGGCAGTTGCGGGTGATGGCGATATCGGCGTGCAAACCGGCAGCGGCGCAGTACGCGGCGATCGAAACGCCAGCGTTCCCGCTGGACGCGGCCGCCACGCGGGTAGCGCCGCTTAAGGCCGCGCGCGACACCAACTGGGCTGCCATCCGATCCTTGTGGCTGCCGGTGGGGTTGGCGCCTTCGCACTTGAGCCAAAGCTGCCCGACGCCTTCGGCTTGTGCAAGGTCTGCGGCGTCCAGGCAGGGTGTGGCGCCTTCGCCCAGCGTCACCGGCGCCAGCACCGGCAAGGGAATCGCATCGTCCCTGTCCGTGGGCGTGTAGCGGCATTCCAAGGTAGCGGGGTGGCCCGCTGCCAGGCAAGTGGGGCAGCCTTCGGGGTAGTCACCGGGGGGCCACAGGCTGGCGCACCGGATACAACGCAGGCCGGACAATCTAGGGTTCATCTGCATGGGTCAGTATTGTGAAGCAAGGGAGTCCAGGGGACGGGCGGGCGCGACTTGAATCAGGCAATCGCCCGGGTCGCTTCGGGCGATGGCGCGTAGGCAGACCACGGTGCCCGTCTGCGGGCTAAGCAAGCCCTGCATGGGCTTATCGGGCCGGGCAGGCTCAATCAAACGGCCAATGCGTTGGCCCGCCGTGATGATCTGCCCCAGCTCGACGCTGGGCACGAACACACCGGCATCGCTTGCCCGCAGGGTGGCGGCAGGCACGTCCAGGTCGTAAGTCTGAACGGCGGGATACGTCGGGCGCGGGGCGTTCGGCAACAGGCCCAGTTCGCTCAGGCAACCCAGCAGCCCATCCCGGCACCCATCGGCAAGGCTGCTGCGGGTTTCCCGGCCGCCTCCAATTTCTGCGCTCAGGCGCAACACGCCGTGGCGGCTGGCGGCAGCAGGCATCGAGCCGGCTTCATTGCCGCGAAAGAACATGCAGTGTGGCAAGCCGAAGGCGCGCGCCAGCGCCGGCAGGCGTTCGTCGAAGGCGTCGTCGCCGTATCGCGTGATGACGGACGACGGCACATAGCGCAGTGACGCGCCGCCGCTGTGTACGTCGATCATGGCCTGGATGTGCGGCAACAGCTTCGCTTCCAGGGCGGCGGYCACGCTTTCGGTATAGCCACGCGCCGGCGCGCCCAGGAAGGCGCGGTTCAAATTGCCGCCGTCATTGGGTGATAGCCGGGTGCCAGCCAGCGAGGCTTCGGCATTGACGGCGGGCAGCAGATAGACGGTGCCGCGTTGCAGAACCGTGGGCAGGTGGTGCCACAAGTCCAGGATGGCCGCCTGGCCTTCCCATTCATCGCCGTGCACGCCGGCAATCAGGGCAACGGCCGGGCCAGGACCCGCCTCAACGCGCAGCATGGGAATGGTGACGCGGCGGTACGCCGACTCGTTGGTGGCGGCGGCGACGGAAAAATCTTCGCGGCTTACGCGGACCATGCGGCGCCTCCGGCGGGGCTGCACATCCGGTTCAATCCAGCGTAGCGGCCTTGATGATGCTTTCCCATTTGGGCAGCTCCTTGCGAATCTGGGTTTGTACATCCTGGGGCGTGCCTCCCAGGGGTTCTTGCGAACGGCTGCGCAGTTCTTTTTCGACGTTCTCTGATCGCAACGCCTGGTTCATGGCGGCATTCAATTTGGCGACGACGGCGGGCGGCGTGCCGGCCGGTGCAATCAGTGCGCTCCAGGCCGATTGCTCGTAGTTGGGGTAGCCCTGTTCGGCCACCGTCGGCACATCGGGGTTGGACGCGGCGCGCGACTTGGTCGTTACCGCCAGCGCACGCAGTCGGCCGTCCTTCAGATTGCCGATCAGGGGAGGCAGGTTTTCCATCATGGAATCGACGTGGCCGCCAAGCAGGTCGGACAGTTGCGCCGCGGTTGCCTTGTAGGGAATCTGGCGCACGGCAGCGCCGGTTTGCGCGATGAATAGCTTCACGCCGACTTCGCTGGTCGTGCCCGGGTCTGCCGACGTCATGGTCAGGCGGTCGGGCTGGGCGCGGCTGGCTTCGATGAAGCTTTTCAAGTCGCGGTACGGCGACGCGGCGTTCACCACGATGACGTTCGGCGTTTCAGCCACCAGGCCGATCGGCGTGATATCGCGGTTCAGGTCATAGAGCTGCTGCTTGAATAAAAAGCGATGCAGCACCAGCGTGCCAACGTGGGCGTAGCCGATGGTGTAGCCGTCGGCGGCGGCTCGCACGACGGCCTGCGTGCCGATGCGGCCACCCGCGCCCACGCGATTTTCCACAACGACGGGTTGACCCAGCTGCCGGCTCATTTCCTGGCCGATCAGCCGGGCGGTGATATCCGCATTACCGCCTGCGGCGGCGGGCACGATCAGCGTGATCGCGCGGGCCGGATAGTCGGCGTGAGCGGCCGTTCCGGCAAGGCAAAGCAACACAGCGGCAAGACAGGCAGTGCGTTTCATGACGATTCCCGAGGCGTTGAGAGCTGCGCCATTGTGCGGTCGTCATCCGTGTATGCCGTTTGTTTTTATAAGATGGATGTTTGGAAAAATCTAACGGTTGTATTTCTGCTTTGCGTCGGCCTTGGCCCCCAAGCCGTAGCCCACTGCCGCGGCGGCCAGGGCAACGGCTGCGCCCAGCAGCGCAATCAGCGCGGCGCCGTAGCCAAGCGTGTCCACGCCAGTCTTGACCCATCCACTGGCGGCATCCCCGCCCCGGTACACCACGGTGTCGATGACGCTCTTGGTTTTGTATTTATCTTCGGCAGGCACCGCGGTGAACAGCATTTCGCGCCCCGGCCGGATCAGGGCGTATTCACCCGCGCGGCGCAGGATCATCGCGGCAGCCAGAACGCCAAAGACAGGAAAGGCGGCAAGCGCCAGAAATGACACCCCTACGGCGAGCGGCACCGCAGTCAATAGAAAGCGCAGCCCCAGGCGCGCGGCAATCCGGCCAGACAGAAAGAGTTGCGATAGCAGCGCCAGCGTCTGCACGGTGAAGTCCAGCGCGCTGAACACGCGCAGGCGTTCGGCCGTAGTGGGGAACGTGTCCGCAACAAGCCGCGCCTGCTCCATGTACAGAAAGGTATTCAGCGTGGCCAGCAAAATCACCAATAGCGAAATGCCCAACAGGAAGCGCGACCGGAAAATGCGGGAAATGCCAGCCAGGATGGCGCCCTGGATGGGTTGCTGCATATCCTCTGGGCCAATCTCCATGCGCGTTTCGGTGCGCCAGCGCAGCAGCCACTGCTTCAGGGGCAACGTGGCCGTCAGCAACAGGGCTGATAACAAGAGCAGACCGGCCGGACCCAGCGCGCCCGCCAACAACGCGCCGAGTAACGGCCCGCACAGCCCGCCCGCGCTGGCGCCCGCAGCGATCAGTGCGAACAGGCGCTTGGCCGATTCCATGCGGAACACGTCGGCCATCAGGCTCCACGCGATAGAGACCACGAACAGGTTGAACACTGACAGCCACACATAGAACGCACGCGCAGCCCACACGCTGTCGGGCCGAAGATAGAGCAAGGCCGCAAACCCCGCCATGGTCAGGGCGAACAGACTGTAGACCCAGGTCAACAACGTGGCGCGCGGCACCCGGGCGGACAGCCAGCCGAACAACGGCACCACCGCCAGCGTCGCCACGAAGGTTGCCGTGAACAGCCATTGCAATTGATTCACGCCGGCTTGGATGCCCATCGTCTCGCGGATGGGGCGCAGCATGAAATAGCCGCAGAACAGAAAGAAGAAGAACGCGAAGCCGCACGCGGCGGGCGCGATTTCGTCTTCATGGATGCCCAGCGCCCGCGCCGCGCGTTGGCGCAGGGAGTAGAGGGCGTCAGCCATCGCTTAAGCCAGCAGGGCGGCGATGCGTTCGCGCATGGCGGCGTCGGGCTGCCGGCCAAACCCGGCGAGCACGTTGTCGGCCATGTTGGCTGGCTTGGACGTGGCGGGAATGACGGCGGTGACGGCGGGGTGTCCGATGATGAATTTCAGGAACAGCTGCGCCCACGAGGTGCAGCCGATTTCCGCGGCCAGGGCAGGCAGGGCGCGGCCCTTTACCTGGCGAAATAGCGCGCCGTCTTGGAACGGACGGTTGATCAGCACCGCCACGCCGTTAGCCTGGCAGGCAGGCAGCAGGCGCTTTTCGGCGCTGCGCGCACCCACGGACAGATTGATCTGAAGGAAGTCGGGCTTCTCGCTTTCAACCAGTTGGGTCAGTTCGTCATGCGCGTAGTCGGTGTAGTGCGTGATGCCGACGTAGCGGGTGACGCCTTGCTGCTTGAGCTCTCGCAGCAGCGCCAGCTGGTTGCGGGTGTCGATCAGGTTGTGGACCTGGATGAGGTCAAGCTTATCGCTGCGCAGCCGCTTCTGGGACTGGCGTACCTGTTCCATGGCGGATTCGCGGCCGGTCGTGCCGATCTTCGTCGCTAGAAACACCTGTTGGCGCAGGCCGCCATGACGCGCCAGCAAGGCGCCCACGACGGCTTCGGCCTGGCCGTAGCTGGGGGCGGTGTCGATCAGGAAGCCGCCTTCCTTCATGAAGGTGTCCAGCACCTGGGCCAGCGGCGCCATCGCCGCAGCGTCGTCGGGCGGTGCGTTGAAGGTGTCGGCCGTGCCTAGACCGATGACGGGGATTTGCTCGCCGGACGCGGGTATCGCCCGGCTGAGCATGGCCTGTTTGACGCTGAGCGCACGCGCGGCGCCGGCGGGTCCCAGCAGCGCGGCGCAGGTAGCGGTCTGAAGGAATCGGCGGCGGTCGGGCATGGAAAGCGCTCCTGGTGAAAAGCCGAAATAAAAAAAGGCCTACATGCGAATGTAGGCCTTTTGCTGAGTCTTGCGACCGGCGATTACTCGCGGTTGCCGCCGAAGATGCCCAGCAGCATCAGCAGGTTCGAGAAGACGTTGTAGACGTCCAGGTAGATGGCCAGCGTGGCGGACACATAGTTGGTTTCGCCACCATTCACGACACGTTGCAGGTCAACCAGCATGAAGGCCGAGAAGATGACAATGGCCATCACCGAGATGGTCAGCATCAGGGCCGGCAGTTGCAGGAAGATGTTGGCCAGGGCTGCGACCAGAATCACGACCGCGCCAATGAACAGGAATTTCTGCATTCCCGACAAGTCGCGCTTGATGGTGGTGGCCAGCGTGGCCATCGTGCCGAACACGATTGCCGTGCCGCCGAAGGCCGTCATGACCAGCTGCGAGCCGTTGCTGAAGCCCATCACGAAGCCGAGCAAGCGCGACAGCATGATGCCCATGAAGAACGTGAAGGCCAGCAGCAGGACAACGCCCATCGAGTTGTTCTTGTTTTTCTCGATGGCGAACATCATGCCGAATGCGCCGACCAGAAACACGATGGCGGACAGACCGGGGCTTGCGCCCATGACACGGTTGATGCCGGTGTAGAGGCCGACCGCGGCGCCCAGCACCGTGGGGATCAGCGAAAGCGCCAAGAGCCAGTAGGTGTTGCGCAGGACCTGGTTGCGAGCGACCTCGCCCGGCGCGCCGGCAACCGAGCCGGAACGATTAAAAGGGGACGGACGATATTCGTTCATGGAGAACTCCTGTGTACGGCAAAAATGGTGATTGCCTAGAAGGCTTAGATGGGAAGGATACCTTACAGTTCCCTGAAGAATCCAGTTTTTGGAAGATTTAGACCGGCTGTCGGACGCGCTTTTCGCGCCGGGCGTTAGCCGGGTTTTACCTCGCTAAGCACACGGGCAACGATACCCGGTAATTCAGCATCCATGCGCGTTTGCATGTGGTCGATGGCGTCGGCCAGGGCGCGGCGCATCAGCTGTTCCACCTCGGCTTGCAGGCGGGCGGACAGCACCGAGGCGTCGGGTAGAGCGGCGGGGGCGGGCGTTTGCAGCGCGGCGGCGTAGACGGCCGGCGCCTCGTCCACATCCCAATCATGGCCTTGCCCATCGGCGACATCGGTCAGCAGCGGAAATGCGTCGTCGGCGTCCGTGTCATCGGCCAGATCCGTCAGCAGGGGGGCGTCGGGCTCCGCCGGACCCAGAGGCGCGTGCAGCGTCGGCTCGGCCCGTTGGGTCAAGGTAGGGATGCCGGGATCAGTGGGGCGAGCGGGCATGGGAACTCCCGAAGTTTTCAAATGGCGTGGCGGGCGGGGCGATGGCCCGCCGTGCTGGATGGGGCAATCAGGCGCCAGGGGGCTGGCGGCTGAGATCGTGGCTTTGCGGCGTGTGGCCGGCGTTCTGGTAGACGCGCCAGCGCTGACGGGCGGCCTGCTTGTCGTCCGGGTCATCCGACACGATTTCAAGCAGGCGCTCGAAGGCGTCAAAGCCGGGCGGGCAGTCGTTGTCCAGATTCAGCAGCCAGAGCGGGGACGTGTCGCCACTGTCTGCGGGCCGGGCGGCCAGCGCCGCTTGTTGCGGATCGCCTGCCGTCAGCACCACGGGCGTTTCGGACGCCAGCGGGTCATTGGCCAGCACGTGCGGCACGAAAGCCGTGTCGTCGAACGCCCACAGCATGCGGTCAAACGCGGCCAAGCGCGAGCCGTCTTTACAGTACACCACCAGCCGCTGCCCAGCCAGGAAGCGCTTGCGCACCACCTGGCAGGCGGTACGCAAGCGGTCGGGCGCGCCGAAGGCGAAGTCGATCCGCGTCATGCCCGGTTCCGTTGCAAGGGCTTCAAACCTGGTCCAGCAGGTATTGCATCAGCAGGGGCACGGGGCGGCCGGTGGCGCCCTTGTCCTTGCCGCCGCGCCACGCGGTGCCGGCGATGTCCAGGTGGGCCCACGGATAGGCCTTGGTGAAACGCGACAGGAAGCACGCTGCGGTCACGGCGCCGGCCGGGGGGCCGCCGATGTTGGCCAGGTCGGCGAAGTTGGACTTCAGCTGTTCTTGATAGGCGTCGTCCATCGGCATGCGCCAGGCGGTGTCCAGCGACTGGCGGCCGGCAGAAGCCAGGGCCTCGGCCAGGGCGTCGTCCTTGGAGAACAGGCCGGTGTTGACGTTGCCCAGCGCCACGACGCAAGCGCCGGTCAGCGTGGCGATGTCGATGACGGCGGCCGGCTTGAAGCGTTCGGCGTAGGTCAGGGCGTCGCACAGGACCAGGCGGCCTTCGGCGTCGGTGTTCAGGATTTCGATGGTCAGGCCGGCCATGCTGGTGACGACATCACCCGGCTTGTTGGCCGTGCCGCTCGGCAGGTTTTCGCAAGCGGGGATGATGCCGACGACGTCCAGCGGGAGCTCAAGCTCGGCCAGTGCGCGGAACGAACCCAGCACGCTGGCGGCGCCGCACATGTCGTACTTCATTTCGTCCATGGTGGCGGCGGGTTTGAGCGAGATGCCGCCGGCGTCGAACGTGATGCCCTTGCCCACCAGCACGATCGGGCCTTGCGCCGACTTGGCGGCCTTCTTGGCAGCCGCCTTGGCGCCCGCGTGGCGCAACACGATGAAGCGCAGCGGTTCAGCGGAGCCGCGTGCGACGGACAGGAACGAGCCCATGCCCAGCGCTTCGACCTGTTTCTTGTCCAGCACTTCCACCTTCACCGACTTGAACTCGCGGGCCAGGCGCTTGGCCGTGTCGCCCAGGTAGGTCGGGGTGCAGATGTTGCCGGGCAGGTTGCCCAGGGTGCGGGTCAGCTCCATGCCGTTGGCGATGGCGTTGCCTTCACGCAAGCCCTTCTGGGCCTGGGCGGACTCGGCGCGCTCGACGATCTGAACGATCTTCTTCAGCTTGGGGCGGGCGTCGCGGTCGGGTTTGCCGAAGCTGGCGTCGTAGTGATAGGTGGCGTTGCCGGCTGCGATGGCGGCGCTGCGGGCGCGAGCAATGACGGGCACGTCCGCGATCGCATTGGCGACCAGCGTGGACACGCCTTCGGTCAGTTGGGCGGCAACGCAGACCGAGGCGAATGCCTGCTCGGCCGACGCGTGCGCGCGGGCGGAGTATTCATCTTGCTTGCCCAGGCCCACCAGCACCACGCGTTGCGCGGTAACGCCGGGCAATGCGCGCAACGTCAGGGTGGAGCCGGCGCGTCCGCGGAACTCGGCCTTGACCACGGCGCGCACGGCGCCGTTGGATGCACGGTCGATGATGTCGGCGGCGGGGCTCAACACGCCATCCGCGAACACCCCGACAGCCAGGGCGGCGGTTTTAACTTGGTGCAGGGAAGCAGTGGTCTGTGTGCTAAATTCCATGAGGGTTTCCCGTGTGCGTCTGTGTATGATGCGGTCGATTATCCCGCATATTCTCCCATGTCTCTATTTAAACGCTCTGTCGTCAGCGAGATCACCAGTCACGCTGGCGTTGTCTTTTCCACGTTGCTCATCGTGTGGCTCAGCGTGCTCCTTGTGCGCCTGCTCGGTGAAGCCGCGGGCGGCAACATCGGAGCCGACGTCGTTCTCGTGCTGGCCGCGTTGTCGACCATCACTGCGTTGCCGACCATCCTGGCCGTCTCGATCTTCATCGCGGTGCTCACGACCGTCACGCGCAACTACCGTGAATCCGAAATGGTGGTGTGGTTCGCCAGCGGCCTGTCGCTGGCGGATTGGCTAAAGCCCGTGCTGCGCGTGGCCGTTCCCGTTGCCTTGGCGGTGGCGGGCCTGACGCTTGTGGCCGCGCCTTGGGCGTACCGCCAGATCGGCGAATACCACGAGCGCTTTGAACAACGTTCCGACTTGTCCAAGGTCACGGCTGGGCAGTTCGCGGAATCGTCCGGCGGCAACCGCGTGTTCTTCTCCGAAGACCCCATCACGCCCTCTGACGAACTGGGTAACGTGTTCGCGCGCGAGACCGGCCCTGAATGGTTGAGCGTGTTGACCGCAAGCAGCGCCCACAGCGAAACCTTGCCCAATGGCGACCGTTTCCTGGTGCTGGGCGAGGGCCACCGCTATGACCTGAAGCCCGGCACGCCTGAGATCCGGCTGGTGCACTTCGATAAATACGGGCTGCGTCTGGAAAGCAAGGCGGGGGGCGACCCGATCGGCGAAGCGCGGGCTGCGGCCGAGCGTTCGTCCAAGGCGCGCACCACGATGCAGCTGGTGGCGGACAACACCGACAGCAGCTGGTCACAAGTGATGTGGCGGATCTCGTTGCCGCTGGCGGCGCTGAATCTGGCGTTGCTGGCCATTCCGCTGGGAGCGGTGAACCCGCGCCTGGGCCGGTCGGGCGATTTGCTGATCGCGGGTCTGGTCGGTTTGCTCTATATGAACCTGATCAACCTGTCGCGCGCCTGGATTTCCAACGGCAAGCTCAGTTTTGGCGTGGGCGTGTGGGCCATCCATGGCGCGGTGGCGCTGCTGACCGTGTTCCTGCTCATGCGGCGCTTGCGAGTGAAGGCGCCCAAGAACGGCGCCAACAGCGCGGCCCCCACGTAACGATCAGGCGAGCGGCTGATGCGGGGGGCTGCGGCCCTCGCGCCTATCTTGCCGTTCCTGCTGTTCCTGCCGCCCCTGCCTTTCCTGCCTTTCCTGCCGTTCTTGCCTCAAGGCAGGTATTTCATCGTGCCGCGCTTGCCGGCCAGCAGGTCGGCATTCTTCAGCACCGACTTGCGGATGAACTCCCACAAGACTGTCACGCGCTTGAGCTTGCGCAGGTCTTCGTGGCAGTACATCCAAAACGATCGTGTGATCTCTACTTCATTTTCCAGCACCGGTTTCAGCCGCGGGTCTTGCGCGGCGATGAAACACGGCAGGATGGCCAGCGACTGCCCTTGCAGCGCGGCGTGATACTGCGCCACCACGCTGGTGCTACGCAGCACCACCTTGCTGGCCGGCAGCAAATCTTCCAGATAGCGCAGGCGCTCGCTGAACAGCAATTCGTCGACATAGCCGATGAACGTGTGCTCGGCCAGATCCGTGCGGGTTGCGATCGGTTTGTGGCGTGCCAGGTAACCGGGCGTGCCGTACAGGCGCAGGGTGTAATCGCACAGCTTGCTGCACACATAGGGACCACGCTGGGGACGTTCGATGGTGATGGCCAGGTCTGCTTCGCGCTTTGACAGGCTGACAAAGCGCGGCACCGGCAGGATGTCCAGCGTGATGTGCGGATAGCGGCGCTGGAAGTCGGCCGCAAGCGGTGTCAGCACATAGCTGCCGAAGCCTTCGGTGGCGCCAATGCGTAAATGGCCCGACAAGGCCTGGCCGATGCCCGACAAGTTTTCGCGCGCGGTATGCACCGTGCTTTCCATCTGTTCGGCGTGGACGAACAAGCGCTGGCCGTCGTCCGTCAGCACAAAACCCGCGCTGCGTGATTTTTCGAACAGCAGGGTGTCGAGCTCGGTTTCCAGGGCCCGGATGCGGCGCGACACGGTCGTGTGCTCCACCCCCAATTTGCGTGCGGCGGCGCTCACCCGCTGGGTGCGGGCCACTTCCAGAAAGTACCGCAGGCTGTCCCAATCCAACACGATTTCATCCTTATGGCGCGCGGCGCCGAACCCAATACTGCTTGTGCATGAATGCACAAGGAATGTGCATTTCTAGTGTTGCTTGTTGATTTTCACACATCTACACTGGGCCGGCAGGCCTCGGGGCATTGCCCTGAGAGTCGCAGGCCGCAAAGACGGCGCATAACGCTACACATCAGCGCATAACACTCAGGAGACAAATCCATGAAATTGCACGCACGCGGGCTGGCCGCAGGCTTGTGTCTGGGCGCATTGTTGGTGAGCCAGGCGCAGGCGGCCGACAAGCCGCCAGTGAAGATCGGCATTCTGACGGACATGTCCGGCACCTACGCCGGGATGGGCGGGGCGGGTTCGGTCGCGGCGGCGCAATTGGCCATTGACGATTGCCTGGCCGCCGAGTGCAAGGGCATGAAGATCGAACTGGTCTCCGCCGACAATCAGAACAAGGCGGACGTGGGCGCGGCCAAAGCGCGCGAATGGTTTGACCGCGACGGCGTGACGGCGATTGCCGACCTGACGAACTCTGCCGTGGCGCTTGCCGTGCAAGTCATTGCGCGCGAAAAGAACAAGGTCGTGATGTTCTCCGGCCCGGCCACGACGGCGCTGACCAACAAGGAATGCTCGCCTGTTGGCTTCCATTGGATGTTCGACACCTATTCGCAATCCGCGGGCGGCGCCAAGGCCACCGTGCGTGCTGGCGGCAAGTCCTGGTACTTCATTACGGTGGATTACGCCTTTGGCCATTCGCTGGAAGCGGACACGGTGAAGGCCGTGAAGGCGCTGGGCGGCACCGTCGCCGGCAGCGTGCGCCATCCCTTGAACGCGCCTGACTTCGCGTCCTATCTGTTGCAGGCGCAAAGCTCCAAGGCACAGGTCGTGGCGCTGGCCAATGGCGGGCAGGACACGGTCAACGCCGTCAAGCAGGCGCGCGAATTTGGCATCGTGGCGGGCGGGCAGCGGCTGGTGTCGCTGCTGATCTTCCTGTCGGACCTGCGTGCCCTTGGGCTGGAAAGCGCTCAAGGCTTGTCGTATGTGGACGGCTTTTATTGGGATTACGACGACGCCTCGCGCGCCTGGTCCGCGCGCTTCGAAAAGGCCTTCCGTGGCCTGAAGCCCACGATGACGCAGGCCGGCGTGTATTCCAGCGTGTTGCATTACCTGCGCGCGACAGCCGCCGCCAGCAGCACCGACGGCAAGGTCGTGGCCGACAAGATGCGTGAACTGCCCATCAAGGACCCGATCATGCGCAACGCATCGATCCGCCCCGATGGCCGCGTCATCCACGACATGTACCTGTACGAAGTGAAGAAGCCCGCGGACTCCAAGGGCGGCTGGGACTATTCGAAGCTGGTGGCCACCATTCCGGCGGCCGAAGCCTTCCAGCCCCTGGCCGATTCGAGCTGCCCGCTGGTGAAGAAATAAGCCTGGCGCGCTGGCCGGGCCATTGTCCGGCCGGCGTGTTTGACGATTCATGAACGCGGATTCATCCGCATCGACTACGCAGTGTGAGGAGCATCAAATGAGTGAAGTCCCCCGCGTTCCGCTATTGATCGGCGGCAAGCTTGTGCAGTCCCAAACCACCGAATGGCGAGACGTGATCAACCCCGCCACCCAGGAGGTCGTTGCCAAGGTGCCCTTCGCGACCCGCGAAGAACTGGACCTGGCCGTCTCCAACGCCAAGGAAGCATTCAAGACCTGGCGCAACAGCGGGCAGGGCACGCGCATGCGCGTCATGCTGAAGTTCCAGGAGCTGCTGCGCGCCAACACCGGCAAGCTGGCCGAGATGATCACGCGCGAACACGGCAAGACGCTGCCTGACGCCGAGGGCGAGATCGGCCGTGGCCTGGAAGTGGTGGAGCACGCGTGCTCGATCGCCAACCTGCAATTGGGCGAGTACGCCGAAAACGCCGCGTCCGGCATCGACGTCTACACCCTGATCCAGCCGCTGGGCGTGTGCGCGGGCATCACCGCGTTCAACTTCCCGGTGATGCTGCCGTGCTTCATGTTCCCCATCGCCGTGGCCTGCGGCAACAGCTTCGTGCTGAAACCCTCTGAACAGGACCCGACCGCGTCCCTGTTCCTGGCCCAGCTGGCGCTGGAAGCCGGCCTGCCCCCGGGCGTGCTGAACGTGGTGCATGGCGGTCCGGATACGGCCAACGGCCTGTGCGAACACCCGGACATCAAGGCCGTGTCGTTCATCGGTTCGACCCGTGTCGGCACGGAAATCTACAACCGCGCATCGGCGGCCGGCAAGCGTTGCCAGTCGATGATGGGCGCCAAGAACCACTGCGTGATTCTGCCGGACGCCGATCCCGAAGTGGCGCTGAACCAGCTGGTGGGCGCGGCATTTGGCGCAGCCGGCCAGCGCTGCATGGCGTCCTCGGTTGCCGTGTTGGTGGGCGATGCCCGCAACTGGCTGCCCGACTTCGTTGAGCGTTCGAAGAAGCTGAAGGTCAACTCGGGCACCGATCGTGAAGCTGATCTGGGCCCGCTGGTGTCGCCCAATGCCAAGAAGCGTGTCGAAAGCCTGATTCAAAAGGGTGTGGACGAAGGCGCCAAACTGCTGCTGGATGGCCGCAACCTGAAGGTGTCGGGCTTTGAGCAGGGCAACTTCGTGGGCCCGACGATTTTCGACGGCGTGAACGAAGACATGACCATCTATACCGAAGAAATCTTCGGACCGGTCCTGTGCTGCGTCGGCGTCGAAACGCTGGAAGACGCGGTGGCGTTCATCAACCGCAACCCCAACGGCAACGGCGTGGCGCTGTTCACCCAGGACGGCGGCGCGGCGCGCTACTTCCAGAACAACATCGACGTGGGCCAGGTAGGCATCAACGTGCCGATTCCCGTGCCGGTGGCGTGGTTCAGCTTCACAGGTTCGCGCGGTTCCAAGCTGGGTGACCTGGGCCCCAACGGCAAGCAGGCGGTTCAGTTCTGGACGCAGACCAAGACCGTGACGGCGCGCTGGTCCGCACACGCCAAGACCGTGAACACCACGATCTCGATGCGCTGAAAGGGGGACGCCTTGCTCCTAAGCTTATATTAATAAGTTATATAACAAGGCGTCCTTATTACTTATAATTGGCCCATCTATCAGGGGCCAATTTTATGAACCTCCAGCAATTTCGCTTTGTGCGCGAAACCATCCGGCGCGACTTCAACCTGACCGAAGCCGCCCGGATGCTCTATACCTCGCAGCCCGGAGTGTCCAAGGCCATCATCGAGTTCGAAGATGAGCTCGGCATCAAGATTTTCGAACGCCATGGCAAGCGCATCAAAGGCCTGACCAAGCCGGGTCTGGCGGTGTCGCAGGTGATCGACCGCATCATGCGCGAAGTCGACAATCTGAAGAAGGTCAGCGACGAATTCGCCCGCCGCGATGAAGGCGGTTTGGTGATTGCGTGCACGCACACGCAGGCGCGCTATCTGCTGCCCCGCGTGATTCCTGCCTTCCGCAAGCAATTCCCCAAGGTGCACTTGTCGTTGGCTGAAGGCAGCCCCGCGCAGTTGGCGGAAATGGTGCTGCACGAGCAGGCCGACCTGGCGCTGGCAACCGAGTCCTTGGCCTTGACGCCCGGCTTGGCCACCTTGCCCGTCTACGCCTGGGAGCACACCGTGGTGGTGCGCCCGGATCATCCTTTGGCCGAGCTGACCTCCAGCGCCGCCAAGCGCCTGTCGCTGGCGCAACTGGCCGAATTCCCCATCGTGACCTACGACCGCGCCTTCACGGGCCGCAGCACAATCGACGAAGTGTTCGCCAACCAGGGCATTCACCCGGACATCGTGCTGGAAGCCATTGATGCCGACGTCATCAAGACCTATGTCGACGTGGGCCTGGGCATTGGCATCATTGCTGGCGTGGCCTATGACCCGCGCCGCGACTCCAATCTGGTTGGCCTGCCCGTGGGTCACCTGTTCGGCACGCACACCACCCGCGTGGGCGTGAAGTCGGGCGTGTTCCTGCGCGACTACGTCTACACCTTCCTGGAAATGCTGGCGCCGTCGTTGACTCGCGCCGTCGTGACCGAGGCGGTGCAGGGCGCGCCGAAGTAAGCGAATTGGACGGCTGGCTTGCCCGGCAAAAAGAAGCGCGGCGTCTTGAGATGCCGCGCTTTTTTTTGCCCCTGAAACGGGGCGACCGGCTGGAGAGCCGCGAGTTCCCTAGCTGATAGCAAATCTCACTATCCCTCTTGATAAGCTCATAAATATAATTAAATAAGAACCGATCTCATTTAAGTTGACTAAAAAATAGGAATCATTATCATTACATCCAGGCTCAACGACCAGTGAGGTTCATCATGACGGCAGGACTCAGTGCAGTAGTAGTTGGCGCAGATCGACTGGGCAATATTCCGGATCTGCTGAAAGGACACAATATTTCGATCACGCACCACATCAGTGGCCGCGATCCGTCGCACCAGAAGAAGACGCTTCAACTGCCTTCCGGCACGCAACTGGTCATCTTGCTGACCGACTTCCTTGGACACAACGTCATGAAGACCTTCCGCAACGCCGCGCAGCGTGGCGGCATCCGGGTCGTGGCTTGTCGCCGTTCGGTATGCAGCATGCAGCAAGCGTTGCAGCAGTGCGGCCTGTGCCCGCGCGCTGGCACCGTCCACTGAATGCCTGTTTTGCCGCTGGAACACAAAAACACTGGGGAGGCCGAAACGGCCTGCGGCTGAAAGGGCGATAGGCCCTGGACCGCGAAGAGCAAAAGCAAAACGCCGTCAGACTGATGTCTGACGGCGTTTTGCTTTTGGGGGATGGCGCCTGGCGCATCGCTTCTGCGACGATGCCAGGAACCGAATCAGTTTGCGGCGCGGGCGGAAGCCATCAGGCTGTTGTCCAGGCGGCGGGCGCCGTTGTAGCGCTTGGTCCAGTAGGCCATGGTCATGCTTTCGACACGCACGACGCCACCGGCGCTGGGCGAGTGCACGAAGCGGTCGTCGCCCAGGTAGATGCCCACGTGCGAGTAGCGGCGGCCCATCGTGTTGAAGAAGACCAGGTCGCCGGCCTTGAGTTCGTTCTTGGCGACCGACACGCCTTGCTGGGCGATTTCGGCAGCGTTGCGCGGCAGCTTCAGGCCCAGCGAACGTTCGGCCGAGTAGGCGACGAGGCCGCTGCAATCGAAACCGGTGTCGGGGGTGCTGCCGCCGAAGCGGTAGCGGATGCCCAGGTAGTTCAGGGCTTCGCTGACCATGGCGTTGTCGCTGTTGACGCCCGATTGGGCTTGGCGTTGACGTTCGCGCTTGAATTTTTGCACCACCAGCATGCCGATGGGGTCATCGGCGGTGGCTACCCATTCCATTTCGTACGGATCAATCTCGGACGTATGGGCGGTTGACTTCTGGTTAGTGCCAGCACAACCTGCCAGGCCGGCCACACATGCCATCAACGCGAGCGTACGCAGCCCGCGCTTTGCCTGGCCAGTGGATGAATTGAATCGCGCGATTATGGAGTGTCGATGCATTCGCCTGGGATGACTTGCCGGATGACAGCAAAAACCACGGGATTAGCCGTGGATCGGGCCGAAATGTCAGCAAAATCAACAATTATCTACAACTTCGCGGGGATTCTACCAAACTTTCACTACCGTTCTTGGACAGATCGGTAATGATTCCATGCAGCGTGGACATTTGGCGGAACTTTTTGACTTGTGGCAAGCCTCGTGCAAGGTTCGCCTACCAGAATGACCAAAAGATTCGAGAAGAAATCAATCAGCCTTAAGGCGTATGAACAATACCAGGAGACACAAATGCAAAAAACCCGGGATTTCCATTACAGATCATTGCATGACCGCGATGCGTTCTGGCGCGAGGAGGCCGGGCGCGTGCATTGGGAGACGCCGTTTCAGTCTGTCCTGGATTTCTCCAAACCGCCATTCGCCAAGTGGTTTGTAGGCGGCAAGACCAATCTTTGCTACAACGCCGTCGACCGCTGGCTGCCCACGCAGGCTGACAAGCCCGCCTTGATCTGGGTGTCCACCGAGGTGGATCGCGAACAGATCTACACGCGCCAGGACATCTACGAAGAGGTCAACGCCGCAGCCGCCATGCTCAAGGAGCTGGGCGTGGGGCGGGGCGACCGGGTGCTGCTGTACATGCCGATGGTGCCGGAAGCGGTGTTCACGATGCTGGCCTGCGCCCGGATTGGCGCGGTGCACTCGGTGGTGTTCGGCGGCTTTGCGTCAGTCAACCTGGCCCAGCGCATCGACGACGCGGCGCCCAAGGTGGTGGTGTGCACGGATGGCGGGTCGCGCGGGGGCAAGGTCGTGCCGTACAAGCCCTTGCTTGACCGGGCGCTGGGGCTGGCAAAGTCGCCGCCTGCCGCCGTCGTCGTGTTTGACCGCGGCCTGGCGCCGTTTGAACCCGTGGCGGGCCGTGACCTGGACTACGCGACGTTGCGTGCGCGCCATCGCGGTGCGCGGGTGCCGGTGCAATGGCTGGAATCGTCCGAGCCCAGCTACATCCTCTATACGTCTGGCACCACCGGCAAGCCCAAGGGCGTGCAGCGCGACACGGGCGGTTATGCCGTGGCGCTGGCGTCGTCCATGGAATACCTGTTCAACGGCCGTGCGGGCGACACTTTTTTCTGCACCAGCGATATCGGCTGGGTGGTTGGCCACTCTTATATTGTGTATGGCCCCTTGATCGCCGGGCAGGCGACCGTGCTGTACGAAGGCACGCCCGTGCGCCCCGACGGCGCCATTCTGTGGAAGCTGGTGGAGCAGTTTGGCGTGAACACGCTGTTTTCGGCGCCAACGGCCGTGCGGGTGCTCAAACGTCAGGACCCGGCGCTGCTCAAGCGCCACGACGTCTCCAGCCTGCGCGCTGTGTACCTGGCGGGCGAGCCGCTGGATGAGCCGACCGCGCACTGGATTGCCGATGGCTTGGGCAAGCCCATCATCGACAACTACTGGCAGACCGAATCCGGCTGGCCCATTCTGTCGGCCCAGCCCGGCGTGGAGAACGTGCCCACCCGCTTTGGCAGCCCCTCGTTTCCCGTCTATGGATTCGACGCGCGCATTGTCAGCGAGTCCACCGGCGAAGACCTGGGGCCGGACGAAAAAGGCGTCGTGGCCATTGTGCCGCCCCTGCCGCCAGGCGCCATGTCCACCATCTGGGGCGATGACGAACGGTTTGTGCAGACCTATTTCACGTCCATCCCCGGGCGCCAGGTGTATTCGACCTTTGATTGGGGGCGGGTGGACGCCGACGGCTATTGGTTCATCCTGGGCCGCACCGATGATGTGATCAACGTGGCGGGCCACCGGCTGGGCACCCGCGAGATCGAAGAATCGGTCAACAGCCATAGCGGAATTGCGGAATGCGCGGTGGTGGGCGTGGCCGATGCGTTGAAGGGCCAGGTGGCCATGGCCTTCGCGGTGTTGAAGAATCCCGCCGGGGCCGAGACCGCCGAAGGGGCAAAGCAGCTGGAAGGCGATATCATGCGGCTGGTGGAAGATCAGCTGGGAGCGGTGGCTAGACCCGCCCGGATCCGATTTGTGGGCGCGTTGCCCAAGACCCGATCCGGCAAAGTCTTGCGCCGTGCGATCGTCGCCGTGTGCGAAGGCCGCGATCCCGGAGACCTGACGACCATTGAAGACCCAACCGCCCTGGAACAGATCAAGGAGTCGCTGCAATGAATACCAAACCCGTGCTGAGCGCCGAAGACGTCAAGAAGATCCTCGCCGCGGCCGAAGCACACGCCGTGCAAAACAAGTGGGCCGTGACCATTTCGGTGGTCGATGACGGTGGCCACCTGCTCGGCATGCTGCGTCTGGACGACGCCGCCCCGATCTCGGCGCACATTGCACCCGCCAAGGCCAAGACCGCCGCGCTGGGCCGCCGTGAATCGCGCATTTACGAAGAAATGATCAACAACGGCCGCGTGTCGTTCCTGTCGGCGCCGCTGATCGAAGGCATGCTGGAAGGCGGCGTGCCGGTTACCGTCAACGGCCATGTCGTGGGCGCAGTCGGCGTGTCGGGCGTGAAGTCGACCGAAGACGTGCTGATCGCGCAAGCTGGCATCGCCGCGCTGGGCCTGTGAGTCAGACGAACCTGCCGGAGCCGTCGCCTGACGGTTCCGCGCCGAACGCCGGGGACACGGGCGCAAGCCCGTTGAACCCTGGCGTGAAAAAACGCGAAGTCTGGGCCTGGGCCATGTACGACTTCGCGAATTCCGGCTACACCACCGTGATCCTCACGGCGGTGTTCAGCACCTATTTCGTTGGCGTGGTCGGTGGGCGCGCCCCATGGGCCACGCTGGCCTGGACCGCGGCGTTGTCGCTGTCCTATCTGCTCATCATGCTGACGATGCCCACGCTGGGCGCGCGCGCGGACGCAAACGGCAGCAAGCGCCGCCTGCTTTACACCAGCACCGTCGGCTGCGTGGCGGCCACGCTGGTGTTGACGCAAGCGGGGCCAGGCGATGTCTGGCTGGCATTGGCCGCCATCGTCGTCTCCAACTATTGCTACTGCGTGGGGGAATCCGTGGTGGCCGCCTTCCTGCCTGAACTGGCCCGGCCGCAAGCGCTGGGGCGGGTGTCGGGCTGGGGCTGGAGCTTCGGTTATTTCGGCGGCATGCTCACGCTGGGGCTGTCGCTGGTTGTGGTGACGCAGGCCGAAGCGCGTGGCATGACGGCGGAACATTTCGTGCCGTGGGTCATCGTCGTCACGGCCACCGTCTTTGCGCTGGCCGCGCTGCCGTCTTTCTTCATGCTGAAGGAACGCACGCGCCCGCAGGCAGACAAGCCCGAAGCGCTGCACATGCTCAAACGACTGGCTTATGCGTGGCGCGAGACCGGGCAGCACTATCCCGAATTCCGCCGGCTGCTGATGTGCATCGCCTGCTATCAGGCGGGCATTGCGGTGGTGATCACGCTGGCCGCGGTCTACGCGTCCGAGGTCATGGGGTTCACCACGCCGCAGATCATGCTGCTGGTGTTCACGGTGAACATCGGCGCAGCGGTGGGCGCGTTTTCATTCGGCTATGTGCAAGACCGCATCGGCCATAAGCCCGCGCTGGCCATTACCTTGTGTGGCTGGATCGTGATGGTGCTGGTGGCGTACGCGGCCACGACCGCGCCCGTGTTCTGGGTGGCCGCCACCTTGGCCGGGCTGTGCATGGGCACGACCCAAAGCGCGGGCCGCGCCATGACCGGCGCGCTGGCGCCTGCCGGACGCCTGGCCGAGTTCTTCTCGCTGTGGACCTTTGCGGTGCAATTGGCCGCTGTCATTGGTCCGCTGACCTACGGCATGGTGACGTGGCTGACGCACGGCGATCATCGCCTGGCCATCCTGGTGACGGGCCTGTTCTTCGTGGGCGGACTCATCCTCTTGTCGCGCGTAGACATGAAGCGCGGCCTGGCCCGCCGCGCCGCGATCTGATCGTCATTTGATCTTGATGTGATCTTCATCTGATCTTCACGCGCGCCCAGTGCCGCGCGCCTGATCGGGCTGCTATCCTTATGAACTGCCTTCGAGGCATCGCGTGCAGCACGCGATGCCTCAAGCTGTTTGCTTTGCACTGCTATGCAGGTGCGTTGTTTGCTTGTTGTGCCGCTTGAGTCAACGCCGTTTCGGCGTGTTTGCCTTAAGTCCGCATCGTCAGGTTGCTGCGTTCAGGCGGGTTTGCGGGCTCCGGCCCGCATTTTGCGTAAGGTGCCCGTAAGAGCGTGGCGATACGGTGGTGGGTGAATAAGAAAAGTGCAAAACAGCGGCATCAACAACAAAATCACCGATTGGAGACAAGATCATGTCGAATGCTATTGAGTCCGTACTGGTAGAAACCCGCGTCTTCCCGCCGCCCGAGCGTGCGGCGCAGGGCGCGGCGATTCCCAGCATGGACGCCTATAACGCGCTGTGCGCCCAGGTCGAGAACGATTTCGATGGCTTCTGGGCCGGTCAGGCCCGCGACAACCTGCAATGGACCAAGCCGTTCACGCAGGTGCTGGACGAATCCGACGCCCCGTTCTACCGCTGGTTCGGCGATGGCGAACTGAACGTCTCCGCCAACTGCCTGGACGTGCACCTGACCAACGGCAACGCCGACAAGACCGCCATCATCTTCGAAGGCGATGACGGCACGGTGAACAAGGTCAGCTACCGCGAACTGCTGGCGCGCGTGTGCCGCTTCGCCAATGGCTTGAAGGCACTGGGCTACAAGAAGGGCGACCGCGCCATCATCTACATGCCCATGTCGATTGAAGCCGTCGTGGCCATGCAGGCCTGCGCGCGCTTGGGCGTGACGCACTCGGTGGTGTTCGGCGGCTTTTCGGCCAAGAGCCTGCAAGAACGCATCGTGGACGTGGGCGCGTCGCTGGTCATCACGGCTGATGAACAGGTGCGCGGCGGCAAGACCATTCCGCTGAAACCCGCCGTGGAAGACGCCATCGCCATGGGCGGTTGCGAGGCCATCTCCAAAGTCATCGTGTACCGCCGCACCGGCGGCAAGGTGGCATGGAACGAAGGCCGCGATCTCTGGATGCATGACGTCGAGGCCAACCAGCCCGACACCTGCGAGCCTGTGCCGGTCAACGCCGAGCACCCGCTCTTCATTCTTTACACCTCCGGCTCCACGGGCAAACCCAAGGGCGTGCAGCATTCGTCGGCAGGCTATCTGCTGTGGGCGCTGCTGACGGTGAAGTGGACCTTCGACGCCCGCAAGGACGACGTCTACTGGTGCACGGCCGACGTGGGCTGGGTGACCGGCCACACCTACATCACCTACGGCCCGCTGGCCGCCGGCCTGACGCAGGTGGTGTTCGAAGGCGTGCCCACGTATCCCAACGCCGGCCGCTTCTGGGACATGATCGCGCGCCACAAGGTCACCACCTTCTACACCGCGCCGACCGCCATTCGTTCGCTGATCAAGGCGTCCGAAGCCACGCCCGACGCGCATCCGAAGAATTACGATCTGGACAGCCTGCGCATCATCGGCACGGTGGGTGAACCAATCAACCCCGAGGCCTGGATCTGGTATCACAAGAACGTCGGCCGCGAACGCTGCCCGATCGTCGATACGTGGTGGCAGACCGAAACCGGCGGCCACATGATCACGCCGCTGCCGGGCGCCACGCCGACCAAGCCGGGCTCGTGCACGCTGCCGCTGCCGGGCATCGCCGCCGCCATCGTCGATGAAACCGGGGGCGACGTCGAAAAGGGCAATGGCGGGTTCCTGGTCATCAAGCGCCCGTGGCCCGCGATGATCCGCAACATCTGGGGCGACCCGGAACGCTTCAAGAAGAGCTATTTCCCGTCGGAACTGCGCGGTTACTACCTGGCCGGCGACGGCGCGCAACGCGACGCGGACGGCTATTTCTGGATCATGGGCCGCATCGACGACGTGCTGAACGTGTCGGGCCACCGTCTGGGCACGATGGAAGTGGAATCGGCGCTGGTGTCGCACGAGCTGGTGGCTGAAGCCGCCGTGGTCGGCCGCCCCGACGACACGACCGGCGAAGCCGTGGTGGCGTTTGTGGTGCTCAAGCAGGCGCGCCCGGAAGGCGAAGAGGCGCAAGCCATCGCCAAGCTGCTGCGCGACTGGGTGGCCAAGGAAATCGGCCCCATCGCCAAGCCCAAGGACATCCGCTTTGGCGACAACCTGCCCAAGACGCGTTCGGGCAAGATCATGCGCCGCCTGCTGCGTGTCGTGGCCAAGGGCGAGGAAGTCACGCAAGACGTGTCCACGCTTGAAAATCCGGCCATTCTGGAGCAGCTGGCCAAGCCCTTGTAATCACATCTGGCCATGAATGGCCCGTTACGCTCTTTATGACAGGAGCATAATGTCAGACGCCCGCACCGGTTAATCGCTGGTCCGGGCGTCTTTTCTTTTCCCCCCTTACAAGACGGAGCCATGGAAGTGAGCCGCAGCAGTTTCGATCGCGCAGGGCTAGCCCTGATGTTCAGCACCATCGTGGTCTGGGCGGGCAGTTGGATCGCGATGAAACTGATCGTGCCTTACATCGGCCCCTTCGACTTCGTGGCGTTGCGCTACGTGGTGGGCAGCCTGGTGCTGTTCGCGATGGCCATCGTCACCCGGCGTCCGCTGGGCATGCCGCCCTGGAAGCTGACCCTGCTGATCGGCCTGACGCAGACAGCGGGCTTTCAGGGTTTCGTCCAGACCGCGCTGGTGTCGGGCGGCGTGGGCAAGGTGTCGCTGATGGCGTACACGATGCCGTTCTGGGTGGTGCTGTTTGCATGGTGGCTGCTGGGCGAGCGCCCGTCGATTCGTCACGGCCTGGGCATCGGCCTGGCCGCCATCGGACTGGTCTGCTTTGTGGAACCCTGGAATGGGCTGGGCGATATCCGGCCCGTACTCTTGGGCCTGGGCAGCGGCTTGTGCTGGGGTATTGGCACGGTGCTGTCCAAGCGCATGTTCGAGCGCCACGCGCCGGACGTGATGACGTTTACCGCCTGGCAGATGTTGTTTGGCGGGCTGGTCATGGTGCCTGTGGCCTATCTGGTTCCGCAGATAACGGCGCAGTGGGGCTGGCAGCTGTGGACGGGCATGACCTATATCGTGCTGATCGCCACGGCGGCGGGCTGGCTGCTGTGGTTGCAGGTGGTGCGCCGCGTGCCCGCGTCGATTGCCGGGCTGTCGAGTCTTGGCGTGCCGGTTGTGGCCATGCTGCTGGCGTGGGTGGTCCTGTCCGAACGCCCCTCGATGGGGGAGCTGGGCGGCATGGTGCTGATCCTGGCCGGCATATTTGTTGTGAGCCGTGCCGCGCCTGCCGCGCGTTCATCCTGATTTCGCATCCTGATTCTGCACGCTGATTGCGCCTCTGCATTCCGCCATTGCATTCCGCCATTGCATTCCGCCTCTGAATCCTCTTCTATTTCCCCAAGGACTTCCCATGATTGATCTGCGTAGCGACACTGTCACCCGGCCATCCGCGGCCATGTTGCAGGCGATGGTTTCCGCCCCGTTGGGTGACGACGTGATGGGCGACGACCCCACCGTGATCCGCTTGCAGTCGGCGGTGGCTGAGCGTGCCGGCAAGGCGGCCGGCCTGTTCTTCCCGTCTGGCACGCAAAGCAATCTGGCGGCGCTGATGGCGCATTGCGACCGGGGCGACGAATACCTGGTGGGCCAGCTGGCGCACACCTACAAGTACGAAGGCGGCGGCGCGGCAGTGTTGGGCAGCATTCAGCCCCAGCCGATCGAACACGCGGAAGACGGCTCGCTGCCGCTGGAAAAGTTGGCTGCGGCGGTCAAGCCTGAGGGTGACCCGCACTTCGCCCGTACGCGTTTGCTGGCCTTGGAGAACACCTTCCACGGCAAGCTGATTCCGGCCAGCTACATTCAGGCCGCAACCGACTGGGCGCGTTCGGTGGGCCTGGGCACGCACCTGGATGGCGCGCGCGTGTTCAACGCGGCCGTGGCCAGCGGCAAGCCCTTGGCTGATATGTGCGAGCCGTTCGACTCGGTCTCTATCTGTTTTTCGAAAGGGTTGGGTGCGCCGGTGGGTTCGGTGCTGGTGGGCAGCCAGGGGCTGATTTCGCGCGCGCGCCGCTGGCGCAAGATGCTGGGCGGCGGCCTGCGCCAGTCGGGCGTGCTGGCGGCGGCGTGCCTGTATGCGTTGGAGCACAACGTGGACCGGCTGGCCGACGACCACGCCAATGCCCGTGCCTTGGCCGAGGGCTTGCGCGGCATTCGTGGCGTCAAGGTGCTGAGCCAGGACACGAACATGCTGTTCGTGCAATTCGAACCGGCCCGCTGTAATGCCTTGACGGCCGCACTCGCCAATGAAGACATCCTGTTGCGCGCGGTTTATGACGGCCCGACGCGCCTGGTCACGCACCTGGATGTGTCCGCTGGCGATGTGCAGCGGGTCATCCAGGCGGTGGCGAAGCACCTTCGCTGAACGGCGGCCGGCCCTTCAGGCGCTGGCGCGCAACACGTCCGCCAGCACTGAGAACAGCTCGTCGATCTGAGCGCGCTCGATGATCAGCGGCGGCGACAGCAGCATGGTGTCGCCCGCCGACCGGATCAGGCAGCCGCGTTCCAGGCAGGCGTTGTGCACGGCATAGGCGCGCTGGCCGGGCTGGCCTTCCAGCGGTGCAAGCTCGATGGCGGCCAGCAGGCCGATGTTGCGGATGTCGACCACATGCGGCAGCCCCTTCAGGCTGTGCGCCGCGTCCTCCCAGTACCGCGACAACTCCTGGCTGCGTTGGAACAAGCCTTCGCGGCGGCAGATCTCCAGCGTGGCCAGCCCGGCGGCGCAGGCCACCGGATGGCCCGAATACGTATAGCCGTGCGATAGCTCGATGGCGCTTTCCGGCCCTTGCATGAAGGCGTCGTACACGTGCTGGCGCACCAGCGTGGCGCCCATCGGAATGGCGCCGTTGGTCAGGCCCTTGGCGCTGGTGATGATGTCGGGCGTGACGCCGAAGTACGGCGACGCGAAGGCGCCGTCGATACGGCCAAACGCGCAAATCACTTCATCGAAAATCAGCAGGATGCCGTGCGCGTCGCAGATTTCGCGCAGCCGTTGCAGATAGCCGCGCGGCGGCACGATGACGCCCGTGGAACCCGCTACCGGTTCAACGATGACGGCGGCGATGGTCGATGCGTCATGCAGGGCCACGATGCGTTCCAGCGTGTCGGCCAGGTGGGCGCCCCAGTCCGGCTGACCGCGCGTGTAAGCCATCTGCTGGCGGTCATAGGTGTGCGGCAGGTGGTCCACATAAGGCAGCAGATTGCCGAAGGGCTTGCGATGCCCGGCAATCCCCGACACCGACAAGCCGCCGAAGCCCACGCCGTGATACGACCGTTCGCGCCCGATCAGCCGCACGCGCTGGCTCTGGCCGCGTGCGCGGTGATAGCCCAGCGCAATCTTCAGGGCGGTGTCCACCGCCTCCGATCCGGAGTTGGAAAAGAACACGTTGGAAAAGCCGGCGGGCGCTTCCTCGCACAACGCATCGGCCAGTTCGAAGGCCAGCGGGTGGCTCATCTGGAACGAGGGCGCGTAATCCAGTTCATACGCCGTGCGCGAAATGGCCTCCACGATTTCCGGGCGCCGATGGCCCGCGTTCACGCACCACAGGCCCGCAATGCCATCCAGCACGCGGCGGCCGTCAGGGCGGATGTAGTGCATGCCTTCGGCGGCGGCAAACAGAACCGGATTGCGCTTGACCCGCCGGTTGGCAGTGAACGGCATCCAGTAGGCGTCGGAATGAGAGGGAAGGGTGGGGGTTGAAGACATGACGATCCTGCTTTGGGGTAAGTTCAGGTTCGGCTATTTTGTATTAAAGAAACTATAAATACAATACTGGCAGTCAGGCATCCGGTGCGTACAGGCGTGCGCCATCCTGCCCGGCCAGAGGGGCGGGCAGGTCAAATCGCAGGGGAATCAGGAGGCTTGGAGCGACGTCTTCAGGTGGCGCCGCATCAGTTGCGCCGCCCATTCCTGGTCGCCGGCTTCCAGCGCTTCGATGATTTGCAGGTGTTCGTTGCTGGAGTTCACGAAGCGGGCGTCGCGATAGAACGCCGCGTGTTCTTCCAGACGGCGCAATTGATTCTGTTGCTGCACCGCTTGCAGGATGTAGCGGTTGCCCGAGAAGCGCGCCAGCAATTCGTGGAACGACGCATTCAGGCCGAAGAACTCGGTGGCCGAGATGCCGGCATCGTCGCGCTGAATCAGGGCTTCGTGCGCGGCGCGCATGCGCGCAAGCGCCGCCTTGTCTACGCGGAAAGTGGGTTCCAGCAGGCCCGCGCATTCGATCGTCATGCGGAAACGGTAGCTCTCGCTAAGCGCCTCGGCGCTTTCCAGCGATGGCGCGAACTGCCATCCGTGCCCTTTGCGTTTTTCGATCAGCCCATCTGCCGACAGTTGCAGCAAGGTCTTGGCGAGCACGCTGCGCGGCACGTCATAGCGTTGGAGCAGATCGCGTTCGGTAAAGGTTTCGGGCAGCCCGCGCGCGGCGCGGTCATCGATCAGCCGGCGGGTCAGCTCGTCTTGCGACGGGCCTGCTCCTTCGATGGCGGGCGCCGATCCCGCCGCGTGTTCCGCCACCGTGTAACCGCTGTTCGGCCGGTGCGTGATCAGGCCCTGGGCGGCCAGCAGCCGCAGCGCGCCGCGCACCGGCGTGCGCGATACCTCATAGGCCGCGGCCAGGGTTTCTTCAGACAGGTGGTCGCCCGGCTGGTGCCGCCGCGCCACGATGTCTTCCGCAATATGGCGCGCCAGGTCGACTTGCAGCGGCGTGGGGCGAGCAGGGGCGGCGGTGGACATGGCGCGTGGGGAGGTGGCGTGGGCAGCAAAGGAAGAATGTTACTTGAGACCCGCACTTGGGAACCGTAGTGGATACCGCTCTTTTTCGGTCAGGCTGGGCAAACCCTAATATTGAACTTTTATCTATATTAGTACAAAATCTGGCCGTCGATTCTGACCGTTTTCTTGCAGGCCGCTTGGCCGGCCTTACTCGGAGTGTTGCGAGCGTGACAATGCCTACCCCGTTTCCCCTGGTCGACGTCCAGGGCAGTGCTTATGAACGTGGCCGCCAGCATGGCGCCGCCGTGCCGGAGCGCGTGGCGCGCAGCGTGGCCTTGTACCGGGGCCAGCTGGAGCGCCGTGGCGTGAGCGCGGCCCGTCTGAAGGAACTGGCCGCCGCGATGGTGCCGGTGGTGGGGGACTACGACGCCGCCTATCTGGAAGAGCTGCGCGGCATTGCCGACGGGGCGGGCCAGACGTTGGAAGACGTGGTGGTGATCAACTGCCGCACCGAAATGATGTTCGGCCACGCCGAGCTGGGCCGTGCCAGAAAAGGGCTGGACGATGGCTGCACTGGCCTCATCGTGCTGCCCGAAGCCGCGGCGGGCGGCAAGCTGATGCATGCGCATAACTGGGACTGGCGTGAAGAATGCGTCGACACCGGCATCGTGCTGCGCATGCGCCGCGAAGACGGCCCCGACCTGCTGATGTTCACCGAAGCGGGCAGCCTGGCGCGCCACGGCTTCAACAGCGCGGGCGTATCGCTATCGGGCAATTTCCTGTCCTGCGAGCAGGACTACCAGCGCCCGGCCGACGTGCCGCTGGTGCTGGTGCGCCGCAAGATGCTGGAATCCACCAACATTTGCAACGCCATGAAAGTGCTGTGGGCGTCGCGCCGCTTCTGCTCCAACAACCTGATGCTGGCGCAGGCTCAAGGCGAGGCCGTGGACCTGGAGTGCGCGCCCGACGAAATCTTCTGGATCACGCCCGAAGACGGCCTGCTGGTGCACGCCAACCATTGGGTGAGCCCGCCCGCACGCGCCAAGCTGTTCGACAAGGGGCTGGCCGCCAACCCCGATTCCATCTACCGCCAGCGGCGCGTGCAAGCCATGCTGGCCCGCGCCCAAGGCAGCGTTGACTGGGACACCGTCAAACGCATTCTGGCGGACGACTTCGCCGCGCCCGATGGCGTGCTGCGTTCGCCCAAGGCCGCCAGCTTCGACAGCATTTCGGCCACGGTGGCCACCACCCTCATGGAGCCGGAAAGTGGCGTGATGTGGATCGCGCGCAAGCCCTATGAAGGCCGCAACTTCGTTGAGTACCGGCTGTTCTGAGCCGCGCTTTAAGGACATTCCATGACTCTGCAAGCCTTGCGCGTAAAGCGCGTGCTGATGTTATCCGCAGCCCTGGCCGGCGCCTTCACGGGCCTGCCGGGGCTGACCCAAACCCCAGCGCAACCCCAAGCGCAAACCCCGGCCCCCATGCCCGAGATCCGCTATGCGGAAGGCTCGGGCACGCCGACGTCCGTGCCGGGCGGCCGCTCGCGCAACACCTCCACCGACAACGTGCTGGCGCATGTGGTTGAAGCGCTGGTCGCGTTGCGTGCCGACATGAGCGTGGCGCCGATGCTGGCCGACAGCTGGACGCTGTCCGCCGACAAGCGCAGCTACACCTTCACGTTGCGCCCCGGCGTGACGTTCCATGACGGCTCTCCCATGACCTCGGCCGACGTCAAATGGAGCTACGACTACCTGACTGGCGCAAAGTCCGAGTACAGCTGCAAGAACCTGTACGACGGCACCAAGGGCGCCAAGGTCGTCGGCGTGGAAACGCCCGACGCGGCCACCGTCGTGTTCAAACTGGACCAGCCTTACGCGCTGTTCCTGGATCAGATGGCCAGTGTGCAATGCCCGATGCCCGTGCTCAGCCCGAAAAGCGTGGGCGCCGACGGCAACTGGGTCAAGCCGGTCGGCACCGGCCCGTACGTGCTGGCCGAATGGAAGAAAGAGCAATACGTCCTGTTGACGCCGTACGCGGGCTATAAACCGCGCAGCGAAGCGGCCAGCGGCATGGCCGGCAAGAAAACGGCATCGGCGAATGTGCGCTTCGTGGTGATTCCCGACGCGGCCGCGCAGAAGGCGGCGCTGATGGCGGGCCAGGTCGATGCCTACAACGCCGACGAAGACAATCTGCCCGCCAAAGACCCGCGCTGGAACATCGTCACCGAGCAAGGGCTGGACACCGTCAACCTGCTGATGCAGACGCGCGCGCCGTTGCTGTCGGATGCGAACATGCGCCGCGCGATTGCGCTGGCGCTGGATTTTCCGGCCATCGCCCGCGCGTTGAACAACGGCCAGGCCGCCTACAACCCGTCGCTGGTGCCGGCGGCAAGCCTCTATTACTCGGACGCTGACCGCGCGGGCTACGAAAAGAATCTGAAAGAGGTCAAGCGCCTGCTGGAGGCCGCCGGCTACCGCGGCGAACCGTTGAAGCTGCAAGCCAACAAGCGCTACCCGTACCTGTATCGCGTGGCGGTCGTCACGCAGCAATTGCTGAACAAGGCCGGCATCAAGACCGAGCTGGACATGTTGGAGTGGGGCACGCAGGTGACGAATTTTCGCGAAGGCAAATTCCAGTTGATGGCGTTCGCCTATTCCGCGCGCACCGAGCCCGCGCTGATGTTCCGCGACGTGATCGGCGACAAGGCGAAGACGCCCATGGCGCAATGGGAAAGCCCCGAAGCCGCCGCCATTCTGGAAGGCATCGAAGCCGAATCCGACCCGGCTGTGCGCAAGCAGGCGTTCGACAAGCTGCACACGCTGATGCTGCGCGATACGCCGCTCTTGATGTACTACAACAAGCCGGGCTATGTCGTTGTGTCGAGCCAGTTGCACGGCTTTACTGGCTGGCCGCTGCGCAAGCCGCGTTTTTTCAACGTCACCAAGAACTGAGGCGCCGTGCTGGGCTATCTAACGAAGCGCATCGCGGCGGCGGTGCCCACGGTCATCGTGGTGACGGTGCTGGTGTTCGCGATGATCCGCGCCATTCCCGGAGACCCGGCGTCGCTGATGCTGGGCGACATCGACAACCCCGCGCTGCTGGCCGAAATGCGCCACGCGCTGGGGCTGGACCAGCCGGTGGCCAAGCAGTTCCTGATCTGGGTCACGAACGCGTTCCAGGGGGATCTGGGCATGTCGATCGCCCGGCGCGAACCTGTCATGCATCTGGTGTTGACGCATTTTGCGGTGACGGCGCAGGTGGTGTTGACGGCCACTTTGCTGGCCTGCCTGGTGGCCATTCCCGCCGGCATGATCGCGGCGTGGCGGCAGAACCGGCGCGCCGATACGGCCATCGTGTCCACCTCCATTCTGTTCGTGTCCATGCCCAGCTTCTGGGTGGGCATCCTCTTGATCTGGCTGTTCGGCGTAAAGCTGAATTGGCTGCCGGTGTATGGCTTTGAATCCCTGGCGCAAGGCGGCGTGGGGGCGCTGAAGTATCTGGTGCTGCCCGTATGCGCGATCGTGCTGACGGAAATTGCGGCCATCACGCGGATGATGCGCGCCAGCACCATTGAAACGCTGCGGCTGGAATACGTGGCGCATGCGCGCGCCAAGGGCCTGCCTGAGAAGCGCGTGATGCTGCGCCACGTGCTGCCGAATTCTTTCGGCCCCACGCTGACGGTCATCGGCTTGATGCTGGGCCATCTGCTGTCGGGCGCGGCGGTCATCGAAACCGTGTTCACCTTGCCCGGCATCGGCCGGCTGCTGGTGGAAAGCATCTATGCGCGGGACTACCCCGTGGTGCAGGGCTGCCTGCTGTTTATTGCGTTGTTGTACGTGGCGGTGAATCTGGTGGTGGATCTGCTGTATCCGCTGTTCGACCCGCGCGTGAAGCTTCAATAGGAACCGTCATGACGGGTATCAAACCGGGTTTCAAACACACCAACGCCGTCCTGGGCGGCGTGTTGGTCGGGGGCGTGGTGCTGCTGGCGCTGGTCGGGCTGGTGTACACGCCGCACGATCCGCTGGAAGGCGACCTGCTGGCGCGCTTTTCGCCGCCGTCGGCAGAGTATTGGCTGGGCACCGACGAGTTCGGCCGTGATGTGCTGTCGCGGCTGATGGCGGGCGCGGGCGTCAGCGTGGCGGTGAGCGTGTTTTCGGTGTTGCTGGCGCTGGTGCTGGGCACGACGATTGGCGTTGCCGCGGGCTATGCGGGCGGCTGGGTGGATCGCGGCATCAGCGTGGTGGTCGAGTCGATGATGGCGTTTCCCGGCTTGCTGTTGGCGCTGGGCATCATGACGGTGCTCGGCCCGTCGAAGTGGGGCGTCGTTCTGGCGCTGGGCCTGGCGTATTCGCCGTCGGTGTCGCGCATTGCACGCGGCGCGGCGTTGTCACTGCGGCAGCGCGACTTCGTCATCGCGTCGCGCGCCACGGGGCATAGCGGCTTGTGGACGGTGTTTCGCCATGTGCTGCCCAACTGCGTGGCGCCTTTGCTGATTTTTGCGACGTCGATTTTCGGCTCGGCGCTGTTGGCGGAGAGCGCGCTGTCCTTTCTGGGCCTGGGCGTGCCGCCGCCGCTGGCCACTTGGGGCGGCATGCTGTCCGAAAGCCGCAACGCCATGGACCAGGCGATCTGGCTGGCGCTGTTTCCCGGCGCGATGATTTCGTTGAGCTTGCTGGGCATCAACTTGCTGGGCGATGCCGTGCGCGACCGGCTGGACCCCCGCATGCGTGGAGTGATGGCATGAACGCTCGTGGCTTGAACCCTGGCGCGACCACCGAGCCTCTGCTGGCCGTCCGCGATCTTGAAATCCGCTTTCCCGGCAAGCGCGACGCCGCGCCCGTCGTCAACCGCGTGTCGTTCGACCTGCACGCGGGCGAATCGTTGTCCATCGTGGGCGAATCCGGCAGCGGCAAGACGCTGATCGGCAAGGCGCTGTTGGGCTTGTTGCCGGACGCCGCGCGCATCACCCACGGCCGGGCATTGTTCGACGGAAAAGACGTGCTGCCGCAAAGCGCACGCGATTGGCAGGCCACGCGCGGCACCGGGATCGGCATGGTGTTCCAGGAACCGATGGTGTCCTTGAACCCGGCGTTTCGCGTGGGCGAACAATTGATCGAAGCGCTGGTCTTGCGCCGAGGCATGACGCGTCGCGCGGCGTGGGATGCGGCCATCCAGATGCTTGAACGCGTGCGGGTGCGCGATGCGCGCGATTGCATGAAGCGGTATCCCCACGAGTTCTCTGGCGGCATGCGGCAGCGCATTCTGCTGGCGGGTGTGATGCTGTTGAAACCCCGCTTGCTGATTGCCGATGAGCCCACCACGGCGTTGGATTGCGTCGTGCAAAAGGAAGTGCTGGACCTGATGGTCGAGCTGACGCGCGAGCAAGGCACGGCGCTGATCTTCATCAGCCACAACCTGGCGCTGGTGGCCGCTTACACGCAGCGCGTGCTGGTGATGTGCCGGGGCCGCGCGGTGGAAATGGGCGAGGTGTCGCAAGTGCTGTCGCGTCCGGCGGACCCGTACACCTTGAGCCTGCTGGATGCGCTGCCCAAGCGCGGCCCGGCGCGCGCACCCGTAACCGCTGCGCCGATTCTGCAAGTGGAGCGCTTGGCGATCGACTACGCCGTGCGTGGCGGCTGGCGCCGCAAGCGCACCGTGCGCGCCGTGCATCAGGCGAGCTTTCAGGTGGCCCCGGGCGAGACGCTGGCCATTGTTGGCGAATCGGGCAGCGGCAAGACCACTGTCATGATGTCGATTCTGGGCCTGGTGCCGCAGGCGCAGGGGCGCATTGCGCTGGATGGCCAAGCGTTGCCGCCTGGCGGCGAGGGCAGCATCTGGCGCACGGCGCGCCGCCGCATCCAGATGGTGTTCCAGGACCCGTACTCGTCGCTCGATCCGCGCATGACCATCGGCGCGCTGGTGGGCGAGGGGCTGCGGCTGGAGGCGGGCATCACGCCAGATGCCCGGAAACAGCGCGTGGATCAGGCGTTGCGCGATGTGGGCTTGGCCGACGGCTATGCCGAGCGCTATGCGCATGAGCTGTCGGGCGGGCAACGCCAGCGCGTTGCGATTGCGCGGGCGCTGGTGATGCGGCCGGAAGTGATCATCGCGGATGAACCCGTGTCGGCGCTGGACGTGACCGTGCAGAAGCAGGTGCTGGAAACGCTGATGTCTTTGCAGCGTTCCTATGGCTTTGCCTGCCTGCTGATCTCGCACGATCTGGGCGTGGTTGAGCAGATCGCTGACCGCGTGGTGGTTATGTTGCGCGGGCATATCGTCGAGGAAGGATCGCGCGACGAAGTGTTCGATCATCCGACGCATCCGTACACGCGCCGGCTGTTGCAGGCCGTGCCCGAATTGCGCGGCAATGCGGCGGAGGGATTCCGTGTGGAAGTGCGCGACCTGCCTGCTGGTGCGCGCCGCGCCGATGCGGACTACTTTGATCCGTCCCACAACGCGGACGTGGCCGCGCCCGCCATGACAGCGGTGGCGGCATCCGGCGCCACGCATCGCGTTGCGCTGGCTGCCAGCGTGGCGTTGGCCGAAACGGTAGCAGCCTGACGCATCAACCGTGCCGGCTGCGGCTGTCGGCGGGCGCTTCGTCGCGGGCGTTCATGCCGTAGTCGCGCAGCACCTGCGCCACGCGCAGCCGATAGTTCTGGAACACGCCGCCGCGTCCCGCTTCCTGGGCGCGGCGGTGCGACTCCAGCGAGCGCCAGCGCTTGACGGCGTCTTCATCGCGCCAGAACGACAGCGACAACAGCTTGCCCGGCGTGCTCAGGCTTTGAAAACGTTCCACCGAGATGAAGCCGTCGATGGTCTTGAGCTCGTCGATCAAACTGGCGGCAATGTGCAGATAGGGATCGGGGTTGCCGTTGGCGGGTTCAACTTCGAATATCACGGCGATCATAGGGTGGGTTCCTTGAGCAAATCAGATCGGGACAGTATTCGCCACCTTTGCCATCAACGATTCGATGCACGCCGAACTGTGCCGGTGTCAGCCCGTGTCCGCCAGCAGCGCCGCGTACCCCTGGCGGGAATCTGGCCATTGCAGCGTGAAGCCGCTGGTGCGCAGCCGTGCGTTGCTGAGCTTCTTGCTGCCCACATTGGCAGGGGCCGGGGCGATACGCGGCGCGGGTGCGCCGATCATGGCTGCAAGCTCGGCGTAGAGCGTGTGCAGCGGCAGCGGCGTGTCGTCGCAGCCGATGTAAACCGGATCAACCTTGGGCAACAGCGCCAGATGCACCACGGCGGCGGCCGCGTCGTCGATGTGGATGCGGTTGGCCCAATGTTCAGGCTGTGTCGGCGCGCCTGCCGCGCCGCTGCGCAGCCGCTCGATCAATTGCAGCCGGCCTGGTCCGTACAGCCCCGCCAGCCGCAGCGCGGTGGACGACAGGCCGCGCGCGGCCAGCGCGGCTTCCGCTTCAAGCAGCACCTTGCCGTTGAAGCCTTGCGGCGCGGGCGGCGTGTCTTCGGTGACCCAGTCGCCTTGGTGTTCGCCGTACACCGCGCTGGATGACACGAACACCACGCGTTTGAGTTCGGACGTATTCAATGCGTTCAGCACGTTCTGCACGCCGTCGATGAAAACGCCGCGATACAAGGCCTCGTCGCGCCCGCCGGGGGCGGGCAGGTGGATCAGCCGCGTCACGCCTTGCGGCAACGTGGGCAGGGTGTCGGCGCGCGTGATGTCGCCTTGCAGCCATTGGATGCCGCTGTCGTCGGCGGGCGGGTGGCGGCGCAGCGCGTGCACGTGGTCGCCGCGCGCCAGGAAACGCCGGGCCACGCGCTGGCCAAGATCGCCGCAGCCAATGAGCAATATGCGTTCAGTCATGATGTGCCGCCTGAAAAAAAAGGCACCCCAAGAGGTGCCTTGTGGCAGGGGATGCGCCCCTGGCCGGGCGCCCCTAGCCGGGGGCGCCTAGCCGGGGGCGCCCTAGCCCTGATTACATGCCGCTGTACACCGGCCCTTCGCCGCCTTGCGGCGCCACCCAGACGATGTTCTGAGTGGGGTCCTTGATGTCGCAGGTCTTGCAGTGCACGCAGTTCTGCGCGTTGATCTGCAAGCGGTCGGCGCCGTGGTCGTCCTTGATGAACTCGTACACGCCAGCGGGGCAGTAACGCGCTTCCGGGCCGCCGTACTTGGCCAGGTTGACCTGCACCGGTACAGATGGGTCTTTCAAGGTCAGGTGGATAGGCTCGTTTTCTTCGTGGTTGGTGTTCGAGATGAACACCGAGCTGAGCTTGTCGAAGGTGAGCTTGCCGTCTGGCTTCGGGTAGTCAATGCGGGCGCATTGCGATGCCGGTTGCAGACAGGCGTGGTCTGGCTTGCTGTGGCGCAGGGTCCAGGGCATCTTGCCCTTGAGCAGCAGTTGCTCAACGCCAGTCATTACCGTGGCGATGGTGCGGCCCTTCTTGAACCACTGCTTGAAATTGCGCGCCTTGTTCAATTCGGCGTGCAGCCACGAGGCTTCGAAGGCCTTCGGGTAGGCGGTGAGCTCATCCTGGCGGCGGTCGGCGACGAGCGCGTCGAACGCGGCTTCGGCGGCCAGCTTGCCGGACTTGATGGCGGCGTGGCTGCCCTTGATGCGGGACGCGTTCAGGAAGCCGGCTTCGCAGCCAACCAGCGCGCCGCCCGGGAACGTCAGCTTGGGCAAGGACAGCAGGCCGCCTGCCGTGATGGCGCGCGCGCCGTAGGCAATGCGCTTGCCGCCTTCGAACGTGCCGCGGATGGCGGGGTGCGTCTTGTAGCGTTGGAATTCGTCGAACGGCGACAGCCAGGGGTTGGCGTAGTCCAGGCCGACGATCATGCCGACGGCCACGATGTTGTTGTCCAGGTGGTACAGGAACGAACCGCCGTAGGTGTCGGAATCCAGCGGCCAGCCAGCCGTGTGGATGACGAGGCCCGGCTTGGATTGCGCCGGGTCGACTTCCCACATTTCCTTGATGCCGATGCCGTAGGCTTGCGGGTCGCGGCCGTCGTCGAGCTTGAAGCGTTCGATCAGCTGGCGGCCCAACTGGCCGCGCGCGCCTTCGCCGAAGACGGTGTAGCGCGCATGCAGTTCCATGCCAGGCTGGTAGTGGTCGGTGTGCGAGCCGTCGCGGGCGACACCCATGTCGCCGGTGGCCACGCCGCGGACAGCGCCGTTTTCGTCGTACAGCACCTCAACCGCGGCAAAGCCCGGGAAGATGTCCACGCCCAGCGCTTCGGCCTGCTCGCCCATCCACTTGACGACGTCGCCCAGGCGGACGATGTAGTTGCCTTCGTTGTGGAAACAGGGGGGCAGCAGCCAGTTCGGCGTGGCGCGTGCGCCGTTCTGGGACAGGAACAGGAACTTGTCCTGCGTGACGGGCACGTTCAACGGCGCGCCTTTTTCCTTCCAGTCGGGGATAAGCTCGGTCAGGGCCAGCGGGTCCATCACGGCGCCAGACAGGATGTGCGCACCCAGCTCCGCACCCTTCTCAAGGACGCAGACACCGATTTCCTGATTCTTTTCAGCGGCCAGCTGCTTTAGACGGATTGCGGTGGCCAGGCCGGCGGGTCCACCGCCAACCACGACCACGTCATATTCCATCGACTCGCGTTCAGACATTTGCAAAGCTCCCCGTATGTATTCCATATTTGGCTGGAAGTATTATCGGCGATTGTATTGCAGGCGGAGGCCGTGCACGCCTTCGTATTTCTTTTAGCCTTCAGGAGTAATTGGTGAACCCGGACAATCTGTCTGCGCGGATTCTGGCGGTGGGCGATACCCATCAAGTGGAATTGCCTTTGCGTTGGGGCGACTCTGACGCCTTGAATCATCTGAACAACACGCTGTATTTCCGCCTCATGGAAGAGGCTCGCATGCAGATTCTGTACGACGCGGGCTTTGAGTTGCCCGCCGATAACGGCGCCATCCTGGCCCATGCCTCGTGCGATTTCCTGCGTCCGCTGACCTATCCCGCCACCGTCCGCGTGACGCACAAGGTGACGCGTATCGGCCGTTCCAGCGCGGAATTCGAGCTGCTGCTGGAAAAGGTGGGCGACGACGCCGGCCCCTATGCGCGCGGCCGCAATGTGCTGGTCTGGATGGACTACGTGGCCAATACGTCCGCCCCGTGGCCGCCCGAGGTGCTGGCGCAGATGGCCACGCAGTTCCAGGCAGCCGCTTGATGACGGTGCGTGCGGGCGGGGCGGGCTCCTCCATAAAAGCCCACGACGCATTGCCCGTCATGCCGTTAAAATCAAGCGCAAAATCACAAAAGAAATAAAGGGGCGCGCCACCCTCGGCGCCGTCACCCAGAGACATCGGGCCGTTTTTCGATGCCATCCGGGGCCGACGCCGGCAGCCGCGCTCCAAGGAAAAACAGGGCTCTCCCCGAATTTCTTGATCCCCAGGCGGGAACACCGTGCAAGCGGCGGGGCGGGCTCTCTTCGGTTAGACCTTAACTAGGAGTTGGAGCGATGGACAAGGTTTTTGCAAGCGCCCAGGAGGCGCTGGCAGGCATCGTCAAGGACGGTCAGATGATCGCCGTGGGCGGTTTCGGCCTTTGCGGTATTCCCGAAGCCCTGATCGCCGCGCTGCGCGATTCAGGCGTGAAGGACCTGACTTGCATCAGCAATAACGCAGGTGTTGACGGTTTTGGCCTGGGCCAGCTGCTCAACACGCGCCAGGTCCGCAAGATGATCGCGTCCTACGTGGGCGAGAACAAGGAATTCGAACGCCAGTTCCTGTCGGGCGAGCTCGAGCTTGAGTTCACCCCGCAAGGCACGCTGGCCGAGAAGCTGCGCGCCGGCGGCGCGGGCATTCCCGCGTTCTTCACGCGTACCGGTGTGGGCACCATCGTGGCCGACGGCAAGGAAATCCGCGAGTTCGACGGCCAGCAATACGTGATGGAGCGTTCGCTGGTGCCGGACGTGTCGCTCGTCAAGGCGCACATCGCCGACCGCAGCGGCAACCTGGTGTTCCGCAAGACGGCTCGCAACTTCAACCCGAACGTGGCCATGGCCGGCAAGTTCACGGTGGTMGAAGTCGAAGAGATCGTTGACACCGGCAGCCTGGACCCCGACCAGATTCATCTGCCCGGCATCTATGTGCAACGGATCGTGCTGAACACGACGCCGGAAAAGCGCATCGAACAACGCACCACTCGCCCGGCCTAAGGAGAAAACGACATGGCATGGTCCCGCGATGAAATGGCGGCGCGCGCCGCGCGCGAGCTGCAAGACGGTTTTTATGTGAACCTGGGTATCGGCCTGCCGACCCTGGTGGCCAACCACGTGCCCAAGGGCGTTGAGGTGTGGCTGCAATCTGAAAACGGCCTGCTGGGCATTGGCCCGTTCCCCACCGATGATGAAGTCGATGCTGACCTGATCAACGCCGGCAAGCAAACGGTGACGACGCTGCCGGGCTCGTCGATCTTCTCGTCCGCCGACTCGTTCGCGATGATCCGCGGCGGCAAGATCAACCTGGCCATCCTGGGCGCGATGCAGGTGTCCGAAAAGGGCGATCTGGCCAACTGGATGATCCCGGGCAAGATGGTCAAGGGCATGGGCGGCGCAATGGACTTGGTGGCCGGCGTAGGCCGTGTCGTGGTCCTGATGGAGCACGTGGCCAAGAAGAAGGACGGCACGGAAGACATCAAGCTGCTGCCCGAATGCAATCTGCCGCTGACCGGCGTGGGCGTGGTCGACCTGATCATCACCGACCTGGGCGTGATGGAAGTCACCGAAAACGGCCTGAAGCTGCTGGAAACGGCGCCGGGCGTGACGGTGGATGAAATCCAGTCCAAGACGGCTGCGAAGCTGGACGTGTCGGCGGTTAAGTGACCGGTAAACCCGTAACTCGGTAAACCCGTAAACCCGTAAACCCGCTGCCGAAGTTCCAATGAAAACGCCCCGCACGGGGCGTTTTCTTTTGGGCGCTAGGCCGTCTCGTTCAGCCGCATCCCCACATGCGGGATGCCATCTTCGATGTATTCCTCGGTGACCTGCACAAAGCCATGGCCGCCGTAGTAATTGCGCAAGCGGGCTTGCGCGCCCAGGTACATGGCGCGACCGGGCCAGCGCTGGCGGACTTCCGCCATGGCGTGGCGGATCAGCTCGTGGCCCAGGCCCTGGCCGCGCGTCCACGGCGCGGTGATCACGCGGCCGATTTCAATCTGCCCGTCTTTCAGCGACGGGTCCAGCATGCGGCAGTAAGCCGCCAACTGGCCGTCTTGCCACGCCATCAGGTGCGACGTCTGGCCCAGCAGATCCTTGCCATCCATGTCCTGGAAGATGCAGTTCTGCTCGATGACAAACACTTCCGAGCGCAGCCGAAGGATCGCGTAGATCTCGGGCACGGTGAGTTCCTGGTGGGGCTTACAGATCCAATCGGGCATTGCGTCAATCCAAGTCGACAAGGGGGTGAAAGTGGAGCGCGGATAGCGTACCTCAAACCGGCCCCGTTTCTTTTGATGCACTGTTACATATATTCACGGGTATACCCTTAGTATGAAAAGGAATTTTCTTATTTAAAATTTGTGTGTAAACAGATTTACACAAACATCCGCTACGACTCACCCCCCGGAATCGATGAACAAGGCCGCACTTACGATCGCTGATCGGATCGCCCGGGCTCAGCCCGCGCTGAGCCGGACGCAGCACAAGATGGCCGAGTACGTGCTGGCGCATCAGTTCCGCGCCGCCACGATGACCATCGACGAATTCGCGGCGGCGGTGGGCGTATCGGTGGCCACGGCGAACCGCTTTGCGCGCGCCCTGGACTTGCCCGGCTACCCGCAATTCCGCGCCGAACTGGCGCGCGGATTCGAAGCCGCGCTGGAACCCGTTGAAAAGCTGCGCACGGAACTGGCGCATTCCGCCAGCGCTGTGCAGATCTTCGCCGCCACGCTGGAAGAAGACATCCGCAACGCGCAGCGCAACCTGCAATCGCTGGATTCCGCGGCCTGTGAGCAGGCGGTGGACGCCATTCTGGCCGCCGACCGCGTGTTCATCATCGGCTTTGGCGCCAGCGGTTTCCTGGCTGGCCTGCTGCAACGCGGCCTGTGCATGCACCTGCATTCGGTTGAATCGCTGGCCGGTCCCGGCGGCGTGTCGCATGCGGCACGCCAGATGTCGCGCATGACCGCTAAAGATCTGGTGATTGCGATAGGCTTTCCGCGTTACCTGGCCGACACCGTCACGCTGGCCGCGGCCGCCAAGCAGGCCGGCGTGCCGGTGCTGGTGCTGACCGACAAACCCACGTCTCCGCTGGCGCCCACGGCATCCGTCGTGTTGTACGCGTTTTCCGCGCGCCAGCTGATCCCCAATTCCGAAACCGCCGCGCTGGGCTTGATCGAAGCCCTGTCCGCCGCGGTGGCTTATCGAGCCAAGAATTCCGTCGCGGCCGCCGCTGGGGTGACCCAGTCCGTGATGCCGTGGCTCATCCATGGAGTAGGTAAACGATGATTCAACCCGTGATTGCCATTCACGGTGGCGCCGGCGCGATGTCCCGCGCGGCCATGTCGCCCGAGAAAGAACAGGAATATCTGGCCGCCCTGGAGTCCATCCTGACCGCCGGCCAAGCCGTGCTGGCCAATGGCGGCAGCGCGCTGGACGCCGTCACTGAAGCCGTCCGCCTGCTGGAAGACTGCCCGTTGTTCAACGCTGGCCACGGCGCAGTGTTCACCAGCGCCGGCACCCACGAGCTGGACGCCTCCATCATGGACGGCGCGACGCTGCGTTCGGGCGCGATTGCCAACGTGAACTGCGTGCGCAACCCGATTTTCGCCGCGCGCCGTGTCATGGAAAACAGCAAGCATGTGTTCTTCGTGGGCGAGGGCGCTGAAGCCTTCGCCAAGGAAGAGGGCCTGGACATCGTTGACCCGTCGTATTTCTCGACCGAAGCCCGCCGCGAACAATTGCTGCGCGTGCAGCGCGAGACGCCGGATGCCGCTGTGCTGGACCACGACGGTCAAGCCATGGTCGCCCGCGGCCAACCCGCGCCGGCCGACCCGCTGGACGCCGACAAGAAGTTCGGCACGGTGGGCGCGGTAGCCGTGGACGCCCAGGGCAACGTGGCCGCCGCGACCTCGACCGGCGGCATCACCAACAAGCAGGTTGGCCGCGTCGGCGACGCGCCGATGATCGGCGCCGGCACCTATGCCAGCAACAAGACCTGCGCCGTGTCCACGACGGGCACGGGCGAAATGTTCATCCGCATGGTCGCGGCTTATGACGTCGCGGCGCAGATGGAATATTGCGGCGCGTCGCTGGAAGCGGCGGCCAATCGCGTCGTGATGGAAAAGCTGCCCACCATCGGCGGCAAGGGCGGTCTCATCGCCGTCGACGCCCAGGGCAATGTGGCTTTGCCGTTCAACACGGAAGGCATGTATCGGGGTTACGCCCGCGTAGGCGAGAAGCCCGTCACCGCGATTTATCGTTAAGCGGCGGCAGGTTCGTTTTTTCAGTATTTGGGGAATGAAAAGAGATGGTTGATCGCGCAAACAGCCTGGCGCTGCCGGAAAACCGCGTGGTCCAGGTCGACGACCTGACGGTGCGCTTCGTAGGGTCGGAGCGTACGGTCGAAGCCGTGCGCAACMTGTCGTTCCATGTGGACCGGGGTGAAACCCTGGCCATCGTGGGCGAATCGGGTTCGGGCAAGTCGGTGACGTCCCTGGCTCTCATGCGTCTGGTGGAACATGGCGGCGGCCGCATCGCCCAGGGCCGCATGGCTCTGCGCCGGCGCAACGGCTCCGTGATCGACCTGGTCGGTTCCAGCCAACGCGTCATGCGCAATGTGCGCGGCGCCGACATGGCCATGATTTTCCAGGAGCCGATGACCTCCTTGAACCCGGTGTTCACGGCCGGCGACCAGATCGCCGAATCGATCCGTCAGCACCAGGGCAAGGATGCCGCCGCCGCGCGCGCCGAAGCGCTGCGCATGCTGGAACAAGTGCGCATCCCGGAAGCCAAGTCGGTGCTGGACCGCTACCCGCATCAACTGTCGGGCGGCATGCGCCAGCGCGTGATGATCGCGATGGCGCTGGCCTGCAAGCCGGCGTTGCTGATCGCTGACGAACCCACCACCGCGCTCGACGTCACCATCCAGGCGCAGATTCTGCAACTGATCCGTCAGCTGCAAGAAGAAATGCACATGGGCGTGGTGTTCATCACCCACGACATGGGCGTGGTGGCTGAAGTGGCCGACCGCGTGCTGGTCATGTACCGCGGCGACAAGGTTGAAGAAGGCCCGTCTGAACAAGTGTTCTCGGCGCCGCAGCACACCTACACCAAGGCGCTGCTGTCGGCCGTACCGAAGCTGGGCGCCATGGAAGGCACCGATCTGCCCGCGCGCTTCCCGCTGCTGCAAGTGGAAGGCCAGGTTCAGCCCGTGGCGGAACCCGGCATCACCAGCACGCAGGAAGTGCCGGCCGCCAAGCGCGAACCGATCCTGAGCGTGCGTAATCTGGTGACCCGTTTTGATCTGCGCGGCGGCATTCTGAGCCGCGTGCAGCGCCGCGTGCACGCCGTGGAGCAGGTCAGCTTTGATCTGTACCCGGGCGAAACGCTGTCGCTGGTGGGCGAATCGGGTTGCGGCAAGTCCACGACCGGCCGTTCGCTGCTGCGTCTGGTGAACAGCCAGGGCGGCGAGATCAAGTTCGGCGGCCGTGACATCGTGCGCCTGAAGAACAACGAACTGCAATCCCTGCGCCGCGATATTCAATTCGTGTTCCAGGACCCGTTCGCATCGCTGGACCCGCGCGTCACCGTTGGCTTCTCCATCATGGAGCCGCTGCTGGTGCACGGCGTGGCCAAGGGCCGCGATGCCGAACGCCGCGTGGCTGAATTGCTGGAGCGCGTGGGCCTGCCGCCGGAAATGGCGCAGCGCTATCCGCATGAATTCTCGGGTGGCCAGCGCCAGCGCATCTGCATCGCGCGCGCGCTTGCCCTGAACCCGAAGGTGGTGATCGCGGACGAATCCGTGTCGGCGCTGGACGTGTCGATTCAGGCGCAGATCGTGAACCTGCTGATCGACCTGCAACGCGACATGGGCATTTCGTTCCTGTTCATCTCGCACGATATGGCCGTGGTTGAACGCGTCAGCCATCGCGTGGCCGTGATGTACCTGGGCCAGATCGTTGAGATCGGCCCGCGCCGCGCCATCTTTGAGAACCCGCAGCACCCGTACACCAAGAAGCTGATGTCGGCCGTGCCGATCGCCGATCCGGCACGCCGCCATCTGAAGCGCACCTTGTTGTCCGATGAAATCCCCAGCCCGATCCGCAAGCTCGGCGACGAGCCGGTGGTGCAGCCGCTGGTGCAGGTTGGAACCGATCACTTCGTCGCCCGTCATCCGGTCGGCGGCGCGTATTGAGTCCGTTGTCGTACTTGTTTTTCTTCCACCAAACCCCCTAATTCCATTCTGGAACCAGGAGTTGCAATGATGAAAGTTCTGCGCCCCACCAAGCTGATGGCCGCCGCTGCGGTGGCCTTCGGCGTGCTCACTTCGCCGCTGGCGCATGCTGCCAAGGACGTGACGTTTGCCGTCTCCATCGCACTGGAAACGCTCGATCCGTACAACACCAACAGCACGCTGAACCAAGCCGCGGGCAAGGCCTACTACGAAGGCCTGTTCGAATTCGACAAGGACCTGAAGGTTCAGAAGGTGCTGGCCACCGACTACACCGTCAGCGAAGACGGCTTGGTCTACACGTTCAAGCTGCGTCCCGGCGTGAAGTTCCACGACGGCACCGACTTCAACGCTGAAGCGGTCAAGATCAACTTCGATCGTCCGGCCAACCCGGAAAACCGCCTGTCGCGCTACATCCAGTTCAGCGTCATCGACAAGACCGAAGTGGTCGACCCGATGACCATCAAGATCACGCTGAAGAAGCCGTTCTCGGCCTTCATCAACGCGCTGGCCCACCCGGCCGCCATGATGATCTCGCCGGCAGCCCTGGCCAAGTACGGCAAGGAAATCGGTTTCCACCCGGTGGGTACGGGCCCGTTCGAATTCGTCGAATGGAAGCCGGCTGAATACCTGAAGGTCAAGAAGTTCGACGGCTACTGGAAGAAGGGCTACCCGAAGGTCGACACGCTGACCTTCCGTACCGTGACCGACAACAACACGCGCGCCGCCGTGGTGCAAACGGGCGAAGCGCAGTTTGCTTTCCCGGTGCCGTTCGAACAAGCCGCCGTGCTGTCCAAGAACGACAAGCTGGACGTGGTCGATCACAAGAACTCGATCATGGCCCGCTACCTGTCGATGAACACGCAGCAAAAGCCGTTCGACAACCCGAAGGTGCGTGAAGCCATCAACTACGCCATCAACAAGGAAGCCCTGGCCAAGGTCGCTTTCTCGGGCTACGCCACCGTCGTTGACGGCGTCGTGCCGACCGGCGTGGACTTCGCACACAAGACCGGCCCGTGGCCGTACGACATCAAGAAGGCCAAGGCCCTGCTGGCTGAAGCCGGCTACCCGAACGGCTTCGAAAGCCAACTGTGGTCCGCCTATAACGACGGCACCTCGGTGAAGGTGGTTCAGTTCCTGCAACAGCAGCTGTCGCAAGTCGGCATCAAGGTCCAAGTGGAAGTGCTGGAATCGGGCCAACGCGTGCAGCGCGTTCAACAGGTGCAAAAGCCTGAAGACGCCAAGGTCCGCATGTACTACGCCGGCTGGTCGTCCTCGACCGGTGAAGCCGACTGGGGCCTGCGTCCGTTGCTGACCACCGCCGCTTTCCCGCCGGTGCTGAACAACGTGTCGTACTACTCGAACAAGTCGGTGGACGACGGCATCCAGGAAGCCCTGGCCACGACCGATCGCGCCAAGAAGACTGAAATCTACAAGACCGTTCAGGAAACCATCTGGAAGGACGCCCCGTGGGCCTTCCTGGTGACCCAGAACAACCTGTACGTGAAGTCGAAGAACCTGTCGGGCGTGTATGTGGAACCGGACACCTCGTTCTGGTTCGGCGACATCGACCTGAAGCAGTAAACCTAGCAGTCACTCTCAGGGCCTTCGGGCCCTTGTAAGGCCACATACGGCGGGGGCGCGGTGTCCCCGCCGATGTTGCAGGAATTTCAATGCTGACCTACATCGTCAAACGTCTTCTGGGCATGATCCCCACGCTGCTGCTGGTAGCCGTGGTCGTGTTCCTGTTTGTGCACATGCTTCCGGGCGACCCGGCGCGACTGGCCGCGGGCCAGGAAGCCGACCAGCAAACCGTTGAGCTCGTGCGCAAGGAACTTGGGCTGGATCTGCCCCTGCCGCAGCAGTTCGTGCGCTACTTCAGCCACATGCTGCAAGGCGACCTGGGTACGTCCTTGCGTACCAAGCGCCCCGTCTCGACCGAGATTTCCGACCGCTTCATGCCCACCTTGTGGCTGACGCTCGCCAGTATGGTGTGGTCCGTGTCGTTCGGCATGATCATCGGGATCGTGTCGGCGGTCTGGCGCAATCGCTGGCCCGACCGGCTTGGCATGACCCTGGCGGTGTCAGGTATTTCTTTCCCCGCATTCGCGCTGGGCATGATGCTGATGCAGGTGTTCTCCGTGAACCTGGGCTGGTTGCCCACGGTGGGCGCCTCGACCTGGCAACACTACATACTGCCGTCCATCACCCTGGGCGCCGCGGTGGCCGCCGTGATGGCGCGATTCACGCGGGCATCGTTTGTGGAAGTCATTCAGGAAGACTTCGTGCGCACAGCGCGCGCCAAGGGCCTGACTGAGCGCCGCGTCATCATCAAGCACGCGTTGCGCAACGCGCTGATTCCCGTCGTGACCATGATGGGCTTGCAGTTCGGCTTCCTGCTGGGCGGCTCGATCGTGGTCGAGACCGTGTTCAACTGGCCCGGCCTTGGCCGCCTGCTGGTGGACGCCGTGACCCAGCGCGACTATCCGGTGATTCAGGGCCTGGTGCTGCTGTTCTCGCTGGAATTCATCCTGATCAACCTGATTGTCGACGTGCTCTATGGCGTCATCAATCCCAGCATCCGTTATAAGTGAGGCGGCCATGAGCAATACGACACCCGCCACGACCATCGCCGCCGTTCCGAAGAACGATGTGCGCACGCCCGCCACCGAGTTCTGGCGCAAATTCAAGAAGCAGAAGCTGGCCGTGGGCGCAGGGCTCTTCGTCCTGCTGCTGGTCGTGGTCGCGGTCTTCGCGCCCTGGATCGTGCCGTTCGACGCCGAGAACTTCTTCGACTATGACGCGCTGAACGCCGGGCCGTCACTGACGCACTGGCTGGGCGTGGACTCGCTGGGCCGCGACATCTTCAGCCGCATCGTGATGGGCGCGCGGATCTCGCTGGCTGCGGGCTTCCTGTCGGTGGCCATGGGCGCCATCGTCGGCACCTTCATGGGCTTGATGGCCGGTTACTACGAAGGCTGGTGGGAACGCATCACGATGCGCGTCTCTGATGTGCTGCTGGCCTTCCCAGGCATGCTGCTGGCCATTGGCGTCGTCGCCATCCTGGGCTCCAGCATGATCAACGTGATCGTGGCCGTGGCCGTTTTCAGCGTGCCGGCGTTCGCCCGCCTGGTTCGCGGCAACACGCTGTCGATCAAGCAGATGACGTATGTCGAAGCGGTCAAGAGCGTGGGCGCGTCCGACTGGACCATCATCATGCGCCACATCCTGCCCGGCACGATCTCGCCGATCGTGGTGTACGGCACGATGCGTATCGGCACGTCGATCATCACCGCCGCCAGCCTGTCGTTCCTGGGCATGGGCGCATCGCCTCCCACGCCGGAGTGGGGCGCGATGCTGAACGAAGCGCGCGCCGACATGGTCATCGCCCCGCACGTGGCGATCTTCCCGGCGCTGGCGATCTTCCTGACGGTGTTGGCATTCAACCTGTTGGGCGACGGCTTGCGCGACGCGCTCGATCCCAAGATCGATCGCAAGTAATAGGCGCCCCCGGCCCGCCCGACAGGCGCGGCGCAGGGGCAGCACCTTCCAGCCGCCGCTCCCGGACTCGGGGCGGCGGCGTTTTGCATTAAGGACCTTGGCGAAAACCATGGACACACAAGCGCTGGACCTTCCCCGCATCGGCGTGCTGCCGTCGGGTCCGCTGGATTCGATTTGCGACGTGGGCGATGTCACTGTCGGGCACAGCACGCTGGCCGACGGCGCGCAGCAGACGGGCGTCACCGTCGTGCGCCCGCACGCCGGCGACCCGTATCTGGACAAGGTGCCCGCCGCCGCAACCGTGTTGAACGGTTTCGGCAAAAGCACCGGCCTGATTCAGGTACAGGAATTGGGCGTGCTGGAAACGCCCATCGCACTGACCAACACGTTTGGCGTGGGGACCGTGGCCAACGCGCAAATCCGCCAGGCGCTTGCGGCCAACCCCGGCATCGGCCGCGGCATGGCGACGGTGAACCCGCTGGTCTTTGAATGCAATGACGGCTATCTGAATGACATCCAGGCGCTGGCGGTGCAGGAATCGCACTACGCCGACGCTTATGCCGATGCGGCCAAACCCTTCGCGCAGGGCGCGGTGGGGGCGGGGCGCGGCATGTCGTGCTTTTCATTCAAGGGCGGTATCGGTTCGGCGTCTCGCGTGGCGTCGATCCAGCCCGGTTTGGAATACACCGTCGGCGCGCTGGTGCTGGCCAACTTCGGCCGCTTGCCCAACCTGACCGTGGCGGGCCGCCCGTTCGGACGCCGGCTGGCCAGCAAGCTGGACCAAAGCCTGGCGCAGCAAGGCGAGAACGCGGTGATCGTGCCGGAGAAGGGCTCCATCATCTTGCTGCTGGCTACCGACGCGCCGCTGGATGCGCGCCAACTGCGCCGGCTGTCGCTGCGCGCCGGGGCAGGGCTGGCGCGCACCGGTTCCGTGTTCGGCCACGGCAGCGGCGACATCGCCCTGGCGTTTTCCACGGCCTACACCGTCCCACAATTGGCCGAGCAACCCATGCCGGCACTGGCGATGCTGCACGAAACCCGTATCGACCCCCTGTTCGAAGCGGCCGCCGAGGCCTGCGAGCAGGCCATCATTTCCGCGCTCTGGCATGCCGATGGCGTGACGGGGCGAGACGGCCATCACCGCGCCGCCATTCGCGACGCCGCGCCGCAATGGCGTCAGTGGCTGTCTGACACTGCATTCTGAATCTCTCGAAGGCTGATCCCATGAAGATCCTGATTTCCACCGATATCGAAGGCGTCGCCGGCGTCTTCCACCCCGAACAAGTCCGCGCCGGCAACGGCGAATACGAGCGCGCCCGCGCCTGGATGACCGCCGAGGCCAACGCGGCCGTGCAAGGCGCCATTGCCGGCGGCGCCGAAGACATCCTGGTCAACGACTCGCACGGAGGCTTTCGCAACCTGCTGCCCGACGGCCTGGACGAACGCGCACGCCTGGTGCTGGGCAAGCCGCGCTACCTGGGCATGATGGGCGGCCTGGAAGAGGGCTGCGACGCCGTCTTCATGATCGGCTACCACTCGCGCTCGCAAGGCCGCGGCATTCTGGCGCACACGATCAACAGCTTCGCGTTCGCGCGCGTGTTCATCAACGGCATGGAACTGGGCGAAGCGGGCCTGTACGGCGCGCTGGCGGGTGAAATGGGCGTGCCGGTGATCTTGGCGACGGGTGACGACGTATTCATCTCGGAAACCCGCGACACGTTCCCGGGCGCCGAATGGGTGCAGACCAAAGTGGCCCATGGCCAAGGCAGCGGCGTGACCTTGTCGCCCGCCGCGTCTCGCCGCGCCATTGCCGCTGCCGCCGAAACGGCCGTCCGCAACCTGAAAGCGGCCTCGGGCAAGTCCAGTGGCGGAAAAGCCATTCCTTTCCGCATTCCCGCCCCTATAGAATGCCGGTTGCAGACGCAGAGTGCGGCGCTCGCCGACCTGTTCTGCATGTGGCCCACGCTGGAACGCGTGGACGGCGTCACCTTGCGATTCACCGTGGATAGCATGCAGTCGGCCGTCCGCACGCTGAACAGCCTGGCCGCCATGTCTTTCATGTTGCGCTAAGGATTCCATCCCCCATGTCTAGCACCGACGCCCGTATTGCCCAATTGCGGCAGGCCATGAGCCGCCGCGGCCTGTCCGCCTATATCGTTCCGTCTTCGGACCCCCATCTGTCCGAGTATCTGCCGGCGCGCTGGCAAGGGCGGCGCTGGCTGTCGGGCTTCACGGGGTCCGTGGGCACGCTGGTCGTCACCGCTGATTTCGCCGGCTTGTGGGTGGATAGCCGCTACTGGGTGCAGGCCGAGGCGCAACTGGCCGGCACCGGCGTGCAGCTGATGAAGATTGCGCTGGCCTCCACCCCCGGCCATGTCGACTGGCTGGCTGCCAACACCCGCGCGGGCGACGTCATCGGCGTCGACGGCCAGGTATTGGGCCTGGGCGCGTTCCGCGCCTTGTCGGCGGCGGCGGCCAAGTCGGGCGCCACGCTGGAAATCCGCGAAGACTTGCTGGATGAAGTCTGGGCCGACCGCGCCGGCTTGCCTGACGCGAAGATCTACGAACACGTTGCGCCCGAAGCCTGCGTCACGCGTGCCGACAAGCTGGCGCAAGTGCGCGACGCGATGCGCGCCCAGGGCGCCGACGTGCATTTCATCTGCACGGTGGACGACATCGCCTGGCTGCTGAACCTGCGCGGCGCGGATGTGGACTACAACCCGGTGTTCGTCGGCCATGCGCTGATCGGCCTGGACCACGCCACGCTGTTCGTCGCCGACGGCAAGATTGATGACGCCTTGCGCGCCACGCTGGCCGCCGATGGCGTTGAAGTGGCTGCCTATGCACAGGCCGCCGATGCCCTGGCTTCGCTGGAGCTGGATCAGAAGCTGCTGATTGATCCGGCGCGTGTGACCTGCGGCGTGTTCCATGCCATGGACCCGGCGGTGCCGCGCATTGAAGCCATCAACCCGTCTACCTTGTTCAAGTCGCGCAAGACCGACGCGGAACTGGCCCACGTGCGCCAGGCCATGGCGCAAGACGGCGCGGCCCTCTGTGAATTCTTTTCGTGGTTCGAAGGCGCGCTGGGCAACGAGACCATTACCGAACTGACGATCGACGAGCAGATCACCGCCGCCCGCGCCCGCCGTCCGGCCTATGTCTGCCCCAGCTTTGCCACCATCGCCGGTTTCAACGCCAACGGCGCCATGCCGCATTACCGCGCCACGCCGGAATCCCATTCGACGATTGAAGGCGATGGCCTGCTGCTGATCGATTCGGGCGGCCAGTACCAGGGCGGCACCACCGACATCACCCGCGTCGTCGCCGTGGGCACGCCCAGCGCCGACCAGAAGGTGGACTTCACGCTGGTGCTCAAGGGCATGATCGCGCTGTCGCGCGCGTCGTTCCCGCGCGGCACCCCGTCGCCGATGCTGGACGCCATTGCGCGTGCGCCCATCTGGGAAGGCGGTGCGGAATATGGCCACGGCACGGGCCATGGCGTGGGCTACTTCCTGAACGTGCACGAAGGCCCGCAAGTCATTTCGTATCGCGCGATGCCTGGCCCGCACACGGCGATGGAGCCGGGCATGATCACGTCGAACGAACCGGGCATCTATCGTCCGGGCCGTTGGGGCGTGCGTATCGAAAACCTGGTGGCCAACCGCAGCTGGCTGACGTCCGAACTGGGCGAATTCCTGTGCTTCGAAACGCTGACGCTGTGCCCGATCGACACGCGCTGCATTGAACCGTCGCTGATGCGCGCCGATGAAATCGCGTGGCTGAACGACTATCACAAGACGGTGTTCGAACGCCTGTCGCCGTTGGTTGAAGGCGAGGCCCTGGCCTGGCTTGCGCGCCGCACGGCAGCGATCTGATCACGCGCGTGAATGCATGAAAAAAGGCCGCGGGCAATTTTGCCCGCGGCCTTTGTGCTTTGCCTGCGGCCTTTGTGTTTTGCGCGCGGCTTTTTTGTGTGCGGTGTTCAGTGGTCCGAAGCGTGCCGGGTGGAAGGGGTGTAAAGCGCCAGCTTTCCGACCAAGCAGCCCAACACCAGCAGCGCGGCATATACCAGCAGCGTCACGGCGGCCGTCACATTGGATTCCGCCACGCGCATCAATTGGCCCAAGCTCATGGCTCGAATGGCCAAAAAGCCCATGCCGACACCCAGCACCTGCGCCAGCCAGAAGGCCAGCGTGCCGTGGACCACCGCACGCGCTTGGCGCGCGGCGCCGATCGGTCGCGGCAGGATTTTCAGGCAGACCTGCGTGCACAGCACCAGGATGATGGCGGGCAGCGCCAGGTAGCCCAGCGCGTATTCCAGCCAGCCCGCGCTGAGCATCTGCATTTGCAGGTAGCCGCCCAAGGCGAGCGACACACTCAATTGCCAGCCCAGTACCGTCAGCCCAGAGCTCCAGGCCGCGTGGCGCTGTTCATACGCCGGACCACCGGCGGGGCCGGCAGGCTGCACGGTCCACGTGGCGATGCGCACGACGAGATACGCGCCAAGAATTTCCAGGACGATGGTCAAGGCTCGGATGAACAGCCCCATGGCAATGAAGTTGCCCACCCCGCCGGCGCGCTCCATGACGTACTGCATCATCACGTTGTGCAGGTACGCCGAGGCGGCCGACACGATCAACGAGTAGAGCAACAGCAAGGCGATGAAGGTGCCGAAGAGCTTGCGGGGTTCGTCCACGGCCTGCGTGTCGTGCTGCCGCAGCCAGCGGTGCATGGCGCCCCACACGGTCAAGCCGACAAAGACGGTCGACGCGGCAATGGTGGTCAGCAGCGGCAACAGGAATTGCGGCTGGCTGTACATGTCGCGCAGCAGCTCGGACTGGGGCAGCCCGAACACCGAGTAGCTTTGCACCAGCGCGGCGTAGGCCACGCGCACGATGACTGCCGTCAATGCCAGACGCCAGGCAAGCGAGGAGGGGGGGCGGGCGGGATCGATCATCAACATTGTCCGAAGCGTGTTGAGAAAAAACAGCAGTCGAAAAAAATAGGGATCGAACATAGCACGGCGCTGGGGCGCGCCATGCAACAGGCTGGCCGTGCTTGCGTTTCTAGTGCTGCCAAATGTTACGCGTCATCGCTAGGGGAAAACCCAAATAACCTTCGCCTCCCGGCTATAATCCAAATTTCCCGCACGCGCCCGCTCGTCCCGGGTGCTCATTACGATGACCAAATACGTATTTGTCACCGGCGGAGTGGTGTCTTCCCTGGGCAAGGGCATCGCCGCTGCGTCGCTCGCCGCCATCCTCGAGTCGCGTGGTTTGCAGGTCACCATGCTGAAGCTCGACCCGTACATCAACGTCGATCCGGGCACGATGAGCCCCTTCCAGCACGGTGAAGTGTTCGTCACGGAAGACGGCGCCGAAACCGATCTGGACTTGGGCCACTACGAGCGTTTCATTTCCGCTCGCATGCACAAGGTGAACAACTTCACCACCGGCCAGATTTACGAATCGGTGCTGCGCAAAGAGCGCCGTGGCGACTACCTGGGCAAAACTGTCCAGGTGATTCCGCACATCACCAACGAAATCCAGGACTTCATCGCCCGTGGCGCCGAAGCCGGCTGGAACGGCAACACGGACGTCGCGATTGTTGAAATCGGCGGCACCGTGGGTGACATCGAATCCCTGCCTTTCCTGGAAGCTGCTCGCCAGATGAGCCTGCGCATGGGCCGCAACAATGCTGCCTTTGTGCATCTGACGCTGGTGCCCTTCATCGCCTCCGCCGGCGAACTGAAGACCAAGCCCACGCAGCACTCGGTGCAGAAGCTGCGCGAAATCGGTATCTATCCGAACGCGCTCTTGTGCCGTGCCGACCGTCCCATCCCGGACGACGAGCGCGCCAAGATCTCGATGTTCTCCAACGTGCCCCTGGACGCGGTCATTTCCGTCTGGGACGCCGACTCGATCTACAAGATTCCCGCCATGCTGCACAAGCAAGGCGTGGACAACATCGTCTGCGAAGCGCTGGGCCTGACCCCGCCGCCGGCTGATCTGTCCATGTGGGACAACCTGGTCGAAGCCCTGGAGCACCCGCAGCACCAGCTGACGATCGGCATGGTCGGCAAGTACGTCGACCTGACCGAATCGTACAAGTCGCTGACGGAAGCCCTGGTCCACGCCGGCATCCATACGCGCTCGAAGATCAACATCGAGTACATCGATTCGGAAGACATCGAAACCCGCGGCACCGACCAACTGAAGCACCTGGACGCCATTCTGGTTCCGGGCGGCTTCGGCAAGCGCGGCACCGAGGGCAAGATCGCCGCCATCCGCTACGCCCGTGAAAACGGCGTGCCGTACCTGGGCATCTGCCTGGGCATGCAGCTGGCCGTCATCGAGTTCGCGCGCCACGTCGCCGGTCTGGGTGGAGCCAACAGCACGGAATTCGATCCGTCGGCGCCGCACCCCGTGGTGGCCCTGATCACCGAATGGATGGACCGCGAAGGCAAGGTCGAAAAGCGCGACAACTCGTCCGACCTGGGCGGCACCATGCGCAAGGGCGCGCAACGCGTGCCGATCAAGCCGGGCACCCGTGCGCAGACCATCTACGGCGACGAAGTGAACGAGCGTCACCGTCACCGCTACGAGGTCAACAACGTCTACGTGCCGCGCCTGGAAGAGGCCGGCATGGTGATCAGCGCCCGTACGCCGTCCGAGAACCTGCCGGAAATGATGGAACTGCCCGACCACCCGTGGTTTGTGGGTGTGCAGTTCCACCCGGAGTTCACGTCCACGCCGCGTGATGGCCACCCGTTGTTCTCCAGCTATATCCGCGCCGCCATCGAGCAGAAGTCTCGCCGCGGTCAGGAGGCGTAATGCCCGTCTGCGGTCTCGAGTTCCGTAAGCGGATCTTCGGGGCCGCGGGCCGTTCGCCCAGCGCCGCCCTATACGGCGGCGCTTCTTTCGGATACAACCAATTAGCATCGGATATGCGTCGCCGTGCCGCCTTGAGCGACACTGGCGGCTTTGCCGTATCCGGCGTGCCGTATCACGCATCAGATACCAACCAACGCAACTGCTCTGAAGGAACCCCATGAGTGCTTATCTCATCGCCGACGTCACGGTGACCAAGCCCGCGCAATACGAGGACTACAAGCGTCTGTCCACGCTCGCCATGCGCGCGTACGATGCCAAGATCCTGGTGCGAGGCGGAGAGTCCAAGCACCTTGAGGGCCGTGAGCCTGGCCGCACCGTCGTCATGGAGTTTCCGTCCATGGCCGCCGCCCAGGCCTTCTACGACTCCTGGCAGTACCGCCGCGCCCGCAATGCCCGCGAGGGTGCGGCCGTCATGAATATGTTTATCGTTCAGGGAATGTAAAGTCATGAGTGCAATCGTCGATATCATCGGCCGCGAGATTCTGGATTCGCGCGGCAACCCCACCGTGGAATGTGATGTGCTGCTGGAATCCGGCGCCATGGGCCGTGCGGCTGTGCCGTCCGGCGCATCCACGGGCGCCCGCGAAGCCATCGAGCTGCGCGACGGTGACAAGAACCGTTATCTGGGCAAGGGCGTGCTGCGCGCCGTTGAAAACCTGAACACGGAAATCTCCGAAGCGCTGATGGGCCTGGACGCCCAGGAACAGACCTTCGTCGATCGCACCCTGATCGAGCTGGATGGCACCGAGTCCAAGGAACGCCTGGGCGCCAACGCGATCCTGGCCGCCAGCATGGCCGTGGCCCGCGCCGCCGCCGATGAATCCGGCCTGTCGCTGTACCGCTATTTCGGCGGCAGCGGCCCCATGAGCATGCCCGTGCCGATGATGAACGTCATCAACGGCGGTGCGCACGCCAACAACACGCTCGACCTGCAAGAACTGATGATTCTGCCGGTGGGCGCAGGCAGCTTCCGCGAAGCCCTGCGTTGGGGCGCTGAAGTCTTCCACATGCTGAAGAAGCTGATTCACGGCCAGGGCATGTCCACGGCTGTTGGCGACGAAGGCGGCTTTGCCCCCAACGTGCCCAGCCATGAAGCGGCTATCCAGCTGATCCTGAAGGCCATCACCGAAGCCGGCTACGAGCCGGGCACGCAGATCGCCCTGGGCCTGGATTGCGCCAGCTCGGAGTTCTACCGCGACGGCAAGTACACGCTGGCTGGCGAAGGCGGCATCTCGCTGTCCTCGCAAGAGTTCACCAACCTGCTGGCCACGTGGTGCGACAAGTACCCGATCATCTCCATCGAAGACGGCATGGCCGAAAACGATTGGGACGGCTGGAAGCTGCTGACCGACCAACTGGGCAAGAAGGTGCAATTGGTGGGCGACGACCTGTTCGTCACCAACACCAAGATCCTGCGCGAAGGCATCCAGAAGGGCGTCGCCAACTCGATCCTGATCAAGATCAACCAGATCGGCACGCTGACCGAAACCTTCGCCGCCATCGAAATGGCCAAGCGCGCCGGCTACACCGCCGTCGTGTCGCACCGTTCGGGCGAAACCGAAGATTCCACCATCGCCGACATCGCCGTGGCGACCAACGCCATGCAGATCAAGACGGGTTCGCTGTCCCGTTCGGATCGTATGGCCAAGTACAACCAGCTTCTGCGTATCGAGGAAGAGCTGGCTGAAGTGGCGTCGTATCCTGGCTTGGAAGCTTTCTACAACCTGCGTTGATGGGAAGCGCGGTTGCGGCGCCTGGCGCCGCGGCCGCATCCGCGCCACGACTGCTCTGAGGGTTCTCGCGTATGCGCCTGTTGTTCCTGGTGCTGTTCGTGCTGGTAGGCTTGATCCAATACCCGCTGTGGCTGGGTAAGGGCGGCTGGTTCAAGGTCTGGGATCTGCAACGCCAAGTGGCCGAGCAGCGCGAGACCAACGAAGGCCTGCGCGCGCGCAATGCGGCGCTGGAAGCCGAAGTGCGCGACCTTGAAGGCGGTTCTGGCGCGGTTGAAGAGCGCGCCCGTGGCGAGCTGGGCATGATGCGCGACGGTGAAGTGTTCGTTCATATCCTGCCGCAAAACACGCAACCGCCCGCAGCCGGCGCCACGCTGTCGACCGATGCCGGCGCCAAGCCGCCTGCCACGCCTGCGCGTGCCAGCGCACCGGCTGCCAAGCCACCCGCCAGCCGCGCGGCGGCGACGGCGCCCAAGCCCCCTGCCAACTCGGCAAACAACGCCACGACCCGGCACTAGCGCTTGCAATTGCGCTTGCACTTGCACTTGCACTTGCACTTGCCCTAGCACTAGCACTAGCACTAGCACTAGCACTTGCCCTCGCACTTGCACTAGCACTAGCACTAGCCATAGCCCTAGCGCTAAAGCTGACCTCGGTGTCAGCCTCGGCCTGCGCCGCAATGCATCTTGCGGCAGGCGCCGATCACCATGCCCGGTGGCATGGGCTTGAGCCCCGCCCAATCGACCGGGTGCGTGTGCATCTCCATTTCCAGTTCCAGCTGTATCGGCAATAAGCCCCTGGCCTGCGCCTGGCCGGCATAGCTGGTGGCGTCTGCTCGCGCGAGCAGGGCCAGCACGGCTTGCATCGGCGGCAGCAACGGTTTGTGCAGATAGGTCAGCCGCAGTGTCAGCGTGTTGGCGTCGAAGATGGTCGCGCTGCCCGGCCTGGCCGGCCGGCGCACGTGCTGCAAGTCTTGGTAGTCATTGTCGATGGCGCGCCGGCCGGGCGCCGCTTGTACGCGTAAATCGGCCCGGCCGTGTTCGCGAAACGCGCGGGCGTCGGGCTGAAGGATTTCGATTCGCCACGGCGTCAGGCCGCTTGTTGCGGACAATGCGGCGTGGCCGAGCTTCAGCCGGGCGCGCGCCCCGTCTTCCCCTTGCGGGCCGACATAGAGCGGCAGCAATCCTTGTAGAAATGCATCGCGCATAGGTGCCGGATGCCCGTGCGCGGTGGCGCCCGCGCGGCCGGCTTCGATCAGCGCCTGATGCGCCATCTGACGCACGGTTTGCCAGCGGGCGGCCTCGATGCCGAGCAATCCCAGCAGTAGCACCATGGCCCCGGCGACGGCAAATTCGAGGGCGGCGGCGCCGCGCTGCCGGGAACGGGCAAAGAAAAAGGCGGTCATGGCTGCGCAGTGTGGCGCGGGCATGACCGCCTGTCGATACGGATAAGCCGAAGGGATGAAAACGTCCCGCCAGGAGGCGGGACGCGGGAAATCAGTGCACCGTCGGGGGCGCGTCGTCCGGCGGCGGTTGGTTCGGCGTGAACAGGGCGGCGCAGTCAACGGCATCGAACTTGTACGGCTTGCCACAGAAGTCGCAAGACACATCGACCTGGCCGCGTTCAGCCAGGACGCTGTTGACTTCTTCTTCGCCCAGCGAGCGCAGCATGCTGGCCACGCGTTCGCGGGTGCACGGGCAGTGCCAACGCACCGACGCGGGCTCGAAGGCCACCAGCGTGTCTTCCCAGTACAGGCGGTGAATCAGCGTGTCGATATCGGCTTCCAGCAGCTCGTCGCGCTTCAAGGTGCTGGCCAGCGCGTTGGTGCGGTCCCAGGTTTCAGCGGCCGACTGTTCGGTCAGCAGCGGGGCGTCCGTGCCGCCATGGAAGGGCAGGCGCTGGATCAGCATGCCGGCGGCATGGTCGGCATCGGCCGCCAGCCACAGGCGCGTGTCCAGTTGCTCGGACGCTTTCATGTAGTGTTGCAGGGCCTCTGCCACCGTGTCGCCTTCCAGCGGCACGATGCCCTGATAGGTCTGCTGGCCCGGCAGCTTGCGCTGCGGGTCCAGCACCACGATGAAGCGGCCGTTGCCGCCCGGGTTCAGCAGGCTTTGCATGGTGCCGTCGGCCGGCACGTCCTGGCCTTCGCGCACCTTGACGGTGGCGCGCAGGCTCAGGTCAGAGCGGCATTCCACCACCAGCAAAGCGATGGGGCCGTCGCCCTGGATCTGAAGCACCAGCGAGCCATCAAACTTGATGTTGGCGGCCAGCAGCGTGGACGCGGCCACCAGTTCGCCCAGCAGGTGGGTGATGGCAGGCGGGTAGTCGTGATTGGCCTGAACGGCCTTCCAGGTTGCGTCAAGGCGCACGGCCTGAATGCGGACGCTGCGGTCTTCGGTGAGGTATTTTTTAAGCTGATCGGTCATAGCGGAATGTTAGCCGATCAGGCCGCCTATTCCCCCTGCTGGCAGCAGGGGGTTCGGCGATTGCCCGGGGGGATCAGGCCAGCCGTTTCAGGGCCGTCTTGTAGTGTTGGCCCCGCGCCACGTAATGCGCGGTGTTCTTGTGCAGATTGGCGATTTCTTCTTCCGAGAGTTCGCGCACGATCTTGCCAATGCCGATCACCAGCGAGTTGTCGGGAATGACCCGGTCTTCGGGAATGATTGCGCCCGCGCCGATCAGGCAGTTGCGGCCGATGACCGCATTGTTCAGCACGATGGCCTGCATGCCCACCAGCGCACCTTCGTGGATCGTACAGCCGTGCAGCATGGCCTGGTGGCCCACGGTGACGTTGGGGCCGATCGTCATGGGACAGCCGCTGTCCACATGCAGCACGCTGGATTCCTGGATATTGGTGCCATGGCGGATCACGATGGCGTCGTTGTCGCCCCGAATCGACACGTGCGACCAGATGCTGACGCCTGCCTCCAGCGTGACATTGCCGATGATGTCGGCACTGTCCGCCACGTAAGCGGCGGGGTCGATGCGGGGGATCAGGTCGTCAAGCTGGTAAATGGGCATTACGTCTCCGATTGCTGCTCAGGGCCTCTGGGGGCCGGTTCAATGTTGTCGTCGGCCACGGCGGTCACCGCAGGCGGGGCGGGGGCAGCCGCAGGTTCCGGCTGGGGCGTGGCCCCCGGCGCGGCTCCCTGCGTGGGCGCCGAAGTGGGCCCGGAAGGTGACGCCGGCGCGGCCGTCATCGGCTCGGACACGGGCGGCGGGGCCGCCGCCGCGATGGCGCGGGCGCGTTCTTCTTCGCGCAGGCGCAGAATGCGGCGCTGGATCTTGCCGGTGGTGGTCATCGGCAACGCGTCGACGAACTCGATCTCTTTCGGGTACTCGTACGGCGCCAGGCGCTCGCGCACATGTTCCTGCAAGTTTTCGATCACATCGGACCGGTCTCGATGGGCGAACTCCGGCGTCAGCACCACATAGGCTTTGACCAGCGCGCCGCGTTCGGCATCCGGCTTGGGCACGACCGCGGCGTTGGCAACCGCCGGATGCCCGATCAGGCAGCTTTCGATTTCTCCGGGGCCGATCCGGTAGCCCGCCGACTTGAAAACGTCGTCGGCGCGGCCGGCGTACCAGAGGTAGCCGTCGGCATCCACCGAGGCCAGATCACCGGTCAGGCACCAATCGCCCTTGAACTTGGCCTGGGTGGCGGCTTCGTTGCGCCAGTAGCCCAGGAACATCACCGGGTCGGGAAAGCCGTGGATGTCCAGCCGGTTGACGGCGATCTCGCCGATTTCTCCGGGGGCGACAGGCTGGCCGTCATCATTGAGCACGGCCACCTGGTGGCCAGGATAGGGCCGGCCCATGCTGCCGGGCCGGGCGGGCCAGCGCCGTTGGCTGTTGCCCACCACGTAGTTCATTTCCGTCTGGCCGAACATTTCGTTGGGCGTCACGCCGAGCGCTGACTGGCACCATTCAAAGACGGTTTCACCCACGCTTTCGCCCGCGCTCATGATGGAGCGCAGCGCCAGCTGGTAGCGGCCGCGGGGTTCCGGCACCGCCTTCATCATCATCTTCAGCGCGGTGGGGAACAAGAAGGTGTTGGTGACCTGATAGCGCTCCATCAACTCAAAGGCGCGCTCGGCAGAAAAGCGCCCGCGCGTGCCGACGATGGGATGGCCGAAATACAGCGTGGGCAAGAGCGCGTCCATCATGCCGCCCGTCCAGGCCCAGTCGGCCGGCGACCAGAACACGTCAGCGGGCTTGGGGAACCAGTCTTGCGAAGCGACGAAGCCGGGCAGGTTGCCGATCAGTACGCTGTGCGGCAACAAGGCGCCTTTCGGGGCGCCCGTTGTGCCGGAGGTATAGAGCAGGATGGCGGGGTCGGACGAACGCGTCGGGATGGCCTTGAATTCGCTGGGCTGACGGGCAAGCAGGCTGCGCCAGGGCAACACGCGCTCGTCCGCGAAACCAATGCCGATCACTTGCTGAAGATTGGGGCAGTTGTCGCTCACGGCCAGCAGGTTAGCGCTTGAGGCATGGTCCACGATGGCGACGCGTGTTTCCGAGTCTCGCAAGCGGCTTTCCAATGCCTCGGGGCCGAACAAGGCCGACAAGGGCAGCACGACGCCGCCGACGGTGTAGATGGCCATGTGGGCGACGACGGTTTCAGGGCGTTGCCCCAAAACGACACCGACCCGATCGCCGCGGCCCACGCCCATCTTCACCAGGCCGTTGGCCAGCTGATTCACGGCCTCCGCCAAGCGGGCATAGGTCCAGACCTCGCGGTTGCCGGATTCATCTTCGTAGTAGATGGCAATGCGCCGCGCATCCGGACTACTGGATGCCCAGCGGTGGCAGCACGCATCCGCGATGTTGAACTGGGTGGGAACCAGCCAGCGGAATGATTGGTAGAGCGCCTGATATTGGTCGTTCATGGCCCTATGTTGTAAGCATGTTGCAGCTGCGTGAACGGGGCGGCTCGCCCGTTGCCTCAGATGCAAGCATGACCTAGAGGGCCGTGAACTGCAATATCCCCGTTGCGTAATGGGGACGCATACGGGTTATCACGGGTGTTTGCTTTGGCGGCGCAGCGCTGAGGGCAGGGCGGGCAACGACAGCGAACGCGGCGGCCGGACCGAGGGTTCCGTCTGCCGTTCGGCCTGAATGGCGGCCCAGTCCAGCAACTGCAACTGGCCGTCGTGGGTTTCGGCCAGGGCCGACAGGCTTTCCACCCAATCGCCATCATTGCAATAGAGGATGCCGCCCACGTCGCGCAGTTCGGCCTTGTGGATGTGGCCGCACACAACGCCGTCCAGCCCGCGCCGGCGCGCTTCGCCCGCCAGGGCTTCTTCGAAGTCGGTAATGAACGACACCGCGTTCTTCACCTTGTGCTTCAGGTATTGCGATAGCGACCAATAATGCATGCCCAGCCGGTGGCGCAGCCGGTTGAAATGGTGGTTAATCCACAGAGCCAACTGGTAGAGCCCATCGCCCAGATGCGCCAGCCAGCGGCTGTGCTGAATCACGCCGTCGAATTGATCCCCGTGCAGCACCAGCAGCCGCAGGCCTTTCGCGGTGACGTGCACGTCTTCATCCAGGATTTCAATGTCGCCAAACGCAAACCCCGCGAACTCGCGTGCGAATTCGTCGTGGTTGCCGGGGATGAACACCACCCGTGTTCCATTGCGCGCCTTGCGCAGAATGCGCTGGATGACGTCGTTATGCGCCCGCGGCCAGTGCCAATGCTTGCGCAATTGCCAGCCGTCCACAATGTCGCCCACCAGATATAGGGTGTCCGAATCGTTGTGGTCCAGGAAATCGAGCAGGAATTCCGCCTTGCACCCGGCAGTGCCCAGGTGAATATCGGAAATCCAGAGAGCACGCCAGTGCGCGGGTCGGATTTCGTTCACGGTCGCTTCCATGTGGGCTGTCGTCATGCTTCAGGATGAAATCATCCGGCGATGACGGGCGTGTGAAGCTTCCGTGACGCAGTTGTGACGGTAGGGCAGCCACCCGCCCCGCCACCGTCACGGGCTGGAATCAGCCGGGTTGCTGCGGGTCGGACTTCTTGCCGCGCAGACGCTTCCACAGCCCGCCGCCCAGCGCAGCCGCGGCCAGAATGCCAACCTTCGCGAACTTCGCCAGGAACGCGGCGATCACCGCAAACAGGCCAAGCTTCTTGGCGGCCACCCCCGCCACCAGCGCGGCCAGCCCATATTCCGCGACCTTGTCGGTGGACGAATCGAAGTCCGCGTAGCGTTTGCCGTCCACGTAGTTCAGGTTGTCCAGCAGCGCCAGCACCGCGGTCTTGTCCTTGGGCACCAGGCTTTGCTGGGTGATGAGGTCCAGCGTGATGTAGCCGTCGCGCCCGAGCGCGTAGGTGTTGTAGTTCACGGTCGGGTCTTCTTCCGCGCCCGCGCCCTTATGCTTGGCCGCCACCGACCAGACCAGGCGCTGGGTGTTGCTGTCGTACTTGGGCGCTTCGACCCAGCCGTCCACGCTCAGCTCCGGGAAGCCGCGCTTCTTGCGTTCTTCGTTGGATTGCTCGGTGCCTTCGCGCAGGCTGTCCAGCAATTCGCTGACGTTCCAATTGCGGGCGTCGTCGTCCTTGATGTAGCCGGCCTTGTCGAAATTGACGGTGACGACCCAGTCATCATCGTCGCTCTTGGGCATGACGACGCCCAGCAGCGACGGGTCTTTGCCATTGCCATAGGCTTGCATCAGCCGTTCGGCCTGCAAGCGCGGCACGAAGAACATGTTCTGCGGCAGGTGCACGACCGCCTGCTCGCCCAGCTTCACATCGGCCGGCCCTTGCTGGGCGGCGGCGAAAGCGGCTTTCATGGCGGATTCGATTTCTTGCTGGGCGGACGCATTCTGCGCCCAGGCCCCAGTGGGCAGAAAGAGAAGCGCGCTGGCGGCGGCCAGCGACAGGCGTGAAAGGAAAGCGCGCATGAGAGTCTGGAGGCGTCTGTTTAAAAGGGGCCTCATTGTCTTTGCGGTCGACTTTCAACTTTCTGAAAGCCCCCAGCGAATTCGCCGCAGGTTTTTTCGGGATGTAACGTGCTGTGTAAGGTTGGCCAATCAGCGCGCTTTCTGGCGCTGCGGCGCATTGCGCAGGCGGGTGCCTAGCAAGCGGTCGTGCAGGAATTGGCCGTCGGGGTCGAACCACGACCAGATGAAAATGGTGAAGGGCGCGGCCACGATGAACATGTCCATTGACGCCCAGCCCGTGAGGCTGGCGGCGCCCCAGACCACGGCAGCGCCTGCCAGCACCAGCGGCCAGACCAGCACGTAGCGCAGAATCAGGCGGGGGATGCCGGGGGTGTTGCCGTCGCGGTCAACGAGCCGGATGTTCCAGGTCTTCATGGGCAGCGTCTGCCCGCGCCGGCGCCAGCACAGCACGAAGTAGGCGCCAATCGCCACGAACAGCCACGCCTGCCGGGCCGAGCGCAGTTCCAGCGCATTTTTGCTCTGTGTGAGCGTATCCAACAGATAGCCCGCAAGAAACACCACGCCAAACAGCAGCACGGCTTCGTACATCATGCAGGCAAATCGGCGCAGCCGATTGGGGGTCTGGTCGAGGGCGTCTGTCGTCATGGGACGCCATTATCCAATAAAAGGGGGCCCCCACGGTGCGCCGCTACGCGGCTTCCTGCCCCCCGAGGGGGCTTTTTCCCCTTGGGGCGGCCCGGCGGGGAAAAGGGCGCCCCACGGTGCGCCCCTACGTGGCTCCCGAGGGGCGAAAAAAAACCCGCCGGTAAGGGCGGGTCTATAAAAGGGGCTATGCAGCCCCCAAGGGGAAAATCGTTCGGACCTTAGCGCTTAAGGCCCAGGCCTGTCTTTAGGCTGCGGAGTGCGCGTTCTTGGCGCTCGTCTTGCCAGCCAGGGCCTTGACGCCGTGGGCCAGCTTACGCAGGCCTGCGGCCAGAGCCCGCATCGGATGCGGACGGAATTGTTCTTCAATAGCCTGGAGCATCAGTTGGCGCTCGAGTTCGTCGGTCAGGCGGATGGTGTTGTTCGGGTTGATCACGTTAGCCTCCACGGGCTTGCACAGTTGTTTGCTACTAGGGATAACCCGAATTATAGGGTTTACCCTGAAACTGTGCAAGCGGGAGGTGCAAGCAGGTGCAACTTGGCAACACCTTGGTGCTGATAATGCCCCAAAACCGAGCGGCGGGGCACCATAAGCAAAGATACGGGCGCCATGTTGCGGCGCTTTTACAACGTGAGGGCGGACAGGCTTGTCGAGACTGCGCCCGGGGAGAAACCGCCCCGGGCGCGTGCGATCAGGCGTCGCGGTAGCCGGCGGCGACCAGTTCGAAGCCGAACAGGCGGCAGTCCAGCGCGCCGTTGTGCAGCGGCACGCGGCGCTTGGGCTTCAAGCGCATCTGATTGGGCAGGGTCAGGTCGCTGGTGATGACATGCAACTGCCAGCCGGCGAAATTGCGCTTCAGGCACGAGGCCCAATCACGCCACAGCTCGGCGTCCTGCTCGGTCAGCATGCGTTCGCCATAGGGCGGATTGGTGACAATCCAGCCGTGGTCGGCGGGCGCCGTGATCTCGCGGGCGTCACCCACTTCAAAGCGGATCGAATCGGCCGTCAGCCACGCGCGTTCGGCGTTGTTCTGGGCGAATTCGATGGCTTGCGGGTCCAGGTCGTAACCCACCAGCGGGGCGTCCAGCTGGGGCAGGATGCGCGAGCGGGCATCGTCCTTCAGGTCGCGCCAGCGGTAGGCGTCGTGATCGCGCAGGCGCTCGAAGCCGAACGGGCGCGAAATGCCCGGGGGCACGCCCAGCGCAATCCAGGCCGCTTCGATCAGGATGGTGCCCGAGCCGCAGAACGGGTCCAAGAGCGGCGCCGCCGGGTCCCAGCCCGCCAGGGCCAGCATGCCGGCCGCCAGGTTTTCGCGCAGCGGGGCCTCGCCCTTGTCCAGACGCCAGCCGCGCTTGAACAGCGATTCGCCCGACGTGTCCAGATACAGCGTGGCCGTATGGCCCGTCAGGAACAGGTGGACGCGAGCGTCGGGGCGCACCGTGTCGATGCTGGGGCGTTCGCCTTCCAGTTCGCGCAGGCGGTCGCAAATGCCGTCTTTGGCGCGCAGATTGCAGTACTGCAGGCTTTGCACCGGGCTCTTGATGGCCGAGGTGTCCACGCGCAGTGTTTGTTCCGCGCCAAACCAGCGTTCCCAGGGCGTGTCGCGAGCCAGGTCCAGGATGTCGTCTTCGTGCGAAATCTCGGCGTGGGCGACTTGCACCAGGATGCGGGTGGCCAGGCGCGAATACAGATTCGCGCGCTGCACGCCCGCCCAGTCGGCGGTAAACGAGCAGCCCGCGCGGCCGGCCTTGGCGTCGTCATAGCCCAGCGCCTGCATTTCGGCGGTCAAGGCCTCTTCCAGCCCTTGGGGGCAGGGGGCGAACACCGTGAACACTTCCGCCTGGCGCGGTTCGCGCGGACGGCGGCTGCGGGTCTCGACCGTGGGCGTGCGCTCGCGGGAATAATCCCGTTCGTCGGCGGTGTGCGCTTCCGGTTCGTGCTGGTGTTCCGGCTCGGCCATGAATTCCGGCGCGGGGCCATCTTCTTCGAACGGATCGTAGAAGCGGCCGTCGGGCGTGGCGGGGGCGATGTATTGGTCGTCGCGCAGGCGCGGTGCGCGTTGCGGCGGGCGTCCCGAGCGCGCGCTGGGGGCGCTGGAGGGGGCCTCGCGGCGCGAGTCGTCGGAACGGCTGCGCGTGGACGGGCCGCGATCCGCAGAGCGGCGATCGGTCGGGCTGCGATCAGTCGGGCTGCGGTCAGCGGCGCCACGGCTGGGGCCACGACTGGGCTGGTTGCGATCGTACTGGCCGCGTTCGGACGAACGGCGGTCAGATTGACCTCGCTCAGACGGCCCGCGATCGTACTGGCCACGTTCAGAATGACCGCCGCGAGGCGCCTGTCCCCGCGCACCCGCTCCGGGCTTGCGGCGCGCCTCTTCTTCCTGGCGGCGTTGATAGCCTTCCGGGTCTTTCTGGCGTTCTACGTTTTCTTTGGTGCGCGAAATCTGCGCGACCAGCCGGGCGCGTGCGCCAGCTCGGACACGCTTGGGCGCCTCTTCGGCGTGGGCGTCGCGCGCCGTTTTTTTGATCGACAGCGTCTTGCGCGGGCGGTCCTGTTCATCAGAGGACATACGAATCCTGGCGAATGTGCAAAGGTAGGGGGAATCAGAAGGGTTTGACGACGACCAGCGCCACCACCACCAAGAGCAGCAAGACGGGAACTTCGTTGAACCAGCGATAGAACTTGTGCGAACGGGTGTTTTTGCCCTGTTCGAATTTACGCAGCATCAAGCCACAGGCGTGATGGTAGCCGATGACGAGCAAGACGAAAAAGAGTTTGGCGTGCATCCAGCCGTTACCCGGGCCCACGCCGATGCGATAACCCAGATACAGCCACATGCCGAACACGATGGCGACGACGGCCAGAATGGTGGTGAAACGGTACAGGCGGCGGGCCATGCCCAGCAGGGTGGCCTGCACGGAAGCGTCCGATTGCTGCGCCAGATTCACGAAAATGCGCGGCAGATAGAACAGTCCGGCGAACCAGGACGCGATGAAGACGATATGAAAGGTCTTGACCCAAAGCATGGCCATGGCGGTGTCCGATCGAGGAAAGCCGCATTGTAAGGCCGGTGGGTAGTGGCTGCGGGAGGGCATCGTAGGATGGGTGGCCCGCGGTGCGGCTGTTCTAAGAAATTGAATGCAGAACGGGCGCAACCCATCAAACGGCGCACCCTAAATCACGTACAGGTCTACGTATTCATGCACCGGCATGGCCTCAAGCGCCTGCTGGTTCAGCGATACGGTCAGGATGCGGCGCTGCTGCTTGGTGGGGAACATGCGGGCCAGGTTGGTGCGGAACTTGGCTTCCAGCAGCGGAATGCCGTCGGCGCGGCGGCGCTTGTGGCCGATGGGGTATTCGCAGACGACTTCATTGAGCCGCGTGCCATCGTTGAACTCTACCGTCAGCGCGTTGGCAATCGAGCGCTTGTCGGGATCGTGGTAATCGCGGGTGTAGGCCGGGTCTTCCACGCAGACGATCTTGTCGCGCAGCGCATCGATGCGCGGATCGCGGGCCACGTCGTCTTCGTAGTCGGCAGCTGTCAGCCGGCCGAACAGCACCGGCACAGCCACCATGTACTGGATGCAATGGTCGCGGTCAGCCGGATTGTTCAACGGCCCCTTCTTGTCGATGATGCGGATGCACGCCTCATGCGTGCGTATCTTGATGGCCTTGATGTCGTCGGCGGTCTTGCCCGCTGACTTCAGCTTGTCGTGGATTTCCATCGCGCATTCCACGGCGGTCTGCGAGTGGAATTCCGCCGGGAACGAAATCTTGAACAGCACGTTCTCCATCACGTAACTGCCATAGGGCCGCTGGAATTTGAACGGCTGGCCTTTGAAGAGCACATCGTAAAAGCCCCAGGTCTTGGCGCTGAGCACCGACGGATACCCCATTTCGCCCGTCTTGGCGATCAGCGCAAGGCGCACGGCGCGGCTGGTGGCGTCGCCCGCGGCCCAGCTTTTGCGGCTGCCGGTGTTAGGAGCATGGCGATAGGTGCGCAGGCTTTGGCCGTCGACCCAGGCCAGCGACACGGCGTTGATCACTTCATCGCGGTCCAGCCCCAGCATCTGCGCCACGACGGCGGTGGACGCCACCTTGACCAGCACGACGTGGTCCAGACCGACCTTGTTGAAGGAGTTTTCCAGCGCGATGCAGCCCTGGATTTCGTGCGCTTTGATCATGCTCGTCAGCACGTCGCGCATCAGCAGGGGTGCTTTGCCGGCAGCGACCGCCGTGCGCGACAGCCAATCGGCCGTGGCAAGAATGCCGCCCAGATTGTCCGATGGGTGGCCCCATTCGGCGGCAAGCCAGGTGTCGTTGAAATCGAGCCAGCGGATGGCGGTGCCGATGTTGAACGCGGCCTGGATAGGATCAAGCTGGAAAGAGGTGCCCGGCACTTTGGCGCCGTTGGGCACCACCGTGCCAGGCACGACCGGCCCCAGCAGCTTTTTGCACGCCGGATATTCCAGCGCTTCCAGGCCGCAGCCCAGCGTGTCGATCAAGCAGTTACGGGCGGTCTCGTACGCCAGGCTGCTTTTGATCTCGTAGTTAAGAACGTAGTCCGCGATATCAACCAGGACCTGGTCGGGCTCGGGGCGTACGTTAGAGATTGGGGCGGACATTGCGAACCCTCCTTAGCGAAGAAGTCAATACAGGTGGCCATGCCGCGCCGCTCTCGTTGTGGTGGGCTCGCCTTACTTGCGCTTGTCCAGCGGCACGAACTTCTGATCTTCCGGGCCGACGTAGTTGGCGGTGGGGCGGATGATCTTGTTGTCGATGCGCTGTTCAATGATGTGGGCCGACCAGCCTGCCGTGCGCGCGATGACGAACAGCGGGGTGAACATGGCGGTGGGCACGCCCATCATGTGATAGCTGACGGCCGAGAACCAGTMCAGGTTCGGGAACATCTTCTTGATGTCCCACATGACGGTTTCCAGGCGTTCGGCGATGTCGAACATCTTGGTGCTGCCGGCCTTCTTGGACAGCTTCTTCGCCACTTCCTTGATGACCTTGTTGCGCGGGTCGGACACGGTATAGACCGGGTGGCCAAAGCCGATGATGACTTCCTTGGCTTCGACGCGGCGGCGGATGTCGGCTTCGGCCTCGTCCGGCGTTTCATAGCGCTTTTGTACATCAAACGCCACTTCGTTGGCGCCGCCGTGCTTGGGGCCGCGCAAGGCGCCAATGGCGCCGGCGATCGACGAGAACATGTCCGAACCCGTGCCCGCGATGACGCGCGCGGTGAAGGTCGACGCATTGAATTCGTGCTCGGCGTACAGGTTCAAGGAGATGTGCATCGCCTTGACCCATTCGTCGCTGGGCTTTTCGCCGTGCAGCAAGTGCAGGAAGTGGCCGCCGATGCTGTCGTCGTCGGTTTGCACGTCGATCATGTGGCCGTTGTGGCTGTAGTGATACCAGTACAGCAGCGCCGAACCCAGGTTGGCCATCAGGCGGTCGGCGATGTCGCGCGCGCCCGGGGTGTTGTGGTCGTCTTTTTCAGGCAGCACGCAGCCCAGCACGGACACGGCGGTGCGCATCACGTCCATCGGGTGGCTGGAGGCGGGCAGCGCTTCCAGCGCCACTTGCAGCTGGGCGGGCAGGCCGCGCAGGCTCTTCAGCTTCTGCTTGTACGCGGCCAGTTCGGCCTTGTTGGGCAGCTTGCCGTGGACCAGCAGGTGAGCAATTTCCTCGAACTCGCTGGTGTGGGCGATGTCCAGAATGTCGTAGCCGCGGTAGTGCAGGTCGTTGCCGCTGCGGCCCACCGTGCACAGCGCGGTGTTGCCTGCGACCACGCCCGACAGGGCGACGGATTTCTTGGGTTTGAAACCGGCTTTCTCTTCCGGCTTCGCGTCCGGCTTGGCTTCTTGCTTTTTGGCAGCCGTGCTCATGTCTCTACTCCTTTTCTTTCGCTGTGGTCGATGCAATGGGGATACTCGTGGCGCCGCGCGGGTGGCGCGGCGCCGGATACCAAAGGCATGGCGGGATTACGCTTTGCCCTTCTGGAAGAGCGCATCCAGTTTGGATTCGAATTCGTGATAGCCGATGCGGTCGTACAGCTCTTCGCGCGTTTGCATCAGGTCCACCACATTTTTCTGGTGGCCGTCGCGGCGGATGGCGGTGTAGACGGCTTCGGCGGCCTTGTTCATGGCGCGGAAGGCCGACAGCGGGTAGAGCACCATGCCCACGCCCACGCTCTTGAGTTCTTCAACGGTGAACAGCGGCGTCTTGCCGAATTCGGTGATGTTGGCCAGTACCGGCACCTTGACGGCTTTGACGAAGCGGTCATAGGTGGGCAGGTCGTAGGCGGCTTCGGCGAAGATCGCGTCAGCGCCGGCTTCCACGCAGGCCAGCGCGCGTTCGATGGCGGCGTCCACGCCGTGGGACGCAATGGCGTCGGTGCGGGCGATCAGGTAGAAATCGGAATCGGTGCGCGCGTCGGCCGCTGCCTTGACGCGGTCGGCCATTTCTTCGGTGGTGACGATTTCCTTGCCCGGGCGATGGCCGCAGCGCTTGGCGCCGACCTGGTCTTCGATGTGGCAGGCGGCCGCGCCGAACTTGATCAGGCTTTTGACGGTGCGGCCGATGTTGAACGCCGACGGGCCAAAGCCGGTGTCGATGTCCACCACCAGCGGCACGTCGCACACGTCGGTGATGCGGCGCACGTCGGTCAGCACGTCGTCCATGGTGTTGATGCCCAGATCGGGCAGGCCCAGGGACCCCGCCGCCACACCGCCGCCAGACAGGTAGATGGCGCGATAGCCGGCGCGCTTGGCCAGCAGTGCGTGGTTGGCGTTGATGGCGCCAATGATTTGCAGCGGGCTTTCTTCGGCGAGGGCGCGACGGAAGAGGGCGCCGGGCGATTCGGGTCTGGACATGGAAGTCTCCGTTTCTTTTATGACTAGCCCACGACCTTATCGCGGGTCCGGAATATAAATCTGTCCCCTACGCGACAATCGCCGGCGGCGGGGCAGCGAGACAGATGTATGTTTCGGATGGATGTTTCGGTCTTGCTTAGGAATTGGGCCCGCGTGAGCGGGCCCAATTCTGATTCAAGCGCTGCTTACTTCAGCAGGTCCTTGACGCCGTCGCGCTCTTCCAGGAGCTCTTTCAGCGTGAAGTCCAGGCGCTCACGCGAGAAGGCGTCGATTTCCAGGCCTTCAACACGCTTGTATTCGCCGTTTTCGGTCGTGACCGGCACGCCGTAGATGATGCCTTCCGGAATGCCGTAGGAGCCGTCCGACGGAATACCCATCGTGACCCACTTGCCGTTGCTGCCCAGGACCCAGTCACGGACGTGGTCGATGGCGGCGTTGGCGGCCGAAGCGGCCGAGGACAGGCCACGGGCTTCGATGATGGCGGCGCCACGCTTGCCCACGGTCGGGATGAACGTGTCGCGGTTCCAGGCGTCGTCATTGATGAGCTTGGTGAGCGACTCGCCGCCGACGGTGGCGAAGCGGAAGTCCGGGTACATCGTGGGCGAGTGGTTGCCCCACACGACCAGCTTTTCAATGGCGGCAACCGGCTTGCCCGATTTGGCCGACAACTGCGACAGGGCGCGGTTGTGGTCCAGGCGCAGCATGGCGGTGAAGTTCTTTGCCGGCAGGTCCGGCGCCGACTTCATGGCGATGTAGGCGTTGGTGTTGGCGGGGTTGCCGACAACCAGGACCTTGACGTTGCGGCTGGCCACGTCGTTCAGGGCCTTGCCCTGCGCCGTGAAGATCTGGGCGTTGACGGACAGCAGGTCCTTGCGCTCCATGCCGGGGCCGCGCGGACGGGCGCCAACCAGCAGGGCCACGTCGGCGTCCTTGAAGGCGGTGCGGGGGTCGCTGTGGGCGGTCACTTCCTGCAGCAGCGGGAAGGCGCAGTCATCCAATTCCATGATGACGCCCTTCAGGGCCTTTTGCGCTTTCTCGTCGGGGATTTCCAGCAGTTGCAGGATGACGGGTTGATCTTTACCCAGCATTTCGCCAGAGGCGATGCGGAATAGCAGTGCGTAACCGATTTGGCCGGCGGCGCCGGTGACGGCGACACGCAAGGCAGGCTTGGACATGGACGTTCTCCGTAATGGTTTGGCGAGAAAAATCTCACCAATCAGTGTAATCGTTGGGGCATCAAAAACAGCGCGCACGAACAAGCCAGCGCGGGGCCCTGACAGCCGTGAATCCTAGAACGATTTCCAGGGGGCGTCAAACGCTCTTCTATCTTATATAAGACATAAGACGTTGGACAGCGTCCCGCCCGATATGCCACAATAGAGCGTTTATTCGAATGCGTTGCAGCACGGCCCGCTGTGCTCTTTCTAGCGCATTTTGGATGTGGGTTTACACCGTGCATCGGCATCGTACGTTTGCATTGTGTTTCGCATCGTTTTTTGCGCTGCCCTCCCATCATCCGGATGAACATGACACTTTCAAGAAGATCCATGGCAGAGCCTCGGCCCGAAACCTCCTTACGCACACGCGCCGCCCGTTCAACGGGCGAGGGGGCCGCTTTCAGTCCGCTCTATCGCCAGATCAAGGATCTGCTCGTTCAAAGCCTTGAGCGCGGTGAATGGAAGCCCGGTGAACTCATCCCCAGCGAAATCGATCTGGCCGCCCGTTTTCAGGTGAGCCAGGGCACGGTGCGCAAGGCGGTTGATGAGTTGGCCGCCGAGCACATGCTGCTGCGCCGCCAGGGCAAGGGCACGTTTGTCGCCACCCACCACGAAGCCCGCGTGCGTTACCGTTTCCTGCGCCTGGCCGCCGATGAAGAAGGCGAGCCCGGCCGAGCGGAAAGCCGTATCCTGGAATGCCGCCGCCTGCGTGCGCCCGCTGAAATCGCGCGCGCCCTTGACCTGCGTGCTGGCGAAACCGTTGTCATGATCCGCCGCCTGCTGTCCATGGGGCAGACGCCCACCGTCGTGGACGACATCTGGCTGCCCGGTTCCATTTTCCGTGGACTGACCCTGGAGCTGCTGACCGCCAACAAGGCGCCGCTCTATGGTCTGTTCGAATCCGAGTTCGGCGTCAGCATGGTGCGCGCGGACGAGAAGCTGCGCGCAGTGATTGCGCCGGCCGAAGTCTGTCCCCTGCTTAATGTTCCGGCCGGCACGCCGTTGTTGCAGGTGGATCGGGTGTCTTACACCTATGGTGACCGCCCCATGGAAATTCGCCGGGGTTTGTACTTGACCGATCGATACCACTACCGCAATAGTCTGAATTGATGAGCTTTTTAACTACGATTTGATACCAACCCAATCTCTGGGCGAAAATACTGTGTTTGCCCGAAAGGGCCACGGCACTTTCGCCGTCACGATTCCCTAGTTCCGAAACACCGAGGCCGTCATGTCCGACACCGCTGCCAAGCCACGTCCGCAGTTTCGCAATATTGGGCTTGCCCAAGTTGCGTTCTCCTATCGCCTGCCCCTGGCCGGCAAGCTGTCCATCCTGCACCGCATCAGCGGCATTTTGCTGTTCCTCTGTTTGCCCTTGGTCATCGTGCCGCTGTTCGCAGCTAGCGTGGCCGCACCGCAATCGTTCGCCTGGATCGCCTCCATCGCGGCAAACCCGATCGTCAAGCTTGTCTTCCTGGTCCTGATCTGGGGCTACCTGCATCACTTCTGTGCTGGCATCCGCTACCTGTTGCTGGACTTGCACATCGGTATCGACAAGCTGTCGGCCAAGAAAAGCGCCGGCGTGGTTTTCGGTGTCAGCCTGGCGCTGACGCTGGTGTTCGGTCTCAAACTGTTCGGAGTGCTGTAAATGGCCGCCGCTAAAAACTACGGACCCAAGCGCCTGGTCGTTGGCGCCCACTATGGGGTCATGGATTTCATCATCCAGCGCATCACCGCCGTCATCATGGCCGTGTATACGCTGGTGCTGCTCGTCGGCATCTTGACGATGCCTGCCTTCACGTATGAACACTGGGTCAAGCTGTTCAATTTCTACGTGGGCTTCATTCCGGTTGGCCAGATCCTGGCCTCCCTTGCATTCATTGCGTTGGCCTGGCATGCCTGGATTGGCGTGCGCGACATCTGGATGGACTACGTCAAGCCGGTGGGCCTGCGCCTGCTGCTGCAAGTGCTGACGATCCTCTGGCTGGTCGGTACGGTCGTTTACTTCGCGCAAATCCTCTGGAGCATTTAAGCCGTGGTCTCTGTCATGAAATCCTTGCCGCGCCGCCAGTTTGATGTGGTGGTCGTTGGCGCCGGTGGAGCCGGCATGCGTTGTTCGCTGCAACTGTCCCAAGCGGGCCTGTCCGTTGCAGTGCTGTCCAAAGTGTTCCCCACGCGTTCGCACACCGTTGCCGCACAAGGCGGCGTGAGCGCCTCGCTGGGCAACATGAGCGAAGACAACTGGTACTGGCACATGTACGACACCGTCAAGGGGTCGGATTGGCTGGGCGACCAGGACGCCATCGAATTCATGTGCCGTGAAGCGCCGAACGCCGTGTACGAGCTCGAGCACTTCGGCATGCCGTTTGACCGCAACCCCGACGGCACGATCTACCAGCGTCCGTTCGGCGGTCACACCGCCAACTTCGGTGAAAAGCCGGTGCAGCGCGCCTGTGCCGCCGCCGACCGCACCGGCCACGCGCTGTTGCACACGCTCTACCAGCGCAACGTTGCCGCGCGCACCCAGTTCTTCGTCGAATGGATGGCGCTGGACCTGCTGCGCAACGAAGCGGGCGACGTCGTCGGCGTCACCGCTCTGGAAATGGAAACGGGCGAAATCTACATCCTGGAAGCCAAGACCACGGTGCTGGCCACCGGCGGCGCTGGCCGTATCTGGGCCGCTTCCACCAACGCCTTCATCAACACCGGTGACGGCCTGGGCATGGCTGCGCGCGCAGGCATCCCGCTGCAAGACATGGAATTCTGGCAGTTCCACCCGACCGGCGTTGCTGGCGCGGGCGTGCTGATCACCGAAGGCGTGCGTGGCGAAGGCGGCATCCTGTTGAACAAGGATGGCGAACGCTTCATGGAGCGCTATGCGCCCACGCTGAAGGACTTGGCTCCGCGTGACTTCGTGTCGCGTTCGATGGACCAGGAAATCAAGGAAGGCCGCGGTTGCGGTCCGGACGGCAGCTACGTCGTCCTGAAGCTGGATCACCTGGGCGCCGACGTCATCAACAAGCGTCTGCCCTCGATCCGCGAAATCGCCATCAAGTTCGGTAACGTCGACCCGATCAAGGAACCGATCCCCGTCGTCCCGACCATTCACTACCAGATGGGCGGTATTCCGGCCAACTACCACGGCCAGGTGCTGTCGCGCGAAAACGGCGAGAACAAGGTCGTCAACGGCCTGTACGCCATCGGCGAATGCGCCGCGGTGTCGGTGCACGGCGCCAACCGCCTGGGCACGAACTCGCTGCTGGACCTGATCGTCTTCGGCCGCGCCACCGGCAACCACATCGTGAATTCGCACCCGGAGCGCCAGCGTGCGCACCAGGACCTGCCGAAAGAAGCCGTGGAATTCTCGCTGGACCGCGTGAACAAGCTGGAATCGCGCACCTCGGGCGAAAAGACCCAAGACATCGGCAACGCCATCCGCTTCTCGATGCAGCGCCACTGCGGCGTGTTCCGCACGCTGGAACTGCTGAACGAAGGCGTGACGCAGATCGAAGATCTGGCCAAGCAAGCCGACAATATCTACTTCAAGGACAAGTCCAAGGTGTTCAACACCGCGCGCGTCGAAGCGCTGGAACTGGCCAACATGACCGAAGTGGCCCGCGCCACGATCAAGTCGGCCGCTGCCCGTACGGAAAGCCGTGGCGCTCACGCGCTGGACGACCACCCGACGCGCGACGACGAGAACTGGCTGAAGCACACGCTGTGGTACTCCGAAGGCAGCCGCCTGGATTACAAGCCTGTGCAGATGAAGCCGCTCACCGTTGAGTCCTTCCCGCCCAAGGCGCGTACCTTCTAAGTCCGGATAGAGCCCATTATGAGCACCAAGAGAATCGTCAAGTTCGAAATCTACCGCTACGATCCGGACAAGGACGAGCGCCCGTACATGCAGAAGCTGGACGTTGAACTCCAGCCCACCGACAAGATGCTGCTTGATGCGCTGGTGCGCATCAAGAACGACGTCGATGACAGCCTGGCCCTGCGCCGCTCGTGCCGTGAAGGCGTGTGCGGTTCGGACGCCATGAACATCAACGGCAAGAACGGTCTGGCCTGCACGACGAACCTGCGCGAATTGAAGGAACCCATCGTTCTGCGTCCGCTGCCGGGCCTGCCCGTCATCCGCGACCTGATCGTGGACATGACGCACTTCTTCAACCAGTACCACTCGATCCGTCCGTACCTCATCAACGACGCGCCGCCGCCCGAAAAAGAGCGCCTGCAGTCGCCCGAGGCGCGCGAAGAGCTGGATGGCCTGTACGAGTGCATTCTGTGCGCGTGCTGTTCCACTTCCTGCCCGTCGTTCTGGTGGAACCCGGACAAGTTCGTCGGCCCGGCCGGCCTGCTGCAAGCCTACCGCTTCATCGCCGATAGCCGCGACGAAGCCACCGGCGAGCGTCTGGACAACCTGGAAGATCCGTACCGCCTGTTCCGTTGCCACACCATCATGAACTGCGTCGACGTCTGTCCGAAGGGCCTGAACCCGACGAAGGCCATCGGCAAGATCAAGGAACTGATGGTTCGCCGTACGGTCTAGTGTCTATCTAGCGTGAAGACTTTTGTATTTWTGGTGTAACGATGAGCAGGCTAACTGAACTGGAGCGGGCGCGTCTGCGTTGGCGGGCGCGCCGCGGCCTGCTCGAAAACGACTTGATCATCACTCGGTATCTTGACGCTTACGAGGCTGAACTTACCGATGATGATGTGGCCGCATTGACCCAGCTGTTCGAGATGGGAGACAACGATCTTCTCGACCTGCTGCTGGCCCGTAAGGAACTCGAAGGCGACCTGGACACCCCCAGGCTTCGGGGCATTATTGGCCAGATGCGCGCACTCTGATTAATGTGAGAGGAAATAACATGAACCTGTCTGACAAAAAAGCCACTCTATCCTTCTCGGATGGCAGCGCACCCATTGAGTTCCCTGTCTACAAGGGCACGGTCGGTCCGGATGTGATCGACATCCGCAAGCTGTATGGCCAGACGGGCATGTTTACGTTTGACCCGGGCTTCATGTCCACGGCCGCTTGCGAATCGGGCATCACGTACATCGACGGCGACAAGGGTGAACTGCTGTACCGCGGTTTCCCCATCGAGCAATTGGCCGTCAATTGCGACTTCATGGACATCTGCTACCTGATTCTGAACGGCGAACTGCCGAACCAGGAACAGAAGGCTGACTTTGATTCGCAAGTGACCCATCACACGATGGTCAACGAGCAGCTGCACTTCTTCCTGCGCGGCTTCCGCCGTGACGCTCACCCGATGGCCGTGCTGACGGGTCTGGTTGGCGCGCTGTCCGCGTTCTACCACGACTCCACCGACATCACGAACCCGCAGCATCGCCACATCTCGGCCATCCGCCTGATCGCCAAGATGCCGACGCTGGTTGCGATGGCGTACAAGTACTCGCAAGGCCAACCGTTCATCTACCCGCAGAACGACCTGTCCTACACGGGCAACTTCCTGCGCATGATGTTCGCCACGCCGTGCGAAGACTACAAGGTCAATGAAGTCGTCGAGCGCGCGCTGGACCGCATCTTCATCCTGCACGCTGATCACGAGCAAAACGCGTCGACCTCCACCGTGCGCCTGTGCGGTTCGTCGGGCACCAACCCGTTTGCCGCCATCTCGGCTGGCGTGGCTTGCCTGTGGGGCCCGGCTCACGGCGGCGCCAACGAAGCTTGCCTGCAAATGCTGGAAGAGCTGCAAGCCAACGGCGGCATCGCCAAGGTTGGCGAGTTCATGGAGAAGGTCAAGGACAAGAACTCGGGCGTGCGCCTGATGGGCTTTGGCCACCGCGTCTACAAGAACTACGACCCGCGCGCCAAGCTGATGCAAGAAACGTGCAAGGAAGTGCTCTCGGCCCTGGGCCTGGAAAACGACCCGCTGTTCAAGCTGGCCATGGAACTGGAACGCATCGCCCTGTCGGACCCGTACTTCGTGCAGCGCAAGCTGTACCCGAACGTGGACTTCTACTCGGGTATCGTCCAGCGCGCCATCGGCATCCCGACCTCGCTGTTCACGGCCATCTTCGCGCTGGCCCGCACGGTGGGCTGGATTGCCCAGTGGAACGAAATGCTGTCGGACCCCGATTACAAGATCGGCCGCCCGCGCCAGCTGTTCACGGGTTCCGTGACCCGCGACGTGCCCCCGATGGACAAGCGTTAATCCGCTTACCCTTCGGCAGGACACTCACAAGAAACCGCCTTCGGGCGGTTTTTTGTTGCCTGCCGCTTGGGTGCTTCTCCGGCGGGAAGAAGCGGATATCATGCTGGCCATGATTCCTGTCTCACTGCCATCAGCCAATTTTTACCTGTTGCTTTCCCTGGGCCTGCTTGCCGGGGTCGTGCTGGCCATTTGGGGCGTGGTGCTGGCCGTCAGCGCCAGCCATCGCCGAACCGTCCGTAAGCACTGGAAGAAGTCGGCCGTGCTGTTCGTGGTGTTGGCGGTGCCCTTTGCCTTCTTCGCCTGGGTACACACCATCGTCTGGCAAATTGAGCGCGAGAGTGAGCGGGCCGAGGCCGCGCGCAACGTGACGCTGGAACAAGCGGCTACCGTGGGCGGCGTGGCAATGCCCGCCGGCACCCGGCTGAAGTTGCAAGACGAAGGGCAGCTGGAAACGTACGTCGAGGCCGAATTTCCTGCGCCCACGCCCATCTTCGGCGTGCACACCCTGCTTGCGCGCCGATATCTGGACACCGAATACGAAAAAGACACGTACGAGCTGATTCGCCGGTATCCGCGAAATATCGTCCTGAAAGGCCAGGGTGACCAACTGGTGCAGGGGTGGCGTTGCGACAGCACGCAGGACATCGAATTTGACACCGAATCCGACGGCGCCATGAAGGCCCTGAACCAATGCACGCTGGGTAGCGGCAACGAGGTCGAGGGAATTGCGATCCATGCGGGTTCGGTGTTGTATGGCTCGACCGGCACGGTATATGTGGACGGCTCGAGCGACCCTGACCGCTGGCGCATCGAAGTAAAAGATCCCGTGGCGGTGAAGGTGTTCGGCCTGATGTTGAGCGAGCCCCGGATATATCTGGATATTGACCGGCGCTTGCTGCGAGTCAGCGACGCGGAGCTTGCCTGCCGCGTGCAGCGGGGGGGCTTTGACTATGCCGAGGGCACGCAGGTCAAGACCATCAGGCGCGTGATCGATGGGCAGCGCGAGCCTTTTCCCGGCGTACTGGTGTTCAGCCCGGGGGAAGGGCGGGTGGCCAGGCGCGAGGGCCATGCCGACGTGCCAGAAGGCATGTCAGTCATGCAAGCGTTCGACGGAACGCTCGCCGGCATTGTGACGAACGATGAAGTCGGCGTCTTTAAGTTCGCGACCTTCGTCGTCGGCGACGAGGAGCCAAAGCCCCCTGCGCGCGCACGCTGCCCGTAGCGGCATGAGGTGGCCGCGTTTGCAGCACCCATTAAGAAATTCTTAAAAGTCTGGCCCGACAATGCGGCTTGCCGCCGGTGTTGACACGCCGGCTAAACCGTAACGGAGACCCGCCGGATGAGACTGCCGTGAGAAGCCTGCACAGCATGGAGCTGTTTGCAGAGGTAGCCAAGGCGCGCAGCTTCAGCCGCGCCGCCGTCGTGCTGGGGCTGCCGAAATCGACACTATCGCGCCGGGTGGCGGAACTGGAGCGCTCGGTGGGCTTGAGCCTGCTGACCCGCAGCACCCGCAAGGTTGAACTGACCGGCGCGGGCGAGATTTATCTGGAACGCTGCCTGCGCATCGTGGAAGAGGCGCAGGTTGCGCACGAGGAATTGCAGGCGCTGACCGCCACGCCCTCGGGCCTGTTGCGCATCAACATGCCGGCCACCTTCGCGACCGATGTGATGGCGGAAATTTTCCTGGGGTTCTCGCGCCGTCACCCGGAGGTGGCGTTTCATGTGAATCTGGCCAGCCTGGAACATGCAGACCGCGTGGCCGAGCCCTGCGATCTGACGATCAAGATTGGCGAGTTGCCCGAATCTTCGCGCATCGCCAGAACGCTGGGTGCGCTGCGCGTGCATCTTTACGCATCGGAAGACTATCTGTTGACTCACGGCGCGCCCACGCATCCGTCGGAATTGACGGCGCATGAATGCATCGGATTTCGGGCGCAAGACAACGGGGCGTCGACGCGTTGGCAGCTTGTCCGCGGCAACGAGCAGGTCAGCGTCATGCCCGGCAGCCGGTTTTCGGTGAATGAAGCGGGCATGGCGCGCCGGCTGGCGATGCTGGGCGCGGGCATCGCCGCGCTAGGCGGCGACCAGACCGAGCTGGAATCATCCGGCGGTTTGCGGCGCGTGCTGCCTGAATGGAGCCTGGGCCCGTTTCCCGTGCACGTCGTCACGGAAACCCGCTTGCTGCCAGCCCGGGCCCGGGCATTCGTCGATTACCTGATCGCCTGCCTGGCCAAAGGCTGGCCGGCGTCAACGGCTACACGCTGATGTGGCGCGCCATCAGCACGGCGAACAGCGGCAGGAAGATGAACAGGTGCGACTCAATCATCACCCAGCGCCGTACGCTTTTGATCTCTGGCGCGGCCGGCACGAAGCCCGCCTGCTGACGGGATTGTTTCGCCCAGCGCAGGATCTTCAGCGTGGGTGGGATCGAACAGAGCGCAATGATGACGAACAGCGTGATCTTGGCGTGGAACCACGGTGAGCTCATGTAGAACGCCGCGCCTTTCGCACCCAAGGTCAGGCGCAGCAGGCCGGTGACCAGCACCAGGATGGCGCTGACGCCATAGAGGCGGTCATAGATGATCAGCCGCTTCACGCCATTGGCGGTAAGGTCGGGGCGCAGCAGCACGGCTTCGGCGGTCAGCACCACCACCATGACGAAGATAGCCAGGTAGTGGAACCAGGCATAGAGGGCATCGGCCAGCATGTCGTCTCCAGAAAAGTGACAAGCTCGGTTTTACCATCCGCCTGGGGCCGCAGACTATCTTCGCGCGTGAACTATCGCGACACGATGGCGGGTGGGATGCCGCTGTGGGGCGCGGCTGTGGGATGCGGCTGTGCGATGCCGCCCAATGAAAACGGGCGCCCCGTGGGGCGCCCGTGCGGCTAAAGCGCGTTGGTGATCAACGGCGCTTCTTGGCGGCGTCAGCGGCTTCCTGCTGCGCATCCACAACGGCCAGCGCCGTCATGTTGACGATGCGGCGCACGGTGGCGCTGGTCGTCAGGATGTGCACCGGGCGTGCCGCGCCCAGCAGGATCGGGCCCATCGCGACACCATTGCTGCCCGTCATCTTCAGCATGTTGTACGTGATGTTGCCGGTGTCCAGGTTCGGCATGACCAGCAGGTTGGCGCGGCCCTTCAGCGTGCTGTCCGGGTAGGCCAGAACGCGGATCTTTTCCGACAGGGCGGCGTCGGCGTGCATTTCGCCGTCCACTTCCAGGTCAGGCGCGCGTTCTTGCACGAGCTTGCTGGCGGCGGCCATCTTCTTCGACGACTCCGTCACGCGGCTGCCAAAGTTCGAGTGCGACAGCAGAGCAATCTTCGGCACCACGCCAAAGCGCAGCATTTCGTCGGCAGCCTGGATCGTGATGTTGGCCACTTCTTCCGACGTCGGGTTTTCGTTGACGTGGGTGTCGGTGACGAACAGGGTCTGGTCAGGCAGCATCAGCACGTTCAGGGCGGCGTACGTCTGGCCTTCCTTCTTGCCGATGATTTCGTCGATGTACTTGAGCTGGTTGTCGTATTTGCTGGCCACGCCGCACAGCAGCGCGTCGGCATCGCCACGGCGCAGCAGCATCGCGCCGATCAGCGTGTTGTGCTTGCGGATCATCGCCTTGGCGATGGCCGGCGTCACGCCTTCACGGCCCTTCAGCTGGTAGTACGCGTTCCAGGTTTCGTTGAAGCGCTCGTCGTCTTCCGGGTCAACGATTTCGAAGTGCTCACCGGCCACCAGGCGCAGGCCGGCCTTGTTGATGCGCATTTCGATGACCGACGGACGGCCGATCAGGATCGGGCGGGCCAGCTTTTCGTCGGCCACCGTTTGCACGGCGCGCAGGACGCGTTCGTCTTCGCCGTCAGCGTAGATGACGCGCTTGGGCGCCTTCTTGGCTTGGGCGAACAGCGGACGCATCAGCTGGCCGGAGTGGTACACAAAGCCCATCAGCTTTTGGCGGTAGGCTTCGATGTCTTCGATGGGGCGGGCTGCCACGCCGGAGTCGGCGGCAGCTTGGGCCACGGCCGGCGCGATCTGGAAAATCAGGCGCGGGTCGAAGGGCTTCGGGATGATGTAGTCGGGGCCGAACGACAGTTCCTGGCCGGCGTAGGCGCGGGCCACTTCATCGTTCTGCTCGGCTTGCGCCAGATCGGCAATGGCCTTCACGCAAGCCAGCTTCATTTCTTCCGTAATGCGCGAAGCGCCGGCATCCATGGCGCCGCGGAAGATGAAGGGGAAGCACAGCACGTTGTTGACCTGGTTCGGGTAGTCCGAACGGCCGGTGGCGATGATGCAATCCGGGCGGGCGGCCTTGGCCACTTCCGGGCGGATTTCCGGTTCCGGGTTGGCCAGGGCCAGGATCAGCGGACGGTCGGCCATGGTCTTGACCATGTCGCCCGTCATGACGCCGGCGGTCGAGCAGCCCAGGAACACGTCGGCGCCGTTGACCACATCGGCCAGCGTGCGCGCGTCGGTCTTCTGCGCATAGCGCTTCTTGTTGGGTTCCATGTTTTCATCGCGGCCTTCCCAGATGACGCCGCGGGAATCCACCACGAAGATGTTCTCGCGCTTGACGCCCAGGTGGACCAGCAGGTCCAGGCAAGCGATGGCGGCGGCGCCGGCGCCGGAGCAAGCCAGCTTGACCGAACCGATGTCCTTGTTCACGACCTTCAGGCCGTTCAGGATGGCGGCCGACGAGATGATGGCGGTGCCGTGCTGATCGTCATGGAAGACGGGAATCTTCATGCGCTCGCGCAGCTTCTTCTCGATGTAGAAGCACTCGGGCGCCTTGATGTCTTCCAGGTTGACGCCGCCCAGCGTGGGCTCCAGCGCTGCGATGATGTCGACCAGCTTGTCCGGATCGTTCTCGGCCAGTTCGATGTCGAACACGTCGATGCCGGCAAACTTCTTGAACAGGCAGCCCTTGCCTTCCATGACCGGCTTGGCGGCCAGCGGGCCGATGTTGCCCAGGCCGAGGACGGCGGTGCCGTTGGTGATCACGCCCACCAGGTTGCCGCGCGAGGTGTACTTCGAGGCGGCGTCTTCACCTTGGTCGAAGATGGCCATGCAAGCTGCAGCCACGCCGGGCGAGTAGGCCAGGGACAAGTCGTCCTGGTTGGCCAAGGTCTTGGTCGGCACGACCGAGATTTTGCCGGGGGTGGGATAGGCGTGGTAATCCAACGCCATTTTGGTAAGAGTGTCGTCCATGGGATCGGGGCCTCTGAGGCACTAACTAAAAAAGAAAACGGGATGACAAACGGCGGGCTCGCGGCCCGCCGGTTTCTTTGCGAAATGCTTAGGGAACGCCCGTATTTCACCAGAAAGCGCGCACGATTGGTTGTTGCAGTGCAGCGAGCGGACGCTTTTGATCAAGAACGAGTCGGATTTTTTACGATTCCCAGGGAGGCGTTCCTCGCGTATGGGCGTTAAGTTTCTTGCGCAGCGTGTTGGCGTCTTCCTGGCGGCCCAGGCTGTCCAGCGCGTACAGCACGATCCAGTCGGCGCTGACTTCGAAGAAGTCGCGCAGCTGCGCGCGCGTATCGCTGCGGCCGAAGCCATCGGTGCCCAGCGTGCGGTAGGGGGCGGGCACCCAGGCGCGGATCTGGTCAGGCACGGCGCGCACGTAATCGGTGGCCGCGATGACGGGGGCGTCGCTGCCGCCCAGGCACGTGCGGACCCAGTCGGCGCCGGGCGCTGCGTCCAGGCCCAACACGCGGGCGCGTTCGGCTTCGCGGCCGTCGCGGGCCAGCTCGGAAAAGCTGGTGACGCTCCAGACTTCGGCGTCCACGCCGTGCTGATCGCGCAAACGGTCGGCGGCCATTTCGGCTTCGCGCAGCATCGGGCCTGCGCCCAGCAGCCGCACTTGCGCCTTGCCGCGTGCGGCGCGCAGGCGATACAGCCCGCGCAGAATGCCTTCGCGCACCCCGGCGTCGGCGGGCATGTCGGGCTGCGCCAGGTTTTCGTTCGTGACCGTCAGGTAGAAGAATTCGTCGCGCTGCTCGTCCAGCATGCGCCGCATGCCGTGTTCGACGATGACGGCGACCTCGTACGCGTAGGCCGGGTCGTAGGCGCGGCAGTTGGGCACGGCGGCGGCCATGATGTGGCTGGAACCGTCCTGGTGTTGCAGCCCTTCGCCACCCAGCGTGGTGCGGCCCGATGTGGCGCCCACCAGAAAGCCGCGCGTGCGTTGGTCGGCGGCGGCCCAGATCAGGTCACCGATGCGCTGAAAGCCGAACATCGAGTAATAGATATAGAAGGGCAGCATCGGCAGGCCGTTCACCGAGTAGCTGGTGCCGGCCGCCGTCCACGACGAGATCGCGCCGGCTTCGGTGATGCCTTCCTCAAGAATCTGGCCGTCGCGCGCTTCGCGGTAGTACAGCACCGAGCCGATGTCTTCGGGTTCGTACAACTGGCCTTGAGCCGAGTAGATGCCGATCTGGCGGAACAGGTTGGCCATGCCGAAGGTGCGGGCTTCGTCGGCCACGATGGGCACGATGCGCGAGCCCACGGTGCTGTCCTTGAGCAACGCGGTCAGCATGCGCACGATGGCCATCGTGGACGACATTTCCTTGCCGTCGGCGGCCAGCGCGAAGCGTGCCCAGTGTTCGGCATCCGGCGGCGTCAGGCGCGGCGCTTCGGTGCGGCGGCGTGGGATGTGGCCGCCCAGCGCAGCGCGGCGCGCTTGCAGATGGCGCAGTTCGGCGCTGTCTTCAGCGGGCCGATAGAACTTGAGCGCCAGACAATCGGCGTCCGAAATCGGCAGCGCGAAGCGGTCGCGAAACGCCAGCAGGGCCTCGTCGTCCAGCTTCTTTTGCTGGTGCGTGGTCATCTTGCCCTGGCCGGCGGCGCCCATGCCGAAGCCTTTCTTGGTCTGCGCCAAAATCACCGTGGGCTGCCCACGGTGCTGCGCCGCGCGGAGATAGGCGGCGTGAATCTTCACCATGTCGTGGCCGCCGCGATGCAGGCGGTCGATGGCCTCGTCGGTCCAGTCAGCAACCAGCGCGGCCAGTTCGGGGTTCTGGTTGAAGAAGTGGGCGCGGTTGAACGCGCCGTCGTTGGCGGCAAAGGTTTGGAATTGGCCGTCAACGGTGTTGGCGAATGCGCGGGCCAGCGCGCCGCTGGTGTCGCGCCTGAGCAGAGCGTCCCAGTCGCTGCCCCAGACCAGCTTGATCACGTTCCAGCCCGCGCCCGCGTACAGCGTTTCCAGTTCGTCGATGATGCGGCCGTTGCCGCGCACCGGCCCGTCCAGCCGTTGCAGGTTGCAGTTGACGACGAAGACCAGGTTGTCGAGCTTTTCACGTGCGGCGAGCGTCAGGGCGGCGATGGATTCGGGTTCGTCCATTTCGCCGTCGCCAAAAATGCCCCAGACCTTGCGGTCGCCGCCCGGCACCAGCGAGCGGTGTTCCAGGTAGCGCATGAAGCGGGCTTGATAGATGGCGTTGATGGGGCCGATGCCCATTGAACCGGTCGGGAATTGCCAGAAGTCCGGCATCAGCCACGGGTGCGGATAGGACGACAAGCCGCGCAAGCCGCGTGACGTGGCCGTGATTTCCTGGCGGAAGTGCGCCAGGTCGGCCTCATTCAGAAAGCCTTCCAGATAAGCGCGGGCGTAGACGCCGGGCGCCGAATGCGGCTGCATGTAGACCAGGTCGCCCGGGCCATCTTCGGACTGCGCGCGGAAGAAGTGGTTGAAGCCCACTTCAAACAAATCGGCGGCCGATGCGTAGCTGGCAATGTGGCCGCCCAATTCACCGTGCGCCTGGTTGGCGCGCACCACCATGGCCAGCGCGTTCCAGCGGTTGATGCGGGCGATGCGTTCTTCTACCGCCAGGTTGCCGGGAAAGGGCGGTTCCTGGTCGGCCGGAATCGTGTTCAGGTAGGCGGTGCGCGTCTGGCTGTTGGCGCGCAGCCCCAGCGAGGCGGCATGCCCCAGCAGGTTATCCAGCACATAGCCGGCGCGGCCAGCGCCTTCCGCGTCAACCAGTGACTGCAAAGCGTCGCGCCATTCGGCGGTTTCGGCGGGGTCGGCGTCGTGCGGGTGATCGGCGTCGGGGGCGGGGTGGCTCTGGTCGCGCATCGTGAATATGTCTCCTGTTATCGCTCCATGCTAGACCTGTGTCGATGGCATGAGTGATCAAATTCCAGGGCGGATGTACCAGCTTTCAGCATAATCTTTTGCCAGCCTTTCCATTGCCGGCAGCTTCTGCCGCCAGGCGACGCTTACGCGTGGTGACCACTGGGTGGACGCTGAAGCGCTAGAATGCGCGGTTTAGCAGAATTCCAAACGGGAGACTTCAATGACTCAACCCGTCAGCGTCCCGGCAAACGTCACCCTTCCGGAGCTTACGTTCCGCGGCGTCTTGCTCGGCGCACTGATCACCGTGATCTTCACGGCCTCTAACGTCTTCCTGGGGCTGAAGGTGGGCCTGACGTTCTCATCCGCCATCCCCGCTGCGGTGATTTCGATGTCGGTGCTGCGTCTGTTCAAAGACGCCAACATCCTTGAAAACAATATGGTGCAGACGCAGGCCTCGGCCGCGGGCACCTTGTCTTCCATCATTTTCATCCTGCCTGCGCTGGTCATGATGGGCCACTGGCAGGGCTTTCCGTTCTGGCAGACGCTGGGCATTTGCGCGGCCGGCGGCATGCTGGGCGTGATGTTCACGATTCCGCTGCGCCACGTGATGGTGGTGCAAAGCGACCTGCCGTACCCCGAAGGCGTGGCCGCCGCAGAGATCCTGCGCGTGGGTAGCGCCGAGCGGGCGCAAGATGCCGCGGAAGACAGCGGCGGTGCATCGGCCAAACCGGCTGCGACCGGCATGGGCGACATCGTGGCGGGTGGCGCGGTGGCTGCGGTCGTCAGCTTTGCCGCCAGTGGCTTGCGGGTGCTGGGCGACAGCGTCAGCGGCTGGTTCGCGTGGGGCGGCGCGGTATTCCGTCTGCCGATGGGATTTTCCTTGGCGTTGCTGGGCGCCGGCTACCTGATCGGCATCGTCGCGGGCTTGGCCATGCTGACCGGCCTGATCATCTCGTGGGGCATTGCCGTGCCGGTGCTGACCGCCATGGGCGACATGCCCGTTGATATGTCACTGGCCCAGTACGCCACCGGACTGTGGTCGTCGCAGGTGCGCTTCATCGGCGCGGGCGTGATCGGCGTGGGGGCAATCTGGACGTTGGCCACCTTGTTCATGCCGATGGCGCGTGGCGTCAAAGCGTCGTTCTCGGCGTTGACGAAGGCGGGCGCGGCGCGGGCCGGTAAGGCGCCGCGCACCGAGCGCGACTTGTCCGCGGGCTGGATCTCGGTAGTGACGCTGGTGCTGGTGGTCGTTCTGGTGATTACCTTCCAGGTGTTCCTGGCGGGCGCGCCCTTGTCGGCCGCCGCCATCTGGAAGCTGGTCGCCTATGCCGTGCTGTTTGCATTCGTATTCGGCTTTCTGGTGGCCGCGGCTTGCGGCTACATGGCGGGCTTGGTGGGTTCGTCGACGAGCCCGATTTCAGGCGTGGGCATCGTCGCCATCGTGCTGGTGTCGCTGTTGATGTTGGCGCTGGGCGGCGAGTTGCTGGCGGTGCAGAACGGCGTGCAGATGGCGATTGCGCTGGCCATCTTCAGCACATCGGCGGTGGTGGCCGTGGCCTCGATTTCCAACGACAACCTGCAAGACTTGAAGACGGGCTGGCTTGTCGGCGCCACGCCGTGGCGTCAGCAGGTGGCGCTGTTGATTGGTTGCGTGGTGGGCGCGGCAGTCATTTCCCCGGTGCTGGAACTGCTCTACAACGCTTACGGTTTTGCGGACGCGATGCCGCGCGACGGCATGGACCCCGCCCAAGCCTTGTCGGCCCCGCAGGCGACGTTGATGCTGGCGATTGCGCGCGGCATCTTCACGCATCAATTGAACTGGACGATGATCCTGATCGGCATGGCCGTGGGCGTGGCGCTGATTGTGGTGGATGAAATCCTCAAGCGCACTTGCCGCGTCGCGCGCATCCCCGTGCTGGCGGTGGGCATCGGCATTTATCTGCCGCCCACCGTGGCCGCGCCCATCGTGGCAGGGGCGGTGCTGGCGTGGCTGCTTGAGCGCGCGTTGCGCCGCCGTGCCGCCGCCGCGGGCAAGCCTTACGAGCAGTTTGCAGACGCGGCCAACCGCCGTGGCGTGCTGATTGCGTCTGGCTTGATCGTTGGTGAAAGTCTGGTGGGGGTGTTGATGGCGGCCATTATTGGCGGCGCGGGTACGGACGCGCCGCTGGCGATCGCTGGCGAGACGTTCGCGAAGCCCGCGTCCTACCTGGGCCTGGCGGTCTTTGTGATGGTGGCCGTGCTGTTCTGGCGCCGGGTGATGCGCCTGGCCTGATGGGCTTTAAACGCCGCGGCCCAGGGCCGCGGCGGCGACGGTCAGTGTTCTTCGGCTTGCAAGGCGGCCGTGATGATGGCGCGCTCGTCGTGCGTGGCGCCGTTCAGGAACAGGTTGAGCAACACGGCCGACAGCGACGCCAGCAAAATGCCCGACTCAATCAGCGTATGCAGCGAGTGCGGCATCCATTGCTTGAAGTTGGGCGCGATCAGCGGCACCATGCCGACCCCGATCGACACCGCCACGATCATCGCGTTGTGGCGGTTGCCCTTGAAGTCCACGCCGGACAGGATGCGGATGCCCGTGGCCGTCACCATGCCGAACATGACGATGCCCGCGCCACCCAGCACTACGGTAGGCAACGATTCCACCAGCGCCGCCATCTTGGGCAGCAAACCTAGCACCAGCAGAATGATGCCGCCCGCCACGCAGACGAAGCGGCTCTTCACGCCCGTTACCGCAACCAGCCCGACGTTTTGCGAAAAGCTGGTGTAGGGAAACGTATTGAAAATGCCGCCGAGCAAGGTGCCCAGGCCATCGGTGCGCAGGCCGCGCGCCATGGCTTGCTGGGTGATTTCGCGATCCGTCATTTCGCCCAGCGCCAGGAACATGCCGGTGGATTCGATCATCACCACAACCATGATCAGCGACATGCTCAAAATCAGCATGGGGTCGAATTGCGGCATGCCGAAGTGAAAGGGCAGCACGATATCGAACCAGTCGGCCTGGCCGATTTTTTCGAACGTCATGATGCCGGTTGCGGACGCCACGACGGCGCCGATGACGATGCCTAGCAGCACCGAAATGTTGGCGATGAAGCCGCGCGTGTACTTCACGATCAGCAGTATCGCCACCAGCACCAGCGCTGCAATGCCCAGGCCGGTCAGGTCGGCGTACTTGGGGTTGGGCATGGACGGCATGATGGCGAAGCCTTGCGGCACGGGCGGAATCGCGCTGCCCGGGGAGGTGACGTCGGCCAGCCATTTGGCATAGATGGGGTCAACGATGACGGGGGCGGTGGGGCCGGACGGATTGCCGAAGATCCAGTTGATGCCCACGCGCATCAGCGTGATGCCGATGACGGTGATGATGGTGCCTGTTACGACGGGCGGAAAGTAGCGCAGCATGCGGCTGATCAAGGGGGCGATGAGGATCGACACGATGCCCGCCCCGATGATGGTTCCGAACAGCAGCTGGGCGCCCGCCTGCCCGGGGTTGGCGTTGGCCATCGCCACCATCGGCGCAACCGCCGCAAAGGTGACGCCCATCATGACGGGCAGCTTGATGCCGAACCATTGCGTGGCGCCCAGCGTTTGCACCAGGGTCACCAGCCCGCAACAGAACAGGTCGGCCGAGATCAGCATGGCCACTTCGTCAGGCGTGAGGTTAAGCGCCCGGCCCACGATCAGTGGCACAGCCACGGCGCCGGCATACATCACCAGTACGTGTTGCAGGCCTAGCGCCGCGAGCTTGCCATTGGGCAGGCGCTGATCAACGGGATGGATGTCTTGCGACGCGCTGGATGGCGCGGACGATGCAGCCTGCATGGGAAGTCTCCTGGCGGAGTGGAATGTCGGTCGGGAAAATCCTGAAAAGCCTTTCTTGTGTACGAGGAATGTATACAGGCAGGGTTAAGGTTCGAAATAGAGGAAAACCCGCATTAAATTGACATGAAAAGTTACTTAATGAAGGAATTGTACGAACGTGGGGATGCCGCGGACAGGGCTGCCGCCAGGCCGGACAGGGTGCCGCCGGACTTAAGAGGAAGGGGGATGCGCGGGCACGACGCGCATCGGGTGGCGCCGTGCCCGGTTCAGTCAGACGATTTATCAGACGGGATGAAGCAGGTCTGCCAGCGTGCGGGCAATGACCTTGGTGGCGCGGCGCAGGTCTTCCAGCACCACGCGTTCATCGTTGCGCTTGGCGTGCGATTCCAGCACCGTGCGCGGCCCCGCACCGTAGATCACGCCGGGAATGCCGGCTTCAGCATACAGGCGCACATCCGTGTACAGCGGCGTGCCCATGGCGGGTATGGGTTCCCCAAAGAGGGCTTCGCCATGCTTCTGGATGGCGGCAACCAGCGGCTGGTTACCCGGCAGCGGGCGCATGGAATTGGCCAGCAACAGGCGTTTGATGTCGATGCTGATGCCGGGCATGGAGGCGGCCGCGTCCTGGATGATCTGACGAATGTTCGCTTCGACTTCCGCCGCATTTTCTTCGGGGATCATGCGCCGGTCGAGCTTGAAGCTGACCTTGCCAGGAACCACGTTGGTGTTGGTGCCGCCTTCAATGCGTCCGACATTCAGGTAGGGGTGGCTGATGCCGGGAACGTCGGACGTGATGCGCTGGTATTGCTCGTTCTGCGCATACAGCGCGTTCAGAATTTTGACCGCGCCTTGCAGCGCGTCCACGCCGGTGGACGGAATGGCGGCGTGCGCCATCTTGCCGTGCACGGTCACTTCCATCTGCAGGCAGCCGTTGTGCGCGGTCACGACTTCATAGCTGAAGCCCGCGGCAATCATCAGGTCGGGCTTGGTCAGGCCTTGCGACAGCAGCCAGCCGGGGCCCAGCAATCCGCCAAATTCTTCGTCATAGGTGAAGTGCAGTTCGACCGCGCCGTGCGTGGGGCGCGCCACGGCTTCCAGCGCGCGCACGGCGAAGGTGAAGCTGGCGAAGTCGCTCTTGCTGACGGCGGCGGCGCGGCCATACAGGCTGCCGTTATCGATCTCGGCGCCGTAAGGGTCGTGCTGCCAGCCGTCGCCCGGAGGCACCACGTCGCCGTGCGCGTTCAGCGCCACGCGGCGGCCGGGACCGTACTCGCGCCGCACGATCAGGTTGGTGATGGACTCCATGCCGTAGTCCTTGACCTGCTCGGCGGGCACGGTGTGCGCTTCGGCGTCGAAGCCAAAGTCTTGCAGCAGTTCGGCGGTGCGGACGGCGTGGGGGGCGTTGTTGCCGGGAGGCGTGTCGGTGGGCACGCGCACTAGCGATTGCAGGAAGCGCACTTCCTCATCAAAGTGGGCGTCTACCCAGGCGTCGAGTCGGGCGTAGTCGGTCATGGTTTTAGCGTGTGATGTCGTTGGCAACGTCGTCCAGCAAGCGCTGCATGGCAAGCGCGGCCAGCTGGATGTCGTCGCGGGTGGTGGATTCGCGGGGGTTGTGGCTGATGCCGGAATTCTGGCCGCGCACGAACAACATGGCCTGAGGCATGACTTCGTGCAGCTTCATGGCGTCGTGGCCCGCGCCGCTAGGCATGCGGTGCAGCGGCACGCCCAGCGCGTCAACGGCGCGTTCCCAGCGCTGTTGCCAGACCGGGTCGCTGGGCGCGGCGGCGGCGCGCATGGTTTCTTCAAGCGCGTAGCGCAGGCCGCGGCGTTGGCAGATGGCGGCAAGCTCGGCCAGCACGTCGTTCACCAAGGCGTCGCGTTGCGGGTCGCTGGGGGCGCGCAAATCCAGGCTGAAACGGCATTCGCCCGGCACGACGTTGATTGAACCGTTGGGCACTTCCAGCATGCCGATCGTGCCGACCGAATCGCCGTCGCGCGCGGCGCGCTGCTCCACATACAACGCCAGTTCGGCGGTGGCGGTGGCCGCATCGCGGCGGCGGTTCATGGGCGTGGTGCCGGCGTGGCAGGCCATGCCGAAGATCTGCGCCTGGTAGCGCACGCTGCCGTTGATGGACGTGACGATGCCCAGCGGCAGGCCCATTTCGAACAGCACGGGGCCTTGTTCGATGTGCACTTCGATAAAGCCCAGATAGCGGGTGGGATCGCGGCGCAGCTTGGGGATGTCGTCAATGCACAGGCCGGCGTGCAACATGGCGTCGCGCATCGTGATGCCTTGCGCGTCTTTCTGGTCCAGCCATTCGGGTTTGAAGTCGCCGATCAAGGCGCCGGAACCCAGGAAGGTGGCGCGGTAACGCTGGCCTTCTTCTTCGGCAAAGCCGATGACCTCTAGGTGATAGGGCAGGCGGCGCCCCTGGCGATGCAGTTCGCGCACGCAGGCCATCGGCACGAAGATGCCCAGCCGGCCGTCGTACTTGCCGCCGTTGCGGACGGTGTCGTAGTGGCTGCCGGTCATCAGTGTGGGGGCGTCGTCGCGGCTGGCGCGGTAGCGGCCGACCACGTTGCCGACGGCATCGATCTCGACTTCATCGAAGCCGCAGTCGCGCATCCAGTGCGAAATGCGTTGCGCGCAGGCGCGGTGCGCCTCGGTCAGATACGTGACGGTGAGCTGGCCTTTTTCGGCGTAGCCCGGGTCGCTGTGAATGCTGAGCCGTTCCTGCCAGTCCCAGATATCGTTGCCCAGCGTCAGGTCGACACCGAATTTGTCGGCCATGCGGATTTCGACGATGCGGTGAATGTTGCGCAGCGCTTCGCTGATTTCGACGTCCGGCGGGTTGTCGAGCCGGCGGGTGAATTCATCGATGATCTGCTGGCGGTTCAACCCCGTGCCGCGCGCGCCGCGCACAGCCAGGATGAAGGGAAAGCCGAAGCGGGCGTTGTAGTCGGTGTTCAGTTGCTGCAACTGCGCAAGCTCTTCGGGCGAGCAATGCGTGAGCCCCGCCTGATCCTGTTCTTGCGTGGATTCGGCGGTGAGGCTGTTGCGCAGCATGGCGCGGCCGGCCAGCTCCGGGTGGGCGCGGATCAGCGCCAGCCGGGCTTCGATATCGGCATCGTCCAGCACCTGGCGCATCTGGTCCTGCAAATGGGCCAGCGACCGGAACGGGCGGGCGGCCAGCGCCTGCCGGGCGATCCAGGGCGAATGCTCGTACAAGCCGTCGAGCATGGCCACGGCGTTATCGGGCGTGGCGGCGTTGAGTTGTTCCAGCGTGTAGGCCATGGTCGGAGCGCTTAGCGGTTGGGAAGGTAGGGGTGGGTGRCTTTCCAGTGCCGGGCGATGTCCAGCCGGCGGCACACCCAGACGCGGTCATGGCTGGCAATGTGATCCAGAAAGCGTTGCAGCGCCGTGATGCGCCCGGGCCGGCCGAGCAGCCGGCAGTGCATGCCGATGCTGAGCATCTTGGGCGCGTCCTCGCCTTCGGCGTACAGCACATCGAAGCTGTCTTTCAGATATTGGAAGAACGGGTCGGCGTGCGAGTACCCCTGGGGCAGCGCGAAGCGCATGTCGTTGCAGTCCAGCGTGTAGGGCACGATCAATTGCGGCACGACGGCGCCGTCCGTCTTTTGCACCTGCATCCAGAAGGGCAGGTCGTCGCCGTAGTAATCGCTGTCGTATTCGAAGCCGCCGTAGTCGGCAACAAGCCGGCGCGTGCGCGGGCTGTCGCGGCCGGTGTACCAGCCCAGCGGGCGGCTGCCGGTCAGTTGCGTGATGGCGTCCATGCCCAGTCGCATGTGCTCGCGTTCGGTGGCTTCATCCACGTTCTGGTAGTGGACCCAGCGCCAGCCGTGGCAGGCGATTTCGTGACCCAGTTCGGTGAACGCCGCCGTCAGTTCCGGGTGACGCTGCAAGGCCATGCCCACGCCGAAGACGGTCAGCGGCAGTTGCCGCTTTTCGAATTCTCGCAGGATGCGCCAGACGCCCGTGCGCGACCCGTATTCATAGATGCCTTCCATGCTGAGATGGCGGTCCGGGTAGCTGGCGGGGTTGAACATCTCGGACAGGAATTGTTCGGAGCCGGCATCCCCGTGGAGCACGGAGTTCTCGCCGCCTTCTTCGTAATTCAGCACGAATTGCACGGCGATTCGGGCGCGGCCCGGCCATTGCGCGTGCGGCGGATTGCGGCCATAACCGACCAGGTCGCGGGGATACGGAAGCGTGGAATCGTAGGTGTTCATGAATGGACGGGCGGATAGCCTGAAAGCGCGGACGTTGATGACCCTGAACTTGAAACCCCGGGCAGAAGCACGATGACGGGGAGTTTCATGATGGGCTAAACAATAGCTGGAAAGCAATTAGCTGTATACAATTTATGTACATCATTAAGGATAACCATGATATCGCCCGGCGGTACGAGGGCATGAGGAGACAAGATTGGGCCTGACCACACACGTACTCGACACCATGCACGGCTGCCCCGCAGCGGGGATGGCCGTTGCGCTTTACGCCACCGAGGGCGCGAGCGCCACGCTGCTTAACCAATTCACGCTGAATGACGACGGCCGCAGCGCCAAACCGCTATTCACCGATCAAGACCTGAAGGTGGGCACGTACCGGCTGGTGTTCGATGTGGCCGGCTATTTCAAGGCGCGCGGCGTGGCCTTGCCCGAGCCCAACTTCCTGAATCAGGTCAGCCTGGATTTCGGCGTGGCCCACGCAGACCAGCACTATCACGTGCCGCTGCTTGTCAGCCCCTGGAGCTATTCGACGTATCGCGGCTCGTAGGCTGGCACGCAACTCGCTCACGGCTCACGGCTCACGGCTCACCGCTCACCGCTCACCGCTCACCGCTCACCGCTCACCGCTCACCGCGCGCAACAGGCAGCGCTTCAGTTTGCATCGCGCGACGTTCCGCTTGCCCGGCCTAGGGTATTCCTGATGCCGAAACGGGCGCTGCTGCATAGCCTTGTGAACAAAACCTGCATACAATTTCGCGGATCTTGATCGCAGCGGTGCATGGCCCCAAGCCTTGTGCGCGATCGTCTTCTGCTTACAGCGCCCGCGGTGGTGAGCAGTGTGGCGGAGCCTTACAGGCCCGCCCGCTGCGGGGGCGTGAATGGAAAGCTACTACCTGGATTGGGTCAATCTGCTGCTGCGTTGGGCCCACATCATTACCGGCATCGCGTGGATCGGCACGTCGTTCTACTTCGTGATGCTGGACAACAGCCTGGAAAAACCGCGCGACGCGGAATCGCTGGACAAAGGCGTAGGCGGCGAGCAATGGGCGGTGCACGGCGGCGGCTTCTACAACATGCAGAAGTACGCGGTGCAACCCAAGAAGCTGCCCGATCATCTGCATTGGTCGTTCTGGGAAAGCTACAGCACATGGCTGACCGGCTTTGCGCTGTTCACCATGTCGTACCTGTGGAACGCCAGCACCTATCTCATTGATCGTTCAAAGATGGACTGGCAGCCCTCGACCGCCGTGGCGGTGGCGCTGGCCTTCTTTGTCGTGTTCTGGATTGTCTACGACGGCATCTGCCGGCTGTTCGGCCGTGGCAAACATGGCGACACCATCGTCGGTGTGTTGATCGCGGTGTTCATCGCGTTGGCGTCGTGGCTGGCCTGCCACTGGTTTGCAGGCCGCGCGGCGTTCCTGCTGGTGGGCGCCATGATGGCCACCACCATGAGCGGCAACGTGTTCTTCTGGATCATTCCCGGTCAAAGGAAGAACGTGGCGGCGATGCGGGCGGGTAAGCCCGTCGACCCGGTCAACGGCCAGCGCGGCAAGCAGCGTAGCGTGCACAACACCTACTTCACGCTGCCGGTGGTGTTCACGATGATGAGCAACCACTACAGCTTCACCTACACCCATCAGTACAACTGGATCGTGCTGCTGCTGATCATGCTGGGCGGCGCGGCGATACGCCAGTTCTTCGTGGTGCGCCATCGTTTCAAGCTGGGCAATGCGCGCAATCCGCTGCCGTATGTGTTGCTGGGTATCGCGGTGCTGGGCCTGACCATCATCTGGATGCGGCCCGCGCCGGTGGCGGCGTCTGCGGCCGTGGCGCCGCCCGCCGACGTCGCGTTCACGCAAGTGCGCCAGGTGTTCGACCAGCGCTGCCTGCTCTGCCACGGCGCGCAGGTGCAGATGAAGAACGTGCGGCTGGATTCCGTGGAGCAGATCGCCACCCACGCGCAGGCCGTCTACCAGCAAGTGGTCGTGTCGAAAATCATGCCTATGGCCAATTCCACCGGCATGACCGACGACGAACGCGCGTTGATCGGCGCCTGGTTCCAGGCGGGGGCCAAGACGAACTGAAGCGGGCAGGGCGGGCCGGTTCAGCGCAAGTCGCCCGCCGGCCAGCCCATGGAACCGAAGCCTTGCGCCGGGTAGCCGTCTTCAGCCGTTGCGGTACAGAAAGCTATAGGCGTTGATCGCCGGCACCCCTCCCAGGTGCGCATACAGAACCTTCGACCCGGCGGGAATTTCGCCGCGGCGGATGATGTCCATCATCCCCTGCATGGACTTCCCCTCGTACACCGGGTCGGTCATCATGCCTTCCAGCCGCGCGCAAGTGCGGATGGCTTCGTTGGTTTCGGCGGATGGCAGGCCGTAGGCGGGATAGGCATAGCGTGTGTCGAGCACCACGTCGCTGTCGGCAATGCCTTGTTCCAGCCCGACCATGTCGGCGGTGCGCCGCGCAATACGCAGAATCTGCGCACGCGTTTGATCCGGCGTGGCGGACGCATCGATGCCAATCACGCGGTCGGCGCGGCCATCGGCCGCAAAGCCCACCACCATGCCCGCTTGCGTGCTGCCTGTGACGGCGCACACGACGATGTAGTCGAACTTGAAACCCAGCTCGGCTTCCTGGCGCCGCACTTCCTCGGCGAAGCCCACATAGCCCAGCCCGCCCAGTTCGTGGTCGGACGCGCCGGCCGGAATGGCGTAGGGCTTGCCGCCGCGCTTTCTGACGTCTTCCAGCGCTTCTTCCCAGCTGCGCCGAAAGCCGATGTCAAAGCCCTGGTCCACCAGCCGCACATCGGCGCCCATCAGGCGGCTCATCATGATGTTGCCGACGCGGTCGTAGACCGCATCCGAATAGTCCACCCAGTTTTCCTGAACCAGCACGCAGGCCAGCCCCAGCTTGGCGGCCACCGCGGCCACCATGCGGGTGTGGTTGGACTGGATGCCGCCGATCGTCACCAGCGTGTCGCAGCCTTGCTCAAGCGCCTGCGGAATCAGGTATTCCAGCTTGCGCAGCTTGTTGCCGCCGAACGCCAGGCCGCTGTTGCAGTCTTCGCGCTTGGCGTAGATCTCGACCTTGCCGCCTAAGTGCGCGGACAGGCGGTTGAGCTTTTCGATGGGGGTGTCGCCAAAGGTCAGGCGATGACGGGGAAAGCGTTGCAGATCCATGCGGACTCCTGAGGGTGACGTTCCGGCCGGCGGGATGGCGCGGATGGAAAAATCATAGGAATCGCAGCGATATGCGGTCAATTGCGTATTTTTATCCGTTCCGTCATTTAAGGGTTTTAATAATCGTTGCCTGAGAATAAATATTTCGAATATAAAAACAAATACGAAATTAAATTTTTAGGGACGTATCAAATGGCCGCGCTCGCAAGTCTGGACCGCATCGACCGCCACATCTTGCGCGTCTTGCAAGACGATGCGCAGATCACCAATCTGGATCTGAGCACGCGCGTGCATTTGAGTCCGGCCGCGTGCCTGCGGCGCGTTGAAAAATTGAAGGCCGAAGGCGTCATCAAAAAGACGGTCGCGTTGTTGGAACCGGCTGACGTCGACATGGCCACGCTCGTCATCGTGGGCGTGGTGCTGGACCGCTCCACGCCCGAGTCCTTCACCGACTTTGAAGAAGCGGCGCGAGGCATCAGCGGCTGCCTGGAATGCCACTTGGTGGCCGGCGAGTTCGACTACTTTCTGATGCTGCGCATACGGGATCTTGAACGCTTCAACAAGCTGCATGCGGGCGAGATCATCAAGCTGCCTGGCGTGCGCCAGATTCGTACTTTTTTCGTGCTGAAAGAGATCTTGTCGACGACCGCGTTGCCGGTGTGACGCGGCTAATGCGCAACACTCTTCTTTTAGCGGCTAAAAAATGACGCGCTGCGGCATTTTGGATTAACAGAATTTGATGGTGCGTAGACGGCGCAATGTCAGGGGTTGCCAGGACATTCCAAAGCCGCATGGCGGCATTCCGAATCGGCTTTTGCATCACAGAAATGCAGGAAGACGGCCGTAAACTCAAAGGGTTATACTGCTCGGCATACGGCTTTCAAGGCTTGTACGCGCCTTCTGCCCCTGCTATCCGCTTAACGGGAAGCCCGTGCTGCGGAAGGTTTTCCTGCATCGTGTCGAGTGAAGCACTCGTAAAGGTGAAGCGATATGTCTTCGGAAATAGAATCTCTATCCACGTCTTATCTCTTTGGGGGTAACGCCCCGTATGTTGAGGAGCTTTACGAAGCCTACCTCGACAATCCCGGTTCGGTTCCTGATAACTGGCGCGAATATTTCGACCAGTTGCAGCACGCTCCCGCTACCGACGGCCAGGAATCCACTCGCGACCAGGCCCACGCTCCCATCGTCGAATCGTTCGCCCAGCGCGCCAAGGCCAATGCCTTTGTGCAACGTACGGCCGAACCCGATCTGAGCGTCGCCAGCAAGCAAGTGTCGGTGCAATCGCTGATTGCTGCCTACCGTTCGCTGGGTTCGCGCTGGGCCGATCTGGACCCCCTCAAGCGCCAAGAGCGCCCGCCGATCCCGGAACTCGATCCCGCCTTCTACGGCCTGACCGAAGCCGATCTGGATCAAACCTACTCGGCCACCAACACCTACTTCACGACCGCCAGCACCATGACGCTGCGCGACATCCTGAAGGCGCTGCGCGACACGTATTGCCGCAGCATCGGTGCTGAATTCACGCACATCTCCGACCCCGCCGCCAAGCGCTGGATTCAGGAACGCCTGGAAACCACGTTGGGTGCGCCGACCTACTCGGTCGAAGAAAAGCGCCACATCCTGCAGCAGCTGACCGAGTCCGAAGGCCTCGAGCGCTTCCTGCACACCAAGTACGTTGGCCAGAAGCGTTTCTCGCTGGAAGGCGGCGAAAGCTTCATCGCCTCGATGGACGAAGTGGTGAACCACGCCGGTGAAAACGGCGTCCAGGAAATCGTGGTCGGCATGGCCCACCGCGGCCGCCTGAACCTGCTCGTGAACATCATGGGCAAGATGCCTGGCGACCTGTTCGCCGAGTTCGAAGGCAAGCACGCCGAAGGCCTGACCGACGGCGACGTGAAGTACCACAACGGCTTCTCCTCCGACCTGTCCACCCGTGGCGGCCCGGTCCACCTGTCGTTGGCGTTCAACCCGTCCCACCTTGAAATCGTCAACCCCGTGGTCGAAGGCAGCGTGCGCGCTCGCCAGGAACGCCGCGGTGACGCCGAAGGCAAGTCCGTGCTGCCGGTGCTGGTGCACGGCGACGCGGCTTTCGCCGGCCAAGGCGTGGTCATGGAAACCCTGAACCTGGCCCAGACGCGCGGCTACGGTACGGGCGGCACGCTGCACATCGTCATCAACAACCAGATCGGCTTCACGACGTCTGACCCGCGTGACTCGCGTTCGACGCTGTACTGCACCGACGTCGTCAAGATGATCGAAGCCCCGGTGTTCCACGTCAACGGCGACGACCCCGAAGCCGTGGTGTTCGTCACCAAGCTGGCGCTGGACTACCGTCTGCAATTCCGTCACGACATCGTCGTGGACATCGTTTGCTTCCGCAAGCTGGGCCACAACGAGCAAGACACCCCGTCGCTGACGCAGCCCCTGATGTACAAGCGTATCGGCCATCACCCCGGCACGCGCAAGCTGTACGCCGACAAGCTGACCACGCAAGGCGTGCTGGCTGAAGGCGAAGCCGATCAACTGGTCAAGGACTACCGTCAGCTGATGGAAGACGGCCAGCGCACGATCGAACCCGTGCTGACCGACTACAAGAGCAAGTACGCGATCGACTGGTCCCCGTTCCTGGGCGCCAAGTGGACCGACCAGGCCGACACGGCTGTGCCGCTGGCTGAGTTGAAGCGCATCGGCGAACGCATCACGACGGTTCCGGAAGGCTTTACGGTGCACCCGCTGGTCGCCAAGCTGCTGAACGACCGCCGCACGATGGCCAAGGGCGAATTGAACCTGGACTGGGGCATGGGCGAACACCTCGCTTTTGCGACCCTGGTGTCCTCGGGCTACGCCATCCGCATCACCGGCCAGGACTCGGGCCGTGGCACGTTCACGCACCGCCACGCCGTGCTGCACGACCAGAACCGCGAACGCTGGAACGACGGCACCTACATTCCGCTGCAGAACGTGTCGGAAGGCCAGGCTCCGTTCACCGTCATCGACTCCGTGCTGTCCGAAGAGGCGGTGCTGGCCTTTGAATACGGTTACTCCAGCGCTGAACCGAACACGCTGACCATCTGGGAAGGCCAGTTTGGCGACTTCGTCAACGGCGCCCAGGTCGTGATCGACCAGTTCATCAGCTCCGGCGAAGCCAAGTGGGGCCGCCAGTCGGGCCTGACCCTGATGCTGCCGCACGGCTACGAAGGCCAAGGCCCCGAGCACTCGTCGGGCCGCATCGAGCGCTTCCTGCAACTGTGCGCCGACAACAACATGCAAGTGGTCCAGCCGACCTCTGCCTCGCAGATCTTCCACGTTCTGCGCCGCCAGATGATCCGCCCGTTCCGCAAGCCGCTGGTGCTGTTCACGCCGAAGTCGCTGCTGCGTAACAAGGACGCCGGCTCCCCCCTGACCGATTTGGCAGGCGGCAGCTTCCAGCCGGTGATCGGCGAAGTCGACGACACCATCGACGCCAGCAAGGTCAAGCGCGTTCTGGCTTGCTCGGGCAAGGTGTATTACGACCTGGTCAACGCCCGCCGTGAGCGTGGCGCCGACAACGTCGCCATCGTCCGCGTCGAGCAGCTGTACCCGTTTGCGCACAAGTCGTTTGAAACGGAACTGCGCAAGTACCCGAAGGCCACCGAAGTGATCTGGGTTCAGGACGAACCGCAGAACCAAGGCGCCTGGTTCTACGTTCAGCATCACGTGTACGAGAACATGGTGGAAGGCCAGAAGCTGGGCTACGCCGGCCGCGCCGCGTCGGCATCGCCGGCCGTGGGCTACCTGGCCAAGCACCAGGAGCAGCAGAAGGCCCTGATCGAAACGGCTTTCGCGCCCAAGTTCAAGGTCATGTTGACGAAGTAACCCTGACTTGATGCATGCGCCGCGCGCGGCAAGCGTTTTGGAACTCGATTTCGAACCTTGCCGCGCCGCGTGACCAGAACACAAACTTTACGGAACAAACAAAATGGCTATTACCGACGTCGTCGTCCCCCAACTTTCCGAATCCGTTTCCGAAGCGACCCTGCTGACCTGGAAGAAGCAGCCGGGCGCTGCCGTTGAAGCGGACGAAATCCTGATCGAAGTMGAAACCGACAAGGTTGTGCTGGAAGTGCCGGCTCCCGCTTCGGGCGTGCTGGCTGAAATCGTCAAGGGCGATGGCAGCACCGTGACCTCGGGCGAAGTGCTGGCCCGTATCGACACCGCCGCCAAGGCTGCCTCCGCCGCGACCGCTCCCGCCGCTGCCCCCAAGGCCGCTGAACAAGCCGCTGCCGCTCCGGCCGCTRCTGCCCCGGCCTCGTCCGCCGCTGCTGGCGTGGCCTCGCCCGCCGCTGCCAAGATCCTGGCCGAGAAGGGCGTTGACGCCGCTTCCGTGTCGGGCACCGGCCGTGACGGCCGCGTGACCAAGGGCGACGCCCTGGCCGCCAGCGCACCCGCCGCCAAGGCCGCGCCTGCCAAGGCCCCGGCTGCTCCGGCCCCGACCACGCTGTCGCTGGACGGCCGTCCGGAACAGCGCGTGCCGATGAGCCGCCTGCGCGCCCGCATCGCCGAACGCCTGCTGCAATCGCAGCAAGAAAACGCAATCCTGACCACGTTCAACGAAGTGAACATGCAAGCGGTCATCGATCTGCGCAGCAAGTACAAGGACAAGTTCGAAAAGGAACACGGCATCAAGCTGGGTTTCATGTCGTTCTTCGTCAAGGCCGCCGTTGCCGCCCTGAAGAAGTACCCGCTGATCAACGCGTCGATCGACGGCAAGGACATCATCTATCACGGCTACTTCGACATCGGTATCGCTGTCGGCAGCCCGCGTGGCCTGGTGGTGCCGATCCTGCGCAACGCCGACCAGCTGTCCATCGCTGAAATCGAAAAGACCATCGCTGACTTCGGCCGCCGCGCCGCTGACGGCAAGCTGGGCATTGAAGAAATGACCGGCGGCACGTTCTCGATCTCCAACGGTGGCGTGTTCGGTTCGATGCTGTCGACCCCGATCATCAACCCGCCGCAATCGGCCATCCTGGGCGTGCACGCCACCAAGGATCGCGCTGTTGTCGAAAACGGCCAGATCGTCATCCGCCCGATGAACTACCTGGCGCTGTCCTACGACCACCGCATCATCGACGGCCGCGAAGCCGTGCTGGGCCTGGTCGCCATGAAGGACGCCCTGGAAGATCCGCAGCGCCTGTTGCTGGACCTGTAATCTCGACGCTCCGCGCGGCGCCGCACCGGGCCTTCCGGATCGCGGCGCCCCGGCCGGCCCACGGCTGGCCTCCGGCTCGCAAACACCGGGCGGGGCGTGTTCCACCCCACACTCAATCGCGAGAACACTATGTCCAAACAATTTGACGTCGTCGTGATCGGCGCAGGCCCTGGCGGCTACATCGCCGCCATTCGCGCAGCGCAACTCGGCATGTCGGTCGCTTGCATCGACGCCTGGCAGAACGGCCAAGGCGGCCCGGCTCCTGGCGGTACGTGCACCAACGTCGGTTGCATCCCGTCCAAGGCGCTGCTGCAATCGTCCGAGCACTTCGAACAAGCCAACCACCACTTCGCCGAGCACGGCATCGAAGTCAAGGGCGTGAGCCTGAAGCTCGATACGCTGATCGGCCGCAAGAACACGGTGGTCAAGCAGAACAACGACGGCATCCTGTACCTGTTCAAGAAGAACAAGGTCACGTTCTTCCACGGCAAGGGCCAGTTCAGCGGCCAAGTGGAAGGCGGCTGGGCCATCAAGGTCACCGGCACCGCCGAAGAAGACCTGGTTGCCAAGCACGTCGTGGTGGCAACGGGTTCGTCGGCGCGTGAATTGCCCGGCCTGCCGTTTGACGAAAAGGTCGTGCTGTCCAACGACGGCGCACTGAACATCGGCGCCGTGCCGAAGACGCTGGGCGTGATCGGCGCTGGCGTGATCGGCCTGGAAATGGGCAGCGTGTGGCGCCGCCTGGGTTCGGAAGTCACGATCCTGGAAGCCATGCCGGAATTCCTGGCTGCTGCCGACGGCCAAGTGGCCAAGGAAGCGCTGAAGGCGTTCACCAAGCAAGGCCTGAACATCCAGATGGGTGTGAAGATCGGCGAGATCAAGGCCACCGCCAAGTCGGTGACCGTGCCCTACGTCGACGCCAAGGGCGCCGAGCAGAAGCTGGTGGTCGACAAGCTGATCGTCTCGATCGGCCGCGTGCCTTACACCGGCGGCCTGAACGCCGACGCCGTGGGCCTGAAGCTGGACGAACGCGGCTTCGTGGCCGTGGACGGCGATTGCAAGACCAACCTGCCGAACGTCTGGGCAGTGGGTGACGTGGTGCGCGGCCCGATGCTGGCGCACAAGGCCGAAGAAGAAGGTGTGGCGGTTGCCGAGCGCATCGCCGGCCAGCATGGCCACGTCAACTTCGACACCGTGCCGTGGGTCATCTACACGTCGCCGGAAATCGCCTGGGTCGGCAAGACCGAACAGCAGCTCAAGGCCGAAGGCCGCGAGTACAAGGCTGGCAGCTTCCCGTTCCTGGCCAACGGCCGCGCTCGCGCGCTGGGCGACACCACGGGCTTTGCCAAGGTGATCGCTGACGCCAAGACCGACGAAGTCCTGGGCGTGCACATTGTGGGCCCGATGGCCTCGGAGCTGATTTCGGAAGCCGTGACCATCATGGAATTCCGTGGCGCCGCTGAAGACATCGCCCGCATCTGCCACGCGCACCCGACGCTGTCGGAAGCCGTGAAGGAAGCCGCTCTGGCCGTGGACAAGCGCGCGCTGAACTTCTAAGCGTCCTTGACCTGAGCTAGACAGGGGGCGGGTTCAAGGACCCGCCCTTTTTTCATTTTGGTTGGTTGAGCTAAGCCCCATGAACGTCCGCGAATACTACGAACACGCCCTGGCCGAACGTGGCTACAAGCCCGATGCCGCGCAAAAGCTGGCCATCGACCGCTTGCAGCGCTATTACGACGAATGGGTCAAGTTCAAGTCGATGCGCTCGAACGCGCTGAAGAAGCTGCTGAATCGGCCCGACGTGCCTCGCGGCGTGTATCTGTGGGGCGGGGTGGGGCGCGGCAAGAGCTTCCTGATGGATGCCTTCTACGCGACCGTGCCGGTGGTGCGCAAGACGCGTCTGCACTTCCACGAATTCATGCGTGGCGTGCATCGCGAGCTGGAAGAAGTGAAGGGCATGCAAGATCCGCTGGACGAAGTGGCCAAGCGGGTCGCCAAGCGCTACCGCCTGATCTGCTTTGACGAATTCCACGTGTCGGATGTGGCCGACGCGATGATCCTGCACCGCTTGCTGCTCAAGCTGTTCGAATACGGCACGTCGTTTGTGATGACGTCCAACTACGAGCCGTCCACGCTCTACACCGATGGCCTGCACCGCGACCGCGTGCTGCCCGCCATTGCGCTGATCCAGTCGCGCATGGACGTCATGAACGTGGATGCCGGCGTGGATTACCGCCGCCGTTCGCTTGAGCAAGTGCAGTGCTTTCACACGCCGCTGGACGAGCACGCGCAGGCCGCGTTGCAAAAGGCGTTCGACAGCCTGGCCGACACGCCGCCGCAAGACCCGGTGCTGCATATCGAGCATCGCGAGATTCGCGCGCTGGCCTTGGCGGGGGCCGTGGTGTGGTTTGATTTCGCAACGCTTTGCGGCGGCCCGCGTTCGCAGAACGACTACCTGGAACTGGCCAACCGCTTCCACGCCGTGATCCTGTCTGGCGTGCCGAAGATGGGGCCGCGGCAGGCTTCCGAAGCGCGCCGCTTCACGTGGCTGATCGACGTGTTCTACGACCACCGCGTGAAGCTCATCATGTCGGCCGAGTGCGAGCCGGAAGAGATCTACACCGAAGGCGCGCTGGCCAATGAATTCCATCGCACTGTGTCGCGCATTCTTGAAATGCAGTCGCGCGAATACCTGGAATCGGAACGCCGCCTGACCGCGACGTTGTAGTAATGCCGCATCCGGCCCCTGTTACATGGGGCTGGCGTGCATAAGATTGGTAATGCAAGTCATTATCACTTAAGATTTTGAGACTTTTGGTCCCGTACCGCTGTCTCAACTGTGTCCTCCTCCGTCCTTTCCTCATCGGCACCGTGCGCTGACGCTATCGCGCCTGTCGATGGCCTGTACCGCGATCATCGCCCCTGGCTGTTCGGCTGGCTGCGCCGCAAGCTCGGTTGCGAGCATCGCGCCGAAGATCTGGCGCAGGATGTTTTCGTGCGCGTGATCCAAGGGCGCAAGGCCGTGCGCGCCAACGAGGCCCGCGCCTTGCTGACCACGATTGCGAAGGGGCTGGTCGTGGACCACCAGCGCCATGCCGCGCTGGAAAACGCCTACCTGAGCTATCTGGCCACGTTGCCCGAAGCGTATGCGCCGTCGCCCGAAACGCAGACAGAACAGCTGCAATCGTTAAAGCAACTGGACCGCCTGCTGGATGGCTTGCCGCCCAAGGCGCGCGCGGCATTTCTGATGTCGCAACTGGACGGGCTGACGTATCCCGAAATCGCCCAGCGCCTGAACGTATCCCTGAGTTCCGTCCAGCAGTACATGGTGCGCGCGATGTCCGCGTGCTACACGGCGTTCTATGAGTAACGCCGCAGGCCGCATGCCGCCGGACCCGGTCGTGCGCCAGGCGATTGCCTGGTGGGCCAAGCTGCAATCCGGCTTGGCTGACGCGCACGACCGGGAATCCTGTCGGGCCTGGCTGGCCGCGGACGCCGCGCACCAGCAGGCCTGGGACCGCTTGCAGGCCATTGGCCGTGACGCCCGCCGCGTGCCAGCGGCCCTGGCGCACGCGGCCTTGAATGCGCCGCCGTCACACGGCCGGCGGGCGGCGCTGCGCAGTTTGCTGGGGGTGACGGCGCTTGCCGCAACGGGCTGGGCGGGATACCGGCACACGCCCTGGCAGCGCCTGGCGGCCGACGTGAGCACAAGCATTGGCGAGCGGCGCACGGTGGCGGTTGCCGATGGCTTGAGCATTACCTTGAATAGCGACAGCGCCGTGCGCTTGCGGCTGAGCGGCAACGCGCGCGGCATCGATCTGCTGCGCGGCGAAATGCTGGTCGACACCGCCATGCGTCCCGGCGTGGACGCCTTGCGCGTAGACACGGGGTATGGCGAGTTGCGGGCGGAACACGCCCGCTTTGACTTGCGCCGTACCGATACCGGATCGCGCTTGGGCGTGTATGAAGGCAGCGTGGCCTTGCTGCGCGACGGCGTGTGGACGCATGCCGCCGCGGGCGAACGGCTGGCCTTTGCAGATGACGGTCTGCTTCACCGCAACGCGTCGGACCCCGACCGGCTGGCCTGGGTCGACGGCCTGGTGGTGGCCAAGGAATGGCGGCTGGATTATTTCGCGCAGTATCTGGCGCGCCAACGCATGGGCGTGATTCGCGTGGACCCGGCCGTGGCCGCTTTGCAGTTGTCAGGCGTGTTCCCGCTGGACGACGCCGAACGCGCGCTGAAGGCGCTGGAACCCGCGCTGCCCATCACCGTAACGCGGCACACGCAATATTGGCTGCAAGTGAGCCCGCGTCAGATTTGACCGTTACAATTTTTTTGCCCGACGCATTGCAGGTTTTTGATCCCCATACGGAAAGGCAGAGATAGACCACCGTACAGGGAGAGTTTTGTGTCTGCTTCATCTCAATCGCGCCTGCGCGCCACATTGACCGCCGGCCGCATGGCCGTGCTGGCCGCCACGTGCGCGGGCGCGCTTGCCGCGGGCATGCCCGCCGCCTGGGCGCAGTCCGCACCGGCCGCCGCCGCCAATGCGTCGCGCACGTATCAAATTCCCGCTGGCCAGTTGGCCGACGCCTTGACGCAATTCGCGCGCAGCGCGGGCGTGGTCCTGTCGTTTGACCCCGCGATGGTGCGGGGCTTGCGTTCGGACGGGCTGAATGGCGCGTACTCGGTGGGCGCCGGCTTTGCCCGCCTGCTGTCGGGCAGCGGTCTGCAAGCACGCGGGCAGTCGGGCAACACCTGGACGCTCGTGCCTGCGCCCACGTCGTCAGGTGACACGCATGTGCTGGCGCCGGTGACGGTGTCCGGCATGGCGGACAGCGCGTTGGCGCCCACGGTGGGCTATGTGGCCACGGCCAGCGTCAGCGCCACCAAGACGGATACGCCGTTGATTGAAACGCCGCAGTCGGTGTCCGTTGTGACGCGTGAACAGATCACGGAGCAGGGCGCGCAGACCTTGAACCAGGTGCTGCGCTACACGGCGGGCGTGGCGACCGAATCGCGCGGCGCCACCGCCACGCGTTTGGACCAGTTCAGCGTGCGCGGCTTTTCCGCGTCAAGCTACCTGGACGGCCTGCGGGTATTTGGCGGGCGCGATGCCTTGCCGCAAGTGGACACCTACCGCCTTGAGCGCGTGGATGTGCTGAAGGGCCCGGCGTCCGTCATGTACGGGCAAGGCGGCCCGGGCGGCGTGGTGAACCAGGTCAGCAAGCGCCCCTTGGCCGAGACGCTGCGCGAAGTGGAAGTGCAGGTCGGTAACTACGACTACGGCCGCGCCAACTTCGATTTCGGCGGCCCCGTGGATGAAGAGGGCAAGTACCTGTACCGCCTGGTGGGCTCGGGCTATATGTCCGACGGCCAGATCAAGGACACGAAAGAACGCCGCTACTTCGTCTCGCCGGCTTTCACGTGGAAGCCCAATGGCGACACGTCGCTGACGGTGCTGACGAACTTCCAGCGCGACCCCGACATGGGTTCGTATGGCGCGGCGCCTGCAATGCGCACGCTGTTGTCGGCGCCGGATGGCATCCGTCTGCCGGCTGATTATTACGATGGCGATGCGAATTTCGAGAAGAGCGATCGCAAGAGCTATTCGCTGGGCTACGTGCTGGACCACCGCTTCAACGACACGTTCAAGGCGACGCAAAGCCTGCGCTGGACGCGGTCCGAGGCCAAGTACCGCAGCATCTACGGCGCCATGACGAACAACTACGGCTACACGGACAACACGTACCTGTACCATCAGCGCGCGTCGATCGCGACCGATGTGGATGTGGGCGCGCTCACGATCGACAACAACATGCAGGCGCGTTTCAACACTGGCGTGTTCGGACACACGGTGCTGCTGGGCTTTGACTATCAGCACGTGAAGACCGATACCTTGTCGGGCTTTGGCTCGGCCCCGGCGCTGTCGGTGCTGAACCCGAATAATCATCAGAACATTCCGGTGCCGGCGTTCTCGTCGGATGCGACCTCCAAGCAATATCAGACTGGTCTGTACTTCCAGGACCAGATCAAGATCGATCGCTTGTCCGTGCTGCTGGGCGGGCGCTATGACTGGTCGCGCACGGTGGGTGAAACCACCACCATCTCCACAGGGCGCGTCGCGCCGTCGTCGTTGAATGCGGAAGCGTTCACGGGCCGCATGGGCGTGATCTACAACTTCGACAATGGTGTGGCGCCGTACTTCAGCTATTCGGAATCGTTTGAGCCGCAATCCGGCACGGGCTGGCAGAACGTGCCGTTCAAGCCGATCGAAGGCAAGCAGTATGAAGTGGGCATCAAGTACCAGCCGCCTGGCACCGCCACGATGCTGTCGTTTGCGGCCTTTGATATTCGCCGCGAAAACATGACGACCACCGATCCCGACCCGACGCACGTGTGCGGTACGGCAGCCGGGCGGTGCTCGATCCAGGCTGGTGAATTGCGCACGCAGGGTATTGAACTGGAAGCCAAGACGGAGCCGATGCGCGGCCTGACGCTGGTGGCGGCGTATTCGTTGATGGACAACGAATACTCCAAGGCCTATCCCAGCGTGGCCGGGCTGGACCTGAAGGGCAAGACGCCCGCCGCCGTGCCGTCGCAGCAAGCGTCGGCGTGGGCGCGTTACCAGTTGCAGGAAGGCCCGCTGGCCGGCATGGGCGTGGGCGGTGGCGTGCGCTACATCGGCTCGTCGTACGCGAACGAAACCAACACCCTGAAGGTGCCGTCGGTAACGCTGTTTGACCTGATGCTGGACTACGACATGGGCCGCGTGTCGCCCACGTTGAAGGGCATGCAGGTCGCGCTGAACGTACAGAACCTGTTCGACAAGGAATACATCGCGTCTTGCTCGGGCGAGTCGTGGTGCTGGTACGGGTATCAGCGTTCGATCAAGGCCAGCCTGCGGTACCGCTGGTAAACGGAAAGCGCGGGAACAGGAAAGCGGCCTTTGTGGCCGCTTTTTTTATGGGTGACTATTTGTGGCCGCCTGCTGGCCCTGGCGCTACACGTTACGCGCTGCGCGCCGCCGCCACATGCGCCCGCCACCGCGCCAGGAACGCGTCGCGGTCGGCGGCGGCGGCGGCTTCGTCCACTGGCACGATCTTCACGTCGTCCAGCGCGGGCATGTCGAGATGCTTGCTGACGTCGATGTCGCTGCGGCTGGGGCGGCGGTAGGCGTTTTGCAGCAGCGCCACTTGCATGTCGCGCGACAGCAGCAGGTCGTACATGCGTTTGGCGGCGGCCGGGTTCGGGGAATTCTTCACCAGCGCCATGTTGTCCGCCACGGTGAACGTGCCGTCCTCGGGGTACAGGATGCTGATTTCCTTCTGGCCGCCCGCTACGTAGGGGTAGGCGGTGGATTCGAAAGTGATGCCGACGGCGTATTCGCCTTGCCCCACGCTGCGCACCACATGCGAGGCGGCGCTGGAGACGCTGACGTTGCGCGCCAACGCCTTCAGGCCGTCTTCGCCCAGCACGCGTTCTATCCCCCACAGCGCGGTGAAGGCGGTGGAGCTGTTGCCCGGGTCGCCGATGATGATCTTGCCCTTGAAGCGGCGGTCGGTCAGGTCGGCCCAACGGACGGGGGCGGGGCCGGAGAGCTGCCGCGCGTTGACCATGCCGACCACGATGTGCAGATTGGCCGCCGTCCATAAGTCATCGGGGCCGTGCAGGTGGCTGGGAATGGCTTCGGCTTCCGGCGAACGGTAGGGTTCGAACAGGCTGCGATAGCCGTGCATGACGTTGGCGCTGGACGTCCAGAACACGTCCCCTTTGGGCTGGCCGGCTTCGGCCTCGATCCGCCTGAGCAACTGGCTGCTGCCACCCACAACGGCGCTGGGTTTGACGTGGGGCATCACGTCGCGCGCGATGTCGCTGGCGGTGTCGACAGATTGTGAGTTCAGCGTCGTGTAGAGCACGACCTTTTCGCTGCGTTGAGCCTTGGCGCGCGTGGGCAGCGCCGAGATGCCGCCCGTGACGGCCAGCAGTTTGAGCACCTGGCGGCGGTTGAGAGAAGGAAGCTGGATCATGGGGTTCCCCTTGAGACGAGTGTGAAAGAAAGGCTCAGGCGAAGAGCCGGATGCGAAATACCCGGGTCGCCAGCAGCACAGGCGCCAGGATCACCGTGATCAGCACAAGCCCGTAGGCCGACGCCTGGGCCATGAGGCCGCTGTCGATCAGCCGGAAAATCTGAATGGGTAAGGTCTCGTGTCCCGGCGAATACACGATCACCGATGCGCTGAGTTCGGACACGGTGGTGGTCCAGGTCAGCACGGCGGCGGCCGCGATGGCGGGCGCCATCAACGGCAGGACCACCTTCAGAAAGGACGTGAAGGGCGGCACCCCCAAACTGACCGAGGCTTCTTCAATGGAGTCGGGCAGGTTGAAGAGCGTGGACGAGGCATTGCGTACGCCGAAAGGCAAACGCCGCACGATGTAGGCCAGCACGATCAGCGACGCCGTGCCAGACAAGTCGAACGCGCCGTGGCCGAAGGTCATCAGCAGGCCGATGCCGATGACCGTGCCAGACAACGCCAGCGGAATGGCGCTCAGGTAGTCCAGCCAGGGCGTCAGCAAGTTGCGCTTCTTGACGATCAGATAGCTGGCCAGCGTGCTGAACGCGATGGCGATCAAGGTGGCCGCGCCCGCGTAGCCGATGGAGTTCACGACAGGCGCGGGCGCATTGACCAGCACGCGTTCCAGATGGGCGATGGTCCATTCTCCCCAACGCATCACGGGACCGTGCGCGCGGGTGAATGCGCCGACCGCAAGCGTGCCTAGCGGCAGCATCGACATCCCCATCACAACCAGCGCGGCGCATGCCATGGCCGCACCACGCGGGCCGCGCATCGGGGTCTCTGGCGCGCCGCGTCCTTGCGTGATTTCGTAGCGCCCGCGCGAGACGATCCAGCGTTGCAGGAACAGCGCCAGCATGACCAGCGAGATCGATGTCGTCGCCAGCGTGCTTTGCATGACGGGGTCGCTGCCGGTTTCCGAGACCGACGCCTGATACGTCAGCACCGATAGCAGCTCTACACGATGACCCAGGATCATTGACGTGGCGAAGTTGCCTACGACCATGGTGAAGACCAGCAGCGCGCTGGCCAGAATGGCGGGCATGACGACGGGCGCCATCACCTTGAACCGCGACACGGGCGGCGACGTTCCCAGGCTTTGCGCGGCTTCTTCCAATTGCGAATCGAAGCCGCGTATGGCTGCCAGCGTGCCGATGTAGATGTAGGCGTAATACGTGAAGGTCATGACGGTCAGCAGGCCCGGCCAGCCGTAGAACGACGGCGGGTCCAGCCCCAGCCCATCGCGCAGCGCACGCGTGAGCACGCCGTTGTTGCCCAGAATCATCAGCCAGGTTTGCGCGCCGATGACCTCGGGGATGACCAGCGTGATGAGCGGCAAGATCGATACCAGGGCTTTGCCAGGGTAATGGTGGCGCGCGGTCAGATACGCGAGCGGCACGCCGATGCCGGCGGCAAGCACCGTGACGCCGGCGCCCAGCAGCAAGGTGTTGCCGATGGCGCGCAGGTATCGCGGATCGGATATCAGAATGTGCCAGCCTGACTGGCCGGCGTCATCGCGGGCGAGCACACTGGCCGACAGAATGTTCAGCACTGGCCACACCAAAAAGACCAGCAGCATCGCCAGAACGGCCACGGACAGCCACGTCCATGGCGAGCGGAGCAGGGCGATCAGGCGCTTCATGATGCAAGCACCAGTGTCTTCTGCGGATCAAACATCAAGCCGATCTGCATGCCCCGGCCCAACGGCGACGTTTGGCCGCCATGTACGTCCACGTTCATGACGCGCCCGCTGGGCAGTTCCACCCGGTAATGCATCTTGATGCCCAGGTATTGTTCGGCCAGGATGCGGGCGGGCACGCCGGCTTCGGGTTGCGTGGATACGCCGATGTCTTCGGGGCGTGCGACCAACACGGCTTGCCCGGATAGCGGCGCGGGCGCGTGGGCGGCGACGGGGTGGCCGTCAAGCTCCAGGCGGACGGACCCTGATGCCGATGCCACGCATTGCACTGGCAGCAGATTGGCGGCGCCAATGAAGTCGGCGACATAGCCGCTGGCAGGCTGGCCATAGACGTCGCGCGGCGTGCCTAATTGCGCCACGCGGCCCTGCTCCATGACGGCGATCTGGTCAGACAGGGCGAGTGCTTCTTCCTGGTCATGGGTGACAAAGACGGTGGTGATGCCCGCTTCGCGCTGAAGTTCGGAAATGGTCTGCCGCACCTGGATGCGCAGCTTGGCGTCCAGGTTGGACAGCGGCTCGTCCATCAGCAGCACTTGGGGCTGGATCACCAGCGCGCGGGCAAGCGCCACGCGTTGACGCTGTCCGCCCGACAGCTCGGCAGGCAGGCGCGACGCATATTGCGCCAGCCCCACGCGGTCCAGCGCGGCCGCCACTCTTTGTTTGATCAAGGCCAGCGGCACTTTGCGGGCACGCAGGCCGTAGGCGGCGTTGTCAAAGACGCTGCGGTTGGGAAAGAGCGCGTAGTCCTGAAACACCATGCCGATGTTGCGCTGATGCGCCGGCACGCGCGTGACGTCGTTGCCGCCGAACGACAAGCGGCCGGATTCGACGGGGATGAAGCCTGCCAGCGTGCGCAGCAAGGTGGTCTTGCCGCAGCCGCTGGGGCCGAGCAACGTGAAGAAGCAACCCGGAGGAATGGCCAGGTTCAGGCCGTCGATGACGCGTTGTTTGCTATATGAGATGCAGAGATTTTCAATGCGGATATCCATGGCAGGCGGCTCCTGGCTCAAGAGTAGGCACATCAACGAACAACAGCAGGCAAGCAGCGGGAGTCAGGGCAGGGCGGGTCGTAGCAGGCCCAGCGCTTCGCGGTGACGGGCAGGGTCGCCCGCGGCCAGAATCTGCGTGGCGGGGTTGTCCAGGCTGAGCGCGCGGCCGTGCCAATCGGTGATGACGCCGCCCGCCCCTTGAATGACCGGCACGAAGGGCGCGTAGTCGTAAAGCGCCAGCTTGGCGTCGATGGCGACATCGGTGCGCCCGCACGCCAGCAGCCCGTATGCCAGGCAGCAGCCGCCGTAGATGCGCCAGCGGGTGCGCTCGCGCAGCGCCTGGAAAGCGGGCAGTTCATCGGCGGCGTAGAAGTCGGGGTTGCTGGTGCTGAGCATGGCGTCGCCCATGGCGTCGCACGGGCGCGTGTGGCAGGGCTGGCCCCGGTGCCGGGTGGGCTGGCCGGCGGCGCCAACCCAGCGGTCTGCGGTCGAGGGGAAGTCCATGACGCCGATCACGGGTTCGCCGCGATGCAGCAGGGCGATCAGCGTGCCGAATACCGGTACGCCAGCCAGGAAGGGCGCGGTGCCGTCGATGGGGTCAAGCACCCAGACGTATTCGGCGTCCGATCTGACAACGCCGCCTTCTTCGCCGTAAATGCCGTGGTCGGGATAGGCGTGTTCGATGCGGGCGCGCAGATGCGCTTCAATGGCGTGGTCCAACGCGGTGACAAGGCTGCGGTCTGGCTTGATGTCGGGGCGCGGCACGCTGTGTTGCCCCGTCGCCAAGTAGGGCGCGAAGCGTTCGCGGGCCTCTTGGGCTAGGCATTCAGCGAAGACGATGAAGGGAGCCAGGCGGTCTGTCATGAGGTTTCCTTATTCGGTTGAGCTGCTGCTTGAAGGCGGCGGGCGGCCATCTGGAGCGAGGCTGGCGCCCACGCCCGCCAGCGTGCCGATGCGGGCGGGCGCAAGCAGGTGCTTGGGCGGCGCGGGCGTCCAGCCGTACAGGGCTTGCGTGGCGGCGCCACACACGCGCCCCTGACAGGCGCCCATGCCGCAGCGGGTGTGCAGCTTGGCGTCGATCCAGTTCTTGCAAGCGGCCAGGGCGGATTGCGGGACGTCTTCGCAGCGGCAGATCAGCGTGTCGGGGCGAGCCAGCGTCAAGAGGGGCGAGCGCAGCGCGAAATGCCGGCGCACGGTGTTGGCAAAGCCTTGCCATCGCGCGAGGTCGGGCGCAAGGTGTGCGGCCTGCGCCAATTCGCCAATCGCCGCGTGGCCCGCGATGGCCCCCTGGATTTGCGACCGTTCGCCGCCGCCAATGCCGGTGCATTCGCCCGCCGCGAAGACGCCGGGGACAGAGGTTTGAAGCAGATCGTCCACTTGCAACGCCTGATGCGCATCCAGTTCGCATCCCAGCATCTGGCCCAGTTGGGTATTGGGGATCAGGCCGAAGCCGCAGGCCAGGCGGTGGCAGGCGATCTGTTCTTCGCCATCGGCGCGACGCAGGCGCACGTGCTGAAGCCGGCCGTTGCCGCTGGCCTCAAGCACATGGCTGGCGCTGCGGTATTGCGGGTGCAACAGAGTGATGGCTTGCAAGGCTTTGCCCGGCCAGCGCGGCAGGCCGCTGGCAAAGCGCAGGAGTGCGCGCCAGTCGGCCTGTTCGGCAATGCGTACAACCGTGGCCCCGGCTTCGCGTGCGGTGCGGGCGGCGGCCAGCAGCAGCGGCCCGGTCCCCGCGATGACGATGCGCTGGCCGCGCAGCGAGGTGCCGGCCTTGACCAGCGCCTGCAACCCACCGGCACCGGTGACGCCGGGCAGCGTCCAGCCGGGAAACGGCAGCAGCAATTCGCGCGCGCCGGTGCAGAGAATCAGTGAGTCGCAATGCTGGGTCCAACCCTCGCGCGCATCTTCAAGCAGCAGCGCGGCCTGTCCGGGTTGGCCGGCCAGGCCCACGACGCGCGTGCCGCATAGCAGCGTGATGTTTGCGTGGCGTGCCAGCTGTTCGCGCAGGCGCTGCGCCTGGGCAGGCAGGGCGGCAGCGGGGCCGTCGCGCCAGATTTGTCCGCCTGCGGCGGGGTTGTCATCCACCAGCACGATGGCGCGTCCGCTGGGGGCCGCCGCCAACGCCGCCGCCATGCCGGCTGGGCCGGCGCCAACAATGAGCAGGTCGCAGGTGCGGTGTTGGCCAGCTGCCCGATCCGGTACGCCGGCCCAGGGCGTTGGGTCGAGAACGGTGTCGACGCGCATACCGTCGTGGCAAGGGGTTTGGCAGGCCAGGCGCAAGTGGCCGTCGACCAGCACTCGGCATTCATGGCAGATGCCCATCCCGCAAAACGCTGCACGCTTTTCGCCCGAGACAGAGATGCGGGAATTGCCGGGTGCGCGCAGGGCGAGCGCGGCGGCGACGCTGCTGCCCACGGCGACGCGCAAGGATTGGCCGTCGAGCTGGATGCGCAAGCGTGCGCAGTCGGGCGGAGTCTTCGTCATGGCGTGACCTCGTCGAAGGAGCGGGATGCGGCAAATGGAGTGGGGTCCAGCGGCGTGGCTGCGCCGGTCATCAGCGCGGCCAGCAGGCGGCCGGTGGCGGGGGCCGTGGTCACACCCAGGCCTTCATGGCCGACCGCCAGCCACAGCTTGTCGCGCGAAGGGTGGCGGCCGATCAGCGGAAGCCCATCCGGGGGGGCGGCGCGCACGCCCGTCCAGGTGCGGATGAGGTTCAAACCGGACAGGCCCGGCAGATAGCCGATCGCGCGCCGGAGCATGCTGGCCAACACGGCGGGTTCGACGGCGGCGGTGAGGGCGGTGTCGGAGGCGGAACCCGCGGCGGAACTCACGGCAGAACCCGCCGCAGACCCCACGGCAGAACCCACCGCAGAACCCGCCGCGTATTGCCGGTCACCGATTTGCCGGGAGGACCCGATCAGCAATTGGCCGGTGGGGCGGGGCTGCACGTTGAAGGCCACTGCGGCGCCTTCGCGCTGCTGGGTACTGGCCGTGTAGCCGAGCTCAACCAATTGATGGCGGATACCGGTGGGGTAACGGTCGGTGATGGCCAGATGGCCTTTCTTGGGATGCAGAGGCAGGTCGTCACACAGCCGGCTTGCCAACATGCCCGCTGCCAGCACGATGGCTTCGGCGGTGCGCCGGGAACCGTCGGACAGGACCACGCCTTGCGCGTCGATCTTGCAGACTTCAACGGCTTCGAAAGACAGACACGGAGGGGCATGCGTGAGCAGCCAGCGGGCGGCACTGGGCGCATAGATCAGCGCGTCGCCGGACACTTGCAATGCGCCGGCGAGTCCGGCGCGCAAGGCCGGTTCGGCTTGCGCCAGTTGTTGTGCGTTCAACAGCGTGGAGGACACCCCGTGCTCCAGCAAGCGGCGCTGCTTGCACTCGGCCTCTGCCATGTCGTGATCGCTTTCGGCCACCCACATCGTGCCGCAACCGGTATAGGCGCATGCCGGGTCCGTGTGGTTCATGCGGGGGCCCCATTCGCGCCAGATTTCCAATGAGGCGGCGCTTAACGCCAGTTCGGCCGGGTGGGCATCCATGGCGACCAAATGCCCCATGCCGGTTTGCGTGGCGCCCCCCAGCCGGGCATCCACCACGCGTACCGACAAGCCGGCCAGCGCCAGTTCGTGCGCGCAGGCCGCGCCGATGATGCCGGCGCCGATGACCAGCACGTCTGTATGACCGTGAGACATATAAAGCCCCCGTCGTGGAATTACAGCCGGATGCCCCAGCCGAAAGGATCGTCCGGCGGAATCAGCAAGGTGGATTCCGCGCAGACATAGGCGCGGCCTCGAATGGTGGGGATGATGTGGTCGCCGTCGCGTACATAGCTGGCTTCGAACACGCTGCCAATCACGCTGGCCTGGCGCCAGACTTGCCCAGGAGCGAGCTTGCCATCGGCCGCCAGGCAGGCCAGCTTGGCGCTGGTGCCCGTGCCGCAGGGCGAGCGGTCATAGGCGTTGCCGGGGCACAGCACGAAGTTGCGGCTGTCGGCTGCCGGGTCGGGTGCGAACAGTTCGATGTGGTCGATTTCGGCCCCATCCGCGCCCGTAATGCCCGCTGCCGCCAGGGCCAGCCGTACGGCCCGTGCGTAATGAGTCAGGGCGTCGAGGTTGTCGGGCGCGACGCGTTGATCGTGTTCGCCGATCAGGAAGAACCAGTTGCCGCCCCAGGCGACATCGCCGACGACCTCGCCGTAACCCGGCACGTTGACGCGCACGGCGTGATGCCTGCGGTACGCGGGCACATTGCGCACGCTGACCGCGCCGTCGTCGTGCAGCGTGGCGCGGACAACGCCAACGGGCGTTTCGATGCCGTGTTCACCCGGGCCGATGCGTTTCAGATAGGCAAGCGTGGCGACCAGGCCGATGGTGCCGTGGCCGCACATGCCCAGGTAGCCGGCGTTGTTGAAGAAGATGACGCCAGCGGCGTTGGCCGGGTCTGCGGGTTCGCACAGCAAGGCGCCCACGATGACATCGCTGCCCCGGGGCTCCTGCACGGTGGCGGCGCGCCACGCATCGTGATCGGATGCCAGCCGGCGTTGCCGGTCAGCCATGCTGCCCGCGCCCAGCGCAGGAAAACCGGCCACGACCAGCCGGGTGGGCTCACCGCCCGTGTGGGAATCGACGACACGGATCTGTTTCATTGACGCGCCTCATCTGCAAGGGAGTGAACGGCCAACCGTGATGGCCAACGACTACGGCCAGCCACGACAGTCAGCCGCCAGGGGGAGCCGTCACGGCCAACCACTAGGGCAAGCCGCCACGGCCAACCTTTGACCGGCTCAGTCTAGGCAATTAGCGGCGTGACGTCGCCCGAAGCGTGATGGCGATGTCACGCATATGCCTTACGGAACGGATTGGTATTGAGCCGGACGCGTGGCCAGCGCCTGTGCCACCACGCGTTCGATCAGTGCGCGCTCTTCGCCGATGACGGGCAGGCGAGGGCGGCGAACGTGTTCGGTGCCGACGCCGACCAGCACGTCGATCAGCTTCAGGTTTTGCACGAGCTTGGTGGACACGTCCAGATGCAGCAGCGGCGTCATCCATTGATAGAGCGCCAGGGCTTCCGCGTGCTTGCCGGCTTTCATCAAGTCATAGAGCGCCACGGTTTCGCGCGGGAAGGCGCAGCCTACGCCGGCCAGCAGGCCATCGCATCCCAGCGCCAGCCCTTCGTAGGCGAGATCGTCCACGCCCAGGAAGATCTGGTAGCGGTCGCCGACGGCGTTGCGCAGGTCGGTCACGCGGCGGGTATCGCCCGAGCTGTCTTTGACGGCTGCAAGCCATTTGCAATCGGCAAGCTCGGCCATGTGCGCGGGGCTCAAGTCCACGCGATAGGCGATCGGGTTGTTGTAGACCATCACGGGCTGCTGGGCGGCATCCGCCATGGTGCGCACGTTCTGCATGGCTTCGCGGGCGTCAGCGACGTAGATCAGCGAGGGCATGACCATGAATCCGGCCACGCCCAGCTTGTTGGCGCCGTCGATAAATCGCAGGGCTTCACGGGTGCTGGTCTCGGACACGTTGGCCAGAACCGGGATGCGGCCGCCGGCGGCGTCCAGCGCAATCTTGGTGACTTCCAGCTTTTCTTCCAGCGTCAGCGTGCTGGCCTCGCCCAGAGAGCCGCAGGTGACGACGCCGTGAATACCGTTGCGAATCTGGAAGTCGATGTGCTTGGCCGTGCCTTCGGCGTCGATGCGTTCATCGGCGTGGAACTTGGTGGTGATGGCGGGAAAGATGCCAGTCCAGCGAGGGTGGGTCATGACGGACTCCTGGTTGAGGGGGCGTTAGGAACTCAAAATATACGTTAAATATATTTAAAGAGAAGGGGTAAGCCATGAGGGTTAACCAGCGCAAAGTGTCAGGCCCCAATTTTTAGCTGTGGATCTTAGTGAGAATGGTTATAATTCAGGCCCTGTCAAACAGGCATTGGCCGCGGGGCTTGCCTGTTGTGGTGATCGGACTGAAGACAAGACCCACAAGACCCACAAGATCCACAATGAGGAAAAATCGACAATGAAATTCGCAAGGACTTTGGCCGCTATTGCCCTGTTGGGCTCGGCAGGCGCCGCGCAAGCGCACTTTGTTTGGTTGGAACGCACCGCCGAGGGTCCGGCCAAGGCGTACTTTGGTGAGTGGGCCGATGACCTGCGCGAAAAGCGCGATGGCTTGTTGGGCAAAGTCCTGGTGTCGCCGGTGGTGACGGCAGCCGATGGCAAGACGCTGAAGGCATCGGCCGAAGGCGCCGACTTCGTTGAATTCGCAGCCGCTGGCAAGGGCGACGTCCGCCTGGCTCAGCCCATCCAATTCAAAGACACGCTGGTGAAGTACGGCGCCAAGGCCGGCCGTGCGGATACGCAAGGCAAGCTGGATCTGGAACTCGTCCCCACCGCCGCAGACGCCAACACCTTCGTGCTGCAATTCCAGGGCAAGCCGCTGGCCAAGACCGAAGTCACCGTGTTCGGCCCGCCGAAGTGGGAAAAGCGTTTCTACAGTGATGAAAATGGCCGCATCGAAATCACGACGCCGTGGCCCGGCCAGTACGTGCTGGAAGCCGCGCACGTCGAAGAGAAGGCGGGCGAGGCTGATGGCAAGACCTACGCCAAGATCCGCTACGTTTCCACCCTGACCTTCAACGTGTCCAAGTGAAAGCTCCCGCAGCCGGCGCAGGCATGATGCGCTATCGAATGGCCGTATTTTCCAGGGCGGCTGCGGCCATCCTGGGCGGCTATGCCCTCGCCTCGGCGGCTGCGGCTTGCCTGGCCGTCTGGCTGCCCATGGGGCGGGCGGACGCCGTCACCACGGCGCAGATGTTGTCCTTCGTGGTCTACGCCTGTGGCGTGATCTGGGTGTTCGCCACGCGCAACGCCTGGCGCGCCTGGGCGGGCATCCTGATCCCTGCCGCCGTGCTGGGCGCGTTGTTCCTGGCCGGCCGCACGATGGGGGTGGCATGAAGGCAGGCAAAGCCCGCGCGCAAGGCGAAGAAGGCCTGCGCCAGTCCATGTCCTGGTTGCATACCTGGGCGGGGCTTATTTTTGGCTGGGTGTTGTTCGCGATGTTCCTGACGGGTTCGCTCGCGTTTTTCCGGCCCGAGATCACGCGCTGGATGCAGCCGGAAATTCAGGTGCAGGCCCTGCCTGCCGTGCAAGCCGTGGAGATGGCGCAACGCTATCTGAATGAGAATGCGCCGGACGCCAAGCGCTGGTTCATCACGCCGCCCACCGCTCGCGAACCGCTGACGCTGCTGCTGTACCAGGTTGCCAAGCCCAAGCCGGGCGAGCGCGGTTTCGTGCGCGTGAAGCTGGATCAGAACGGGCAGGAAGTCAAAGGCCGGGAAACACGCGGCGGCGAGTTCTTCTACCGCTTCCATTTCGAATTGGAAACCGCGTACCCGTGGGGGCGCTGGCTGGCCAGCATCGCGGGCATGTTCATGCTGGTGGCGATCATCAGCGGCATCATCACGCACAAAAAGATATTCACCGATTTCTTTACCTTCCGCCCTAAAAAGGGTGGGCAGCGCGCCTGGATGGACGGCCATAACGTGCTGTCGGTATTGGGGCTGCCGTTTCATCTGATGATCACCTTCAGCGGCCTGATGCTGTTCATGGTGATGCTCATGCCGGCCGGCATCAACGCCGTCTACGAGAATCCGCGCCAATACACGGACGACGTTTTCAAATCGTTCAAGGTCACGCCACCGCTGAATCAGCCCGCCCCGCTGCTGCCGATTGCGCCGCTGCTTGAGCAGGCGCAGCAACACTGGCAGGGCCGCGTCGGCCGCGTCACCGTCAATAACCCGGGCGATGCCGGCGCCACCGTGACGATGGTGCGCGACGCCGCCGATGGCGTGTCGTATGGGCGCTTGGCGCCGTACATGCGTTTTGATGGCGTGACTGGGAAGTACCTGGAAGGCGAGGATGACCTTAGCGGCACCGTGCAGACGGCCGGCACCATCATCGGCCTGCATCTGGGCTTGTTTGCTGAACCGCTGTTGCGCTGGTTCTACTTTGTGGTCAGCCTTGCTGGCACCGGCATGGTCGGCACGGGGCTGGTGCTCTGGATCGCCAAGCGCCGTCAGAAGGCGCGTCCGGGCGATGCCCGCGAGGCCTTTTCGCTGCGTCTGGTCGATGGCCTGAACGCAGGCACGATCGCGGGCGTGGTCTTTGGCGTGGCTGCATTTTTCCTGGCCAACCGCCTGCTGCCCGCTGAGATGCCCGGCCGCCAACTCTGGGAAGTGCGCGCGTTCTTTTCGGCGTGGGCGCTGTCGCTGGTCTATGCCTTCGTGTTCCAACGCCGCAAATGGCAAGACCTGCTGGCCGTGGCGGCTGCCGCGATGGCCTTGGTGCCGGTCGTCAATGCGTTGACCACGTCGCGTCACCTGGGCGTGTCGCTGCCGCAGGGCGATTGGGTGATGGCCGGTTTTGACCTGACCTGCCTGGCCACGGCGCTGTTGTTCGCCTGGATGGCGCGCAAGGCGGCGCGGGCCCGCAAGGCGCCTGCGACGCAGCCGGCACGCGCTGCCGCCAAGCCGCGCGCTGCCGCCAAGCCGCACGCGGAAAAAGGGGCTGCCGCTGCGCCTGCCGCTGCCGCCGCGCCCGCCGCCTCCACCCGGCACCCGTCTTCCCCCGTTGCCGAGGCGCCCGTGACGAAGTCCGCCCCCAGTGCCGTCGTTTATGAACCGCGAGGTGATACGCCATGACGCTTGCCGCCTTCTGCCTGGCCTACGCGGGGTTTTCCGCCCTGTGCCTGGGCATGGACCGCCACTACGAAGATCTGTTCGATCGCGCCATGCCCCGGCGTCATCGAGTGCCGTTGCGCGCGTTCGGCTGGATCGCGCTGGCCTTATCGCTATGCGCGTCCGCCGCGGTGTGGGGCTGGAGCTACGGCACGGTCGAGTGGATCGGCATCCTCAGCATTGCCGGCCTGCTGCTGATCTGGTTCCTGACCTTCCGCCCGCGCGCCGCGCTGACCACGGGCGGGGTGTGCGCCCTGGCGGCGCCGCTCTTGGCGGTGCTGTAAGTTCGCCGGCCGGCTCGGGTTGCGCCGAGCCAGCCCTGATCGAGCCGGGCTGAGCCGGGCTGAGCCGAGCTGAGCCATTCCACGCATCCCGGCGACGAAGACGCCCGCCCGTCGGCTGGGCGCTCCGGCACGTTACACTGCTCGTTTCCCCTAGCAAACGCCTCTTCGCCCCATGAATACCCGCGTCCTTACTGGCATTACCACCACTGGCACCCCCCACCTTGGCAACTATGCGGGCGCTATCCGGCCCGCCGTGCAGGCCAGTACGCAGCCCGGCGTGGACGCATTCTTTTTTCTGGCGGACTATCACGCGCTGATCAAGTGCGATGATCCGGCGCGCGTTGCGCGTTCCCGCCTGGAAATCGCGGCGACCTGGCTGGCCGTGGGCCTGGACCACGATCGTGTCACGTTCTATCGCCAGTCCGACATTCCTGAAATTCCCGAACTCAGCTGGCTCCTGACCTGCGTCACGGCCAAGGGCCTGATGAACCGCGCGCACGCCTACAAGGCGTCGGTGGACCAGAACGTGGCCAAGGGCGTGGAGCCCGACGACGGCGTCACGATGGGCTTGTTCTCGTATCCGATCCTGATGGCCGCGGACATCCTGATGTTCAACGCGAACCGCGTGCCGGTCGGCCGCGATCAGATCCAGCATCTGGAAATGGCGCGCGACATCGCCCAGCGCTTCAACCACCTGTACGGCCGTGATTACTTCACGCTGCCCGAAGTGGTGATCGAGGAAGACGTGGCGACCTTGCCCGGCCTGGATGGCCGCAAGATGTCCAAGAGCTACAACAACACCATTCCGTTGTTCGAAGGCGGCGCAAAGGCGCTGCGCGCGTCGGTGATGCGCATCGTGACCGATTCGCGTGAACCCGGCGAACCCAAGGACGCCGAGAGCTCGCACCTGTACACGCTGTACCGCGCATTCGCCACGCACGAGCAATCGGCGGCGTTCCGCAAGCAGTTGGAAGAGGGCATGGGTTGGGGCGACGCCAAACAGGCGCTGTACGAGCATCTGGAAAACCTGCTTGCGCCGATGCGCGAGAAGTACGTTGACCTGATCGCCAACCCCGGCCGCATCGAAGACATTCTGCAAGCCGGCGCCGCCAAGGCGCGCACGCTGGCGCTGCCGCTGATGCAGGAACTGCGCGAGGCCGTGGGCCTGCGCAACCTGAACGCGGGCGCCACGGCGGGCAAGGCGCAGGGCAAAAAGGAAAAGGGCAAGGGCGCGCGCTTCGTCAGCTTCCGCGATGAAGACGGCGCTTTCCGCTTCCGCCTTCTGGCTGCCGATGGCGAAGAGCTGCTGTTGTCGCCGGGCTTTGCCAATCCGAAGGACGCGGGCGGCTTGATGCAAACGCTGAAGTCCGATCCCTCGGACGCGGTGCTGACGGGCCTGCTGCAAGGGGCCGACACGGCCGCGGCCGGGGATGTGGACCCCGTCCTGTTGGGCCGCGTGCGCGACGCGCTGGTGTCGATGTCTCAGGAATAAAAGGGATAGCGGGGCAGTGTTGCGGCATCATGCGCCGCTGCACGCGCCGCACGCTCAGGCCAGATTACGACGCGGTATGGGATACGGTCCCATCCGCGTCGTTTCACATTCAGGCTGCGCGCGCGTTCGCGTTGGCGACGATGCGGCCATCGCGCACCTGGAAACGCTGGGCGTTGCCCTGGCCCGCGATCTCCAGCATGTCGCCTTCCGAATAGCCCGTGACGTTCGGGCAGTCGAGCCATTCCGGGTTGATGAACGGAAAGTACTTCAGCGTGCCGCTTCCCTGGCTGACGAAGTCGAAGGTCGTGTTGGCGACCACTTCGGGGTCCCATTGGCTGGCGTCGAATACCAGCGCGCAGCCCGCGCCGATGCGGTACACGATGCTGGCGCCCATGCTGGCGAAACCCAGCGCGCCCACATGCAGCTGCGCGCCGTTCTGCAATTCGATGATGCGGGTGCCCAGGCGTTCCAACGTGATGTGCTTGAAGGTGACTTCCGCGCCATCAACGATCAGGTGCGCATATTGGCCCAGCGTGACTTCGTTGTAGGCGCCGCCCGCGCCGGCTTCTTTTTCGGTGATCGTTGCCGCTTCATTGGCGGCAAGCGTAATGGTATTGCGCATGACGAATCGCTCTCCGGGCTTTCAGGGTAGGGGCGCTTTTTTTGGATTTCTTGCCTGATAGACGGTTCGCGCCGCGGTTCGCCTGATCATGGATGTTTGTGCCTGCCGAGTTCCCCAACGCCACCGGCTTTTATTATTTGGACACAATTCGATATTTTCCCTTATTTTTAGATTGCTTGATTGAGGGAGCGCAAGGAAATCGCCAATCTAAGGGAAAGTCCTAAGCTAAAGAAAAAGCCCGGCGCATGCGATGCGCCGGGCTTTGTGATGAGCGGTGAATCTTCGGGAATCAGCGCTTGAGCTTGGCGAAGGCGTCGGCCATCGCGCTGTTCATGCCGCCTGCGGCTGCGCCTGCGTTGCCGCGGCCGCCATCGCTTTGCGAACGGCGCGGGCGGTCACCGCCCTTGGGCGCGTCGCCGCTGCGGCGAGCCGGGGCAGCGGTGTCGTTCAGGCGCATGGTCAGCGCGACGCGTTTGCGCGCGGCGTCCACTTCCAGCACCTTCACGCTGACCGTCTGGCCCACGCGCACCACATCACGCGGGTCCTTCACGAACTTTTCGGCCAGCGCCGAAATGTGGACCAGGCCGTCCTGGTGTACGCCGATGTCAACGAACGCGCCGAAGTTGGCCACGTTGGTCACGACGCCTTCCAGGATCATGCCCGGGTACAGGTCGTTCAGCGTTTCCACGCCTTCCTTGAACTGCGCGGTCTTGAACTCGGGGCGCGGATCGCGGCCGGGCTTTTCCAGTTCGGCGAAGATGTCGCGCACCGTGGGCAAGCCGAAACGCTCGTCGGTGAAATCGGACGGCGACACGCCTTTCAGGGCTTCGCGCTGGCCGATGATCTGCTTCACTTCCGCCTTGATCTTGGCGACGATGCGCTCGACCACGGGATAGGCTTCGGGGTGAACCGACGACGCATCCAGCGGGTTGTCGCCGTTGGGAATGCGCAGGAAGCCGGCGGCCTGTTCGAAGGCCTTTTCGCCAAAGCGCGGCACCTTGCGCAGGATTTCACGCGTGGGGAACGCGCCGTTCTCGTCGCGCCAGGCCACGATGTTCTTGGCCAGCAGCGAGTTCAACCCGGACACGCGAGCCAGCAACGCAGCCGATGCCGTGTTGACGTCCACACCCACCGCGTTAACGCAATCTTCGACCACGGCGTCCAGCGAACGCGCCAGCTCGCGCTGGTTGACGTCGTGCTGGTACTGACCCACGCCGATCGCCTTGGGATCGATCTTGACCAATTCGGCCAGTGGGTCTTGCAAGCGGCGGGCGATAGACACGGCGCCGCGCAGCGTCACGTCCAGGTCGGGGAATTCCAGGGCGGCGGTTTCCGATGCGGAATACACCGACGCGCCGGCCTCGGAGACCACCACGCGGGTGACCTTCAGGTCGGGGAAGCGTTCCATCATGTCGCCCACCAGCTTCTCGCTTTCGCGCGATGCGGTGCCGTTTCCGATGGCGATCAGGTCCACCTTGTGGCGCGCCACCAGCGCGGCCAGCGTGTTGATCGTGCCTTCACGGTCGCGGCGCGGTTCGAAGGGGTAGACGGTGGTGGTGTCGACGACCTTGCCGGTCTGGTCGATCACGGCAATCTTGCAGCCCGTGCGGATGCCCGGGTCCAGGCCCAGCACGGCCTTGGGGCCGGCAGGCGCGGCCAGCAGCAAGTCTTTCAAGTTGGCGGCGAACACGCGAATGGCTTCGGCTTCGCCGCTTTCGCGCAGGCGGCCGATCAGTTCGCTTTCGAATGCCGTCAGCAGCTTCACGCGCCAGGTCCAGCGGCAGACTTCGCCCAGCCAGCGGGCGCGCGGCGTGGCGTCCAGCGCGAACAGGCCGTTGCCCAGCTTCAGGAAGTTGGCGATGCGCGCCACGCACGGGTGCGGCAGTTGCGCTTCCAGCTCGGCTTCCAGGCCCAGACGCAGTTCCAGCACGCCTTGCTGGCGGCCGCGCAGCAGCGCCAGGATGCGGTGCGAGGGCAGCGTGCGCAGCGGCTCGTTGAAGTCGAACCAGTCGCGGAAGTTGGCGCCCTCGGTTTCCTTGCCGTCGATCATCTTGGAGTAGATCAGGCCGGTGGACCACAGGTGTTCGCGCATGTCGGCCAGCAGGTCCGCGTTTTCCGCGTAGCGCTCGGCCAGGATGTCGCGCGCGCCGTCCAGCGCCGCCTTGGCGTCGTTGATCGACGCTTCGGGGTTCAGGTACTGCGCGGCCAGCACGGCGGGGTCGCAGGCAAGGTCCGCCAGGATGGCGTCGGCCAGCGGTTCCAGACCGGCCTCGCGGGCGATCTGGGCGCGGGTGCGGCGCTTGGGCTTGTACGGCGCGTACAAGTCTTCCAGGCGCTGCTTGGTGTCAGCCGTGGCGATTTCCTGCTGGAGCTCGGGCGTGAGCTTGCCCTGCTGCGAGATGGATTCAAGGATCGAGCCGCGGCGCTCTTCGAGTTCGCGCAGGTAACCCAGGCGCACTTCCAGATTGCGCAGCACGGTATCGTCCAGGCCGCCAGTGGCTTCCTTGCGATAGCGAGAGATAAACGGCACGGTGGCGCCGTCATCCAGCAGTTCCACAGCCGAAGCGATCTGGGAGGCGCGCGCGCCGAGCTCGGTGGCGAGCTGCGCGACGATGCGGGCGTTGTCGACGCCGGCGGCGACGTTCGTGATAGCGGAAGTTTCAGACATCTCTATACGACGACAAAAAGGAAAAACAAGGGGCGGATTGTGCCATAAGCCACTGTTACAGAACGTGTGAGGGTGGACCGATCTGTCCCTGCGCGAGCCGGATCAGGCGGCTGCACCGAGTATCATTTGGTCCTTTCCCACATCAGTGTCTGGCGGCCGTACCGTATGGGTACCGGTATCTCCGAAGACGCCGACTGACACTAGGCTGCCGTAATGCTGGACCTGGATATATCCGAATTTTTTGACGAGGACGGGCCGCTGGCCACGGCCATGCCCGGCTACAAGCCACGCCCTTCGCAGGTGGAATTGTCGCAGGCGATTGGCGACGCCATTCAAGACCGCGCCACGCTGGTGGCCGAAGCCGGCACCGGTATCGGCAAAACCTGGGCTTACCTTGTACCCGCCTTCATCCAGGGCGGCAAGGTGCTGATTTCCACCGGTACCCGCACGCTGCAAGACCAGTTATTTGCGCGAGACCTGCCGCGCGTGCGCGCGGCGTTGGCCGCACCGGTCACGGCCGCGCTGCTCAAGGGCCGCGGCAATTACGTCTGCCACTATCACCTGGAACGCTTGCAGGGCGACGAACGCGCCTTGAAGTCGCGCACCGAAATCCAGCAATTGCGCCAGATTCAGGTGTTCGCCGGCATCACCAAAACGGGCGACCGCAGCGATCTTGCGCAGGTGCCTGAAGACGCCGACATCTGGCAGCGCGTGACGTCCACGCGCGAAAACTGTCTGGGCCAGGAATGCCCGCGCATCCGCGACTGTTTCGTCGTGAAGGCGCGCCGGCAGGCGCAGGAAGCTGACGTCGTGGTCGTCAACCATGCGCTCTTCATGGCCGACCTGGTGTTGCGCGAAGAGGGCGTGACCGATCTGCTGCCCGAAGCCGACACCGTCATCTTCGACGAAGCGCATCAGTTGCCCGACACGGCCACGCGCTTTCTGGGCAGCAGCGTGTCCACCCACCAACTGATGGACTTTGGCCGCGCGCTGGAAGTGGCGGGGTTGGCGTATGCCCGCGAGGCCGCCAAATGGAGCGACGTCAGCCGGCATCTGGAAACCGCCGCGCGCGAACTGCGCCTGGTCTGTGCGCCGCTTGACCGCATGCCGGGCCGCAAGGCCACGTTCGACGCCATTCCCAACCCCGAGGAATTCGACGAGGCCCTATTGGCCTTGCGCGAAGCCGTGGATACGGCCACCAAGGCCTTGGGCGTGGTCGCGGAAAAACACCCTGACCTGATGGCGGCTGCGCGCATCGGCGCCGAGATTTCGGTGCGGCTCAAGCGCTGGGCCACGCCCGGCCGTGCGGATGCCGGGTTTGCCGACGAAGGGTGGGGCCGGGACGATCAAGCCCCCGAGCCGGCCGCCGCTGACGCCATCGCCGTGCTGGGCGACGGGGCGTCCACGCCTGCGGCCATTCTGGAAGGCGTGGCCGCCGCAGCTGAACAATGGACGGGGCCTGCGGTGCGCTGGGTCGAACACGGCCAGCACCATGTCCGCCTGCATTCGGCGCCGTTGTCGGTGGCGCAGGCTTTCTCGAAATACCGCAAGCCGGGTCAGGCCTGGATCATGACGTCGGCCACGCTGTCGGTGAATGGCGAGTTCCATCATTTCACCAGTCAGCTGGGGTTGGAAAAGGCGCGCACGGGCAAGTGGGAGTCGCCGTTCAATTACCCGGAACAGGCCCTGCTGTTCGTGCCGCGCGGCATGCCCGAGCCGCAGTCGCCGCAGTTTCTTGACCGCTTCGTCGACACGCTGATGCCGTTGCTGGAAGCCAGCCCCGGCGGCACGCTGGTGCTGTGCACGACCTTGCGCGCCGTGGAGAAGGTGGCGACCTTGCTAGCCGATGCCTTCGACGATGCTGGCCATGATTGGCCGCTGCTCAAGCAAGGCGAAGGCACGCGCCGGGACCTGCTTGACCGCTTCTGCAAGCTCAAGCATCCGGTGCTGGTGGGTAGCGCCAGCTTCTGGGAAGGCATCGACCTGCCCGGCGATGTGCTGACGTTGGTGGCCATTGATAAGTTGCCATTCGCGCCGCCCGATGATCCTGTCATCGAAGCCCGGCTGCGGGCCTGTCGGGCCCAAGGCGGCAATCCGTTTTCGGAATACCAATTGCCCGAAGCCGCCATTTCGCTCAAGCAGGGCGCGGGCCGGCTGATTCGTACCGAGTCGGATTGGGGTGTGCTGATGGTGGGCGATGCGCGTCTGGTGGAAAAGCCTTACGGCAAACGCCTGTGGCGCGGGTTGCCGCCCTTTGCGCGAACGCGCGAACTGGAAGAGGTGCTGGCGTTCTATCGCCGCAAGCAAGAGGGCGGGGAAGGCCAAGGCTAAGACCAAGGCTAAGACCAAGGCCAAGGCCAAGGCTAAGACCAAGGCCTATGCCCCCCGGTTAAAAAAAAGCTCCTCGAATAATTCGAGGAGCTTTTTCTTTTCCCATGCGGGGAAGGCCGAGCAGCTGACGAATCAGTCGAACGGGTTCCACCAGCTGCGATCCGCCTGCAGACCCTTGGTCTTGAAGTCGCTGTTGGGGTAGTTCTTGTCGTACACGCGCTGCGCATCGTTCTTCAGTTCGGTCATGCCCAGCTTGTCGTAGGACGAGACCATCAAGTACAGCGCTTCTTCGGTGGCGGGGGCGCCTTCGAAGTCGGTGATGACGGTTTGCGCACGGTTGGCGGCGGCCACGTAGGCGCCGCGCTCGTAGTAATAACGGGCGACGTGCACTTCGTTCATGGCGATGGTGTTGACCAGCCACGCCACTCGCTTTTCGGCATCTACGCTGTACTTGCTATCCGGGTAGCGCTTGATCAGCTCGTTGAACGCATCGTAAGACGCGCGCAATCCCTTGGGGTCGCGTTCGGCCGGGTCCTGGCCCGTGATGTTGGTCATGAAGGCGCTGGCCGGCGTGAAGTTGATCAGGCCCTTCAGGTACAGCGCGTAGTCGGTGCCGGGGTGGTTGGGGTAGAGCTGCTGGAAGCGGTCAATGGCGGCCAGGGCTTGTTCGTTTTCGCCGTCTTTCCAGTTGACGTAGGCCAGTTCAAGCAGGGCTTGCTGGGCATAGACGCCGAAGGGGTAGCGGCTTTCGATGGCGGTCAGGCGCTCGCGCGCTTCTTTCCAACCGCCCGAGGACATTTCGGACTTGGCGTCAGCGTAAAGCTGTTCGGCGCTCCAGTTGGTGGTCTTGTCGTACTTGCTGTTGGTCGAGCCGCAACCGGCGATGACGATGACGGCAAATAGCGCGATAACCACGCGCAAAACCGGCCCGCTTCGGGATGCGGGGTTCGAGGGAGCTGCGGAGTGGTGAATCACGAGAATCGTATCCTTGGTGTTAGCATGGCAGGCTGATTATATGATTTGTCTCCATGTCTGATACAGCCGCCGGCACAGATCTCGTTTCCGACGACGAACTCCTGGGCCTTCCTGACGAAAATGCGGACGGAAATCCCGGGGAAAACCGGGGTGAACCGCAACTTGTAACGGTTCCTTCCAGCACCAAGGCCGATCGGCTCGACAAGGTTCTGGCCGGGCTGATGCCCGACCATTCCCGCAGCCGTCTGCAAGGCTGGATTGAATCCGGCAATGTGCACGTGAACGGTGCTCCCGGCAAGATCCGCCAGACGGTGGGCCCCGGCGACGAGCTGCTGGTATGGGCCCAGCCCGCCCCCGACGCCCGCGCCTTCACGCCCGAACCTGTTGAATTCACCGTGGTGGGCGAAAGCCCCGACTGGATCGTCGTAAACAAGCCTGCCGGCCTGGTCACGCATCCGGGCGCGGGCAATTGGAGCGGTACGCTGCTCAACGGCCTGCTTTACCGCTACCCGGAATTGGCGGCCGTGGCGCGTGCCGGCATTGTTCACAGGCTGGACAAGGACACCTCCGGACTCATGGTCGTGGCCCGCAATGAAAAGGCCCAGACGCATCTGGTGCGCCAGTTGCAGGCACGCAGCATGGGCCGCGAATACGTGGCCCTGGCCCATGGCTGGGTCGCAAACGGTGGCCGTGTTGAGCGCGCCATTGGCCGCGATTCCCGCGTGCCCATCCGCATGAGCGTCGAGCGCCCCGTGGCGCCCAAGCCCGCCATTACCAATTACGCACCGGTCCGCCGTGGCCAGGTTGACCCCGGCGGCCGCGTCACGGAAGTGGTGTGCCGCCTGGAAACGGGGCGCACCCACCAGATTCGCGTGCACATGGCCAGCCTGGGCCACCCGCTGCTGGCCGACACCATCTATGGCGGCAAGAACATCGCGGGGGCGCAGCGCCAGATGCTGCACGCCCGCGCCCTGCATTTCGATGATCCGGGCGGCAACGGTGAAGTCCAATTCGCCGCCGCCGTGCCCGCTGACATGACCCTGGTCCAGGAAAGCATTGCATGGAACGCGTGATCGCCAGCCTGCCTGTCGTAACCGGCCCCCAGTGGGCCGGCGTGAACTACTTCTGCACGACACGCGCGGGCGGCGTGGGCGTGGCCCCGCATGACACCCTGAACCTGGGGCGCCGCGCGGGCGACAACCCCGACACCGTGGCCGAGAACCGCCGCCGCGTGCGCGCCGCCGTGCCGGCCGAGCCGCTGTGGTTGCGCCAAGTCCATGGCAGCGAAGTCGTGGATGCGGACGCGATGGATGCGGCAAGTGAACCCGCGGCAGGCGAATCCACGACGGGCGCACCCGCGCAGGATGAACCTGCCGTGGACGCCAGCGTCACGACGCAGCCGGGCCGCGTGCTGGCCATCATGGTGGCTGATTGCCTGCCCGTCGTTATTACCGATTCCAAAGGCCTGGTGCTGGGCGCGGCGCACGCCGGCTGGCGTGGCCTGTCGGGCGGCGTGCTGGAAAACACATTGGCCGCCATGCGGGCCAAGGCGCCGCAGGCCGAAGGCTGGCGCGCCTGGGTGGGCCCCGGCATCGGCCCGCAACATTTCGAAGTGGGCCAAGACGTGCTGGATGCGTTCACGGCCGATGATCCCGCCACGGCGCGTTACTTCACGCCGCGCCCGGGGCTATCGGGAAAGTGGCTGGCCGACCTCGCCGGATTGGCCGATTTCCGCCTGCGCCGCGCCGGGGTACAAGAGGTGGCGTTAAGCGGCTTGTGTACCGTATCGGCCTCGGATCGCTTCTTCTCTTATCGGCGCGACGGCGAAACCGGACGCATGGCATTGCTGGCCTGGCTCGACCCGGTTTGATCTTGCGCAAGGCCGGCAGGCGGGGTTGAGTCCTACCCTGATTGCCTCCTTGTATACCCGCATTGACAGTCCTGGACCCGGAATGCAACATCAATCGAGCAGTGTCGATAACAAGGTGTCGAAGTGAACGCCAATCTCTCCGCAGGACCCATTCCGGTGAGCGTGGCACCGGAAATCCTGGCCGACATTCAGGCCGAATTCTCTCGCGAGTGGCAGCGCCTTTGCGACGATGCCCGACGCGGCGCGCTTGCGCCCCTGGCTGACCGCCGCTTCGCCGGCGACGCCTGGTCCGCCAATAGTTCGCATCTGCTGATGGCGCACACGTATCTGCTGTCGGCGCGCGCCATGCAGCGCATGGTTGACGCCGCCCAGGTCAGCGAACCCATGCGCAACCGCCTGCGCTTTTCCATCATGCAATGGGTGGATGCGCTGTCGCCGTCGAACTTCCTGGCGCTGAACCCGGACGCCCAGCAATCCATCGTGGAAAGCGCGGGCCGCGCGCTGAACGAAGGGCTGGCGAATCTGCTGGGCGACGTCAAGAAAGGCCGCATCACGCAAACCGACGAATCGCAGTTCGAGATCGGCCGCAACGTGGCGGTGACGCCGGGCGAAGTGGTCTACGAGAACACGCTGTTCCAGCTGATCCAGTACACGCCGTCGACCGCCACGGTGCACGAACGCCCGCTGGTGATCGTGCCGCCGAACATCAACAAGTTCTACATCCTGGATCTGCAGCCCGAGAATTCCTTCGTGCGTCACGCGGTGGAGCAGGGCTTTACGGTGTTTCTGGTGTCGTGGCGCAACCCGGTGGCAAGCGACACCGACGGCATCGACCGCGCCACCTGGTCCGACTACCTGGACAACGCCGTGCTGCAAGCGCTGCGGGTGGCCAGCGACATCACCAAGCAACCCAAGGTCAATGCGCTGGGCTTCTGCGTGGGCGGCACGATGCTGGCTTCCGCGCTGGCGCTGGCTGAAGCGCGCGGCGAGCATCCGGTGGCCTCGCTGACGCTGCTGACCTCGCTGCTTGATTTCCACGACACGGGCATCCTGAATGTCTTCGTGGACGAAGCGCACGCGTTGCTGCGCGACCATCAATTAGGCAACGGCGGGTTGATGCCCGGCCGCGACCTGGCCACCACGTTCTCGTTCCTGCGGCCCAATGAGCTGGTCTGGAACTACGTGGTCGGCAACTATCTGAAGGGCCAGAAGCCGCCCCCGTTCGATCTGCTGTTCTGGAATGGCGACAGCACCAATCTGCCGGGTCCGTTCTTTTCCTGGTACTTCCGCAATACCTATCTTGAAAACAATCTGAAGGTGCCGGGCCGTGCGCAAGCCGCCGGCATGCCGCTGGACCTGACGCGCCTGACGATGCCGGCGTACATCTTCGGGTCACGCGAAGACCATATCGTGCCGTGGGTGTCGGCCTACGCGTCCACGCAGCTGCTGCGCGGACCGCAACGCTTCGTGCTGGGGGCCTCGGGCCACATCGCGGGCGTGGTCAATCCGCCGGCCAAGAAACGCCGCAGCTATTGGGTGGCGGACGGGCTGGGCAAGCAGGGGCACGACGACATGCCCGGCGACCCCAATGCCTGGTTCGCACAAGCGGCCGAGCACGCGGGCAGTTGGTGGCCCGATTGGACAGACTGGCTGTCGCAGCATTCGGGCAAGCAGATCAAGGCGCGTACAAAATTAGGCAATGCCAAGCACCAGCCGATCGAGCCGGCGCCTGGCAGGTATGTGAAGGTCCGGGCAGCCTGAAACCGCCCTGCGCGGTTGGCCCAGGCCAATAAGAAAGTTAATCAACGAGGCGTCCGTCGCACACAGGAGGAAGTCCAATGAGCGGAAAACTGGCTTACGTAACAGGCGGGATGGGCGGTATCGGCACCTCTATTTGCCAGCGCTTGGCCAAGGATGGCTTTCGCGTGGTGGCAGGTTGCGGCCCCAGCCGCAATTACCAGCAATGGCTGGATGAGCAGGCAGCACAGGGCTACACGTTCTACGCATCGGTGGGCAACGTGTCGGATTGGGATTCCACGGTAAAGGCTTTCGAGAAAGTCACCGCGGACCTCGGGCCGGTCGATGTGCTGGTCAACAACGCGGGCATCACCCGCGATGGGCTGTTCCGCAAAATGAGCGCCGATGATTGGCGCGCTGTGATCGACACCAACCTGAACAGCCTCTTCAACGTGACCAAGCAGGTCATTGAAGGCATGGTTGAACGGCAGTGGGGCCGCATCGTCAACATCAGCTCGGTGAATGGTCAGAAGGGCCAGTTCGGCCAGACCAACTATTCCACGGCTAAGGCCGGCATCCATGGTTTCACCATGGCGCTGGCGCAGGAAGTGGCTAGCAAGGGCGTCACGGTCAATACGATCTCGCCGGGCTACATCGGCACGGACATGGTTCGCGCCATCCGTCCCGAAGTGCTGGAAAAGATTGTGGCCACCATTCCGGTGCGCCGCTTGGGCACGCCCGAGGAAATCGCTTCCATGACGTCGTGGCTGGCTTCTGATGAGTCGGGTTTTTCGACGGGCGCAGACTTCTCGCTCAACGGCGGCCTGCACATGGGCTGATGCTGGCAAGCGGGGCCGCCGTGGGCGGCCTCAGGCGCCGGAAGGCCTCGGGGAGAGGGCCTTCCGGCATTACACTCCACCTTATTCGAAGTCTAAGAGATCGCCCGATCCGGGGACACACATGACGCAAGCACAAACCGGCGCCAGCCTGCGCCTGATTAAAAAGTACCCCAACCGTCGCCTATACGACACCCGGACCAGCACCTACATCACTCTGGCAGATGTCAAGCAACTGGTTCTGGCCAATGAAGAATTCCAGGTTGTCGACGCCAAGAGCGGCGAAGACCTGACCCGCAGCATTCTCTTGCAGATCATTCTGGAAGAGGAAAGCGGCGGCATGCCCATGTTCTCGTCGAACATGCTGTCGCAGATCATCCGTTTCTATGGTCATGCCATGCAGGGCATCATGGGTTCTTATCTTGAGAAGAACATCCAGGCCTTCATGGAAATCCAGACGCGCATGGCCGAGCAGTCCAAGGGCCTGTACGGCAGCCAGTTCGGGCCCGAGGCCTGGACGCAGTTCATGAACGTGCAGACGCCCATGCTGCAGAACATGATGAACAACTACATCGATCAGAGCAAAAACCTGTTCGTGCAGATGCAGGATCAGATGCAGGACCAAACGCGCGCGATGTTCTCGACCTTCCCGTTCACGCCCGGCAGCACGCCGGGCACGGGTACGGGTACGGGCCGCAAGTAAAGCCCGACATCCGTTCGTTCAAAAGCCGGTGTGGCAACAGCCCCGCCGGCTTTTTTGTGGCCTGCCGCCGTTTGAGCAAACGCAATAATCCGCCCCTTTTGGGGTCCCATAGTTCAGGGATATGTCAGTTTTTTTCGTTACATTAATGAAAACGGTTCTTGTTTAGCTTCTTAGAACCGCCATTCATTTGTGTCTCAAGGATTATGCACATGATCAAGAAAGCCTTGGCGCTGGCCATCGTCGCTCTGAGCGTGTCTGCCGCCAACGCGGCCGAATACCCCATCGGCAAGCCGGTTGAAAAGGGCGGCATGGAAATCGGCGCGGTGTATCTGCAGCCGATCGAAATGGACCCGCCCGGCATGATGCGCGCCGCCAAGGATTCCGATGTGCACCTTGAGGCCGACATCCACGCCACCGCCGGCAACAAGACGGGCTTTCCGGAAGGCGAATGGGTGCCGTACCTGGTCGTKAACTTCGAGATCCAGAAAGTCGGCAGCCAGAACGTCCAGAAGGGCACCTTCATGCCCATGGTCGCCAACGACGGCCCGCACTATGGCGACAACGTCAAGCTGGAAGGCCCGGGCAAGTACAAGCTGAAGTACACGATCCTGCCGCCGTCCGAAAACAAAATGGCCCACTTCGGCCGCCACATCGACAAGGAAACCGGTGTGGGTCCGTGGTTCGAGCCGTTCGAACTGGAATATGAATTCGTCTACGCCGGTACCGGCAAGAAGGGCGGTTACTGATCGTGCGCCGCCTGCTTAACGGAGTTGCCGCGCTGCTGATCGGCCTGGCCGGTGTTGCCGGCATGGCGCCTGCGCAGGCGGATGAACTGCCGACGTTCACACTCAGGTTCAAGCCGGACGGCACGTTCGAGCCGGCCACCCTGGAAGTGCCCGCCGGCCGTTTCAAGATTGAACTCATCAACGAAAGCAACGAGCCGGTGGAATTCGAAAGCATTCCGCTGCGCAAGGAAAAAGTCCTGGGACCCGGGGTGAAATCCTTTGTGGTGATCACCATTTCGCGTCCCGGCGAGTATCCCTTCTTTGATGACTTTCACCAAAGCGTGAAAGGCACCCTGGTCGTCAAGCCCAAGGAATAAGCGGTAGCTATACATGGAACAAGTCCTCTTTATCGTCTGGCGTGAAAGCGTCGAAGCCTTGCTCGTGGTGGGTATTTTGTACACCTGGCTGCGTTCTACGCCCGAAGGCAAGCGGGGGCTGAACTATCTGTGGGGCGGCGTTGCGGCGGGTCTGGCGCTGGCCGTGGCCTTGGCGCTGGTGCTGCTGGGCGTGTCGTCCTGGCTCAGCGACGAAGGGCAGGAATGGTTCCAGGCCATCATGTCGCTGGCGGCATGCGCACTGGTCGTGCAGATGGTTGTATGGATGAAGAAGCACGGGCGCACGCTGAAAGGCGAGCTTGAAAGCGGGGCGCGCAGTTCGGTTGCCAATGACAACTGGTGGGGCCTGTTTGTGCTGGTCGCCATTGCGGTTGCCCGCGAAGGCAGCGAAACCGTGGTGTTCCTGTACGGCACCGTGTCGGCGGGCGAAGGCGGCAGCGACATGCTGAAGCTGGCGCTGGCCGGTGTGGCGGGCTTTGCCGTGGCGCTGCTGACGTTCTGGCTGTTGCAACTGGGCGGCAAGCTGATTACGTGGCGCCGGTTCTTCCGCGTGACCGAAATTCTGCTGTTGCTGCTGGCCGGTTCGCTGTTGGTTGGCGGCCTGGACCATCTGATTTCGCTGGATGTCTTGCCCACCATTATCGACCCCGTGTGGGACAGCTCGTGGCTCTTGAGCGACAGCACCGGCGTGGGCAAGGTCCTGGCCGACTTCGCCGGCTACCGCGCGTTGCCCGCCCTGATCTCGGTGTTGTTGTGGGTGGCTTACTGGATTGTGGTCTGGGCGCTGTTGCGCTGGGTGGGCAACAAGCCCGTCCGCGCGCCGGCCGCCGCTCGGAGCGCGTCCTGATTCCGGTTTGATGCCGGACTGAACAATGAAGGTTTGACCATGGCAGCTGTACTCGGGAGGGTGACCTCCCGGATCGCCGACTTTCTTCGTGACCATGCCCCGCTGTTGCGCAAGCTGCAGTGGGGCATTGTCGCGATGTACGCGTTCCTGTTGATCGTGCCTGTGCTCCTGCCGTTGCCGGACAACACGGCATCGGTGTTCAACAATCTGACGATCGTTGCGCAGTTCGCTTTCTGGGGCGTCTGGTGGCCGTTCGTGCTGATCTCCATGCCGATTCTGGGCCGCGCCTGGTGTGGCTGGCTGTGTCCCGAAGGCATGCTGACCGAATGGGCCAGCGAGCGGGGCCAGGGCCGCGCCATTCCCAAATGGATGCGGTGGGGCGGCTGGCCGTTCGTGGCCTTTGCGCTGACTACGATCTATGGCCAGCTTGTCAGCGTCTACCAATATCCGCTGGCCGTGCTGGCGGTGCTGGGCGGCTCGACCGTCGCCGCCATGATCGTCGGCTGGCGCTATGGCCGCAGCAAGCGCGTGTGGTGCAAGTACCTGTGCCCGGTCAACGGCGTGTTCAATCTGCTGGCCAAGCTGGCGCCCTGGCACTTCAAGGTTGACGAAGAAAAGTGGCGTCACCCGGTCATCCGCATTGAACCCATCAACTGTGCGCCGCTGGTGCCCCTTCGTCACATGAAGGGCGCCGGCGACTGCCACATGTGCGGGCGTTGCAGCGGCTACCGCGGCGCCATCGAGCTGACCGCGCGTTCGCCCGAAGAAGAAATCGTGAACGTGGCCGACGGCGACGGCTGGCAGACCGCCTTGCTGTGCTTCGGCCTGATGGGCATTGCCATCGGCGCCTTCCTCTGGAGCGCCAGCCCCTGGTTCGTGACGGCCAAGCAATGGGCCGCAACCTGGCTGGTCGAGCACGACATCATGTGGCCGTTGATGGACAACGCGCCCTGGTTCATCTTGACCCACTACCCGGACGTGAACGACAGCTTCTCGTGGCTGGACGGTGCAGGCATTCTGATGTTCGTCGTCGGCGCAACCATCGTGGTGGGCGGCTCAAGCTTCCTGTCACTGTGGCTCGCCGACCGCCTGGCGCCCGCCGCAATGGAAGCAGACGCCCGGGCGACTGGCTGGATTCGCCCCGGCGTGCACAAGCTTGCGCAGGCGCTGATTCCGTCGGCTGGCATCGGCGTGTTCCTGGGCTTGTCGGCCACCACCGTCAACCTGCTCAAGCACGAGGGGGTGCAAGCCGCGTGGGCAGGCCCCGTGCGTTTCACCTTGCTGACGCTTGCCGTGTTGTGGACCTTGCGTCTCTTCGCGCGCCTGCTCACGCAGCGTCAAACCCGGGGCTGGCGCAAGGCTGCGGCCTGGCTGGTGCTGGTGGCGGGCCTGGCACCGTTCTGCATGGCCTGGGTGTTTTTCTTTGCAATCTGGTAAGAACCGCTTGATAGCCTGAGGCCGGGCGCTGCGATACAGTGGAAGGCTGCGCCGGACTGGCCGGCGGCCTTCTTCTACACGCCTCTTCATGACTTCTTACGCGTTTCGCCTGCTCAACGTTTTCGCGTCTACCCCCTTCAGCGGCAACCAGCTGTGCGTGTTCGAAGACGCGCGCGGCATGGACGACGCCACCATGCTGAATCTGGCGGCCCAGTTCAATCTTTCCGAAACCACCTTCATCCTGCCGTCCGAACAGGCGGATGCGCACGTGCGCATCTTCACGCCAGGCTACGAAATGAAGTTCGCGGGGCACCCCACCATCGGCACCTCGCAAGTGGTGCGCGATCTGCGCCAAACCGGCGATGCATTGACGCTCGAATTCAAGGCCGGCGTCGTGCCCGTGCAAGCCAGTGGCGACACCTGGACCTTCACGGCACCATGCCCCGGTGGCGTGCGCACCGCGCCGCCTGAAATGGACCGTGCCGAGATCGCCAGCCTGATCGGCCTGAACGCCGATGACCTGCTGGGCGATCCCATCTGGGTCGATACCGGCGCTGACCAATTGCTGGTGCCGCTGGCCAGCGTTGATGCCGTGCGCCGTGCTGCTCCCGATTCATCAAAGCTGAGCCGCTGGCAAGTCAGCAGCCTGGGCCGCAAGACCCTATATGTGTTCGCCTTCGACGAAGGCAATGTGCAAGACGAACGCCAGATCGTCGTGGCCCGCTACTTCTTCGCCAAGGCGGGGGGCGGCGTGGACGAAGATGCCGGCACGGGTTCGGCCTGCGCGAATCTGGGCGGCTGGCTGATTCACCAGAAGCGTCCCTTGCCCGCCCGCATCCTGGTCGAGCAGGGTGATCAGATGGGCCGGCCGTGCCGCTTGCTGCTTGATGTGCTGGCTGATGGCCGCATCCAGGTGGGCGGCCGCGCATTGGAGATCGGGCGGGGCACCGTCACCCTCTAAGCCCATCAACGATTCCGGTCAGCCAAAAAAAACGGCGCCCGTGTCAGACACGGGCGCCGTTTGGCTCTCTAGGCCTCGGTATGGAATGCGGCCTTGCTTACTTCTTGTTCTTGGCCGGGTCGACCTTGATGTTGTTCATCACTTGCTTCACGCCTTCCACGCCACGGGTGACGGTGGCTGCGTGATCGGCTTCGGCTGCGGTGCCGACGGTACCCGTCAGGGTGGCGACGCCGTTGTTGGTTTCCACTGCAATGTCCAGCGCGCTCAATTGCTTGTCGGCAACGAAGGCGGCCTTGACCTTCGTCGTGACCGTCGCGTCAGAGGCGTACTCGCCCACGGACTGCTTCGGCTTGCCGTCATCGGCCGCAAATGCCATGGAAGTGAAGACAGCGCCCGTACCCAGTGCGGCGGCGGCGATCAGCTTGCGAATTTCCATAGTCGTGCTCCTTATTTTCGTATTGTCTGGCGCCGTGATGGTTCATGCGCCAGACGTTCAATATTCGTGTTGGGTATCCGTGCTATCTGCGTGTTCTATTTCTTTCGAAGGGCGCCGCTCAAGATGGACAAGAGCGCCAGCACCAGGAAGACAAAGAACAGGATCTTGGCGATACCCGCGGCCCCGGCGGCAATGCCGCCAAAGCCGAGAACCGCCGCGATGATCGCGATGACGAAGAAAACTACGGCGTAATGCAACATGTCAGCTTCTCCAGAAGTTTCGACCGATCAAGGCGGGGCAGGAATCAGGGATTGCGGTCGAAGAAATCCCGGACTTCCTTCTGAGCATCTTCCTTGGTCTTGCCATAACGCTCCTGGATCAAGCCAGCCAGGCGTTCGGCGTTGCCTTCCGTACGGGTCAACTCGTCGTCGGTGAGTTCACCCCAGGCCGCTTTGGCCTTGCCGGTCAGTTGCTTCCACTTGCCGGCGATGATGTCGTTATTCATGGTGACCTCTCTTTGTCTGCGTGCGACACAAGGCTTATGGCCTATAAGTCCTGCATTCGCGGTTGAGTTGGACACTGATCAGCTAGCCCCTACCGTACGAGTCGGCCATAGGGGCTGTCAAACCTGGCTGTGGGTAAATGTAACTGCCGAATTGGCCCCCTGTAGCCCGGTTTTTCGACGGAAATCGGCAGCCGAGGAATGCCGCTCAAGAGTTACATTCCCGCAATGTTTTGTCCCCTTTTGAGCGGGGCTAGTAACGGGAGATACGGGGTTTTTGCGCGATATTCGCCCTGGCCGATGGGGGTGCGCCCCGGTATAGTCGTGACGGAACTCGTCGAGGTTCATCAACAGGAAAGGGAGAGGGTACGCATGACGCAACGACTTTGCAGCGCAATCTTGCTGGCGCTGGCCGCCATGGCGGCAGTAGGGTGCACGCACGTGACGGATCGGTATCAGGCCACGGTGCCCGCAGTGGTGACGCCAAGCACGTAAGGGCGCTGCCAGATAGGTGTGCTGCCAGGTAGGGGCTGAAAGATTGGGCCAATCATGCAAACGGGGCGCCTGAGCGCCCCGTTTGCATTGCCGTTGCCGCTGTCAGGCTGCGGCCGCGGGGTCAGCCCTGCGCGATACGCTGCGCAATGTGCTCCAGCGCCTCTTCCACCTGGTCCACCAGGATCAGGCACAGATCGCCGGCCGACAGCCGACCCAGCGCGGTATCGATGGCCAGGAACTCGCCATGGATCTCTTCGATATGCTGGGTGCGCGGCGCGCCGACCAGGCCTTCTTGCAGCAACGCCAGCACTTCGCCATCGGCGCGGCCACGTTGGCATTGGTCCTGATACAGCAGCACGTCGTCAAACGCCGCGCCAAGGATTTCGGTCTGCATGCGGATGTCTTCATCGCGGCGGTCGCCCGCCCCGCTGATGACCACCGACCGGCGCTTGGCGGGCATGGCGTCCACCGCGCGCACCAGGGCCAGAATGGCGTCGGGGTTGTGGCCGTAGTCCGCAATCACCGTGGCCCCGCGGTAGTCGAACACGTTGAAGCGGCCGGGGGCCGTCTGCGCGTCGTTGACGAAGGTGGCCAGGCCACGGCGAACGATGTCCCAATCCAGGTTCAACGCCCAAGCAGCGGCAATCGACGCCATGGCGTTTTCGACCTGGAACGTGATCGTGCCGTTGCGCGTCAGCGGAATCTCGGCAAGCGGAAAACGGGTTTCTTCCGCACCCTGGGCCGCCACGATGGCGTCGCCATCGCGATACACCGACCGCAGGCCCTGCGCGCGATGCGTCGCCAACACCGGGTGATTGCGGTCTTCGGCGAAGTAGGTGATCGAACCCGGGCAGCTGGACGCCATCTCGGCCACGATCGGGTCGGCGGCATTCAACACCGCCGTGCCGGACGGATGCACATGCTGGACGATGACGCGCTTGACGACCGCCAGGTCTTCCACCGTGCTGATATAGCCCAGGCCCAGGTGGTCGCCCATGCCGATGTTCGTGACGATAGCCACATTGCAGCGGTCAAACGCCAAGCCTTCGCGCAGGATGCCGCCGCGCGCCGTTTCGAACACGGCGGCGTCGACGTCGGGGTGCATGAGCACGCTGCGGGCGCTGCGCGGGCCGCTGCAATCACCCGTGTCGATACGCAGGTTGTCTACGTAGACGCCGTCGGAATTCGTCATGCCAACGCGGTTGCCGGCCGTGCCCAGAATGTGGGCGGTCAGGCGCACCGTGGTCGTCTTGCCGTTGGTGCCGGCCACGGCCACGACCGGAATCCGGCCGTCGTCGCCGTCGGCGTACATGTTGGCGATGATGGCCTCGCCCACCGGGCGGCCCTTGCCGAACGAGGGGTTCAAGTGCATGCGCAGGCCGGGCGCGGCGTTCACTTCCACCACGCCGCCGTGCTGCTCTTCAAGCGGGTAGTGCACGCTTTGCGCCACCACGTCCACGCCGCAGATATCCAGGCCGATCATGCGGGCAGCCGACACGGCGCGCGCGGCCATCTCGGGGTGCACTTCGTCGGTCACGTCAGTGGCCGAGCCGCCCGTGCTCAGGTTGGCGTTATTGCGCAGGAAGATCAGCGTGCCGGGAGGCGGCACGGAATCGGCGTCGAAGCCCTGCTTTTTCAGCGTGGCCAAGGCAATGTCGTCAAAGCGGATCTTGGTCAGTGACGTTGCGTGCCCATCGCCACGCAAGGGGTCGGCGTTGACCTGGTCCACCAGTTGGCGGATGGTCTGCTGGCCGTCGCCCGTGACTTGCGGCGGGTCACGGCGCGATGCCGCCACCAGCGCGCCGCCCACCACCAGCAAGCGGAAATCGTGGCCGGGAATATAGCGTTCAACGATGACTTCCGAGCTGATTTCTTCGGCCACTTCAAAGGCCTGGATCACACGCTCGCGCGTTTCGATGTTGACCGCCACGCCGCGCCCCTGACTGCCGTCGCGCGGCTTGACGACCACGGGGCCGTTCAATTCCTGCGCGGCTTCCCAGGCTTCTTCAGCCGTGGTCACGGAACGGCCCATCGGCACCGGCACGCCGGCGGCGTCCAGCAGCATCTTGGTCAGGTCTTTGTCTTGTGCGATCGATTCCGAGATGGCGCTGGTCAGGTCGGTTTCGGCGGCCTGGATGCGGCGCTGCTTGCTGCCCCAGCCAAACTGCACCATGCTGCCTTGCGTCAGGCGGCGGAACGGAATATTGCGCACGACGGCCGCGTTCACGATGGCCCCGGTGCTGGGTCCCAGGCGCACGTCTTCGTCCAGTTCGCGCAGGCGCTTGAGCGCGTCAGCCAGGTCGAACGGCGTGTCATCCAACGCGGCGCGCACGAGCTGCTGCGCCAGGTCCATCGCCAGCAGGCCGACTTCTTCTTCGCTGTATTCGACAACGACCTGGAACACGCCGGGCTCGATGGTCGAGTGCGTGCGGCCGAAGGTGACGGGGCAGCCGGCGTGCGCCTGCATCGTCAACGCTACGATCTGCAAAACGTGGGCAATCGACACGGCGTCTTGATGGCCTTCCGGGCGCATCAGCCCCATCTGTGGCAGGCGTGCGCGCAGGCGGGCTTCGAACTCGGGCAGGTTGTCGATGGAGCACTCGGCGTCGGCGCACGAAACAATGGCCTCGATCGCGGTGTTCTTGCTCCACAGATTGGGGCCGCGCAGGGCCCGGATACGGGAAACTTCCATGGCAGGTATTCCTGTCAGTATTGTTGAATCCAGCGGCGCACCAGATCGATGGTGGGGCCAGAGAAGGCTTCGTCGGATTGCAGCAGCGCGAAGTCGCCCGCCGCGATGCCGTTCAGCACGCTCTCGATGGCTTTGCCATGGTCCGGCTCGTCCTGGATGTCTTTCACGCGGCTGCCTTGCGACAAGCCCTGGCGCAGCAGCGCGCGCGCCTCGCCGTCGGGGCGCTTGCTCTTGACGGTCTTGTCGTCATAGAGCACGACGCGGTCAAAGGCGTCGCCCAGCAGGCGGCCCTGTTCGATCAGATCGGCATCGCGGCGGTCGGCGCCGGCGGAGTAAACCGCGGCGCGCGTCGTCGACGGGAACTGGTCGATGGCGGCGATCAGCGGGCGCAACGCCGAGGCGTTGTGCACGTCGTCCACCACCACGGTGCCGCCGTTACGCTCAAACAGCGTGAACTGCCACGGCGCGTCGGCCTGGTCGATATCGAAGGTTTCGATGCCGGCGCGGATCAGTTCCACGGGGATGTCCAGCGCCCAGGCGGAGCCCACGGCGGCCAGCACGTTTTCCACCTGGAAGGCCACGCGTCCGCCATGCGTCAGCGGAATCGCGGCCACATCGGCCAGCCGTTCTTCGCGGGCGCCTTGCGCCAGGATGATGCTGCCGTCGCGCACGAATACGGCGCGGCCATCTTGTTGCAGATGGGCGGCGATGGCGGGCAGGGCGGGGTCGATGCCGAAGAAGATCACGGCGCCGTCGCACAGCTCGGCCATTTCCACCACGCGCGGGTCGCGTGCGTTGAGCACGGCGGCGCCCGTCGGCAGCACCACGTCAACCTGCGTGCGGAACACATTGAACATGCGCTCCGTCTCGTTGATGTCGAAGTCGCCCAGATGGTCGGCGTCGTCGATGTTGGTGACGACGCCAACTTGGCAGCGGTCATAAGCCAGGCCTTGGCCCAGGATGACGCCGCTGTCGTTTTCGATGACGGCGGCATCCACGTTGCGGTTCATCAGCAGGCGGGTGCCCGACGCGAAGTCGGCGCGGTCGCCCTTTTGCACCAGGCGGCGGTCCAGGTACAGGCCTTCGCTGCAAGCCAGGCCCGTGCGCTTGCCCGACAGATGCAGCAGGCGGGCAACCAGTCGCGCGACCACGGTTTTGCCGTTGGTGCCGGTGACGCCCACGATGGGGATGCGGCCCGCATCGCCTTCGGGGAACAGATGGTCGACGATGGCGCGGCCCACCGGGCGCGGCGTGCCGTCAGCGGGCTTCAGGTGCATCAGCAGGCCGGGGCCGGCGTTGACTTCCACGATGGCGCCGCGCTGCTCAGCCAGCGGCCGGGTGATGTCTTCGGCCACCAGGTCCACGCCCGCGATATCCAGGCCCACCACGCGGGCGGCCAGCGTCACGGTGGCGGCAATGCTCGGGTGCACGCGGTCGGTCACGTCGAAGGCGACGTTGCCGCTGCGCTGCACCAACACGCGCTGGCCGTCGGCCGGCACGCTGTCTTCCGACATGCCCTGGCGCGCAATTTCCAGCCGGGCGGCGGAATCCAGGCGCACAAAGTTCAGCGGATGGTTTTCAGTGCGGCCACGGCGCGGGTCGATATTGATCTGGTTGTCGATCAGTTCGGTAATGGTGGACTTGCCGTCGCCCGTCACCCAGGCCGGTTCGCCGGCGGCGGCGGCCACCATGCGGTTGCCCACCACCAGCAAACGGTGTTCGTTGCCCAACACGAAGCGCTCGACGATCACGCCGCTGCCTTCGTCCACCGCCACGCGGTAGGCGGACACCACCTCTTCGCGGGTCGTCAGGTTGGTGAATACGCCACGGCCGTGGTTGCCGTCGTACGGCTTGACCACAACGGGCAGGCCGATGTCTTCGGCCGCTTCCCAGGCGTCGTCTTCGCTGCGCACCAGGCGGCCTTCCGGCACCGGCACGCCGCAGGTCGACAGCAGTTCTTTGGTCAGGTCCTTGTCGCGCGAAATGCCTTCGGCGATGGCGCTGGTGCGGTCGGTTTCGGCCGTCCAGATGCGGCGCTGGGCCGATCCGTAGCCGAACTGCACAAGGTTGCCCTCGAACAGGCGGATGTAGGGAATGTCGCGGTCATCGGCGGCGTCCACGATGCAGGCGGTGCTGGGACCCAGGCAGTGCCGGTCCACCAGCGTGCGCAGCTTGGCAATAGTGGCGGGCACGTCGAACGGGCGGTCTTCAATGGCCGCCATGACCAGGTCGCGGGCTTCGTTCAGCGCCGTGCGGGTGACCTGTTCCTGCCAGGCGCGCACCACCACTTTGTAGACGCCGCGGGTCGACGTTTCGCGGGCTTTGCCGAAACCGCCGCGCAAGCCGGCCAGGTTCTGCAATTCCAGCGTGACATGTTCAAGAATGTGGCCGGGCCAGGTGCCTTCTTTCAGGCGGGCCAGGAAGCCGCCGCGGACGCCGGGGCTGCAACGGTGCTCGATCAGCGACGGCAACCATTCAGACAGGCGCTCGTAAAACCCGGGAATGGTGTTGGACGGATAGTCCTCCAACTCACCAATATCCACCCACGCTTCAAGGACCGGGCGATACGTCCAAATGTTCGGGCCGCGCAAAGCCACGACATCGAGAAATTCAATGTCTTTCTTTTTCATGTTTTAATTTACTTGAGAAGCAGGTTGGCACGCGCGGACGCCCCTATGTAAGACCGCGAATTTACTGGCAAATTTATGGGGTTGCGCTTTAAGAATAATGCCAACGAGTGGGGGATCCCAGATATTCCTAATTAGAAAAATCGGCTGCTACTATACGACGCCTTCAAGGCGTGAACTCGTTGTGTTGTAAGGAAGGGACACGTTTGCCGCCGTTGGTGGTAAACCGGTTGCCGCCTAGTAGGGCAGAGTCCTGGCCCGGTATGCGTTCCAATGAAAAAACCACACCTGCTTTCTGGCCTTGCCGATGCCTTTCCTGCCGCCTGGCGGGATGAAATCCGCGCTGAATTAGCGGACGGCGAAACCTTGCTGGCCTGGGTTGAAATAGACCTGGACCAGCGGCTGAAGTTCCAGCCGGGGCTGATTGCAGCTACCGACCGTCGGCTATTGGCTCGTAATGCTGCCGATAACGGCTGGGAATCGTGGGTCTATGGCCCCCAATTAACGCTGAATCTTACCGATCACGCGGGCGCCGCCGTGCTGGAATTGCACGACGACACCGCGCGTCTGGCCATCTGGCGTTTCACGCTGGCCCGCAATCCGGCCGCGCTGCGCCTCTTGTCGCACTTCGAGTCGCAACAGGCGATCCGCCTGTCCGGCCATCAGGAAGAGGCGCCGCAGGAACGCAACTGCACCATCTGTAATAACGTTATTCCCGCGGGCGAGGAAGAATGCCCCACCTGCAATCAAGAGCAGGCGGCGCCGTCTTCCACCTGGGCGCTGTTGCGCCTGTGGCGTTTTGCCCGGCCGTATCGTGGCGCTTTGCTGGCCGGTTTTGTGCTGACGTTGCTGGGCACGGCTGCGACCCTGGTGCCGCCGTACCTGACGATGCCGCTGATGGACGACGTGCTGATTCCGTTCCAGAACGGCGCACCCATTGATTACAGCAAGGTCCGCCTCTACCTGAGCGGTCTGTTGGCGTCCGCCATCCTGGCCTGGGGGCTGGGCTGGGCGCGCACCTACATTCTGGCGTGGGTCAGTGAGCGCATCGGCGCCGACTTGCGCACCACCACCTATGAACACTTGCAGCAGCTCTCGCTGGAGTATTTCGGCGGCAAGCGCACGGGCGATCTGATTTCCCGTATCGGTAGTGAGACCGACCGCATTTGCGTGTTCCTGTCTTTGCATCTGCTGGACTTCGCCACCGACATCCTGATGATCGTCATGACGGCGGTGATTCTGGTGTCCATCAACCCCTGGCTGGCGCTGGTTACGCTGGTGCCGCTGCCGTTCATTATCTGGATGATCCACGCGGTGCGCGACCGCTTGCGCCACGGCTTTGAAAAGGTCGACCGCATCTGGTCCGAGATCACGAACGTGCTGGCGGACACCATTCCGGGCATCCGCGTGGTCAAGGCGTTTGCACAGGAAAAGCGCGAAGTGGCGCGCTTTCGCGAAGCCAATAACCGCAACCTGGAAGTGAACGACCGCGTGAACACGACGTGGTCGCTGTTCTCGCCCACGGTCACGTTGCTGACGGAAGTGGGCCTGCTGGTGGTGTGGATTTTTGGTATCTGGCAGGTGTCGCAGAAGCAGATTACGGTGGGCGTGCTGGCCGCATTCCTGGCGTATATCGGGCGCTTTTATTTGCGCCTGGATTCCATGAGCCGCATCGTCTCGGTGACGCAGAAAGCGGCCGCGGGCGCCAAGCGCATCTTCGATATTCTTGACCACGTTTCCAGCGTTCCCGAACCACAGAATCCGGCCAAGCTGCCGCACATCAACGGCCGCATCGAACTGCGCGATGTGGGGTTCCGCTACGGTAATCGGCAAGTCATTCGCGGACTGGACCTGACCATCGCCCCGGGCGAGATGATCGGCTTGGTAGGCCATAGCGGGTCGGGCAAGAGCACGCTGATCAACCTGATCTGCCGCTTCTACGACGTGTCCGAAGGCGCGGTGCTGGTGGATGGCGCCGACATCCGTTCGGTGCGCGTGGCCGACTACCGCCGCAATATTGGTTTGGTGCTGCAAGAGCCGTTCCTGTTCTTCGGCACCATTGCCGAGAACATCGCCTACGGCAAGCCTGACGCCACGCGCGATGAAATCGTGGCCGCCGCCCGCGCGGCGCATGCGCACGAGTTCATCCTGCGCCTGCCGCATGGCTACGATTCGCTGGTAGGTGAGCGCGGCCAGGCCTTGTCCGGCGGTGAACGCCAGCGTATTTCGATTGCGCGCGCCTTGCTGATCGACCCGCGCATCCTGATCCTGGACGAAGCCACGTCGTCGGTGGACACCACCACGGAAAAGGAAATTCAGAAGGCGTTGGACAATCTGGTGCGCGGCCGCACCACTATCGCCATCGCGCACCGCCTGAGCACGCTGCGCAAAGCAGATCGCCTGGTTGTGCTGGATCGTGGCCAGATCGTGGAGCAAGGGCCGCACGAAGAATTGATGGCCCGCGAGGGCGCCTACTATCGTCTCTACCAGGCGCAGGCGCGCCAGGCGGAAGCCGACGCCCAAGCGTCGGACGGCGAAAACATCGCCGCCGTGGCCTGACGCGGACCCAGGATTATCGTCATGACGTTGCCCACCTTTCAATTGCGCCGCAATGCCTTCGGGCGCCTGGAATACCAATCCGCCGATGGCGAAATGCACGAAGGCGTGCTGCCCGTGCGCGCCTTTCCGATCAGTGAAGCGGGCCGCGGCCTGTCGCTGGTGACTGCCGACGGCCACGAGCTGGTGTGGATCGAACACCTGTCCGACGTTCCGGCTGAGCCGCGCGCGCTGATCGAGGAAGAGTTGGCGGGCCGTGAATTCATGCCCGAAATCCGCAAGCTGGCCAGCGTGTCCACGTTTGCCACGCCCAGCACCTGGAAGGTGGAAACCGATCGCGGCCCGACGTCGTTCACGCTGCGCGGCGAAGAAGACATCCGCCGGCTCAGCCCGCAGACGCTGCTGATCGCCGACAGCCACGGCATCTTCTATCTAGTGCGCGACATCCTGTCGCTGGACAAGCACAGCCGTAAACTGCTGGACCGGTTCCTGTAAACGTGTTGCCTACGCGTTGCCTACGCGTTGCCTACGCGCTGCCCTTGAACGGCGTGTGCGCTTCCAATTCACCCAAATAGTCCGTCACCGCCGACGTTTCTTCGTCCAGGAAGTTCTGGATCGCCTCGGCGAAACCGGGGTGGGCGACCCAATGCGCCGACCACGTTGGCGTGGGCAACAGGCCGCGCGCCATTTTGTGTTCGCCCTGCGCGCCGCCTTCGAAACGTGCAATGCCGTGCGCGATGCAATACGCGATGGACTGCATGTAGCAGGTCTCGAAATGCAGCCCCGGCACGTATTCCGTCGCGCCCCAGTAGCGCCCGTAAAGCGCATCGCCGCCCGCCAGATTTAACGCCGCCGCCACCGGCTCGCCCTCGCGCTCGGCCATGATCAGCACAAAGGCATCGGGTTGTTCGCGGTAGGCGCGCAGAAAGAAGTCGCGATTCAGATAAGGCGGGTTGCCGTGCTGAAAATACGTGCGGCAATAGCAGTCATAGAAGAAGGCCAGATCGGCCTCTTGAATATCGCTGCCGCGCAGCCACCGGAACGCCAGCCCGGCGGCGGCCACCTTCTTTCTGTCTTGCCGGATTTTCTTGCGCTTGTCGTGGCTCATTCGCGCCAGGAACGCGTCAAAGTCCGCAAAGCCGTCGTTGGTCCAATGAAACTGCACGCTCTCGCGAATCATGAAACCGGCTTCGCGAAGCACGCGCATATCGGCGTCAGACGGAAACAGCAGATGCAGCGACGACACCTTGACCTCTTCGGCAAAGGCCACCAAACCGCGCACGAGCGTGGCGCGGTCTTCATCGTTAGATGCCAGCAGGCGCGGACCCGTCACCGGCGTGAAGGGGATGGCCGACAGCAGCTTGGGGTAGTAGCGCATGCCGTGGCGCTGGAAGGCGTCGGCCCAGGCGTAGTCGAACACGTATTCGCCACGAGAATGGGATTTCAGATAGAGCGGGGTGGCTGCGACCAGCCCACCATCGCGCCACAGCGCCAGATAATGCGGCGCCCAACCCGTCTCGGGCGCGGCGCAGCCCGTTTCGTGCAGCGCGCACAAAAACGCGTGCCGCAGAAAGGGCTGGTCCCCGGCCAACGCGTCCCAGGCTTGGGCGTCGATGCGGGACAGGGCGGTTTCAATGGTCAAGCGCAGGGAATCCATTCGTGAATGATAAAGTCTTCGTCAACGCACGGTCTTGAAACCGTTCGTTTTTTTCAGGTTTTGCGGCGGCTTCGCGCCGCTTGGGATTCGCAGACATCATGGATAGCAACACGACCCCTTCCGCCAAGGAAGGGTCAGGCTCGCACTGCCTTCGCGGCCAGGCTCTCGCCGCGCTTGCCGCGCGCGAGTGGCCCGAGAAAATGGCGGCGGTGCGCGCAATCAGCGATAGCGCCGTGATGGACTGCCAGCGCGAATTCTCGACGCCGCAAGGGTTGCCCGGCCGGCCCGCGCGGCCAGAATTGGTGGCGCCCGGCTTGGTCAAGCACCGCTCCATGGCCACGCTGGAAGGGCGCGCGGCGTTGCTGCACGCGCTGGCCCATATTGAATTCAACGCGGTCAATCTGGCGCTGGACATCCTCTGGCGCTTCGCCGGTATGCCCGATGCGTTCTACCGGGATTGGCTGCGTGTCGCCCGCGAAGAGGCCTATCACTTCGATCTGCTGCGCCAGCGGCTGGACACCTTGGGCTATGCCTATGGGGATTTTCCGGCGCACAACGGCTTGTGGGACATGGCCGAACGCACGCGCGGCGACCTGCTGGCCCGGCTGGCGCTGGTGCCCCGCACGCTGGAGGCGCGCGGCCTGGATGCGTCGCCGATGATCCGCAACAAATTGGCCGGGGCGGGGGATGCGGATAGCGCCGCCATTGTGGACATCATCCTGCGTGATGAGATCGGCCACGTCGCCATCGGCAACCACTGGTTCAAACTGCTTTGCGCGCAAGCGGGCTACGAACCCGTGGCCTGCTATGCCGATCTGGCGCAGCGCTATGACGCCCCCCGCTTGCGCGGCCCCTTCAACCTGGAGGCCCGCCGTGCGGCCGGCTTCGACGACGCCGAACTCGCCGCGCTGCAAGCGGGTTGATTCGACCCCAAAGGAATTCTTCGCATGACCTCCCGATTGGCCTCCGTGCTACCCCGCGCCGCCTTGACCTTGGCGGGGGCGCTTTGCATCGCGACCGCCCACGCCGCTGACCCATTCGCCACCTGCCTCGCGCAATTGCGCGGCCCTGCGCTGAAAGCGGGTGTGTCCGGCGCCACCTTCGATACGCACACCGCGGGCCTGACGCCCGACATGGCGGTGATTGACCTGCTGGACGCCCAGCCCGAATTCAAGACGCCCATCTGGGATTACATGGCCGGGCTGGTCGATGACGAGCGCGTGGCGGATGGCAAGGCCGGCATGGCGCGCTGGCAGTCCGACCTGGACCGCGCCGCCTCGCGCTATGGCGTAGACCCGGCCACCATTGCGGCGGTGTGGGGCGTGGAAAGCAATTTCGGCCGTACGCTGGGTGGCCGGCCGCTGCTGACCTCGCTATCGACGCTGTCGTGCTTTGGCCGCCGCCAGGCGTATTTCCGGGGTGAGTTCTTCTCGACGCTGAAGATCATCCAGGACGAGCACATCGCGCCCGACCGGCTGGTGGGCTCCTGGGCGGGCGCGTTCGGCCAGACGCAGTTCATGCCGTCCACCTACTTGCGGCTGGCCGTGGATTTTGATGGCGATGGCCGCCGCGATCTGGTCGACAGCGTGCCCGATGCGCTGGCGTCCACCGCCAATTTCTTGAAGCGCGCCGGCTGGAATCCGTCGCTGGCCTGGGGCTACGAGGTCAAGCTGCCTGCTGGGCTGGACACATCGGGCGCCGGGCGCAAGAACAAGCGTCCGATGTCGTCGTGGGCCAAGCAAGGGGTGACGCGCGTGGATGGGCAAGCCTTGCCGGTCGGCGACACCCCCGCAGGCCTGTTGCTGCCCGCTGGACGCAACGGCCCCGCCTTCCTGGTCACGCGCAATTTCGATGCGCTGTATTCGTACAACGCCGCGGAAAGCTATGCGCTGGCTATCGCGCATCTTTCGGATCGGCTGCGTGGCGGTGGGCCGCTAGTTCAAGCCTGGCCAACCGATGACCCCGGCCTGTCGCGGGCGGAACGGCGCGAGCTGCAACGGCTGCTGATTGCCAAAGGCTATGACGTCGGCGAACCCGATGGCATGATCGGCGCCCGGACCCGTCAAGCCTTGCAGGCCGCGCAGCGCGAACTGGGTTTGCCCCCGGACGGCCGCGCGGGGCAGAAGGCATTGAAGGCACTGAAAGCGTCCGCCGCCAATAAAGCACCGGGCTGAACCCCGCCAGATTTACAAGTTTTGCAAAGATCCGGCCCCCGGTAACGGGGCTGACATGCGTTACGCCAGCCACCGCCCTATACTGGTTTTCCGATTTTTCAGGAGCACGATGATGAGTCTGTTGGATACCTTGGCCTCGATGGCCGGTGGCGGTCAGCAAGGGGGCTCCGCGTCATTGCTGCCTGCCCTGATCGAACAATTGAACAAGTACCCGGGTGGGCTGAGCGGCCTGATCGCCAGCTTCCAGAAGGGCGGTTTAAGCGAAATCGTGGCGTCCTGGGTCGGCACAGGCCAGAACCTGCCGGTCAGCCCCGACCAGCTTGGCGCGGTGCTGGACCCTGGCGTCGTCAATGAACTGGCCGCCAAAACCGGCCAGGACACGGATTCCGTCTTGGGTTCGCTGTCGTCCTTGTTGCCGCAACTGGTCGACAAGGCCACGCCGCAAGGCGAGGTGCAACCCGGCCAGCCCTTCAACCCGACCGACCTGCTGGCCTCGCTGGGCGGCCTGTTCGGTAACCGCGGTTAAAGACAGTACAGGTTCTTCTCCTGACACGCTGTCTGCTTGCATCCCCCACCCGCCGGCGCCTGTTTCAGGCGCTGGCGCTGGGCGCCTTGGCCCCGCTGGCGGCTTGCGCGCCGCCCCTGTCCTTGAACGCCACGTTCCTGCAGCTTTGGCGCAGCCACCTGGAGCTGAAGCCTGAAGACTGGCGCGTGCGCTTGTCGGCCTATCGCCGGCTGGGCTGCCGCGAGATCTTCCTGCAATGGGCGGGCCTGGAAGGCGGCCGTCCGGATGACTGGATGGCGCCCGACGCCGTGCTGCGCATGATCTTCGACGAAGCCGAACGCCAGGGGCTGGGCGTGCATGTGGGCCTGCCTTATGACCAGCGCTGGTGGGATGTGCTGGCCGGCAAGGACAAGGCGGCGTTTACCGGTTATCTGGACCAGACGCGCGCCCGTGGCGTGGCGTATATGCAGTCCGCGCCTTGGCCCAAGCGCCGCGCGTTTCGCGGCTGGTATCTGCCCTACGAACTTGAGCAATACAACTGGGCGTCTGAAGAAAGGCAGGCGCAGCTGATCCCGTGGCTGGACGCGTTTTCGCGCACGGCGCAGGCAACCAGCCGCGGCGTGCCTTGCATCTCCACTTATCACAGCCGCCTGCCCACCGAGGGTTCGCTGATGAAGCTGTGGAGCGGCATTCTGGATCGCGTGCGCATCCATCCGATGATTCAGGATGGCGTGGGCGTGGCGGGCCTGGCGAACTATCAGGCGCTGGCGCCGCTGCATGACATGCTGCTGGCGCGCCGCGCCTCGTTCGACCTGATCCTGGAACTGTTCGAAGAGCTGCCTTCGGGCAGCACCGATGGGTCTACCTTCAAGGCGCGTTCGGCTGACTTTGACCGCGTGAAGCAGCAGTGGGAAGTGGCTCGCGGCTACGGCGCCAAGCGCGTCGTGGCGTTCGCCATGGAACCTTGGGTGATCGACAACACGCCCGAAGCGCGCGCGCTGATGCGTGCCTGGCTGGCGGCGCGCGTCTAAGCGCGCCCACCCGGCTCAGTTGAAGCTGCGGCCGATAATTTCCAGCATGACTTCACTGGTGCCGCCAAAGATGCGCAACGCGCGCGCGTCCACCCAGGCGCGGCCAATGCCGTACTCCGCCATATACCCATAGCCGCCGTACATTTGCAGCAGGTCGTCCAGCACGCGCCCCTGGATTTCGGTGGCATTCAGTTTGGCGATGGCGGCGGTGGTGGGGTCCAGTTCGCCTTCCATTTGCCGCGCCAGGCAATCGTCCAGGAACACGCGCAGCATCGTCGTTTGCGCACGCGCGTTGGCCAGTTTGAAGCGGGTATTCTGGTAGTCGATGACGCGGCGGCTGAAGACCTTGCGGTCGCGCGTGTACTGCGCGGCTTCATCCAGCATGCCTTCCACCGAGGCCGCCGCGCGCAAGGCAATTGCCAGCCGTTCGCGGGCGAGTTCACGCGTCATATATTCGAAGGCGGCGTTCTCTTGGCCCAGCAGGCAATCCGCCGGCACGCGGACATCATCAAAGTACAGCTCGCACGTGTCCTGGCTGTGCTGGCCGATTTTGTTCAGCGCGGTGCCCTTGGTGTAGCCGGGCAGGTTTTCCTCGACGCAGAACAACGACAAGCCGCGCGCTCCCAGGTCAGGGTCAGTGCTGGCCAACACGATCGCCAGGCCGGCGTTCACGCCATTGGTAATGAACGTTTTCTGGCCGCTCAGCACGTAGCTGTCGCCATCGCGGCGCGCGCGCGTGCGGATGGCTTTGAGATCGCTGCCCGCGCCGGGTTCGGTCAGCGCAATGGCGCCGATGACGTCACCCCGCGTCATGGCGGGCAGCCAGCGGTCTTTCTGCGCATCGGTGCCAAAGTTCAGCAGATAGGGCGACACCATGTCCGAATGAATTGAAAAGCCGATGCCCAGAAAATTGGCATGCGCCAGCTCCTCGATCACGACGGCGGAATGGCCGAAGTCACCGCCCAGTCCGTAAGGGTCGGGCAGGGCGCAGTTGAGCAGGCCTTCGTCGCCGGCACGCTTCCACAGCGCGCGCGGGGTGACGCCGGCCTTTTCCCATTCGGCGTAGTGGGGCGCGATTTCGCTGGCGACAAAGCGCCGCACTTGGTCGCGGAACAGTTCGTGGTCATCCCGGAATACGCGTCGCATGATGCCTCCTTAGCGGCTGTACGGGTCCGTGGCGCTGACCTGTCCGCGTAGAACGGGCGCGGCGGCGGTGCCGGTCAGGAACAGGCTGTAGTGGTCGCCGGGTTGCAGCGCGGGCAGCGGTTGCGGGGGCGAGACCGCCGCGCCGCAGCCCGTGGCCAAGGTGGCGCTGACCGGGTTGATGGCGCGGGCGGCGGCGGCGCCGGGTTTGACGTCCTGGAACAGCACGGGGCCGGACGGGCTCACGCTCAATTGCCCAGCCGCGCAATCGGCCGCCAGGTTGTAGAAGCGCAGTTCCGCCTTCAGCGCGTCCTGCGCGCCGTTGCTGTCGTCGATAACGGCGAACGTCAGCGTGCCGCCATCGCGCTTCGGAATCAGCGTGCTGAAGGTGTCAGGCGCGACCTGCAATGTGGCGGCGGGCTTGCCATCCACCTGCACGGTGAAGGGCTGATTGCCTTTGACGATGGCGTAGGTGGTGGCGGGCTTGGCCGCGCCGGGTTCCTGCGCCGGGCCGTTGGCGATCTGCACGCGCAACGGCGTTGCGTCAGGGTTCACGATGCGCACGAATGACGAGCCGGCAGGCGGACGGGCGGCATACAACTGCGCGAACGCGCCTTCAGCGGCTGCGTTGCCGGCAAGTGCAGTCAGCGCAACGGCCACCGCCAGGCGGGAAGGAATGAACATGATTCAAGACTCCGGTTTTTTGCTGAGGCGGGCGTCCAGGTACAGGCGCGCCAGCTGTTTGCGATCTGCCTTGTCCGTGGTGGTCGTCGGGAAGCGATGGCAGGCGACGAGTTCTGACGGGATCATGTAGGGCGGCAGACGCCGGCCCAGCACGGCTTTCCACTCGTGCAGGTCTGGCGGCAGCGGCTGCACGCCGTCAGGGCCGGAAGCCGCCGGTTCAACAAAGCCGATCAGCCGCACAATGGCGCCGTCGGGGCGGCGCAGCGCAACGGTGGCGCCTGCGCGCACGCCGGGCAGTGTGGCGATGGCGGCATCAATTTCGGCGAGTTCGATGCGATAGCCGTGCAGCTTGATCTGGTCGTCGATACGGCCACGGAAGGTGACCAGGCCTTGATTATCGATCTCGCCCAAATCCCCGCTGCGATAGCCGCGTTTGCCATTGCGCGTGAACATGCGGGTGGCGTTCAGGTCGGGGCGGTTCAGGTAGCCGCGCATGACGTGGTCGCCTGCGATGCTGATTTCACCGTTCTCGATGAACACGTCGGCATAGGGTTTGGCGTGGCCGATGGGAAACGGATTCGGCGCGGCGGCGCGCAGGGCAGCGTCGATTTCGACCCACGTCGTGGAGCACGTGGCTTCGGTCGGCCCGTAGGAATTGATGATGCGCGCATCCGGAAAGCGCTGCCACAATTCTTCCGCCATCGGCGGCGTCAGCGATTCGGCGCCGAAGACGAAGACGCGCAAGCCGGGCAGGTGAACGTGATTGAAATCGGGGTTGAACAACTGTTGGCGCACGAACGACGGCGTAGACGCCCAGACGTTGATGCGCGTGTCCGCCAGATACTTGATGAACGCGTCACGCTCGGCGATGACCTCGCGCGGGCACAGCACGCAGGTGCCGCCAAGCGCTAGCGCCCCGATCCAGTTGAACAGCGAGAAATCGAAACTGAACAGCATCTGGTCCATGAACGCGGGCGCCGCGCCCAGGTTCAGGCAATCGCGAATCCAGCCGGCAAACAGCATGACGCTTTCGCGGCCGATCTGCACGCCTTTTGGGTCGCCCGTGCTGCCCGACGTGAACATGACGTAGGCCAGGTCTTTTTCGGCCAGCGGCGCAGGCGCGGCGCTGGCGGGCAGGAAGATGTCGGCTTGCGCGTCATAGCGCAGCCCGGCATTGACCAGTTGGCCGATGCGCGCAATGCGCTCGGGCGGGTTGATCACGTCCACCGGCACGAACGGCACGCCCAGCCGCAGGCATCCCAATATCGCCACCAGAAACGCCGCTTCCTTGTGGCCGGATATTGCCAGCGGCGCGGCATCGTGGCCGCCCGCCAGGCCAGCCTGGCCCGCCGACAGTATCCAGGCGTTGGTAGCGGCTTTCAATTCGCTCCACGTCATGGCGCCTTGCGCGTCCACCACCGCCACGGCGTCGGCGTTTGTGGTGATGTCGGTGAAGTCGTAGGTGCTGAAATCGAAACGCATCGGCCGTTCTCCTGACTGCGTGTGGGCGCCTTCAGGCGCGGCCGTTCTCCGCGATGAAGGCGGCAAGCGTGTGCACCGATTCCAGATGCACGTCGATTTCAGTCGGCGGAATCTTGCAGCCGAATTCACGTTCGACGGCCAGCGCCAAGTCGACGGCGGCCAGCGAATCCACCAGCCCGGAATCGATCAGCAGGGTGTCGGGGTCGACCTTGGTCAGGATGATGCCTTCGATCATGTCGGCAACCTTGGTTTCGATGGTCTTGATGTCCATTGCATGCTCCGGGACCGCGCGGCGGTCAGAATTGGAAATAGAGGAAACGGGTTTCTTTGTGCAGGTTTACCAGGCAAAGAAACAGCAGCACCAGCATGGCGACAAGCCACGCTGTGTTGGGGCGCCACCGCATGAACGCGCGCGGCGCTTCCTGCGGCTTGAACAGCGCGGGTGAATAGCGGCCCAGAATCTGGTGCGCGTTGGGCGTGAACCAGGCAATGCCCAGCAGCACAATCGTGTACAGCAATTGCATGTGATGGCCCACGATCACGCGCCACGCGTCGCCCCAGGCCAGGCCCGCCACATGCGTGGACAGGTCCAGTGATTCCATGCCGCGTGCGCCCACCATGCCCTGCATCAGCAGCATCGCGTCGCCCACGCCATGCGCGCGGAAAAACGCCTGCGCCACCAGCACGGCCACGAACGTCAGCAGAATGCAGGTTGCGCGTTTGATCACGCCCACCTGGCGCGCCGCGGCCGGCTTGCGGCCCACCACGAAAATGCGCCACGCATGGTTCACCGACAGGTACATGGCGTGCAGCAGGCCGAACACAATGAACTGAAAGCCCGCGCCGTGCCACACGCCGGCCAGCGTCATCGTGAACAGCGTGGGCACCACGATGCTGCTGGCGAATCCGCCGGGGGTGCGGATGCCTGCGGAGCCCACGGGCAGGTTGCGGTCTGTGCGCCATGTCGACACCGCCATCGCCACCGGGTAGTACAGATATGCCGTGATGTAGCGCGTCAGTGTGATGTGCCAGCGCGCCCAGAAGTCGATGATGCTGCTGGCTTTGTAGGGCGAATTGAAATTCAGCGGGAAGCGGATGCCAAACATTTTGGCCAGGCCCAGCGCCATGTCCGAATAGCCCGAGAAATCAAAATACAGCTGCAAGGCGTAGCAGACGCTGGCGCCCCACGAGCCCCAGAACATCAGTTCGCCCGGTGCGGCGAAACCCGCGTCGGCATAGGGCGCGATGCCGTCGGCCAACAGCACTTTCTTGGCCAGGCCGATGACGAACAGCATCGCGCCCACCGACAGGTTTTCGGCCTTGAAGCGGTAGTTTTCCGGCTGTGCGAACTGCGGCATCATTTCTTTGTGATGCAGGATCGGGCCGGCGATCAGGTGCGGAAAGAACGTCACGAACAACACATAGCTGAGCAGGCTGCGTTCCTTCACCACGCCCGCCTTGCAGTCGAGCAGGTAGCCGATCTGCGTGAACGTGAAGAAAGAAATACCCAGCGGCAGGATGATGTCGTCCATCGTCGTGCTGGTGACGCCCAAGTCGGTCAGGAAGTTCAGCAGCGTAGCGAAGTACTTGTAGTGGAACAACAGCACCAGGTCGGCGCCCACGCCGAACGCGACGATCATCCCCTGCAATTTCGGCCGCGCCGTGTTGTGCAGGATCAGCTGGCTGATGAGGTAGTTGAACGCAATGGACCCGGCCAGCAGCACCACGAACTGCGGGTTCCACCAGCCATAGAACACCAGGGATGTCAGGCACAGCCACAGCGCCGCCAGGCGCACGTTCAGCGGGCCTACCGCGTAGTACACGGCCAGCGTGACGGGCAGGAAGATCAGCAGGAACAGGTAGGAATTGAATAGCATCTTGGTTCGCTACGGCAGGCGGGCCAGCACGGCTTTTTCGTCCGCGGTCAGCGGCAGGGACAAGGCGTTTTCCGAGAACTCCCAGATCAGCAGCTTCAGGCTCTTGGGCCATCGCTCACGCTGCTGCAAGGCAATCTGCAACGCGCCCGAGAACTGCCCGCCATCCAGGCTCATGTTCCAGACCTCGCGGCCCAGGCCCATGCCCAGCCTTTCGGCAAACTGGCTGCGGCGGCCGTTCGAGGTGCCCGCCAGCAGCACTTGCACCGGCGGCGCTTCATCCAGCAGGCCGCCTGCGCGCACGGGTTCGATCTTTTGTTCCGACACCACTTCCAGCTCGGGACGCCAGCCGGGCCGCGCATGTTCCAGGCCGGCCAGCACGATCAAGTCGCCCATGCGTGGCGCGGGCGGGGCGGGAGGGTCGGTCTTGAATGCTTGATTGCCGGGGCCTTGCAGCAGGGGCAAGGCGGCTTCGGCCACGCGTGTGGCGGCGGCTTGTGCGCCTTGCGCGTTCAGGTGGACGTCGGTGCGGAAAAAGCGGGGGGCGGGCGCGGCTTGCAGCGCGTCTCGCAAGTCCACGAAAGGCACGCCTTGCTCGCGCAGCGCGTTCTGCCAGGCGTCCAGCGTCTGGCGCATCGGCAGCGATACCGGCAGGCCGCAGAGCCGGTCGGCTTCGATGCGCGATTTATCCGGCACCGCCACCACCAGCACCTGCACCTGCTTCTGACGCAGTTCATTCACCCAATGCCGCATCAGCCGCAGGCGTTCATTGAAGACATGAACGCCTGGCGGCGGACGCAGCCCGTCGCGGTAGAACAGCCACTGCGGGCAACCCATGGCGACTTGATCGCCCAAGTCGCCCAGCGCGCGATACCGCAACGACGCGTTCCACGTGTCGAGCTCCGTCTGCATGGGTATGTGCAGCGCCTTGTTCAAGACGCTGCCCGCTGACCCATCCACCCACGCGGGCGGGGCGACCTCGGCTGGGCTGATCTGGGCTTTGACGAGGCACCACGCGCCCCAGCCCATGCCCAGCGCCAGCAACACGGCGACGACGGCCGCGTGCAGCCGATGGCTGGGCGGGGCAGGCTTGATGTCGGACGGTTCCACGGCGTTATTGGGAGGCAGCCTGCCCGACGGCCGCCTTCATGCGGCTGCGCCACGTGTCGGCGCTCATGATGGACGCGTTGTCCCACAGCCCCTTGGCGTCAGGCCCTTGCGAATACGTCGGCTCAAACATCTGCCAGACCAGCACCTGCGGCTTGTTCTGCTTGAACGCGGGCGACTCCAGGTATTCCAGCAGCATGATCCAGTGGCCAACGTTGCCGGGCTTCCAGTTCACGGACACGGGGCGGTCCAGCGCGTTGGACAGCTTTTGCGGAAAGCCGAAGTACGGCTGCACCATGCTGTGGCCCGTCACGTGGACGGGGGCGGGCGCATCGTCCAGCAGGCTTTGGTTGTCGGCCTGGCGGCGCACGGTGAAGGTTTCGCGGCCCGCTTGTTTGCGCTGGTCCGGCGTCAGGAACAGTTCGGCCAGATCGCCATAGCGGCGTTCATTCACGACGCTGCCCAGCGGCATGCCGGTGCCCGGTTTGCCCGCCAGCGCCTTCACATCTTGCTTGATGCGCTGCGCGAGCGCCTCGGCAGTGGCGTCGGCCGCTGCCTGCGTCCAATGCTGGTCGGTGCGATAGAACACGTCTTGTCCGCCGTCCTTCACCCGCTTGAGCACGGCTTCGTCATCAAATGTCGACACGCCCGCCTGCTTGAGCTTGTCTTGAATGGTCTGATAGCGCTTCTTCACGTCCGCGCTCAGCGACTTTCCATCGGGCAGCTTGTCTTGATAGAAAAGGGTCTTGTCGGGCAGCACCAGCACTTCCAGCTGAATGCCCTTGGCCGCCAGCGCATCGCGGGTCTCGCGCACCAGTTGCGTCGCGGCGTCGATGCCGCGCGTATCGACTTGGGTCAGGCTGCCCCAGCCCGGAAAGAGCCAGTTATCTTTGCCCTGGATCACGATGGACGAGCCTTCTTGCGCGTGGGCGGCCACGGCCAGCAGCGCGGCGGAAAACCCAAGCGCCATGCGGCGGGAAAAAGGTAAGGTGATTTTCATGAAGCTCCTTTCGCTGCGGTTTGGCGAGTGGTCAGTACGACAGGGTCAGGTTGATGAACAGGCCCCGGGCCCGGTCAGCCGCGCCGCCGCCAATGTTGAATCGATACTGCGTGGTCAGGTCCAGATACGACCGGGGCGCGTTGTAGTGGTCTTCGCGGAACCAGTAACGGATGTTGAAGCCGGGGCCCGCGCCCATGGACCACGATGAGCCGTTGCCCAGCAGGTTGTAGGAATCGGTGCCGTCGATGTCCAACCCCGATACGCGGTTGCGGTTCGACAGCCAGTCCGCGCCGATCACGGCGTACGGGAAGAACACCAGGCGGTCGCTGATGGCGTCCACGCGGTAGCTGCGGCCCACGCGTAATTCTCCGGCGCCGAAGGCCTGGTCACGCTTGAGCTTGCCCGAAGATTTTTCCCCGTCTACGCCCGTGGCGTTGTCGCGCATCCAGAGCTTGGCATTCATGTCCTGCCACGAATAGCCGGCTTGCACATAGCCTTCCATCGTGAACCAGTCGGGGCGGTCGATGCGCAGCGTGGTGCCTTCGTAAAAGCCATACGTGACATACGCCAGCCAGCCGCCGCTGCCGGCATCGGTTTGGTAGTGGGCCGTCTCGTTGTCGCGGTTCAGCGCGCAGCGCAAGCGGGATGGGTCGGGGCTGAACGTGCCGCGCCGCGTGGCGGTGCCCAGGTTGAACTGGCGTTCCAGGCCAAAGGTCAGGCCCACTTCGGTAGACGGCGTGAAGCGCATGCCCAACGAACCCACCGTGGTGGGAATGCCCGCCAGCCCCTGGTTGGTGGCTTCGTTGATGTCGATGCTGCCGCCGCAAGGATCAGACACCGTCTGGCTCGTCGTCTTGCCGCCCTTGTCATACAGCGTGTTGGACAAGCGGCCGTACAGCTCGAAGGTCTGCGTGGACGAGTTCAGGAAATCCGACGGGCGCCAGAAAATTTCGGCGGTGCTGAACACGGCGTCACCCGGTACGGTGACCGCAGCGCCGCCCAGCCCCGACGACGCGGGCCGCGCGCCGCGATAGCCGGCCGAGAAATAGCCGCCCCATTCGCGCGACAAGCCCCCGATGCCATTGCGCGTGTCAAAGCGCTGCTGCGGCGTCAGTTCCAGTTTTCCGGCATCCGCTTCATCGATGGCTTGCTTCAGTTTTTCGACCGCGCCGCGCTTGTCGCCGACGCCAGACAACGCATAGCCCTCGTCCAGAATGACCGTAGGCGGAGCCTTGCCGGTGGCGCGGGCCGCTTGAAAATCTTGCAGCGCCAGCTTGGGCTGCTTCATGCGTTGATGCAGATAGCCGCGTTGCATCAACAGCGTGGGGTCATCGGGTTGCGCCGCCAGCGCGTCGCTCATGCGTTGATTGGCTTCGGCCAATTGCTGGCGGTTGCCTGCCGCCAGGGTGGTGGTAAGCAGGCGTTGCAGTTCTTTGTTGGCGGGGTCTTGCTCGACGGCTTTGCGCGCCTGGGTGATGGCTTCTTGATAGTCCTCGCGCGCGTAGGCCGCATAGGCCAGCGCGGCAGGGCCGCCGCTGCCGGCCGCATCCGACGGCAGCAGCTCGCACGAGGTGCCGTAAGGCGTGTCGCGGCAATCTTGCACGGGGGCCGGGTAGTTCGCCAGCGTCAAGGTGGCGGGTACGGCAGGTTTGGAACGCGCGCGCTGGATGCGTGAGTCGGCGGCCTCGTCCTTGGCGCCCTTGGCGCCCAAGGGCTGAACCAGCGCGAGTGCGCGCGCGTTCTCGCCCGCCGCCAACGACGCGTCGGCGGCAATCAGGCGGATGTTGCGCTTCTGGTCGTCGTCCAGCCAATCTTGTTTGAGCGCGGCGTCGAAGTCCTGGTTTGCCAGATCGGTCTTGCCCTGGCGTTGGCGCAGATAGCCGCGCATGACCAGCGCCACGGTGTTCTCGTCGTCCTGCTTCATAGCATCGGTGGCGGCGTCTTCGGCGGCCGCCAGCTGGTTGTCCAGCATCAGCGCCGTCATCAGCAGCAAGCGATGGCTGGCGGTGTCGGGCGCTAACGCCACGGCCTGACGCGCCAGCGGCACGGCATCGCCCGGCCGGTTGGCGATCAGCGCCTGATAGCCTTCTTCAGCCGGCTTCACGGCCATGCGCCGTTTCATCGTCTGGCGCCGCGCGGTCAGGTCGTTCTTGTTGGGCGCGCCCAGCGTAATGGCCTTGTCCGCTGCGGCCTCGGCTTCGGCATACAGGTTCTGAGCTTCCAGGGCGTCCAGCCACAGCATGGCCCACGCGCCTTGCTTGGGGTCGATGCGGAACGCTTGTTCCGCGCCACGCGCTGCCGCCTGGTAGTCGGCGCGGTTGTAGTCGGCATACGCGCGGGTGGCGATGGGAAAGCCGCGTTGGTAGGCCGACGAAGTGGCGGCACTACCCGCAGCACTACTCGCAGCACCACCGGCAGCGCGTGCCGCGGGACGCGCGGTGGTTTGCGGGCGTAGGTTGGCGCGCGCCTGACGCAAAGCCGGCGTGTCCAGCCCATTCTTGATGGCGTCGGCCGCCGCCTGATCCGCCTCTTTCAGCTTGCCTTGTTTTTGCAGCGAGTAAATCAGCAGCAGGCGCAACCGCTCAACGTCGGGCCGCAACGCGATGGCGGACTCCGCTTGCTGCTGCGCCAGCTCGTATTTGCCTGCGTCGTAGTTCTTGTAGCCCTCGTCGGCAAACTGCCAGGCAGCGCCTTCCAGCGGCGCTTCCGCTTTGGCCGCGTTGGCGGGCGCGTGGGTTTGTGCTGGGGGTTGCGATGGGGTTTGCGCTAGCGCGGCCACGGGCGCGGCGGTCCACACGCTAGCCAGCGCGGCAGACAACAGGAGCGTACGGGTCAGCGGAGTCATGTGGTCGCGGGTTTGTCTTCGGAATGCGAGGGCGGCGCATCGGCTTCACCCGCTTGTTGAAAATCGATGGCTTCGTTCAATGTGCGTTCATCCAGCCAGCCTTGTTCCATCAGGATCTTGCCCAACGGCTTTTTCTCGCGGGCTTGAATCTCAAGCGCCCGCGCCAGCGTGTCCTGATCGATGGCCTGCCAGGACAGCAGCAATTCACCCAGCCGCTTGCGCTGCTGCGACAGCTGATCCGTGCTGGGGAAGTCATGCATGGTCTTGTCCCAGGCCAGACGCTTGCCGGTGATCAGATGCACGATGAACAGCCGCCAGGCGCGTGCCGCCGCCATCGCGTTGATGAAGTTGCCCACGATCATCCGCGGGATCGACAGCATGGCGTGTTCCCACCCATACATGTGGCCGACGAAGTACGCGCGCTGCACCACGCGCAACAGCAGCGCGACGGCGTTGATCCACATCAGCGTCACCAGCCAGCCGCCCGGCTTGAAGTACGACGGGTAATACACCGTCCACCAGCCGAATTTATCGGCCAGGAAGAACAGAAAGAAATTGGCCAGCAACACGTACGCAAGGATGGCGATGAACGACGTGACCAGCCCCTTGCGATCCCGAAACAGCAGGTACTTGGTGGCAAATGATCCCGTCCAGCCCACTTGCTGCCAACCTTGCAAGCCAATACCCAAGGTCCAGCGCGCCTTCTGGCGATAGGCCGTGCGGAAGGTGTTGGGAAAATACTCACGCACGCCCAGTGGCATGCGGATGGTCGATATTTTTTCAGGCCCGAGACCAAACCAGGAGTCCCGGCGCGTGACGTATTCCACGCGGAACTTGCCGAAGATCTGCTTCATGCCGCGCTGGGCCAGGCGCGCGCCGATGTCGTAGTCTTCCGTCAGCGTATCGGTGTTGAAGGGCTGGTTGTTGGTTTCGGCGGCCAGCGATTCCAATGCATGGCGCGAAAAGCATGTGCCCACGCCCGCCGACGGCACCATCCTGGACAGGCTTTCGCGCACCACCAGGTCTTTCGTGTGCCACTCGGCGAACTCATCCATATAGGTGCCCGCCACCAGCTCATACCAATGGCGCTCCAGCGACGTCACCGGCAGCTGGATGAAGTCGATACGCGGCAGCAGGTAGTTGTAGTACTTGAGTTCCAGCGGGTGCAGCACGTCTTCGCTGTCATGCAGGATGACGCCGGCAAACGGCTCGGGCTGCTTTTCGTTTTGCGCAAAGATGGCCTGCACGATCCAGTTCAGGCAATCCGCCTTGCACGTCGGCCCGTCGTGCGGCACTTCCACGCGCACCAGCTGGCGATAGCGCCGCCGCATCCGCTCCACTTCATCAATCGTGCGCTGGTCGTTCTGATACGTGCCCACGAAGATCATGTAGTTCTTGTATTCCAGCGTCGACACCATGGTTTCGAGCATCGACGAGATCACGTCGTACTCCAGCCACGCGGGCACCATGATGGCCAGCGGCTGCTCCGGCTTTTGGCGCAGTTGCTCGGCGGTAAGCGGCGCGTAACGGCGCTTGACCGTCAGGGAACGCTTCAGCTCGCGCAGCCAGAACCAGCCGTCGATGAACAGATCATCCAGGCTTGAGAGCAGGATGATCACGCCCACGACGGCGGTCACGACTTCCAGCCCGCGGTAGTAATCCGCGATGAAGTAGGGCCAGTAAAGCGAAGACATGGCGCTTCCGGTTTACTTGTTGTCCTTGTTCTTCCTGCGGTTCACCCGCAAGGCGACGATCAGGATCAGGATCAGCACCAGCATGCTGATGCTGATGGCCGGCACGCTCCACGAGATATAACGGCGCCATTCAAAGAAGGCGCTTTCGCCTGCGCCGGGCGGGTGGCTGGCGTCGGGGTTGGCGCTGTCGATCCACGCCACCGGCCCCGTTGCGCCGATGATGGCAACATTGCCGCGGTTCAGCACGAAGGGCGCATCCAGCATGCCCGGATGCTGGCCCAGCGTGTGCCACAACAAGCCGTCTTGCCCGCTGCCGCGGACGACTTCAGCGGTGCTCAGGTGATCCAGGCCAGAGATGTCGAGCCAGGTTGCGGCCTTGCCGTCCACCTTCAGTTGCTTGCGGTCGGTGACCTGGACCATGGGCTTGGCGCCGTCGACGGCCACTTCCATCGCCAGGAACGGGCGGGTCGGTTTGACGGCTTGGCCTGCCGGCGCCACCGACAATTCCGCGCGCGTCACCGACATGCCGCTGGCGGACGCGATGCCGATCACGCGCTTGATGTTGTCGGGCGCGTCGGCCAGATAGCTGTCGGGGATGATCAGTTGCGGCGAGCCTGCCAGCAGCGGCAAGAGGCCGACGAAAGTGCCGTCGGGTTCGGCGCGCTCGGGCTTCACGTAGCTCGTCGGTAATACGTTGACCGGGTAGCCTTGGGGAATCTCGTTGCAGTCCACGGAGACCGGCTGGCGCTGGAACGTCACGCGCACGGCGTTGGTGACACCCAGCGCATAGCCAGGCACGCGTGCCGTCAACCGTTCGGGCTTGCCGTCCGCGTCCAGTTGCTTGGCCGACAACAAAATGCCGTTCCAGAACACCGACGCCACGGGCCGGGTCGACGATGCGCCGGGCGCGGCGGCCAGGTCCAGCACCAGCTCGCCGGGCATGCGGCCGTCGGCGGACACGGCCGCCAGCGGGAACGTCGTGTTCCAGTCGCCACGCGCGACCACATCGAAGCTGTCGGCGGAACCGCCCAGCGCCGTCAGGCGCAGGCCGCCATCCGCGAAAGTCTGCGGCGGCGTGGCGGTCTTCACGTTGACCTGGCGCGTGACCAGGATGCGGCGCCAGGCCGTGTCGAAGGCGCCCGCGCCTTGCGCGCCCGCATCGGCGGCGATAGCGATGACGGCCTGCCGGCCCAGGGCCAGCAGCCGAATGTCTTTGGACGGCAGGTCTGCGCCGGCCAGCGGCATGCGCTGCTGGCGCCATGCCTTGAACGCGTCGGCGGCATCGGCGTCGGACGCCAGCTGCGCCTGCAAGGCGTCCAGCGCTTCGTTGTAGCGGGCGCGCAGCGAGGCGTCGGCGATCACCACGTCGCCACTGACGGCGGGGGCGCCCAACACCAGCAGCGCACCGATCTCGGCGGGGCTGGCGAGCTTGTGCTTCTCTTGATTCGCCACGGCTGCAAATGCGGAGACCTGTTCCAGGCCCGCCGGCGTTTGCAGGCCGCGCGTATCGACCTCGTCTCCCACCGACGGGAATGCACGCACCGACACGCGCTTGCCCGTGCGCTCCATGGCCACGCCGATGCGCCATGCGCTATCGAAAGCCTGCTGGCCCAGTTTGTTGCTGGCGACCATCAGCACGGGCTTGCCGGGCAGCGTGCCCCACGCGTCGTCCAGGTTGCCGATGGCCGAGGCGTCGTAGCGGTAGCTCAGCCGGGTTTGGGGCGAAATGGTCAGGGCGTTTGCCGTGGCGCGATTGCTTTCGCAGTGGCGCAATGCGATTTCCGATTGCCAATCCACCCCCAGGCGCAGGAAGCCCGACTCGCGGCTGCGGCGCTCAACCGCCAGATTACGCGTAACGGTGCCGTCGCCATCGGCAATGCGCTGGGCCGATTGCGGCACGCCGTCCAGCCACAGCACCATGCTGGTCCGCCCCGGCTCGCCCTTGGTGTACTTGGCGTCAAAGTTCACGGTGGCGTCCGAAATGGGCACGCCACGCGGCACGGGCAAGTAGAAGTCTTGCCGGGCGTCGCTATTGCTAAGCACGACGGGTTCACTGATACCCAGATCTTGCAGCGTGGTGTTGCGCGTCACCCAGTCGTCGCTTTGCAGGCGGCGCAGCGCGTCTCCAGCGGGGCTGGCCATCGCCGTCAACGGAAGCAGCAGGCCGGCGGCCATCAAGGCACGGCATAAGGTACGGGCAACGGGGTTGGGCAGGGCAGGGTGGGGCATGGGGGCTCCGGGCAGAATTACGTCGCAGGGGGCKTCAGGCGGATGGGGCGGCAGCTGATCCGTAAGGATCAAACTCCGACACGGCGCGGCCGCACAGCGCGTCCACGATGCGTTGGCTGGCGCGGCCGTCGCCATAAGGATTGATGCGTCGTGAGAACGACGAATGAAGGTCAGGGTTGTCCAGCAAGCGGGTCACTTCGGTGACGATGCGCCGCGTGTCGGTGCCGACCAACGCCACCGTTCCGGCTTGCACGGCCTCGGGGCGCTCGGTGACGTCGCGCATCACCAGCACAGGCTTGCCCAGGTACGGCGCTTCTTCCTGCACCCCGCCCGAGTCGGTCAGGATGAGATAGGCGCGCTGCATGAACCAGACGAAGTCCAGGTAATCCAGGGGATCAATCAGATGCACGTTCGACAAGCCGGCCAGTTCCGTCATCACTACATTGCGCACCTGCGGATTCAAATGCACGGGATAAACGATTTGCAGGTCTTCGCGTTGCGCGAGTTCAGCCAGCGCGGCGCAGATGTGCTTGAAGCCATCGCCAAAGCTCTCGCGCCGATGGCCCGTGACCAGCAGCAGGCGCCGCGACGGGTCGATCCATTGGTATCGGGCTTCGAGCTGCTGCGCCAGCGCGCCTTGCGGCTCAAGCTTGGCGCAAGTCATCGCCAGCGCGTCGATCACGGTGTTGCCGGTAATGGTGATCCGGCCCGCCAGGTTTTCGCGCATCAGATTGGCGCGTGACTCCGCCGTGGGGGCGAACAGCCAGTCGCCCACCGCGTCCACGACGCGCCGGTTCATTTCTTCGGGAAAGGGCATCGCCAGATTGCCCGTGCGCAAGCCGGCTTCGACGTGGCCAATGCGCACACGGCGGTGGAATGAGGCCAACGCGCAGGCGGACGCGGTGCTCGTATCTCCGTGCACCAGCACGCAGTCAGGCTGTTCGGCCTCAAGCACGCTGTCCACCCGGCTGATCAGCCGCGCATACAGTCCGTTCAATGTTTGATTGGGAACCATGATGTCCAGGTCATGCTGGGCGCGCAGATCAAACAGCGTCAACACCTGGTCCAGCATTTCCCGATGCTGCCCCGTCACGCAAACCACGCTCTGGATTTGCGGCTCCTGCTGAAGCGCGGTCACCAACGGCGCCATCTTGATGGCCTCGGGGCGGGTGCCGAAAATGGAAAGGACTTTCATCGCAAGAGTGACCTCACAGACGCCGGCGGCTTTTCCTTGTTTGATTATGTCTTGAAAGTATTCGTAATATGTGACGGATTATTTCGGATCTGAGCAAGATCAACGGCACTTTCAGTCACGTATTGCGAGGAGGCAAGAAATGCCTCATAGACAAAATAGGGTCAGGCTTGATGGCGAATCGTTTTGAATTTCCGTTCTTGATGCCTCGGCGTTACCGACAGTTGCGTGGGCAAATGTCGTGGTCGGGCAACAAGGGCTTAGAAGATAACGCGATTAAGCGCCTTGGTCGGGGCTAGCTGCGTCAAGGATTGCAAAGCTTCTGCGTGGCGTTTGGTTGGAATATTTCATTTGCCGCGCACAAAAAAAATGGCCAACTCCGAAGAGTTGGCCATTTGCTAAAGCACTGTGCAATAAAGCGGAATTTGGTGGAGCCGGGGGGAATTGAACCCCCGTCCGCAAGCCCTCTGCAATCAGTTCTACATGCGTAGTCGATTTATTTAGTTTTAACTTTGGACTTAGCCAACCGACAGGCCGGACCAAAGCGATTCACGTAATTTAAATCTGAGCCGTGTGACCCCAGCGCAGACCGATTCCTTGTGAATGTCGCTGCTGTGGTTCGAGGGTTACCCCCCTAGGAAGTTGCCTTCCTCCACCTGACCCAAGGACAGATCAGTGCAGCGGCTCACCGCTTAAGCGGCGAGAGCGAAACGCTCGTCGTTGGCGTTTGTAGTGTTTCCAGTGGTTTAACGAGCGAACTGGTGCTCGGCATGCCCTGAGTTGTTTCGCGACCCACGTCGAATCCGGATCGGCCCCAAGAACTTTCTATTGTACTGGTAAACGTCATAGCCTGCTGCATTTCCGCGCGCCACCCGTCATGGCGTGGCGCGGCGCGCACGCGCAGGGGTTCAGGCGGCGTTGGCGCAGGCTGTCTTGGCTGGCGCGCGGGGGCGTGACGCGGCCATCAGCACAAGGGCCAATCCCACCGAAATCGCCACGATGACGGAGGCGGCCCAACCCAGCGACGCCAGCCCGTAGTGGTCGATGACGTTGCCACCCACCACGGCGCCCAGGCCAATGCCGATGTTGGCGCCCGAAATGTTCAAGGACGCGGCAAAGGCGGGCGCTTCCGGCGCCGCCTTCATCAGGCGCACATGGCACACGATGAACAACGCCGCCTGCGCAATGCCCCAGATGCCCAGGGCGATTGCCAGCAGGCCGTGCGATTGCATCACGGGCGCCACGAAGGCCAGGCCGGCCGCCATCATGGATGAAAACAACGCGGTGGCGCCCAGCGGGCTGCGGTCGACTATGCGCCCGCCCAACGTATTGCCGATGAGCCCCACGCCGCCAAACGCCATCATCGTCCAGCCGACGATCTGTCCATTGAACCCGGCCAGGCGTTCGAGCATGTCGGCCAGATACGTATAGGCCGTGAACATGCCGGTGAACACCAGTAGCGACAGCATCACGTGGCCCAGCACGATCGGGTTGCGAAGAATGCGCAGCTGCGTGACCAATTTGACGCTGTCGGCGCGGATGCGCGTGCTGGGGAAGGCAAGCAGCAGCAACAGCGCCTTGGCGAAGGCAACGCCCGACAGCACCCAGAACGCGGCGCGCCAACCGAATGCGTCCGAGATCAGCACGCCAATGGGAATGCCGAACACGGTGGCGGCGACGATGCCGAACGCGACCATGGAAATCGCACGGCCAGCACGGGCCGGGCCCACCAGTTCCACGGCCGTGGCGCTGGCCAGCGACCAGAACACCGGCAGCGCCAGCGCGGGCACGAAACGGGCCGCCGCCATGACCCAGATGTTCGGCGCCATGGCCGCCACGGCGTTGGACACGCCAAACAAGGCCAGCACGCCGATGAACAGGCGCTTGCGTTCCATGTTGGCCATCAAGGCCGTCAGCAGGGGGCCGGTCGCCGCGACGGTGAACGCGAACAGTGAAACCAGCAATCCTGCCTGCGATACGGTGACGTCCAGGTCACGGGCGAGACCGGGCAGCAGCCCGACGATCAGAAATTCGGTGGTCAGAATGGTGAAACCGGCGGCAGAAAGTAGCAGGATGGGCAAAAGCATAGGCATTCCTCTGGCGCGAAGCCGAATGGCGGCGCGCGGGGGCAGGGCGTTGTAGGCGGACTAAAAGGTCAAAGGTGCGCGGCGCGGTATGGCCAGAGCACGGTGCACGTCGGGAGTAAGCCGTCGGCGGGGAGGGATGTCGTTGCGAAAGCGGGCTTGCGCAACACCGGCGTCAGCCGGAATGGCAATCGGTAAGCGCCCGAATGCCATGCATGGTTCACACTTTAGGGGAGTTCGGAATCCGGATAAAGGGGCCGAGTCCGGATAGATTGTTCGCGCAGGGCAACCAATATGCGCGAACCGGTGTCAGAAAGCGGGCGGGGCCAGACAAGGCCCCCCCGGCTTTGGGCGATCAGCGCACGTCGGCAGGCAACAGCGGCTCGATGGCGGCCCAGAGTTCTTCGGGCGTGTAGGCGCAGGTCTCCGCTTCCCACGCCGTGATGTTGTCGTCTTCACCCACGTAACCGTAGGCGGCCGCAACGGCCGGCATACCTGCTGCGTGCGCGGCCTGGATGTCGCGCAGATCGTCGCCCACATAGACGCAGCGGTCGGTGGCGAAACCGGCTTCACGCGCAGCGTGCTGCAGCGGCAGCGGGTGCGGCTTGGCGTGGGCGGTGGTGTCGCCGCAGACCAGCACGGCGCTGTCGCGCGTCAGGTCCAGGAATTCAACGATCGGCAAGGTCAGGTACGTGACCTTATTGGTGACGATGCCCCACGACAGGCCGCGGCGGCGGATGTCTGCCAGCAGCGATTCGATACCCGGGAACAGTTTGCTGTGTACGGTCGAATTCGCGGCGTAGTCTTCCAGGAACTGCAGGCGCGTCGGCTCGTAATCCGGGTCGCCGGGTTTCAAATCCAGCGCCACGCGCAGCAGACCGCGCGCGCCTTGCGAGGCCACGGGGCGCAGCGCTTCGTAGGCCATGGGTTCCAGGCCGCGGCGCGTGCGCTGCTGGTTGGCGGCGGCGGCCAGGTCGGGGGCGGTGTCGGCCAGGGTGCCGTCGAAGTCGAACAGAATCAGGGCGCTCATTTGCGGGTAGCCATCAGGTAGTTAACCGACGTGTCGGACGACAAGGTGTAGATCTGGGTAATGGGGTTGTATTCCATGCCGCGCATGCTGATGGGCTCCAGGCTGGCGGCGCGGGCCGCAGCGGACAGTTCGCTGGGTTTGATGAACTGGTCGTAGCTATGCGTGCCGCGCGGCAGCAAGCGCAGCACGTATTCGGCGCCCACGATGGCGAACAAAAACGACTTGGCGTTGCGGTTCAGTGTCGAAAAGAACACCCAGCCGCCCGGTTTCACCAGCGTTGAGCACGCGCGCACGATCGAGGCCGGGTCGGGCACGTGTTCCAGCATTTCCATGCACGTGACCACGTCATACTGGCCGGGCTGCTCCGTAGCCAGTTCTTCGACGGGCACCTTGCGGTATTCGACCTTCACGCCCGATTCCAGGCCATGCAGGCGCGCCACTTTCAGGGATTTGTCGGCCAGATCGATGCCGGTCACGTCTGCGCCGCCGCGCGCCATCGCCTCGGACAGGATGCCGCCACCGCAGCCCACATCCAGCACCTTTTTGCCGGCGAGGCTGCCCGCGCATTCCTGAATCCATTCCAGGCGCAGCGGATTGATCGCATGCAGGGGCTTGAACTCGCTCTCGGGGTCCCACCAGCGGCTGGCCAGGGCGCTGAACTTGTCGAGTTCTGCCTGATCGGCGTTGACGGCAGGGCGATCGGAGTCGTGAATTTGCGTGGTCATGGGAAGGTCCAGCGAAAGGCGACGCTATATATATAGAGGGGCCCGTCCGCGCGAGGGCGGGGCGGCTACGCGCCATGGCACCGCATTGGTGCATGACGGACGAAAAAAAGGGCCTCGCTATGCGAGGCCCCTTATTGTAGCTAGTCCGGCAATTACTTGCGGCTACCCACGATTTCGATTTCAACGCGACGGTTTTGGGCACGGCCCTCTTTCGTCTTGTTGGAAGCGATCGGGTTCAGCTCACCCTTGCCTTCCGTGTAGATACGGTTCGGGTCGATGCCCTTGCTGACCAGGTAGGTCTTGACCGAAGCGGCGCGGCGCTCGGACAACTTCTGGTTGTAGGCTTCCGTGCCGATCGAGTCGGTGTGGCCAACAGCAATGATGGTTTCCAGCTCGATACCGCGAGCTTGCTGGGCGACTTGGTCCAGCAATTGACGGCCTTCGGGCTTCAGGGTCGACTTGTCGAAGTCGAAGAACGTGTCAGCATTGAACACGACCTTTGCCGCCATCGGGGCCGGCTTCGCCTTCTGTTGTGCAACCGGGACACCGTCGCAACCGGGGATACCGGTGGCAGGGGTCCAGAAAGCATCGCGCCAGCACAGTTCGTTCGTACCGTTTTTCCAAACGTTACCGAACGGGTTGCGCCAGTTGTCCACGGTTTGCGCGGAAGCTACACCAGAGGCCGTGACGGCGGCGAAGGCGAGCGCCAGAGCGAATTTGGAGGGTTTGTTCATGTTTCTCCTCGTTGAGCTTGAAGCTGGATAAGTGACTCGCAGCGAACCCCCGCCGCATATCAGGAAAACGGGGCCAGTATAGCAACGCCAAGAGCTGGTTCAAAGGAATAGCTACTGGGTTTCCTGCGTGCTGGAAACAATCTTAAGGCATTTGGGGGCCTTTGGCTTCCCTGGAGAGGCGCATTAACGCTGGATACGACGTTTTCGGCACTCCATCGGTTTTCCCTGTTGGTTTTTGACAACAGGGCCGCCGGGCGCGGTCGGGCGGGCGGGTCGTTGGCCTGATCGGCGACCGCGGCAAGCGCCTTCCAGGCAGCTTGCCACGACCCTGCCGGCCTGGAATGGAATCGAATGATAGAATTTCCTGTTTACCCGGCCCGGGTTCCTCCTTACACGATTCTGTCGTTATATATATGGATTCCTTTGCCAAGGAGACGCTTCCGGTTTCGCTGGAAGAAGAGATGCGCCGCAGTTACCTCGATTACGCGATGAGCGTGATCGTTGGGCGGGCGCTACCGGATGTGCGGGACGGGCTCAAACCCGTCCACCGGCGCGTGCTCTACGCGATGCATGAGCTGAACAACGATTGGAATCGCGCCTACAAGAAGTCGGCGCGTATCGTCGGGGACGTCATCGGTAAGTACCACCCCCACGGCGACCAGTCCGTCTATGACACCATCGTCCGCATGGCGCAAGATTTCTCAATGCGCTACATGTTGGTTGACGGTCAGGGTAACTTCGGCTCGATCGACGGCGATAACGCCGCGGCGATGCGTTACACCGAAATCCGTCTGGCCAAGATTGCGCACGAGCTGCTGGCCGATATCGACCAGGAGACGGTGGACTTCGGCCCCAACTACGACGGCAGCGAACAAGAACCGCTGCTGTTGCCGTCGCGGCTGCCCAACCTGCTGGTCAACGGCAGCTCGGGTATCGCGGTGGGCATGGCCACCAACATTCCGCCCCACAACCTTCAGGAAGTGGTCGACGGCTGCCTGTACTGCCTGCGCAATCCGGCCTGCACGGTTGACGAGCTGATCGAGCTCATCCCGGCGCCGGACTTCCCCACGGGCGGCATCATCTATGGCATGTCCGGCGTGCGCGAAGGCTATCGCACCGGCCGCGGCCGCGTCATCATGCGCGCCAAGACCCACTTCGAAGACATGGAAAAGGGCAACCGCCAAGCCATCGTCATCGACGCGATTCCCTACCAGGTCAACAAGAAGACGCTGCAGGAACGCATTGCCGAACTCGTCAACGACAAGAAGATCGAAGGCATCTCCGATATTCGTGACGAGTCCGACAAGGACGGCATGCGCCTGGTCATCGAGCTCAAGCGCGGCGAGGTTCCCGAGGTTGTTCTGAACAACCTGTACAAGAACACGCAGCTGCAAGACACCTTCGGGATGAACCTGGTGGCGCTGGTCGACGGCCAGCCCCGCCTGCTCAACCTGAAGCAGATGATCGACTACTTCCTGCAGCATCGCCGCGAAGTGGTCACGCGCCGCACGGTGTTCCAGCTGCGCAAGGCTCGCGAACGCGGCCATGTGCTGGAAGGCTTGGCCGTTGCACTGGCCAACATCGACGATTTCATCGCGATCATCAAGGCCGCGCCGACGCCTCCCGTCGCCCGCCAGGAATTGATGGCGAAGTCGTGGGATTCGTCCCTGGTTCGCGACATGCTGTCGCGCGCCGACGGCGACACCCCGGGCGGCCGCGCAGCATTCCGCCCCGACGATCTGGGCGTTGAGTTCGGTCTTCAAGGCGACGGCCTGTACCGTCTGAGCGACACGCAGGCTCAGGAAATCCTGAACATGCGCCTGCAACGCCTGACCGGGCTTGAGCAGGACAAGATCGTTGGCGAATACAAGGACATCATGTCCACCATCGCCGACTTGCTCGACATCCTGGCGCGCCCCGAGCGCATCACGACGATCATCAGCGACGAGCTGCAAGCCATCAAGGCCGAATTCTCGACCGGCACGAAGGACACGCGCCGCTCGGAAATCGAGATGAACGCGACCGAGCTCGACACCGAAGATCTGATCACGCCGACCGACATGGTCGTGACCTTGTCGCATGGCGGCTACATCAAGAGCCAGCCGCTGTCCGAGTACCGCTCGCAAAAGCGCGGCGGACGCGGCAAGCAAGCCACGGCGATGAAGGAAAACGACTGGATCGACCAGCTGTTCATCGCCAATACGCACGATTACCTGCTGTGCTTCTCGAACCGCGGCCGCGTGTACTGGCTGAAGGTCTGGGAAGTGCCCCAAGGCACGCGCAACTCGCGCGGCAAGCCCATCGTCAACATGTTCCCGCTGGCTGACGGCGAGAAGGTCACGGTGGTGTTGCCGGTCAAGGAATTCAGCGAAGATCACTACGTCTTCATGGCGACGTCGCGCGGCACGGTCAAGAAGACCCCGCTGTCCGACTTCTCCAACCCGCGCAAGGCCGGCATCATCGCCGTTGACCTTGACGATGGCGACTACCTGATCGGCGCCGACCTCACCGACGGCAAGCATGACGTCATGCTGTTCTCGGACTCCGGCAAGGCCGTGCGCTTCGACGAAAACGACGTGCGTCCGATGGGCCGCAATGCCCGCGGCGTGCGCGGCATGATGCTGGAAGAAACGCAGACCGTCATCGCGCTGCTGGTTGCCGGCGACGAAACGCAGACCGTGCTGACCGCCACCGAAAACGGCTACGGCAAGCGCACCCCGATTGGCGAATACACGCGCCACGGCCGTGGCACGAAGGGCATGATCGCCATCCAGACCAGCTCGCGTAACGGCAAGGTGGTGGGCGCGGTGCTCGTCAACCCGACCGACGAAATCATGCTGATCACCACTGGCGGCGTGCTGGTGCGTACCCGTGTCGCGGAAATCCGCGAAATGGGCCGCGCCACGCAAGGCGTCACGCTGATCAACGTGGATGACGGCAGCACGCTGTCCGGTGTGCGCCGTGTCGTGGAAAGCGATGCTGACGACGACGGCGAACTGGACGAAGACGTCCAGGCTGACGGCGGCGACGACAGCAACGGTGCAGCAGACTCGACGGATTCGACGGAACCTACGGAGCAATAATGGCCCGCCCCTGGAACTTCTCGGCAGGCCCCTCGGCCTTGCCCGAGGTGGTATTGCAGCAAGCAGCAGCTGAGATGCTGGATTGGCATGGCAGTGGCATGTCGGTGATGGAAATGTCTCATCGCGGCAAGCACTTCGTGCAGATCTGCGACGAAGCCGAATCCGACCTGCGCGAGCTGCTGGGCTTGCCCGCGGATTACGCGGTCATGTTCATGCAAGGCGGAGGTTCCGGGGAGAACGCCATCGTTCCCATGAATCTCATGGGACGCCGCAGCACGCCGGCTGCCGACTTCGTCGTGACGGGCCATTGGTCCAAGCGGTCGTACAAGGAAGCCGGGCGCTATGGCAGCACCCATGTCGCGGCAAGCAGCGAGCAAGCCATCCAGCTGGATGGCCGCGAGCAGGCGCCGCTGACTTGGGTGCCGCCGGTCGATACCTGGAATGTGCGCAAGGAATCGGCCTACCTGCACCTGTGCAGCAATGAAACCATCGGCGGCGTCGAGTTCATGGACTGGCCCGACACCGCCGCGCTGGGCGCACCCGACGTGCCGTTGGTCGTCGATGCGTCTTCGCATTTCCTGTCGCGTCCGATGGACGTGACGCGCTGCGGCATGATGTATGCCGGCGCGCAGAAGAACGCGGGCCCGGCTGGCGTGACCATGGTCATCGCCCGCCGCGACCTGATCGGCCACGCCTTGCCGATCTGCCCGTCCGCCTTCGATTACGCCAATGTGGCCGCGGATCATTCGCGCTACAACACGCCGCCGACCTTCGCGATCTACGTCGCGGGCCTGGTGTTCAAGTGGGTCAAGGCCAATGGCGGCGTGGCGGGCATGGAAGCCGCCAACAAGGCCAAGGCCGACCTGCTGTACGGCTATCTGGACAGCACCAATTTCTATCGCAATCCCATTCACGCTCCCGTGCGTTCGCGCATGAACGTGCCGTTCGTGTTGCGCGATGAATCGCTGAATGACGCCTTCCTGCAAGGCGCCGATGCGGCGGGTTTGACGCAACTGAAGGGCCACAAGAGCGTGGGCGGCATGCGTGCCTCCATCTACAACGCCGTTCCCCTTGCCGGGGTGTCGGCGCTGGTCGAGTACCTGAAGGAATTCGAGCGCCGCTATGGATGAAGATCTGCAGCGCAAGCTGCGTCCCTTGCGTGAACGCATTGATGCGTTGGACGCGCAGATCCTCGACCTGCTCTCGCAGCGCGCACGCGCCGCGCTGGAAGTGGGCGAGGCCAAGCATGCCGCGCAAGCGGACGGCCCGGTGCTGCGCCCCGAGCGCGAAGCCGAAGTCATCCGCCGCTTGCAGCAGATCAACCCCGGCCCGTTCCCGAATGCGGGCGTGGCGTCGGTATGGACCGAGATCATCTCGGCTTGCCGTGGCCTGGAGCGCGGCATGACCGTGGCGTATCTGGGTCCGCAAGGCTCGTTTTCCGAGCAAGCCGCGTTGGAGCATTTCGGCCACGCCGTGCAAAAGCTGCCGTGTGCGTCGTTTGATGAAGTCTTTCGTGCCGTCGAAGGCGGCCAGGCCGATGTGGGCATGGTGCCGGTGGAAAATTCCACCGAAGGCGCCGTCAACCGCAGCCTGGACTTGCTGCTGAACACACCGCTGACGATTCTGGGCGAGCGCTCGCTGGTGATCCGCCATTGCCTGATGTCGCAGTCGGGCAGCATGGACGGCATCAAAACCATCTCCGCGCATCCGCAAGCGCTGGCGCAGTGCCAGGGCTGGCTGACGCGCAACTATCCCGATGTGGACCGCGTTGCTGCGTCCAGCAATTCCGAAGCGGCCCGCGCCGCCGCGGGCGATCCCACCATCGCGGCAATCGCCGGCGAAGTGGCGGCGCCTGCCTGGAATTTGCAGGTCGTCGCGGCCGGCATCCAGGACGATCCGCACAACCGCACGCGCTTTTTGGCCATCGGCAATATCCAGCCGCTGGTCAGTGGCAAGGACAAGACCAGCCTGATCCTGGCGGTGCCGAACCGTGCGGGCGCGGTCTACGAAATGCTGGCGCCGCTGGCGGCAAACGGCGTGTCGATGACGCGCTTTGAGTCGCGCCCGGCGCGCACCGGCCAGTGGGAATACTACTTTTACGTTGATGTCCTGGGTCATCGTAATGATCCGAACGTCGAGCGCGCCCTTGCTACCCTGCAGGCGCAGGTTGCCTATCTGAAAGTGCTGGGTTCCTACCCGGCGCCGTGAGCCTCCACACCATGACCACCGCATCCAAGCCCCTCGTTGCTCCCGCGCACGTCAGCGCCATCGCGCCTTATCAGGCGGGCAAGCCCATTGAAGAACTGGCCCGTGAGTTCGGGCTGGACCCGGCGGGCATCGTCAAGCTGGCGTCGAACGAAAACCCGCTGGGCATGCCGAAGTCGGCGCGTGCCGCCATGTTGGCCGCCGCCGAGTCGCTGGCCCGCTATCCCGATCCCAATGGCTTTGACCTGAAGGCGGCGCTGGCCGAGCGTTATGGCGTGCCGATGAACTGGATCACGCTGGGCAACGGGTCCAACGACATTCTGGAAATCGCGGCGCTGGCGCTGCTGGAGCCGGGTTCGTCGGCGGTGTATGCGCAGCATTCGTTCGCCGTCTACCGCCTGGCCACGCAAGCGCGCGGCGCGCGCCACATCGTGGTGCCGGCGCAAGACTATGGCCATGATCTGGATGCAATGTTTGACGCCATTGCCGACGACACGCGCCTGCTGTTCATCGCCAACCCCAACAACCCGACGGGCACCTTCGTGCCGGGCGACAAGGTCGCGTCCTTCCTGGAACGCGTGCAAGCTGCCCATGGCGACCGCGTTACGGTGGTGCTGGACGAGGCCTATAACGAATACCTGGACCCGGAACACCGCTTCGACAGCACCGCGCTGGCGCGCCGGTTCCCGAACCTGATCATCTCGCGCACGTTCTCCAAGGCCTATGGTCTGGCGGGCTTGCGGGTGGGCTTCTCGGTGGCGCAGCCTCCGCTGACCGACCTGCTGAATCGTGTGCGTCAGCCGTTCAACGTCAACACGCTGGCGCAGGCCGCGGCGATTGCTGCGTTGGGCGATGCGGCCTATCTGGAAGAGGCCTATGCCTCGAACAAATCGGGCAAGGCGCAGCTTTGCGCGGCGTTCGACCAGCTGAAGCTGCGCTACGTGCCCAGCTACGGCAACTTCGTGCTGGTGCATGTGGGCGACGCGCCCCGCATCAATCTGGAATTGCTCAAGCGTGGCGTGATCGTGCGCCCGGTGGCGGGCGATGGCCTGCCGGAATGGCTGCGTGTGTCGATCGGCTTGCCGGAAGAAAACGCCCGCTTCATTGATGCCCTGACCGCCATTTTGTCCGCATGAACGACGCGTTACCTTCTACGAATCAGGGGGCCGCTGGCCCCCTGATTCCTGTATTGGCCGTGGTGGGTGTGGGCCTGATCGGCGGTTCATTTGCTGCGGCGTTGCGCCGGGCAGGCCAGGTTGGCCGCGTGTTAGGCGTGGGGCGCAATGCGTCATCGCTTGCGCGCGCCGTTGAGCTGGGGCTGATTGATGAAGCGGTCAGCGCGGAAGACGCAGCCGCTCGGGCGGACCTGGTGCTGCTGTCCACGCCGGTTGGCGGCTTGAAGAACGTGCTGGCGCGGATGCTGCCGCACTTGGGCGCAGGCACGGTATTGACCGATGCAGGCAGCACCAAGGCCGAGGTTGTCGAAGCCGCGCGCGACGCGCTGGGCGAACACATCGGGCGTTTCGTGCCGGGCCACCCCATTGCGGGCGCCGAGCGTACGGGGCCGGATGCCGCCGATGCTGATCTATATAGCCAGCGCACCGTCATTCTGACGCCGCTTGCCGAGAACACCGCCGCTTCCATCGACCTGGTGCGCCGCGCGTGGCAAGCCTGCGGCGCCAGTGTGATCGACATGGATGCCGATGCGCACGACCGCGTGCTGGCCTCGGTCAGCCATCTGCCGCACTTGTTGTCGTCGGTGTACATGGAGCAGGTGGCGACCGCCGCTGATGCCCCGACCCGGCTGGCGCTGGCCGGCAGCGGCTTTCGTGATTTCACGCGCATCGCGGCGGGGTCGCCGGAGATGTGGCGCGACATTTTTCTGTCTAATCGCGACGCGATGCTGGCCGAGCTTGCCGATGTGCGCGCCGTGCTGGATCGCGCTGAACGCGCCATTGCCGATGGCGATGACGCCGCTTTGCTGGCCCTGCTGGACACGGCAGCCCAGGCGCGCCGTCATTGGCGCAAGGAGTAGCTGACATGAACGCTATGGCTTATCTGGAGCTGCCGCGCGTGCGGCAAGCGCAGGGCGTGATGGCCTTGCCCGGTTCCAAAAGCATTTCCAACCGCGTGCTGCTGCTGTCGGCCATTGCCGAGGGCACGACGGTCATCACCGGCCTGCTGGATTCTGACGATACCCGCGTCATGCTGGGCGCCTTGCGCCAATTGGGCGTGCAGGTGTCTGACCTGGATGCCGGCCGCGTCACCGTCGAGGGCGTGCGGCGTTTTCCCGTGGAAAGCGCGGACCTCTTCATGGGTAATGCCGGCACCGCGATTCGTCCGCTGACGGCCGCGCTAGCCTTGATGGGTGGCGACTACCGCTTGTCGGGCGTGCCGCGCATGCATGAACGCCCCATTGGTGATCTGGCGGATGCCTTGAATGCACTGGGCGCCCGCATTGATTACTTGGGCCAGCCGGGCTATCCGCCGCTGCACATCGGCCGCGGCGACATCGCCGAGGACGCTGTCACGCGCGTGCAGGGTTCCGTGTCCAGCCAGTTCCTGACGGCATTGTTGCTGGCCGCGCCCTTGCAGGCGGGCCGCAGCGGCAAGCCCGTCACGATCGAAGTGGTGGGCGAGCTGATCTCCAAGCCCTACATCGAAATCACGCTGAATCTGATGGCGCGCTTTGGCGTGCAGGTGCAGCGTGATGGATGGAGCCGTTTCGTGATTGAAGGCGGCGCGGGTTATCGCAGCCCGGGTCAGATCGCGGTGGAAGGCGATGCGTCGACGGCCTCCTACTTTCTGGCGCTGGGCGCCATTGGCGGCGGCCCGTTGCGCGTGACGGGCGTGGGCGCGGACAGCATCCAGGGCGACGTTGCGTTTGCCGACACGCTGGCGCAGATGGGCGCCACGGTCACGTATGGCCCCGACTGGATCGAAGTGTCGGGCGTGCGCGTGGCCGACGGCGCGCGGCTGAAGGCCTTTGATACCGATTTCAATCTGATCCCCGATGCTGCCATGACGGCCGCCGCGCTGGCCCTGTATGCCGACGGCCCGTGCCGCCTGCGCAACATCGGCAGCTGGCGCGTGAAGKAAACCGACCGCATCCACGCCATGCAGACCGAGCTTGAAAAGCTGGGCGCGCAGGTGGAATCGGGGCCGGATTGGCTGCGCGTCATTCCCCCGGCGCAGGACGCCTGGCGCGATGCGCACATTGGCACCTGGGACGACCACCGCATGGCGATGTGCTTTTCGCTGGCGGCCTTCGGCCCGGCGGCGGTCAGAATTCTGGACCCTGGCTGCGTTAGCAAGACGTTCCCGGGTTACTTTGATGTCTACGCGAGCCTGGTATCGGCCTAGCGAAAAACCTACATGACTTTGACTTCTTCGATTGATTCTCCCGTGGCTGCGGTCATCACGATTGACGGGCCCACCGCGTCAGGCAAGGGCACCGTGGCGCATCGCGTCGCCAAGGCGCTGGGCTGGGACGTGCTGGACAGCGGCGCGTTGTACCGCCTGACGGCACTGGCCGCCATCAAGCAGGGCGTGGCCGCGGACGACGAGCCGGGTGTGGCCCGCGTGGCCGAGACGCTGGATGTGCGCTTTGACGGTCCCCACGTCTACCTGGAAGGCGCCGACGTCGGCCACGACATCCGCCGCGAGGAAGTGGGTAATTTCGCCTCCCGGGTGGCGGCTTTTCCGGGTGTGCGCCAAGCGCTGCTCGAACGTCAACGCGCTTTCCGCCTGCCTCCCGGGCTGGTGGCGGATGGCCGCGATATGGGCACGGTGGTCTTTCCCGATGCGTCCCTGAAGGTGTTCCTGGTTGCCGACGTGGTCGCCCGGGCGGAGAGGCGGCGTAAGCAGTTGATCGAAAAGGGAATTTCTGCTAATCTAGACGACCTTCTGCGAGATATGCGCGAGCGAGATGCCCGCGACACCCAGCGCGCCACGGCGCCGCTTGCTCCCGCAGCAGACGCACATGTGCTGGATTCGTCCAATTTGACGATTGCAGAAACAGTGCAGGCAATACTGGATTTCTGGCAACAAGCGCAAAAATAGTCCAACCGCTATGGCTGAAAAGCAGTAGCTGAAAGGCGATAGCTGAAAGGCAGTAGCCGAAAGGCGATAGCGCAGACAGCCAGAAAATTTTATTAGGCCCTGTTCTAGCCAGGCGCAACCCCCCACGGGCCACCCCGCAGGGGCGAACCGGCAAACAGGTATTTTGACTCCACTGTGGCGGGCAATCCGCTGCGGTGTGTTCTTAACGGCCATTTCGGCCCAATGGATTTCAACCCCATGTCTTCCGTTTCCACTACCGCCACCGGCGGCGAAAGTTTCGCCGACCTTTTCGCACAAAGCCTCAAGAGCCAGGACATGAAGTCCGGCGAGGTCATCAGCGCCGAAGTCGTGCGCGTCGACCATAATTTCGTCGTCGTCAACGCCGGCCTGAAGTCCGAAGCGCTGATCCCCCTGGAAGAGTTCCTGAACGACCAGGGCGAGCTCGAAGTGCAACCCGGCGATTTCGTCTCGGTGGCCATCGATTCCCTGGAAAACGGCTACGGCGACACCATCCTGTCGCGTGACCGCGCCAAGCGCCTGTCGGCCTGGCTGCAGCTGGAAAAGGCCCTGGAAAACGGCGAACTGGTTACCGGCACCATCACCGGCAAGGTGAAGGGCGGCCTGACCGTCATGACCAACGGCATCCGCGCGTTCCTGCCGGGTTCGCTGGTGGATCTGCGTCCGGTCAAGGACACCACCCCGTACGAAGGCAAGACCCTCGAATTCAAGGTCATCAAGCTCGACCGCAAGCGCAACAACGTTGTGCTGTCGCGTCGCCAAGTGCTGGAAGCCAGCATGGGCGAAGAGCGTCAAAAGCTGCTCGAAACCCTGCACGAAGGTGCTGTGGTCAAGGGCGTGGTCAAGAACATCACCGACTACGGCGCGTTCGTTGACCTGGGCGGCATCGATGGCCTGCTCCACATCACCGACATGGCATGGCGTCGTGTGCGTCACCCGTCCGAAGTCCTGCAAGTGGGTCAAGAAGTCGAAGCCAAGGTCCTCAAGTTCGACCAGGAAAAGAGCCGCGTCTCGCTGGGCGTCAAGCAGCTGGGCGAAGATCCGTGGGTGGGCCTGGCTCGCCGCTACCCGCAAGGTACCCGCCTGTTCGGTAAGGTCACGAACCTGACCGACTACGGCGCCTTCGTCGAAGTCGAAGCCGGCATCGAAGGCCTGGTTCACGTCTCCGAAATGGACTGGACTAACAAGAACGTCGACCCGCGCAAGGTTGTTACCCTGGGCGAAGAAGTCGAAGTCATGGTCCTGGAAATCGACGAAGACCGTCGTCGTATCTCGCTGGGCATGAAGCAGTGCCGTCAAAACCCGTGGGAAGAGTTCGCTACGAACTTCAAGCGCGGCGACAAGGTCCGCGGCGCCATCAAGTCGATCACCGACTTCGGCGTGTTCGTGGGTCTGCCTGGCGGCATCGACGGCCTGGTTCACCTGTCCGACCTGTCGTGGACGGAAACGGGCGAAGAAGCCGTGCGCAACTTCAAGAAGGGCGACGAGATCGAAGCCGTGGTTCTGGGCATCGATACCGACAAGGAACGCATCTCGCTGGGCATCAAGCAGCTGGAAGGCGACCCCTTCAACAACTTCGTCGCCACGTTTGACAAGGGCGCGGTTGTTCCGGGCACCATCAAGTCCGTCGAAGCCAAGGGCGCTGTTGTTACGCTGTCCGTGGACGTTGAAGGCTACCTGCGCGCTTCCGAGATCTCCTCGGGCCGCGTTGAAGATGCCACCACCGTTCTGAACGCTGGCGAAAACATCGAAGCCATGATCGTCAACATCGACCGCAAGACGCGTTCGATCCAACTGTCGATCAAGGCCCGCGACAACGCTGAGACCGCCGAAACGATCCAGCGCATGTCCGACGCCAGCGCTTCGTCCGGCACCACCAACCTCGGCGCGCTGCTGAAGGCCAAGCTGGACCAACAGCGCAACGACGGTTAATTCGTGACCAAGTCGGAGCTGATCGCCGCCTTGGCGGCCCGCTATCCTCAGCTGGCCGCCCGCGACACCGATTACGCGGTCAAGACCGTTCTGGATGCAATGACCCAGGCCCTGGCCTCGGGTCAGCGCATCGAGATCCGCGGTTTTGGAAGCTTCTCGTTGTCGCAGCGGTCTCCCCGCATCGGTCGCAATCCGAAATCCGGCGAACAAGTGCTGGTGCCTGGTAAACAGGTGCCGCACTTCAAGGCGGGCAAGGAATTGCGCGAACGGGTAGACCTGGTCGGCGGCAATGACGAGGACGCTCAATCTTCTGGATCGAGTGAACCGATGGCGTCCATGGCAGGTTTGCACGCCATGCATTGACGTATCGGCTAGTAAAGGCTGCCTACGGGCAGATCGGACCGAGAACAGGCCCCTTGAGAAATCAAGGGGCTTTGTTTTTTCCGGCCGCCGCCGTGCAGCCGTGATGCGGGGATTTTTTTTCTTGGGACCTTTAAGACGTCGCTTACAATTGACAGTCTTGAATTCTTTGGAGCATGCGTCATGCGCTATCTAGTCTGGGCCCTGCGATTGCTCGTGTTTATTGCGGTATTGATGTTCGCCTTGAAGAACACCGATCCGGTTGCCGTGAAGTTCTACGCGGACTACGTCGTGCAAGACGTGCCGTTGATCGTCGTGATGCTGGTGGTGTTTGTGGCGGGCGCCTTGTTTGGCCTGCTGCTGACCGTGCCCGCCGCCATGCGCCGCCGCCGCGAAGCCATCCGCTTGCGCCGCGAGCTGGACCGCGTGCAGGCTGCGGTGAATGGCACCACGCCTGTCGTGCCGCCCGAAGCCGTTGCGCCGATGTCGCCGCTGTAATGGCGCGCCGATCCTTGCACGCCGTCAATTTCGCACTGAATTACCGCAAGAGCCCGAAACGTGGATTTTGAACCTTGGTGGTTGATTTTCGTGCCGGTGTTGTTCGCGCTGGGCTGGTTGGCCGCGCGCTTCGATATCCGGCAAATGCTTCGGGAAACCCGCAGCCTGCCTGACTCGTATTTCCGGGGCCTGAACTTCCTGCTCAACGAGGAACCCGACCGCGCAATTGACGCCTTTGTCGAAGTCGCCAAACTGGACCCGGAAACGACCGAGCTGCACTTTGCGCTGGGCAGCCTGTTCCGCCGCCGTGGCGAGATGGAACGCGCCATCCGCGTGCATCAAAGCCTGCTAAGCCGCTCCGACCTGCCGGCTGCCGAGCGTGAGCACGCGCAGCATGAATTGGCGCAAGACTTCCTCAAGGCTGGCATGCTCGATCGCGCCGAAAGCGGGTTCGAGCAATTGAAGGACACGCGCTATGCGCTGCCCGCCTTGCGTTCGCTGATCCGGATTTTTGAATCCGAACACGACTGGCCGCGCGCGATTGAAGCCGTCAAGACCTTGCAAGGTTTGGTTGATGAGCCGGTGCCGCAGATCGTGCACTACTACTGCGAACAGGCGCAGACGGCGCTGTCCGCCAAGCCGGCGGATGTGGATGCCGCGCACAAGGCGCTGGACGCCGCTGATCACGCCTTGTCCACGACCGACCCGGCCGCGGGCAAGGGCGCGATGGTGCGCACTGCCATGCTGCGCGCCCGCCTGGCGTTGATGGAGCAAGATCCCAAGCGCGAACGGCTGTACCTGGAGTCGGTCATGACCGACGCCCCCGAATTTGCGGGACTCGTCGCCGAGCAGTTGCTGGCCAATTACCGCGCCGCGAATCAGGTGGAAGCGGGGTTGGACTTCCTGCAAAAGCAATATCAGCGCCATGCGTCGCTGGATCTCTTCAACGTCGTGTTCCGCGAGCTGCGCGTGCAACAGGGCTCGGTCGTGGCTTGGGCGTTTGCGCGGGGTGCGCTGCGCAGTCATCCGTCCCTGCTGGGCCTGGATCGCTTGCTGGAAGCCGAGCTGGCCAACCCGGATGCGGGCGCCGAGCAAGGGCCGGTGCCTGGCGCCGATCTGACGCTGTTGCGCAGTCTGATCCACAAGCATACGCAACGGCTGGACCGCTATGCGTGCCGTAGTTGCGGTTTTCAAGCGCGTCGTTTTTACTGGCAATGTCCCGGCTGCAACGCCTGGGAAACCTACGCGCCGCGCCGTCTGGAAGAACTTGAATGAAGCCTTTCCCCGCCGAAGCCATTTCGCATAGCCGCGTTCTCGTGGTCGGCGACATCATGCTGGACCGCTACTGGTTCGGTGAAGTCGAACGCATCTCGCCGGAAGCGCCGGTGCCGGTGGTGCGCGTTGCGCGTCGCGAAGACCGCCTGGGCGGCGCCGCCAACGTGGCGCGCAACGTGGCGGCCTTGGGCGGCCACGTGACGCTTGTGGGCGTGCTGGGCGCGGACGAGGCGGGCGACAGCATCCGCCGTTTGTCCGCTGAAGCCGGCATCCAGGCTGACCTGATCGCCGACCCATCCTTGCACACCACGCTGAAGATGCGCGTGCTGGGCCGCCAGCAGCAGCTGCTGCGCGTGGACTTTGAACAGCATCCGGAGCAGGCCGCACTCGACAGTGTTGACGCCGCGCTGGCGCGTCATCTGGCCAACCACGACATCGTTGTGCTGTCCGACTACGCCAAGGGCGTGCTGACCCGCGTCGAGTCGCTGGTGGCCATGGCGCGCCATGCAGGCATCCCGGTGCTGGTGGACCCCAAGGGCGATGACTACGCGCGCTATCGTGGCGCAACGCTTGTTACCCCGAACCGTTCGGAAATGCAGCAGGCCGTGGGCCGCTGGAATTCCGAAGCTGAACTGACCGATCGCGCGCAGCGCCTCCGCGCTGACCTGGACCTGGAAGCCTTGCTTGTGACGCGTTCCGAGCAGGGCATGACTTTGTTTACCGATACCGGACGTGACCACATCGATGCGCAAGCGCACGAGGTGTTCGATGTGTCCGGCGCGGGCGACACCGTGCTGGCCACGCTGGCCGTCTCGCGCGCCATCGGCTTGCCGTGGGCCGAGGCGATGGGCTGGGCCAACAAGGCCGGCGGCATTGCCGTGGGCAAGCTGGGCACGTCCGTCGTCACCGCCGCGGAATTGGCAGGAGAACCCTCATGATCGTCGTAACCGGAGCCGCAGGCTTCATTGGCAGCAATCTGGTGCGCGGGCTGAACCGCCGCGGCATCACGGACATCATCGCGGTGGACGATCTGACCGAGGGCGACAAGTTCGTCAATCTGGTCGATTGCCAGATCGCCGAGTACATGGACAAGGACGACTTTCGCCGCCGCGTCGTTGACGGCAGCCTGCCCGCCGTGCGCGCCGTGCTGCACCAGGGCGCGTGTTCGGACACGACCGAGCGCAACGGCCGCTACATGATGGACAACAACTACCGCGTCACGCTGGAGTTGTTCGAGTTCTGTCAGGAGCGCCGCATTCCGTTCCTGTATGCGTCGTCCGCTGCCGTTTATGGCGGGTCGTCGATCTATGTCGAAGATCCTGCCAACGAAGGCCCGTTGAACGTCTACGGCTACTCCAAGCTGCTGTTCGACCAGGTCCTGCGCAAACGCATGAACAGCCTGACCGCGCAGGTTGTTGGCCTGCGCTATTTCAACGTCTACGGCCCGCACGAGCAACACAAGGGTCGCATGGCTTCGGTGGCGTTCCACAACATGAACCAGTTCCTGGAACACGGCCATGTGCGCCTGTTTGCGGGCTGGGACGGTTACGTGGACGGCGGGCAGAGCCGCGATTTCATCTCGGTGGAAGACGTGGTGGCGGTCAACCTGCACTTCCTGGATCACCCGGAACAGTCGGGCATCTTCAACTGCGGCACCGGGCGCGCCCAGCCGTTCAATGACGTGGCGGCGGCCGTGGTGAACACCTTGCGCGCGGAACGTGGCGAAGCCGAATTGACGCTCGCGCAATTGGTGGAGCTGGATCTCATCCGCTACATCCCGTTCCCGGACGATCTGAAGGGGCGCTATCAAAGCTATACGCAAGCCGATGTGACGCAGCTGCGCACGGCGGGCTTTTACGCCCCGATGCGGGATGTGCAGACGGGCGTGGCCGAGTACGTGCGGTACTGGCGCGCGCGTCGATAAGTGCTTGATTGAGCGCTGCAATAAGTGCTGCATCAGTGCTGCACGAGTGCTGCAATTCGCGCGGCGCATGTCGTGAAAAAAGAAGCCACCGATTTGGTGGCTTTTTTTTCGTCTGCGTAGTTGCCGAGGTGGATCAATCCGTTCACTGCGCGGCCCAAGCGCGGGGCGGGCGGCCATCATCCAGGGGTGGCGCAACAACCGTTGTGCACAGATCCATTCAGGAGACACCCATGAATTCATTTATCGAGTCCACCCCCACCGGATTGCTGCCGTGCTCGTCAACCCACGCGCTTCGTCCGCCGATGGCGGCCATGCGTGCAAAGCGTGGCCGGCATGCGTTGCGGCGTGCAATGGGGGCACTGTTGGTCACGGTCGGGCTAGGCTTTGTCGCGCCCCAGGCCCACGCGCTGGACGTCAATCAGGCCAACGCCCAACAATTGGAGACGATTCGCGGCATCGGCCCGCGCACGGCCGAAGTCATCATTGCCGAGCGCGACCGGGGCGGCAAGTTCGAATCGTTTGAAGACCTGGCCGAACGGGTGCGCGGTATCGGTCAGAAAAAGGCGCAGGCCTTGCAAGCGGCAGGCTTGCAGGTGGGCGACGGGGAGCCGTCATCCGCGGTGGGCAAGGGGGCCGCGGGCAGCGCGACGGAAGTCGCCAAACCGGGTGAAGCCAAGCCGGCGACGGGGGCTGGCGCCGGGGCTGCGGCCAAGTCTGGGTCCAGAGCCGCCGGCAAGTCTGCTGGCGTTCCAGCCGGTGGGTCCGGCTCTGCGGCCGCCGTGCGGCCCTGAGCTTCCCAGCCACTCGGAAATTCACTCGGGAACCCCTGGCGGGAGCGCGGCTTTTCGCCGCGTCTGCCGCCGGGCGGAGTTATGATCGACCGCATGACTACTACCTATCCCACTATCGAGCAGACCGTCGGCAACACGCCGCTGGTCCGATTGCAGCGCATTCCGGGTGCCGCGGGCGCCGCGCGTGGCAACGTCATCCTGGCCAAGCTGGAAGGCAATAATCCCGCCGGTTCCGTGAAAGACCGCCCGGCCTTGTCGATGATCAATCACGCGGAAGCACGCGGCGACATCAAACCGGGCGATACCCTCATTGAAGCCACCAGCGGCAACACGGGCATTGCCCTGGCCATGGCGGCTGCGATGAAGGGCTACCGCATGATTTTGATCATGCCGGACAACCTGTCGGTGGAACGCCGGGCGGCCATGGCGGCCTATGGCGCGGAATTGATCCTGACGCCGGCCGACAAGGGCGGCATGGAGTACGCGCGCGACTTGGCCACTGAAATGCAGGCAGACGGCCGGGGCGTGGTGCTGGATCAATTCGCCAACCCCGACAACCCGCGCGCGCACGTCGAAACCACGGGGCCTGAACTCTGGACCCAGACTGATGGGCGCATCACGCATTTCGTCAGCGCGATGGGTACGACGGGCACGATCATGGGCGTGTCGACTTACCTGAAGTCGCGCAATCCGGCGGTGCAGGTGGTGGGCGCACAACCCGCAGAAGGCTCGCAGATTCCGGGCATCCGTAAATGGCCCGAGGCCTATCTGCCGAAGATCTTCGACCGCAGCCGCGTCGATGCGTATGAATCCATCGAGCAATCGGAAGCCGAAGTCATGGCGCGCCGGCTGGCCGCGGAAGAGGGCATCTTTGGCGGTATCTCGTCCGCTGGCGCGCTGGTCGCTGCGCTGCGCGTGGCCGAACGCGTCAATGACGCCACCATCGTCTTCATCGTGTGCGACCGCGGCGACCGCTATCTGTCCACCGGCGTGTTCAACTGATATCTGGTTTTTCGGCAGCCTGACGGGCTGCCGAAGCAAACAGCCCGGCCCAGGAATAGCCTTTCCTGGCCGGGCTGTTTCCATTGCGGGACTGCCATGCGGCCGTAAGCGCCGCGTGGCAGTCCTGCGTTATTCAGGCTGAATATTCGCGTCTTTCATGACCTTGATCCAGCGTGCGCTTTCCGCAATATTGAAGGCTTCCGCTTCCTGGTAGCCCATCGTGCTGGGCAGCGTGCCCTGCGATTTCAGGGCTTCGACGACCTTCGATGATTTCGACGCCTCGACCATGGCTTTGTTGAGCTTGGCGATGATGGGCTCGGGCGTATCCTTGGGCACCCACATGCCGTACCACGTGACGATATCGAAGTCGGGCAGCACGGTTTCGGCGATGGTGGGCACGTTGGGAAGATCGGCCAGCCGCGTTTTGGTGGTGACGGCAAGCGGAACGACCTTGCCGCTCTGGATCAGCGGAAGCGCAGGCGCCAGCGGGGCGTACATCAGATCGACATGGCCGCCTGCGACATCGGTCAGGGCCGGGCTGCTGCCGCGGTATCCAACGTGCGAGATGGAGGCCTTGGTGGACGTATTGATCAGTTCACCGGCCAGATGCGGCAGCGTGGCGATCCCGGGGGAGGCGAAGGTCAGTGTGCCCGGCTGCGCGCGGGCGTGCTGGATCAGGTCGGCAAAGGTCTTGAACTTGGAGGTGGGCGGGACGACAGCCACCATCGGCACCGTGCCCAACACGCCTACCATCCTGAAGTCCTTGATCGGGTCAAAACTCAGGTTCTTGAACTGGGCGGGGTAGATACCCTGAACGGACGGATTCATCAGCAGCGTGTAGCCGTCAGCGGGGGCCCGGGCGACCTGAGCCGCGCCGATTGTGCCACTGGCGCCTGCGCGGGTTTCAATGACCAGCGGCTGGCCCAGAATTTCCCCCATTTGCACTGCGACCACACGGCCCACCACATCGGTCGGGCCGCCAGCCGCCCACGGCATGATGACGCGTATCGGTTTGTCCGGATAAGTGCCTTGCGCTTGCGCGCCGGCCAAGGGGAGTCCGGCGGTGGTGATCATCGTGCATGCCGCGGCAAGAAAGCTGCGTTTGTTCATCTACTGTCTTCTCCAACAAAGGTGAGGTTGGCGGAGGGCAGGGCCGCATGCAGCAGCGCCTTGACCTCTTCCAGTTGTTTTCCAGTGGTGGCTTCGTTTTTGAGCATGCGGCCCAGGGGGCCGGCCACCACAATGGCAAAGGGTTGTTCATAGGCCCGGAACCCGAGCGATACGGACATCACGTCTTCGACGTTTTCACCGACCGAACGCTGCCAGCCCCGCGCGACTCCTGCCTGCAGGTCGCAATCAAAGGTATCGCGGGCGGTGATAGTGCTGTCCGTGAACGCAGTGAATCCGCTATAGGCCTTGAACCATTTTTGGCGTTCCTCCGGCGGCAGTACGGACAACAGCGCCTTGCCTGAGCTGGTGGCGTGCACCGCTTTGAATCCGCCGGGCTGGTGGGAGAAGCGGATCGTCTGCTTGGATTCAGCCACGATCAGGTAGACGACCTTGTCGTCGGCCAGCTTGGCCAGCAGGGCGGTTTCCCCGGTCAGGTCGCGGACTCGTTCCAGCACGGGTTCGATGACCGCATTCAAGGGGTCGCTGCGGCAAATCAGCGTGGCGACGTGGATCAGCTTTTGGGTCGGGTAATAGCCGTGCTTCTTGCCGATTTCATAGAGATAGCCGCGGGCCACCATGGTTTTGAGCAAGCCATGGCAACTGGACAGCGGGATCTGCATCTGGGCGGCGATTTCGCTGTACAGCAATGGCTTCTGCTCCTCGGCAAAGAGGTTCAGTACATCCAGAACTCGAGCAGCTGTTTTCACATCCATGATGTTAGTATCCTATACGTGATAAATTTATGTCAATCCGCTTTCAACGCCAAGGAGTTGCGACGCATGAGATGGAAGAACCGTCCCGAAGGATCGAACTGGGGAGACTTTGGGCCTGACGATCAGCGCGGTTGCCTGAATTACATCACTCCCGAGAACGTGTTGATGGGCATAGGCGAAGTCCGCCAGGGCCTGAGCTTCTGCCTGTCGCTGCCGCTGGACTATCCCGGCGGCAATGGTGTGAATGTCAGGCGTCTTCCGCCCAAGCTGCGTCCCACGGAACGGGACGGCGACCAGTACATGAATTTCCCGCTGGGGCGCCTGCGTCCGGGCTGCGTGGACGTGCTGAGCGACGATATTGTCGAAATGAGCCTGCAGTACTCGACGCAGTGGGATTCCCTGGCGCACGTAGGCGCGTTGTTCGATGCGAATGGCGACGGCCTGCCTGAACGCGTCTACTACAACGGCTACCGGCCCAATGATCACGTGGTCGGCCCGGTGGACTACGACGTAGACAACGGTTTTGCCAAGACCGATCTGGGGCAGGGCGTGGCGTCAAATGCCAAGAAGCTGGACATCACGCAGCTGGCTGAATCCTGCTTGCAAAGCCGCGGCGTGATGGTCGACTTGGCCAAGCACTATGGCCGGGCACAGAAATCCGTCGGCTATGACGATCTGATGCGTATTCTGGAAAGCGATCGGATCGAGATCGAGCGGGGCGATATCGTCCTGTTCCACACCGAGTTCGGCGACGCCTTGCTGGAGAAGAACCGCGAGCCGGATGCGCATACGCTGCACGAGATCTGCGCGGGCCTGGATGGCAGCGACGAGAAGCTGCTGCAATGGATTTCGGATTCGAAAGTGGCGGCGATGGCATCCGACAACCATGCGCTGGAGATCTACCCCACGCAAAAGCCCAACGCCTGCTGCGCCGCGTTGCCGCTGCATCATCATTGCATCTTCAAGCTGGGCATGCCGATTGGCGAGATGTGGTATTTGGGCCAGCTTGCGCGATGGTTGCAAACCAATGGACGCAGCCGGTTTTTGCTGACAGCCCCGCCTCTGAACCTGCCGGGCGCGGTGGGCTCGCCCGTCACGCCGGTGGCCACCGTGTGAGGCCGTCGGCCAACTTGGGCGAGGCGGCCTGAGGCATTCGGCGGTACGCATGAAAAAGCGGCGCCTGGACTCACGCCCAGGCACCGCTTTTTTCTGACAAGAAGATCAGCGGTTCACGCGGGCTTCAATCTCAGCGGCCAGATCAGCGACCGACGTGGCGTAGAAGTAGCTGCGGTTGTATTTCGTCAGCGCGAAAAAGTTGGGCGTGCCTACGCGGTACTGGGCGGTGCCCCGGGCCTCTTCCACCAAGTCGACCACGCCCAGCGGCTGGCCTGCCCAACCCGTGGCCGACGCGCCCGGTTGCAGGCGAGCGCCTGCGGCTGACAGGGCGCTCCAGCTTTGCTTGGGTTCCAGGCCGCCATCGACAAGCGCTGTCGGATCAGCCGGCAGCACCACGGGTGCGAACACCGGCAGACCGCGTTGCCAGCCATGTTGGGCCAGGAAGCTGCCCACCGACATGATGGCGTCCTGCGTGTTGTTCGTCAGGTCGATATGGCCGTTGTCGTCGCCGTCCACCGCGTAATGCATGATGCTGGTCGGCATGAATTGCGGCATGCCGATGGCGCCGGCGTACGAGCCCCGCGTTTCCAGTTCCAGCTTGTCTTTCATGACCAGCGTCAGGAAGTCGCCTAACTGGCCGCGGAACATCGTGGCGCGTTCGGGCTTGTTGGGATCGGGGTAGTCAAAGGCCAGCGTGGCCAGCGCGTCCAGCACCCGGAAGTTGCCCATGTTGCGGCCATACAGCGTTTCGACTCCGATGATCGACGCAATGATGGGCGCGGGTACGCCAAAGCGCTGCGCGGCCTGATTGAGCAGGTCGCGGTTTTCGTTATAGAACTCCACGCCCCAGCCGATGCGCTTGGGCTCGACAAAGCGCGAGCGGTACGTCAGCCAGCTGCGCCAGATCTTCTTGCCCGGCGGGGCGGGCGCAATCAGGCGCGACACCGTGGCGTTGTAGCGCGAACTTTCCAGCGCCTTCACCATGGGGTTCAGCGGCAGGTTGCGTTCGGCGGCCAGTTCTTCCACGAACGCACGCACTTCCGGCCGCAAGGCGCCGGTGGCGGTCAGCGTGGCGGGCGCGTCGTCCGGCAGTTCGGAGCCTGGTGTCGGCGTACTAGGTCCGATGCGGATAGCTGTGTTGCCAGAGGCGGCCACCGGTTGGGTGGCAAGGGAATTCGGGGCAGAGGGAGCGGTGGTGGAGCAGCCCGCCAACAGGGCGGAAAGCGCTCCGAGTTGCAGTAATCGCCGACAGATGAACATAATCTTCCTTATGGAGACCATGTATCTTACCCACCCCGCATGCCGCTTGCATGAAATGGGCAGTTGGCATCCCGAAAGCCCACAGAGGCTGGACGCCATTTCCGACCAGCTATTAGCCAGCGGCTTGATGCCCTATCTGGACGACCGGCAGGCGCCTCAGGCGTCGCGCCATGACGTGCTGCGCGTGCACACCGTCCAGTATCTGGACAGTTTGCGAGAACATACGCCGGACCAAGGGTATTACCCGATAGATCCGGACACCCTGATGAATCCCCACACCTATGAAGCCGCGCTGTATGCCGCCGGCGCGGGCGTGGCGGCGGTGGATGCGGTGATGGGCGGCGAGGCCCGCACGGCGTTCTGCGCGGTGCGTCCGCCCGGGCACCACGCCTGCCGTTCCCAGGCGATGGGGTTCTGCTTCTTGAACAACGTGGCCATTGCGGCGCGCCATGCGCTGGAGTTTCACGGCCTGTCGCGCGTGGCCATCGTTGACTTCGATGTGCACCACGGCAACGGCACCGAAGACGTGTTCGCGGGCGATGAGCGCGTGCTGATGTGCAGCTTCTTCCAGCATCCGTTCTTTCCCAACAGCGGCGCCGAGCACCCGGCCGACAACATGATCAACGTGCCGGTGGCCGCCTATACGGGCGGGGCCGCCGTCAGGACGATCGTCACCGACACCTGGCTGCCGAAGCTCGACGCGCACCGGCCGGAACTGATCCTTGTGTCAGCAGGCTTTGACGCGCACCGCGAGGACGACATGGGCCAGATGGGCCTGGTGGAAGCCGACTATGCGTGGATAACGGAACAGCTCGTCGATGTGGCCGAACGCCACTGTCAGGGGCGGATCGTCAGTACGCTTGAAGGTGGTTACAACTTATCTGCCCTGGGTCGCAGCGTGGTTGCGCATATACGAGCGCTGGCTAAGCTGTAGAATCAGGAAAAAATTGTGCAATGCGATCCCGGCGCATGCCGGGTAATTATTTCCATTTGGAGGCTGCGGGATGAAGGTGTTGGTACCTGTCAAGCGCGTCGTTGACTACAACGTCAAGGTGCGCGTCAAGTCGGATCAGACTGGCGTGGATATCGCCAATGTGAAGATGTCCATGAACCCCTTTGACGAAATCGCCGTCGAAGAAGCGACCCGGTTGAAAGAGAAGGGTGCCGTCGCTGAAGTCGTGGCGGTTTCTTGCGGCGTTGCGCAATGCCAGGAGACGCTGCGCACCGCCATGGCCATTGGCGCCGATCGCGGCGTGCTGGTCCAGACCGATGCCGAACTGCAGCCGCTGGCTGTCGCCAAGCTGTTGAAGGCGCTGGTCGACAAAGAGCAGCCGCAACTGGTCATCCTGGGCAAGCAAGCCATCGACGACGACGCCAACCAAACCGGCCAGATGCTGGCCGCGCTGCTGGACTGGCCGCAAGCCACGTTCGCCAGCAAGGTTGAACTCGCCGACGGCAAGGTCACGGTCACGCGCGAAGTGGACGGCGGCCTGGAAACGCTGACGCTCACGCTGCCGGCTATCGTCACCACCGACTTGCGCCTGAACGAGCCGCGTTACGTCACGCTGCCGAACATCATGAAGGCCAAGAAGAAGCAGTTGGACACCGTCACGCCCGAAGAGTTGGGTGTTGATGCCGCGCCGCGCCTGAAGACGCTGAAGGTCAGCGAGCCGCCCGCCCGCAAGGCAGGCATCAAGGTGGCTGACGTTGCTGCCCTGGTGGACAAACTCAAGAACGAAGCGAAGGTGGTCTGAACATGACGACGCTGGTTATTGCCGAACACGATAACGCCCAGTTGAAGGGCGCAACCCTGAACGCCGTCGCCGCCGCCGCCAAGATCGGAGGCGACGTGCACGTGCTGGTCGCTGGCGCCAACGCGCGCGCCGTGGCCGATCAGGCCGCCGCCGCTGCCGGTGTCGCCAAGGTCCTCTTGGCCGACGCGCCGCAACTGGCCGACGGCCTGGCTGAGAACGTCGCCGCCCAAGTGCTGGCCGTGGCATCGAACTACAGCCACATCCTGTTCCCGGCTACCGCCTCGGGCAAGAACGTGGCGCCGCGCGTTGCGGCCAAGCTCGACGTGGCGCAGATTTCGGACATCATCGGCGTGGAATCCGCCGACACGTTCCAGCGCCCGATCTATGCGGGTAACGCCATTGCCACCGTGCAATCGGCCGACGCCGTGAAGGTCATCACCGTGCGCACGACGGGCTTTGACGCCGTTGCGGCGCAAGGCGGTTCGGCTGCGGTGGAAGAAATTGCCGCCGTTGCCGATTCGGGCAAGTCCACGTTCGTGGGCCGCGAAGTCGCCAAGAGCGACCGTCCTGAACTGGCCGGTGCGCGCGTGGTGGTGTCGGGCGGCCGCGGTCTGGGCAGCGCCGAAAACTTCAAGATCCTGGACCCGCTGGCTGACAAGCTGGGCGCGGCGCTGGGCGCTTCGCGCGCTGCGGTCGACGCCGGCTACGCGCCGAACGACTGGCAAGTGGGCCAGACGGGCAAGATTGTTGCGCCGCAGCTGTACGTGGCCGTGGGTATCTCGGGCGCCATCCAGCACTTGGCCGGCATGAAGGATTCGAAGGTCATTGTGGCCATCAACAAAGATCCCGAAGCCCCGATTTTCGGCGTGGCCGATTATGGTTTGGTGGGCGATCTGTTCCAGGTTGTGCCCGAACTGACTGGCGCGCTGTAAGCCGCCTGTTCAAGGTGTTTGAAGAGCCCGTGGATTAACGTCCACGGGCTTTTTTTCGTCTCCGATATTTTGCGACGATCTAATTCGTCTGTCGTATTTCTTTTGAATTTCTGAAAGATTCTGATAATGTGTTCCGCGCGCATCGGGATTGTTCGCGCACGTGCTTGGCCTGTACAGAACGAAGGAGATTCGGGATGGATTGGTTCTTTGACACATTGCGGAAGTACCCTGAATTAGCGATCTTTCTGACCCTCGGTTTAGGGTATTGGATCGGAGCCAAAAAGCTTTTTGGTTTTAATTTAGGCGCGGTAACAGGTACTTTGCTGGTCGGTGTGCTGGTCGGACAACTAGACATCACGATTGCCCCCATTCTCAAGCAGGTGTTCTTCCTGCTTTTCCTCTTCGGTCTAGGCTACGGCGTCGGACCACAATTCTTCCGCGGCATGAAAAGCGATGGCCTTCCCCAGGTTATCTTCGCGGTCATCATTTGCGTTATCTGCTTGTTGGTCACGTGGGCAACCGCCGTGGGCTTTGGCTTTGATGCCGGCACCGGTGCGGGGCTGCTGGCCGGCGCGCAAACGATTTCCGCAGTGATGGGCGTGGCCACGGACACGATCAACGGCCTGAGCGTCGATGCCGCAACCAAGAAGCAGTGGATCGACAGCATCCCGGTCGCCTACGCGGTCTGCTACATCTTTGGCACCGTTGGCAGCGCGTGGCTGCTGGCCTCGCTGGGCCCGAAGCTGATGGGCGTGGACATCGTCAAAGAGTGCAAGGAATACGAAGCCAAGATGTCCGGCAGCAGCGACTCCATGGAGCTGTCCGGCTACCGCAAGTTCACCGCGCGCGCCTACAAGCTGGATCACGCCGAACTCATCGGCAAGACGGTTGGCGAACTGGAAGCGAAGTTCGTCGATGCGCGTGTGTTCGTCGAACGTATTCGGCGCGGCGATCAAATCATCGATAACGACTCCACCACCGTGCTCCAGGCCGGCGATGTGCTGGGCGTGACCGGGCGCCATGACGCGCTGGTCTTGCAGGCCGGCGGCATTATCGGCAACGAGGTTGAAGACCGCGACGTGATCAACCTGCCTGCCGAGATCGTTGAAGTGGTGCTGACCAACAAGAATGTGGCCGGCAAGACGCTCAAGGAACTCGCGGAAAACGAGACCGTGCGCCAACTGGGCCGCGGCGTGTTCCTGCGCAAGGTGGTGCGTGGCGGCCATGAGATGCCCGTCAATTGGGGCTTGAAGCTGGACCGCGGCGATCGCCTGTTCATCCTGGGCGCCAAGCGTGACGTTGAACGCGTGGTGGGCAGGCTGGGGTATGTGGACCGCGCGACCGAGCAGACCGACATGGTGTTCGTGGGCTTCGGCATCTTGCTGGGCGGCCTGTTCGGCTCGCTGGTGCTGACGGTCAGTGGCATTCCCATCACCTTGTCGACGTCTGGCGGCGCGCTGATTTCCGGCCTGATTTTCGGCTATCTGCGTTCTGTGCACCCAACCTTCGGCCGCGTGCCGGAGCCCGTGCACTGGTTCCTGACCTCAGTCGGGTTGACGGCCTTTGTGGCCGTGGTCGGCATTACCTCCGGGCCAGGCTTTGTCCAGGGCTTCCAGCAATTGGGAGCCAAGCTTTTTGTGGCCGGCATCATCGCCACCAGTGTGCCAATGATTCTGGGCGTGTTCATCGCCCGCTATGTCTTCAAATTCCATCCGGCCATCGTGCTGGGCGTCTGCGCAGGCGCTCGCACGACCACGGCTGCGATCGGCCAAATCACCGAAACGGCGAAAAGCCAGGTGCCCGCCCTGGGCTACACGGTGCCTTATGCGATCGGCAATACCCTGCTCATCATCTGGGGCATTGTCATCGTCATGCTCATGACTTAGTGGGACGCCCCGCAAGCCTCGTGGCTTGCGGGCAGCACACCGGGGCGGCGGGCACGCTCGCTCGCACTACCCCGGCAAGCGCTAATCACAACGCAAACAGGAGTACTGAAAAATGGCTTCCACCGCGCCTCTTACCGTCAGCCTGGCCTCGGCCTTGAAAACCACCCGTTCGCGCCAGCGCGACCTTGAGCAGTTGTCTCCCTTTGAGCTGAAGGATTATCTGATTACGCTGGCCAAGGACAATCAGCACACGGCTGCCTTGACCATGTTGAACGCTGGCCGCGGCAATCCGAACTGGATCGCCACCGAGCCGCGCGACGCCTTCTTCCTGTTGGGCCAGTTCGCCATGAAGGAAGCCCGCCGCGTGCGCGATGACGCCATTCTGGCGGGCATGCCGGGCAAGAAGGGCTGCGCGGACCGCCTGCGCAAATTCCTGTCCAAGCACAAGGGCGAAGACGGCTACGACTTTCTGGTCGGGGTGCTTGAGTACGGCGTGAAGATCAAGAACTTCGACCCCGATGAATGGATTCATGAACTGACCGACAGCATCATCGGCGACAACTACCCTGTGCCGCCGCKCGCGCTGGTGCATATCGAACAGATCGTGCACGACTACCTGATCAAGGAAATGTGCGACGGCCGCCCGCCCAAGGGCAAGTTCGATCTGTTCCCGGTTGAAGGCGGCACCGCCGCCATGTGCTACATCTTTGACTCGCTGATGCAGAACGGCCTGCTGAAGCAGGGCGACACTATCGCGCTGTTCCTGCCGACGTTTACGCCGTATATCGAAATTGCCCACCTTGAGCGCTTCCAGTTCAAGATTGTGGCCATCAATGCCAACAGCATGCGCGCCGACGGCACGCACGATTGGCACTATCCGGCGTCCGAAATCGCCAAGCTTGAGAATCCGAAGATCAAGCTGGCCGTGACGGTGAACCCCAGCAACCCGCCGTCAGTGGCGTTCAGCCCGGTCGAGATGAAGCAGATCGTGCGCCTGATCCGCAAGAATCCTGACTTGGTGCTGGTGACCGATGACGTGTACGGCACCTTCGTGCCGAACTTCCGTTCGCTGATGGCTGAAGTGCCGCACAACACCATTTGCGTGTATTCCTTCTCGAAGAACTTCGGGTGCACGGGCTGGCGCCTGGGCGTTATTGCCACGCACGAGAAGAACACGATGGACCGCCGCATCGCTGAACTGCCGGCGTCGTGGAAACAGCGTCTGAACAAGCGCTACGGCGCCATGACGATGGAACCCGAGAAGCTCAAGTTCATCGACCGCATGGTGGCCGACAGCCGCAACGTGGCGCTGAACCATACGGCGGGCCTGTCTCTGCCGCAGCAGGTGCAGATGGGCTTTTTTGCGCTGTCCCACCTGCTGGACCTGAAGGACGCCTACAAGCATCTGACCATGCAGATCGTGCGCGCCCGCCGCGATTCTCTGTGGAGCGGGCTGGGCATTCCGCTGCCGCCCGAAGATCCGATGCGCGGCTGGTATTACGTGGAACTGGACTTCATGGTCTGGGCCAAGGTCATGTATGGCGACGCCTTCTGCAAGTACATGACGAGCAACTACGAACCGGTGGACTTCCTGTTCCGTCTGGCCGAGAAGTCAGGCGTGGTGCTGATGGATGGGGGCGGTTTTGGCGGCCCGCCGTGGTCGATCCGTATCTCGCTGGCGAACCTGGACGACGGTGACTACGCCAAGATCGGCAAGTACATGGTCGAGTGCGCGACCGAGTACGTCGAAGCCTGGAAGGCGTCCGAGCTGGTGCGTTCGGGCCCGACGGCAGGCAAGGGTCAGACGCTCAAGGCAGGCGCCGCCAAGAAGGCCGCCAAGACGGCGGCGAAGAAGGTAGCCAAGACGGCGGTGAAAAAGGCAGTGAAGAAGGCGGATACCGCCGCCAAGTCGGCCAAGAAGGCGACCGCACGCTAGCAGACGCAGGCAACTACAGGGCGACATGACCTCATGACGTGCTCAATCGGGTTTTTCAATAGCGTCCCCATCGCTGTGTTGTTCGTGACGGTGGGTTTGGGATACCTGATCGGCAAGCTCAAGGTCGGGCCGATTCAGCTGGGCGGAGTGTGCGGAACACTCATCGTCGCCCTGCTGATCGGCCAGACGGGCTGCCAGATGCGCGGCGACTTGAAAGAGGTTGCGTTCGCCCTGTTCATCTTCGCCATGGGCTACTCCGGTGGCCCGCAGTTCTTCGCCAACCTGAACCGTTCCAGCCTGCGCTACATCGCGTTGCCGATCATCGAGGCGCTGCTGGTGCTGACCATCGTGCTGGCCGCGGTGCCGTTGTTTGGCCTGGATGCCGGCACGGCAGCGGGTCTTGCGGCGGGGGCGGCGACGGAATCGGCGGTGGTGGGTACGGCGGCCGAAGCGCTCAAGCATCTGGGGCTGGCCGACGCCGAAGTGCAGCGCATGGAGGCCAACATCGCCACGGCCTACACGCTGACGTACCTGGTGGGCCTGATCAGCATCGTCTTCTTCACCAGCCAGGTCGCGCCCGCGCTGTTGCGCATCAACCTGCGCGAGGCGTCCAAAGCGTTGGAAGAGAAGCTGGGCGTGGCCTCGGGCGACAGCGAAGAAGCCAACCTGCCCACCTTGCCGCGCCTGGTCGGGCGCGCCCATGTGGTCAAGGACGCCGACGGCATGCACGTGGGCGACGTTGAAGCGCAATTGGGCGGACGCACGGTGATCAGCCGTATTCTGCGCAATGGCGAAGTGGTGGACGCCACGCCCGAAGACACGCTGAAGACGGGCGATATCGTCGTGGTGCTGGGCTTGCGCCGATTTGCGCTGCGCGCGGGGTCGGTCGTCGGCCCCGAGATCCAGCTGCCTGAAGGCCATGTGGATGACCTTCAGCTGAGCGAGCTGGCGGTAATCGTTAACAAGAAGGCCATTAACGGACACACGGTGGCCGAACTGTCCAAGCGGCCCGGTGCGCGCCGGGCGCGCGGCGTCTTCGTGCAATCCATCATGCGTTCCGGCCATGTGTTGCCGCTGACGCCGGCCACCGTCGTGCAGTATGGCGATCTGGTCACGCTGGTGGGCACCGAGCCTGAATTGTCGGAAGCCGGTGCGGCGCTGGGTAACGAACTGCGCCGCAGCGGTATTACGGACCTGGTGTTTCTGGCCTTCGGCATTCTTGCCGGGCTGATGATCGGCAGCCTGAGCGCGCGCATGTGGGGCATTCCGGTGTCCCTGGGCAGTGGCGGCGGGGCGCTGGTCAGTGGCCTGGTCTGCGGTTGGATCAACGCCAAGCGGCCTTCATTGGGTCATATCCCCGGCCACGCCGTGCAGCTGCTGAAAGACTTGGGGCTGGCCGTATTTGTGGCCTGCGTGGGATTGTCGGCGGGGCCGGAGGCGGTGTCGCTGATCCGAGAGCACGGCGCCGTGCTGCCGTTGATTGGCTTGCTGGTGTCACTGGGGCCTGCCTGCCTGTCGCTATGGGTGGGCCACAAGATCCTGAAGATTGAAGGGCCCCTGCTGGTGGGCGCCATTGCCGGCCAGCACGTCAGCACACCCGCAATCAGCGCCATCTTGAATGCCAGCGGCAGCTCCGTGCCGCTGTTGGGGTACACCGTTACTTACGCGATCGCCAACGTGTTGCTGCCGGTGCTGGGGCCGATCATTGTGTCATTGGCGTACCATCTGAGTTAAACCGCACACATCAAGAATCGCAGTAGACACGAGGCGCCCGGCGCCTCGCTGTCATTTGCCCACGGAGACGCAATGCCCTATGTCACCCCGCTACAGGATTTCCGCTTCGCGCTGAAAGAGCTTGCCGGCCTGGACGCCATCCTGAAACTGCCCGGGTTTGAAGAGGTTACCCCCGACCTGGTGGACGCCATCCTGGACGAGAACGGCCGCTTCGTTGAGCAGGCCGTGGCGCCCCTTAACGTGCCAGGCGATACGCAGCCGCCCGTCTGGAAAGATGGGCAGGTCACGACCACGCCCGGCTATGCCCAAGGGTTCAAGGACTATGCGGCAGGCGGCTGGCAGGGCTTGCAGCACCCGCAGATGTGGGGCGGGCAAGGGCTGCCGAAGCTGGTGGCGGCAGCGCCGGGCGAAAATATCCAGGCGGCCAGTCTGGCGTTTTCCTTGTGCCCGATGCTGACGGACGGCGTGATCGAAGCCGTGCTGACGGTGGGGTCGGAGGCGCAGCGCAAGCAATATGTGCCGAACCTGATCGCCGGCAAATGGACGGGCACCATGAACCTGACCGAGCCGCAGGCCGGGTCGGATCTGGCCCAGGTCGCCACGCGCGCGGTGCGCCAGGACGACGGCACGTTCCGCCTGTTCGGGCAGAAGATCTTCATCACGTTCGGCGAACACGACCTGGCTGAGAACATCATCCACCTGGTGTTGGCGCGCACGCCGGATGCGCCGGCGGGTGTGAAGGGCATCTCGCTCTTTATCGTGCCGAAGTTCCTGGTCAATGCCGATGGCAGCCTGGGCAAGCGCAACGACGTGTGGTGCGCATCGCTGGAACACAAGCTGGGCATCCATGGCAGCCCGACGGCCGAGCTGCTGTACGGCTCGGGCAAGGGCGATGTCGGCGAAGGCGCGGTGGGCTATCAGGTGGGCGAGCTGAATCGCGGCCTGGAATATATGTTCATCATGATGAACGCGGCGCGCTACTCGGTGGGCCAGCAGGGCATAGGCGTGTCTGAACGCGCGTATCAGCATGCGCTTGCCTATGCGCGCGAACGCGTGCAGGGCCGCGCGGTGGAAGGGTCGCCAGGGCCGGTGGCCATCGTGCATCACCCGGATGTGCAGCGCATGTTGTTGACGATGAAGGCGCTGACGGAAGCGGCGCGTGCGGTGTCCTACGTGACGGCCGCGGCGCACGACAAGGGCACGCATCATCCTGACCCGGAACAGCGTTCACGCAACCGCGCTTTTTACGAATACATGGTGCCGGTGGTGAAGGGCTATTCCACCGAAATGGCCGTGGAAGTTGCCTCGCTGGGCATTCAGGTGCACGGCGGCATGGGCTTCATCGAGGAAACGGGCGCGGCTCAGTTTTACCGCGACGCGCGCATTCTTCCCATCTACGAAGGCACCACCGCCATTCAGGCCAATGATCTGGTTGGCCGCAAGACGCAGCGTGACGGCGGCGCCACCGCCTACGCGGCCATCGCGGCGATGCGCGAAACGCTGCGTGCGGTGGAAGCGGAATCGACCCGGGCGGCGGCGAACGAGCGCGATGCGCTGCGCCTGCTGCGCGACAACCTGGACAGCGCCATTCAGGCCTATGAAGCCGGCGTGGGCTTTATTCTTGAGCAGTCGGCCGCCAACGTCCGGGCCGTTTATTCCAGCAGCGTGCCGTACCTGATGCTGGCGGGCGTGGTGCATGGCGGCTGGCAGATGGCGCGTGCCGTGCTGGCCTGCCGCAAGCACATTGCCGCGGGGTCCACCGACCCGTTCCATTCGTCAAAGATCGCAACCGGATTGTTCTATGCCGCGCACATCCTGCCGCGCGCATTGGCGCTGTCCGCGGCGGTGCGCGCTGGCGTCATCGCAGACGCTTGCGGAGCGGCTTCAGATATTGCATAAGGTTATATGGCTTGCGTATTTCCTCCACCGAAGGTTTGATGGAAGAATCGTTTCACACGAGCCCCTCTCAACTGCATTGCATAGGAGACACCATKAGTCATCTACGTCTGGGCGATACCGCCCCCGATTTCGAGCAGGAATCCTCGGCCGGCCCCATCCGCTTCCACGAGTATCTGGGCAATAGTTGGGGCGTGCTGTTTTCGCACCCGGCCGATTTCACGCCGGTGTGCACGACCGAATTGGGCTACACGGCCAAGCTGGCTGACGAGTTCGCCAAGCGCAACGTGAAGGTGCTGGCCTTGTCGGTGGACGGCACCGATTCCCACTCGAAGTGGATCGAAGACATCAACGACACGCAATCGACCAAGGTCAATTTCCCGATCCTGGCCGACAAGGACCGCAAGGTTTCCGAGCTCTACGACATGATCCACCCGAATGCCAACGCCACCCTGACGGTGCGTTCGGTGTTCATCATCGATCCGAACAAGAAGGTGCGCCTGATCATCACGTATCCGGCCAGCACGGGCCGTAACTTCAACGAGATCCTGCGCGTCATTGATTCGCTGCAACTGACCGACAGCCACAGCGTGGCCACGCCGGTCAACTGGGAAGATGGCGACGATGTGATCATCGTTCCGTCCCTGCAAGACGAAGCCGTGATCAAGCAGAAGTTCCCCAAGGGTTACAAGGCCGTGCGCCCGTACCTGCGCATTACGCCGCAACCGAATAAGTAAATTCGGAATTTGGGGGGTAGACCTCCCCATCCGAACGCGGCGTTCAGCCGCCCGAACCACCGCCTTTCTCATAGGGAAACGCGGTGGTTTTTTTTATGCGTAAGACTTGTCCTATATGCCTGGAGGCGATGAGCAATCAAAAAATGATTCGTTCCGTTCAGAATGTCCTGCCAGCACACTTGCTTCCACATTGCCAAATACAGGGAGCAAGGGATGTCTTTCAGGAAAGCCGGTTGGTTGGCCGCGTTGGCGGCGGTGACAGTTTCGCTGGCGGCGATCGCCCCGGCTCACGCGCAGCAAAAACAGACCTTGCTGAACGTGTCCTACGACCCGACGCGCGAGCTCTATCGCGCCATCGATGACGCCTTCATCAAGCAGTACAAGGAAAAGGCCAACGTCGACCTGACGATCCGCCAATCCCACGGCGGTTCCGGCCGCCAGGCGCGCTCGGTCATCGACGGGCTGGAAGCCGACGTGGTGACGCTGGCGCTGGCTTATGACATCGACGCCATCGCCGACCGCGGCCTGGTGCCCGAGAACTGGCAGACCCGTTTGCCGCAAAACAGCTCGCCCTATACGTCCACCATCGTGTTCCTGGTGCGCAAGGGCAACCCCAAGGCCATCAAGGACTGGGACGATCTGGTGAAAGACGGCGTGCAAGTCATCACCCCGAACCCGAAGACCTCGGGTGGCGCGCGCTGGAACTATCTGGCCGCCTGGGCCTATGCGCTGGAGAAGAACGGCGGCAGCGAAGAGAAAGCCCGCGCGTATGTCGGCGACCTGCTCAAGCATGTGCCGGTGCTGGATACGGGCGCACGCGGCGCCACCACCACCTTCGTCGAACGCGGTGTGGGCGACGTGCTGCTGGCCTGGGAAAACGAAGCCTTCCTGGCGTTGGAAGAGCTGGGTCCGGACAAGTTCGACATCGTGGTGCCGTCGCTGTCCATTCTGGCCGAACCGCCGGTGGCCATCGTCGACAAGATCGTCGACAAGAAGGGCACCCGCGCCGCCGCGCAGGCCTATCTGGAATTCCTGTACACACCCGCCGCGCAGGAAATCATTGCGAAGAACTATTACCGGCCCATCGACAAGACGGTCGCCGCCAAGTACGAAAGCAAGTTCCCCAAGGTCAAGCTCGTCACCATCGACGACAAGATCTTCGGCGGCTGGCGCAAGGCGCAGAAAGATCACTTCAGTGATGGCGGCACCTTCGACCAGATCTACCTGCCGCAAAAGAAATAATCAGACGACGATCGGACGACGGCCATGACGACTGCCTCGAACCCGACGGCAAACGGCGCGCAAGCGCCTTTTGCCGTTCGGCGCAATAGCCCGGGCGTGCTGCCCGGATTCGGCATTTCCATGGGTTACGCGGTGCTGTATCTGAGCGTGCTCGTGTTGATCCCCCTGGCAGCCTTGCCCATCAAGAGCGCGGAACTGGGCTGGCAAGGGTTTTGGGACGCCGTGACGGCGCCTCGGGTGATGGCGTCTTATCAGCTGACGTTCGGCGCATCGCTGATTGCGGCGCTGGTGAATCTGGTGTTCGGCACGGTTGTCGCCTGGGTGCTGGTGCGCTATCGCTTTCCCGGCAAGAAGATTCTGGACGCGCTGGTGGACTTGCCGTTCGCACTGCCGACGGCGGTGGCGGGCATTGCGCTGACCGCGCTGTATTCCCAAAAGGGCTGGTTGGGCGGGCCGCTGTCTGAATGGTTTGGCCTGAAGGTCGCGTTCACGCCGCTGGGCATCGTGATTGCGCTGATCTTCATCGGCGTGCCGTTCGTGGTGCGCACCGTGCAGCCGGTGCTGGAAGACGTTGAACGCGAAATCGAAGAGGCCGCGGCCAGCCTGGGCGCGAGCCGCTGGCAGACCATCCGCCGCGTCTTGCTGCCCACCATCACGCCTGCACTGATGACGGGTTTTGCGCTGGCGTTTGCGCGCGCGGTGGGCGAGTACGGCTCGGTGGTGTTCATCGCCGGCAACATGCCCATGGTGTCCGAGATCACGCCGCTGCTGATCATTTCCAAGCTTGAACAGTTCGACTACGCCGGCGCTGCCGCCATCGCCACCGTGATGCTGGTGTTGTCGTTCGTGCTGCTGCTGGTCATCAACCTGCTGCAAGGCTGGCAGGCGCGCCGCAACCTGGGGAGGCTCGCATGAGCGCATCGGATCGTCCCGCCCATCTGACCGAGCCGCGCTGGGTGCGCGGCATTCTGCTGTTCATCGCGTTGGCGTTTTTGACGCTGTTTCTGCTGGTGCCGCTGGCCGCTGTTTTCGCCGAGGCATTCAAGAAAGGCTGGCAGCTGTATCTGGACGCCATCGTCGAACCGGACGCGTGGTCCGCCATCAAGCTCACGTTGTTGGTGGCTGCGATTGCGCTGCCCGTGAACCTGGTGTTCGGCGTGGCGGCAGCCTGGGCCATTACCAAGTTCCAGTTTCGCGGCAAGCAGTTCCTGATCACGTTGATTGACCTGCCGTTCTCGGTGTCGCCGGTGGTGGCCGGGCTGGTGTTCATTTTGCTATTCGGCACGCAAGGCTGGCTGGGCGGCTGGTTGCAGGACCACGACATCAAGATCGTCTACGCCGTGCCGGGCATCATCCTGGCGACGCTCTTTGTCACCTTCCCGTTTGTGGCGCGCGAATTGATTCCGCTGATGCAGGCGCAGGGCAGCGAAGAAGAGCAGGCGGCGCTGACACTCGGCGCCAGCGGCTGGCAGATCTTCTGGCGCGTGACGCTGCCGAACATCAAGTGGGGCCTGCTGTACGGCGCCATTCTGTGCAACGCGCGCGCCATGGGGGAATTCGGCGCGGTGTCGGTGGTGTCCGGGCAAGTCCGGGGGCTGACCAACACGATGACGCTGCACGTCGAGATTCTCTACAACGAATACCAGTACTCGGCGGCATTTGCCGTGGCGTCGCTGCTGGCCTTGCTGGCGCTGGTGACGCTGGTGGCGAAGAACGTAGTCGAGTGGCGCAACGCGCGCTTCCTGCGGGCGGCCGACCTGCCGGTCGAATACCCCGGCCAACCGGCGGCAACCCTCAAACCGGCCGTCGCCTGACGCGCCCGGTTCAGACGGAGACAAGCATGAGTATCGAAGTTCGTAATCTATCCAAGCAGTTCGGCCAGTTCCGGGCGCTGAATGACGTATCGCTGCACATCGAAACCGGTGAACTCGTGGCGCTGCTGGGGCCGTCGGGCTGTGGCAAGACGACGCTGCTGCGCATCATCGCGGGTCTTGAAGCGCCGGATTCCGGCAGCGTGCTGTTTGCGGGCGAAGACGCAACCGCGGTGGACGTGCGCCAGCGTCAGGTGGGTTTCGTGTTCCAGCACTATGCGCTGTTCAAGCACATGACGGTGTTTGAAAACGTGGCCTTCGGCCTGCGTGTGAAGCATCGTTCGCAGCGTCCGCCGGAAGACCAGATCAAGCGCAAGGTGCATGAGCTGTTGACGCTGGTGCAATTGGACTGGCTGGCCGACCGCTACCCGGCGCAACTGTCGGGCGGGCAGCGTCAACGCATTGCGTTGGCCCGCGCGCTGGCCGTTGAACCGCGCGTGCTGTTGCTGGACGAACCGTTCGGCGCGCTGGACGCCAAGGTGCGCAAGGAACTGCGGCGCTGGCTGCGCCGGCTGCATGATGAACTGAATGTGGCCAGCGTGTTCGTCACGCATGACCAGGAAGAAGCGCTGGAAGTGTCCGACCGCGTGGTGCTGATGAACGCCGGCCGTATTGAGCAGGTGGGCACGCCGCGCGAAGTCTGGGAAGGCCCGGCCACGCCGTTCGTTTATGGCTTTCTGGGCGACGTCAACCAATTGCAGGGCGTGGCGACGCGTGGCGTTTGGGAAGGCGCTGGGCTGTCGCTGCCCGCGCCTGATCTGGCGCAAGCGGATGCGCAGCGTGCCACCGCCTATGTGCGCCCGCACGAGTTCGACATCGAACGTTATCGCGCGGGCGGCGAGGGGATACCGGTGCGGCTGGCGCATGCGTATCTGGCCGGACCCAGCGCGTATCTGGAACTGACCCGCCAGGATTCCGACGCCATCATCGAAGCCGAAGTGCCCGAGTACCAGTACCGGGAGCTGAACCTGCGCGATGGCGAAACTCTGTTGGCGCGTCCCCGGCGCGCCCGTATTTTTGCGGTGCAGCCATGACGACTGTATCTGCGCGTTCTGTTGATCGCTCGTCCGATCTTCTCGCCAACCTGGAACCCGCGTTGGCCCAACGCTGGCGCGACCTGGTCGAGCGCCTGGCGCAAGTCCAGCGCCGCTATCCGGATGCCGCGCTGGCCTCGTCGCTGGCGGCCGAAGACATGGTACTGACGCATGCCATCTACGAATCGGGCCTGGACCTGGAAGTCTTCACGCTGGATACCGGGCGCCTGCATGCCGAAACGCTGGGCGTGCTGGATGCCGTGCGTGCGCGTTACGGGCGTGATGTGACGGTCTACCGGCCTGTTGCCTCCGCCGTCGAGGAACACGTGGCGGCGCATGGCGCCTACGCCTTCTACGAAAGCGTGGACTTGCGCAAAGCCTGTTGCCAGATCCGCAAGGTCGAGCCGCTCAAGCGCGCTCTGGCCGGACGCGGCGCGTGGATCACCGGCCAGCGCCGTCAGCAATCCACCACGCGCGGCGAACTTCCGCTGGAAGAGCAAGACGCGACGTTCGGCCTATACAAGTTCAACCCGCTGGCCGAGTGGAGCGAAGACGACGTCTGGAATCTGATCCGGGCGCTGGGCATTCCGTACAACCCGCTGCACGACCAGGGCTACCCGTCCATCGGATGCGAACCCTGTACGCGCGCGATCCGCCCGGGCGAAGACCTGCGGGCGGGGCGCTGGTGGTGGGAGTCGTCCGACTCCAAGGAATGCGGCCTGCACGCGGGCAACCGGGTCATCAGTGTTGTGGCGCGCGGCGATTGACGCCGTCCATGAATTCGAAATCTGTTTTAGGGGAATACCTATGTCTGCTGTGATCCAACGCAGCCACCTGGATTGGCTGGAATCGGAAGCGATATTCATCCTGCGCGAGGTGGCCGCTGAAAGCGAAAAGCCCGTGCTGCTGTTCTCGGGTGGTAAAGATTCCGTGGTGCTGCTGCGCCTGGCTGAAAAGGCCTTTCGCCCGGGACGCTTTCCGTTCCCGCTCATGCACATCGATACGGGTCACAACTTCGATGAAGTGATTGCGTTTCGCGACCAGCGCGCCGCCGAACTGGGCGAAACCCTGATCGTGCGCAGCGTGGAAGATTCGATMAAGCGCGGCAGCGTGGTGCTGCGCCGCGAGACCGATTCGCGCAACGCGGCGCAAGCGGTCACCTTGCTTGAAGCGATCGAAGAATTTGGCTTTGACGCCTGCATTGGCGGCGCGCGTCGCGATGAGGAAAAGGCGCGCGCCAAGGAACGCATCTTTTCGTTCCGCGACGAATTCGGCCAATGGGACCCCAAGGCGCAGCGCCCGGAACTGTGGAACCTGTTCAACACCCGCGTGCATCGCGGCGAGAACATGCGCGTCTTCCCGATTTCGAACTGGACCGAACTGGACGTCTGGCAATACATCCAGCGCGAACAGCTGGCGCTGCCGTCGATCTACTACAGCCACGAGCGCGAGGTGGTGCGCCGCAAGGGCCTGCTGGTGCCGGTGACGCGTTTGACGCCGCCGCAAGAGGGCGAGCAGGTCGAGCGCCTGCCGGTGCGTTTCCGCACGGTGGGTGATATTTCCTGCACCTGCCCGGTGGCGTCTGACGCCGCCGACACCTACGCCATCATCGCCGAGACGGCGGTGACGGATATCACCGAGCGCGGCGCCACGCGCATGGACGACCAGACTTCCGAGGCCTCGATGGAGCGCCGCAAGAAGGAAGGCTATTTCTGAATGCACGATACGCCGGCTGCGGCCGGCGGCAGGGGACGCACATGAACGCACTGAATGATTCTTTCCTTTCCGGCGCCGGCACGGGCGTGCTGCGCCTGATCACGGCGGGTTCCGTCGACGACGGCAAGTCCACGCTGATCGGACGCTTGCTGTACGACAGCAAGGGCGTGTTCGCGGATCAGCTGGACGCGATCTCGCGCGCCAAACACAAACGGGTGGCGGGCGACGGCATTGATTTTTCGCTGCTGACCGACGGCCTGGAAGCCGAGCGCGAGCAGGGCATCACGATTGACGTGGCCTACCGCTACTTCTCGACGCCCGCGCGCAAATTCATCATCGCCGACGCACCGGGGCACGAGCAGTACACGCGCAACATGGTCACGGGCGCATCGACGGCGGACGTGGCCGTCATCCTCATCGACGCCACGCGCGCGGCCGACGGCAAGCTGTTGGCGCAAACCAAGCGTCACAGCACCATCGCGCGCTTGCTGGGCATCCGCCACATTGTGGTCGCGGTCAACAAGATGGATCTGGTTGATTGGGACCGCGCTGTGTTCGAACGCATCCGCGATGCGTATGCGGATCTGGCGGGCAAGCTGGGCATCGAACACTTCGATGCGCTGCCCTTGTCGGCGTTGAATGGTGACAACGTGGTCACGCTGTCGCCGAAGACGCCGTGGTACGAAGGCCAGCCATTGCTGGCGCTGCTGGAATCGCTGGACCTGGCCAGCGATGGCCGCGCGTTGCCGCTGCGCTTCCCGGTGCAATGGGTGGCGCGTCACGACGGAGACCGCAAGGAAGATTTCCGCGGTTATGCCGGGCGCGTGGCCAGCGGCGTGCTGCGTCCGGGCGATGCCATCACCGTGCAACCGTCGGGTGTCAGCGCAGTGGTGCGTGAAGTGCGAGTGTTTGATCGCGTGCTGGATGAAGCGGTGGCGGGTGATTCGGTCACGCTGGTGTTGGACCGTGATGTGGATGTGTCGCGCGGCGATGTCATCGTGCATACCGCCGCACCCGCGCAAGTCACGCGCGAGTTCGAAGCCGAGTTGTGCTGGCTCGATTCGCAAGCGTTGAACCCGGCGCGCAAGTATCTGTTGAAGTCGGGCACGCGGCTCACGTCGGCGAAGATTCGTGCGGTGTTGTCGCATCGTGACATCCATGAATTGCAGGAAGTGGAGAACACCGAGGGCACGTTGCGCATGAACGATATCGGACGCGTGACGTTCACCACGCGCGAGGCATTGGCGGTTGATCGTTATGCCGATGTGCCTGCCACCGGGGCCTTTATTTTGATCGACGAGGCCACGCACCAGACGGCTGCCGCAGGCATGTTGCGGTAAGTGGGGTTGGGGCCGGAAAACAACAAAACCCGGCCCGGATTTTTGGTGTTGTATTTCATCCAAACTCAATGCTGGTGCGGCTCTCCGGGCAATATCGCCTGATGAAATCGATTTGTTCAGACGGCGTCCGCGTCTTGCGGTAAAGTTGGGCTGTCTTACGAAAAGGCTTTTGGTGCTTGTCAAAACCACTGTGTTTTTGTACAGTAGTTTTTATGGCACGCACCGATCATTCTTTTCCCGCCGGTTCTGGGTCCCCGGCTGCCGCCCCCGCCGCCTTGCGCGGTCGGGGTGCGGTTACTAATGTTCGGCATCGCTTTCAGCGCGATGACCGCGTGCAGGTCGACGATGGCTGGTCCTCGTCAGGTCTGCCGGCGGATTTTGTTGAATCCGTCCCTGATAGTTTTTCGTCTGACCTCCCCTCCGAATTCTCCGATCAGGCTTCTGATGTGGCCGACGCGCGTTCTGGTTCGCGTTCAGGTTCGACGATCATCCCAATCCTGCCCGACACCCGCATTGCGCCGCCCCTCCCCAGGACCACCGTCACGGCGGAAGAAGCGCGCAAGATGCTGTCGCGCAACGATTCGCCCGATATCCCCTTTGATGTCGCCGTCAATCCCTACCGGGGTTGCGAGCACGGCTGCGTGTACTGCTACGCCCGTCCCACCCATTCCTACCTGGGCATGTCGCCCGGGCTCGACTTCGAAACCCGCCTGGTCGCCAAGGCCAATGCCGTGGAAGCGCTGCGCGCTGAGCTCGGGAAGCCGGGCTACAAGCCGTCGCCCATCAACATCGGATCGGCCACGGATGCTTACCAGCCGATTGAACGCGATTGGCGGCTGACCCGGGGCATGCTCGAGCTGATGCTGGAAACCCGGCATCCGCTCACCATCGTCACGAAGAATGCGCTGGTCGCCCGCGACCTTGATCTGTTGGCGGCATTGGCCGAACAGAAGCTGGTGGTGGTCTACATGAGCATCACCACGCTGGACGCCGGCATGGCCCGCACGCTGGAGCCGCGCGCCGCCGCGCCCTGGCGCCGCCTGGAGGCCGTGCGCAGCCTCACCGACGCCGGCGTGCCGGTGGGCGTGCTGGTGGCGCCGGTCATTCCGTTCATCAACGATGAGTCCATGGAACACATCCTCCAGGAATCCAAGGCGGCCGGCGCGCATTACGCCAGCTACACCGTCTTGCGCCTGCCCTGGGAGGTCAAGACCCTGTTCGAAGACTGGCTCAACACCCATTACCCCGACCGCGCCCAGCGCGTGTTGCACCGCATTGAAGACCTGCGCAATGGCCGCCGCAATGATCCCAACTTCGGTTCCCGCATGCGCGGTACCGGCATCTGGGCCGATTTGCTGCGCCAGCGTTTCGCCGTGGCAACGCGCAAGCTGGGGCTGAACCGCCAGCGTCTGGCGCTGGACTGCGATCGCTTCCAGCCGCCGCTGGCGCCTAACGCCACGGCGTCGCTGTTTTCCGCAGGCCAAGCCGGTCAGGTTGGCCAAGGTGGCCAAACGTCCCAAACGGCCCAAACGGCCCAAGCGGCCCAAGCGGCCCAAGCGGCCCAAGCGGCCCAAGCGGCCCAAGCGGCCCAAGCGGCCCAAGCGGCCCAAGCGGCCCAAGCTGGCCATGGCCAAGGTGCCGGTTTCGCCCAAGCCGCTGGCGCCTCCTCTACCGATTTCCTATCCCCGGTTGGCGCGCAAGCGTCTTCAGGGGTCCCTTTTTCCGATGGCCTGCCCGCACTGAGTGGCGCGGTTGGCCGCGGTGCGCGCCAGTTGCGCGCATTGGCGGCCGGGCAGTTGTCGTTGTTTGACTGATCGCGGCTTGCCGCCGCGTCGGCCGCTGCGGCGGCGTGGAATCGTTTCTCCAAGGAGTTCCTATGAACACCGCTGATATTTCCGTTTTGTCGGACGAGCTCGTCGTGTCGCTGAACCCGCTGCGTCGCGGCGCCTATCGCGCCCGCGCCGTGTGCGCCAAGCTGGCCGGTCTGGCCATGCCCTGGAACACGTCGGCAGACGCCGAGCCGCGTCAGCGCGTACGCTCAAGCACGCGGCCTGCACGCTGGCCTTTCCCGCCCGTGCCGGTGGAAGAGGGCGCGCTGTCAGGGCAAGCGGCCAACGTTTCCGTCGGCATGCCGATGCCGGTGGCTCGGCCCATGGCGGATACCGCTGGCTTGGTGGCTGCACCGGCTTCGCCCAGCCTGCCCGCCGCAACCGCTGTGCGCGAGCGCAGCCTGGGTAACGCCACGGTGGAACCCGTGACGTCTCAGGTCACCATGAAAGCCATGGTGCTGGATGTGGTGATGGTGTTGGCCTGGGGGGCGATCATCCCTGGCTTGATGTGGTTGGGCGCGGCCGCAGGGTTCTAAGGCCGGCCGGTTTTTCAGCTGGAGCCCAGCAGCACGACGCCGATCAGGATCGACACGCAACCGGCCAAGCGGCCCGGTCCGACCTTTTCGCGCAGCAGGAACATGCCGGCCAGGGTGCCCAACATCATGGACATCTCGCGGGCAGGGGCCACCAGACTCAGCGGTGCACCGTTGCGCAAGGCGTACAGCACCAGGATGTACCCCAACGGCGACAGCAGCCCAACCGCCAGCGCCAGATGCCAGTGTCCGCGCATGGACTCCCAGGCTTGAGCGCGCCGGCTCAGCATGTGAGGCGTCATCATGGTGGTGCGGGTGACACAGGTGAACCAGTCGAACAGCACGGGGCTGATCAGCAGCACCTTGACGCCATAGGCGTCCACCACGGTGTAGGCCGCAATGAACAGGCCGATCACGACGCCCCAGCGCACGCCCACCCAGGCCTGCGCCTGCTTGAAGATGGCCAGCCGCCCTTGGGTCGCGATCAGCAGCACGCCGATCACCACGCACAGCATGCCGACGATGCCGGTGCTGGTGGCGGGTTCGCCCAGCAGCAGAAAAGCGCCTGTGGTGGAAAGCAGGGGGCCGGTACCGCGAGCAATGGGATACACCACCGACAGATCCGCCACCTGATATCCGCGTTGCAGGCACAGGCTGTAGCCCAGATGCAACAGGCTGGAGGTCAGGATGGCGCCCACGATGGGCCAGGTCCAGGTCATGCCGTCGTGCAGCAACACCCAAATCACCCAGGGTGCATAGAGCACCGAGGCGCACAGGCCGTAGGCGAAGACGAAGGGAGCGCCCACCATGGCCGCGCGCTTGGCGAGCAGATTCCACGTTGCGTGGGCCATCGCCGCCAGGACGACCAATAACAGGGACGTATACGACATGAGGGAACAGCGTCAGATGACGTGTTTGTTACAGAAGCAGCAAGGGTACAGCAACGCCGCGGGAAGGTCGCCATTCTACCCGACGCCTAACGAAATTTTTGGTGTAGAATCATTGGTTTGCCAAATCTCATCCTCTGCTTGCGGCATCAGCAACAACATCGATCGGCAAAAGTTTTAGTCCGCAAAGACATGATGATCTAGGAGTTCTAATGAACCTTATCGCTATCCTGGAACAGGAAGAAATTGCCCGTCTGACCGGCGGTCAAGCCAAACCTGAATTTGCTCCTGGTGACACCGTCATCGTGAGCGTGAACGTCGTTGAAGGCACCCGCAAGCGCGTGCAGGCTTTCGAAGGCGTTGTCATCGCCAAGCGCAACCGCGGCCTGAACTCCGCGTTCACCGTGCGCAAGATTTCGTCGGGTGAAGCCGTGGAACGTACGTTCCAGCTGTACTCGCCGCAAATCGCCGGCATCGAAGTCAAGCGCCGCGGCGACGTGCGCCGCGCCAAGCTGTACTACCTGCGCAACCGCTCGGGCAAGTCGGCACGTATCAAGGAAAAGCTGGTCAGCAAGCAAGCCCCGGCGGCTTGATCGCTTATCGGCACACGGCCCTACCAGTGTCGGACGTTCGCGCCATTCAGCGTTTCCGTCCGGCACAGGTTTCCGGGTTAAAAAGGCACCTGCGAGGGTGCCTTTTTCTTTTTGCAAAGCCGTATGTCTGATTCCTCGTATTCCGCGCGGCCCCGACGGCCGCTCGTGCGTCCCGGCTTCGATCCGGCGACGCAACCGTGGGTAGTGGCCAACGATTCTCTGCCGGCCGTGCCTGCCAATCTGTTGACCCCGGATTCTTTGCGGGGCACGCTGACCCAGCCGTCCACCTGGACGCTGGAGCTTTCGCGCGACAACGATCTGCGCTATCCCGGACGCGAAGGCACGCCTGTGCCAGCCGCCGTGTTGATTCCGCTGGTCACGCGCGATAACGGCGTTCACATCATGCTGACGCAGCGCGCGGCGCACCTGCATGACCACGCGGGGCAGATCAGCTTTCCCGGCGGCCGCATTGAAATCAGTGACCCGACGCCTGTCGATGCCGCGCTACGCGAAGCTCAAGAAGAAACCGGTCTGCCCGCCAATTTTGTTGAAGTGCTGGGCAGCATGCCGCCGTACCTGACGGCGACGGGCTTTTCAATCATTCCGGTGGTGTCGTTGGTACGCCCCGGGTTTGACCTGGCGCCCGACGCGTTCGAAGTGGCCGAGGTGTTCGAGGTGCCGTTGTCCTTCTTGATGGACCCGGCCAACCATCGGTTGTACGAAGCGCGGCTGGATGATGGCCGCGTGCGCAACTATTACGGCATGCCTTACGGCAAGCATTTCATCTGGGGCGCCACCGCCGGGATGTTGCGCAACCTCTATCACCTGCTGCGTCACGGCCTGGCCCCGCGCTGAAACTGGCGCTGAAACTGGCGCTGAAACTGGCGCTGAAACTGGCGCTGAAACTGGCGCTGAAACCGGCGCTGAAACCGACGCTGAAACCGGCACGCATCAAGCGTGTCGGCTAAGGCCTTCGGGCTCAGGCGTAGTGTCCGGCGTACTGGCTCAGACGCGGGTGGCGCGGGCTGTGAAGCCCCGCGTCAATACCGCTGCTGCCCCGCCAGGTTCTCTTCCAGGATGCGCTGGTACAGCGCATACCGCAGCGGATTGATCTGCCCCGACTCCAATGCTGCCACGACACCGCAGCCCGGTTCTTGCCGGTGCGTGCAGTTATAGAAGCGGCATTGCTCAATCGGTTTGGTGAATTCCGGGAAGCCGCGAATGATGTCGTCGCGGGTCAGATGTTGCAGGCCGAACGCCTGGAATCCCGGGGAATCGATCAGATCGCCGCCCGGCTCGGGCAGGTGATACAGGCGCGTGCTGGTCGTGGTGTGCTTGCCCATGTCCAGCGCCGTCGAGTGCTCGCGGGTGGCCGCGCGCGCATCGGGAACCAGCGCGTTGAGCAGCGTCGATTTGCCCATGCCGCTTTGGCCCAGCAGCAGGTTGGTGCGGCCGGCCAAACGCGGGGCCAGCAGCGTGTGGACGTTGTCGGGTTCCAGCGCGCTGAGTTCAATGACGGGCACGCCCAAGGCGGCGATCGGCGCCAGACGCGCTCGCGCGGCGGGCAATTCGTCCACCAGGTCGGTCTTGTTCAACACGATCAGCGGCGAGATGCCAGCGCTCCAGGCGCCGGCCAGTGCGCGGCCAGTCAGGTCGTCTGAAAACGTCGGCTGCACGGCAATCACGATCAGCAGCTGGTCAACGTTCGAGGCGAACTGTTTGGACCGCATTTCGTCAGAGCGATACAGCAGATTGCTGCGCGGCAGGATGGCGTCGATAGCGCCTTCGTCCTTGCCTTGCGGCGCGATTTGCACGCGGTCGCCCACGGCGGCGCCGGCTTTCTTGCCGCGCGGGAAGCACTTGCGCACCGAGCCGTCGGCAAGCTCTACCGTGTAGTGGCGGCCGTGGGCCGCGATGATGCGGCCTTCCAGCAAGGTGCTTGCGGCCTGCGCGGCAGACGCTGCGCCAGCGGGCGCATTTTTGGTTTTGCGCGGGGCGCTCATGCGGCAGCCGCCATCAGGTGGCGGATGCGCTCGGCGGCGGGGGGATGGCTATCGTAGAAGGCGGAATGCACAGGGTCGGGAGTCAGCGTGGCGGCGTTGTCGTCGTAGAGTTTGACCAGGGCGGAAACCAGGCGTTCGGGCGAACTCTGTTCGGCCGCATAGCGGTCCGCTTCGAATTCGTCGCGGCGCGAGTACCAGCTGGCCAACGGCGTGAACATGAAAGTGAAAACAGGAATGACCAGGAAGAACAGCAGCAGCGCCATGGCGTCGTTGCGCCCGCCCAGTTGCGGCAGCACGCCCAGGTCCACGTAGAACCAGGGTTGCTGGGAGATCCAGCCCAGGATGGCGAAGAAAACCAGCGCGCCGCCAAAGCTGAAGATGACACGCTTGATGATGTGGCGCTTGGCGAAATGACCCAGTTCATGGGCCAGCACGGCTTCAATTTCATCGCCGTTCAAGCGGGCGAGCAGCGTGTCGAAGAACACGATGCGGCGCGAACGGCCAAAGCCCGTGAAGTAGGCGTTGCCATGCGCAGAGCGGCGCGAGCCGTCCATCACGAACAGGCCATTCAGCGCGAAGCCGCAACGTTGCGCCAGGCGCTGGATGCGGCCTGCCAGGTCGGGGTCGGACAGCGGCGTGAACTTGTTGAAGAGCGGCGCGATGAACATGGGGTAGACGACCAGCAGCACCAGGTTGAATACCGTCCACAGCGCCCACGCCCAGATCCACCAATAGGTGCCCGCGCTACCCATCAGCCACAACACGGCGGCTGCCAGCGGCAGGCCCAGCACCGCGGCCACGAGCAGGCCCTTGGCGGTGTCGGCAATGAACAGCTCGGGCGTCATCCGGTTGAAACCGAAGCGCGCCTCCAGCTTGAACTGCCTCCACAGCGTAAAGGGCAGCCCCAGCAGGCCCAGCAGCAGCGCCACCACCACCAGCAACAGCATCTGGCGCAGGAAGTCATTGCTGGTAAGCTGGCCCACCATCAGGTCGATGAATTGCAGCCCGCCCATCAAGGTCAGACACACTAGCAGGATCGCGTCATAGGTGCGTTCCAGCATGCCCAGCTTGACGCGGGCAACCGTGTAATCCGCCGCACGCTGATGACTGGTCAACCCGATACGGTGAGAGAATTCAGCAGGCACTTCATCGCGATGGCGTGCAACGTGCCGAATCTGGCGCGTTGCCAGCCACAGGCGCACGGCCATGTCGGCCAGCAGGAAAGCTACGAACAGCAGTGTGAACATGGGCGAAGCGGTGAGCTCAAGTAGGGATGTGCGAAAATCGCGTGTTTTATAGGCAAATTATATGGCTGTGAACGAAAATCGCCTGGTCTGGCTCGACATGGAAATGACGGGGCTGGAACCTGAGAAAGAACGCATCATCGAGGTGGCCGTCGTGGTGACGGAGCCCGATCTGACCGTGGTTGCCGAAGGCCCCGTGCTGGTGATTCACCAGCCCGACAGCCTGCTTGACGCCATGGACAACTGGAACAAGTCCACGCACGGCAAAAGCGGCCTGATCGACAAGGTCAAGGCGTCGACGGTGACCGAGGCGCAGGCAGAGGATACGCTGTTGGCGTTTCTTGCGCAGCATGTGCCGGCAGGTAAGTCGCCGCTGTGCGGTAACACCATCAGCCAGGACCGCCGCTTCATGTTTGCGTACATGCCGCGCCTGGAACAGTTCTTCCACTACCGCAACCTGGACGTCAGCACGCTGAAGGAATTGGCGCGCCGCTGGGCGCCGGCTGTCTACAAGGGTTTCGAAAAGAAGAGCCGCCACGAAGCGCTGGCCGATATTTACGAATCCATCGACGAACTCAAGTACTACCGCGAGCACTTCCTGAAAGTGTAAGAAATCGGGGGCGGCCTGAGGGCGTAAACGGGCCACGGCCCGCCCGCCTGCGGTCAGCCGCCAGCCGTCAGCGGCTAGTGGCTCGCCCCCCAGCTCGCAGCCCCCCAGCTCGCAGCCCCTCAGCCCCGGGCGCTAGCCGTCCCCGCCATGCCGTCCGACTTCGAGTCCTACTCTGTCACCCAAATCCGCCGCGCTGAGCAGCTTGCCCTGGCTGAAGGCCGGGAGTTGATGCCGCTTGCGGGCAAGGCGGCCGCCGAGTTCATCGCGGCCCGCTATCCCCATCCAATCTCCATCCTGGTCTTGGCCGGCCCCGGCAATAACGGGGGCGACGCGCTGACGGCAGCCAGCCTGCTGCGCGAGCGCGGGGATGAGGTTGTCGTCCTCTTGCCATCTGGCCCCGGCAAATTGCCGCCGGATGCCGCCGCCGCGTGGCAGGCTTGGTCTGATAAAAAAGGGCCGGTGCTGACGGAATTACCGGCTCATTCGGCGTTCGATGTGGTGATCGATGGCCTGTTTGGCATCGGGCTGAATCGGCCGTTGAGCGATTCGTGGCAGGCACTGGTGGACCAGGTGAATGCCTGGCGCTTGCCCGTGTTGGCGCTGGACGTGCCCAGCGGAATTGACGCCGACACCGGCGCGGCATTGGGCCGGCCGGTGCAAGCACGGTGGACGTTGTCGTTCATCGGTATGGCGCGCGGGCTGGACGTCCCTGGTGCGGGCCGCGATGCCGCGGGCGAGCGGTATGTGGACACGCTCGGAGTTGTGATCGCCTAGGGATTGCGTAGTGACTGCGTAGTGACTGCGTAGTGATTGCGTAGTGATCGCGACGGAAACCAGACCGCCTCCCGCGCTGTAGCCAGACTCAGTTGGCGGGCCGGCCGCCGAAGCGCGCATCCACGTCCGGTTTCAACGGCGCGTAGCGCTCGTTATCCTTTCCCGCCAGCACATCCAGATGCGTTTCCGACGCATCGAACACCTTCCAATAAATCCGCCCGCAAAGCTCGCGCGCCGCATGCCCTGGCCAGTTGTCGGGCAGCATGGGCCCCGGCAATTGGGGGTCATGCAGCACGATCCGGCGCCAGTTGTGCAGCAGCATGACGCGGATGATGAAGGCGTCAGCCGGCGCCGGCGTCTCTTCCAGCAGCTTTTCCAGCGGGCCGAAATTTCGCGAGAATTGCCGGTACTGCTCGGCCACGTCGTCCAGGTTCCAGCATTGCGAGGCCAGGCTGGCGATCGGCAGTCCGCCCGCGCCAGCCAGATCACGAGCCGACAGCACCAGCGCCCGGTCCGGAATGCCCAGCTTTTCCAGAATGTCGTGCGCAGCCCGCGCCTCGGTGTGCGGGTGGGCGAACAGCCCCGGCGCGATCATGCCGAAGCCTTCCCACACCAGCTCGCGGCGCAGCTCCGCACGTTCGGCCAGGCCATTGCCCGTGCGCGGCAACGCCACCAGCGTCCATTCGCCGTTCCAGTCTTGCGCCGCGCCTTCGTAGATGCGCTGCGAGGCATGAGCGGTGTGTCTCAGCCCTTGTTCGGAAATCTGGTACAGGCTGCGCCGCCCGTGCCGTTCTGATTGCAGCCAGTTCTGGGCAACCAGCCGGAAGACGCTCGTGCGCAGCAGGCGTTCATTGATGCCCAGCGGGGCCAGCAGTTCGATGAGATCGCCCAGCCAGATAGCGCCGCCGTGAGGCGCGAGCGCGTCTCCCAGCAAGCTGACGCAGAGCGATTTGGCGCGAGGCGGGTCGCTTTTCAACAACCGGGACAGGAAACGGTCCAAAGGCGACGTAGGGTTTGCCATAGGGTGGGCCGCAAGCGGCCGATATCAGGATCTGCAATATGATACATAAATCCAATGTGATACAGATTTGAGTTTGACAATGGTTTTTTTGTATTAAATAATCCGCCTATGACATGACGGCGCTGCGGAACGTTTGCTTTGCGTTTTCGCAAACCGTCTCAAGGAGACAAACATGTACGCTCAACTCGTCGAAACCGGCGTCAAGCAGGTCAAGACCGCGGACCAGCTTGAAGGCCGCGAACAGACGTTCCAGCGCCGCATTGACGACGGCGTGCGCATCGAAGCCAAAGACTGGATGCCGGATGCGTACCGCAAGACGCTGGTCCGCCAGATCTCGCAGCACGCGCATTCTGAAATTGTCGGGATGCTGCCGGAAGGCAACTGGATCACCCGCGCGCCGTCGCTCAAGCGCAAGGCCATTCTGTTGGCCAAGGTGCAAGACGAAGCCGGCCACGGGCTGTACCTGTACAGCGCCGCCGAGACGCTGGGCGTGTCGCGCGATGACCTGATCGACGACCTGCACGCTGGCCGCGCCAAGTACTCCAGCATCTTCAATTACCCCACGCTCAGCTGGGCCGACATCGGCATGATTGGCTGGCTGGTTGACGGCTCGGCCATCATCAACCAGATCCCCCTGTGCCGCTGTTCCTATGGCCCGTACGCGCGTGCCATGGTGCGCGTCTGTAAGGAAGAGTCCTTCCACCAGCGCCAGGGCTACGACCTGCTGATGCAGATGTGCCTGCACGGCACGCCCGAGCAAAAAGCCATGGTTCAAGATTCGCTGAACCGCTGGTGGTGGCCCGCTCTGATGATGTTCGGCCCCTCGGATGCCGATTCGCCCAACAGCGCGCAATCAATGGCCTGGAAGATCAAGCTCTTCTCCAACGACGAGCTGCGCCAGAAGATGGTGGACCAGACCGTGCCGCAGGCCGAATACCTGGGCCTGACCGTGCCGGACCCCGAACTCAAGTGGAACGCCGAACGCGGCCACTACGACTTCGGCGAAATCGACTGGAGCGAGTTCTACGCGGTGCTCAAGGGCAACGGCCCTTGCAACCGGGAACGCCTGGCCGCGCGCGTCAAGGCGCACGAGGACGGGGCCTGGGTGCGCGACGCGCTGGTCGCCTACGCGGACAAGAAGGCGCAGCGCAAGGCCGCTTGAAGCGAACCGGCCCACGCGCAACTGCGTTTCTCTTTTCCACCCGCGACATCACCTCATCATTGCCGTCCGGAGCGCGCCGCGCGCGCCCGGCATTTCAAGGATATTCATCATGAGCAAAGACTGGCCTTTGTGGGAAGTGTTCATCCGCAGCCAGCATGGCCTGGCGCATAAGCACGTCGGCAGCCTGCATGCCTCTGACGCCGAAATGGCGATCAACCACGCCCGCGACGTCTACACGCGCCGCAATGAAGGCCTGAGCATCTGGGTCGTGCGCGCCTCCGATATCTCGGCAAGCAGCCCCGGCGACAAGGAACCCCTGTTCGAACCGGCCAACAGCAAGGTTTATCGGCATCCCACGTTTTTCCCGATGCCTGACGAAATCAAGCACATGTAAGGCGGCGGGGGAGACATGGACAAGACTCTGTTTGAATATCTGCTGCGCCTGGGCGACTCGTCGCTCATCCTGTCGCAGCGGCTGGGCGCCTGGACGGGCCACGGCCCGATCCTCGAAGAAGACCTGGCGCTCACCAACACCGCGCTGGACTTGCTGGGCCAAGCCCGCATGTGGCTGACGCTTGCGGGCGAAGTCGAAGGCGCTGGCCGCGATGAAGACGCGCTGGCCTATCACCGCGACGCGCATCAGTTCCACAACGTGCTGCTGGTTGAACGCGACAACGGCAACTACGCCGACACCATGGCGCGCCAGTTCCTGTTCGACGTCTGGCACTACTTCCTGCTGCAACGGCTGGAGCAGTCCGCTGACGAACGCGTTTCCGCCATCGCCGCCAAGTCGATCAAGGAAGTGACGTATCACGTGCGCCGCTCATCCGACATGGTCGTGCGCCTGGGCGACGGCACCGATGAAAGCCACGCCAAGATGCAGGCCGCCATCGACGACGCCTGGCGCTTCACCGGCGAACTGTTCGCCGATGACGCCGTGGATCAGGACGTGGCCGCGCGTGGCATCGGCTGTGATCTGTCTGCCCTTCGCGAACCCTGGATCGCCCACGTGCGCGACGTGCTGGAAGAAGCCACGCTGACCGTGCCGGATGACGCTGCCGCCAACCATCTGGCCTATCGCGGCGGGCGCCAAGGCAGGCACACCGAAGCGCTGGGCTACGTGCTGGCCGAAATGCAGTACCTGCCGCGCGCCTATCCGGGAGCCACGTGGTGAACGCGCTGGCGCCCATTTCCGCCGACCAGGTCTACACCTGGCTGCAAGAGGTCCCCGATCCGGAGATCCCCGTGCTGTCCGTGGTGGATCTGGGCGTGGTGCGGGACGTGACCTGGGACGGCGGCACCTGTGTCGTCGTCATCACGCCCACGTACTCCGGCTGCCCGGCCATGCGCGAGATCACGCAAGACATCCAGCAGACGCTGGCGCGCCATGGCGTGGGCGAGGTTCGTGTCGACACCCGCCTGGCGCCCGCCTGGACGACCGACTGGATGAGCGAAAAGGGCCGTGAAGCGCTCAAGGGCTACGGCATCGCCGCGCCCGCTGAACGCGCCATCGACATCTCGGGCATCAGCCGCCGCGCCGCCGCCCCCGCCATTGCGTGCCCGCGCTGCGGTTCGCACGACACGCGGATGGTCAGCAACTTCGGGTCCACGTCATGCAAGGCGCTGTATCGCTGCGTGTCTTGCCGCGAACCCTTCGATTATTTCAAGACTCACTGAGAGCGGTTTCAAGATGAGCAACCAATTTCATTCCTTGAAGGTGGCCTCGGTGGCGCGCAACACGCGCGATGCCGTCGTCGTGACCTTCGATCTGCCCGACACGCTGGCGGACGAGTTTGCGTTTCTGCCGGGGCAGTACCTGACCCTGCGCACGCAGTTAAATGGCGAAGAGCTGCGCCGTTCGTATTCGATCTGTTCCGCCCCGCACGACAAGCTGCTGCGCGTGGCGATCAAGAAGGTCGACGAAGGCACGTTCTCAAGCTGGGCCAACCAGGAATTGCAGCCGGGCCAGACGCTGGAAGTGATGGCCCCGGCCGGCAACTTCACCGTGGATTTCTCGCCCGAGAACCAGCGCCATTACGTGGCCTTTGCGGTGGGCAGCGGCATCACCCCGGTGTTCTCGCTGGTGAAAACCGCGCTGTCCATCGAGCCGAACAGCAAGTTCACGCTGTTCTTCGGCAACCGCGCATCGTCGGCGGTGTTGTTTCGCGAAGAAATCGAAGACCTGAAGAACCAGTACATGGAGCGTTTTTCGCTGGTGTACGTCATGAGCCGCGAAACGCAGGACATCGAACTCTTCAACGGCCGCCTGGATGGTGACAAGGTTGACCAGTTGATGTCGGCATGGATGAGCCCCGAGGATATCGATTACGCTTTTGTCTGTGGCCCGCAGACCATGACGGAAAGCGTGGTCGAGCACCTGCAGGCGCGCGGCATTCCCAAGGCGAACATCAAGTTCGAGCTGTTCGGCGCCCCCAAGGGCCCGCGCGCGCTGCGCACCGGCCAAGACGCCCGCCAGGCGCCCGGCAAGGGGCAGTGCGAAGTCACCGTGGTGCAAGACGGCCACAGCCGTAAATTCGTGATTGATAAGAACAAAGACAGCGTGCTGGATTCGGCGCTGGCGCAAGGGATCGAACTGCCGTATTCGTGCAAGGGCGGGGTGTGTTCCACCTGCCGCTGCAAGGTGATCGAAGGAGAAGTCGACATGGATGCCAACTTCGCCTTGGAAGACTACGAAGTGGCGCGCGGTTTCGTCTTGAGCTGCCAGAGCTTCCCGGTCAGCGACCGCCTGGTCATCGACTTCGACCAGGAAACCTGACACGGCGCAGCCGGTCAGACACAACATATTCATTGGAGAGACGCAGTGTCCCAGAAATTCTTCGAACGCCATCAGCCCCTGCTGGAACAATCCCTGGCTGCCGCCGCACTGCGCGGCTACTGGAGCCCGTTTGCCGAATCGCCCAGCCCCCGCAACTATGGCGAAACCGCCAACGACGACGGCCGCGCCGCGTTTGAAGCGCTGAAGGGCAAGCCTTTCCCGCTGAACCTGCATGATGCCGACGGCACCGTGGGCAGCGAGAAATCTCCTTATGGTTTTGATCTGGGCATCACGTATCCGCACGTGCCCGTCGACAAGCTCATCGCCGCTTCCAAGCGCGCGCTGGAAGACTGGCGCCGTGCCGGCCCCCAAGCGTGGGTGGGCGTGTCGCTGGAAATTCTGGCTCGTCTGAACAAGCTCAGCTTCGAGATCGCCTACGCGGTTCAGCACACCACCGGCCAAGGTTTCATGATGGCCTTCCAGGCGGGCGGCCCGCACGCGCAAGATCGCGGCTTTGAAGCCGTGACCTACGCGTGGCAGGAAATGTCGCGTATTCCGGGCGTGTCCATCTGGGAAAAGCCGCAGGGCAAGAACGACCCCATCCGCATGGAAAAGCAATTCACTGTGGTGCCGCGTGGCGTGGCGCTGGTGATCGGCTGCTCGACGTTCCCCACCTGGAACGGCTACCCAGGTCTGTTTGCCAGCCTGGCCACTGGCAACACCGTTATCGTCAAGCCGCACCCCGGCGCCATTCTGCCGCTGGCCATCACCGTGAAGGTCGCGCGCGAAGTGCTGCAAGAAGCAGGCTTTGACCCCGACGTGGTGTTGCTGGCCGCACACGAAGCCGGCGACGACACCGCGCAAAAGCTGGCGCTGGACCCGGCCGTCAAGATCGTTGACTTCACCGGCAGCACCGCCAACGGCGACTGGCTGGAAAACAATGCCCGCCAGGCGTTGGTTTACACCGAGAAGGCCGGCGTCAACCAAGTCATCATCGATTCCACCGACGACCTGAAGGGCGTGGCGCGCAACCTGGCGTTCTCGCTGGCGCTGTATTCGGGCCAGATGTGCACCGCACCGCAAAACATCTACGTGCCGCGCGATGGCATCAACACGCCGGAAGGCCGCGTCAGCTTTGATGACGTCGCCGCCGCCCTGGGCGTGGCGCTGGAAAAGCTTGGCGCCGACGCGGCACGCGCCGTCGAATTGACGGGCGCCATCCAGAACGAAGGCATCGTCGAACGCATCGAAAAGGCCCGCGCACTGGGCCTGCCGGTGGTGGCCGACAGCAAGACGCTGACGCACCCGCAATTTGAAAATGCCCGCGTCCGCACGCCGCTGCTGCTGCGCACGGAAGCCGGCAACGCTGCCATCAGCCAGGAATGGTTTGGCCCGATCGCCTTCGTGGTGGCGACGGACTCCACCGCGCACAGCGTCCAGCTGGCGCGCGATAGCGTCATCCAGCACGGCGCGCTGTCGCTGTCCGCCTACACGACCGACCCGCAAGTGGCCGATCAGGTGCAGGACGCGGCGGAAGTGTCGGGCGTGTCCTTGTCGTTGAACCTGACGGGGGCAGTGTTCGTCAACCAAACCGCGGCCTTCAGCGACTTCCACGGCACCGGCGCCAACCCGGCCGCCAACGCGGCGCTGTCCGACACGGCCTTCGTGTCGAACCGCTTCCGCGTGGTGCAAACCCGCCGTCACGTCTGACAGGGCGACGCTTATGAGCTATCAGGATATTCAATTTGATTTGTCCAACGGCATCGCGCGTCTGACGCTGAACCGCCCGGACAAACTGAACAGCTTCACCGCCAACATGCACGGCGAAGTGGCCGACGCGTTGACGCGCGTTGAAACCGAAGGCGCGCGCGTGCTGGTGCTGACGGGTGCTGGCCGCGGCTTTTGCGCAGGCCAGGACTTAAGCGAGCGCAAGCCCGCCGAAGACGGCACGCCGCCCGACCTGGGCGAAACCGTCGACAAGTTCTACGGCCCGCTGGTGCGCCGCCTGAACGCCTTGCCCATGCCCGTTGTGGTGGGCGTGAATGGCGTGGCGGCCGGCGCGGGCGCCAACTTGGCGTTTGCGGGCGATATCGTCATCGCCAAGGCCTCGGCCAATTTCATCCAGTCGTTTTGCCGGCTGGGCCTGATTCCCGATACCGGCGGCACCTTCGTGCTGCCGCGCCTGGTTGGCCGGGCGCGCGCCATGGGCTTGGCGATGTTGGGCGACAAGCTCAGCGCCAAGCAAGCCGAAGAATGGGGCTTGATCTGGCAATGCGTGGCGGACGAAGAATTCGACGCCACGCTGAACCGTCTGGCTCAACATTTTTCGACGGCGCCCACCAAGGGCCTGGCGTTCACCAAGCGCGCCTTGCAGGCCAGCTTGGCGAACGACCTGTCGACGCAGCTGGACCTGGAACGCGACATGATGCGCGAACTGGGCCGCAGCGCCGATTACGCTGAAGGCGTGGCCGCGTTCCTGGGCAAGCGCGAACCGCAATTCAAGGGGCAATGATGACCGTGCACGTTCCCACTGTTGAGGTGCCGAGCGATCCCCAGGAATTGGCGCAGGCCGTTGGCACCGTGATGTATGCGGGCGACGCGGCATCGCAGGGCTTGGACATGAAGGTCGAAGACATGGCGCCGGGCTATGCGCGTCTGACGATGCGCGTGCGCGCCGACATGCTCAACGGGCACAAGACCTGCCATGGCGGCTTCATCTTCGCGCTGGCCGACAGCGCGTTCGCGTTCTCTTGCAATTCGCGCAATGTCAGCACGGTAGCGTCCGGCTGCACGATCGACTATCTGGCCCCGGGCTTCGAAGGCGATCTGCTGACCGCCGTGGCAGAAGAGCGGTCGCTGGCCGGCCGCACGGGTGTATACGACGTGACCGTCACGAATCAAGACGGGCGCAACGTCGCGCTGTTCCGAGGGCGGTCCTATCGCATCAAGGGCCAGATCGTGGGGGTCCCCGCCGAGGCCTGAGTGGCAGGCCTGCGGCACAACGCTGAACCCGTCATCCAACCAAAGACAAGATCGCCGGCCAAGCGGCGCGCGCATGGGGGTGTTGCCCCCGGCGCGGCCCGGACCGGTGTAGAGCGAATTTCAGGAGAGAGATAACCATGTCCAACACCATAAGCAAGCCGGGGCTGGACCCCATCGAGCATGCCAGCGAGGACGAGCTTCGCGCGTTGCAGCTTGAGCGTCTGAAGTGGAGCCTCAAGCACGCATACGAGAACGTTGCGCACTACAAAAAGGCCTTCGACGAAGCGGGCGTGCATCCGGACGATTTGAAGCAGCTGTCCGATATTTCCAAGTTCCCCTTCACGACGAAGAAGGAACTGCGCGACAACTATCCGTTCGGCATGTTTGCGGTGCCGCGCGAGCGCATTTCGCGCATTCATGCGTCCAGCGGCACGACGGGCAAGCCGACGGTTGTGGGCTACACCAAGAGCGACCTGGACAACTGGGCCAACCTGGTGGCGCGGTCGATCCGCGCAGCCGGCGGCAAGCCGGGCGACACCGTGCACATCGCCTACGGCTACGGGCTGTTCACGGGTGGCCTGGGTGCGCACTACGGTGCGGAACGCCTGGGCTGCACGGTCATCCCGATGTCGGGTGGCCAAACCGAAAAGCAGGTGCAGCTGATCAATGATTTCCGTCCGGACATCATCATGGTCACGCCTTCCTACTTCTGCAATATTCTCGAAGAACAGCGCCGCCAGGGTATTGATCCGCGTCAAAGCTCGCTGCGTATCGGCATCTTCGGCGCTGAGCCGTGGACGGGCCAGATGCGCGCCGACATCGAGGCCGAAGCCGGCATCGACGCCGTGGACATCTACGGCTTGTCGGAAGTGATGGGCCCGGGCGTGGCCAGCGAATGCGTGGAAACCAAGGATGGTCCGGTGGTGTGGGAAGACCATTTCTACGCCGAGATCATCAACCCGGACACCGGCGAACCCGTGGCCGATGGCGAACCCGGCGAGCTCGTGTTCACGTCGTTGACCAAGGAAGCGATGCCCATCATCCGCTACCGCACGCGTGACCTGACCCGCCTCTTGCCGCCCACCGCGCGCAGCATGCGCCGCATTGGCAAGATCACGGGCCGCAGTGACGACATGCTGATCGTGCGTGGCGTGAACATGTTCCCGACGCAGGTCGAAGAGCTGGTGCTGAAGATCGCGCAACTGGCGCCGCACTATCAGCTGGTGCTGTCGCGCACGGGCAATATGGACGAGCTTGAAATCCTGACGGAAGTGCGCGCCGAGTTCTCGGGCCTGTCGGACGACGAACGCAACAACCTGGGCAAGCAGCTGCAACATGCCGTGAAGACGCACATCGGCGTCAGCGCGCGCATCCAGGTGTCTGATGCTGGCCATGTCGAGCGCACGTTGACGGGCAAGGCGCGTCGTGTGATCGACAAGCGTCCGAAAGTGGTCTGATCCTGGCCCTTGGCCCTTGGCTCCTGGCGTAATTCAGTCAGGGAATAAAAATGGCAGCCTTTTCGGGCTGCCATTTTTTTGGATTCAAACGCTGAGAGCTTACTGTTGCGCCATCGTCCGCACGATGCGGCGGTACCAGAAGTGGAGCAGGGCGGCAGACAAGGCCAGCCCAACCATCGCCATCAGCCACATGCTGCCCGCGCCTTCGGGCGAACCCGGCACCAACACATTGCGGATGCCATCCAGCCCGCCACGGCCCGGGCCGAAGCCAAACCACCAGCCGCCGACGAGCCCAACGCCCGCTAGCGCCACCATTTGCAGCAGCAACGGCACCACCGCCACCTTGTAGGCGCGCAAGAGGTAGGAGTTGATGCACTGCATGGAATCGAACAAGTGAAACAGCGGCAGTACCGCCAGCAGCGTCGTGGCCACGGCGGCGACTTCGGCGTCGTTGGTATAGGCGGCAAGAATAAGCGGACGGCCGGCCAGCAGCACGGCCGCGGTTAGCAACGCGCCGATCAGGCCCAGCGCCAAGCCGGCCATGCCCGTGCGATGCGCGTGCGCCATATTGCCGGCGCCAATGGCTTGCGCGGTCAGCGCGGCGGTGGCCACGCCCAGCGCCATCGGCATCATGTAGCACAGCGCCGCCAGGTTCGACATGATCTGGTGGCCGCCCGTGACGAAGGTGCCTTCGCGGGCCACCAGCAGGGCCATGAACGTGAAGGCCGACACTTCCACCAGGTACGAGCCGCCCATCGGGATGCCCAGGCGCAGCAGTTCCTTCAGCGTCTTCCAGTCGGGTTTGCCCACGCGAAGCTGGAAGCGGCGGTAGAAGCGGTCATGCGTGATCACCCACAATCCCAACCCCAGGCTCATCCACGACACGATGGCCGTTGCCAGGCCGGCGCCGGTCGCGCCCATGGCGGGCAGGCCAAAATTGCCGTAGATCAACAGCCAGTTGAAGAAGGCCTTGAAACCGATGGCCGACAGGTTGATCGCCATGACGAGCTTGGGCCGCGACACGGACGTGCCCAGCGCGTAGATGGTGCGGAACACCAGCGCGGCGGGCAGCGCCAGCACCAGCGCTTGCAGGTAGGAGCCAATGCGCTCGCGCACGCCAGGGGCGACGTTGCCCGACATCGATAGCCAGACATCCGGGAATAGCATCAGGATGGCGCCCACCACCGAAAGCCCAAGCGCCAGCCAGACGCCCTGGCCCCAGCTGCGGCCCACTTCGTGATTGTTGCCCGCGCCGTAGTGCTGGGCCAGGATGGGAATCAGGGCGTGCACAACGCCCATCAGGCCCACGAATACGGTGATGTAGATCGAGGCCGATAAGGCCATCGCGGCCAGATCGCTGGCGTTGGAGTGGCCCGTCATGGCGGTGTCCAGCACGCCGAACGAGATGCCGGCCCACTGGCTGATCAGCACCGGCCAGGCCTGCTTGGCAATGCCGCGCAGGGTGGCGCCGAATGACATCGGCGCCGTGTTCACGGCATTCATCGGTTGGGGCCGACTCGCAGCAGGCGGAAGACTTCCTGCCGGTCGGCGCGGCGGCCGCCTTGCCACAGCACGTCGGCGCCGTCGCTATACGCGGCGGTGTTGTCGCGCAGGCTTTGATTGCTGGTCTGTTGCAGGATCAGCGTGCACTTGGCGTCGAACGTGAAGCTCAAGTTATTGAAGATCAGGAACGAGGCGCGTTGGCCGCTGCCCAGGCTCAAACCCCGCACGCATTCACCGGGCCGTTTGTGTTGTTCCAGCGCCTGCGCCAATTGACCCGACACCGTGCGATAGCTGCGCGCGTAGTCCACGGCAGGCTGCCACAGCAGCACCAGCAGAATCCACGTCACCGTCAGGCCGCCTGCGGACAACACCGTGCCGCGCCACAGGGCTTGCGGACGCACGCGCAGCCGCCACACCACCAGCGCGATCCAGGCCACGGTGAAAATCACGGCGAGCGTGAATGCGCCCCACGAAATGACGGGCTCGTAGCCGGTCGTCTGGCGGGCGATGTTGCGGGAGATCTGTGCGGGCCAGTGGAAGTGCAGCGCCACCCAGCCCAGCCAGGCGGTTGCAGCCGTCAGCGAGAAGCACATGACGGCAAACCAATCAAGCGTATTGACCACGCCGCGGCGCAGCGTTGGCAGCGAGAACGCACCCAGCACGGCGCACGGCACCGCCAACAGGACGTACTCGGAATCGGTGGCTTCTTCCAGGCCGAACAGCACCAGCGCCGAGCACACCAGCAGCATCAGCGGCAGCCAGATGTGGGGGGCGTAGATCCAGGCGCGCCAGCGCCAGACGGCCAACAGCGCCAACGGCCAGGTGGGCCACAAGTACCAGGGCAGGTCGCGCAGCGTGCGCCCGATGTCATGCCACGACGGCAGCGCAAAGGACGACAGGTTCCAGGTCTTCCAGTTGCGTATCCAGTACTGGCTGGTTTCGCTGGCAGGAATCCACCAGGCGAGGATCAGCGCAACGGTCAGCAGGGCCGCCCAGGGCAGCCAGCGCTTGCACTTCCACAATTGGCTGCGCGGGTAGAAGGCCAGCAACGCGCCGATCATGATGGGCACGGCGCCGACCCAGCCGCGCGTCAGGAAGCTGGCGGCCAGCGCGATGCCTAGCGTCGTGGTGCCAGTGAAGGGGCGGTCGACGCTGCGCGCCAAGGAATAGAAAGCCAGTGCCTGGCACGCCATGATCGCCGGCACAACCGTGGTTTCATGCGTGCGCTGCAGGATGCCCACGGTGGCCAGCAGCAGCAGCAAAGCGGCGTCGGCCAGCATGCGGCCGTAGTCGCGTGGTTCAGGTTCGCCGCCAAAGGGCAGGGCCAGCGGTTGGGCTTCGGCGCGGCGGCCCAGCAGATAGGTGCCGTACCAGACGCTGGTCGCGGTAATGCCAAACCACAGCAGATTGGGCAGGCGGCCAGCGGTGATGTCGCCAATAAAGGGGCCAAACAGCCAAATGCAGATGGCGCCCACCCAGGTAATCAGCGGGCCTTCTTCGGCGTGCGCCAAGTGGCCCACTTGCGGCAGCAGCCACGTGATGCCGCCTTCGCGGATCGCCGTGATCATCGTCGCCAAACCCACCGCATCATCCGTTTTCCACGGGTCGCGCATGAACAGGCCGGCCACGACATAGGCCAGCGCCAAGCCCAGCAAAATCAGTCTGGGGAGCTTCGCGGTCGCCACGGAGGTGAGCCGGGCGGGAGTGGAAAGAGAAAGTGGGGACACGGGCGTTAATGTAACCGAGTGATCTGGTTGCGCCAGCCCCCAGTATGCAAGAAGCCGTCTAGGGGGGAAAAAAAAGCAGCCCGAAGGCTGCCTTTTTGCTGTGACTCCCGTAGGAGCAACAGGATCAGGAAGCGGACTTGACCGTGCCGGCCGTACGGGCGAAGCGGGCGCGGAACTTTTCCACACGGCCGGTTTCGACGATACGCGTTTGGGCGCCGGTGTAGAACGGGTGCGATTCGGAGGTCACGTCGCACTTGAAGAGCGGGTACGTCTTGCCGTCGATTTCAACGGTTTCGCGCGTGTGGACCGTCGAACGGGTGATGAACTTGTTGCCCGTTTGCAGGTCGGCGAAGACGACTTCGCGGTATTCGGGGTGAATGCCTTCTTTCATGGTGCTTAATCCTTGGACCCGCTAGGGAGTCTTTCTCAAGAGTTAGGGTCGCCAGCCAGGACGCGAAAAGCGGGTTACAGGGGTTCGATATTTTGGCTGACAACGATGGGTTGCCGCTGCGAAATACCGAATCACTGAATCACTTATGCGAGGACTCTAGCCACGTATCCAAAAAGTAACCCCAAATTCTAGCACGGGAAAATCCTGCTACGCCAGGGCAAAAGGGGGCTGCGGCGTGCGTTGCCTTCGGTGCCGAATAAGGGGACGGATTTCAAAGTTCCGTGCGCAGTTTCCAGATTTCCGGGAACAGCACGACGTCCAGCATGCGCCGCAGGTAATCCACGCCCGACGTGCCGCCCGTGCCGCGTTTGAAGCCGATGACGCGTTCGACCGTCGTGACGTGGCGGAATCGCCACAGCCGGAAGGCGTCTTCCAGATCAGTCAGCTTTTCGCCCAACTGATACAGATCCCAATAGCGGTCGGTGTCGCGGTAAACCGTCAGCCAGGCGGCTTCCACGCCTTCAGAGGATTCGTACGGCTGGGTCCAGTCGCGGTCCAGCCGGTCGGCGGGAACCGTGATGCCCTGACGCGCCAAGAGGCGCAGCGCTTCGTCGTACAGCGAAGGCGCGACGTAGGCGCTTTGCACCTGAGCCAGCAGGTCTTCGCGATGCGCATGGGGTTTGAGCATCGCGGCGTTCTTGTTGCCCAGCAGGAATTCGATCTGGCGGTACTGATAGCTTTGAAAGCCGCTGGAACGGGCCAGGTAGGGGCGCAGCGCGGAATATTCGGGCGGCGTCATCGTCGCCAGCACATCCCAGGCGTGAACCAGCTGCTCCATGATCTTGCTGACGCGCGCCAGCATCTTGAAGGCGGGTTGCAGGCGGTCGGCCGCCACGTTGGCGATAGCGGCGCGCAGCTCGTGCAGCATCAGCTTCATCCAGAGTTCGCTCGTCTGATGCTGAATGATGAAGAGCATCTCGTTGTGCTCGGGCGACAGCGGATGCTGCGCGCCCAGCACTTCGTCCAGATGCAGGTAATCGCCGTAGGTCATGTCGCGCGTGAAATCGAGCTGCGCTTTTTCCTGGTGGACGATGTCTTCGGGGCGGTGCGGGCAGCTCATGCTTGGCCTCCGTGGCAGGGCGGGGCGGCGCGGCGGGCTGACGCGGGCAGGGCGCGCCAGCCGGGCGCGCGGGGGCGGGCGCAGGCAAGCGCCGCACAGAGGGTGTCAGACAGGTTCATGGTCGTGCGTCTTCGAGAGCGAGCGGGCCGGCGTGAGGCGGCCGCTCAAAGGCCAGCGGACCAGCCTACAGTTCGCGCAAGACGGCGCGAACCGGGCTGGCATCAGCCTGGACCAAAGCCAACGGCAGGGCGATCAATTCGTAATCGCCTTCCGGCACATCATCGAGCACCAGGTTTTCAAGCACCCGCATGTCGTGCCGCAAGATCGTGTGATGGCTGTCCAGGGTCTTGCTGGACGCGGGGTCGATGCTGGCGGTATCCAGTCCGATCAGCATGACGCCGCGTTCGGCCAGCCATTCGATGGTCTGGGGCGCGTAGGCGGAGAAATCGTCGGTCCACCAGTCTTGCGCCGCGTGCTTGGCGGTGCGCACGAGCACGCGCGGAGGAAGATTCAGGGCCGCATGGGCCAGGTGGTCGGTGGTGATCAGCGGGCCGCAGTCGATCGCGTGGATCACGCGGCAGGGGCCTAGAAAGGGTTCCAGCGACACCGCACCGATGGCCGCGGCGCCGTTCTGATAGTGCAGCGGGGCATCCGCATGCGCGCCGATATGCGGCGACAGTGTGATTTCACTGACATTGACCGGACAGCCGGGCGTAAGCGACCACTTCCATTGCTGGCGGTACGGCGTGTCGCCGGGAAAAACAGGCGACGCCGTGGAGACGGGCGGGGAAATGTCCCACAAGCGTTTCATCAGAAGCGTTTCAAGTCTGGCAGGGAAGGGGCAGGCAAAAGCGGGGCCGGCAAAAACGGCAATCGGTCATGCGAATAGGTTAAAGCCTAAAGCAATTCCGGGCGGTAGTCTAACGAATTCCGGCGGCGCGCGGGGAGCTACATGCCGCCCAGTTCGGCCATGGAGATGACGGCTGCCCCGGCGACGATCAAGTGGTCGATCAGTTTGATGTCCACCAGCGCCAGCGCCTGTTTCAGCTGCTGCGTGAAGCCGCGGTCGGCGGCGCTGGGTTCGGCCAGGCCCGACGGGTGGTTGTGCGCCACGATCAGGGCGGCGGCGTGGTGGCGCAGCGCCTCGCGGACGACTTCGCGCGGGTAGACAGACGCCTGCGACAGCGTGCCGCGCGCCAGTTCGCCCGTGGCGATCACGCGCAACTGGTTGTCCAGGTAGAGCGCGATGCAATGTTCCACCTGGCGATGTCCCAGCGCTGTCATGCAATAGCGTTTCACCTGGGACGGGTGGCGCAGGGCGTCGGCGCGCGTCAGGTCTTCCTCGACGGCCCGGCGGGCCAGTTCCAGCAGCGCGGCCAGGGTGCAGGCTTTGGCGGCGCCCAGCCCGGAAACGGTCATCAATTCGTCGGGTGTGGCCCCTAATAAGCCCCGCAACCCTGAAAAACGCTCGAGCAGGCGGCTGGAAAGATCCACCACGTTCAGCCCGGGAATGCCCGTGCGCAGGGCGATGGCGAGCAGTTCCGCATCCTGGAGCGCAGCGGCCCCGTGGCGCAGCAGACGCTCTCGGGGACGCTCGTGTTTTGACAGCCGGACAGACAATTTCATAAGAGGCTCTAAAATCGGGGTTTATCCAATATCCATACGGTGGCAGATCTTGAGCAGCGCCTCTAACGAAGTGAACGTTTTTGTCCGTCAGGATTCCTACCTAACGCTGCATTACCGCATCACGCTCGCGTCCGGTCCTGGCAAGGATTCGGTCTTCGCCGATACCTTCGACGGCCGTCCCGGCACGCTGCAAATGGGCAGCGGCCAGTGGGCGCCCGGCATGGAAGCCGCGCTGATCGGCCATGCCGAAGGCGAAAAGTTCAGCGTGACGCTGGAGCCGGCTGACGCCTACGGCGACCGCAACCCCGAGCTGATTCAGCGCGTTACGCGCGGCATGCTGGCCGAGCACGCGGGCGCCGACGCCACGTTCGAGCCGGGCGACCTGGTGGAATTCACCGCGCCCAACGGCGGGCGTTATTCTGGCGTTCTGAAAGAAATCAACGATGAGTCGGCACTGTTCGACTTCAACCACCCGCTTGCGGGCATCAGCTTGCGCGTCGACGTGGCGCTGCTGGGAGTTCTCTGATGAGCAAGGCCGTTACCGCCGTCGACGCTGAAGTCCTGCTGGCTCAGCCGCGCGGCTTCTGTGCCGGTGTGGACCGCGCGATCGATATCGTCGAACGCGCGATCGAACTGCATGGCGCGCCGATCTACGTGCGTCATGAGATCGTGCACAACCGCTATGTGGTCGAAGACCTGCGCGCCAAGGGCGCCATCTTCATTGACGAGCTGGACGACGCGCCCGCGGGCGCCATCGTCGTGTTCTCGGCGCATGGCGTGTCCAAGGCGGTGCGGGCCGAAGCGGAATCGCGCGGCTTGCAGGTGTTTGACGCCACCTGCCCGCTGGTCACCAAGGTGCATATTGAAGTGGCGCGCATGCGTGCGGCCGGCCGCGAGATCATCATGATCGGTCACAAGGGCCACCCCGAGGTCGAGGGCACGCTGGGTCAGGCCCAGGGCGGCATGTATCTGGTCGAGACCGTGGAAGACGTGGCGGGCCTTGAAGTGACCGACCCCGAAAACCTGGCCTACGTCACCCAGACGACCCTGTCCGTCGATGATGCGGACGCGGTGTCCAAGGCGCTCAAGGCGCGTTTCCCCAGCATCGTCGAGCCCAAGAAAAGCGACATCTGCTACGCCACCCAGAACCGTCAGGACGCGGTGAAGGTGATGGCGCCGGATTGCGATCTGGTGCTGGTTGTGGGTAGCGTCAACAGCTCAAACTCGAATCGTTTGCGCGAAGTGGCCGAGCGCAAGGGCGTGGCGTCTTATCTGATCGATGGCGCGCAATCGATCGACCCGGCGTGGCTGGTGGGCCGCAAGCGCATCGGCGTCACGGCGGGCGCTTCCGCCCCCGAGATCCTGGTGCAACAGGTGATCGACCGCGTGAAGGAATTGGGCGCGGTGTCGGTGCGCACGATGCCCGGCCTGGAAGAAAATGTGGCGTTTCCGCTGCCCAAGGGCTTGTCGCGCAAGGCCGCGCAAACGGAATCGCTGGAATAAGCGGCCGCCGCCCGGCGCGGCGCCAGAAAAGACTTCAAGGAGACTTCATGCAGTTGTATAGCTATTTCCGCAGCTCGGCCGCGTACCGCGTGCGCATCGCCTTGAACCTCAAGGGCTTGCCGTACGAGACAGTGCCGGTGCATCTGCTGAAGGATGGCGGCCAGCAGTTGTCGGAGGGCTATCGCAAGCTGAATCCGACGGCGCTGGTGCCTACGCTGATTGACGGCGATGCGGTCATTGGCCAGTCGCTGGCCATCATTGAATACCTGGAAGAAACGCACCCCGACGTGCCGCTGTTGCCCGCTGACGCAATCGGCCGCGCGCGCGTGCGCGATCTGGCGTTGGGCATTGCGTGCGACACGCATCCGTTGAACAACCTGCGCGTGCTGAAGTATCTGAAGCACACCCTGGGTGTGGATGAAGCCGCAAAGACTGCCTGGTACAAGCATTGGGTGCATCAGGGGCTTGAGGCCCTGGAATCGCAACTGGCGCGTTCCAGCGCCACGGGTAACTTCTGTCACGGCGATACGCCGACCATTGCAGACCTGTGTCTGGTGCCGCAAGTGGCCAATGCGCAGCGCTTCGAATGCGATCTGTCGTCGATGCCCAATGTGGTGCGTATCGATGCCGCTTGCCGCGCGCTGCCGGCTTTTGCAAACGCCGCGCCGGGCAAGCAGCCCGACGCGGAGTAGGACGAGCCGACGCCGTACGACCCAAAGTCCTGAGACTCGAAGTCATACGGCGCCGATCGTAAAGCGCCGATCGTAAAGCGCTGATCGTAAAGCGCCGTTCGTAAAGCGCCGTTCGTAAGGCGCGGATGCGCTTAGCCGATCTGCACCGGCACGAAGATCTTGTCTTCGCCGCGCTGCACCAGCAGCGCAACCGTCTTGCCAGCTTTCGACAGTTCCGCCTTCACCTGCGCGATATCGCGCACGGGTACGCCGTTCAAGGACAGCAGCACGTCACCCGGTTCGATGCCCGCTTTGGCGGCCGGACCGGCCGAGCGCTCAATCAGCAGGCCTTCGGTGCCAGACGCCTGTTGCTCTTGCGGGCTCAGCGGGCGCAGGGCCAGGCCCAGTTGGCCGCGCTGCACGTCCTGATCCCCTGACGCCGTTTGCGACTTGTCCTTCGGCACGCCGCCCAGCGTGGCGACGAGTTCCTTCGGCGCGCCGGCACGCCAGACATCCAGCTTGATCTTCTCGCCGGGCGAGGCCAGCGTGATCATGGATGCCAAGTCACCAGAAGACACGATGGTCTTGCCGTTGATCTGCCGTACCACGTCGCCCGGTTGCAGGCCGGCCTTCTCAGCCGCGCTGCCTTTCTCGACGCTGGACACCAGTGCGCCGGACGGCGACTCCAGCTTGAACGAGTTGGCCAGGTCTTGATTCACTTCCTGCACCGTCACGCCCAACCGCGCATGCTGCACCTTGCCGTGCTGCAAGATCTGGTCCTTGATCTTGTAGGCCACATCGATGGGGATCGAGAACGACAGGCCCTGGAAGCCGCCTGTGCGGCTGTAGATCTGCGAGTTGATGCCCACGACTTCGCCGCGGTCGTTAAACAGCGGGCCGCCCGAATTACCCGGGTTGACGGCCACGTCCGTCTGGATGAACGGCACCGACGTATCGTCCGGCAGCGAACGCCCCTTGGCGCTGACGATGCCGGCCGTCGCGGTGTTCTCCAGGCCGTAGGGCGAGCCAATAGCCAACACCCATTCGCCCACCTGCAATTGGTTGACGTCACCCACCTTCACGACGGGCAGGTTCTTGGCGTCGATCTTGAGCACGGCCACGTCCGTCTGCGGGTCGGCGCCCAGCACCTTGGCCTTGAACTCACGGCGGTCGGTGAGCTTGACGGTCACTTCCTTGGCGTCTTGCACCACGTGCGCATTGGTCAGGATGGTGCCGTCGTTGCTGATGATGAAGCCCGAGCCTTCGCCGCGCATCGGTACTTCACGCGCTGGCATGCGGCCGCGCGAGCCGGGGATCTGGCCAAAGAACTGGGCGAAGGGATCACCATCGTCGGCCGACACCTTGCGGGTGCCACTGACGCTGATGTTGACAACGGCCGGCCCGAAGTCGCGCGTGATCTGCGCGAAGTTCGGCGGGCTGGAGGTATTGATCGATTGCGGCGCAGCGGCGACGGCCGGCGCGTTGGCCGCCATCGACACGCCGCCCATCACGGCGGTTGCGCCAGCGCCGCCAATGGCGCCAGCGGCCAGCAGCGCCAGCATCAGGCGCGAGGGTTTCATTTGCGAGGTCTTCATGTCGGCTCCTGGGTTCATGTTTGAGGACATGACGCTATCTTCGGGCCTGACACTTAGGTGAATCTTAAATCGCCGAAATCATCCGCGAAGGGGGAATTCCACGCGTGCGCGCAGCCCGTGGCTGCCGGGGGCGTCTTCCAGGAAAATTGCGGCGTGATGGCGGTCGGCGATGGCGCGGGCGATAGACAGCCCCAGGCCGCTGCCGTGCTGCGTATTGCCTTCGGCGCGGTAGAAGCGGTCGAAGACGCGTTCACGTTCGGCGGGGGGAATGCCGGGGCCTTCGTCGTCAATTGTGAAAGACACCTTGTCTTTCGCTTGATCCAAATGCAGCCGGATGCGCCCGCCTTCCGGTGAGTGCTTGATGGCGTTGTCCAGCAGGTTGCGCGCCAGCAGCACCAGCGCGTCGCGGTGCCCTTGCATGACGGCTTCATCGGCGCCGTCCATGTCGATGGTGATCGACTTGGTGTTCGCCTGCGGCAGGTTTTCAGACAGGGCCTGACGCAGCACGTCGGCCAGATCCACGGGGGCGGCGGGTGTCTGTTCGGCTGTGCTTTCGTGGCGGGCCATGGACAGCAACTGTTCGACCAGGCGTGTGGCGCGGTCGATGCCGGCGGCCAGGCGCTGTTCGGCAATCTGGCGGGCGTCTGGGTCGCTGGCGCGTCGCAGCGCTTGCAGTTGCAGGCGCAGTGCCGTCAGCGGAGATCGCAATTCATGGGCGGCGTCTCCGACGAATTGCTTTTGTTGCGCGAACGCGCCTCGCATGCGTTCCAGCAGCAGATTCAGTTCCACGATTAGGGGGCGGATTTCATCGGGCAGCCCCGTCACGCTGACGGGCGACAGGTCTTCGGGCTGCCGCGCGGCAACCTGTTCGCGCGCGCGATTGACGGGGCGCAGCGACCAGCTCACCACGCACCAGATGATCAGCATCAGAACGGGCGCCGCCGCCGCAATGGGCGCGATGGTGCGCAGAGCCAGCGCGCGCGCCATGTGCTTGCGCACGTCCATGTCCTGCGCAACTTGGATCACCTGGAAGGGCGTCGCCAGTGAATACACGCGATACGTGGTGCCTTCCATTTTGGCGTCGGAAAACCCCAGCACGATCTGGTCGGGCAGGGGGCGGCGCGAACGCGAGTTGAAGACGCGCAGGCCGTCAGGCGTCCAGATCTGGATGATCAGGTCGTCGGCCATGGGCGTGGCGGCGCCGCGGTTGTGCGTCGGGCCCGTGCTGAGCAAGCCATCGCCCGTGCCGAGTGACAGGGCGGTGCGTTGCAGCAGCGAATCAAAGATGTCGTCGGCCTGCGCGAGCGTGCTGCGATAGGCGATGGCGGCTTGCGCCAGCGCGCCGACCACGATGGCGGCCAGCAGGAAGAACAGCAGACGGGCTCGTAGCGAGTCGCTAAGCCGAATGCTCATGTTTTGGGAATGACATAGCCGACGCCTCTGACGTTCTGGATCAGGTTCGGACCCAGTTTCTTGCGCAGGCCATGAATATAAACCTCAACCGCGTTGCTGCTGACGCTGTCTTTCCAGCTGTAGAGTTTTTCTTCCAGCTGGGCGCGCGAAAAGATCATGCCCGGGCGGGCGATCAGGGGTTCCAGTACGGCCCATTCGCGGGCGGTCAGCGCAACGGGCGTGCCATCTACCATCGCCGCATGCGATTGCGGGTCGATGGTGATGCCTTCGTGCTCAAACACGGGCTCGGCGCGCCCGGCGCTGCGGCGGATCAGCGCGCGCATGCGGGCCAGCAGTTCGTCTACGTCGTACGGTTTGACGACGTAGTCGTCCGCGCCGGCGTCCAGCCCCGCGATGCGGTCGCTGACGGCGTCGCGGGCGGTGGCGATCAGGACCGGCGTGCGGTCCTTGCGCGTGCGCAGGTCGCGCAACAAGGTCAGGCCGTCGCGCTTGGGCAGGCCCAGGTCCAGCAGAATCAAGTCATAGGTGTCGGTGCGCAAGGCCAGCTCGGCAGCGTTGCCGTCCTTGACCCAGTCGACGGCGTAATGCTCCGCGCGCAGGCAGTCCAATACGCTTTCACCGATCATGATGTCGTCTTCGACGAGAAGGATGCGCATGGTGGTCTTCGCTTGGCTGATGGAAAATCCAGCAAGTTGGACGCGTGTGGGGCGGATGGAGTTCCCGTGAACGGGCCGCCAAGGGAAGGGGCGCTCGAGCGAAGGATGCGCGGAAATGAAAAAAGCAGCCCGAGAGGGCTGCTTTTTGAATTTGGTGCCGGCAATAGGAGTCGAACCTACGACCTTCGCATTACGAATGCGCTGCTCTACCAACTGAGCTATGCCGGCAAGACCATTTGCTTCAACTTCTGCGTGCCGGTGTTGAATTCGGCGATGCTGAACAACAAGCAAAACATCTTTGTTTCTTCCCGTTCACTGGCCTGTTTTTAGGGCCTGATCTGGAAAGACCGAAATCATATCAGAGTTTTTTCGCGATGGGAAACAATCGACGCAAAAAGATCTAAAAATTCTGCGATTTGCATGCGCCAAAAATTTAGTTCATAATTACGTTCTTGGCAGGTCCCCGATAGCTCAGTCGGTAGAGCGACGGACTGTTAATCCGCAGGTCGCTGGTTCGAGCCCAGCTCGGGGAGCCAAAACAAATACCGAACATCAAGGCCACTCACGCAAGCGAGTGGCCTTTTTGTTTTCCGCGGCCCAGGTCGGGCGCCCTCTGTTGTACGCTGCGCGATCCGCTTCCATGGTGGGGTGGGCGCAATGAAACGGGTTGGGTCGAAGGCAATGGAAGACGATAAGCGCATTGGCGTGACCGTGATTTCGGGGTTTCTGGGCAGCGGCAAAACCACGCTGCTTAACCGCTTGCTGCACGAGCCGGCATATGCCGATGCGGTTGTCGTCGTCAACGAGTACGGCGATATCGGCGTGGACCATCACTTGGTGCGCCTGGCGCCAGCGAATGTGGTTCTGATCGAAGGCGGTTGCCTGTGTTGCGTGGTTAGCGGCGCGGTGGTCGACACCTTGCGCGATCTGTTCATGTTGGCGGTCAGCCGCCGGATCAAGCCGTTTCGTCATGTGCTGATCGAAACCAGCGGGTTGGCTGATCCAGCGTCCATTCTGTTCATGCTCAAACACGACCATTTTTTGGCCGAGCGCTATGCGTATCGCGGCGCGATCGTGCTGGTTGATGTGCGCCATGGTGAAGCGCAATTGGCCACGCAGCCCGAGGCGTCCCGGCAACTGGCCTTGGCGGATACGGTTGTGCTCAGCAAGTCTGACCTGGCGGATGCGGCGCAATTGCGGCGGGTGGAGCAGGCGGTTGTTGCGATCAACCCGGGTGCGCAGCGGTGTGTGCAGCGTCAGGATTCGCCGTTGGCGGGTGTGTTGCGCGACGGCCCGGATGTGCTGGCGCGGCGGGATGGCGTTGCGCTGTCGAATTGGCTTCAGGCATTCGCCCAGCCGGCTGCTGGCCGGCATGCGCAAGTCGCCAGTTTTTCACTGACCTTGTCTTCGCCGATGGGCCGTGCTGCTTTCCTGGCGGGGGTGTCGCGAATTCAGGAACGCTTCGGCCAGGGGCTGTTGCGCATGAAGGGGCTGGTGTGTTTCGAAGGCGAGGCGCTGCCCTGCGAGGTGCACGGTGTGCATGGTGAGTTGTATCCCTTGCGCGGCCTCGCGCAATGGCCTGGGGATGATCGATCTTCGCATCTGGTCTATATCGTCCGTGGCTTGGATGCGGACGAGGTGCGGGCTGCGGTTTGCGAGGCGCTGGGCCAGTCGTCTGCCTGATGTGGGTGCAGGGCCGGTCGGTCGGTTCTGTGCGCAAAATGTCTCATATTCGGCGCGGATGTTGCACAGAAATACGGTATAAACGGTACGGTCTGATGCAAGAATCGAGACAATCATGGATCGTCTGAAAGCCATGCAGGTGTTCGTGGAGGTCGCTGACCGGGGTAGCCTGTCGGCGGCCGCTGTCCATTTGGACATGTCGCGAGCGATGGTGTCGAGGTATCTGGCCGAGATGGAGCAGTGGGTGGGGGTGCGCTTGCTGCACCGCACGACACGCCGCCTGAGTCTGACGCCAGCCGGTGCGGAAACCCTGCCGCGCTGCCGGCAGATGCTGGATATGGTGGGGGATCTGCGCAATGCGGTCTCCACGCCTGAAGATACGCCGCGCGGCTTGTTGCGCATCACGACCAGCATGTCGTTTGGCGCCAGGCATCTGGCCGGCGCCGTCACGGATTACGTCAAACAGCATCCAGGCACGTCGGTGGATCTGATGCTGGTTGAGCGCGCTGTGAACCTGGTCGAAGAGCGGGTGGATCTGGCGGTGCGCATCACCAATGATCTGGACCCGAATCTCATTGCTCGCAAGCTGGCCGTCTGCCGTTCGGTGGTCTGTGCGTCACCGGACTATCTGGCGCGCGAGGGCGTGCCGGCGCGCGTCGAGGATCTGTCCTTGCGCAATTGCCTGACCCATTCTTACTTCGGCAAGAGCTTGTGGCGTTTTGAGCGCGATGGCCAGCCGGTGGATGTTCCTGTCAGCGGAAATATCAGCGCTAACGAGGTGTCGGTGCTGTGTGGCGCCGCGCTGGAAGGGGCGGGCATTGCCATGTTGCCAACCTACTACGCGGGGGAGCATCTTGCTGCGGGCAGGTTGAAGGCGATTTTGCCGCAGTGCAAGCCTCAGGAATTAGGCATTTATGGTGTGTATGCATCGCGTCGCCAAATGCCGCTGATTCTGCGTTCAATGCTGGATTTTCTGGTGGATCGGCTCGGTTCTGCGCCATGGGACAAGCCTGCCGGATAAATTCCCCGGCGCGTATTGCGGGCCCGTGGGCTTGAGGGTGAGGGTTATGGCGGTATAATTTACGAATTGCTCGCGCAGATTTGGAAGCCGCCGTTTTGGCAACTTAGGCAAGCCCATGTTTGCGAGCGGTGGTCTTCGAAAATATCTAAGAATCGTAAGTCCGGCCTGGATCAGGCTATTGCATCGCGAAGGAGTCTTCGCATGTACAAGGGGCGCATGGGTTCAGGGCGCGGCAGCTCGCCGCGATACCGTATCCATGCTTTGATGGCCCAGGTCTTGATACTGATTGCCACGGGATGACGACGCCGGGTGCCGGCGTGTCCCGCAGGCTTGTTGGCAAGTGATGCCAGCTTTCCAGAATTTGCTTAAGGCGTCTGTCGCGACACGAATCGGACAGGCTTATCGCCCTATCTTGATCGGCGCGGCCGTTTTGCCGCATCGCCGTCATGCATGGCAGTCAACGCAGGAAACTTGTGAACACTACGCAAATCAACGCCGTCTGTAGCGGGTCCGTCCGAGTGCTGGCTCGTGTCGAGGCGCGGATGGCTGTGGAAGTGCGTGGGTGGTTGGCGTGTGCCACTGCTGCAAAAGCGGGTGCAAAAGAAGTCGCCGAACACAATGCCCAGCAAAGCGCAGCACAAATGAGCGCTGCACAAATGAAAAGCGCGGAACGCATGAAAATCGTCGCGCAAATGAAAAAGGCCTGGCGAAATCGCCAGGCCTTCATCAAATTTGGTTGCGGGGGCAGGATTTGAACCTACGACCTTCGGGTTATGAGCCCGACGAGCTGCCAGACTGCTCCACCCCGCGTCTGAGAAAAGAATATTAACCTTATTTCCAACCTAGCGCAAGTTAGCCCTTTTTGAATTTGAATGTCGATGAACGATAGCGAGGCAATACTCGTGCTGGAAACCGCGCTTTTATGTGCGGTGCAGCCGATGCAACTGTCCGATATGCGCAAGCTATTCGGGGACGATGAACAATTCGACAACAGTAAGCTGCGTGCGCTGTTGGAGACGCTGCAGGCCAATTGGGCCGATGGCGGCCTTGAGCTGGTGCAGCTGGCAAGCGGTTGGCGCTTTCAAAGCCGCCCGCATATGCAGCGCTACCTTGAGCGGCTGAGTCCTGAAAAGCCGCCCAAGTATTCGCGCGCCGTGATGGAGACGCTGGCGATTGTTGCTTGGCGTCAGCCGGTAACGCGTGGCGATATTGAAGATATCCGTGGCGTCACTGTGTCTTCGCAGATCGTGAAGGCGCTGGAAGATCGGGGGTGGATCGAAGTGATCGGGCATCGTGATGCGCCCGGCCGGCCAGCCCTGTTCGGCACCACGCGCCAGTTCCTGGACGATCTCGGGCTGCGGGCGCTGGATGAGCTTCCGCCGCTGGAGTCGGCACAGGCTGCCGCCGCGTTGGCGGGGCTGGATCTGGGAGAAGTGCAGCAAGTGATGGGTGAGGTGCCGGGTGAAGTGCCGGGTGAAATACCGGTCGAAAGTGCTGAAAATGACACTATCCCCGTTGCGGAATTGTCTGTTTCGGAAGACGATGCACCCATAGCCCCGGTCGATAGCGTAGAATCCGTCGTTTCGCGCACAGAAGAAGGCGCGATTCCCGCCGACGAACCCACCGTCCGGGAGCAAGCCGAAGGCTTGTCCGATACGCCGACCCTGTCCGGTTTTCCCGACGACAGAGCCGGTAACGACATTTCCGATATAGCCGCCGAATCCCCTGAGGACGGTGCTGCAAAGGAAAGTGTCGAGAACGCAAAACACGCGGAACCGACCGACCCGATTGACGAGACCGATCACGCAGCGCCTGGCGCCGCTGGGCATGAGCCCGATTTCGGCCTTGATGATCCTGTTCGGCCCGACCCCGATGCCGCCTCCGTGGCCTCGGATGAAACGGACCCGGCGCGGCCTGGCGCCAGCCGAGATTCGGCGTCCCCTGATGATGACGAGCCTACCMCTGGCAGGCCTACCCAAGTTTGAAATTCGGAGCTGTCCCAGTGACAACGAATACAGCAATGCAGGACGACAATCCCCGTTCGGATGACACCGTTTCCAACGGTCAGCCGGAATCCTCCGCCGCGCGCGAGCCGGCTGCCGAAGGCGAGGGCGCAGCCCGTGGCCGCGGCCGCAAGCTGAGGACGCCGTTCCGTCGCCGTCGTGGCGATGCAACGGGCGAGCAAGCACCCGCTGTCGAAGGCCAGCCCGCGGCTGCCGCCGCCCCGGTCGAGTCGCCTGACTCCCGCGGTGGTGAGCAGGAAGCCGAGCAGGCTCTGTCGTACCTCGAGACGGCGGACCGCATGGAGCAGCGCCTGGGCAAGTACCTGAACAGTGATTCGGTCATGCCCAAGCTGCACAAGGTGCTGGCGGATGCCGGTATCGGTTCGCGCCGCGAAATGGAAGAGCTGATTGTTGCTGGCCGCGTGTCGGTCAACGGCGAGCCGGCCCATATTGGCCAGCGCGTGGCTCCGAACGACCAGGTTCGCGTGAACGGCAAGCCGATCATGCGCGTGAACACCAAGAAGCCGCCGCGCGTGATCCTGTATCACAAGCCGGCAGGCGAAATCGTCAGCCATGACGACCCGGCAGGCCGCGCCAGCGTGTTCGCGCGCTTGCCCAAGCTGCGCACGGGCAAGTGGCTGTCGGTCGGCCGTCTGGACTTGAACACTGAAGGCCTGCTGATCTTCACGACCTCCGGTGACATGGCCAACCGCATCATGCACCCCCGTTATGGCACCGAGCGCGAGTACGCGGTGCGCGTGCTGGGTGAAATGGACGAAGCGCAGCGCCAGTCGCTCGTGGATGGCATCGAGCTGGAAGACGGCTTGGCGGCATTCGGCGCGCTGGATTATCTGGGTGGCGACGGCAGCAACCGCTGGTATCGCGTGACCTTGCAAGAAGGCCGCAACCGCGAAGTCCGCCGCATGTTTGAAGCGGTTGGCGTTACGGTCAGCCGCCTGATCCGCACCCGTTTCGGTGATGTGGTCCTGCCGCGCACGTTGCGCCGGGGCCGCTGGGAAGAGTTGGATGGTTCGTTGGTCACCGCGTTAATGGTCCAGCTTGGACTGTTGCGTGAAGACGACGAATCTGGCGGTAATCGCCGCCGCTCGAAGCAGCCGCAATCGCATGACAGCGCGCTGCCTCCGGGCTTTGGCACGATGGATCGCAACGGGATGAACGGCGCGCGTATCGGCCGTCGCGGCAAGCTGCAAGGCGGTCGCTTGGGCAGCGCGGGTCAAACGGCCGCGTGTCCGTCCGATCCGTTCGGCACGGGTTTGATGATTGCTGGCGGTTATGCCAATGGCCATCCGCTGGCTGCGGAAGGCGCAGGCGGTAATCGCAAGGGTGGCAAGCCAGGTGGCCGTTCGGCGGCGCCGGGCGGTGGCCGTCCGGGCGGCAAACAGGGTGGTAAGCCTAGCGGCAACGCAGGCGGCAAGCCTGGCGGCAAACCGCGCGGTCCGCGTTCGGCGGCGGCCAATGGCCCGTCGGGTAACGTGGGTTCGGCGGATGTGGCCGTGGGTAATGTGGCCGAGGCGCCTGTGGGCGGCGGCCGCAAGCCTTCTGGTGGCAAGCCGGGTGGCAAGCCTGCGGGTGCGCGTGGCGGCAACGCCGGCGGCCGCAATGGCAAGCCGGCGGGTGCTGGCGGCCGGGGTGGCAACAAGGCTGAAGGCCCGCGCGGTGCAGGCAATTCAGCAGCCAACAAGGGTCCGGGCGCAGGCGGCAAACCGCGCGCTCCACGTAGCGCCTCGTCGTCTTCGCCTTCGTCGTCGGCTCGCGGTGATGATTGGCAGCCGCGTGGCGCATCGGCCCACGAGTCCCGTCTGGGTGTGATGGGCGGACGCGGCCGTCAGGGCCGCTGAGCGTTGCTGGCGGCGGCGCTAGCCGCGCCGCCGGGCACGATGTGTCCCGCATAACGGTAAGCCCGTGACGAATCAGGCGTTTTTCCAGTTTATCTGGTAAAATCAATGGTTTTCATGGCTTCGCGTCATTGCTTTTTGTCAGGCAAGGGCGGTTGGCATGGTGCTTATTGCTCTGCTGTGGCGTGCAAATATCGCAATGCGAGGCAGGGCAACGCTGGAAAAGCAGTGCTAGGGCAGTGCTAAAAATGCAGGGCTGAATATGCCCCGCTAAGAACGCAGTGCTAGTAGCTTTAAGCAAGAGCAGTTGGCATCGGAATTTGCGCCAAGTGCCGTCGGGTCCGCAGGTCGGGCTGGGGCGGCCAAGGTTGAGAAACCCTGCGGGGGTTTCGTGGCGCAAACCACAAATTAGGTCGCAATATAGGGCGCTGCCCAGCATTGCTCCTTACGTGTAGTAGGGAAGCGGCTGGGCTCTGCGCAATATCGGTGGGCTGGGCGTGCAGCCCATTTTTTTTGAGTATATGGCTGATTTATTCGCATTGACCGAAGAGGCTCTGGCCGGCATGGACGTCGAACTCGTGGACGTCGAGCGTGCCGCCCTGGGCCTTTTGCGCGTAACGATCGATCGGGTCGGCGGTGTGCGCATCGAAGACTGTGAACAGGTGTCTCGCCAATTGTCGCGGGTGTTTGAGGTCGAAAACGTCGACTACAAGCGCCTGGAAGTTGGCTCGCCGGGCATTGACCGCCCGTTGCGCAACGAGGCCGAGTTCCGGCGCTTTGCTGGCGAGCGCATCGAGATCAAGCTGCGCGAGGCATTAGACGGACGTAAGGTCTTCTCTGGCACGTTGACCGTGCCTGAAGACGACGCCGCCGCCTCGGACGCTGCTGCTGGGATGCACAAGACCGTCGTGTTCGGTCTCGAATTTGAGGCAAAAAAGAACGACATCCAGGTGTTGAATTTCACGGTCGATGATATCGAGCGTGCAAAACTGGATCCCGTTCTGGATTTCAAGGGCAAAAAGCGATGAGTCGCGAAATTCTTCTGTTGGTCGATGCCTTGGCGCGTGAAAAGAACGTCACGCGTGACGTCGTGTTCGGTGCTCTGGAAAGTGCGCTGGCCTCGGCCATGAAAAAGCGCTTCAAGGATGATGCGGACATTCGTGTCGCCATCGATAGGGAAACCGGCGATCACGAAGGCTTCCGCCGCTGGCTGGTGGTGCCGGACGAAGCCGGCCTGCAAGAACCCGACAAGCAGGAAATGCTGTCGGACGCGGTGGAAATCGTTCCTGGCATCCAGGAAGGCGAGTACATCGAAGAGCCGCTTGAACCCATCGAATTCGGCCGTATCGGCGCGCAGGCGGCCAAGCAGGCCATTCTGCAAAAGATCCGTGACGCCGAGCGCGAACAGGTGCTGAACGACTTCCTGGATCGTGGCGAAACCATTGTGTCCGGCACGATCAAGCGCATGGACAAGGGCGACGCCATTGTCGAAACCGGCAAGATCGAAGCGCGCCTGCCCCGTTCCGAGATGATTCCGAAGGAAAACCTCCGGGTCGCCGACCGCGTCCGCGCCTATGTGTTGCGTGTTGACCACGCCGCGCGTGGCCAGCAGGTGATTCTGTCGCGCACCTCGCCCGAGTTCATCCGCCAGTTGTTCGAGAACGAAGTTCCGGAAATCGAGCAGGGTCTGCTCGAGATCAAGGCTGCTGCCCGTGATGCGGGTGTGCGTGCGAAGATCGCCGTCGTGGCATACGATAAGCGGATCGATCCCATCGGCACGTGCGTGGGCATGCGTGGTTCGCGTGTTACTGCAGTGCGCAATGAGTTGGGCGGCGAGCAGGTCGATATCGTGCTGTGGTCGGAAGACCCCGCGCAGTTTGTCATCGGCGCCCTGGCGCCGGCCAACGTCGAATCGATCGTCGTTGATGAAGACAAGCATGCGATGGACGTCGTCGTCGACGAAGAAAACCTGCCCAAGGCGATCGGCGCCAAGGGTCAGAACGTGCGCCTGGCGTCCGAACTGACTGGTTGGCAGATCAACATCATGACGCCGGAAGAAAGCCTGAACCGCCAGGAAGTCGAGCGGTCGGGTCTGCGCACCACGTTCATGAGCAAGCTGGACGTTGACGAGGAAGTCGCTGACATCCTGATCGACGAAGGTTTTACCGGTATCGAGGAAATCGCTTACGTGCCCATGCAGGAACTGCTGGAAATCGAAGCGTTTGACGAAGACACCATCAATGAATTGCGCGCCCGTGCTCGCAATGCGTTGCTGACTGAGGCAATTGCCCAGGAAGAGCGCCTTGAGACCGCACAGGATTTGCTTGAACTCGAAGGCATGACGCAAGAGCTGGCTGGCAAGCTGGCCGAGCGTCAAGTGCATACGCGTGATGATCTGGCCGAATTGGCAACGGACGAACTGGCGGAAATCGCCGGCTTGACCGAGCAGGAAGCCAGCGACCTCATCATGCGTGCCCGTGCCCATTGGTTCGACGAAGAATAACCAAAAGGACACGGGTCTGCGGTGGGTAGTGCTGATTTTATCCACCGCAAGTTCACGTTGTTTGTAATAGCTGCATATAGGGAAGAGAGAGCCTAATGTCGAGTAACACCGTCGCCCAGTTCGCTACCGAGCTGAAAATGCCTGCCAATGTGCTGCTGGATCAGCTGCGCTCGGCTGGTGTTGACCTCAAATCGGTTGACGATTCCGTCACCGACAGCGACAAGGCGAAATTGCTCGAATCGCTGCGTCGCGCCCACGGCGCGACCGAAGGCAAGAAGATCACCCTGACGCGCCGCCAAACGTCCGAGATCCGGCAGGCTGACGCCACCGGCCGCTCGCGCACGATTCAGGTCGAAGTGCGCAAGAAGCGCGTGTTCGTCAAGCGTGATCCCTCCGAAATCGCCCTGGAGCAGGCCGCGTCCGCGCGTGCTGATGAAGAAGTCTCCGTCGAAGAAGAGCAGCAGGTGTCCGCGCCGGCTGCATCCGAGGCGCCTGCCGTGGTCGAGCCTCGCGAGACCACTCCCGTGCAGGCGGAGGCTGCGGCCCCCGTTGAAGCGGCAGAGCCTGTTGCTGTAGAAGCGCCCGCGCCGGTTGAAGCGCCCGCGCCTGTTGAATCCGTCGCGGCCGAAGTGCCCGCCACCGTCGAGGCGCAAGCCCCCGAAGTTCAGGCCCAGCCTGAACCCGAACCGACGCCGGCGCCTGCTCCTGCCGAGCCCGTGGCCGAAGAGGCCAAGCCCGAAGTTAAGACTGAATCCACCGAGCCCAAGGCTGAAGAAGCCAAGCCGGAACCTGTTGTGCTAGCTAATAAGTCCGAAACACCTTCCCCCCAGGCCAATGCGCCGATCGCCCAGGCTCAGCCTGCTGCGAAGTCCGAATCCGTGAAACCCGCTGCCAAGCCCGAGGCCGCCGCGCCTGCGCCGACGCCTGCCGCACCTGCTGCGGCCGCCGCACCGGCTCCCGCCGCCAKGGTGGGCAATCGCGCCGACAACCGCCGCGCTGGCCCGCCGCTCGCCGCCTCCGCTACGTCGGGTGGCCGCGATGAGGCCCGCCGCGCTGCAGAAGCCGAAGCCGCTGCCCTGCGCGAGATGCTGAACCGTCCGCGCAAGGTGCTGCGCGCCCCCGAGCCGGAGGCGCCTGCTGCTGCCGCCGCTCCGATTTCGGGCACGCTGCACAAGCCGGCTGGCAAGCCGGGTGCCACTCCTGGCGCCAAGAAGGACGCCAAGCCCGCCGCTCCTGGCACGAAGAAGACCATCAAGACCGCCGAAGTCGCTTCGACCTGGTCTGATGACGCTTCGCGCAAGAAGCCCGCTGACAAGCCGGCAGCCCCGGCCAGCCGTGATGGCTGGCGTGCAGGCGGCAAGGGTGGTGGCAAGGGCGGCGGCCGTGGTGGCCGCAACCAGCAGAATGACCGCCGCAACGAGCCGGCACCCGCCGAATTCATCGCACGTGAAGTTCACGTGCCGGAAACCATCAGCGTGGCCGACCTGGCGCACAAGATGTCCGTCAAGGCCGCAGAAGTCATCAAGCAGTTGATGAAGCTGGGCCAGATGGTCACCATCAACCAGGTGCTGGACCAGGAAACGGCCATGATCGTGGTCGAGGAACTGGGCCACGTGGCAATCGCCGCCAAGCTGGATGACCCGGAAGCGTTCCTGGACATCTCCGCAACGGTTTCCGAAGCCGAACAACTGCCGCGCGCCCCGGTCGTGACCGTCATGGGCCACGTCGACCACGGCAAGACCTCGCTGCTGGATTACATCCGCCGCGCCAAGGTTGCCGCGGGCGAAGCCGGCGGCATTACGCAGCACATCGGCGCCTACCACGTTCAGACCGAACGCGGCATGGTGACCTTCCTTGACACCCCGGGCCACGAGGCGTTCACCGCCATGCGTGCCCGCGGCGCCAAGGCCACCGACATCGTCATTCTGGTGGTGGCTTCCGACGACGGCGTGATGCCGCAAACGCGTGAAGCTATCCACCATGCCAAGGCTGCGGGCGTGCCCATGGTCGTGGCCGTGACCAAGATCGACAAGCCGTCGGCCAACCCGGAGCGCGTCAAGCAGGAACTKGTTGCCGAACAGGTTGTGCCGGAAGAATACGGCGGCGACGTGCCGTTCGTGGGTGTGTCCGCCAAGACCGGCGAAGGCATCGACGACCTGCTCGAAAACGTGCTGCTGCAAGCCGAAGTGCTGGAACTGAAGGCGCCGGAAGACGCCCCCGCCAAGGGTCTGGTCATCGAAGCCCGTCTGGACAAGGGCCGCGGCCCGGTCGCGACGATTCTGGTGCAAAGCGGTACGCTCAAGCGCGGCGACGTCGTGCTGGCCGGCGCAAGCTTTGGCCGCGTGCGCGCCATGCTGGACGAAAACGGCAAGCCGATCCAATCGGCCGGCCCGTCGATCCCGGTGGAAATCCAGGGTCTGACCGAAGTCCCGGCCGCTGGTGACGAACTGATGGCCCTGTCCGACGAGCGCAAGGCGCGCGAAATTGCACTGTTCCGCCAAGGCAAGTTCCGCGACGTCAAGCTGGCCCGCCAACAGGCCGCCAAGCTGGAATCGATGTTCGACAACCTGGGCGAGGGCACGCAAACGCTCACGCTTATCGTCAAGACCGACGTGCAAGGTTCGCAGGAAGCGCTGGTGCAGTCGCTGGTGAAGCTGTCGACCGACGAAGTCCGTGTGCAAGTGGTGCACGCGGCTGTTGGCGGCATCTCGGAAACCGACATCAACCTGGCTATCGCCTCGAACGCTGTCGTGATCGGCTTTAACGTGCGTGCGGAAGCAAGCGCCAAGAAGCTGGCCGAAAACAACGGCATCGATGTGCGCTACTACAACATCATCTATGACGCCGTGGATGAAGTTAAGGCAGCCATGTCGGGCATGCTGGCGCCCGAGAAGAAAGAAGAAATCATCGGCCTGGTCGAAATCCGTGAGGTCTACAGCATCTCGCGTCTCGGCAACATCGCCGGTTGTATGGTGCTTGACGGCATCGTCCGCCGCGATTCCCAGGTGCGCCTGCTGCGCAACAACGTGGTTCACTGGACGGGGCATCTCGAATCGCTGCGCCGCTTCAAGGACGACGTCAAGGAAGTCAAGTCGGGCTTCGATTGCGGTCTTACGCTGCGCGGCAACAATGACATCCAGGTGGGCGACCAACTGGAAGTCTTTGAAATCAAGGAAATCGCGCGTACGCTGTAAAGCGTCGCGAGGCATTATTGCTAATGAGCCGTCACAAGTCCAAAGCCATCCCCGGCCGCAATCTGCGGCTGGCCGACCAGATCCAGAAGGATCTGGCCGAGATCATCCAGCGCGAAATCGATATGTCTCGCGCTGGCCTGATCACGCTCTCCGGTGTGGAATTGTCGACCGACTACGCGCATGCCAAGGTGTGGTTCACGGTTTTGGGCGCTGAGCCCGAAGCCGCCACTGCCTTGCTGAACGAAAAAGCCGGTTGGCTGCATTCTCAGCTCTACAAGCTGTTGCACATTCACACTGTCCCCACTTTGCGTTTCTTCCACGACGAGCAAATTGCCCGTGGTATCGAAATGTCGATCCTCATCGACCGCGCAAACCGGCCCGGCCCGCACTCGGGCGTGCCCGACGAACCTGAAGACCAGTCCTGATCGGGCTGTCGTCACTGCTTTTTCAACCGGATTTCGACGATGGCTAAACGACGCGGGCTTGCGCTCGACGGTGTGCTGTTGCTCGACAAACCCGTAGGTTTGTCGAGTAACCACGCTTTGCAACGCGCCAAACGCGCCATGGACGCGGCGAAAGCCGGTCACACAGGCACGCTGGACCCCTTTGCCACCGGCTTGCTGGTGTGCTGCATGGGTCGCGCAACTAAAATTTCCGGCGCGATGCTGAACGCCGACAAGGCTTATCGCGCTACGCTGCAATTTGGCAGCGAAACCGATTCTGGCGACCTGACCGGCAATGTCGTGTCGACCGCCGAGCCGGGTTTTGCCGTAGAGGAACAGGCATTGCGCGACGCGCTGTCACGTTTCTCGGGCACGATCGAACAGATTCCGCCGATGTACTCCGCGCTCAAGCGCGACGGCAAACCGTTGTACGAGTACGCGCGCGCCGGCATCGAGCTGGAACGCGCTCCGCGACAAATCACGATACACCGCATCGAGCTGTTGTCCCTTTCGGGGACGCAGGCAGAGATCGATGTGGCTTGCAGTAAAGGCACATACATCCGAACACTGGCCCAGGACATCGGGCGCGTGCTGGGCTGTTTCGCCCACCTGACGGCGCTGCGGCGCACGCATGTCGGGCCATTTTCTCTGGAACGCGCCGTTGAGCTGGAAGCCTTGCAGGCCATGCCAGACCCGAAGCAGGCATTGCTTGCACTGAACGAATTGCCGGAGGGCTTGCTGCCCTCCACCCTGACCTTAAAGGACTCGCTATGACTCGCGCCTTGCGCAACGTCGCCATCATCGCCCACGTGGACCACGGTAAAACAACCCTGGTCGACCAGCTGCTGCGCCAATCCGGCACCTTCCGCGAAAACCAGGCGCTGACCGAACGGGTCATGGACTCGAACGATCTGGAAAAAGAACGCGGCATTACGATTCTGGCCAAGAACTGTGCCGTTGAATACGAAGGCACGCACATCAACATCGTCGACACCCCGGGACACGCGGACTTCGGCGGTGAAGTCGAACGCGTGCTGTCCATGGTTGACGGCGTGCTGCTGCTGGTGGACGCCGTTGAAGGCCCGATGCCGCAGACCATCTTCGTGACGCGCAAGGCGCTGGCCCTGGGCCTGAAGCCGATCGTGGTCGTCAACAAGGTTGACCGCCCGGGCGCCCGTACCGACTTCGTCATCAACGCCACGTTCGACCTGTTCGACAAGCTGGGCGCGACCGAAGAACAGCTGGACTTCCCGGTGGTGTACGCCTCGGGTCTGTCGGGCTACGCCGGTCTGACCCCGGACGTGCGCGAAGGCAACATGCGCCCGTTGTTCGAAGCCATTCTGCAGCACGTGCCGCAGCGTGACGACGACCCCAATGGCCCGCTGCAGATGCAAATCATCTCGCTGGACTACAACAGCTACGTCGGCAAGATCGGCGTGGGCCGCATCAACCGTGGCCGTATGCGCCCCGGCATGGAAGTGGCTTACAAGTTCGGTCCGGAAGGCCAGGGCGGCCGCGGCCGTATCAACCAGGTGCTGAAGTTCCACGGTCTGGAACGCGTGGTGGTGGATGAAGCCGAAGCCGGCGACATCGTGCTGATCAACGGTATCGAAGAGCTGGGCATTGGCTGCACCGTCACCGACGTGGCCACGCAAGAAGCGCTGCCGATGCTGCGCATCGACGAGCCGACGCTGACCATGAACTTCATGGTGAACACGTCGCCGCTGGCCGGCCGCGAAGGCAAGTTCGTGACCAGCCGCCAAGTGCGTGACCGCCTGGACCGCGAACTGAAGTCCAACGTGGCGCTGCGTGTGCGCGACACGGGCGACGACACGGTGTTTGAAGTGTCGGGCCGTGGCGAACTGCACCTGACGATTCTGCTGGAAACGATGCGCCGCGAAGGCTACGAGCTGGCCGTGTCGCGCCCGCGCGTGGTGTTCAAGGAAGTCGACGGCGTGAAGTGCGAGCCGTTTGAATCGCTGACGGTTGACGTTGAAGACGCTCACCAGGGCGGCGTCATGGAAGAGCTGGGCCGCCGCAAGGGCGACCTGCAAGACATGCAGCCGGACGGCCGTGGCCGTACCCGCCTGGAATACCTGATCCCGGCCCGCGGCCTGATCGGTTTCCAGAACGAGTTCCTGACGCTGACGCGCGGCACGGGCTTGATGAGCCACATCTTCCACGAATACGCCCCGATCAAGGAAGGTTCGATTGGCGAGCGCCGTAATGGCGTGCTGATCAGCCAGGACAACGGCGACGCCGTGGCCTACGCACTGTGGAAGCTGCAAGACCGCGGCCGCATGTTCGTGAACCCGGGCGATGCGCTGTACGAAGGCATGATCATCGGCATCCACAGCCGCGACAACGACCTGGTCGTGAACCCGATCAAGGGCAAGCAGCTGACCAACGTTCGCGCCTCGGGCACCGACGAAGCCGTGCGCCTGGTTCCGCCGATCCAGATGTCGCTGGAATACGCTGTTGAATTCATCGACGACGACGAACTCGTGGAAATCACGCCGAAGTCGATCCGTCTGCGTAAGCGTCACCTGCTGGAAAACGAACGCAAGCGCGCCGCGCGCGACGCCGCTGTCTAAGCCACGCTGGGGCTAAGGCTCCTTGCGGTTCGGCAGCAAAAGAAAAGCCGCACACCTTCGGGTGTGCGGCTTTTTTTTCAGCTTTGACGCTGACCAGTGAATTACACGCCGTTTTGCTGGTGCCGGTATTCCTGTGTGGCGCCGCCGTAGCCGTATGCCGCGGCGCGCGCATCGATCACATGCACGTAAGAGCATTCGTGGAGCTCGCCCAGAATCTCTTGGAACGCCGCGTAGATCTCCTTGATGAAGCGCGCCTTTTCGCCCTTGGTGTTGGTCTCGTCGGTGACGCTGATGTCCAGGTGGAAGGCATTCTTGCCCAGTTCCGACAGCGGCTGGCCGCCGATGAACCACAGGTCATGCGGAATATGCTGCAACGTGATCGCGATGACGGGCAGCTTTTTCCCCAGTACGGACTGGGTCAGGCCGGCAACGGATTGCACCACGCGGCGGTTGATGGCGGGGTCGGACTGGCCCGAGAGATGAACGACGATGTGGGGCATTTTGGCTCCTGAAAGGGGAAGGGACAGGGCCAGTGTAGGCAGCCGATTGACATCGGAAAAGCGGGAAATTACGATTCAATCCATCGATAAATCCGTTGGATAAATCATGTCGGGATTCGATCTGGACCAGTTGCGCACACTGGTTGCCGTGCTGGATGCAGGCAGCCTGACGGCGGCCGCGCCCAAGGTGTTTCTGTCGCAGTCGTCCGTCAGCGAGCAGATGCGCAAACTGGAAGACCGTGCTGGCCAGCCGCTGCTCGTGCGCGGCAAGACGGGCGTGACGGCCACGCCCGCAGGTGAACGCCTGTTGGCGCACGCGCGCGCCATTCTGGCTTTGAGCGACGAGGCCTACCGCGATCTGCGCGGCGTGGCGCTGCAAGGCGAGCTGCGGCTGTTCATCACTGACTACTTTCGCCCCGGTGACGTGGCGCGCATGCTGCGCCGCCTGAACGAGCAATATCCGCAAGTGCGGCTGCACGTCACCATCATGAAAAGCGGCGCGATCGAGGCCGCCTATGAACGCGGCGAGATTGATGTCGGCATCTCCATGTCGATCCAGGAACGTGGCGCGCCCCGAGCCCGTGCGCAAGGCGCGCTGCTGCGCCGCGAACCGTTGCTGTGGATGGCGGCGGAAGGCGCAAGCGCGCCGCAACATGACCCCTTGCCGCTGCTGGTGTTGCCCGAAACGTGTGCGCTGCGTCAGTACGTAGAGCGCTTGCTATCCCGGCGAGGCGTGCCCTATACCGTGTCGCATGTGGCCTCTGGCGTGGCCGGTTTGCAATTGGCGATTTCGGCGGGGTTGGGCGTGGCCTGCCTGAATGAATCGGCGCTGGCGCCAGGCATTGCGCGCTTGCACGCGCCGGGTTTGCCGGCCTTGCCGATGGTGGAATTCCGCCTGTTGCCCGCGCGCGCCGGCGAGAGCGAATTTATCGGACTTGCGCGCGAAGCCATCATCAAGGCGATGGCCTGATCCGGCGAGCGCCCCGCATTCGCTCTGGCTTCACGCCTGGAAATGATTGAAACTGCCGGAACCAAGCTGGACGAATCACAGGCTTTTTTCACCGAGACAGGATCATCCCTTTCACTGGAGAAGCAATGGGTGCCATCGATACACTTGCGCCGTTCATCGACGCGCGCAGCGACCGTTATGCCGACTTGAGCGACCGCATCTGGAGCCTGGCCGAGCTGCGCTATGACGAGCATAAGTCGGCCGAGCTGCACATCGCGATGCTTGAGGAAGCGGGCTTTCGCGTCACGCGCGACGCCGCCGGCATTCCCACTGCATTCGTCGCGGAAGCCGGCCGGGGCGGCCCCGTCATTGCCATTCTGGGCGAGTACGACGCGCTGTCCGGCTTAAGTCAGGAAAGCGGCGCCTTTGCCTGTGCGCCGTCGCCCGAGACGCCCAATGGCAACGGCCACGGTTGCGGCCATCATCTGCTGGGTACCGCCGCACATTTCGCCGCCGTAGCCGTCAAGGAATTCCTGGAGGCCAAGCAGTTGCCGGGCACGATCCGGTTTTACGGCTGTCCGGCGGAAGAGGGCGGGTCGGGCAAGACCTTCATGGCGCGCGCGGGGTTGTTTGATGATGTGGATGCGGCGCTGACGTGGCACCCGGCATCGCACACGGGCATTTTTTATCAGTCGTCACTGGCCAACATCCAGGCCTACTTCCGCTTTCGGGGCATCGCGGCGCACGCGGCGAATTCTCCGCATCTGGGCCGCAGCGCGCTGGACGCGGTGGAGTTGATGAACGTGGGTGTGAACTATCTGCGCGAGCACATGGTGCCGGACGCGCGCGTGCATTACGCCGTGACCAACAGCGGCGGCATTTCGCCCAACGTGGTGCAGGCGCGTGCCGAAGTGCTTTATCTGGTGCGCGCACCGATCAATTCGCAGGCGGCCGACCTGTATGAGCGGGTGAAGAACGTGGCGCGCGGCGCGGCGTTGATGACCGGCTGCGAGCTGGAAATCGTGTTCGACAAGGCCTGCTCAAACTACATGCCGAACCGCGTGCTGAACGACGTGATGTACGCCAACATGCAGGCGCTGCAAGGGCCGGCCTACACGCCGGGCGAAGAGCAGGCGGCGCGCCGCATGTGGGATGCGATCAGCGAAGACGACATTGATAACGCGGGTAAAAACCTGGGCGCCGTGCTGCGCAACCCCACGCCCTTGTTCGCGGGCGTGGCGCCGTTTGATCCGGCCAAGACGGAGATCAGTTACGGTTCTACCGACGTGGGCGACGTCAGCTGGGTGACGCCCACGGCGCAGTGCTGGGGCGCTTGCTACGCCTATGGCACGCCGTTCCATTCGTGGCAGATGGTGGCGCAGGGGAAGATGTCGATGGCGCACAAGGGCATGGTGCATGCCGCGAAAATCATCGCGGCGACCGCAGCAGATTTGTATACGCAGCCGGAAGCGTTGGCGCGCGCCAAGGAAGAATTGCTTGAGGCGCGCCGCGGTCAGCCGTATGTGTGCCCGATCCCGGCCGATGTCGTGCCGTCGTTTATGCGCAAATAATCTTGGCTTGGGAAGCCGGCACGAAATCCAGGATGTGACACGACACGCCCCGTCGCCAGGCGGCGGGGCGTGTCTGTTTTCCTGATCAGGAATCAGGCCGGCAGCGACGGCGCGTACTGCGCTTCGGATGTGACTTTGTCGTGGAATTCCACGACACGGCGCACGACCTTGACGGGATCGTCTTCGATGATGAAAAGATCCAGGTCATGCGCGCCGATCATGCCGTTGCTCAACACCTGGTCGCCCAGCCATTCGACCAGGCCAGACCAGTATTCACTGCCCACCAGCACGATGGGTGCCGGCGGAACCTTGCCCGTCTGGATCAGCGTCAACGCTTCGAAGAGCTCGTCCAGCGTGCCAAATCCGCCCGGCATCGCCACGTAGGCGAAGCTGTGCATGAAGAACGTTGCCTTGCGCGAGAAGAAGTATTCGAACGACAGGCTGATGGTTTGGTATTCGTTGTTGTGCGCTTCGTGCGGCAGGCTGATGTTCAGCCCGATGCTGGTGCCGCCTGCTTCGAATGCGCCCTTGTTTGCGGCCTCCATGATGCCGGGGCCGCCCCCAGCGATCACCGCAAAACCGGCGCCGGCCAGGGCGGCCGAAATCGCAACGGTGGTTTCATAGTGGGGGGAATTGCGGCTGACTCGTGCGCTGCCGAAGACGCTGACTGCGGGCCCGATGTTTGCGAGCTTGTCTGCCGCCGTCCGTATCTCTGACATAATCAGCGGAATTTGTTTGCCGGCGGGTGTTTCCATATCTGCCTTTGTAACCATGAAAAAAACCTTATTACTGGTCGACGGTTCAAGTTACTTGTACCGCGCTTTCCACGCTATGCCTGATTTGCGCAATGCGCAAGGCGAACCTACGGGTGCGCTCTACGGCGTGGTGAACATGTTGCGCAAGCTTGTATCTGACCACAAGGCAGAGTATGCCGCATGTATTTTCGATGCTCGCGGCAAGACCTTCCGGGACGACCTCTATCCCGAATACAAGTCGCACCGTCCTCCCATGCCGGAGGACCTGGCCGCGCAGATCGAACCCATCCACCGCGCCGTGCGCGCGCTGGGCTGGCCGGTGCTGGCCATTGAAGGGGTGGAAGCCGATGACGTGATCGGCACCCTGGCCAAGCGTGCCACCGAACACGACGTGCACACCATCGTCTCTACGGGTGATAAAGACCTGGCGCAGTTGGTCAACAGCCACGTCACGCTGGTCAACACCATGACGGGCGAAGTGCTGGACGAACCTGGCGTCGTCAATAAATTCGGCGTGCCCGCAGACCGCATCGTTGACTACCTGATGCTGGTGGGCGACACCGTGGACAACGTGCCGGGCGTCACCAAGGTCGGCCCGAAGACGGCCGTCAAATGGCTGACTGAATTCGGTTCCATCGATAAGCTGATCGAAGGCGCCGATGGCATCAAGGGCGTGGCGGGCAACAACTTGCGTGAAGCCATTCCGAACTTTCCGCTGACGCGCCAACTGCTCACGGTCAAGTACGACTGTGACTTGACCGGCCATATCGAAAGCGTGGACGACCTGACGCCGCGCGCGCGCGACGACGCCACGCTGACCGAGCTGTACGAGCGCTATGGTTTCCGCACCTGGCTGCGCGACCTGACGGGCGACGCCGAGCGCGTGCCCACTGGGGATGCGCGCGTTGCAGCCGAGGCGCCGGCGGCGCCTACTGAAATCGACTACCGCATCATTTCCGACTGGGCTGAATTCGACGCCTGGTTTGAGAAGCTGCAAGGCGCATCGCTGGTGGCGCTGGATACCGAAACGACTTCGCTTGATCAGATGCAGGCGCGGCTGGTTGGCTTGTCGCTGGCGGTGGAGCCGGGCGTGGCCTGCTACATCCCCGTGGCCCATCGCGGCCCGGACGGCGCCACCCAACTGCCCAAGGCCGAAGTGCTGGCGCGATTGAAGCCGTGGCTGGAAGACGCCTCGCGCGCCAAGCTGCTGCATCACGCCAAGTACGACGCCCATGTGTTCGCCAACGAAGGCATCAAGCTTGCGGGCATCACCGACGACACGATGCTGCAGGCCTACGTGCTGGAATCGCATCGCGGCGTGGGGCTGAATGATCTGGCCCAGCGCTATCTGGGCCGCAGCGGCGTGTCGTATGAAGACCTGTGCGGCAAGGGCGCCAAGCAGATCGGCTTTGACGAAGTGGCGGTGGACAAGGCCGGCCATTACGCGGCCGAAGACGCAGACTTCACCTTGCAGCTGCATCAGGTGCTGCGCCCAATGGTGGCGGCCGACGAAGGCTTGAACCGCATCTACCAGCTTGAGATCCAGGTGTCGGCGGTGCTGACCACCATCGAACGCAATGGCGTGAAGGTGGATGCCGCTGAACTCGGCCGCCAAAGCCACAAGCTGGGCCAGGAAATGCTGCGGCTGGAACAAAAGGCCTATGAACTGGCCGGCCAGCCGTTCAACCTGAATTCGCCCAAGCAGTTGGGCGAGATCCTGTTTGAGCGCATGCAGCTGCCCGTGGTGCGCAAGACCGCAAGCGGCGCGCCGTCTACCGACGAAGACGTGCTGACCAAGCTGGCGCAAGACTATCCGCTGCCGCAGGTGCTGCTGGAATATCGGGGCTTGTCCAAGCTGAAGTCCACGTACACGGACAAGCTGCCGCGCATGATCAACCCGAATACCGGGCGCGTGCATACGCGCTATTCGCAGGCGGCGGTGATCACGGGCCGTCTGGCGTCGTCTGATCCCAACTTGCAGAACATTCCGGTGCGCACCGAGGCTGGCCGCCGCGTGCGCGAAGCGTTCATCGCTGAACAGGGCGTGTTGCTGTCGGCGGACTATTCGCAAATTGAATTGCGCATCATGGCGCATGTGTCCGACGACGAAAACCTGCAACGCGCCTTCGCCGCTGGCGAGGACATCCACCGCGCCACGGCCTCGGAAGTGTTCGGCGTGGCCTTGCCGGATGTGTCCACCGAGCAGCGCCGCGCGGCCAAGGCCATCAACTTTGGCTTGATCTACGGCATGGGCGTGTTCGGCCTGGCGTCCAACCTGGGCATCACGCGCGACGCGGCGCAGGCGTATATCGACCGCTACTTCGCCCGCTATCCCGGCGTGGCGATGTACATGGAAAATACCCGCCGCTTGGCGCGCGAACAAGGCTATGTGGAAACCGTATTCGGCCGCCGGCTGCAATTGCCGGAAATCCGCGGGGCGTCGGGCCCGCGCCGGCAGGGCGCAGAACGGGCCGCCATCAACGCGCCCATGCAAGGCACCGCGGCTGACCTGATCAAGATGGCCATGGTGGCCGTGCAAGATTGGCTGGAAGCGGAAAAGCTGCAAACGCGCATGATCATGCAGGTGCACGATGAACTGGTGCTGGAAGCACCGGACGCCGAGATCGACGTGGTCAAGGAAGCGTTGCCCCGTTTGATGTGTGCAGTGGCTGAGCTGCGCGTGCCGCTGGTGGCCGAAGTGGGCATGGGCAAGAACTGGGAGCAGGCGCACTAAGGGCGGCTAGGAAGGGCGACCAGGAAGGGCGACCAGGAAGGGCGACCAGGAAGAAGGGCGCCCACTGGTGGCGACTGCACCCCGCGCCGTTTTGCTGGCTTGAACATCGGTGGGCCGTCTTCGGACGGCCCATTTCCGATTTTGGGATTGCAACAATATAATGTTGCGCTTCCCTCCCGCCTTTATTGCGTCCCCCAAATGTTGCTGCTCTGGGTCTTGCTTGCCACCGTAACCGGCGGGCTCATCGCCGTCTTTGTCGCCAGCTGGCTGGCCTACAGAGTGTTTGCCCAATACCTGCATCACATGGTCAGCCTGTCGGTGGGCGTGCTGTTGTCGGTGGCGCTGTTGCACCTGCTGCCCGAGGCCTTTGAAGGCGCGGTGGGCGATGCCCATGCGTTGTTCGGGCTGATGCTGGCTTCGCTGATCGGCTTCTTCGTGCTGGAGAAGATTGCGCTGCTGCGCCACAGCCATCACCACGAAGGCGACGGCCATCACCATCACAAGGGCCACGACCATCACGAAGCGGGCCGTGGCGGCATGTTGATTCTGATCGGCAGCTCGTTGCACAACCTGTGCGACGGCGTGCTGGTGGCGGCGGCCTTCCTGACCGACCCGCTGCTGGGCGTGCTGACGGCGGCGTCGATCATCGTGCATGAAGTGCCGCACAAGCTGAGCGATTTCGTCGTGCTGCTGAACGCGGGCCTGGCGCGCCGCCGGGCGTTTTCGCTGATTCTCTTCACCAGCTTGTGTTCAGCCGTGGGCGGCATAATAGGGTACTTCGTGCTGCAGCAGGCGCAGGGCTGGGTGCCGTATGTCTTGGTGGTTGCCGCCAGCAGCTTCCTCTATATCTCGGTGGCCGATCTGATGCCGCAGATGCACGAACGGGTATCCCTTTCGGATGCCGTCCCGCAATTGCTGCTGGTAGGCGTGGGCGTGGTGCTGATCTACAGCGTGACGACCCTGATGCACCATGGACACGAGCACGGGGCCGAAGCCGGCCACGGCGCGCCCCATGCGGAGCACGCTCACACGCACTAGGACGCGCGCGGACGGGATGCCCGGCCGTCTTCGATTCCACCCTAGGAGTGTGCCCATGAGTTTTTCCGCCGCCGCCGGTAACGTCGCGCCTACCGTCATCCATACCGACACGGATGGACTGGTCCACGGGGATTTCAAACTGCCCGTGGCCGATGGTTCCATCGCCGCCTATTACGCGGCCCCTGAAGGCCGCCGCGACCTGCCCATCGTGCTGGTCGTGCAAGAGATCTTCGGCGTGCACGAGCACATCAAGGATCTGTGCCGCCGCGTGGCCAAGGCCGGCTACCTGGCCGTTGCCGCCAACCTGTACGAGCGCCAGGGCGATGCCTCGGTCTACACCGACATCCCCAAACTCATCGCCGAACTGGTCAGCAAAGTGCCGGACGAGCAGGTGTTTGCAGACCTGGACGCCAGCGTGGCCTGGGCCGCGCAGAACGGCGGCGACGCCAAGCGTGTGGCCGTGACGGGTTTTTGCTGGGGCGGCCGCCTGACCTGGATGTATGCCGCGCACAATCCCGATGTGAAGGCGGGAGTGGCCTGGTACGGCAAGCTGAGCGTCGGCCATGGCCCGCTGATCAAGCGTGTGGCCTTCGACGTGGTGAACGAATTGCACGGCCCCGTGCTGGGCTTGTACGGGGCTAAGGACGCCAGCATTCCGCTGGCCGACATCGAGACCATGAAGACAAAGCTGGCTGCGGGAAATGCCGCCGCCAAGCAGTCGGAATTCGTCGTCTACCCGGATGCCGACCACGCGTTCCTGGCGGACTACCGCGCCAGCTACAAGCCGGAAGCGGCGAAAGATGGCTGGAGCCGGATGCTCGCTTGGTTCCAGCGCTATCTGTAGGGACGAGGCGCAGGCATCCTTGAACGAAGGCGCCAATAAGCGTGGGCGCCAATAAGCGTAAGCGCCCATAAGTAAGCGCCCATAAATAAGCGCCCATAAATAAGCGCCCATAAAGAAACCGGCCCAAGGGCCGGTTTCTTTTTGTTCAGTTCCCGGCTTCGCGCAGCCGGCTCGGCAGCAGCTCGCCGTGCCGGGCTAGCAGCGGGTAAGCCGCCGCGCCCACCAGATGCGAGTTGATGCCCTTCATGTCGCGCAGGATATCCAGATACAGCGCGCCGACTTCGGCGGCGTCGACCTGACCGGCCTTGATCTTTTGCAGGTGCGTCTCGGATGCCTGGATTTCGATGTTGCGGAAACGCGCCTTCTCGCCGGCAAGGGCCCGGGCCTGGCGCAGATCGTCGTTGACGAACAGGGCCGCGGCTTGGCGCTCGTTGGCGATCAGCTGGCCCAGCGTATCGTCCAGGCTGGCGCGCTGTTCGGGCGAGAAGGTCCAGCCCTGTTTGCGCAGCTTGGCGACGTGGCTCAAGAGGCCGTGGTGGGCGATGTCGCCCGCATGGCCGATGTTGCTGGTGAAGGCCAGGATGTCGTCCATGCGCTGCACGTCGTCGCGCGTCATGTTTTCCTGATCCAGCGTGGCCAGGTACGTCGTGATGGCGTTTTCCAGCTTGTCCAGCGCGGCGTCCAGCTGGCGCGCCTGGACCATGCGGTGGCGGTTGTCGCGCTTGAAACCGGCGCGCGCGTACAGCAGCAGCGTTTGCACCATATCGGCCATGCGCAGCGCTTCGCGTGCGGCGTTGCCCAGCGCCACGGCCGGCACGTCGTGCGCCCACTCGTCCAGATATTGGGGACGGGAAGGGTCGTTCGGGTCGGCGCGTTTGGGCAGCCAGCGGGTGAGCAGGGCGGCGTAGGGCGTGAGCAGCGGCAGGAACACCAGGGCGATCACCGCGTTGAACAGCGTGTGGAAGTTGGCCACGGCGCGTGCCGGGTCGCTGGCCATGTCGCTCATCAGCGGTTGCAGCACGGGCAGCAGAATCAGGCCGGCCAGCACGCCCAGCACGCGGGTCAGCAGGTTGCCCAGCGGCAGGCGGCGGGCGGCCGGGTCGTCGCCCGTCACGCCTTCGATCATCGGGTTGATGGCGGTGCCCAGGTTGGCGCCCAGCACCAGCGCAAAAGCCACGTGCGGCGCCACCATGTGATGGCTGGCCAGCGACATTACCAGCACCACAACCGCCACGCTGGAGTGCGCGGCCCAGGTGAAGGCGGCCGACAGCAGCACGGCAGCCACCGGCTGGGTGGACAGCGCGTCAAGAATCATGCCCAGCATGGGGGCGGTCTGGAACGGCTCGAAAAGCTCAACGAGTTGATGCAGCGACAGCAGCAACAGCCCCAGCCCGATGAACACCCGGCCCAGGTCGCGGGTGCGGCCCGGCGGATAGCGCCGGAACATCCACACGCCCGCCAGGATCAGGATGGGAGCAAGCGAAGTCAGGTCAAACGACAGCAGCTGAACGATCAGGGTGGTGCCGACGTTGGCCCCCAGCATCGCGGCCAGGGCGGGCACCAGGCCGACCACGCCGCCTGCGGCGAAGCCGGTAATCATGAGGCCGGTGGCGGTGCTGCTTTGCAGGGCGGCGGTGATGCCCAGCCCGGCGGCAAAGGCACGCAAGCGCGTACCCAGCGCTTTGCCCAGCGCCGCGCCCAAGGCCGCGCCGAAAGCGCGCTGGACGCCCGTTTGGACCATGTGCACCCCCCAAAGGAGGAGCGCGACGTAGCCGGCGAAGTCAAGCAGGGTAATAAGTCCAGACATCCAGGGGTAGTTCCGTTCTTTTTATGACATGAAATAATTCTGTAATGATCGCACGCCTGACCGGGCGGCGAAACCCGGCGGCGCAATACAGCTTACGCGCGTCGGGCCTTTACTGCGCGCGGCTGTGGCTGCGCGTATCATTGCCTGACTATTCTTAGATGTACTGGAGTTTCGCGTGGCCGTTTCCGTATTCGATCTGTTCAAGATAGGCATAGGCCCGTCTAGCTCCCATACGGTGGGCCCGATGCGGGCCGCATTGCTATTTGCGCAGGGGCTTGAACGCGACGGCCTGATCCCCCAAGTCGCCTATGTGCGCGCCGAAATGTACGGCTCGCTGGGCGCCACCGGCAAGGGCCACGGCACCGACAAGGGCGTGCTGCTGGGCCTGATGGGCGAAGCCCCCGACACGGTTGACCCGGCGGCGATTGCCGGCATGCTGGCCTCGGTGCGCGCCAGCCGCCAACTGCCCCTGCTTGGCCGTTTCCCCGTCCCCTTCATCGAGAAGGAACACATGGTGTTCTACCGCCGCGAAGCGATGGCCGAACACCCCAATGGCATGAAGTTTCACGCCATGGGCGCCAATGGCGAGTCGCTGCGTGAATCGCGCTATCTGTCGGTAGGCGGCGGCTTTGTCGTGACGGCCGGCGCGTCGAACAGTCAGGTCATTGCCGCGCATAACCAGTTGCCGTATCCGTTCCGCTCGGGCCGTGAGCTGCTGACCATGTGCCGCGAAAGCGGCATGACCGTGGCGCAGCTGATGATGCAAAACGAGCTGACCTGGCGCGAAGCGTCGGAAACGCACAGCGGGCTGGACCGTATCTGGCAGGTCATGCAGGACTGCGTGGCGCGTGGCTGTGGCATCAATTACCCGGAAGCCGATGGCGAATTGCCCGGCCCGCTGCGCGTGCGCCGCCGCGCCCCCGAGCTCTACCGCAACCTGACGCAGCGCGCCGAGCGCACCTTGTCCGACCCCTTGTCGGTGATGGACTGGGTCAACCTGTACGCCATGGCCGTCAACGAAGAAAACGCGGCCGGTGGGCGTGTGGTGACGGCGCCGACCAACGGCGCAGCCGGCATCATCCCGGCCGTGCTGCATTATTACGACCGCTTCGTGCCGGGCGCCAACAGCGACGGCGTGCGCAATTTCCTGCTGACCGCCGCGGCGGTGGGGCTACTGTACAAGTACAACGCGTCGCTGTCGGGAGCCGAAGTGGGCTGTCAGGGCGAAGTGGGCGTGGCGTGTTCGATGGCTGCGGGCGGCTTGGCGGCCGCCTTGGGCGGCACGGTCGAGCAGGTAGAGAACGCCGCCGAGATCGGCATGGAGCACAACCTGGGCCTGACGTGCGACCCCGTGGGCGGGCTGGTGCAAATTCCCTGTATCGAGCGCAACGCCATGGCCTCCATCAAGGCCGTGAACGCGGCGCGGATGGCGCTGCGCGGCGACGGGCAGCACTATGTGTCGCTGGATTCGGTCATCAAGACGATGCGCGAAACGGGCGCCGACATGAAGACGAAGTACAAGGAAACCGCGCGTGGCGGCTTGGCGGTGAACATCGTCGAGTGCTGATCCAGGCGTGACCGGGCGCGTGGCGTAGGCCTTCATTCTGGCCGTGACCCGGGCCTTTATCATCGGCGTGACCGGGCCTTGATCCGGCGCCCGGCACATCGATCCGGCAACCAGCCGGCCCAAGAAAAAGCCCCTCTGACGAGGGGCTTTTTGCTGCCTGCCTGCAAGTGGTGCTGGGGTCAGACCACGCGTGCGTTTTGCAGGGCGGCGATACGGGACGGGATCGGCGGGTGCGAGGCGAACATGGCTGCCAGGCCGCCCTTGCCGGTGATGCCGGAAGCTTCAAACGACTTGGGCAAATCGCCCGGCTCCAGGCCGCCCAGGCGCGCCAGGGCGCGGATCATCGGTTCGCGCGCGCCCATCAGGTGAGCCGAACCGGCGTCGGCGCGGTATTCGCGCTGGCGCGAGAACCAGGCCACGATGATCGAGGCCAGCACGCCGAAAATGATTTCACAGACCAGCACGGTGATGTAATAGCCCGGGCCGATGCCGCGTTCGTTCTTGAACACGACGCGGTCGATGAAGTAGCCAACCACGCGCGCCAGGAAGACGACGAACGTGTTCACCACGCCCTGGATCAGCGTCAGCGTGACCATGTCGCCGTTGGCGATGTGGGCCACTTCGTGCGCGAGCACGGCCGCGACTTCTTCTTCGCTCATGCTTTCAAGCAGGCCCGTCGACACGGCAACCAGCGAGTCGTTCTTGAACGCGCCGGTGGCGAATGCGTTGGGGGCGCCTTCATAGATGGCGACTTCCGGGCGGCCGATGCCGGCGCGGTCGGCCAGCTGGTGCACGGTGTCGACCAGCCAGGCTTCGCGCTGGCTGCGCGGCGCGTTCGGGTCCAGCACTTGTGCGCCGGTGCTCCATTTGGCCATCGGCTTGCTGATCAGCAGCGAGATGATCGCGCCGGTAAAGCCCACGACCACCGAGAAGATCAGCAGCGCGTTGAGGTTCAGGCCATTGGCGGTGATGTAGCGGTCTACGCCCAGGATGCGCAGCGTGGCCGACAGCACGAGCATGACGGCCAGGTTGGTGATGACGAACAAGACAATGCGTTTCATGTTTTTTGTGTTCCTCTGCGAGCGGGAAATACCCGGGGTTCGACATGGCGGCGGCCCGCCAGTTCCCCGACTCGCCGGCACCGCTCCCGGTGACGGAGAGTATAGTATCGCTTTCCCCTATTTCTCCCCCACTTTTCCCTTAGCGCAGACCCCCAATGCAGGCTCTTTGGATGTTGCTGGCGTCCGCCATGTTCGCCATCATGGGGTCGTTCGTGAAGCTCGGCACCGAGCACGGCGCGTCGTTGCCGCAGATCGTGCTTTTCCGCGGGCTCCCCTCCGTCATTCTGTTGCTGCTGTGGGCGCGCGCCGGCCGGCAATCCATCATCCCCACCAGTTGGAAGCTGCACATCTGGCGCAACTTGTCTGGCGTCACGTCGATGTGGCTGGGGTTTTTCGCGATCTCGCATTTACCGCTGGCTACCGCCACCAGCCTGAACTACACGGCGCCGCTGTTCATCGCCTGTTGGATGTTGGGCTGGGGCGGCGCGCAGCGCGACCCGGTGCGCATCATTGCTGTGGCGCTGGGTTTTCTGGGCGTGATCGCCGTGCTGCGTCCCAGTATTACCGACGACCAGTGGCTGGCCGCAGTGATGGGGATGGGCGCGGGCGCCATGTCGGCCATCGCCATGATGCAGATCCGCCAATTGGGCCGCATCGGTGAACCCGAGTGGCGCACCGTGCTGTTTTTCTCCGTGGCGGTCTGCGTGTCGAGCCTGGCCGGGCTGTGGTTTGAAGGGTGGGGCCAGGCCGACTGGCAGGGCTACGCATCGCTGTTTGGCGTGGGCGTGGCGGGCATGTTTGGCCAGTTGGCCATGACCCGGGCCTTCGGCATGGGCTCAGCCCTGCTGACGGCGGCGTTGCAGTACAGCACCATTATTTTCGCGGCCTTGCTGGGCATGGGGTTCTGGGGCGACCATCTGGACGCCCTGGCCTGGGCCGGCATGGGCTTGATCATTTCTGCGGGTCTGCTGTCGGTGTGGCGCACCATGCGCGACCCCAAGCCGACCTGACCCGCCTCTTTTCGATCAGGAGCACCCCGAATGACGATGACACTGATTTCCGCCGCCGACCTGGCCGCACGCCTGGGCGCGAGCGATGCGCCTGACGTGCGCATCTTCGATGTGCGCCATGACCTGACCAACCACGCCGCGGGCCGCCAGGCTTATGACGCCGGCCACCTTCCCGGCGCGCGTTATCTGGATCACGAAACCGAGCTGGCCGCGCCGCGCACCGGCAAGAACGGACGCCATCCGCTGCCGTCGCGCGCCGAATTCGGCGCCTTGATGGCCGCGCACGGCGTCACGCCGCAAACGCTGGTGGTGGCGTATGACGCCAGCGGCGGCATGTACGGCGCGCACTTGTGGTGGATGTTGCGCTGGCTGGGCCATGAGCGCGTAGTGGTGCTGGATGGCGGCTGGCAAGCCTGGGTGGCTGCGGGTCTGCCGACCACGACCGAGGCCGCGCCGGCAGTCAAGGCGGGGCAACCGGTGGAACCCGGCGCATCGCTCGCGGGTGCCGTCGACGCCCGCGCCGTGCTGGACAACATCGCCCAGCCGTCCTTCACCGTGATCGATGCACGCGCCGCCAACCGCTATCGCGGCGAGGTCGAGCCGATGGACCCGGTGGCCGGCCACATCCCCGGCGCCCTGAACCGCCCCAACGGCGAGAACCTGCAAGCCGACGGCCGCTTCAAATCCGCCGAGCAATTGCGCACCGAATTCTCGGGCCTGCTGGCAGGGCGCGACCCGGCAGCAATTGTCCATCAGTGCGGCTCGGGCATTACTGCCTGCCACAACCTGCTGTCCATGGAGATCGCGGGCTTGTCCGGATCGCGCCTGTACCCGGGCTCGTGGAGCGAGTGGTGCAGCGACCCATCCCGCCCGGTGGCCAAGGGCTGAAGTAGGAGGCTGCCGGGCCAAGGCAGCCGACGAGCCAGGGCAGAGGCCGCCGCGGGCTTCAGCTAGCGCCGCCGCGCCCTAGCCGCGCATCACCAGATCGCCGCCAGCTTGACCCGCCCGGAGACGCTTTCGGCGATCTCCAGGAAATGGTCCAGGGGCGGCGTCGCCAGCCCCGGCACCTTGGCCATATCGTCCCAACGCCTTAGACGAATCGCATCCGGCGCACCCGGCATGCTGGCGAAATCMACCGCCTGGCCCGCATCGAAACTGCCCCCTTGCAGCGCCAGGCTGCGCTTGGAGTCCTCCGAGAGCGACGCTTCATATTGCGGCTCCACGTAGCAAAGATAGCGCTTGGCTTCAACATGGAGCCGGATGGGGTCCAGCACAGCCGAACTGAACAGCCCGCGCAGGAAAGGCAGCACGAAATATTGATGCTTGTCGTCGATGCCGCGCAGCGTGGGCGTGCCGGGCCGGTCCGCAATCAGGTGGCCCAGGTCATGCAACAGGCAGGCCGTGATCAGTTGCGCGTTTGCGCCATTGCGTTCGGCCAGCGATGCCGTTTGCAGCGCATGCCGCAAATGGCTCACGGACTCGCCGTGATAGGAACGGTGCCCCCGTTCCAGGAAAATCTGCTCGATGTCTTGCAAGGTCAAGGCCATGGTTGTCTCCTGAGTGGCCGCAAGGGGGAGGGGGCGGGCAGTGACCGTTGACGGTCAGCCGGCTGCCGGCGCCATCTCCAGAAAGCGCGCGATCAATTGCACCGGTTGGCGCTCGCGCAGGCAGTACAGGTATTCGTTCATCATGATCTCGGCCCCCTGGATATCCAGGGCCGCCAGATCCGGATGGGACGGGATTTCACGCGACGGGATCAGGCTGATCCCCAGGTCGCAAAGAATGGCTTGCCGGATCGATTCGCGGCTGCCGATCTCCAGCGTGCGGCGCACTGTGACGCCGGCCTGCGCCAGCGCGTCTTCGGTCAGCTGACGCGTCATGGAGCCGGGTTCGCGCAGCAGCACCGCATGGTCGGCCAGATCGGCCAGACGCACCTTGCCGCGCCGCGCCAGCGGATGGTCGCGGTGGGTGACAACGCGGATCGGGTCGGCGGCAATCATCCGGCGGTACAGATGCTTGTCATCCATCAGAAAAGAAGACGTGGCAATCTCGATGCGGTAGTCGTGCAGCGCTTGCAGCATCGACTGCGAATTGCCGATGGTCACCGTCAGGTCGATGCCCGGATAGCGCTGGTTGTACCGGCGCACGGTATCCATGATGTAGAAGGGGCCTGTTGCGCCAATGCGCAGGTTGCCTTCACGCAGGTCGCTCGCGTCGCGCAGCCGGAAATCGATTTCGGTTTCCTGCTGCACCAGCTTTTCCACCATGGGCATCAGGCTGTGGCCGGCGTCAGACAGCCGCATGCCGCGGCCTTGCCGGTGGAACAGTTCAACGCCGTAACGCGACTCCAGCTGGCGCAGTTGCCCCGTCACCGTGGGTTGGCTGACACCCAGTTGGGCGGCGGCTTTGGTGACGGTGCCGCAGCGAGCCACGGCGTAGAAGGATTTGAGTTCGGCGACAAGCACGATGGTGAGGGCGGGAAAGGGACGCAATGCGCAAGACCGCCAGTACACCAAAATAATTTGATGTTTTTATTACTGCATTTGCGCGAAGTGTCATAAACGCTCAATACGCGCCTTCCATACTGCCTTCGTTCCCAGACCGGAGGCACCATGCCCCAACCCGATAGCGCCTTTCTCTCAGTACGAAATTTAGTGAAACGATTCGGCAGCCACACGGCGCTGGCGGACGTCTCGCTGGATATCCGCGCCGGAGAGCTGGTGTGCCTGCTGGGCCCGTCCGGGTGCGGCAAGACGACGCTCTTGCGCGCCATTGCCGGGCTGGAGCGCCAGGACAGCGGCGCGATCGTGCTGTCGGGCCGCGATATTTCTTACGCCGAACCGCAAGAGCGCGACTACGGCATCCTGTTCCAGTCCTATGCGCTGTTTCCCAACCTGACCGTGGCGCAGAACGTGGCGTACGGCCTGAGCGGCAAGCGCGCGCATCGCAAGCATGTCGCCAGCCGGGTCGAGGAAATGCTGACGCTGGTTGGCCTGGCGGGCGCGGCGGATAAATATCCGGGACAGATCTCGGGCGGCCAGCAGCAGCGCGTGGCCCTGGCGCGCGCGCTGGCCCCGTCGCCCTCATTGCTGTTGCTGGACGAACCGATGTCGGCGCTGGACGCCCGCGTGCGTGAACATCTGCGCATCGAGCTGCGTGCGTTGCAAAAGCGGTTGTCCATTACGACGCTGATGGTGACGCATGATCAGGAAGAGGCCATGGTGATGGCCGACCGCATCGCCGTCATGAATGGCGGCGTCATTGAACAGTACGGCACGCCGCGCGAACTGTATCGTCAGCCGGGCTCGGCCTTCATTGCCGACTTCGTGGGTGAAGCGAACTGGCTGCCGTTCGAACGCGTTGATGCTCACCGAGCGCGCGTCGGCCGTCAGGAACTGGCGGTGGACGAGGCGTTGGGCGGCCAGTCGGGCAAGCTGTTTGTGCGCCCCGAAGCGGTGCGCGTCACCATGGCGCGCCCGGAAGAACCCAATTCGATGTTGGCCGATGTGCTGGACGGCGTGTTCCTGGGCCGCGGTTACCGCCTGGCCTTGCGGCTGGAAGGGGTGCCCGGGTCCACCGTGCATTCCATCGTGTCCCCCGAAATCGGAGACGCCCTGTTGGGCCCTCACGCTGCCAGCCGTTGCTGGGTGGAGCTGCCGCGCCATGCGATTCGCGCCTACGCTTGAGCCCGTCATGACCGGTTCGCCTTCCGTGGCTGAGACCCCCTCCGCGCCGATGGCCGCTGCCACTGTGTCTGCGGCCATGCCGGCGGGAATGCCGGCAGCAATGCCGCCCCCCGTGTCCGCTAAAACGCCAGCCAACAGTCCCGCGCTGGCCTTGGGCCGCCGTCCCATGCCCGCCTGGATCGGCGCGCTGGGTTTGACGATGGGGCAGGGCGCGCTGGTCTTGTTTCTGGTGCTGTTTCTGGCGCTGCCGTTGATCGCCATCCTGGCCAAGTCCGTGACGGATAACGACGGCGCCTGGGCGGGCTTGTCGGTCGTCGGCAGCATCATCGGCGCTGAAGGCTTTCTGCCGATGGTCGGGCGCAGCCTGACGGTAGGCATCGTGACCATGCTGCTGGTCGTGCCTTGCGCTTACGCGTTTGCCTACGGCCTGACGCGTACGCGTCTGCCGGGCAAGGGCCTCTTGCGCACCATCGCCTTGCTGCCGCTGCTGGCCCCGTCGCTGTTGCCTGGCATTGCACTGGTCTACCTGTTAGGCAACCAGGGCCTGCTCAAGGGGCTGACGGGCGGCGCCACCATCTACGGATTCTGGGGCATCGTCGTGGGCGAGGCGTTCTACACCTTCCCGCACGCGCTGATGATTCTGCTGACCGGCCTGACGCTGGCCGATGGGCGCCTGTACGACGCGGCGCGCGCCATGGGCGCAGGGCCGTGGCGCACCTTCATGACCGTCACCTTGCCCGGCACGCGTTATGCCGTGTTCTCGGCCTGCTGCGTGGTGTTCACGTTGACGGTCACTGATTTCGGCGTACCCAAGGTGGTGGGCGGTGACTACAACGTGCTGGCCATGGAAGCCTACAAAGCGGTGGTCGGCCAACAGAACTTCCCCAAGGGCGCGGCGATCGGCATCTTGCTGCTGCTGCCGGCCTTGCTGACCTTCGTGCTGGACCGCCGCCTGCGTGCCCGTCAAGGCGCCCAGATGAGCGGCCGCGCCCAAGCCTACGCGGCGGGCCAGAACCGCCGCCGTGACGCTGCATTCCTGGCGCTGGCGGGCGTGATGGCCGCCTTCCTGCTGCTGATCATCGGCGTGGCCGTCTGGGCGTCCTTCGTGAAGATGTGGCCGTACAACCTGTCGATGTCGCTGCGGTCCTACGACTTCGACAACATGGACGGCGGCGGCTGGCTGGCCTGGCGCAACAGCTTGCAGCTGGCGTTTTGCACGGCCCTGATCGGCACGGCCGTGGTTTTCGTGGGCGCCTGGATGATGGAAAAGGTGCCGGCGCGCGGCCAGGTGGCGCGCGGTTTGCGCGGCGTGGTCAGCATGCTGGCGTTGATGCCGATGGCCGTGCCTGGCCTGGTGCTGGGCCTGGGCTACATCTTCTTCTTCAACAGCCTGATGAATCCGCTGAACATGTTGTACGGAACCATGCCGCTGCTGATCTTGTGCACGGTTGTCCACTTCTACACCAGCGCGCATCTGACGGCCGCCACCGCGCTGAACGCGCTGGACCCGGAATTCGAAGCGGCATCCGCGTCGCTGAAGGTGCCGCGCATGACGACGTTCCTGCGCGTGACTTTGCCGATGTGCCTGCCCGCCGCGCTGGATGTCGCCCGCTACCTGTTTGTTTCCGCCATGACGACCGTGTCGGCCGTGGTGTTCCTGTACAGCCCGTCCACGGTGCTGGCCGCCGTTGCCGTGCTTAACATGGACGACGCTGGCTTCATCGGCCCGGCCGCCGCCATGTGCACGGTAATCATGGCCAGTTCCGCCACGGCGGCTCTGGTGTTGCATCTGGCCAGCCGTGCGCTGGTGGCGCGCAGCCAGGCCTGGCGCCGTCCCGTGGCTCTTTGAACGCTTATTTCTAGGATGACCCTCATGACTGTTTCTTCCTTGCCCGTGCAGCTGGAAGCCGTGATCTTCGACTGGGCCGGCACGCTGGTCGACTTCGGTTCGTTTGCCCCCACCAAGGTGTTCGTGGATGCGTTTTCGCAGTTCGGCATGGAGGTGTCGCTGAAAGAGGCCCGCGGCCCGATGGGCATGGGCAAGTGGGATCACATCCGTGCGCTTTGCGACCAGCCCGCCATCGCCAGCCAGTACCAGGCCCAGTTTGGCCGCCTGCCCACCGACGACGACGTGACCGCCATCTACGAACGCTTTCTGCCGATGCAGATGGAGAAGGTTGCGCAGTATTCGGCGGCCATCCCCGGCGCGGCCGAGCTGCTGCGCGCGCTGCGCCAGAAGGGCTTGAAGATTGGTTCGTGCTCGGGCTACCCGGACAGCGTGATGCGCCGCGTGGTTGAACGCGCCGCCTCTGAAGGCCTGGAACCCGATTGCATCGTGGCCAGCGACGACGTGCCGCGCGCGCGCCCCGCACCCGCCATGGCGCTGAAGAACGTGGTCGAACTCGGGCTGTCCGATGTGGCCGCCTGCATCAAGGTGGACGACACCGCGCCCGGCATTGAAGAAGGCCGCCGCGCCGGCATGTGGTCGGTGGGCTTGCTGTTGTCGGGCAACGCCGCCGGCCTGACGCTGGACGAATACCTGAGCCTGGACGAGGCCGGCCGTGATCGGGTGCGCGCCGACGCCAGCCGCGAGCTGTCATCCGCTGCGCCGCATTACCTGATCGACACGGTGGCCGATCTGCCGGCCGTCATCATCGACATCGAAGCCCGTCTGGCACGAGGCCAACGACCCTGAGTTAGCGCTTTCTTCCGGCCTCGCCGGACGCTGTTTCCCTTTCTGTTTTTACCTTGCACCGCAGCCGGCAGCCGCCGGCAGTGGGGGCGACCTTCACCCTTTTTTTGCGCAATTTTTCCGCTCATCTACGGAGTTCCACATGAATCGCTACAAGCTGCTTGCACTGGCCGCCGCCCTGACGGGCGTGATGGGCGCCGCCTCCGCCGAGACCACGCTGACGGTCTACACCGCGCTCGAAGCCGACCAGATCAAGGTCTACCAAGCCGCATTCGAAAAGGCCAACCCCGACATCAAGATCCAGTGGGTGCGTGATTCCACCGGCATCATCGCCGCCAAGCTGCTGGCCGAAAAAAGCAACCCCAAGGCCGACGTGATCTGGGGCCTGGCCGGCACGGCGCTGGGCCTGATGGACAAGGAAGGCATGCTGCAACCCTACGCCCCCAAGGGCCTGGACCAGATCGCCGCCAACATGCGCGACGCCAAGGCCGAGCCGTCTTGGGTGGGCATGGACGGCTACGCCGCCGCCATCTGCTTCAACACCATCGAAGCCGAAAAGCAAAAGCTGCCCAAGCCCACGTCGTGGCAAGACCTGACCAAGCCGGTCTACGCCGGCAAGATCGTCATGCCGAACCCGGCTTCGTCCGGCACGGGCTTCCTGGACGTCAGCGCCTGGCTGCAAATCTTTGGTGAAGAAAAGGGCTGGGCCTATATGGACGCCCTGCACAAGAACATCGGTTCGTACACGCACTCGGGTTCGAAGCCTTGCAACATGGCGGCCGCGGGCGAGTTCCCGATCGGCGTGTCGTTCGACTACCGCGCGGCCAAGCTGAAGGCCGATGGCGCACCGGTTGAAGCCGTGTTCCCGTCGGAAGGTCTGGGCTGGGAAGTGGAAGCCACCGCCATCATGAAGGGCACGAAGAACCTGGACGCCGCGCGCAAGCTGGCTGACTTCTCGGCCAGCCGCGAAGCCAACGAGCTGTACAAGGCCAACTTCGCGGTGCTGGCGATTCCGTCCATCGCCACGGTCAACCCCAACCTGCCGGCTGACCTGACCAAGCGCATGATCAAGAACGACTTCGTGTGGGCCGCGACGAACCGCGAACGCATCATCGCCGAGTGGACGAAGCGCTACGACGGCAAGTCGGAACCCAAGAAGAAGTAAGGCGCGGCCAGCCATGAAAACGTATGACGTAATCGTGGTGGGCGCGGGCATGCTTGGCATCGCCCACGCCTGGGCGGCCGCCAAGCGCGGCCTGTCGGTTGCGGTGATCGAGCGCAGCCGTCAGGCGCACGGCGCCACGATCCGCAACTTCGGCCAGGTCATCGTGACGGGCCAGGCGCCCGGCATGATGCTGTCGCACGCGCAGCAGGCCCGCGAACTGTGGCTGGACCTGGCGGGCAAGGCGGGCTTTCATGTGCGCGCCAATGGCGCACTGGTGCTGGCCCGCAATGCCGATGAAGCCGCTGTCTTGCAGGAATTCGCGGACACGCGTTTGAAGCAGGAAGGCTATCGCGCCGATCTGCTGTCAGCGCGTGACGTGGCAGGCCTGTACGGCGGGCAATTGGCGCATCACTGCATGGCGCTGCGCGGCCATGACGACCTGCAAATCTATTCCCGCGAAGCCTTGCCCGCCATCACGGCGTACCTGGCCGAATCGTTGGGCGTGACTTTCATTACCGGCACGCTGGCGCGCGCGGTGGAAAATGGCCTGGTCGGCACCACCGCGGGTGAATTCCAAGGCAAGCACGTGTTCGTCTGCCCGGGTCACGATTACCTGACCCTGCTGCCCGAACGCTTCGCACGGCTGAACCTGGAAGTCACGCGTTTGCAGATGTTGCGCGCGGCGTTCGAGACGAACCCCATCGCATTGGACCGCCCCGTGCTGACGGGCTTGTCCTGCGTGCATTACGGTGCGTTTTCGGATTTGCCCACGGCGCAGACGCTGCGTGACGTGATCCAGGCCCGCACGCCGATGCTGCTGGAAAACGGCATCCATCTGCTGATCAGCCCCACGCCCACGGGCGAACTGATCATCGGTGACTCGCATCGTTATGGGCAGGACGCGTTCCCGTTCAACGACGAGGCGGTCGACAACGCCATGCTGGACTTGGCGTCGCAGGCATTGGGCGCGCGCCTGCGGGTGATTGAACGCTGGCAGGGCGTGTATGGCGCGCACGGGCCGGCGCCGTTTTCGGTGATGCCGGTGGACGCGGCCACGACGGTTGCCGTGATGCACTCCGGGGTCGGTATGACGGTGGGGCTGGCGATCGGTGAACGGACGGTGGCGGGCGTGATTGGAAAGTGACCCGGAAGTGACCCGGAACTGATCTGGAAGTGATTCGGACCAGCCCCGGAACTGATCGTCCGTTTAGCCTTGCCCAAGCAAAAGGGCCTCGCTTGTCTCTGCGAGGCCCTTTTTTTATTTCCGCAATGCCTGGATTACAGGTCTTGCATGATGCGCCGATACCATTCGTGGAAGTGCTGCATGCCGTCTTCCATGGGTGATTGGTACGGGCCGGTTTCGTTCACGCCGCGCAGCATCAGCGCCTTGCGGCCGGCGTCCATGCGTTCGGCGATTTCATCGTCTTCGATGGCCGTTTCCATGTAAGCCGCGCGCTGGGCTTCAACGAATTCGCGTTCGAACGCCGAGATTTCCTCGGGGTAGTAGAACTCAACTACGTTGATGGTTTCCTGCGGGCTCTTCGGGTACAGCGTGGACAACACCAGCACGTGCGGATAGAGCTCGATCATGTGGGTCGGGAAGTACGTGACCCAGACCGCGCCGAAGTCCGGTGCATCGCCATCGCGGAACGACAAGAGGCGGTCGTGCCATTGCTTGTACACATCCGAACCCGGCTGCGCCAGCGCATTGTGCACGCCCACTTTCTGCAAGCTGTACCAGTCGTTGAATTCCCAGGTCAGGTCGTCGCACGTGACGAAGCGGCCCAGCCCCGGGTGGAACGGACCCACGTGGTAATCCTCGAGGTAGACCTCGATGAACGTCTTCCAGTTGTAGTTGCACTGATGCACTTCAACATGGTCCAGCACGTAATCGCCGAAGTTGAATTCCGGACGCGAGAACAGCGGGGCCATGTCGGAGGCCGGATCGCGCGGGCCTTCGAACAGCAGGCCGTGGCAATCGCGCAGGCGGAACTTCTGCAGATTCATGCAGGGCGTGGTGGCGAACTGCGGCGCGCCCAACAACTCGCCTTGGTTGTTGTACGTCCAACGGTGCAGCGGGCAAACGATGTTGCCGCCGGTAGCCTTCAGATTGCCGTGCGTATTGCAGTTGCCGGTCACGTTGCCGGCTTCGCCGCCCAGCATCAAAGCCTGACGATGACGGCAGACATTCGAGATGAGTTCAACGCCTTGCTGGTTGCGAACCAGCACGCGTCCTCCGCCTTCCTGGGTCAACGACCGCCAATCCCCGATGTCGGGCACCAATTTCTGATGGCCGACGTACTGTGAGGATTGCTTGAAAATGAGTTCTTGCTCGCGGGCAAAGAGGGCTTCGTCAAAATAAGCGCTGACGGGTAGCTGGGTGCGAGCTGGCACGACATGTGCCATCCGACCGATGTCGGTCATGATTCCCTCCGCTCGGATAAAAAAGCCAGGACGGTTTGAGCTCTGCCAAGCGCTTTTGTTCAAGCCCAGCGTGATTGCAAACCATCGTTGCAAACGCTTGAGCTCAACGTCGAGCTTGGCTACATCCGTGCTGGCGCGAAGAAAAATCGGTGTCTGGCCGATCAAATAAGCCGTGAATTGTACCCCAAGGGATTCCCCCACGCCCGTGAAGATCGGTGAAGCTTGGTGAAGATCCAGAGGGGCATGATGGCCCCGCCACAAAGGCGAATCAACCCTTTGCGGCGTAGGTCTTTCAGACGAGCCTTCGGGTGGCGGGGTGGCGGCGCATCAGCCAGCTGCTGGCGGCCGATAGTGCGAAGACCGCCAGGGTCAGCAGCGGCACTATCCAGGCGTCGCGTTGGCCGCCTGTGAAAGCGCCCGCGCGGTGCGCGATGTCCAGGAAGACGGGGTGGATCAGATAGACGCCAAAGGTCAGCGGCGCCAAGGCGGTCAAGCGCGGCAGGCGGGGCGAGGACACGATCCATTGGAAGGCCGCCAGTGACATGAATGGCACGGTCAGGCTGAAGTAGTCGTAGAAATAAGTGTCCAGGGCGTGGCCATTGGACATAAGGCTGACGCCCAAAGCGGTGGCGGCGACGCTGGCCATAAGCATCAGGCCGGGGCGGGGGATGCGCATATCGCCATCAAAAATCAGGCGGCCGGCCACGAAGTAACCCAGGTACGGCAGGAACCACGTCAGGAAGAAACCGTGCGGCGCGCCGAGCGCGCGCCGGTACAGGGCATCCAGAATGGCCACGCCCAGAATGCCCACAACCCACAGCGCGCGGCCGCGCGGCGTGCTGCGTGCGTAGAGCAGGCGGGCCAGCGGGGCGAACAGGTACAGCCCCACGATCATGTACAGATACCAAAGGTGGTAATACGGTTCGCCTTGGGCCACCTTGCGCGGCCAGAACGAGAAATCGACGCGGCCGTCATCCCACCAGTCGAGCCCGGTGCGCCAGGCCAGATAGAACAGGGTCCAGAACACCAGCGGGGCGCAGATGCGCGCCATGCGGCGGCTGTAGAACTGGCGGGCGTCTTGGGGCTTGTGGGGGTCGAGCAGCAGGGCGCCGCTGACCATGACGAAAACCGGCACGCACCAGCGCGCCGCCGAGTCGTACAGATTGGCGGCCAGCCACGCGCCGCCGCCATACGCGGCCGGATCGCTGACGATCAGCGCGGCGCTATGGAGCAGCACGACGGCCACGGCCGCCAGCCAGCGGGCGGCGTCCAGGCGGGCGTATCGGTCTTCGGTCTGATGCATCGGGTTCCCGCTGGGTGTTTCGCTGCTTCACCATAGCAGCGACCCACGCCCGTCTTCTGTATCCAGCGGTTAGGCAAGGCGTAAAAAACCGACAGGGCCTGTGAAGGCGCTGTCGGTGGAAAGGGCGGCGTGCCCGGTGGGACGCCGCCAACTCGCGGGCCGGCGAGGCCGCGAACGATTTGTCACGAAACCGTTTGCCCGGTTGCCGGTTGCCCGATGGCGCAGCGCGCCGCGGGCTTATTGCAGAACGATGTTCGCCTGTTTGATCAGTTGCGACACGATGGGCTGTTCGGTCTTGATCTGCTTGTCCAATTCAGCCGCCGTGCCGGAACGCGGGTCGATCCCCATATCCAGCATGCGCTTTTTGACGGCTTCATCCTTCAGCGTTTCGGTCAGCGCGGCTTGCAGCTTTTCCAGTACCGGGGCCGGCGTGCCCTTGGGTGCCACGAAGCTGAACCAGGCGGTCATGTCGAAGGCCGGGTAGCCTTCTTCGGCCAGCGTTTGCAGCTTGGGCAGCGTGGCCAGGCGCGAGGGGCTGGTGATGGCGAACACCTTGACCTTGCCCGCGTCCGCTTGCGGCATGCCGGTGGCGACCATGTCGAAGAACAGGTCCACGTCGCCGCTGATCAGCGCGGGCAGGGCCTGGGTTGCGCCCTTGAAGGGCACGTGCAGGATGTCGATGCCGGCGCGTTCCTTGAACAGTTCGCCCGCCAGATGCGACGAGGTGCCGGGGCCGAACGTGGCGAAGGTCAGCTTGCCCGGGTTCTGCTTGGCATAGGCGACCACGTCCTGCGTGCTGTTGAACGGGCGCTTGGGGCTGGAAAGCAGCACCAGCGGGCCAACGCCCACCATGCCGATGTGCGCGAAGGCGTCCGGGTCGTACGGCAGTTCCTTATACAGATAGCGGTTCGTGACGAGCGTGGAGTTGGTGGCCATCAGGATGGTGTAGCCGTCCGCTTGCTCGCGCGAGACGAATGCCGCGCCGATCGACGTGCCGGCGCCTGCCTTGTTCTCGACGATCATGGGCTGGCCCAGCGTCTTGGCCATGCGTTCGGCCAGGATGCGCGTCAGCACATCGGTGGCGCCGCCCGCCGGGAAGGGCGAGACGACCTTGATCGGGCGGGCCGGGTAGGTGTCGGCCTGCGCGCCCAAGGCGGCGGCGCTGAGCAATACGGTGGCCAGCAGTTTGATGCCTGTGCGAATCATGTTTTTCCCCTTGAAATCGCGTGCATGAGTGGATCGCCGGGCCTGGCTTGGTTGCGCTGCGGTGCTTTGGGGGCATCGCGCCAACTTGCCAGGTCTCCTTGGATGATTTAAATTCCGTTATATGGAATTTAGTTTTGTTATTCGGAATAAACTATAAAAACGAAGCGAATAGAAATGCAATCTTTTTCTGACTCCAAGCGCGTCATTCACGCCGCCGCCAAGCCCGACGAAACGTTGGAACTCAGCCAGCCCGCCCGCCGCAAACGCACGGCTGGCGTGGGCGAAGGCGCCAATTCGCCCGACTTCATCACCGCGCTTGCGCGCGGGCTGGACGTCTTGCGCTGCTTTCGCCATGGCGTGACCGCGCTGGGCAATCTGGATCTGGCGCGCCTGACCGGCCTGCCCAAACCCACCATCAGCCGCATCACGTACACGCTGACTGAGCTGGGCTACCTGCGCTATCACCCGGACACTGGCAAGTACTCGCCCGGCTACGGCGTGCTGGCGCTGGGCTTTGGCCTGTTGGCCGGGCTGGAAGTGCGCGAACTGGCCAAGTCGTCCATGACGGACCTGGCGCGAGACACCGGGGGCGCGGTGGCGCTGGGCGCATTCGATGGCGACGCCATGACCTATGTGGAAGCCATCCACGGCTCGTCGGCGCTGTACCTGCGCCTGCCGGTCGGCTATCGCGCCAGCCTGGACAGCGCCATGGGGCGCGCGTATCTGGCCAGCCTGCCGGCGGACGCCTGCGATGACGTCACGGCCAGGCTCGGCCCGGCCGCGCCGCCCGCCGACGCCATCGTGCGGGCGCGGGCGGAATTGCAAGAATCCGGCTGCTGTTTCGCGCTGGGGGAGTGGCAGTCGGGCATCAACGCCGTCGCCGTGCCGTTCACCTCCATTACCGGCGAAGGGGTCTTCGTGATGAGCTGCGGCGGCCCCGCCAGCCTGTTACCCGAGGCCGAGTTGCGCACGCGCGTGGGGCCGGCATTGCGGGCCGCCATTGCGGGACTGGCGGGGTCATCGACCTGATCATTGCGCTGCATCAAGGTCCGGCGTGGCTATCTCGTACAATTCACGAATTGATCCACCCCTAGCGCCCTCGGAGACCCGTTTGGCCACACCCGCACAAGCCGATCCGCAGATCGATGACCGTCCCTTGCCCCAGGATTTCGAAACGGCCCTGGCCGAATTGGAATCGTTGGTTGCGGCCATGGAAGACGGCTCGTTGCCGCTTGAGCAATCGCTGACTGCCTACCGGCGCGGCGTTGCCTTGACGCGCGTCTGCCAGGAACGCCTGGCGCAGGCCGAACAGCAGGTCAAGGTTCTGGAAGGCGACCTGCTGCGCCCGCTGGACCCGGCGGCGCTGGATGACGAATAAGAATCCGATGAAGCAAACTCAACTCCCCTTCGCGGAGTGGTTGCACGGTCGTGTGCGGCATGTCGAAGACGTGCTGGATGACCTGATGCCCCCCGCGGATGTGCTGCCCGTCCGTCTGCATGAAGCCATGCGCTACGCCGTGCTTGGCGGTGGCAAGCGCGTGCGCGCCGCCATGGTTTACGCCGCGGGGCAAGCCTGCCCCGTCAGCGGCAGCGTGCTGGCCATCGAGGCCTCTCTGGACCGTGCGGCGGCGGCGGTGGAACTGATTCACGCCTATTCGCTGGTGCACGACGACCTGCCTTGCATGGACGACGACACGCTGCGCCGCGGCCGGCCCACCACGCACGTGCAATTCGACGAAGCCACCGCCATGTTGGCGGGCGACGCCTTGCAACCGCTGGCGTTTGACCTGTTGGCGTCCATGCCGATTGCGCCCGCGCTGATCGTGCAGGCCACCCAATCGCTGGCGCGCGCCGCCGGCAGCCAGGGCATGGCGGGCGGTCAGGCAATTGACCTGCTCAGCGTCGGCCATTCGCTGTCGCGCGATGAACTCCAGACCATGCACAGCATGAAGACCGGCGCTATGCTCGCGTGCAGCGTTGCGCTGGGCGGCATCGTGGCCGGCGCCAGTTCGGCCTCGCGTCAGGCCTTGGACGCGTACGCGCAAGCCATGGGTCTGGCGTTCCAGGTGGTGGACGATATTCTTGACGTCACCGCCGATACGGCCAGCCTGGGCAAGACGCCGGGCAAGGACGCGGCGGAGAACAAGCCCACATACGTGTCGCTCCTGGGCCTGTCCGAAGCGCGCGCGTTTGCCGAAGAATTGCGTGTGGCCGCGCTGGCGGCGCTGGAACCGCTGGGCGACGCCGGCTTGCGCCTGGCGCAACTGGCCGATTTCATCGTCCTTCGAGACCGCTGATCCGTGACTAGCCCGGCCTGAGTCCAGGCCGGGCCAACGAACCCCATAAAAGCATGACGACTGATTTATTGGACCGCATTCAATCCCCGGCAGACCTCAAGCGCCTGGATCGTCGCGAGCTGAAAAAGCTTGCTGACGAGCTGCGCGGCTTCGTGCTGGAGTCGGTATCCAAAACGGGCGGGCACCTGTCGTCCAACCTGGGCACGGTCGAGCTCACGCTGGCCTTGCATCAGGTGTTCGACACGCCGCATGACCGCATCGTCTGGGACGTGGGCCACCAGTCCTATCCGCACAAGATCCTGACGGGCCGCCGCGCCGGCATGGCCAAGCTGCGCCAGCAGGGCGGCATCTCGGGCTTTCCCAAGCGCAGCGAATCCGAATACGACGCCTTTGGCACCGCGCACTCGTCAACGTCCATCTCGGCTGCGCTGGGCATGGCGGTGGCCTCGCGCAATGCGGGCGTGCAGCGCCAGCACATCGCCATCATTGGCGACGGCGCCATGTCCGCCGGCATGGCGTTCGAGGCCATGAACAATGCGGGCGTCACGCCCAACATCAATCTGCTGGTGATCCTGAACGACAACGACATGTCGATCTCGCCGCCGGTGGGGGCGCTGAACCGCTACCTGGCGCGCCTGATGTCGGGCCGTTTCTACGCTACGGCCAAGAACGTGGGCCGCGCCGTCCTGCAGCACGTGCCGCCGGTGCTGGAACTGGCTCGCCGCTTCGAAGAGCACGCCAAGGGCATGGTCACGCCGGCTACGTTGTTCGAAGAGTTCGGCTTCAATTACGTCGGCCCCATCGACGGCCACGACCTGGACGCGCTGGTGCCCACCTTGCAAAACCTGAAGGCGCTGCAAGGCTTGCAGTTCCTGCATGTGGTGACCAAGAAAGGCCAAGGCTACAAGCTGGCCGAAGCCGACCCGGTGCTGTATCACGGCCCCGGCAAGTTCGACCCGGCCGTCGGCATCCAGCAGTCCAAGGCGCCCGGCAAGCGCACCTTCACGCAGGTGTTTGGCAAGTGGCTGTGCGACATGGCTGAAGCGGATTCGCGCCTGGTCGCCATCACCCCCGCCATGCGCGAAGGCAGCGGCCTGGTGGAATTTGAAAAGCGTTTCCCGCTGCGTTATTTCGACGTGGGCATCGCCGAGCAGCACGCCGTGACGTTCGCCGCGGGCGTTGCCTGCGAAGCGCAGAAGCCCGTCGTTGCCATCTACTCCACGTTCATGCAGCGCGGCTATGACCAGTTCATCCATGACGTCGCCCTGCAGAACCTGGATGTGACTTTCGCGCTGGACCGCGCGGGCATCGTCGGCGCTGACGGCGCCACGCATGCCGGTAACTACGACACCGCTTTCTTGCGTTGCGTGCCGAACATGGTCGTCGCCACGCCGTCCGACGAAAGCGAAACGCGCTTGCTGTTGTCGACCTGTTATCAGTACCCGGGCCCGGCATCGGTGCGCTATCCGCGCGGTGCGGGCTGTGGCGCGGTGGAAGACGCTGGCCTGGGTACCGTTGAGCTTGGCCGCGGCATCGTGCGCCGCGAGGGCAAGAAGATTGCCATCCTGGGCTTCGGCACGCTGGTGCAGCCAGCGTTGGCCGCAGCCGGCAAGCTGGACGCCACGGTGGCGGACATGCGCTTCGTGAAGCCCATCGACCGCGAATTGATTCTGGACCTGGCCAGCCGCCACGACGCGCTGGTCACGATTGAAGACGCCTCCATCATGGGGGGGGCGGGTAGCGCCGTGCTGGAAGTGCTGAGCGCCGCCGGCGTACAGATTCCGGTGCTGCAACTGGGCCTGCCGGATGTCTTCATTGACCACGGCGAGCAGTCGGCCCTGTTGGCCGGCGTGGGCTTGGACGCCGCCGGTATCGAGCAATCGATTCGCACGCGCTATGCCGATCTGCTGGCGTAAACGCATACCGCGAGCCCGGACGAAGGCGCGGCTTTCGTCCGGAATCTGAAACACACTGTTCCGGCCCCGCCAACCTACGAATAGAAGGGTTTTCCCTGGCGCAGGCGGGGGTTTGGGCGATAATGGCCCTCTCTCAAAGTTTCCTAGGCCGAGCGCGAGCGACTGATTGCCTAGACAGGTACGCTGAAATGAATTCTCCGATCGACCCCGCCATCGTGATGCCCGACGTCCAGAGTTCGGCGGACACCCGGCACATCCCGATCCAGCGCGTGGGCATCCGTGGCGTGCGCCACCCCATGCTGATTGAAAGCGGCGACGGCTCGCCCCAAGGCACCGTGGCCAACTGGACGCTGACCGTGGCGCTGCCGCCCGAAGAAAAGGGGACGCACATGTCCCGCTTCGTGGCGCTGCTGGAAAAGTATCGCAGCACCCCCATGACGCCGGCCCTGTTCCGCGCCATGGCCGCTGACATGCTGCCGCTGCTGCACGCCGAACGCGGCGACATCACGGCCGCCTTCCCGTACTTCATCAACAAGTCAGCCCCGATTTCCGGCGTGCAAAGCCTGCTGGACTACGAAGTTCAGTGGATCGCCCGCGCGCAGAATGATGGCGTGGAATTTGAGCTGGTCGTGCAGGTGCCCGTCACCAGCCTCTGTCCGTGCTCGAAGGCCATCTCGGAATACGGCGCGCATAACCAGCGTTCGCACGTCACGGTGTCGGCCATTCTGGACGGCGACATCAGCATGGACGGCGTGATCCGCCTGATCGAAGAGGAAGGGTCGTGCGAACTGTGGGGCCTGCTCAAGCGCCCCGACGAAAAGTACGTCACCGAACGCGCTTACGACAATCCCAAGTTCGTCGAAGACTTGGTGCGTGACGTGGCTGCCCGCCTGAATGCGCATCCCGGCATCGCCCGTTATCGCGTCGAGGCCGAAAACTTCGAATCGATCCACAACCACTCGGCCTACGCCGTCGTGGAAGGCTGAGCGTTCCGTGAGCCATCCGGCGGCCAGTGACTGGCCGCTTATCGCGGCGCTGCAAGCGTGGGAATCGCGGCTGGCCAATCATTTGGCCGGCCGCGGCCGTTTTGGCGTGGCGCTCTACGAATTTTTCCGCTTTGGCGTCAAGCAAGCCTGGGCCTGCCTGTTCGGCGGGCTGATGTGCGCGCTGCTGTTGGGCACGCACTGGTGGTATCCCAAGGATGCGCTGCTGGCCCGCTACGATTTCCTGACGCTTGCGGCGCTAGGCATTCAAGCCCTGTTGCTGGCGCTGCGCATGGAAACCTGGAGCGAAGCGCGCGTGATTTTGATGTTCCATGTGGTCGGCACCGGCATGGAGCTCTTCAAGACCGCGGCCGGTTCCTGGATCTACCCCGAAGCCAGCGTGCTGCGTATTGGCGGCGTGCCGCTCTTTACCGGCTTCATGTACGCCGCGGTGGGCAGCTACCTGGCCCGTGTCTGGCGCTTGTTCGATTTCCGTTTTCGCGCGCATCCCCCCATGGCTGCCACGGTGGCGTTGTCGGTGCTGATCTACGTGAATTTCTTCGCGCACCACTTCATCATGGATTTCCGGTGGGTGCTGTTCGCGCTGACCGCGGTGCTGTTTGCGCGCACCTGGGTGTATTTCCGGATCTGGCGCGTTTATCGCCGCATGCCCTTGCTGTTGGGCTTCGTGCTGGTGGCCTTGTTCATCTGGTTCGCCGAAAACATCGGCACCTTTGCCAACGCCTGGCGCTATCCCAACCAGACGCATGTCTGGCAATGGGTGTCGATTGCCAAGCTCGGCTCGTGGTTCCTGCTGATGATCATCAGCTATGTGATGGTCAGCGTGGTGAACCGGCCCCAGGAAATCGGTGTTGCCGATCTGCCGCAGCCGGCGGGGCAGGGCGGCGAAAATAGTCCGTCCCTGATTTCCTGACGCTCAGCTCGCTTGCGCCCTGACACTCAATCGGTAATAATCGAGGGCTTTCTTGCTCGACCGCCCATGGTTTTTGGGTAGCGGGCTGCCCCTTGCGGGCCTAGAGCATCCTATGTAATGAGCTTAAAAGCGAAGCGCTGAAAAGCGCGGCACTGCTTTTTAAGCGTATTGCAAAAACCCATGATGGAAAGCACGGGTTCGGGACGCCAGGCCAGCGAGACATTCTCAAGGAGTTTTACTCATGCGTCACTACGAAGTAGTGTTTATCGTTCACCCCGACCAAAGCGAGCAAGTGCCCGCCATGGTCGAACGTTACCAAGCGCTGGTCACGGGCCAAGGCGGCTCGGTTCACCGCCTGGAAGACTGGGGTCGCCGCCAACTGGCCTACCCGATCCAGAAGCTCGTCAAGGCTCACTACGTTTGCCTGAACATCGAGTGCGGCCAAGCCACGCTGGATGAGCTGGAACACTCGTTCCGCTACAACGACGCCGTTCTGCGCCACCTGGTCATCAAGACCAAGAAAGCCCAGACCACGCCCTCGATCATGATGAAGTCGGTCGAGCGTGAAGAAGCCCGTAAGGCTTCGGCAGAAGCTGCCCCGGCTCAGGCCGAGTAAGCAGGGCTCACGCAGAGCTCATCCCATGAAGTCCCCTCGGTGCCTGGCAGGATGAATCAGCTGGAACTCAGCGCCCGCGTTCTCGAATGCGAGCCTTTGCGCCACACTCCCGCCGGACTGCCTGCACTGGAAATGGTGCTGGCGCATGAGTCGGAAGTCATCGAAGCCGGCCACCCGCGCCGTGTCGAATTGACGATTACGGCTGTGGCACTGGGCGATCTGGCGTTGCTGTTGAAGAACACCGCTTTAGGGTCTGAATTGCTGGTGCAGGGGTTTTTGGCTCCCGCGCGCAAAGACTCGGTGAAGATCAAGCTGCATTTGCAGCAGGCACGCAAGGTCAGCGGTAGCGCAGGACGCGATCCGCAGGTGGCTTGAAAGGGTTGAGCAACAGGTGCGAAAGCGCCTTCTGAATACGGATAGGTTATGGGGAGTTGGACCCGGTTATCGATAACCGCCCAGTCCCCTCAAACATAGAGGCACATATCATGGCTTTCTTCGGAAAACGCAAAGAAAAACGCAAATTCACGCAGCAGAACCCGCTCTTCAAGCGTCGTAAGTTCTGCCGCTTCACCGCAGCCGGCGTCGAAGAGATCGACTACAAGGATCTGGACACCCTGCGCGACTTCGTGCAAGAAAACGGCAAGATCATCCCGGCTCGTCTGACCGGCACCAAGGCAATCTACCAGCGCCAGCTGGACACCGCCATCAAGCGCGCGCGCTTCCTGGCTCTGTTGCCTTACACCGACAACCACAACTAATCCGGGGCACTGAAAATGCAAGTTATTCTGCTCGAAAAAGTCGTCAACCTGGGCAACCTGGGTGAAGTCGTGCGCGTGCGTGATGGTTACGCCCGCAACTTCCTGATCCCCCAGCGCAAGGCCCGTCGTGCTACCGACGCCGCTCTGAAGGAATTCGAAGCCCGCCGCGCCGAGCTGGAAAAGGCTCAAGCTGAAAAGCTGGCCGCTTCCCAAGCTCTGGGCGAACGCGTCGCTGGTTACCAACTGAAGATCGTTCAGAAGGCTGGTGTTGACGGCCGTCTGTTCGGCTCGGTCACCAACGCCGACATCGCTGAAGCGCTGAAGAAGGCCGGTTTCGAAGGCGTTGAAAAGGCGCAAGTGCGTCTGCCCAACGGCCAGCTGAAGTCGGTTGGCGAGTTCCCGATCCAGGTCGCCCTGCACGCCGACGTAGTCGTCGACGTCACGGTTCTGGTTGAAGGCGAACTGTCCTAAGCCGGTACCCGCAGTAAAAAGAAGCCGGCCCGCGCGCCGGCTTTTTTTCTTTTTGCCCGGGCGCCATCGCGCATTGCCTTTGCGCGCCCCGCTTGAAGCACTCCCTTGCTTTCCTCAGAGGACCCCTTGACTCAGCCGCCCGTTCATCACAATGCGCCGCCCGGCCTGCGCCCCTGGCTCGACAGCGTGGATGCGTTGCGTGAACCTTCGGTGCGCGACGTGACGATCGACGGGGTTCGCTGCATCATCAAGCGCCGCCGGCCAAGCTTTGTCCGCGGCGTCAGCTATGCGCTGCGTTACGTGCGGGCCTTCTTGCTGGGCGTGGGCTGCAAGCTGTTCCTGGGCGAATTTCCGCGCCCTGGCGTGTTGTTGAAGAATGGCCTGACCCACGAGGCCGCGCGCCTGTCGACGCTGTTGCAGGCCGGTTGCCGCGTCCCGGAAGTGTGGTGGCAAGAGCAGGGCCTGCTGGTGCTGGAATACGTGGGCGAGGATCTGGCTGACCTGATCCGCAACGAAGATTCCACGTCGCAGCTGTGGCTGACGCGCGCTGCCGCCACTGACTTGGCGGCGTTTCACGCCCGCGGGATGTGGCACGGTGGTGCACAGATCCGCAACGTCACCTTGCGCGACGGCGAGTTGTGGCGCATTGATTTCGAAGAAAACATTGGCTCGACGCTGTCCCGCCCGCTGGCCCAGGCGTACGATCTTTTCCAGATGCTGTCGTCTCTTGCGTCCCTGCGTAAATTGCCGGACGACGTGGCCGTGACCCTGGGTACACTGGCCCTCGACGTGTATCTTGAGAGCAACCCCGACCCCGAGGTCAAAGCGCGGCTGACCCGCCTGGCGCGTATCCTCTGCGGTCTGGCGACGCCCCTGCGTCCCCTGTTGCGCCGCCTGCCGTCGCGCGACGTCCAAGGATTTTTCCGCGTTGCGGACATCCTGCAGCCATTACTATTGAAGTCATGAACACACCTGCCGATCCCCAGCTTGAATACCTGCGCGTTCCTCCCCATTCCATTGAGGCGGAACAATCGGTGTTGGGCGGCCTGCTGCTGGACAACACCGCGTGGGACCGCATCGCCGACGTGCTGGTCGAAGAAGACTTCTACCGCCACGATCATCGTCTGATCTGGCACCACATTGCCCGCCTGATCGGGCTGGCGCGTCCCGCCGACGTCATCACCGTCAATGAATCGCTGATCAGCGCCGGCAAGGCCGAAGATTCCGGCGGCCTGGCCTATTTGAACGCGCTGGCGCACAACACGCCGTCGGCCGCGAACATTCGCCGCTACGCCGAAATCGTGCGCGAGCGCGCCATGCTGCGCAAGCTGGTGTCGATTGCCGACGAGATCTCGTCGGCCGCCTTGAACCCGCAGGGCAAGGAAGCGCGCCAACTGCTGGACGAAGCAGAATCCAAGGTCTTCAAGATCGCGCAGGAAGGCTCGCGCGGCGCCGCCGGGTTCCAAGAGATTCAACCGCTGTTGACCCAAGTGGTGGAACGCATCGACGAGCTCTATCACCGCGAAGGCACGTCTGACGTGACCGGGGTGCCGACGGGCTTCACCGACCTGGACAAGATGACATCCGGCATGCAGGGCGGTGACTTGATCATCGTGGCCGGGCGCCCGTCCATGGGCAAGACCTCGTTCTCGATGAACATCGGCGAACACGTGGCCATCGAACAGGGCCTGCCGGTTGCCGTGTTCTCGATGGAAATGGGCGCGGTGCAGCTGGCCATGCGTATGTTGGGTTCGGTGGGGTTGCTGGACCAGCACCGCATGCGTACCGGCAAGCTCATCGCAGATGACTGGCCCCGTGTGACGCACGCCGTGCAGCTCATGCAGGATGCGCAGGTCTACATTGATGAAACGCCCGCCCTGAGCCCGATGGAAGTGCGTGCGCGCACCCGCCGCCTGGCGCGCCAATGCGGCCAGCTGGGCCTGATCATCATCGACTACCTGCAACTGATGTCGGGTAACGGCTCGGGTGAAAACCGGGCGACCGAAGTGTCGGAAATCAGCCGTTCGCTAAAGGGCTTGGCGAAGGAACTGAATTGCCCGCTGATCGCGTTGTCGCAGCTGAACCGAAGCCTGGAACAGCGCCCCAACAAGCGTCCCGTGATGAGCGACTTGCGCGAATCCGGCGCTATCGAACAGGACGCCGACGTGATCCTGTTCATCTATCGCGACGAGGTTTACAACCCCGATTCCCCGGACAAGGGTACGGCCGAGATCATCATCGGCAAGCAGCGTAACGGGCCGATCGGCACGGTGCGCCTGACCTTCCAGGGCTCCAGCACGCGCTTCCTGAACTTCTCGGGTGCGCAGCCGCGCGATATGTACTGATCCGCCGCGGGCAGGCATGAAAAAACCGCGCTTCATGGCGCGGTTTTTTTTGTGTGGCGGCAGGCGTCAGCCTTCGATTTCGGGACGCTTGCCGTAACGCGCGGCCAGCACGCCGCACACCATCAACTGGATCTGATGGAACAGCATCAGCGGCAGCACGATGGCGCCCACGGCGTGGCCGGCAAACAGCACCTGCGCCATCGGAATGCCGCTGGCCAGGCTTTTCTTCGAACCGCAGAACAGCAGCGTGATGCGGTCTTCGATACTGAAGCCAAACATCTTGCCAGCCAATGCCGACAGGCCCAGCGCCAACGCCAGGATCACGGCGCAGCACACCACCAGGCCAACCAGCGCCGGGATCGGCGTGGTGCTCCACAGGCCTTCATTGATGGCTTCGGAGAAGGCCGTGTAGACGACCAGCAGGATCGAACCCTGATCGACAAACTTCAGCATTGCCTTGCGCTTGTGCACCCAGGCGCCAATCCAGCGGCGGGCGAACTGGCCCAGCACGAACGGCAGCAGCAGCTGCAGCATGATCTTGCCGACGGCATCGAACGAGATCGGCGCGCTGCCCGCATTGGCCACGACCGTGCCCACGAGCAGCGGGGTCAGGAAGATGCCCAGCAGGCTCGAGGCGGACGCGCTGCACACGGCGGCGGGCACGTTGCCGCGCGCCATCGACGTGAACGCGATGGCCGATTGCACGGTGGCGGGCAGGCAGCACAGGAACAGGATGCCCAGGTACAGCTCGGGCGTCACCAGCGGTTCCAGCACGGGCTTGAGCGCCAGGCCCAGCAGCGGAAACATCAGGAACGTGGCGGAGAAGATCGTCAGGTGCAGCTTCCAGTGCGTCAGGCCGGCAATGATGGCCTCGCGGGACAAACGCGCCCCGTGCAGGAAGAACAGCAGGCCGACCGCAATATTGGTGATCCAGCCGAAGATCACCACGCCTTGCCCGTGCGCGGGCACGATGCTGGCGATGATGACGGTGCAGATCAGGTAGAGGGTGAAGCGGTCGGGCAGAAGGCGGACAAGGCGTGACATGGAAGGGGTAGGGGAGCAGACGGAAAGCGGCGGCGCGCAGCAGGCGCCGGAAACGGGGCGTATTGTAGTCCCGCTATCGCCCGGAGCCGAAGCCGCCGGGCGTTGCGTGGGCTAAGGCGTCATCGCCAGCGCAAGATCAAAGGCCGCGACCAGCGACGCCTGATCGGCGATGCCGCGCCCGGCGATGTCGAAGGCCGTGCCGTGGTCGACGCTGGTGCGCACAAACGGCAGCCCCACCGTGACATTCACGCCGTGGTCCAGCCCCAGGTATTTCACCGGAATCAGACCCTGGTCGTGGTACTGGGCCACGACGATGTCGAATTCGCCGCGGCGGGCGCGCATGAAGATCGTGTCGCCGGGCCAGGGGCCGCTGGCGTCGATACCTTCGGCGCGGGCGCGTGCGATGGCGGGTTCGATGATGTCGATGTCTTCGCGGCCGAACTTGCCGCCTTCGCCCGCATGCGGGTTCAGGCCGGCCACGGCCACGCGCGGGGCCGCGATGCCCATCTGCCGGCACGCGCGGTCGGCCAGGCGCATGGCGGTCAGTTCGGCCTCGGGCGTGATGCGGGCAATAACGTCGGCCAACGCCACGTGGATGGTCACCAGCAAGACGCGCAACTCATCGTTGGCCAGCATCATCGCGAAGTCCGGCGTGGCGGATCGCTCGGCCAGGATCTCGGTGTGGCCGGGGTAGTCGATACCCGCCTCGTGCATGGACTTCTTGTTCAGCGGAGCGGTGACAATCGCCCGGATGCGGCCGGCCTGCGCATCATCGATGGCGGCGCACACGTAGTCGTAGGCGCCGCGTCCGGCGGCGGCGCTGATCTGTCCCAAAGGCAGGTCGGCGGGCAGCGCGGGGCTACAGGCCACGACGTGAATGCGGCTGGCATCGGGTTCTGCCTGACCCACATCGCTGATTTCCACAATATCCAAACGCGCGCCCAGTTGGGCGACTGCGCGGCGCAATGCGCCCGCATCGCCATACACCACGCAGGGGGAGCTCAGCCCTTGTGCATAGGCCTTGACGACAATTTCGGGGCCGATGCCGGCGGCATCGCCCATGGTGATGCCCACGGGCAACGAAGCGTTCACGATTTGGGTTCCTTGGGCGGGTCGATGACGCCGCATTCGAACGTCACGGTGGCGCGCTTGGAACCCAGGCCCGTCGCATGGTTGGACGTCACTTTCGGCTTTTGCATCTTGCGGCCGATTGAGGTGCAGTACTGGTCGGCGCGTTGCAGCGTCTGGTTCTTGAGCTCAACCCAGGTCAGCAACTGCGTGCCCGAGCTATAGGTGACGGTGTACGTGTTCTTGTCGACGGGCGTGACCTCGCTCATGCTGGAACAGGCAGTTAGCAAGGTGAGCAAGGCGGCGGCGGGGGCAAGGCGTGCAAGCATGGGGCGTCCAGAAATCACGTTATCCGCCATTACAACACCATGTCGGGCAGGGAGAAAAGACGGGCCGCTTCAGACGGGTTCGTCTGGGCGGCCGGGCTGATGGCGCTTGAAGGAGCGGCGACGGCGCCGTAGGGAGCGGCGACGGCACGTTAGGGAGCGGAGGCCGCGCCTTAAGCTGCGGAGACTGCGCCTTAAGCTGCGTAGACCGCGCCTTAAGCTGCGGCGACTGCGCCTTAAGCAGCGGCGACTGCGCCTCAGGGGGCGGCGACGGCGCTGCGGCGGTCCACCTTGCGGCTCAGCACGATCGACGTCTGCGTTTGCTTCACGCCGTCGATCAGGCCGATGCGGTCGAGCAAGTCATCCAGCTGTTCATGCGTTTCGCAACGCAGGAAGATCAGGTAGTCATACGGCCCGCTGACGGACGACACTTCTTCCACTTCCGGCATGCGCTCCAGTTCGCGGATCACCGCCGCGGGCGTCTTGGGCAGCACGCTGATGAAGCAATACGCGCGTACCGCGGCTTCTTCCAGGCGGCGGCCCAGGCGCACGCCGTAACCCGACACGATGTGCTCACGCTCCAGGCGGGCGATGCGCGCAACGACGGTTGTGCGGGCCAGCCCAAGCTTGCGCGCAAGGATCGCCGCGGGCTCGCGCGCGTTGGCCGAGAGCAGGCTGAGCAGTTGCCGGTCGATGTCGTCGAGTCGTTCGTTCATGCGGAAGGCGGGTGGCGAAAGCAGAGTGCCGACGGTACAGGCGCGGACCAGCCCGCGTCAATGCGATACGGGCACGTCATTGCATGGCGGCAGGTTCAGTGCGATGCAACGGCGTCAGTGCGATACGGCCGCATTTCTGCGGCAGGGCCACGTTAACCGTCTGATTCGGGCGGAATCCCGCCGTGATAGATGCGGCCATCAAATTCGAAGCGCGTGATGGTTTTGTGCGCGGCGTCGAAAATGCGGTCGCGGCTGGCGTCGTCCAGTCCGTCGTGGTCGGCAAAGCGAAAGCGGCACAGGTCGATATCGCTGTCGTAGAACACCGAGTTCACGAAGCGGCTGACGTCGGCCTCGTGGGCGAAGTGCGCGAACTCGCGCAACTGCTCCATTTCGTGGAACGCGCCATTCCGGCTGACCAGCAGCATGCCGAATTTGCGCTCTTCGTCCGCCACGGGCTCAGGCGCAGGCGGCGCGGCGTCCGCCAAGGGATCTTCGTAATTGAAGTGGGCGCCGGCTTCGCGCATGGCGTCCAGCACCTGTTGCCATTGCCGTTCATCCAGCGTCAGGCGGGCCATCATGTAGAACAGGCGCTGCCGGCCCAGCCCACGGGGTTCAGGGCCGCCCACGTAACTGGGCCATGGCGTGGCGGCGTCTAGCCCGGCCAGCTCCGCCATGCGCGCGTCGCTGAAACCCAGTTTGTCCTGCAAGCGCTGCAGGGATTGGGCGTCCGGGGGTGCATAGTCTTGGATCGTCTTCATGAGCGCGCTCCGATGGCCCCGGCGCCGCGGGTGGCGGCCGGTGGCGTGCGCCGCGGTGCCCCAGCGGCTACGCTTGATGCTAGCGCGGTGCGTGGCGCTTGCCTAGCGGCGTTGGGGCGGCCGCAAGCGTCATGCTAGGATTTGCGCCGACTATCAATGCCAGGAGGCTCAGCCATGGATATCCAAGAACAAATCGCCGTCATCGTCCACACCATTTCGCACCAGGGCGGCCGCATCGACGCACTGAATTCGACGCTGCTGTCGATGCTGCATCTGGTGAAGGCGTCGCCCGGGTTGCGTGAAGCAATCGAAGCCCAGTTGGAGCAGAACTACTCCAGCCTGTTGGCCCGTTCCGAGAACCCGCAATACGTGGCCGGCTTCGAAAGCGTGCGCGACATGATCACGACCGCGCTGAAGTAAAACGCGAAAGTTACCCACAGCTTCTGTGGACAAGCCTTGGGATAGTGCGGGCATAGTTCCGCATTTTCCTTTAATTACAAGGGCTTGGGTGGGGCGGTCAAAGGTGGCTCCATTTGCGTGTTTTGCGCACGCGTTTCAATGTCCTCCACAGGCCCGTCAAGCCGGGTAATATGCGGCCCCATGCGGAATCAGTATCGATTGGAACACCCGGGCGGAGCCTTGTTGGCTCGCGTTTCGGAAGCAGCAAAGCTGGCGGCGTTCGACCCCGGCAAACTTACGCCCGAGGCTCGTCAGAGCTGGGAGCGAATGGGCCATGGCTTCAAGGCCTGGCACGACTTCGACCAGCGTCACCCCATCTTGCGCCGTCTGGCGCTGCTGCCATTCATTGGCGGCTGGTACCGCAATGCGCGGCGCCGCCACGTGCTGCGCGCAAGCGGCCGGATCGTCTGCTGACGGCCGCCTAGCGCCGCATTCGCCGCCGGGATATCAGGTGGTAGGCCAGCCCGATCACCACGCCAATCGCCACGGCCACCGCCAGTTTCGTTTCCACGCCGTGCAGGCGTCCAAGTAACGTCTCGATGGTCTGGCCGAATGCATAGCCGACCAGGCTGAAGCACACCGCCCAGATGGTGGCGGCGATGGCGTTCAGCACCAAAAAGCGCAGCGGCGGCACGCGCGACATGCCCAACGCCACGGGCCCCACGGTGCGCAGGCCATACAGGAATCGCAGGCTCAAGATGAAGCCGTGCGGATAGCGGTCGATGGCGGCCAGCGCTTTTTCGAACGCGGGCTTTTCGCGGATACGCCGCACGAAGCGATGGTCGCGATAACGGCGGCCCAGAAAGAACAGCAGCTGGTCCGCGATGAAGGACCCGGCGAACGCGCACAGCATCACATACGGCAAGTGCATCAGATGCTGGTGAGCGAGAAAGCCCGCGAACACCACCACGCTTTCGCCTTCCAGAAACGTGCCGCCCAGCACGGCCCAGAGGCCGTAGTCAACGATGAACTGATGCAGCGACGGATTCATGCGCCGCCTTCGCCAACAATGCGCGCCAGCGTCAACAGCGCGCGCGAGATCTCGGGCGTGGTGCGCTGGCCGCAACTGATCCGCAGGAAGTGGTTGTAGCGCGTGCCATTTGAAAACATGGCGCCCGGGGCGACGCGTATGCCTTGTTGCAGCGCGGCTTCGAACACGTCCATGCCGGAGCGGCCGCCAGGCATTTCCACCCATAGCAGCATGCCGCCTTGCGGCACGCTCAGCCGGGTGCCGCGGGGAAAGTGCGCGGCAATCGCTTCGGCCGTCTGGTCGCGTTGGCTCTTCAATTGCCGCCTCAGCCGCGCCAGGTGCCGGTCATACGCGCGCGACCCCAGGAATTCGGCCACGGCAATCTGCGCCAGCGGTTCGTTGGGGCGGCTTTGCGCAAACTTCAGCATGGCGATGCGCGCCTTCCAGCGGCCCCCCAGCAGCCAGCCCAGACGCATGCCCGGCGCCAGCGTCTTGTGCATCGACGAGCAATAGATAACGTTGCCGGTCGCGTCCCACGACTTGGCGGCGGCAAGCGGCGTGTCTTCATCGGTCAGCGCGCCATAGGTATCGTCTTCGATCAGCGGCACTTGCTGGCGTTCGCACAGCGCCACCAGACGCGCCTTTTCAGCGTCCGGCATGACGCAGCCCAGCGGGTTCTGAAAGTTCGGCACGACGACCACGGCGCGAATATTGCCGTGCGTCTGAAAGGCCAGGTCCAGCGCTTCGATGGACAAGCCGTGCTGCGGGCTGGTGGGAATCTCCAGCGCCCGCATTCCCAGGCTTTCCAAGATTTGCAGCAGACCAAAGTAAGTGGGCGACTCGACGGCAATCGTGTCGCCGGGGCGGGCCACCGCACGCAAAGCCAGGTTCAACGCTTCGATGCAGCCATGCGTGACGATGACGTCATCCGGCGTGGCGTTGATGCCATTGGCCAGCGCGCGCCGCGCGAGCACCGTGCGCAGCTCCGGGTGGCCTTGCGGCGGAACGGGGCTCACCAGCACGTGCGGCGTCATCCGCAGCGCGCGCGTCATCGCTTGCTTCAGCGCTTCCATGGGATAAGCCTCAGGCACCGCGGCCGCCAGCGCGAAGTTGGCGCTGACCGGGTGCGCCTCGCATTTGGCGATGAAATCGGACACCCGGTCGTGGATGCCCACATACTGCGCCGCCCCAAGCGTCTGGCGAATGTCGGGCTCGTTGACGGGGGGGATGCTGTTGCGCCGGGGGGAAAGCACGAAGTATCCCGAGCGCGGCCGGGCTTCGATCAGGCCGTCGTCTTCCAGTTGGCGGCAAGCTTGCAGCGCGGTGGACAGACTGACGTGGTGGGTTCGCACCAAGGTGCGCACGGAGGGCATGCGCTGGGCGGGCGCCAGAACGCCCGTCTGAATGGCGCGCCGGTAATGGTTCGCCAAGCGAAGGTACAGCGGTTGTGGGTCCATGCGCCGATCATGCTCCCCGAGGTTGGACGGAAGGAAGGCACAGATTGCAGAAAAGTACACCATAACAGCAGCGAAATCGAGAGTCTGCATCGGTACAGAAAGCCCGGGAGTGTGGCTGTTGCGCAGAGCAGGGCGCGCGTAGCCTGTCATTGTCCGACTGGAGAATATTCATGACCCCCGATACCCGCCCTGAACCCCTGGCCCGCCGCCTTGAAATCGCCTCTGGCGCGTCCCGCACCCTGGCGCTGCGCGCGGGTGCAAGCGTCGTTTGTCTTTCCGGCAGTATCCGCATCGACGAACCCGCCGCAGGCGCCGAAGCCGCTAGCAGCCTGCATCTGCCGGTTTCCGCACACGTCAATGCGGGCGAGGCGCATGGGGTGGCTTCAGGCGGCGTACTGCGCGTGACGGCAATTAAAGGCGCCGAAGTGATTTGTGTGGACGTTCCAAGCCCGTTCACCCGTTTTTTTGGGGTCGCAACGAAAATATTTCGCCTGAATCGGGCCAAATTAGCGAAAAAAGGCCTGGGTGCGCTGCACAAGATTTCATAATGGTGTATGATTCATCACATCAGACGCGGGGTGGAGCAGTCTGGCAGCTCGTCGGGCTCATAACCCGAAGGTCGTAGGTTCAAATCCTGCCCCCGCAACCAGTTTCAAGAAAAAAGCCGCGATGCAAATCGCGGCTTTTTTCGTTTGGAATTTGGTTTGATGTTTTCGCCTGGCGTTTGCCTTGGATCAATCGATTGTTCCAACCCGGAGTTTCCCGGGTGTTCCTGCGCGCACAGGCCTTGAACGCTGAGCTACCATGGGTCACGCGCGCTAGTTCGCCGCACTCGAGGAGGGTCCATGGGTACCGCAAAATACGATCATCCTGGTTACGTCGCCGACACCGGCGCTGAAGGCAAGTATCACGTGGGCATCTGGTGCCCGCACGGCTATCCCGCCCACATCCACATCGGCCGCCCCGCGGAACGCGGCGATCCCCAAGCGCTGCTGCGCTTGCGCATTCCCGACGGCGTATTCCAGTCCCTGCCTGATGATCCTGAAACCCTGTGCCGCCGCGCGCTTGGGCAGGCAATGGGCGCGGGGCTGCTGCGAACGGTAGCGGTGGATGGCGAATATCAGGAACTGCGTTTTGAGTTGGATTCCGAACCCTGGTCCGGGCCCATGCAGGCGGCGGGTAACGCCTGAATCGTTGAAAGTTACCCACAACGACTGTGGACAAGCCTTGGGATAGCCTCTGCGCATGTCCAATTTGTCCTGTCATAACAAAGGCTTGGCGCCTGCGGTCAATAAGTGGCCGGCGCCGGGCCTTTTTCTTGTTGGCGCCCCTTGCCGATAAGCCTTTGATGCGCGGAGCGGTCCGCCAGCCGGATTCGCACTGAGCCGCCATGCGACAATCTTTCCCCTTGCGGCGCGCCCGGCGTCGTATTCGTCATTGATGGCTTCGATCCTCTCTTCATGTTTCGCCTTCCGTTCCTTTACGTCCCCGCTCAGAACGGGGTAGCCCCATGACGCTGAACGCTTCCAAGCGTGTCGCCGTGATCGGCGGGGGGCCGGCTGGCCTGATGGCGGCGGAAGGGCTGGCCGCGCAGGGCGTGCAGGTTGACGTGTTTGACGCCATGCCGTCGGTGGGCCGCAAGTTCCTGATGGCGGGGCGGGGCGGGTTGAATCTGACCCATAGCGAAGCGGCCGCGCCATTCTTGGCGCGGTATGGTGAGCGCGCGGCGCAGGTCGCGCCGTGGCTTGCGGCGATGGATGCTACGGCGTTGCGTGAATGGGCGCATGCGTTGGGCATCGAGACGTTCGTGGGTTCGTCGGGCCGCGTGTTTCCGCAGGAGATGAAAGCGGCGCCGATGCTGCGGGCCTGGCTGGCGCGGCTGCGCGCAAGCGGTGTGCGCTTTCATATGCGGCACCGTTGGCTGGGGTGGCCGGAAGGTGTGGCGCCATCGCCCGCGATGCTGCGCTTTGATACGCCCGATGGCGTGCAGACGCAAACGGCGGACGCCGTGGTGCTGGCCTTGGGCGGCGGCAGCTGGGCCAAGTTGGGTTCAGACGGCGCCTGGGCCGACGGCTTGCAGGCGCATGGCATTACGGTCGCTCCTCTGCGTCCGGCCAACTGCGGTTTTGATGTGGCGTGGTCCGAGCACTTCCGCCAGCGCTATGCGGGCCAGCCGGTTAAATCCGTGGCGATGTCGTGCGCGCGAAAGGATGGGATCACGCCCGCCCGCCAAGGTGAATTTGTGGTGTCGGAAACCGGCATCGAGGGCAGCCTGGTTTATGCGCTGTCGGCGCCGTTGCGTGACCAGATCGATGCCGGCGGACACGCTGTCGCCTTGCTGGATCTGGCGCCGGATTGGCCGCAGGAAAAGGTCACGGCGGCCGTGACGCATCCGCGTGGCGCACGGTCCATGTCCAGTCACCTGCAAAGCCGGATGGGGCTGACGGGCGTGAAGGCGGGCTTGCTGCGCGAATGCGCGTCGGCGGAAGATTTCAAGGACCCGGCGCGCCTTGCGGTTCGTATCAAGGCCCTGCCGCTGACGCTCGTGCGTGCCCGTCCCATTGACGAGGCGATCAGCACGGCGGGCGGCGTGGCATTCGATGCGGTCGATGCGGGCTTGATGCTGCGGGCGGCCCCGGGCGTATTCTGCGCCGGCGAAATGCTGGATTGGGAAGCGCCCACCGGCGGCTATCTGCTGACGGCCTGCATGGCCAGCGGCGTGGTTGCTGCAAACGGGGTAGGGGACTACCTAAGCAGGTAGGCCGGGGCATGTCAGCCAGGGGCGCGCATCCGCTCGGGGCGCGCCAGCCCGCGTGATCAGGAAACCGACGGGTAAGGCGACACGCCCAGTGGCGAGCGCGGCGCCAGGTCTCCTACGACATGGCCCACCACGGGCGGACCGCCTTCGGGTTGCGTGATGATGCCGATGACGCGGGTAATGGCGCTGGCGGGAATAGCGGTGCCCTGAGCCGGGTCTTGCACCAGTTGCCAGATGGTGGCGCTGGGAACGGCTTCTGCATCGGCATCTGCCGACGTGTCAAGGCAACTGCGGGCAAAGAAGGACCAGTCAGACGCGTTACAAGGCAAGCCGTGCGCGGTGGCCAAACGGGCCAGCGCCAGAGGTGCATCCGCCTGGCTCGCGGCGTGTTGGGCGGCGGCGCCCAGCGAGACGTCCAGCGACAGCAAGCGGAGAAACTCTACGACGTTGTCAGTATTCATTATGGGTCCCCTGTAAAAGCTGTTCTGGTCCGGGCCAATTGCATGCCGCCGGTCGTTCGGGGTGAGTCAGCCGGCGCCTTGGCCCAGCATCGACACCAGTGATTTTTTCAGGCGCGCCGAGAAAATCGGTACCGTATGGGAAACGCCATTGCGATCCACGCCTTCCTTGAGCTCGACCGATTGCCCCAAAAAGATTTCCGGCGCGGCGTTGATTTCGTTGTAGCGGGCAAGCAATTCATCTACATGTTCTTGCGCGTCGGCCAGCGTGCTGCTGTCCGCGAGCTTGCCAGCGGCATGGGCTTGCAGAATTCGATGCAGATCGTCGATGAACAGCGCCAAAGCCGCTTGTCCACGGCATTGAGGCTGTTCCCAGCCCCAACCCGAAGGGGCGGAACCAGCGATCTGCGAAACAGGTTTTTTATTCATTTGCGCATCCTAATCCATTGCCGGCAAATACGCGACAGCCGTACCCCGGCCGTATTGTCACGGCCGCGTAAGGGCGGTTACGGGGTTTCGTCGCCAGGGTTACAAAGTGCGGGCAGGTCTTCTGTCGCGCGCCAGGCGGGCCGCATTGTAGGCGGGAATGCGTACGGCTTTTTGATCTACCAGCGGGTTGAGTCGGGGGCGGGGCCCTCATGGGGCGGGAAATGGGGTAGCACTTCTTCCGCCAGTTCCTGGATGACTTCGGCGGCCGGTCTATCTGAAAACTGGATGCCCAACGCGGCATGGTTGACGCCCGCCTCGCGCCAGCGGGCAAGCAGGTCAAGCAGGCCCTTGCGCCCGGTGCGCAACACGTAACCGCCGCGCAGCGGGGTGCGCGGATGGTCAGGGTCAGCGCTCAGGTCCAGCCATTCATTGGTGACATGAGGCCGGAATCCGCCGTCTGGAATGCGCGCCCGCCATGCGCTGATCTTGTCCGCCAGCCGCAATGGCCCGTTCGTGTCGTGCGTGCTTTCCGGATAGGTCAGCCAGCCGTCGGCGTGTTCACCTACCCACTGCGGCGTCTGGCGGCACGACCCCGTAATCAGCAGCGGGATGCGTCCCGTAGCCGGTTTCGGCAGCAGTTGCGGGCCATCGAAGCGGCCAAGCGGAGATTCAATGGCGCCGTGGCGGGCCTGGATCAGTTGACGGAAATCGGACACGGTCTGTGCGAAGCGTTCACCGCGCCGCGCGTGCTCCAACCCATAGGCCGGGAATTCGACGGGACGGTCGCCCGACGCAATGCCCAGCACCAGACGCCCGCCTGATAGGCGATCAATGGTGGTGGCGGCTTTGGCTAGATCAATCGGATGGCGCAGGGAAAATATGGCGCTGCCGGTGGCCAGCGCGATGCGTTCTGTGCGCGCGGCCAGATACGCCAGATAGGTATAGGGGTCAAAGACTTGGCCGGCATCGCCGAACCCCGGGTCGTACAGCGGCACGTCGCGCACCCAGACCGCGGCAAACCCGGCGCGGTCAATGCTGGCAACCAAGTCGGCCTGTCCGGCCAGCACTGCCATGTCTCCCTGATAGAAGCGCAGCGGTAAGAAGATGCCCAGCGTCAGTTGGCCTGGGGCGAACATGCGTTGGTAGCCGGGATGGCCGGCGAACGCGGGCGCCGAGGCGCCGGTGAGCAAGGATGAGGCGGGAAGCGTGTGAGACATGTTAGTCGAAGGCGGGGTGTCAGGGGCGTGTATCAGGGGGGGATATCAGGCGCGGATATCAGGCGCAGATATCAGGCGCGGATATCAGGCGCGGATATCAGGCGCGGATATCAGGGGCGGGTGGCCGGATGGGGCAGAGAGATGCCGCGTTGCACGGCGGGGCGCCGCGCGGTGCGTTGATGCCAGGCGCTCAGATGTGGGTAGTGGCTGAAGTCGAAGCCCGCGATGCCCGCGATATGCGTCCAGCCGAACGTGGCGATATCCGCAATGGAAAAGGCATCTCCAGCCAGCCACGGGCGGTCGGCCAGGCGGCCGTCCAGCGTGGCGAAAGCGGCTTCGCTCAGTTCCCGGTAGCGCGCAATGGCGGCCAGATTCGGCTCGTCGGCAAAGCACTCAAAGTGCACGCGCTGGCCCAGCACGGGGCCCATGCTGGCGCTGTGGAACATCAGCCACACGATGGCATCCCATCGCGGGCCGGGTTCGCTGGGAAGCAGGCGGCCGGATTTTTCGGCCAGATACAGCAGGATGGCGGCGGACTCAAACAGCGTGACGCCTGTGTCGTGGTCGACCAGTGCGGGAATCCGGCCGTGCGGGTTCAGCTTCAGGAAGGCGGGTTGGCGGTGCTCGCCTTGGTCGATACGCACGTGGTGCAGGCGGTAAGGCAGGCCCAGTTCCTCAAGGGCGATGGTGGCCTTGAAGCCATTGGGTGAGCTATCGGTGTAAAGGTGCAGGGCGGGTGGTTGCATGCCGTTTTCAAGAAAGTAGTTAAGCTATTGCCATTAGGCGATAGGCCGAGCGGTAATCTTGCTGTGTCACGCTCGCGTCGTAAAACGATGAATCGTCGATCATGAAGTTAGTTTTTCTAAACAAAGGTGCGTGATGGGAGCAGTGATGCCATTGCTGGCGCTGCGGGCGTTTGCGGAAGCCGGCCGTCTGGGCAGCTTCAAAGCGGCGGCGGCGCGCATGGGGGTGACGCCAGGCGCGGTCAGCCAGCAGATCCGGTTGCTTGAGGACCGTGTGGGCGCGCCCTTGTTTGTGCGGGAGCGCCATGGCGTGCACCTGACCGAAGCCGGTGCGCAAGCCCATCCCGGCTTGGTGCAAGCCTTCGAGCTGATCGAGAAATCGCTGACTCGGCTGGAATCCAGCGCAGCGCGCCGGACGTTGACCATCAGCACCGTGCCCGCGTTTGCCGCCAGCTGGCTGGTGCCGCGGCTGGGGCGATTTGCCGAGCTGCATCCCGGCATCGAAGTGCGGGTCGAGGCCACGTCCAAACTGGTCGACTTCCAGCGCGACCGGATCGACGTCGCCTTGCGCCATGGCCTGGGCGACTACCCGGGTCTGGCCGTCATGCCGCTGATGGCGCCGGTGATGCTGCCGGTGGCTAGCCCGGCGCTGTTGCGCGATGGGCCCGCGTTGCGCCAGCCGTCGGACTGCCTGCGCTATCCCTTGCTGCAGGACTCGGATCGCGCTGACTGGACGCTGTGGCTGCAAGCGCACGGCGTTCCGCCCGATGACGCCGCGCGGCGCGGCTCCAGCTTTGACGATGACTTGCTTTTGCTCAGGGCGGCGGCGGCCGGGCAGGGCATTGCGTTGGTGCCGCAAGACCACGCGCGGGACGACGTCGCGTCCGGCCGATTGCAGGTGGTGCTGCATTTGCCCTGGCCGATGCGCTTTGCCTATTACGCCGTCAGCCTGCCTGATGCGGCGCGGCGGCCCGATGTGCGCCGCTTCATCGATTGGCTGGCCGAAGAAGCGCAAGAACCCCAAGAGATCCAAGAGACCCCAGAGATCTGATGACGCCGGCGCAGCGGGCGGCGTGGTGTCGTCACAGCGGGATCACCGACCGCGTGCAGCCCCTCCGCCTCATCCGATTGATGCGCAATCCAGGGTCTTTGGGGTATGCTGACTTCGGTTTCCACGCCTAGACAGGAGATGTTTATGAAGAACAAAGTCGTTCTCGTCATGCTGCTTTCGATTGCCGCGCTTTCGGCGGGCTGCAACACCGTTGCGGGCGCTGGTAAAGATATCCAGCGTGGTGGCGAAAAGATCGAGGGCGCCGCGGAAAAGTAGTTGGTCCCCTCGGCCAATGTCAGGCTGGCTCAAGGCCACGCGCGAAATGTCCCAGGCATTTCCCGCGTGGCCTTTTTGCAGCCGCTGGCATAATCGCGGAAGTCCGAATTTCAATGCGGGAAGAATCATGAGCAAGTCAGTATGGGCAGGTGTGGCGTTGGCAGTGCTGTTGGCCGGCTGCGCAAGCAAAGGGGTCTACGAGGCCGATAGCGTGCGTAAAGAAACCTTCAGCGTCGACACCAACTATCAGGCCGCTTTCCGCCGCGGTGGTGAATATGTCCGCTCATGCCATGTGAATGTGCAGCACCCCTATGGCGTGGCCTACGCCTGGCGCCACAGCCTGGGCGAGAAGGGTGCGCCCGATGAGATCCAGCTGTACAAGGTGGGCGAGCCGGCCACTGTGCTTGAACTGATTTCCGCCGAAGCCGACGGCCCGGCCAAGTCCAAAGTCACGGTGACGGTACTGGGTAAAGGGCGCTGGKACGAGGCCGAAATCGCCGCCGCACGCGCGTCGATCCAAAGCGCCACGCCCGTGTGCCGCACCGGCAACGGCAGCTGACGCATGGACCCCCGCGCCCAGCAGATACGTTCTTCAGGCCTGTCGTTCTCGCTGCTTGCGGGCGCGTTTCGTTTCCTGGGATGGTTGAACGGGGGCGCGGCGCTGGCGCTGGTGGCGTTTTCGTTGGGCATTGTTGGCGGCGACATCGCCGCCCCTGATCTTCAATTACCCCTGGCCCTGTTCCTGGCGGGTCTCGTGGCTTCCTGCCTGGGTCTGCTGTTTGCCTACCTGGCGCAAGTGAGTTTGTTGCGTCAGGGCTACACGGGACACATGACGCGCGGCCACTGGCCAGCCCAACTGCTGGCGATGATCTGCTATCTGCTCGCGGCGCTGACATTCTGCGCGGCGTGCTGGTTCTCGCTGGGGCAGGCGGCGCATGATGCGCAGCAGATGACGTCGTACGCTAGCCGGTGAAAATAAGGGGTAAACCCCTATACGCAAAAGTGTTGGACTTGCACTTGCGTTGAGAATAATATGCGCGGTGCGTATATAAATCCTCTTTCTCGAGGCCCGTCATGACCATCTCCCAGCAAGCCTTCCTGCGCGACGCCATGCGCCGCCTGAACCTGACGCGCGACGTGTTCGCGACCCGGATCGGCGTCAAACGCCGCGCCCTGGACACCTGGCTGTTGCCCGAAGGCTCGCAGGAATTCCGCGCCATGCCGGAAGTGGTGCAGCGTTTTGTCAGCGAAATCGTGCAGAACGGGGTGCTGCTGGAAAAATATACGCAAAGCGTACAAGACGGCCCTCTGCGTGAGCGCATCGCCGTGGAAGGCAAGCATCAGCTGTTGTCGGTGGACCAATTCACGCGCGAGTCGGTTGAAGACCTGTTCCGCGTGGCCGACATGATGCAGCCCATCGCACGCCGCCAGAAGGTGTCGCGGGTGCTGGAAGGCGCGGTGTTGGGCAACCTGTTCTTCGAAGCCAGCACCCGTACCCGCGTCAGCTTCGGCTCGGCCTTCTGCCGTCTGGGCGGCTCGGTGTGCGACACCACGGGCTTCACGTTTTCGTCGATGGCCAAGGGCGAATCCATTTATGACACCAGCCGCGTCATGAGCGGCTACGTGGACGCCATGGTGATCCGCCATCCGGACCAAGGTTCCGTGGCTGAATTTGCACGCGCGACGAACATCCCGGTGGTCAACGGCGGTGACGGCCCCGGCGAGCACCCCAGCCAGGCCTTGCTGGACCTGTACACGATCCTGACCGAGTTCTCGCGCCTGGGTAAGTTGCTGGACGGCGCGCACATCGCCATGGTGGGCGACCTGAAGTACGGCCGTACCGTGCATTCGCTGATCAAGCTGATGGCGCTGTACAAGAACGTGAAGTTTTCGCTGGTGTCGCCCAAGGGTCTGGAGATGCCGAGCTACATCATCGAGCAGGCGAGCCGCAACGGCAACATCATCGAACAGAAGACGTCGCTGGCCGAAGGCCTGGCCGGCGCCGACGTGATCTACGCGACGCGCGTGCAGAAAGAGCGCTTCGCCAACGAAGAGAACGAAGGCTACACGCCCGACTTCCAGATCAGCCGCGCCATCATCGACGCGTATTGCAGCCCCGAAACCATCGTGATGCACCCGCTGCCGCGCGACAGCCGTCCGGGCGCCAATGACCTGAGCGTGGACCTGAACCACGATCCGCGTCTGGCCATCTTCCGCCAGACCGACAACGGTATCCCCATTCGCATGGCGATTTTCGCGGTGCTGTTGGGCGTGGAAGGCTTGGTGCAGCACTCGCTGCGCGATGTGACGTGGCAGCACCCGTCGCACGTGGGTCCGGATGACTCCGTGTTCCACGGTCTGGAATAAGTGGTGCCCTCAAAGTAAAGTGCCCCCGCGCTGCACTCGCCAGCAGCTCGCTGGCTGCCCCCCCGAGGGGGCTCGCCCCGCCTCGGGGCGGCCCGGCGGCGGGGCGCCCTGATCACGTGGCGTGACACGCAAGCCGGGGCAGCTCAAGCGCGCTGGTCAGCGCTACTGCGCCGACGTGACACGCAAGCCGCGTGCCCCTGGCGGCCTTTTTGTGCTTTTGAAGGATAATCCGCGCTGGTTTTCTGTCGCGTGTCGTTCCAAGACACGGGCGGCGATTTTAGGGCGGATGAGTTATGTCTTCGAGCAACAGCGCGATGCCGGTGTGGTCGGGTGGCGCCGGTCAGGCGTGCTACCTGAGCGCGTCAAACGCGCAGGCCTGGGAAGCGGTCTATCAATCGGTTGACGCCTACACGCGCGGCCAGGTCGCAGCGGTAGTGGGCGATAGCGCCAAAGAATTGGTGGACGCCTTCTATTCCACCTTGCTGGCGGATGTTGAGGCCGGGCCGCGTCTGTCGCACGAGATCGTTGCGACGCGCTTGCACAACGGCATGAAGTATTGGCTGAAGGGCCTGCTCTGTGTGCGCGATCAGGGTGATATCGTCGCGCTGATGGCCACGCAGAAAAAGGTGGGCGAAGTGCATGCGCGCGTGCATATTCCGATCCATCTGGTGATGGCCGGCGCCCGCGTTCTGAAAAACGAAATCTCGGCCCGTTTGCGCGCCAGCGATCTTGACGGCATGGCCGCGTCCATCGCTACCCAGTACGTCTGTAATCTGTTTGATCTGGCCATTGAGCAGATGAGCCGCGCCTTCATGCGCGACATCAACCGCGGCGCGCGCAATGACGAGGCGTATCGCTTGTTCGCCCTGGGGCAGAACATTTCCACTGAGCGCGAGCGCCAGCGCGCCGCCCTGTTGGAGTGGAGCCAGGCAGTGTTGATCGGCCTGCATTACCGCGCGCCGGAACAGGCGCTGCCCCGTTTGGCGGCGTCAGAATTCGGCCTGTGGCTGCAACACAAGGGCGGCGTGCTGTTCGAAAGCGCACCGGCCCTGCGCCAGATCACCGAAGCTGTGACGCGATTGGATGACGTGGTGCTGCCGCAGCTGATGATGGCCGAGGCCCAACGGCAGATGTCCTTGCCTGATCAGGTGCGTGAACTGCAAGAATTGGTGGCGCGCATTAAGCATTTGCTGAACGGCCTGTTCGACATGGTGGCCGAGATCGAAAGCGGCAGCGATCCGCTGACGAATGTGTTGAACCGCCGCTTCCTGCCTTCGGTGATCGGGCGCGAGATCGCAATCGCCAGCCGGCAAGAAAGCCGCTTTTCGGTGCTGCTGCTGGATATCGACCATTTCAAGGCCATCAACGACGCGCATGGGCATTCGGGTGGCGACCAGGTGTTGCGCCAGTTTGCCGAGGTGGTGCATCAGTCGTGCCGGTCCAGCGATTTCGTCTTCCGGTATGGCGGTGAAGAGTTCCTGGTGGTGCTGGTCGACACCGGCCAAGAGGCCGCGCTGGCTGCCGCTGAAAAGCTGGGCAACGAGATCCGCCGGCACGATTTCACGATTCCCGAAGTGGGGGCGTTGCGAATTACAGCGAGTATTGGCGTGGCGACCTTTGACGGGCACCCGGATTACGCCTATTTGATTGATCGCGCCGACAAGGCCTTGTATCGCGCCAAGCAGGCGGGGCGCGATCAGAGTGTAGCGGCTTGATAAGACGGCGATATTTGCGCGCCCGCCAATAAAAAGGCCGCTCTGTTCCAGAGCGGCCTGTCGCGTTCAGCGTGATGGCGTCAGCAATCAGATTTTCTTTTCGCCGCCCAGCGCGTCGACGAGCTCGGCCATCATCTTGGCCAGTTCGCCCGTCATCAGCATCATGTCGGAATCAAACTTTTCGTCGTCGTTCGTGGCGACGCCTTCGTTGCCTTCTTTCAGCACGTCCAGCGGCGACACGCGCTTCACATCCAGGCCTTCGGTCAGCACGAACGAGATGCGGTCGGCCCACGTCATGGCCAGGCGGGTGCACTGCTTGCCCGACTGGATGTGGCGGCGCACGTCGTCAGCGTCGATGGAGTGCTTCACGTAGCGGATGGCCGCGCCGCTTTCGCCGGACGAACGCAGCTCGGTGTCTTGGTCGATGGTGAAGTTCGACGGCGCTTCGTCTTCAGCCAGCCAGCCCGTCATGGCAGACGCGGGCGATTGCGCCACGTACAGGTTTTCCAGCGGGAAAGGGTCCACGCACTTGGCCAGCAGGCCAATGACTTCGTCAGCCTTGGCGGACGCGGCGGCGTCGATCACCAGCCAGTGATTCTGCGGGTCGATCCAGACGCGGGTGTCGCGGTACACGCTGAAGGCGCGCGGCAGGAGCTCGTCCGTGACGCGTTCCTTGATTTCCTTCATCTGCTTGCGGCCCGGCTTGTAGCCTTGCTGCTCTTCGATTTCCTGGGCGCGCGCCTTGGCGACCTGGTTCACGACCGTGCCCGGCAGCAGCTTTTTCTCGGCACGCAGCGACAGCAGGATCTGGCCGTTCACAACGTGGGCAAGCCCGCCGTTTTCGCGCGGCGGCACCCAGCCCAGGCTTTGCATTTCAAGGTTGTTGCCCGCTTGATAGGCGTGGCGCGCAAGCGTTTCTTCAAGCTGATCGCCAACGAGAGTCCACGGCGAGGAGAGGCGGTAAATCTTGAGGTTTTTGAACCACATGAGCGTCGGCCAAAAGGGTTGATTCTATACGACGCAGCCGGTTTGCCGAAGTGCGATAAACCGCAAGCGACAGACGACACGTTCTGTCACTGACACATTCCAGGCGATGCGTTAACTTCCGCGCACCCACATGGAATCGGAGAGGAATACATGAAAATCATTGGCGCCATCCTGATCGTCCTGGGCATCGCAGCCCTGGCCTACAAGGGCTTTAACTACAAGTCCGAAGAGACCGTTTTGCAGATCGGTTCGGTGAAGGCTACGGCCGAAACCGAGAAGTCGGTGCCGATCCCGACGTGGGCCGGCATTGCCGCCATCGTGGCGGGCGTGGTGGCCTTCGGCGTGGGCATGCGCCGCTGACCCGGCTGGCCGGCAAGTCCGGCGCGATGAACAGAAATGGCGGCCGCTACGCGGTCGCCATTTTTTTATTGGTGCGAAGGGCGGCGGCAGATGGCGCGCGCAAAAAAAAGCGGCCCGGCTCAATAAAGGCCGGGCCGGTACGGGAGCACACAATACCGCGTCATAAAAGGCTCGCGGGGAACGCGGTATCGGTGTCAGAACACTAGCCCTGCAATCGTCTGACAGGGGGATCAATCGTCAGCCGATCTGGCGCAAGGCCGTAATCTGAGGCGCCAGTCTAAGCGCGAGGGTCTGACATCGTCCTGAAAGTGGGGGGGATATTTTGGCAATAGGTAACGACCACCGCATCAGCACCCCAGTCTTCGCAAAAATAGCCTTTTTCCCGCCGGGCCGCCCCAAGGGAAAAAAGCCCCCTCGGGGGGCAGCAAGTGCGCAAAGCGCGCGCAGCGTGGGGGCACAAAAAAAAAGCTCCATAAGGAGCTTTTGAAAGGCCGGGCAGGCGCAGCAGTCCCACCCGGCGGGGGATGGCCGTTTATTCGTTGATGTCGTTGTCCTTGGATTCGCGCACGAACAGCGTGCCGATGACCAGGGTCATGACTGCAATGATGATCGGGTACCACAAGCCGTCGTAGATGTTGCCGGTGGCAGCCACGACCGCGAAGGCGACCGGGGGCAGGAAGCCGCCGAACCAGCCGTTACCGATGTGATACGGCAAGCTCATCGAGGTGTAGCGGATGCGGGTCGGGAACATCTCCACCAGCATGGCGGCGATGGGGCCGTAAACCATGGTCACGTACAGCACCAGGATCGCCAGCAGCACGACCACCATGACGTTGTTGCTTTGCGCCGGGTCCGCCTTGGCCGGGTAGCCGTGGCTGCGGATCGCTGTGGTCAGCGCCTTGTCCAGTTCAGCGGCCTTGGCCTTGAAGTCGGCGGGGGCCATGGCCTTGCCGTCAAACGAGGCGAACTCGTCGTTGCCGATCTTGACCTTGGCCAGCGAGCCTGCCGGCGCCGTTTCGTTCTTGTAGTTCACCGAGTTGCGGGCCATGAAGGACTTCACGACGTCGCAAGAGCTGGTGAACGCGGACGTGCCCACCGGGTTGAACTGGAACGAGCAGGTGCTGGGGTCGGCAATCACCGTGACCGGGGCCGTGGCCTGAGCCTTTTCCAGCGCCGGGTTGGCGAAGTGCGTGATGCCTTGGAAGATCGGGAAGTAGGTCGCGGCAGCGATCAGGCAGCCCGCCATGATGATGGGCTTGCGGCCGATCTTGTCCGACAGCGCGCCGAAGACCACGAAGAACGGGGTGCCGATCAAGAGCGCGATGGCGATCATGATGTTGGCGGTATTGGCGTCAACCTTCAGCGTCTGCGTCAGGAAGAACAGCGCGTAGAACTGGCCCGTGTACCAGACCACGGCCTGGCCGGCGGTCAGGCCCAGCAGCGCCAGGATCACGACCTTCAGGTTCTTCCACTGGCCGAACGATTCAGCGATCGGCGCCTTCGAACCCTTGCCTTCTTCCTTCATGCGCTTGAAGGTCGGCGATTCGCTCAGTTGCAGACGAATCCACACCGAGATGCCCAGCAGCACGACCGAGATCAGGAACGGAATGCGCCAGCCCCAGGCTTTGAAGTCGTCTTCGCCCATGACCGTGCGGATGCCCAGGATGACGAGCAGCGACAGGAACAGGCCCAGGGTAGCGGTGGTTTGAATCCACGAGGTGTAGAAACCACGGCGGCCGTGCGGAGCGTGTTCGGCGACGTACGTGGCCGCGCCACCGTATTCACCGCCCAGCGCCAGGCCCTGCAGCAAGCGCAGCACGATCAGGATGGCCGGAGCGGCCAGGCCGATGCTGGCGTAGCTGGGCAGCACGCCGACCAGGAACGTCGACAGGCCCATGATCACGATCGTGACCAGGAACGTGTATTTGCGGCCGACCAGATCGCCCAAACGGCCAAACACCAGGGCGCCGAAGGGGCGCACGGCGAAGCCCGCGGCGAACGCCAGCAGCGCGAAGATGAAGCCCGCGGTGGGGTTCACGCCCGAGAAAAAGTGTTGCGCGATGATGGCTGCGAGCGAGCCATATAGATAAAAGTCGTACCACTCGAAAACCGTGCCCAAAGACGACGCGAAGATGACGCGGCGTTCATCCTTGGTCATCGGGCGCGGTTCCGCGGAAGGACCGCGGCCTGCCATGGTTGTTGTGCTCATGATGTCTCCTCGTTTTTTTGGCCAGCGGTTGTCCGCCGTGCTGGGCCCTTTGCCGGCGAGCCGACATCGAGCTATACGCAACATTGAGGCGCGAGGCTGACGAGGTTCTGACGTAATCCTTACCTGAATCTTAAAATTGAAACATTGTGTAAGCGTTGCGCGCGGGGCTAGGGATAGTCCTTAGCCCGCTGCGGGCAGGGTTGCGCTCAGCTTTCCAGCAAATCCGGGTGGTCGGCGTACATCGGAAACACCACGCGGATGCGGGTGCCGGGCAGGTCCGAATGTGCGGTGGGATGGTCGCTGATCAGGACCGTGGCCTGATGCTTCTGCGCAATTTCGCGCACGATGGCCAGCCCCAGGCCGCTGCCGTCCGACGCCGTGCCCAGCACGCGGTAGAAGCGGTCGAATACGCGTTCGCGTTCTTCGGGGGGAATGCCCGGGCCAGAGTCTTCGACCTCCAGCACGGCTTCGTCGCCAACCCGCTGCACGCGCACGGTGATGTGGCCGCCGCGGGGGGTGTAGCGCAAGGCGTTGTCGACCAGGTTGTTCAGCAGCTCGGCAAGCAATAGCGGGTTGCCGCTGATCTCAACCGGGTCGTCCGACCCTTCGAAACCCAGATCGGTGGCAAGCGACAGCGCCTGGGGCACCCAGTGCATCGCTTGCTCGTAGGCGATGGCGTTGAGATCGGTGCGGGTCAATCCGATCGCACTGGGATTTTCCGCGCGCGCCAGCAACAGCAGCTGGTTGACCAGACGTGTGGCGCGTTCGGAACCCGTCACCAGCTGGCGCAGGCTGGACTGCATTTCTTCGGGGCTGGCATCGCGCAACGCCAGCTCGGCCTGCGTGCGCAAGCCGGCCAGGGGCGTCTTCAATTGATGCGCCGCGTCCGCCACGAAACGACGCTGCGCCTGCACGTTGGCGGACAAGCGGTCCAAGAGATCGTTCATGGCCGCCACCAGCGGCGCGATTTCCGACGGCGCGGCGCGCTCATCGATGGGCGAAAGATCATCAGGACGGCGCGCGCGCAGGCGCTGCTGCAACGCATTCAATGGCGCCACGCCGCGCGACAGCCCGAACCACACGAGCAGCACGGCAATCGGCAGCACCACAAACTGCGGAATGATCACGCCTTTGATGATGTCGTTGGCCAGCTGGGTGCGCTTCTCGACGGTCTCGGCCACGATCAGCAGCGCGGGCTGCGTGTTGGGCAGGTTCAGGTCCACCCACGTGAAGGCCAGCCGGATGCCGAAGCCGCGCATGGTGTCGTCTTCGTATTGGACCTCGCCGGGGCGGGGCTGGCCCACGGTGGCGGGCAGGGGCAACGCGCGGTCGCCGCCCAGGTATTCGCCGCGGCTGCCCAGCGCCAGCCAGAACACGCTGTCGGTTTCATCGGCGCGCAGCACATCGCGTGCAGGGTCCGTCATCTTGAGTACCGCGCGGCCGTCTTGCGCGTGAACCTGGCGCGTCAGCACATGCAGGTTATTGGCCAGCGCCCGGTCGTAAGGCACGTTGGCGATGTTCTGCGCGACCACATACGTGATGGCGACGCTCATGGGCCACAGCAGGAACAGCGGCGCGAGCATCCAGTCCAGGATTTCGCCCAGCAGCGAACGCTGGGGCGGCGCGAAGCTCGGGCCCTTGGACCCGGCTTGCATGATATCCAACGCTTCCTGATTGAGCGGCTCAGGTCCTGCAGGCTCAGCTGGCGAGGTACGCGGCACCCTGGTCCCGCTCCAGACAGTAGCCCAGGCCGCGCACGGTCACGATCTTCACGCCGCTGGGCTCCAGCTTCTTGCGCAGCCGGTGCACATAGACTTCGATAGCGTTGGTGCTGACTTCCTCACCCCATTCGCACAAGTGGTCCACCAGCTGCGTCTTGCTGACCATGCGGCCGCTGCGAGTCAGCAGAATTTCCAGCAGGCTGACTTCGCGCGCGGACAGGTCCAGCGTCTGGTCATCAACGATGGCCACGCGGCCCGTCTGGTCGAACAGCAGCCGGCCGTGCTTGATCATCGTGGCGCCGCCGCCCGCGCCGCGCCGGGTCAGGGCGCGCACGCGCGCTTCCAGCTCGGACAGCGCGAAAGGCTTGGCCATGTAATCGTCGGCGCCCAGGTCCAGGCCCTTGACGCGCTGCTCGATGCTGTCGGCAGCGGTCAGGATCAGAACGGGCAGGGCGGAGTTGCGGGCGCGCAGGCGGCGCAGCACTTCCAGCCCGGCCAGTTGCGGCAGGCCGAGATCCAGGATGAGCAGGTCAAAGGCTTGGGCCGCCAGGGCAGAATCGGCGGCCAGCCCGTCGCGCACGGCGTCCACGGCATAGCCGTTGTGGCGCAATGACCGGGATAGACCGTCGGCCAGAATGCTGTCGTCTTCAGCGATCAGAATACGCATGGGCTGCAAATGAAGGGGTCCCTGTGGCGCCGGCGCTTTGCGCGCTGGCCACCCCTCTATGGGGGGCTATCCGCCTTGTGGGCGGCCCGGCGGCGGAAAAGGGACGAAACGCCGGGGTCGGCTTCGATTCTGTCATAGGCGGCCGGGCTTGCCCACTCAGGGAATACGTGCAAAACTCTGGCACACTGGTTTTTTGTACAGTACAATCCGATGCCATAATCTGAACCTGATTCAAAACAGCAATGCTGCGGTTCAGGCCCCAGCCGCAACCACCAGATACCAGATACGTTACAGACAGGACATTACATGGACGACAAAACCTCCAAGGCCGCCGCTTCGGAAAAGGCCAAGGCGCTTGCCGCCGCGCTTTCGCAGATCGAAAAGCAGTTCGGCAAGGGCTCGATCATGCGCTACGGCGACAACGAGGTCTCGCACGACATCCAGGTGGTTTCCACGGGCTCGCTGGGTCTGGACATCGCTTTGGGCGTTGGCGGCCTGCCGCGCGGCCGTGTGGTCGAAATCTACGGCCCGGAATCGTCGGGCAAGACGACCCTCACGCTGCAAGTCATTGCTGAAATGCAGAAAATCGGCGGCACTTGCGCGTTCGTCGACGCGGAACACGCGCTGGACGTGCAATACGCCAACAAGCTGGGCGTGAACCTGACCGACCTGCTGATCTCGCAGCCGGACACGGGCGAACAGGCACTGGAAATCACCGATGCGCTGGTGCGTTCGGGTTCGGTTGACCTGATCGTCATCGACTCGGTCGCCGCGCTGGTGCCCAAGGCTGAAATCGAAGGCGAAATGGGCGACTCGCTGCCCGGCCTGCAAGCCCGTCTGATGAGCCAGGCGCTGCGCAAGCTGACCGCCACGATCAAGCGCACCAACTGCATGGTCATCTTCATCAACCAGATCCGCATGAAGATCGGCGTCATGTTCGGCAACCCCGAAACCACGACGGGCGGCAACGCGCTGAAGTTCTACGCCTCGGTGCGTCTGGACATCCGCCGCATTGGCTCCATCAAGAAGGGCGATGAAGTCGTTGGCAACGAAACCCGCGTCAAGGTTGTGAAGAACAAGGTCGCGCCGCCGTTCAAGCAGGCTGAATTCGACATCATGTACGGCGCCGGCATCTCGCGCGAAGGCGAAATCATTGACTTGGGCGTGGCCGCCAGCGTGGTGGACAAGTCCGGCGCGTGGTACAGCTACAACGGCAATCGCATTGGTCAGGGCAAGGACAATGTTCGCGAATACCTGAAAGAGCACAAGGAAATCGCGATCGAGATCGAGAACCGCGTTCGCGAGAACCAGGGCATCGTCAGCCGCGCCGCCGAATTCGTGCCCACGGCCGAAGACACCGCCGAATAACGCAATTCGGACGCCGCCAGCGCTTCGGCCTGGCGATATATGCGGCAGGCGCCACTACGGGCCTGCCGTTTTGCATAGAAAGCAGGAAGCGCATGAGCTGGAAATCGACTCCCGCGTCAGCCGACCGTCTTCGCGCCAAGTTGGATGACGAGTTTGAAACCGTCGCCAAGCCCCAGGGCTTGCGGCGCACTTCCGACGCGCGCCGCGAAAAAGAAGCTGCGGCGGCCGAAGACGCATCCGCCTCCGCGCCTGACGTATGGCAGCGCAGCTCGGAAACACGCAATGCGGCAACACGCGGCTCCGCGCGCGGCCGTGGCACGGCGCGTAACGACGCAAGAGCGGGCGTAGAGGTTGGACCAGAAACAGGATCGGACGCGAACGAAGGCGCCGCAGCCGCCGATGGCAAGCCCGAACGTAAGGGGCCGTCGCTGAAGATGCGCGCCGTGGGGTATTTGTCGCGGCGTGAACACGCCCGCGAAGAACTCGCCCGCAAGCTTGCCGCCTATGCCGACGACGCGGACGAGGTCGAAGCGGTGTTGGACGCGCTGGAAAAAGAAGGCTGGCTGTCCACCGAGCGCTTTGCGCAAAGCCTGGTGCATCGCCGCGCATCGCGCCAAGGCACGGCCCGCATCGTGCAGGAATTGCGCCAGCATGGGGTGGACGACAACCAGGTCGCCGAACTGCGCGACCAGCTTCGCGCCACGGAGTACGACCGCGCGCTGGAAGTCTGGAAGAAGCGCTTCGATGCCAAACCGGCCGACCGCGCCGCCTACGCCAAGCAAGCCCGCTTTCTGGCCAGCCGCGGCTTTGCGCACGACGTCATCCGCCGCATCTTGGGCGACAGCGACGAAGACTGATCCGGCCGCCTTGCGGTATTTGGCCTGCTTGCTTCAGCCTTCCCGCATCACTTCGCCGACTTGATGCCCGATAGCGTCTTGAAGCAGACGTCGCGCGTGATGGTCAGGAATTCATCGATGTACGACGTGTCGGTGTCTTCGCTGCGCACCGTGGCGTACAGCGTGCGCCATACCCCTTGCGGCCCCAGCCGGCACAGCCGCAACCAGCCTTGATTCATGTATTCCGTCAGCGCCCAGTTCGGCAGCGCCGCCACGCCGCGGTTGCTGGCAACCAGCTGCGCGATGATGGGCGTGAGTTCCGCCTTGCGGATGGCGGCGGGCTCAACATCCGCCGGGTCCAGGAAGGCGGTGAACACGTCCAGGCGCTGCTTGTCCACCGGATAGGTAATGAGCGTCTGATCGGCCAGTTGGTCCGGCATGATGAATTTGCTGCCAGCCAGCGGATTCGATTCCGACACGGCCAACACCAGCTCGTACTTGAACAGCGGCAGATATTCCACGGAATCCAGCGGCTGCGGGTCTGACGTGATCACCAGATCGAGGTCGCCGCGCACCAGGGCGGGCAGCGGCGCAAACGAGAAGGCCGCCGACAAGTCCAGCGCCACGTCCGGCCATTGCACGCGGAAAGCGTCTAGCGCCGGCATCAACCATTGGAAGCAGGAATGGCAATCAATGGCCAGATGCAGGCGCCCCGTGCGCCCCGCGGCCAGACGCTGCAATTCGCGTTCGGTGGCGCGAATGCGCGGCAACACCTCGTCCGCCAGCGCCAGCACGCGCAAACCGGCAGTGGTCAAGCGGGCGGGGCGGGTACGGCGGTTCAATAGCGGCGTACCCAGGCGGGTTTCCAGGTCGCGCAACTGATGCGACAGGGCGGATTGGGTCAGGTGCAGGCGCTCGGCGGCTTCTTGCAGGCTGCCGCCTTCGCGGATGGCGGTCAGCGTTTCAAGATGGCGAATTTCTAGCATGGGGCGGGGAGTGGCTCAGGGGCGGACTGGATGAGGAATTATTGTATGAGATTTCCTCATCTTATAAATGTAGACATTGATTTTGATTCATATAAGTTAGCCTGCACAATAGCCATCACTTGAACAAAATTTGTCTTACGGTGGCATTGTCATGACGACTATTCATAATCTTGGGTTCCCTCGCATTGGCGCGCAGCGCGAACTCAAGCGCGCGGTGGAAGCGTATTGGGCTGGCAAGCAGACCGTTGAAGCGCTGGAAGAAACCGGCCGTGAACTGCGCGCCAAACACTGGAAACGGCAAGCCGCCGCCGGCCTCAAATTCGTGCCCGTGGGCGACTTCGCCTGGTACGACCAGATTCTGGAATGGTCCACGCTGCTGGGCGCCGTGCCGGCCCGCTTCGGCCAGAAGAACAGCGAGCCGGTCTCGCTGGACACGCTGTTTCGCATGGGCCGTGGCCGCGCGCCCACGGGCAAGCCCGCCGCCGCTTGCGAAATGACCAAGTGGTTCGACACCAACTATCACTACATCGTGCCGGAACTGGTTCCGGGCCAGACCTTCCGCATCGCCCGTGAATCGCTGTTTCAGCAGGTGCAGGAAGCGCACGCGCTGGGCCACGCCGCCAAGCCCGTGATCCCGGGTCCGTTGACCTGGCTGTACCTGGGCAAGGGCGACGCCTTTGCCGGCGGCGCTGCCGACGCAGGCAAGCTGCAATTGCTGGCTGCGTTGCTGCCGGTGTACCAAGACGTGCTGGCCCGCTTCGCCAAACAGGGCGTGCAATGGGTGCAGATCGACGAACCGATCCTGGCGCTGGACCTGCCAGAAGCCTGGCGCGATGCGTTCAAGCAGGTCTACGGCACGCTGGCCGCCAGCCCCGTCAAGCTGTTGGTCGCCACCTACTTCGACGGCTTGAAAGACAACCTGGCCACCGCGCAAGCGCTGCCGGTAGCAGGCTTGCACGTGGATCTGGTTCGCGCGCCGGAGCAACTGGCTGACGTCGTGGCCGGCCTGCGTGCGGGCCAGGTGTTGTCCGCCGGCATCATCAACGGCCGCAACATCTGGCGTACCGACCTGGACGCCGCCATCGCCACGCTCGCGCCGGTCAAGCAGCAACTGGGCGATCGCCTGTGGTTGGCGCCGTCGTGCTCGTTGTTGCACGTGCCGGTGGACCTGGCCAACGAAACCGAACTGGATGGTGAACTGATCAGCTGGCTGTCGTTCGCCGCGCAAAAGCTCGAAGAACTGAGCCTGCTGGGCCGCGCGCTGGAAAGCGCAACCGAGCCGTCCCTGCAAGATGGCCTGATCAGGCAGCGCGCCGCCTTGGCCGCCCGCCGAGCGTCGCGCCGTATTCACAACCCGGTGGTGGGCCGCCGCATGGCCGCCGCCGAGTCGGTGTCGCGCGACCGTGCGCCGTTTGCCGGCCGTATTGCGCGCCAGCAAGAACAGTTGGGCTTGCCCGCTTACCCGACCACCACCATCGGCTCCTTCCCGCAGACGGCGGAAATTCGTGCGCTGCGTCGCGACTGGAAGGTCGGCGCGCTGACGGATTCCGGTTATGAGTCCGCCATTCGCAAGGAAATTGAGGAAGTCATCCGCTTCCAGGAAAAGGTGGGCCTGGACGTGCTGGTGCACGGCGAACCCGAACGCAACGACATGGTGGAATACTTCGGCGAGTTGCTGGCCGGCTTCGCGTTCACCAAGCATGGCTGGGTGCAAAGCTATGGCTCGCGTTGCGTTAAACCGCCGATCATCTTTGGCGATGTGGCGCGCCCCGCGCCGATGACGGTGGGCTGGTCGTCGTACGCGCAGTCGCTCACTGACAAACCGGTCAAGGGTATGTTGACCGGACCCGTGACGATTCTGCAGTGGTCGTTCGTGCGTGACGATCAGCCGCGTGAACAGACGTGCCGCCAATTGGCGCTGGCGTTGCGCGATGAAGTCGTGGACTTGGAGAAGGCGGGCATCAACGTCATCCAGATCGACGAACCCGCCATCCGCGAAGGCCTGCCGCTGCGCCGTGCCGATTGGAAGGCGTATCTGGATTGGGCGGTGGACTGCTTCCGCTTGTCGACCGCTGGCGTGCGCGACGAAACGCAGATTCACACCCACATGTGCTATTCGGAATTCAACGACATCATCGAATCGATTGCGGCGATGGATGCCGACGTGATCACGATTGAAACGTCACGTTCCAACATGGAGCTGCTCAAGGCGTTTGAAGACTTCGATTACCCGAACGACATTGGCCCGGGCGTGTACGACATTCACTCGCCCAACGTGCCGGACGTGGATTGGATGGTGGGCTTGATGCAAAAGGCGGCTGCCCGCCTGCCCAAGGAACGGCTGTGGGTGAATCCTGACTGCGGTCTGAAAACGCGCGCCTGGCCGGAAACCGAAGCCGCGTTGATCGGCATGGTGCAAGCGGCTCGCGCGTTGCGCCAGTCTGCATAAAAGGGCTTCATCAAAAGCCCTCGTGGTGTGCAAGCGATGCCCATCACGAGGGCTTTTTTTATTGAAGTCTTGAACGAATTCTTGCGGCGCCGGTCCATAAGCAAAAATCCTCACAGCCGGATTGTTGCCGTTCCTATGATTCTCCAAGGCCCTTATCGGCCAGATCTGCTTCGCGCGGAAACGCTGCCCGATATTCTGGAAGCCACGATCCTGCGGCATCCCGCCGCCATCGCCATTCACTGGCTGGATCAATCCCTCACCTACGACACGCTTGGCGCACGCGCCGACGTGGCCGCGCACCATCTGATCGAAGCCGGCGTGCGGCCTGGCGATATCGTGGGCCTGTGTTTGCCGCGCGGCGCCGACCTGTTGGTGATGCAAGCGGCCATCGCCAAGGCCGGGGCCGCCTGGCTGCCGTTTGAATCTGACACGCCGCCTGACCGCATGCTTGTCTGTTTGCAAGACGCGGGCGCGAATGGGTTGATTGCGGGCGCGGAAGTCCGGTTAGACGGAATGATCACGTGGACGACGTGGGCGCTGTCGGCGCCTGCGGACGGCCCATTGCGCAAGCGGGAAGGGCTGTTGCCCGAGCATCCCGCTTACGTCATCTACACGTCCGGCTCCACGGGCAAGCCCAAGGGCGTGCCCATCAGCCAGGCCAGCATCTGCCATTTTCTTCGTAGCGAAAATGAAGTGCTGGGCGTGCGCCATGGCGACAAGGTCTACCAGGGGTTCTCGGTGGCCTTCGACATGTCGTTCGAAGAGATATGGATCAGCTACCTGGTGGGCGCGAGTTTGTGGGTGGCGCCCAAGATGTTGACGACGGACCCCGAGGGCCTGCCCGACGCGCTGGTGCGCGAAGGCGTCACGGTGCTGCACGCGGTGCCGACGCTGCTGGCGCTGTTCGCGCACGACGTGCCCTGCCTGCGCATTGTGAATCTGGGCGGCGAAGTGTGCCCGGACTTTCTGGTGCCGCGCTGGGCCACGCCTGGCCGGCGCTTGTTCAACACTTACGGGCCGACGGAAACGACGGTGTCGGCCAGCTTGGCCGAATTGCTGCCGGGCCAGCCCGTCACGATCGGCACGCCGTTGCCCAATTACGGCATGTTGATCCGTGGCGACGATGGCGCGGTGCTGCCGCAAGGGCAGGTGGGCGAGCTCTGTATTACCGGCCCTGGCGTCGCGGGCGGCTACCTGGGCCGTCCCGAACTCACTGCCGACAAGTTTCTGGCCAACCCCCGGCCCAGCGGCGAGCACGACACGCGCATGTACCGCAGTGGCGACCTTGCCCGCATCGACGAGCAGGGGCAGATCCAGTGCCTGGGCCGCAGCGACGATCAGGTCAAGGTGCGTGGCTTTCGCGTTGAGTTGGGCGAGATCGAAGCCGCGCTGTACCGGCAGCCCGGCGTGGGCGCGGCGGCAGTCGTCTTGCGCGACCTTGCTGGCATCGAGCAACTGGTGGCCTTTCTGAAACCGGAAGGCGAGGCCCGGCTGGATCTCCACACATTGCGTGCAGCGCTGGCGCAGGAGCTGCCGGCCTACATGATTCCCGCCCGCTTTGAACGCGTGAGCGACGTGCCGCGGTTGACCTCGGGCAAGATCGACCGCAAGACGCTGAAGGCGCAACCATTAGAGACGGTGTCCGCGCCCAGTGGCGAAGACGACGAACCCGTCACGCCGGGCGAGCGGGCATTGTTCGACGCGCTGCGCCCGCTGTTCCCCGGACAGCCGCTGCGGCTGGCCAGCGATTTCTTTCGCGACCTGGGCGGCCATTCCCTGTTGGCCGCGCGGCTGGTGTCGTCGCTGCGCAAGCATCCGCATTTTTCCGCACTGACGATGCACGAGCTTTATCAGCATCCCGGTGTGGGAGCGTTGGCGGCGCGCCTGGATGCGCTGGCTGTGGCCAGCACGCCGGACCGCGTCAACGAGTCAGCCAGCCGGCAAGGCGGTCAACACGGTGACGCGCAAGGCGGGGGCGCCTGCCCACCCGATGCCGCCATCGAACGCGCGCCTGAATGGCGGCGCTGGACTTGCGGCTTGGCGCAGTTGGCCGCGTTGCCGCTGTTGATCGGCGTGCGCATGCTGATCTGGCTGACGCCGTTTTTCACGTATCACTACTGGACGGGCGACGAGGGCGATTCGGTCTGGCGCGCGGTGGCGATGTCGATCGCCGCCTATCTGGCTTGCAACCTGTTGAGCTTCGGCGTCGCTGTCGCGTGCAAGTGGGGCATTCTGGGCCGGCTCAAACCGGGCCGTTATCCGCTGTATGGCTGGCTGTTTTACCGGTGGTGGCTGGTAGACCGTGTGCTGGATATTCCGCCGGCGCATCTGCTGGCGGGTTCGCCATTGCAAGTCTGGTATTTGCGCGCACTGGGCGCACGCATCGGCCGCAATGCCGCCATCAGCCGGGTTTCCGTTCGCGCGCCCGACCTCTTGACGATAGGCGATGGCGTCAGCGTTGGCGCCGCCGTCAACCTGGAGAATTTCTCGGTGAAGGGCGGCGTGTGGGACGTGGCGCCGATCACGCTGGCCGACAACGCCTATGTGGGTTCGTATGCGGTGCTGCAAGGCGATGTGTCGATGGGCGAGGGCGCGCGGCTGGAAGGCTTGTCGTCATTGGCATCGGGCGCGCGCGTGCCGGCCGGGCAGGTCTGGACCGGCGCGCCGGCCAAGCATGACCCTGTCGCGCGGGCGGCTGATCTGCCGCCGCGGCCCGAGCGTGCGAGCCGCTGGCGCCGGCTGGATGTGCTGGCCTACGCCACGGGCGGGACGCTGATCGCCGCCTTGTTCTTCATGCCGGTGTTCCCGAGCTTTGTGCTGATTGATTGGATCGATGCGCGCTGGCTCGACCTGATGAGCGCCCGCACGCCCTGGCCTTACGCCTTTCTTTGCTATCTGCTGTTGGCGTTGCCCGCCAGCGCGTTGCTGTTGTTCTTGACGGTGCTGGTCTCGGCCATGCTGCGCTGGGCGCTGCTGCCCCGGCTGTCGAGCGGGCGCTGGCCGGTGTACGGGCAGATCTACCTGCGCCGCTGGCTRACCAACCAGATCCAGGAATCCAGCCTGAGCGTGCTGCACGGCCTGTATGCGTCCATCTACGCTGGCACTTGGTATCGGCTGCTGGGCGCGAAGGTGGGCCGCGGCACTGAAATTTCCACGGCGATGGGCATCGTGCCCGACATGCTGACGCTTGGCCGCGACAGCTTCATTGCCGACGGCGTCATGCTGGGCGACGAAGAAATCGACCGGGGCTGGATGACGATGCGGCCCACCATCATCGGCAACCGTAGCTTCGTTGGCAACGGCGCGTATGTGCCCGATGGCTCGGTGCTGCCCGACGATGTGCTGATCGGCGTGCAGAGCCGTGCGCCCTCAAACGCCCGCATGGCCAGCGGGCAGACGTGGCTGGGCAATCCGCCGCTGGCCTTGCCCGCGCGCGAGCAGACGGCGGGCTTCCCGGCGCATCTGACGTTCCGGCCCAGCTTCGCCCGCAAGATCGCCCGGGGCGCGGTGGAAGGCATGCGCATGATCTTGCCGCTGGCGGTCGTGATTGCAGTGGGCTATCTGACGGTGATGAAAGTGATCCCGATCGCCGTGGCCCAAGGCTTTCTGGGCGCGTTCGATGAACTGATGCTGGCGGGCGTGCTCTACGGCATTGGCACTTTCCTGTTCCTGGTGCTCTTGAAGTGGGCCCTGGTGGGCCGCTACCAGCCGCGCGCCGAACCGATGTGGACGCCGTTTGTCTGGAAAAGCGAAGCCGTCACCAGCTTGTACGAGTCGATCGCCGTGCCGAACTTCTTCAACTTCCTGCGGGCGACGCCCTGGCTGCCGCTGGCCCTGCGCTGCATGGGCGCGCGGATCGGCAAGCGCGTCTTCATGGACACCACCGACATCACCGAATACGACTGCGTGTCGATCGGCGACGACGCGGTGCTGCACGCAGGCTCTGGCCCGCAGACCCATCTGTTCGAGGACCGCGTCATGAAGATCGGCCAGGTTCGGATCGGCAATGGCGTCAATGTTGGGCCGCGCAGCACCATCCTGTATGACACCCACGTCGAGGACGGGGCGCGGCTGGGGCCGCTGACGCTGGTGCTCAAGGGGGAAAGCATCCCGGCAGGGCAGGCCTGGATGGGCAGTCCGGCCACACCGTGGACGGCATGATCGCCTGCGCCGACGTTGCGTCCCCTTGCAGGCGGCTCCATCAAGACGGTTGATCGCGGGCCGCCTGCGCTATACTTTGAAGGTTTTGTTGCCGCGCACCATGCGCAGGCCATCTTCGCCCCGCAGGCCCCCAGCATGCCCTTGCCACCGCCGGATTACCCTCGCCAACCTCTGCACACGCGTTCCATACGCGTGCAGTCGTATGCGCGCGAAGACGGCAACTGGGATCTGGAAGCCGAGCTGATCGACGTCAAGGCGTACGATTTCCCCAAGAGCGACGGCGAGATGTTCAAGGCCGGGCAGCCCATTCACCATATGCATCTGCGCATCACCATCGACGAGAACTACTCGATCCTGGCGGCGCAGGCTGTCTATGATGCGGCCCCTTACGGTCGTCATTGCATGGCCATCGAGCCGGCTTACACTGATTTGATCGGCATGAATCTGCTTAAGGGATTCCGCCGCCAGGTCAAGGAGCGGTTCGGGCATGTAGAGGGCTGTACGCACATGACCGAGCTGTCGCAGGTGCTTCCCACCGCGGCGGTCCAGACCATGGCTAACCGCCGGCGGCAGGAAACCAACCCGAACCGGCGTCCATTCCAATTGGATGGCTGTCATGCGCTAAGCACCGACGGCCCGGTGGTGGCTGAGCACTATCCCAAGTGGTACACCGGGGGTAGCGCTGAGGCATCGGCCGATTCGTCCTCCGATTCACCTTCTCTTTCTCATACGTCCTGACAGGTAACACATGAAAATCCACGAGTATCAAGGCAAGGAACTGCTGAAGCAATTTGGCATCCCGGTGCCGCGCGGGATTCCCGCTCTTTCCGTCGACGAGGCCGTGGCTGCCGCTGAAAAGCTGGGTGGACCGGTGTGGGTCGTCAAGGCACAAATCCACGCGGGTGGCCGCGGCAAGGGCGGTGGCGTCAAGCTGGCGCGCTCGCTGGACGACGTCCGCAAGCTGGCCTCGGAAATCCTGGGCATGCAGCTGATCACGCACCAGACTGGCCCGGAAGGCCAGAAGGTTCGCCGCCTGTACATCGAAGACGGCGCCGACATCCAGAAGGAATACTACGTGTCGCTGGTCACTGACCGCGCCACGCAAAAGGTTGCCTTCATCGCTTCCAGCGAAGGCGGCATGGACATCGAGGAAGTGGCTCACTCCACTCCCGAAAAGATCATCACCGAATACATCGACCCGCTGACCGGCCTGTCCGCTGAGCAAGCCACCAAGATCGCCAACGCGATCGGCCTGCCCGCCGACTCCACCGCCCAATCCGTGGACGTTTTCCAGAAGCTGTATCAGTGCTACATGGAAACCGACGCGTCGCTGGTTGAAATCAATCCGCTGAACCGCGACGGCAAGGGCAACATCATCGCCCTGGACGCCAAGTTCAACTTTGACCCCAACGCCCTGTTCCGTCACCCGGAAATCGTCGCCTACCGCGACCTGGACGAAGAAGATCCCGCTGAAATCGAAGCCAGCAAGTTCGACCTGGCCTACATCCAGCTCGACGGCAACATCGGCTGCCTGGTGAACGGCGCCGGTCTGGCCATGGCCACGATGGACACCATCAAGCTGTTCGGCGGCGAGCCGGCCAACTTCCTGGACGTCGGCGGCGGCGCTACGGCCGAGAAGGTCACCGAAGCGTTCAAGATCATGCTCGCGAACAAGAGCGTGAAGGCCATTCTGGTCAACATCTTCGGCGGCATCATGCGCTGCGACGTCATCGCCGAAGGCGTGATCGCTGCTTGCAAGGCCGTCAACCTGAACGTGCCGCTGGTCGTGCGCATGAAGGGCACCAACGAAGAACTCGGCAAGAAGATGCTGGCCGACTCCGGTCTGCCGATCATCAGCGCTGACACGATGGCCGAAGCGGCCACCCGCGTCGTAGCCGCCGTCAAGTAAATATGCCCCCTCGCCGCGCCCCGTTGTGGCTTGCTGCCCCCCAAGGGGGCGCTTTCCACCTTGGGACGGCTCGGCGGTAAAAGAAATTGCCAAGGATTCACAAATGTCGATTCTGATCAACAAGGACACCAAAGTCATCACCCAGGGCATCACGGGCAAGACGGGCCAGTTCCACACCCGTATGTGCCGTGAGTATGCCAATGGCAAAGCCGCCTTCGTGGCCGGCGTGAACCCCAAGAAGGCGGGTGAAGACTTCGAAGGCGTGCCGATTTTCGCTACGGTGAAAGACGCCAAGGCTGACACCGGCGCGACCGTGTCCGTCATTTACGTGCCGCCGGCTGGCGCCGCTGCTGCGATCTGGGAAGCTGTTGAAGCCGAACTGGATCTGGTGATCTGCATCACCGAAGGCATCCCCGTCCGCGACATGCTGGAAGTGAAGAACCGCATGAAGGCCAAGGGCAGCAAGACGCTGCTGCTGGGCCCGAACTGCCCGGGTCTGATCACGCCGGACGAAATCAAGATCGGCATCATGCCCGGTCACATCCACCGCAAGGGCCGCATCGGCATCGTCAGCCGTTCGGGCACCTTGACGTACGAAGCCGTGGCGCAAGTCACCGAGCTGGGCCTGGGTCAATCCAGCGCCGTCGGCATCGGTGGTGACCCCATCAACGGCCTGAAGCACGTCGACGTCCTGAAGATGTTCAATGACGATCCCGACACCGACGCCGTCATCATGATCGGCGAAATCGGCGGTCCGGACGAAGTCAACGCCGCTGAGTGGGCGAAGGACAACATGAAGAAGCCGGTCGTCGGCTTCATCGCTGGTGTCACCGCTCCTCCTGGAAAGCGCATGGGCCACGCTGGCGCCCTGATCTCCGGTGGCGCCGACACGGCCGACGCCAAGCTGGAAGTCATGGAAGCTTGCGGCATCCGCACCACGCGCAACCCCTCCGAAATGGGCAAGCTGCTCAAGTCGGTGCTGTAAGTCTTTCAGCATTGCGCAAAAAAGCCCGCTTCGGCGGGCTTTTTTTTTGCGTGCTTGTGACACGGCAGGCAGAAATTTCTACGGCTTTCCTAGGGAAATCCCGTGTCCATAACGCGGTCGTCAAAACATACGGAAAGCTGAACGAAACTATAATGAAAGAAATTTCGCACGTACCCAGCAAGAATGCCGTCGGGCTCGCACCAAGACGGTCAGTACGATTTTCGTTTTCATCATCCATTCATTTGGTTTGTCCTAGGGGGATCATCACCTGGGAAAGAGAGGCATGGAACTTAGTTCAGCGGCATTCTGGATAGCGTTGCTCCAGATCATTTGGGTCAACATTCTGCTATCAGGCGACAACGCCGTGGTTATTGCGCTGGCAGCGCGTTCGTTGCCGCCGGCGCAACAGAAGAAAGCGATCACGATCGGCTCCGCCGCCGCGATCATCATGCGTATCGTGCTGACCTTGGTGGCGGCCAAGCTGTTGCTGCTGCCGTATTTGAAGCTGATCGGCGCGCTGCTCCTGGTCTACATCGGCGTGACGCTGCTGTTGCCGGAAGGCGAAGACGACGGCGCGGGCAAGACGCAAGGTAATCTGCTGACCGCAATTCGCACTATCATGATTGCCGACCTGGTCATGAGCCTGGACAACGTGGTGGCGGTTGCCGCTGCGGCGATGGGCGACACGACCTTGCTGGTTTTGGGCCTGGCCATCAGCATCCCCTTGGTCATCTTCGGCAGCACGCTGCTTCTGAAGGTCATCGAGCGCTTCCCGGTCATTGTCTGGGTCGGAGCTGCGTTGTTGGGCTTTATTGCAGGTGAATTGCTGGTGGGAGATCCCGCCTTGCAGGAACCGGTGGCGCGTATTGACGCGGCATTGGGTGTGACTCACCACACGTTCGAGCTCATGACGGGCGTGCTCGGCGCACTGCTGGTGCTGGCAATTGGTAAAGTTTTGCTGATGCGCCAGAAAGCTGAATGAAAGCTGAATTACAATAATTAGTTGTTCGAATGATCCTGCCGCGCATGGCGCGGCAGGATGGCCGGCTCGGGACCGGCCTTTCTTTTCATAAATGCCTTCGGGGGTTAAAAGTGCTTGAGTTTTTCCAGACGCTGAGTTGGGCAGCGGTATTCCAGATCATCCTCATCGATATCCTGCTCGGCGGCGACAACGCTGTGGTCATCGCGCTGGCTTGTCGCAACCTGGCGCCCAAGCAGCGCATGCAGGGCATCCTGTGGGGCACCGCAGGCGCCATCATTCTGCGTGTCGTGCTGATTGCTTTCGCGCTGACGCTCCTGTCGATTCCGTTCCTGAAGGTCGTTGGCGGCCTGCTGCTGGTCTGGATCGGCGTCAAGCTCCTGATCCCCGAAGACGATGCGCATGGCAACGTGAAGGGGGGAACCTCCATCGCCGCGGCCATCAAAACCATCATCATTGCTGACTTCGTGATGAGCCTGGACAACGTGATCGCTATCGCCGGCGCGGCCCAGAACGCCCACGCCGACCATCAGATCGGTCTGGTCGCCTTTGGCCTGATCGTCAGTGTGCCGATCATCATCTGGGGCAGCACGCTGGTTCTGAAGCTGATCGACAAGTACCCGCTGGTGATTACGCTGGGCGCTGCGCTGTTGGGCTGGATCGCCGGTGGCATGCTGATTACCGATGTGGTTGTCGAACGTCAATTCGGTGTTCAGCCCACTACGGTTAAAATCGGTGCAGAAATTATTGGCGCCTTGCTCGTTGTTGTCCTTGGACGGTGGCTGGCAAGCCGCAAAACCGCTTCCAAGGAATCAGCACATGAGTCTGCGTAGATCCGTCGATCCCCAGCAATCCGAATCGGGCCTGAGCCTCCTTCAGGGCCTTTTCGTCCTGGCCATCCTCGGGATAGTCGCGACGGTCATCGTCTCTAATTTCGTTTGATGACCGCTCGTGCCTCTACCGCAACGCCTGGTCATTGCGACCCGCGCCAGCCGGCTTGCCCTTTGGCAAGCTGAGCATGTGCGCGACCGGCTGCGCACGCTGTACCCAGCGTGCGCGGTTGAGCTCCTTACCCTGACGACCCGAGGCGACCAGATCCTCGACCGCACCTTGTCCAAGGTTGGCGGCAAAGGACTGTTCGTCAAGGAACTCGAAAACGCGCTGCTCGACGGGCGTGCCGATCTTGCCGTGCATTCGTTGAAAGACGTGCCGGTGGATCTGCAAGCCCCGTTCGAGCTTTGCGCCGTTCTTGATCGCGCGGACCCGCGCGATGCCTTCGTGTCCAACCGCTATGCAACGCTGGCAGAACTGCCGGCGGGCGCCGTCGTGGGCACGTCCAGCCTGCGCCGTGAATCCCAGATTCGCGCGCGCTACCCGGAACTGGTGGTCAAGCCGCTGCGCGGCAACCTGGACACCCGCCTGGGCAAGCTGGACAAAGGTGAATATGACGCCATTGTGCTTGCCGCGGCCGGTCTGGATCGGCTGGGCCTGGGCGCGCGTATCCGCAGCCTGCTGGACCCCGCCGATAGTTTGCCGGCAGCCGGGCAGGGCGCTTTGGGCATCGAGATCCGCGACGACCGCGACGACATGCGGGCCTGGCTCGCGCCGTTGATCAGCAGCGCCACGACGGCTTGCGTGCAAGCTGAACGCGCCGTGTCCCGCACGCTGGGCGGTTCCTGTCAGGTGCCGCTGGCGGCCTTTGCCGAACTCTCGGGCGACACCTTGTCGTTGCGCGCCCTGGTGGCGTCAACCGACGGAGTCCGTATCGTCCGCACGACGCGCACCGGCCCCGCGGCCGATGCCGACGCGCTGGGTGTGGCGGCCGCGCAGGAATTGTTGGACGGTGGCGCTGCCGCCATCCTCCAGGAACTGCTGCAAGCCGACCCGCGGCCGGACTGATGTCCACCGCGCCGCGAGTCGCCATCCTGACGCGGCCCGCGGGCCGCAACGAGGCGCTGGCCGGCCGTCTGACCGACGCCGGCTGGTCCGCCTGCATCCTGCCGGCGCTGGAAATCCATCCGCTGCAAGTGGCCGCAGCGGACTTGCCTCGGCCGGCCGACTTCGACATGGTGGTGTTCGTCAGTGGCAATGCGGCCAAACAGTATCTGGATCAGCTCGCGCACGCCGATGGCCAAGCCGCTTGGCCGGCGGGCGTGATCGCCGCAACCGTCGGCCCCGCCAGCGCACAGGCGCTGCGCGAGGCGCCCGCTTTTGGCGCGAATACAACAGTCCTGCATCCTGGTGATGATGCGCCCAGCCACGATTCCGAAGCCTTGTGGAACGTGCTTTGCGGCCTGCCGCAATTGCCCGCCCGCGTGCTGCTGGTGCGAGGCACGCAGGGCAGGGATTGGCTGGGCGACACGCTCGAAGCGCAGGGCGCGGCCGTCACGCGCCACGCGGCGTATTTGCGGCGGCCGGCCCTCTGGGACGATGCCGCGCTTGCCGCCTTGCGGCAATGGGCAGATGCGGGCGTGCCGGCCACCTGGCTCATCACCAGCGGCGAAGGCGCCGATGCCGTGCGGGCCTGTGTGGACGCCGCCGGCCTGTCTTCCTGGTGGGCGCGCTGCCGCTTCGTGCTGACGCATCCCTCGCTCGCGCGCCGCGTGCCGCCAGGCTGTCATGACAGTGGCGCGACAGAAATGGTAAAAATCTGCTTGCCCAACGACGAGTCGATATTCCAGGCTTTTGTTGCTGCTTGATTCGTTGCATCGGACTGACACCGAATACAATCGCGTCATGACAGACAAGACTCCCGCTACCGATCCGGTCGTTAACACGGCCGCCCCGGGCGCAAGCGCGCCCGCATCGGCCCCGGCCGATCCCGTCAAGGCCCGTCCGGCCAAGCGCGGCAATGGCCCATTGGTCACCGCCCTGATAATCGTCATCCTGCTAGCCGTGGGCTTAGGTTATGCCCTGTGGAAGCAGCGCACGCAATTCGTGTCCGCCGGACGCGAGGTCGCGTCGCGTATCGACACGCTGTCCGCCGATGTGGCGCAGGCTCGCAAGGACACGCGTGAAGCGCTGGCCCTGGCGCAAGCGCAGGCCGGCCGCGTGGGCGAGCTTGAAGACACCGTGCGCGAAACCCAAAGCCAATACAACGCGCTGCAACAGGCGTGGCAGAACTTCAACGACAGCGCCAGCGACGAACTGCTGGCCAACGACGTCGAACGCCTGCTGACCATCGCCAACCAGCAACTGCGTCTGGCCGGCAACGTTTCCAACGCCATCGTCGCGCTGGAAACCGCGCAATCCCGTTTGGCGCGCGCCGACCGCCCGCGCTTCTCCAGCTTGCAGCAAGCCATCAACGGCGACCTGGATCGTCTGCGCGCCGTTTCCACCGTCGACATCCCCGCGCAATCCGCCCGTATCGAACGCCTGGTGGCAATGGTGGGCAAGGCGCCCTTGCTGGTGCCTGACGCCGCCGCGCCGGGTGTGGTCGCCGCCGGTGAGCCGCGCCCCGCCGTGGCCCCCGCGCCCGCCGTGGACCCGCAGGCCGGCTTGCCCGCCGACGCGCCCTGGTGGCAGCGCTGGCGCGCCGAGGTGGTCTCGTGGCCTGGCCGCGCCGGTTCGGCGCTGGCGCAGGAACTGGGTGGCTTGATCACGATCCAGCGTGTGGACGAACCCGCCGCGTTGCTGCTGTCGCCCGAACAGGCCGATCAGGTGCGCGCCACGCTGCGCCAACGCCTGCTGACCGTTCAACTGGCCATGCTGATGCGTCAGCCCGCCGTGTGGAAGAGCGAGCTCGACAACGTCGGCGTCACGCTCGCCAAGTATTTCGATAACCGTTCCCCCGATACCGTCGCCGCCCAGACGCTGGCGCGCGAACTGGCGCAGACCGACATCGCCGTGCGCATGCCGGACGTGTCCGACAGCCTGAACGCTGTCGCCGCTTTGCGGGCTGCGGGTTTCAAGACTAGCGGGCAGGACTGAGCCTTATGCGTACCTGGTTCTGGACCCTGCTGCTCGCCGTCATCGCCGTCGCCCTGGCGGTGGTGCTGCGCTCGCATTCCGGCAACGTGCTGTTGCTGGTCTGGCCGTGGCGCATCGGAATGTCGCTCACGCTCGCCGTACTGCTGATCGTTGCGGCTTTCATCGTGCTGTACGTGGGCTTGCGCGTGCTGGCGTGGCTGTTGGCCATTCCTGATCGCGTCCGCGTCTGGCGTGGCAAGCGTGCGCAAGCGCGCGACCACGAATTGCTCGAACGCGGTTGGATCGGCTTGCTGGAAGGCCGCTACACCCACGCCGAAAAAGATCTGACCAAGCTGCTTGAGCAGACCAAAGTGCAGACCCGCCGTGTGCTGGCCGCGCTGTCGGCTGCGCGCGCTGCCCATGGTTTGGGCGAGTTCGACCGCCGCGACCGCCTGCTGGCCACCGCACAGGAACACGCCGGCACCGACCCGGGTCTGGTGGAAGCCACGGCCACGGTTTCGGCCGACATGCTGCTGGACCAAGGCCGTGCCGAACGCGCACTGGCCGTGCTGGCGCCGCTGGCTGACGGCGGCGCCCGCCACCTGCACACGATGCGCCTGCTGCTGCGCGCCCACACCGCGCTGCATCACCACGAGCAAGTCTTCACGCTGGCGCGCGGGCTGGTCCGCCGCAATGCGCTGGCCCGCAGCGAAGCCGATCTGCTGATCGACGCCTCGGGCGCGGCACGCTTGCGTGCGGCGGCCAGCTCGGCCAACAGCGATGCCTGGCGCGCCATCTGGAAAGACCTGAAGGCCGAAGAGCGCCTGCTGCCCGATGTGGCGCTGGCGGGCGCTGCGGCCTTTGATGCGGCCGGCGAAGCCAATGAGGCGGCCCGCGTGCTGGAAGCCGCCATTGCCGTGAAGTTCAACCCGACGCTGGTGGCGGCCTATGCCCGCTGCGAAGCCGAACAGGTGTCGCGCCGTCTGGCCAAGGCCGAGACGTGGCTGCAACAGCGCCCGACCGATCCCGATCTTCTGACCGCGCTGGGCATGCTGTGCCTGAACGGCCAACTGTGGGGGCAGGCCGAGCGCTATCTGCTGCGCAGTCTCAGCCGCCGCAGCGATGCCCAAACGCATGCGTTGTTGGGCAGCCTGTATGACCGCCTGGATCGTCCCGCCGACGCGGTGCGCCACTGGCGTCTGGCCACGGCGGCCAGCATGGCCTTGCCGGTGCTGGCGGTGGATGCGGCCTTGCCCGCGGCCGACACCGGTTCCGATCCCTATCGCGTGGACGCCGAAGGCGGCTATGCGGTGGGTCTGTCGGACACGGACGGCGACGCCGACGTTGGCGGCGATTATCCGGCGCTGCCGCCTTCGGTGGCGGCATCGGCTTCCGACTATGTGCTGGACCCCGATGCGCGCGTCAGCAAGGATCAGCATGCTCGCGCGTTGGCGCCGGAAGACGCGCCGCTTGCCGGCGGCACGTCCGATATCGACGAGTACTTCGACAGCGCCCCGATCCCGGCGGCGGCTTTCGATGAGCCCGTGCCCACGTACTCGCCGGCGCCTGCCGCCAGCCCGAAGCCCGCGCCTGCCGCGGCGCCGGTGCCGGCGACCAAGCCGCCGTTCAAGGACGACGGCTCGCTTTGAACATTTCTTCAGACAAACAACAAGGTTGAATCATGAGTCTTGATCGCGTCTCCCCTGGCAAGAAGCTGCCGGAAGACTTCAACGTCATCATCGAAATCCCCATGAACGCCGACCCGGTGAAGTACGAGGTCGACAAGGACACGGGCGCGATTTTCGTTGACCGCTTCATGCTGACCGCCATGCACTACCCGTGCAACTACGGCTACATCCCGCAAACCCTGTCGGACGACGGTGACCCTGCCGACGTGCTGGTCCTGACCCCGTTCCCGATCCAGATCGGCGCCGTCGTGCGCTGCCGCGCCATCGGCGTGCTGGAAATGGACGACGAGTCGGGCGGCGACGCCAAACTGTTGGCCGTGCCGATCGAAAAGCTGTACCCCCCGTACCGCAACATCAAGTCCTACGAAGATCTGCCGACCGAAGACGTCGCGCGTATCCAGCACTTCTTCGAGCACTACAAGGACCTGGAAAAGGGCAAGTGGGTCAAGGTCAAGGGCTGGAAGGGCGTTGATGCCGCTCACGAAGAAATCGTGAACAGCGTCGAACGCTACAACAAGGCCTGATCATGCTTTGGGCCGCGCCGGTGTCGAACCGGCCGGCGCCTTGATGCGGCGCGGCCGCGACGGCATGATGCCGATCGCCGCCGCGCCGTTGCTTTGTGGCGCCTGCAAGTTTTGCGAGACCTCGGCGGCGGCGACCTGGATGCGGGCTTGCAGCACGTCCAGCCGTTCCGGTGATGTGTGCGCTTCGGCCGCAATGAACACCAAGCTGCCGACCACCTTTTGTTCGGGGCTGAAAATCGCCGCGCCGATGCCCATCAAGCCGCGGTCGACCTCGCCATGCGAGACGCACACCCCCGCCGTGCGCAGCCGTTTCAGGTTGGCGCGGAACGCATCCCAGTCATCGCCCAGCCCGGCTTCGCGGATTTCGGCCGCGTGCCATAGCATCAGGTTGCGCAACTGGTAAGGCGGCAGGTTGGCCAGGATGGGTTTGGCCGTGGCGCCGCGAAACATCGGGAACGGACGGCCGCGCGCATAGCTGGATTCGATGGAGTGGTCGGTCCAGTAGCGGTCCACGCACATGACCTTGTCGCCGTAATAGCTGCACAGCATCAGGTTGGCATGGAGTTCGTCGCCGGTTGCGCGCATGACGTCGCGCGCGGCGCGCATCAGCGGATCGTGCTGGCGCAGGTGGCGGTCCAGTTCGATGATGCGGGAACCCAGCACATAGGCGCCGCCGGCGGTTGGCGCCAGCAGGCCGCTTTCGGTCAGCGACTTCAGATAGCGGTAGGCCGTGGCGCGCGAGCACTCCAGATGCGCCATGACGTCCTCCTGGAACGCGGCGGTGGTGTCGTCGCGAAAGAGGTCGAGTATGGACAGCATGCGATCGGGAGTGCTCATTGCTTCTGGGTGTGCCTAGTGAATGTGGAAGCCGCCGTTGACGTCGACCACGATGCCGGTTGAATAAGAGGACAGGTCCGAGGCCAGGAAAACGATGGCCTGGGCAACTTCGGCGGGCGAGCCGAAACGTTGCAGTGGAATGCCATGTTTGAGTTCTTGTTCCCAATTTTCGCCGAATTTCCCCAGCGTCATGTCCGTTTCGATAATGCCGGGGGCGACGCAGTTGGCGCGGATGCCTCGCGGCCCCAATTCGCGCGCCAGGGCCTTGGTGAAACTGATGACGCCGCCCTTGGATGCCGCGTAGTGCGAACCGCCCAGCAGCCCGCCGCCGCGCAGCGCCGCGGTGGAACCCAGGTTCACGATGGCCGGGCGCCGCGTGCTTTCCAGCAGGGCGGGCAGCGCCGCGTGCGTGACGTTGTAGGTGCCGGTCAGGTTGACGTCGATCATGCGGCGGAACTCGTCTTCGTGCAGGTCCCAGATGCGCGTGGCGGCAACGATGCCCGCGTTATTGACCAGCACATCGATGCCGCCCAGCGCCATGCGGGCCTGCTCGATCGCGGCCTCGCACGAGACACCGCGCGACACGTCGCAGTGCAGGTCGACACGGCCGTCGGCGAGCACGCCCACGCCGCCCTCGGGGTAGGCGTAGTCCAGCACCGCCACCGTGGCGCCGTGCGCCAAAAACAGGTCCACCACCGCCGCGCCGATGCCCCGGGGGTTTGCACCCCCGGTGACAACGGCGCGCTTGCCGGCCAGCAGTGCAAGCGCGCCGTCCATCACGACTTCACCAGCGAGCAGCCGCCGTCCTTCAGCGGGCGGAACGCTTGTTCGGCGGGAATCTTGCGCACCAGGTTGTAGTAGTCCCAGTCGCGCTTGGACTCCGATGGCTTCTTGACCTGGAACAGATACAGGTCGCGCATGACGCGGCCATCTTCACGGATACGGCCGTTTTCGGTCATGAAATCATTGATGGGCGTGTCGTGCATTTTCTTCAACACGGGTTCGGACGCGTCCGTGCCGGCAGCCTTGACCGCGTTCAGGTAGTGCATGGCGGCGCTGTAGTTGCTGGCCTGCACCATCGACGGCATGCGCCCCGTGCGCTTGAAGTAGCGTTCGGACCATTGCCGCGCGCGGTCGTCCTGGTCCCAATAGAACGGTTCGACCAGATTCAGCCCCTGCGCGTATTCCAGCCCCACGCTGCGCACATCGACGATGCTCATGAAGAGGGCGGCCACGCGCTGCTTGCTGCCCATGATGCCGAATTCAAATGCCTGTTTGATGCTGTTGATGGTGTCGCCGCTGCCGTTGGCCAGGCCGATCACCTGCGCCTTGGAAGCTTGCGCCTGCAACAGGAACGACGAGAAGTCCGAGCTGGCGATAGGGTGGCGCACGCTGCCCACCACTTGTCCGCCCTTGGCTTTCACCACCGCCATCGCGTCGCGTTCCAGCGAGTGGCCGAAGGCGTAATCGGACGTGATGAAGTACCAGCTCTTGCCGCCGTCTTCCATCACGCCGTTGGCCACGCCGGTGGCATAGGCGTAGGTGTCGTACGTCCAGTGCATGCCGTTGGGCGAACACGCTTTGCCCGTCAGGTCGGCCGAACCCGCGCTGGTGAAGATGACGACGCGCTTCATCTGGCGGGTCAGGTCCTGCACGGCCAGCGCGATAGCCGAATTGGGCACGTCCAGAATCAGGTCCACCTTGTCGTTCTCGTACCAGCGGCGCGCAATGGACACCCCGATATCCACCTTGTTCTGGTGGTCGGCCGAGATCACTTCAATGGGCTTGCCCAGCACGGTGCCGCCGAAATCCTCGACGGCCATCTTCACGGCTTCCACGCCGAACTTGCCGGACAGGTCCGCCATCATGCCGGACTGATCGCCCAGCACGCCGATCTTCACGACATCATCGGACACCTGCGCCATGGCGGGCAGGGATACGGCGCCCAGCACGCAGGCGGCAAGGCTGTTCTTGAAACGGGTCTTCATGGGGGTGTCTCCTTGGGGGTCTTGGTTCTTTTGCGCGCCGCCCTGTGCCGGGCGGTCATGCGGTCTTGCGGATTCAAGCTGAATCCTGCCGGGGCAGGCGGACTTACTCCAGCGTCTGGCCAGCGTAAGCGTCGATAAACAGATTGGGTTTCAGGAAAAAGCTGAGCACCAGCGCGCCGTTGGGCGCGCGCGCCACGTGTTGATTGCCGCGAGGGCGCCAAACGTAGTCGCCCGCGCAGACCTCGCCTTCGGCGTCCACGATGGAGCCTTCCAGGACGTAGGTCTGTTCGACTTCAACGTGTTCATGCAAAGGCAGTTCCGTGCCGGGCTGCCAGCGAAACAGCGCGGTGAGCAGGCCGGATTCCTTGTCCTGCATCAGCACCTTCATGTCGATGCCTTCCACCTGCGTGGGTTTCCAGGGCAGATCAGCCACTTTCAGAAAGCGTGAGGCCAGCGGCGGCAGCGCGTTGGCCGCGGGGCAGCCGGGGGTTTCGAGGGCCATGAATGTCTCCTAGCCAGAACTCGTTATGGAAGAAAAAGCAAGAATCTTGTTATTGAGTGTTTAAAAATAGTCGCGTATATTGAGATTGATGTCAACTTTGTTTTTGCATCTGGAAAGCAGGGACGACACAGGCCGGGCCTAGAGATCCGGTGCATATAAGACAAGGAGACAAGCTTGAAACACGACTATCTGGACCAGACATTTGGTCTGGCGGGACGCGTCGCGCTGGTGACGGGCGCGGCCAGGGGATTGGGTTACGCCATTGCGCAGGCGTTGGGCCGCGCGGGGGCGCAGGTGGTGGTCAACGACCTGTCGCAGGACGCTTGCGATGCTGCTTGCGCGCGGCTCGCGGGTGACGGCATCACGGCGCATGCATCGCCTTTTGATGTGGCCGATGCCGCCGCCGTGGCCGCAGCCGTGAGCCAGCTGGAAGAGGCCGGCCTGTTCATCGACGTGCTGGTCAGCAACGCCGGCAATCAGAATCGCAAAGCGGTGGTCGACATGACGCCCGCCGAATGGCAGGCGCTGCAAAACGTCCACGTGAACGGCGCGTTCCATTGCGCGCGGGCCGTCTTGCCCGGCATGGGCAAGCGGGGCTTCGGCCGCATTGTGCTGATGTCGTCCGTGGCGGGTCAGGCCACCATGCCGAACATCGCCGCTTACGCGACCGCCAAGGGCGCGATTGCCGCGTTCACGCGCGCGCTGGCCGTGGAATACGGCGCCAGCGGCGTCACGTGCAATGCCCTGGCGCCGGGATTCGTGCGCACGGATTTCACGCAGGGCTTGCAGGATAATCCGCAGTTCCAGTCGTTCCTGTCGACGTCGGTGCCGGTCGGCCGCTGGGCGACACCCGAAGACATTGCCCCCGCTGTGGTCTACCTGGCGTCGCCGGGCGCGTCGTTCGTCAACGGGCATGTCCTGGCGATCGACGGCGGCCTGCTGGCCCGCATGTAAGGAACCCCGCCATGACCTCAAGCACCCAAGCGGTTTTATCCGCACAGGGGCTGGTCAAGCGGTTCGGCGGCTTCAATGCCGTCGACGGCGTGACCCTTGCCCTGCAGGAAGGCTCTATCCATGCGCTGATTGGCCCCAATGGCGCGGGCAAAACCACCTGCTTCAATCTGCTGACCAAATTTCTGACGCCGGACGCGGGCGTCATTCACTACCGCGGACGCGACATCACGGCGTTGGCGCCGGAAGAGATCGCGCGGCTGGGCATCGTCCGCTCGTTCCAGATTTCGGCCGTGTTCCTGGGCCTGACCGTGCTGCAGAACATGCGCGTGGCGCTGATGCGCCAGCATGGCGACGGGCTGCGCTTCTGGCGCAGCCGGCGCAGCGTGGATCGCCTGAACGATCGCGCCATGGAACTGCTGGACGCGGTGGGCCTGGCGAACCTGGCCAGCACCACGGCGGCGCTGTTGCCGTATGGGCGCAAGCGCGCGCTGGAAATTGCGATGACGCTGGCGCTGGAACCCGAAATCATGCTGCTGGATGAACCCATGGCGGGCCTGGGGCAGGAAGACGTCGCCCGTATCGCCGCGCTGATCCGGCGGGTGTCGGTGAATCGCAGCATCCTGATGGTGGAGCACAACCTGTCCGTTGTGGCCGATCTGTCCGACACCATCACCGTATTGGCGCGCGGCGCCGTGCTGGCGCAAGGCGACTACGCCGCGGTGTCGCGCGATGAGCGCGTCATCACCGCCTACATGGGCTCGGACGAGGAGGCGCACTGAGATGCTGGCAATCAAAGACCTCAACGCCTGGTATGGCGAATCCCATGTGCTGCATGGCGTGGACATTGATGTGAACCGGGGCGAACTCGTCACCATCCTGGGCCGCAACGGCGCGGGCAAGACGACGACGCTGCGCGCCATCATGGGCATCCTGGACAAACGGCGCGGCTCGATCCGGCTGAACGGACAGGAAACCGTGGGCATGGCGCCGCATCGTATCCCGCGTCTGGGCGTGGTGTATTGCCCCGAAGAACGGGCGGTGTTCCGCAGCCTGAGCGTGACCGAAAACCTGATGCTGCCGCCGCGTCTGGCGGCAGGCGGCATGTCGCTGGACGAGATCTACACGCTGTTTCCGAACCTGCGCGAACGCAGCGACAGCTCGGGTGGCAACCTGTCGGGCGGCGAACAGCAGATGCTGGCGATTGCGCGCATCCTGCGCACGGGCGCCCAACTGATCTTGCTGGACGAACCCACCGAAGGCCTGGCGCCGGTCATCGTGCAGCAGATCGGGCAGGCCATCCGCACGCTCAAAGAGCGGGGGTTCACCATCGTGCTGGTCGAGCAGAACTTCCGCTTCGCGACCAAGGTGGCGGACCGCCATTACGTCATGGAGCACGGTTGCGTGGTCGACCAGTTGTCGGCGGATGAGGCGCGCCGCGATCCTGCCCGCATCGCGCGCCGTCTGGGCGTCTGAGAGGAGAAGGCCTGTGTTCGAAATTTTCGGTGTGCCGTCCACGGCACTGTTCGGCCAGCTCCTGCTTGGCCTGATCAACGGTTCGTTCTACGCCTTGCTCTCGATCGGGCTGGCGGTGATTTTCGGCCTGTTGAACATCATCAACTTCGCCCATGGCGCGCAGTACACGGCGGGCGCGTTTCTTGCCTGGATGCTGCTGAACTATCTGGGCGTGAACTACTGGGCCGCCCTGGTGCTGGTGCCGCTGATCATGGCGGTGTTCGCGGTGGTGGTCGAGCGTTTGCTGATCTCGCGCACGTATCGCATGGATCACCTGTACGGCTTGCTGCTGACGTTTGGCATCGCCTTGTTGATCGAGGGCGCGTTGCGGCAGGCCTATGGCGTGTCGGGCCTGCCGTACATCATCCCCAAGGCGCTGAGCGGTGGCGTGAACCTGGGGTTCATGTTCCTGCCCTGGTATCGCGGCTGGGCGGTGGCGGTGTCGCTGGTGCTGTGCCTGGCGGTGTGGGTCCTGATCGAGAAAACGCGCGTGGGCGCCATGCTGCGCGCGGCGACCGAGAACCCGACCATCGTGCGTTCCTTCGGCATCAACGTGCCGCTGCTGATCACGCTGACCTACGCGCTGGGCGTGGCGCTGGCCTCGGTGGCGGGCGTGATCGCGGCGCCCATCTATCAGGTCAGCCCGATGATGGGGTCGAACCTGGTGGTGGTGGTGTTCGCGGTGGTTGTGATCGGCGGCATGGGCTCCATCATGGGGGCCATCGTCAGCGGCTTCGGGCTGGGCATCATCGAAGGCCTGACCAAGGTCTTCTATCCCGAGGCCGCGAATCTGGCGATCTTCATCATCATGGTGCTGGTGCTGCTGTGCAAGCCGGCGGGCCTGTTCGGCAAGCCCCTGCAAGTGCAGAACGTGCTGGCCGCCGAAGCCACGCGCGAGCCCGTGCAACTGAGCCGGCGCGCGATGCGTATCGCCATGGCGGTGCTGGCCGTCGTGGCGTTGGCCGCGCCGTGGTTCGTGTACCCGACGTTCCTGATGAAGGTGCTGTGCTTCGCGCTTTTTGCGGCGGCGTTCAACCTGCTGGTGGGGTATGTGGGCCTGCTGTCGTTTGGCCATGCAGCGTTCTTCGGCGCGGCCGCCTACGCCACGGGCATCGTGATGAAGCTGCTGGGCGCCACGCCCGAACTGGGGCTGTTGGCGGGTGTGTTGACGGGCGGACTGCTGGGGCTGCTGTTCGGCGCCATCGCCATCCGGCGCCAGGGCATCTACTTCGCGATGATCACGCTGGCGCTGTCGCAGCTGGTCTACTTCATTGCCGTGCAGGCTGGGTTCACGGGCGGCGAAGACGGCTTGCAGAGCGTGCCGCGCGGCAAGCTGTTTGGCCTGATCGACCTGGAAGGCGTGATGCCGATGTACTACTTCACGCTGGCCGTCTTTGCGCTGGGCTACGCCTTCGTGCTGCGCGTGCTGAATTCTCCCTTTGGCGAAGTGATCCGGTCTGTGCGCGATAACGAGCAGCGCGCGCGCTCGTTGGGGTATTCAACGTCGCGCTACAAGCTGCTGGCGTTCACGCTGTCGGCCTCGGTGGCGGGTCTGGCGGGCGGGCTGAAGGTGCTGGTGTTCGGCGTGGCCTCGCTGACGGACGTGCACTGGCACGCCAATGGCGAGGTAGTGCTGATGGCGCTGCTGGGGGGCATCGGCACGGTGTTCGGCCCGCTGGTGGGGGCATTCACCTTTGTGTCGCTGCAGAACTATCTGGCGCCGCTGGGTTCCTGGGTACTGATTGTCCAGGGCGTGATCTTCGTCTTGTGCGTGCTGCTGTTTCGAGACGGCATCATGGGGTTGGTGTCGCGTGCCTGGCTTGCCGCGACCCGCGTGAAAAAGGAGTCCTGATGTTTCTGCATGTCGTGATGTTGCAACTGTCGGCGGCTGCCGACGCCCAATTCCATGCGCGCGTCCAAGGTTATTGCGACCGCATCCTTGCCGAATGCGAGGGGGTGGCGGGCTACGCGTTCCGGCCCAACCAGGCCAGCCGCGCCGACGGGCTGACCCATGCCGTGGTGGCGGCCTTTGCCGACGGCCCGGCGCATGACCGCTACCAGGTCTCGCCCGCGCACCAGGAAATGAAGGCCTATATGGCAAACTTCATCGAACGCCTGGTGGTTTTTGACGGGGATATCCCTACGTTTTCCTGAACAAAACAGCGCAGCGCGTTCCTCCCGGAAAGGGATAAACTCGCGGATGATTTTTCACGTATCTGTCATAGGTTGATCACTCATGGACTACGTATTGCCTCCCCAGCCGCCCGTGGCGGCTCCTGTTGCCGGTAGCGCCGCGCTGTTCCCGGTGCGCCGCGTGTACTGCGTCGGCCGCAACTACGCCGAGCACGCCAAGGAAATGGGCTTCACCGGCCGTGAAGATCCGTTCTTTTTCTGCAAGCCGGCGGACGCCGTGCTGAGCATGGCCGACGGTGAAACCGGCAAGATGGCCTATCCGCCCAAGACCTCCAATCTGCACTACGAGATGGAACTGGTCGTGGTGCTGGGCAAGGGCGGCCGCGACATTCCCGTCGAAGAAGCCAACGACTGCGTGTGGGGCTACGCGCTGGGTCTGGACATGACCCGCCGCGACCTGCAAGGCGAAATGAAGAAGCAGGGCCGCCCCTGGGAAATCGGCAAGGCGTTCGATCAATCCGCGCCGATGGGCCCGATCCACCCGCGCAGCGTCGTGGGCACGCTCGACAAGGGCGCGATCTGGCTCGACGTGAACGGCCAGCGCAAGCAGTCCAGCGACATTTCGCAGATGCTGTGGAACATTCCGGAGAGCATTTCCTATCTGTCGGGCCTGTTCGAACTGCAACCGGGCGACATCATCTTCACCGGCACCCCCGAAGGCGTGGGCGCGGTGGTGCAGGGTGACGTCATCACGGGTGGTGTCGAAGGCCTGGGCGAACTGCGCGTGCAGATCGTCTGACGCCAGACAGTCCCGTTTCACTATTTTGTTCAGGAGTTGACAGCATGCGCGGCAAGATCGTGCTGACCGCCTTCGTCGTATTCGGATTTGTGCTCGCCGGTTGCAATACCGTTGCGGGCATGGGAAAGGATATGTCCCGGGCCGGCAATGCCATCACCAACGCGGCCGACAAGTAATCCCCGGCGTCGTTGTGTTCAGGCAAGAAAAAGCCCCTTGAGCAATCAAGGGGCTTTTTTTATGCGAAGCAGAACCGTGCTTTACAGCACATCCCCCGCATAGTCGGCCAGGCGCGAACGTTCGCCGCGCTGCAAGGTGACGTGGCCCGAATGCGGCCAGCCCTTGAAGCGGTCGACGACGAACGTCAGGCCCGAACTGCCTTCGGTCAGATACGGCGTATCGATCTGGGCGACGTTGCCCAGGCAGATCACCTTGGTGCCGGGGCCCGCGCGGGTCACCAGCGTCTTCATCTGCTTGGGCGTCAGGTTCTGCGCTTCGTCGATGATCAGGTACTTGTTCAGGAAGGTGCGGCCGCGCATGAAGTTCAATGACTTGACCTTGATACGCGAACGAATCAGGTCCATGGTGGCGGCGCGGCCCCAGTCCCCGTTGCCTTCGCCTTCGCCCATGTTGAGCACATCCAGGTTGTCTTCCAGCGCGCCCATCCAGGGCAGCATCTTTTCTTCTTCCGTGCCGGGCAGGAAACCGATGTCTTCACCGACAGGCACCGTGACGCGGGTCATGATGATCTCGGTATAGCGCTTGGTTTCCAGCACCTGCGTGATGCCCGCCGCCAGCGCCAGCAGCGTCTTGCCGGTACCGGCCTGACCCAGCAGCGAGACGAAGTCGCACTCCGGGTTCATCAGCAGGTTCATGGCGAAGTTCTGCTCGCGGTTGCGCGCCGTGATGCCCCAGACATTGTTCTTGCCGTGGGTGTAGTCGCGCAGGGTCGCCAGCACCGCCATCTTGCCGCTGACTTCGCGCACTTGCGCGTACAGCGGCATCTGGCCTTCAAAGTAGACGAACTGGTTGACGACAAACTGCGAGCACAGCGGGCCATGGATGCGGTAGAAGGTGGTGCCGCCTTGCTGCCAGGATTCGACATCCTTGCCGTGCTTGTTCCAGAAGTCTTCGGGCAGTTGCATCACGCCCGAATACATCAGGTCGGAATCTTCCAGGACGTGGTCGTTGAAGTAGTCTTCCGCGGCCATACCCAGCGCGCGCGCCTTCAGGCGCATGTTGATGTCTTTCGACACCAGCACGACCTCGCGCTGCGGGTACTTTTCCTGCAAAGCGCGCACCACGCCCAGGATCTGGTTGTCGGCCTTGCCCATGGGCAGATCGGACGGCAGGGTGCTGTGGATGGCGGTTGTCTGGAACAGCAGACGGCCGGTGGCGTCCTTGTTGCCCAGCTTGGCAAGTTCCAGCCCTTCATCCAGCTGCGTGGTGTCTTGCACCAGCGCATCCAGCGAACGGCTGACCTGACGCGCGTTGCGCGCCACTTCCGACATGCCTTTCTTTTGGTGGTCGAGCTCTTCCAGCGTCATCATCGGCAAGAAGATGTCGTGCTCTTCAAACCGGAACAGCGAGCTGGGATCGTGCAGCAGCACGTTCGTGTCCAGAACAAACAGCTTGCGCGGTTCGTTCTGCGCACGAGGCTTGGCGCGCTTGGCGGGGGCGGGCTTGGCCGGGCGCGTTTCCGTGCGGGGGGCAGCAGCAGCAGGAGCAGGGGGTGGAACCTGGCGCGCGGGCGCGGGAATCTGCGCCTTGCGGGCCGGAGACGCCATGCCGTCGAGTTCGGGCTGGACGAGAAGCTCGTCCTCGTCGTCGTCAGCAAGAACGGCTTGGGTGTTGGACCGCGCAGCGGCGGTCTTGGTGGTGCGGGCCTGCGCCCGGGCGGTTTCGCCCGAGGGGAAGGTCAGGATGGCTGCGGGACGGGTGGGCAACTTCGGAAGCGGCATATGCGTCACTCTCCAGGGTGGGCCGGCTTAGCGCCTGACGGGTATTCCTGTACAGCTAACCGATGCTTTTTGCGGCCTGCAGGACTTCCTTGGCGTGACCCGGGACCTTCACCCCGCGCCACTCCTGCACCAGCACGCCATAGGCGTCGATCAAAAAGGTGCTGCGTTCAATACCGCGCACCTGCTTGCCGTACATATTCTTCTGCTTGATGACGCCGAACAGATTGCACACGGTTTCGTCGGCGTCGGAGATGAGCGGGAAAGGAAGTTCGTACTTGGCCTTGAAGTTCTCATGCGACTTCAGCGAGTCGCGCGAGATTCCAATCACCACGGCGCTGGCCGCCAGAAATTCGGCGTTCAGGTCGCGGAAGTCCTGGCTTTCGGTGGTGCAGCCAGGCGTGTTGTCCTTGGGGTAGAAATACAGGATCACGGCGCGGCCCTGGCATTGTTCCAGGCTGATCGGACCAATGGTGCTTTCAGCGGTGAACATCGGGGCGGGCTTGCCGATACTGGGCGTCATTTCTGGGGTTCTCCGTTCGGGGGGATGAGGGCCACGACCACGCGTCGGCCCTCTGCCATCAGGATGTTGTAGGTGCGAGAGGCGGCGTGCGTGTCCATGATCTCGACGCCGATGCCCATGGTCAACAGGGGACGCAGCACTTCAGGACGCAGGAACTGTTGCCGGGCGCCCGTGCCCACCAGCAGCACTTCGGGCGCATTGGCCGGGCGGCTGGGGCTGGCTTCCGGTTCGTCCAGAAAGGCCATGGGATCGCGGACGGGCTCGACTAAGCCGGCCGCCTGATGCAACAGGGAAGAGGTGATGTCGGCCGGCGACTCAACGGGCCATTCGGACACTTCGCCTTCGGGGCCAAAAGCGACCGAGGAGGAAAAACGTACCTGGTTGACCTCGATATAACCCTCACCGTACGCGGTGACAGTGTTCAGAGCGGCCGTCGCAGGATCGGTATGCAGCTTCAATAAAAACTCCGGCTTTATGGGCTTGATAATAGCGCATCAAGATGACCTGATGTTGCGCAGTATCCACTCGGGAAATGGGGGTTTTTCCGCCCCATTTGCCGCCTAGGCGTCGTTGCGCTAGATTACAGGGTTTTGTTGCGCTGCAAACGTGTGCGGGCGCGGCGTTCAGCCCCTGCGGGTCATTCCTGCGTGTCATCCCTGCCTGTCACCCCTACGTGTCACCCCTGCGTGTAGCCTTGAGTTTTACCCCTAAGGATTCCCCATGAGGAAGTTCTCTCGCATCGAGCGATTGCCTCCGTACGTTTTCAACATTACCGGCGAGCTCAAGATGGCGGCGCGTCGGCGGGGCKAGGACATCATCGACATGTCCATGGGCAATCCGGATGGCGCAACGCCCAAGCACATTGTCGACAAGATGGTGGAAGCGACCTCGCGTCCGACCACTCACGGCTACTCGGTGTCCAAGGGCATCCCGCGTTTGCGCAAGGCGATCTGCGACTGGTATCAGCGCCGTTACGCGGTAGAGTTCGACCCGGATTCCGAAGCCATTGTCACCATCGGCTCCAAGGAAGGCCTGGCCCACTTGATGCTGGCCACGCTGGACCGCGGCGACACCGTGCTGGTGCCGAACCCGAGCTACCCCATTCACATCTACGGCGCTGTCATCGCCGGCGCCAACATCCGTTCGGTGCGCATGACGCCGGGCGTGGATTTCTTCGAGGAACTGGAACGCGCCGTGCGCGAATCCTTCCCGAAGCCCAAGATGATGGTGCTGGGCTTTCCCAGCAACCCCACCGCGCAATGCGTGGACCTGTCATTCTTTGAACGCGTGGTGGCGCTGGCCAAGGAACACGATATCCTTGTCGTGCATGACCTGGCCTACGCCGACATCACGTTCGACGGCTATGTGGCCCCGTCCATCATGCAGGTGCCCGGCGCGCGCGATGTCGCCGTCGAGTTCTTCACGATGAGCAAGAGCTACAACATGGCGGGCTGGCGCGTCGGCTATATGGTCGGCAACCGCGAGCTGGTCAACGCGCTTGCGCGCATCAAGAGTTATCACGACTACGGTACCTTCACGCCGATCCAGGTGGCGTCCATCGCTGCGCTGGATGGCCCGCAAGATTGCGTGAACGAGATCGTGGCCCAGTACCAAAGCCGCCGCGACGTGCTCGTGCGCGGTCTGCACGAAGCAGGTTGGAATGTGGAAATTCCCAAGGCGTCCATGTATATCTGGGCGCAAATCCCCGAGCCCTACCGGGCAATGGGCTCTTTGGAATTTGCCAAGCGTGTCCTGTCGGATGCGAAAGTAGCCGTGTCCCCCGGGATCGGCTTCGGCGAGTACGGCGACGACTACGTACGCTTCGCTCTTATCGAAAACGAGCAGCGCACCCGCCAAGCGGTGCGCGGCATCAAAGATATGTTCCGCAAGGACGGATTGCTGAAATGAATACCCCCCTACGCTCACCCGTCTCGCATGGCCCCGAGGGCAGCGCGATGAATCCCATGAAGGTGGGCCTGCTCGGACTCGGCGTGGTTGGCGGCGGCACGTGGACCGTGCTGTCGCGCAACGCGGAAGAAATTGCACGCCGCGCTGGCCGCCGCATTGAAGTCACGCGCGCCGCTGTGCGCGATGTGGCCAAGGCGCGCGCCCGCGTGGGCGACTCGATCCTGGTCGACACCGACGTGCACGCGCTGGTTCGCGACCCCGAAATCGATATCGTCGTTGAGCTGATTGGCGGCGACACGCTGGCGCTGGAGCTGGTGATGGAAGCCATCGCCAACGGCAAGCATGTCGTCACCGCCAACAAGGCCCTGCTGGCCAAGCACGGCAACGAGATCTTCGCCGCCGCTTACGAGCGTGGCGTCATGGTCACGTTCGAAGCCGCGGTTGCCGGCGGCATCCCAATCATCAAGGCGATCCGCGAAGGCCTGACCGCCAACCGCATCCAGTGGGTGGCCGGCATCATCAACGGCACCACCAACTTCATCCTGTCCGAAATGCGTTCGCGCGGCCTGCCGTTTGCCGACGTGCTGGCCGAAGCCCAGCGCCTGGGCTACGCCGAAGCCGACCCGACGTTCGACGTGGAAGGCGTGGACGCCGCGCACAAGCTGACCTTGCTGGCCTCGCTGGCCTTCGGCGTGCCGGTGCAGTTCGACCGCGCCTACATCGAAGGCATCTCGAATTTGGCCGCCGAAGATATCGAACACGCCGAACGTCTGGGCTATCGCATCAAGCTGCTGGGCGTGACCAAGCGCCGCCCCGACGGCATCGAGCTGCGCGTACACCCGGCGCTGGTGCCGTCCGAGCGCCTGCTGGCCAACGTGGAAGGCGCGATGAACGCCGTGCTGGTCAAGGGCGACGCCGTCGGCCCCACGCTGTACTACGGCCAAGGCGCGGGCGAAGAGCCCACCGCATCGGCCGTGGTTGCCGACCTGGTTGACGTGACGCGCCTGCACACGGCCGACCCGGGCAACCGCGTGCCGCATCTGGCGTTCCAGCCGGACGCCATGTCTGACACCCCGATCCTGCCGATCGAACTGGTCAGCACGTCGTACTACCTGCGCCTGCGCGTGGATGATCAGCCCGGCGTGCTGGCCGATATCGCCCGCATTCTGGCTGACCGCTCCATCTCGATCGGGTCGATGATTCAGCAGCCGTCGCACATCGGCGGCGCCGACATCATCTTCCTGACGCATGAAGCCGTGGAAGGCAACGTCAACCAAGCCATCGAGCGCATCGAGTCCCTGCCGTTCGTGCGGTCCAAGGTCACGCGACTGCGCGTGGAGAACTTGACATGAAATACGTCTCTACCCGTGGCGGCATGAACGCCCTGGAATTCTCGGACATCCTGCTGGAAGGCCTGGCGCCCGATGGCGGCCTGGCCATGCCGGAGCAGCTGCCGCAGGTGTCCGAGCAAACGCTCGAATCCTGGCGCGGCCTGTCCTACGCGGACTTGGCGTTCGAAGTGTTGTCGCTGTTCGCCACCGACATTCCCGCGGAAGACCTGCGCCGCCTGACGCGCGCGGCCTACACGCAAGAAATCTTCAACAGCGAAGACATCGTCCCGCTGCGTCCGCTGGAYGGCGGCCTGTCGCTGCTGGGCTTGTCCGAAGGGCCGACGCTGGCTTTCAAAGACATGGCCATGCAGTTCCTGGGCCAGGTCTTTGAATACGTGCTGGCCAAGCGCGGCACCACGCTGAACATCGTGGGCGCAACCTCGGGCGACACGGGCTCAGCCGCGGAATACGCCTTGCGCGGCAAGCAGGGCGTGGCCGTGTTCATGCTGTCGCCGCACGGCCGCATGAGCGCCTTCCAGCGCGCGCAGATGTATTCGCTGCAAGACGAAAACATCCACAACATCGCCGTGCATGGCGTGTTCGATGAAGCGCAGGACATCGTCAAGGCCTTGGCGGGCGATCTGGAATTCAAGACGAAGTACCGCCTGGGCGCGGTGAACTCCATCAACTGGGCGCGCATTGCAGCCCAGGTGGTGTACTACTTCCACGGCTGGCTGCGCGCCACCGACAAGCCGGGCCAGCAGGTGTCGTTCGCCGTGCCCTCGGGCAACTTCGGCAACATCCTGTCGGGCCATATTGCGCGCAGCATGGGTCTGCCCGTGCGCCGCCTGGTGCTGGCCACGAACGAGAACAACGTGCTGGAAGAATTCTTCCGCACGGGTATCTACCGTCCGCGTCCGGCCGAGCAAACCTACGCCACGTCCAGCCCGTCCATGGACATCTCGCGCGCGTCGAACTTCGAGCGTTTCGTGTTCGATCTGGTCGGCCGCGACGCCGCCCGCGTGAAGGCGTTGTGGACCGCGCTGGCCAAGGATGGCTCGTTCGACCTGTCCGACCTGCTGCCGGAATTCGAATCGCGCTACGGCTTCGTGTCGGGCCAGAGCTCGCACGAAGACCGTCTGGCGACCATTCGTTCCGTGTACGAAGAAACCGGCGTGCTGGTTGACCCGCACACGGCTGACGGCGTGAAGGTTGCGCGCGAATTTGTCGAGCCAGGCGTGCCGATGCTGGTTCTGGAAACCGCCTTGCCGGCCAAGTTCTCCGAGACCATCGAAGAAGCGCTGGGCCGTCCTGCCACGCCGCCGGGCAATCTGGCGAATCTGGAATCCTTGCCGCAACGCGTGGAAGTCATGGAATGCAGCGTCGCCGCCGTGCGCCGTTTCATCGAKGCCAACGCCAAGGTGTGAACCGCCTGGCGGAAACGTGTAACCGCTTGCGGTTTCTGTAAGCGCAAAACCCCACTCAGGCCCGTCCTGCGTGGGGTTTTTTTACGATGTGGGACATCGTGATTACGTTCTCATGCATTTTGACCACAACCCGACACGGATTAGGGGCCGGATTACCGATACAGTGAATCCACCTAATCACACTTGGAGAACACGCCCATGAACCTGAAGACCATGACGTTGGCCCTGGTGGTGACCGGAGTTGGGGTGCTGGCCGGCTGCTCGTCGCCCTCGGTCATTCAGAATCGGGACGGAAGCTCGACCGTAACGCCCGACACGCCGTCGTACGATAAAAAGTCCGGCATGTATGAATACGACAAGGACGGCAAGAAAGTCCAAGTCAACAAGGACGACGTAAAGTCCATTGAAGAGGTCAAGTAACCCCTGCTGCGCAACCCGCGCAATAAAAAAAGCCCCTTGAGAAATCAAGGGGCTTTTCAATGGGGCGACGATTACTTCGCCGCTTCTTCCGCGTGGTAGCGGCCGACGCGCTCGACTTCGTTCTTCGAACCCAGGATCACGCTCACGCGCTGGTGCAGCGTGTCGGGCTGGATTTCCATGATGCGCTGCGTGCCGGTGATCGACGCGCCGCCTGCCTGTTCGATCAGGAAGCTCATGGGGTTGGCTTCGTACATCAGGCGCAGCTTGCCGGCCTTGCCGGGTTCGCGGGCGTCCCAGGGGTACATGAAGATGCCGCCGCGGGTCAGGATGCGATGCACGTCCGCCACCATCGAGGCGATCCAGCGCATGTTGAAATCCTTGCCCAAGGGGCCGGTCGACCCAGCCAGGCAATCGTCGATGTAGCGCTTCACGGGCGGGGCCCAGTGGCGCATGTTCGACATGTTGATGGCGAATTCCTTGGTGTCTTGCGGCACCTGGATGTTCTCGTGCGTCAACACCCACGAACCCATTTCGCGATCCAGCGTGAAGCCCACCACGCCGTTGCCGATGGTCAGCACCAGCATGGTCTGCGGGCCGTAGACAGCATAGCCGGCCACCACCTGCTTGTCGCCCGGTTGCAGGAAGTCCTGCTCGCAGACGGGGGCGCCCGACACGTTATGGGGGGCGTGCAGCACCGAGAAAATGGTGCCGATGGACACGTTCACGTCGATGTTCGACGAGCCGTCCAGGGGATCAAACAGCAGCAGGTATTCGCCCTTGGGGTAGCGGTTCGGGATGAGATGGATGGTTTCCATTTCTTCCGACGCCATGGCCGCCAGGTGGCCGCCCCATTCGTTGGCTTCGAGCAGAATTTCGTTGGACAGCACGTCCAGCTTCTTCTGCACTTCGCCCTGGACGTTTTCGCTTTCCAGGCTGCCCAGCACGCCGCCCAAGGCGCCCTTGCTGACAGCGTGACTGATGGCCTTGCAGGCGCGCGCGACCACTTCGATGAGCAGACGCACTTCCGGTGCAAGGGCTTGGGCGGAGCGTTGTTGCTCCACCAGGTATTGAGTCAGAGTTTTACGTTTCAAAAAGGTCTCCCTATGCTGCGAATTCTAATGCCTTGGATACGATTTCCTGCACGTTGCGCGACAGGCCTTCATGCGCGCGCACCTGTTGCAGGGCGGCCTGCATGGGCGTGCGCAGCGCCGGAACAAAACGCGACCAGTTGTCCAGCGCGCGGGCAAGGCGCGCTGCGATTTCCGGATTTAGTGCGTCCAGCGCCAGCACCTGCTCGGCCCAGAACGTGTAGCCGGAGCCGTCCGGGTGATGCATGCCGCGCGCATTGTTCAGGCAGAACTGGAAAATCAGCGCGCGGGCGCGGTTCGGGTTGCGCAACGTGAACGCGGGGTGCGTCATCAGCTCGCGCGCCGTTTGCACGGTGGTTGAACGGGCGGCGGCCTGCAGGGCGAACCACTTGTCGACCACCAGCGGATTGTCGCGCCACTTGTCGTAGAACGCGGCCAGCGCTTCCTGCGGGAAGTCGCCTTGGCCGTAATTGATCAGGGCCGACAGCGCTGCCATGCTGTCCGTCATGTTGCCCGCGCGGTCGTACTGCTGTTCAGCCAGGCGCTGGGCATCATGCTCGCCAGCGGCCATCAGGTGGCCGAGCGCCAGGTTCTTCAGCGCACGCATGCCGGCCGGCACGGGGGCGGGGCTGTATTCACCCGGCGTCTGGTTCTGCTCGAATGCCTGACGGAATTCGGCGGCCAGTTGGCGTCCGAGTTCGGCGCGCAGGAAGTCGCGGGCAACGGCCAGCGCAGGCGGGTCCACCGCTTGCATGCGCTCGGCCAGCGTCTTCTCGGACGGCAGCGCCAGCGCGCGGGCGCGGTAGGCGGCGTCAATCACCGGGTCGGTCAGCAGGGCGCGCCAGGCCTCGATGAAGGCGGCGTCGGCGTGCAGCGTGCGGCCGGCTTGGCGGGCTTCGGCCAGCGCCAGAATCTGGCGCGTGGCCAATTCCTGGCCGGCTTCCCAGCGGGCGAACGGGTTGGTGTCATGGGCGGACAGCAGCGCAAGCTCTTCGTCGGTCCAGTCGTAGTCGACGATGACCGGGGCCGAGAAGTCGCGCAGCAGCGACGGCACGGGGCGGTCGGCAATGTCTTCGAACACCCATTGCTGGCTTTGCGTGGTGAGCTCGAGCAGCGCGGTTTCCTTGGCCGCGCCGTCATGGCGCAGCGGCAGGGCGCGGCCGTCTTTGTCCAGCAGGCCAATGGCAAACGGGATGTGGTACGGCGCCTTGACGTAGTCGGCGCCGGCTTTTCTTTCGACGCCTACCGGCTGGCAGTCCTGCGTCAGCGTGACTGTGCAGCGGCGGGCGGCAGCGTCATGGTCCAGGCGGACGGTGACGCGCGGCGTGCCGGCCTGGCGATACCAGCGGCGAAACACCGACAAATCGCGGCCGGGGTGTTGGCGCACGTAGACCGATTCCATGGCGGCAACGAAGTCGTCGCAGGTGACAGCCTGGCCGTCGTGGCGGCGGAAATACTCGTCCATGCCGGCGCGGAACCCGGCTTCGCCCAGCAGCGTGTGCTGCATGCGGATGACTTCGGCGCCTTTCTCGTACACGGTAGCGGTGTAGAAGTTGCCGATTTCCTGGTAGCTCTCGGGCCGGATGGGGTGAGCCATGGGGCCGGCGTCTTCGGGGAACTGAGCGGCGCGCAGGGCGACCACGTCGTCAATGCGCTTGACGGCGCGAGCGCTGGCGGCTGCCGCCTCGTCCATGCCATGCGCCATCATGTCAGCGCTGAATTCCTGGTCGCGGAAAACGGTCAGGCCTTCTTTCAGGCTCAGCTGGAACCAGTCGCGGCAGGTGACGCGGTTGCCCGTCCAGTTGTGGAAGTATTCGTGCCCGATAACGGATTCGATGCCTTCGTAGTTGGCGTCGGTGGCGCTGTCGGCGTCCGCCAGCACGTAGGCGGCGTTGAAGATGTTCAGGCCCTTGTTCTCCATCGCGCCCATATTGAAGTCGTGCACGGCGACGATCATGAAGCGGTCCAGATCCAGCTCCAGGCCGAAGCGGGTTTCGTCCCAGCGCAGCGCGCGCACCAGCGAATCCAAGGCCCATTCGGTTTTGGTTTCGGAGCCCGGGTCGCTATATACCTGCAGCAGCACGTCGCGGCCGCTGGCCGTCTTGACTGTGGTTTCGCGGTGCGTGAGGTTGCCGGCAACCAGCGCAAACAGATAGCAGGGCTTGGGGAACGGGTCTTCCCATTCGACCTCGTTGCGGCCGTCGGGCAACTGGCGCGACGCCATCAGGTTGCCGTTACTCAGCAGCACCGGGTATTGCGGCTGAGCCCGCAGCGTCACGCGGTAGCGCGACATCACGTCGGGGCGGTCGGCAAACCAGGTGATGCGGCGAAAGCCTTCGGCTTCGCATTGCGTGAAGAAATTGCCACCCGATACGTACAAACCCATCAACGTGGAGTTGGCCGACGGCTTGCAGCGGCTGACGATTTCCACGGTGGCGTCTTGGGGCAGGCCGTAAATGGCCAGGCTGTGATCCGACAGGTGATAGCCGTCGGCGGCCAGCGCCTTGCCGTTGACGCCTACCGAGACGAGTTCCAGGTCTTCTCCATCCAGGATCAGAGCGGCGTCGGCGCTGGCGCCGGACTTGCGCTGCACGTGCATCGTGCAGCGCACTTCGGTGGCGTCGGGCGCCAGATCGAAGGCCAGAGCGACTTCGGGAATGTCGTAGGGGTAGGGCTGGTAGTCCTTGCGATAAACGGTAATGGGCGTGTCGGTGCGCATGGAGTTGCAGTCCTGGTTGAACGAGGAGTCTATTGTAGTAGGTGGTCGCGAGCGCTAGGCTGGGGCGTGCGGACTACGGCAAACTTTTTGCCGTGGCCCCAGTCAAAGCTCAGTATGATGGCGCCGTCGCGCGCTACAGGAGTCGCAATATGTCCAGAATGTCCATGTTCAGAGTTGGCCGTTGGGCCGGATTATTGGCCGTGGCGGGGGCGCTGACATTGACGGGCTGCGCAGCCCCTACGGTGTCGGCTCGGGTCACTTCTTTCCAGCAATGGCCAACCGGCGTTGAAGGTCAGACCTATCAATTCGTCGCGTCCGACCCTAACCAGGTCAATAATCTGGAATACCAGTCTTATCAGGATATGGTCCGCGCCGGCATCGGCGCAACCGGGCTGATCGAAGCCCAACCCGGGGCGAAGGGCCGCTTTGATGTGTCGTTCACGTACGGCACCAGCCAAACCCAGATCATGGTGCGCCGCCCCTATGACCCGTACTTCTATGGCGGTTATGGCTATGGCGGCTACTACGGTGGGCGGCCTTGGGGTCCGGGCTACGGCTATTGGGGCCCGGATTGGGTCGATGTCCCCATGGCGGTCCAGCGCAATACGCTGAACTTGAAGATCCGCGATACCCAGCGGGGCGGGGCTGAGGTTTATCGTTCCACCGCCTTCATACTCAGCCAGGGTGATGATTTCATGCGCACAATGCCCTATCTGGTGCGCGCAATATTTGACAATTTTCCCGGAAATAACGGAGCGGAACGCGAGATTGAATTTCCGCTTCGCTAAGTCTGACTGCCTTCTGACTACGTTTCATAAATAAAATCGGCGCACCAAATTGGTGCGCCGATTTATTTCTTACTGCAGAATAGCTTTTATTCTTTGATGAGAAAACTGTCGCGTGTAGCGCCAGTTGCTTCTTCAGCAGCGAGCCAGCGCGGTGCTTTACCGCGGCCGCTCCAGGTTTCGCCAGTTTGCGGGTGGCGATACTTCGGCGCTACGGCGCGCTTGGCGGTGGCGGGGCGGGCAGCCGCGCCAGCCTTGCGTCGGCCGCCAGTGGCCGCGCGAGCCGGCTTGCCGGCGCCATAGGCAGCGATGATTTCTTCGGGCGTGATGTCGTACTCACGCATCGAGGTAATGATGGAAGAGATCACGGGCTTGCGGCGCTTCGTTTGAAGGACTTCTGCCTTCTTTTGAAGCTTGTTGATTTCTTTCTCGATCTTTGCTTGCAGTGCTGCGTATGTTTCTCGGGCCATGGTTTATTCCTGATTATGGAACTGCTTTAATCGCCGGCGAAGTTATGTTTATTTGTTGTGCTTCGCATAATACAGAAGTTACGCCTTGACTTCTCTATTTTCGGACTAATTACTTTGTATCAAAAGAGACGCAGAGCCTTTAGCCGCGCGGATATGCCTCTGGAACAAGTATTGGGAAGGATATTCCCAAATTTGGGACGGATTGAAACAAATCAGCCGTCGGCTCACAAGGCGGACGAAGACGGTGCATAGGCCCCATTTCGGAGCATATTTGTTTCATACGGCGGGCGAATCGAAGGAGGGCAGGCGCCGTGAACCGGATTTGGGGGCAAGTTGCTCTGATTTAAAGTCTACGAGGAGAACGCGTTTTCAGAAGCGAGGTCAGACGACCTAACTGCCCCTACTTGTACTGATGGGCGCCGCCGTCATGCATTTTGGCATTCTTGGTTTATGAGAATGATATGGAGGAAAAAGTGGTGCTCAGGCAATTTGGGCTGCATTTTCTTACCACTTGTATGACGACCTGGCAGGACGCGGGGCCCCTTGTCTGCCAAGATTGCGAAATCGGCTTTGTAAGCGATGTGTAAGCAAATCACGTGCAAAAAACTGTTATGTGATCGAACAATCTTTGGTCGTAATTGCTTAACTTGATACTCAGTATTGCGTCCCCATCTGATTCACCTGTGAATAATCGACGGCATTTTCCGCAGCCGCCAATCGCCGTCCAGCGCGTGCCTTGAGGATGCCGCTGGCCTCTGCCATCGAGGTGTGTCTCTTTTGACGCTTGAGCGGGACGCCGGACCCCGGTCGGCGGTACGATACGGTCTTGAGCGTCCACGCATGTGCGCACCCGTGCCGCGCCGATGCCCCCTGAATAGAGCCTATGAAAATCATTGATCCCGCCATTGCATCCCTTGCCACCGCTAAATCGCTGCTGCTCGACCCCTGGGGTCTGACCGAAGCCGACATGGCGCGCGCACTGGGTGAAATCTTCACCCACAAGGTCGACTACGCGGACCTGTACTTCCAGTACACGCGCAGCGAGGGGTGGAGCCTGGAAGAGGGCATCGTCAAAACCGGCAGCTTTTCCATCAGCCAGGGTGTGGGCGTGCGCGCGGTGAGCGGCGAGAAAACCGCCTTCGCCTATTCCGATTCGCTGTCAGCAGACGCGTTGCTGTCATCCGCGCATGCCGTGCGCGGGATTGCGCGCCGTGGCGCCGGCAAGGTCAAGGTGGCGGCGCAGGTCGAAGCCGAAATGGGCCGTAGCCTATATGCCGACATTGATCCCGTGGCCACGTTGAGCGCCCCTGAAAAGGTTGCGCTGCTGGAACGCATTGAACGCATGGCGCGCGCCCGCGATCCGCACATCATTCAAGTCATGGCGGGCCTGGGCGCTGAATACGATGTGGTGCTGGTGGCCGGCAGCGATGGCCGTTTGGCCGCCGACGTGCGCCCGCTGGTGCGCCTGTCGCTGACCGTGATCGCCGAGCGCAACGGCCGCCGCGAAATGGGTCACGCTGGCGGTGGTGGCCGCCTGGGTCTGGCCTACTTCACCGACGAGATGCTGCAAGGTTATGTGGAACGCGCCGTGCACGAAGCCATGGTGAACCTGGAAGCGCGCCCCGCACCCGCCGGTGAAATGACGGTGGTGCTGGGTTCGGGCTGGCCCGGCATCCTGCTGCACGAGGCCGTGGGCCACGGGCTGGAAGGCGACTTCAACCGCAAGGGCTCCAGCGTGTTCTCGGGCCGTATCGGTGAGCGGGTGGCGTCCAAGGGCGTGACGGTGGTGGATGACGGCACGCTGCCTGACCGCCGCGGCTCGCTGAACATTGACGACGAAGGCAACGCCACGCAACGCAATGTGTTGATCGAAGACGGCATCCTGCGCGGCTACATGCAAGACACGTTGAACGCGCGCCTGATGAAAACCGCCGCCACCGGCAACGGCCGCCGCGAATCGTTCGCGCATCTGCCGATGCCGCGCATGACCAACACCTACATGCTGGCCGGCGACAAGCCAGCCGAAGAAATCGTGTCGTCCGTCAAGCGCGGCCTGTACGCGGTGAATTTCGGCGGCGGCCAGGTCGACATCACCAGCGGCAAGTTCGTGTTCTCGGCCTCCGAGGCCTACATGATCGAAGACGGCAAGGTGACCTATCCCGTCAAGGGCGCCACCCTGATCGGCAACGGCCCTGACGCCATGACCCGCGTCACCATGATCGGCAATGACTTGCAGCTGGATTCGGGTGTGGGCACTTGCGGCAAGGACGGCCAGAGCGTGCCGGTGGGCGTGGGTATGCCGACCGTGCGCATGGAAGGCCTGACCGTGGGCGGCACCGCCTGAGCGTGAATTCAGGCCGTCGCATCCTTAAAAAACGATGTGACGGCCAAAAAGTTTTGTGCTAGAGTCAATCCCCATGAAATTCGCGTCCCCCGCCTTTTACTTTTATTTTTATAAGTTTCTGAAGCCGCTGGCGGAGGAAGGGACGCGCTCAATCTGAAGTTTGGAAAGAATCCCCCCCAAAAAAGCCGCCAGCGAACTGGCGGCTTTTTTTGTGCCGCCGGGATCGGAATAGACCGATCGGGATGGACCCCGTTGGCGGGCAACCCAGGAGCAGTCCCGTGTCACACAATACCGACGACCTTCGTATTCGAGAAATCAAGGAACTGAATCCGCCCGCGCACGTGATGCGCGAGTTCGCGTGCACGAAAGAGGCGTCTGATACCGTTTTCGCCGCTCGCCAAGGCATGCACCGCATCCTGCACGGCATGGACGACCGCATGATCGTCGTGATCGGGCCGTGCTCGATCCACGACACGCGGGCTGCCATCGAATATGCGAAGCGTCTGAAGCCGGTGCGTGACCGCCTGAGCGCCGACCTGGAAATCGTGATGCGCGTGTATTTCGAGAAGCCGCGCACCACCGTCGGTTGGAAGGGGCTGATCAACGATCCCGACCTGGACGGCAGCTTCGATATCAATAAGGGCGTGCGCGTGGCTCGTGAGCTGCTGCTGGATATCAACAGCCTGGGGCTGCCGGCGGGTTGCGAGTTCTTGGACATGATTACGCCGCAATACATCGCGGATCTGGTCTCCTGGGGGGCGATCGGGGCTCGGACGACGGAAAGCCAGGTGCATCGTGAGCTGGCCTCCGGCCTGTCGTGTCCGGTGGGGTTCAAGAACGGTACGGATGGCAATGTGAAGATCGCGGTCGACGCGATCAAGGCGGCGTCGCAGCCGCACCATTTCCTGTCGGTGACCAAGGGCGGGCATTCGGCGATTGTGTCGACGGCCGGCAACGAAGACTGTCACGTCATCCTGCGCGGCGGAAAAACGCCGAACTACGACGCCGCCAGTGTCGACGCGGCCTGCCAGGACGTGTCCAAGGCCGGTCTGGCGCAACGCATCATGGTTGACGCCAGCCACGCCAACAGCAGCAAAGACCCCGAAAACCAGCCGCGCGTGATCGACGACGTGGCGCGCCAGATGGAAGCGGGCGACGCGCGCCTGGTGGGCGTCATGGTGGAAAGCCATCTGCTGGGCGGCCGCCAGGACATGGTGCCCGGCAAGCCGTTGGTGTACGGCCAAAGCATCACCGATGGCTGCATTGATTGGGATGCGTCGGTGGCGGTGCTGGAACGCCTGGCGCATGCGGTGCGTGAACGCCGCCGGGTCGCGCTGACCTCTGGCAAGTAAGGCAAGACACACCGCAAGCCGCCTGCCTGGGGCGGTTTGCGGTGCAGCATGCGTTGCGGCGTAGAATATTCCGGTTAACGAACCCGAGAACACGCTGATCATGAACGCTCCCTTGCACGCTGAAACGTTGCGCCGCGCGGTGCCGGCCGCCTGTCTGGATGCCCTGCGCGCGCGCTTTGGCGACCGCCTGTCCGAGTCCTCCGCCGTGCGTGAACACCACGGCCGCGACGAGTCGCCGTATCCGCCCATGCTGCCGGACGCCGTTGTCTTCGCGCACACCACCGAAGAAGTCGCCGAGGTCGCCAAGCTGTGCAATGAGCATCGCGTTCCGTTGATTCCGTACGGCGCGGGCTCGTCGCTGGAAGGCCACATCCTGGCGATCCAGGGGGGCATCAGCCTGGACTTGTCGCAGATGAACAAGGTCTTGGCGATCAACGCCGAAGACCTGACCGCCACCGTGCAGGCAGGCGTGTTGCGCAAGCAGCTCAATGAAGAAATTCGTAGCACCGGCTTGTTCTTCCCGATTGATCCGGGCGCCGACGCCAGCCTGGGCGGCATGGCCGCCACGCGCGCATCGGGCACGAACGCCGTGCGCTACGGCACCATGCGCGAAAACGTGATGTCGCTGACGGTGGTGACCGCCGATGGCCGCATCGTCCGTACCGCCGGGCGCGCGCGTAAATCGTCGGCGGGCTACGACCTGACGCGCGTCTTCATCGGCAGCGAAGGCACGCTGGGCATCATCACCGAAGTGACGGTGCGCCTGTACCCGCAGCCCGAAGCCGTGTCGGCCGCGGTCTGCAACTTCCCCACGCTGGACGACGCCGTGCAAAGCGTCATCGAAATCATCCAGATGGGCGTGCCGATTGCGCGCGTCGAGTTCATGGACGCGGCCAGCGTGCGTTCGGTGAACCAGTACAGCAAGCTGACCCTGCGCGAGACGCCGCTGCTGGTGTTCGAATTTCACGGCAGCCCGGCCGGCGTGCAAGAGCAGGCCGAAACCGTGCAAGCCATTACCGCCGAACACGGCGGCATGGACTTCGAATGGGCCGAACGCCCCGAAGACCGCAGCCGCCTGTGGACCGCGCGTCACAACGCCTACTTTGCCGGCCTGCAACTGCGCCCCGGCTGCCGCGCCAGCACCACCGACGTCTGCGTGCCGATCTCGCGCCTGGCGGATTGCGTGCGCGACACGGTCGAAGAACTGGACCGCGCCAGCTTCCCGTACACCATCGTTGGCCACGTGGGCGACGGCAACTTCCACGTGCTGATGCTGCTGGACGCCGACAATCCCCAGGAATGGGAAGAGTCGGAAACCATCAACCACAATCTGGTGCGCCGCGCGATTGCCGCCGACGGCACCTGCACGGGCGAACACGGCGTGGGCTTGCACAAGATGCAATTCATGGCGGAAGAGCACGGCGAAGACGCGTTGGATTTGATGCGCAGCCTGAAGCACGCGTTTGATCCGAACAACATCCTGAACCCGGGCAAGATCGTGTCCTGGTAAACATCCAGGGCAAGGGGCGCGGCGGATGATGCTGCGCGCCTTACAACGCTTTTCCGAAAAGCCGACGGCATCGCCCGTCGGTTTTTTTTTGCCTGATTGCCCTCGGAGCATCGCAACGGATACCGCGAATTTTCCAGTGACACGGCAAGCCAAATCCTTTATTCTGAATTTTCGTAGACAATTGTCCACAATATGGACAAATAAAAATACCGTCTGCGAGTTCCACAAAGCGGATCGGGTTTCAACAGAAAACCCGGCCAGGACAAAGGAGACAAGGATGTTGATGAGACAAGGCTTGATGGTGGCCAGCCTGATTGCGGCGGGCTTGACGGCATCGTTGCCAGCGCATGCGCAGGCGGCGGATTCCTATCCGAACCAGCCCGTCACGCTGGTGGTGCCGTTCCAGCCGGGCGGTGGCACTGATGCCGTGGCCCGCACCTTCGCCAAAGTGTCGGCGCAGTATTTCCCGAAGGGCATGGTGGTGCTGAACAAGTCCGGCGCGGGCGGCGCGGTGGGCTGGAAATATGTGCTGAACAGCAAGAACGACGGCCACACGCTGACGGTCGTGACCGCGGAATTCGTGATCCTGCCGCTGCTTGGCCTGTTCGACCACACGTACAAGGACTACACGCCGCTGGTGCAGTTGAACGCCGACCCGGCGGCCATCGTGGTGCCGGCCAATTCGCCCTACAAGACGCTCGAAGAATTCATGGCGGCCGCGAAGAAAGCGCCCGCCACCTTGAATGTGGGCACCTCTGGCACCGGCTCCATCTACGACGTGGCGCTGAGCGCGTTCGAAGTGAAGTCGGACACGCGCTTCACGCATATTCCGTTTCCCGGTTCGGGGCCGGCGTTGCTGAATCTGTTGGGTAGCCAGCTGGATGCGGTGGCGACCAGCCCCGCCGAAGCCTCTGAATACGTGCGGTCTGGCAAGCTGCGGCTGCTGGTCTTGATGAGCGACAAGCGCGTGCCGGAATTCCCCGACGTGCCAACCGCCAAAGAGAAGGGCCTGGATGTGGCCTATGGCACCTGGCGCGGCATCGCCGGCCCCAAAGGCATGCCGCCCGCCACGGTGGCCAAGCTGAAGGAAGTCTTTGAAAAGGTGGCGCAGGACCCGCAACTGATCTCGGCGATCAAGGCGCAGAACCTGGGCTATGTGTACGCCGATGGCGACACCTTCGAAAAGAAGATGGCGGCCGAGACCGCTGATTACGCCCAAGTCCTGAAGACCTTAAGCATCAAGTGAGCCGCGATGACGACGACATCCGCCGTACCCACCCCATACCGTTACCCCAATCCCAAGGAAGCGCTGCCCGACATCGTCGTGCCAAGCGTGATTCCGGATGACGAGCGCGTCTGGGTGCCGCAAGCCGACAACGTCTGGTTCCGGCCGCTCTGTCTGAACGTGTCGCAGGGCTATTGGATGAACCTGCTGCGCGTGCGCAAGTCGGGCGTGCTGAGCTGCCACCGCCATCCGCAAGCCGTGCACGGCTACGTCATCAAGGGATCGTGGCGGTATCTGGAACATGACTGGATTGCGCGCGAAGGCAGTTATGTCTTCGAGCCGCCCGGCGAAACACATACCTTGTTTGTGCCTGACGACGTGGAGGAAATGATCACCATGTTCCAGGTCAACGGCGTCATGTATTACTGCGACAGCGAAGGCCGCCATACCGGATACGAAGACGTGTTCACCAAGCTGGACATGTGCCGCAAGCACTACGAAAGCGTGGGGCTGGGCGCCGACTACGTCGATCAATTCGTGCGCTGAGGGCATTGCCATGAGTTTTCAGACAGGCTTGTTCAAGGGCAAGACCGCCGTGGTGACAGGCGGCACGCAAGGCTTGGGGCATGGTGTGGCTGACGCGCTGGCGCGATTGGGTGCGCGCGTGATTGCGGTGGGCTTGCCTTCTTCCGAAGCCCCGCCGGCTGGCGTCGAGGTGGTGACGGTGGACGTCACGCACGCAGAAAACGTAGCGGCGTTTGCCGCCACGCTTGATCGCGTGGACATGCTCATCAACTGCGCGGGTGTGATCTTCCGGCAAGAAGAGTTCAAGCTGCCGGTATTCGAGCGGGTGCTGGACATCAACCTGACGGGCACCATGCGCATGTGCGAAGCCTTGCAGCCGCAACTGGCGCGCGCAGCAGGGTGCATCGTCAATACGGCGTCGATGCTGAGCTTCTTCGGGGGCGGGCTGGTGCCGGCCTACAGCGCCAGCAAGGGCGGGGTGGCGCAACTGACCAAGTCCCTGGCCATTGCTTATGCTGATGCGGGCATCCGCGTGAATGCGGTGGCGCCGGGCTGGATCGCCACGCCGCTGACCGAGGCCCTGCAAAAAGATCCCGCACGCGCCTCGCGCATTCTGGAACGCACGCCGCTGAAACGGTGGGGAACGCCAGCGGATGTGGCGCAAGCCGTCGTGTTTTTGTGTTCGCCTGCGGCCGCGTTCATGACGGGGGTGGTGATGCCGGTGGACGGGGGCTACATGGTAACCTGACCCGCGTGAAAATCGCTCGCGACAAGCCCTCGTCAAGCTCAGCCTCCGGCGCCAAACCGGTCGCCGGCACGGCCTCGTTTTCCAAGTTCATGCGCGTGCTGGATGTGATTGCATCCAGCGGCGAAACGGCATGGACGGTGAACGAACTGAGCGCCAGGCTGGGCTACCCGCGCCCCACCATTTACCGCATTGTCGATGCGCTGCTGGYCGAGCAGTTGATCGTGCAGCAGCGCAACGGCCAGACCTTTGGTTTGGGGCCGCGGCTGGTCAGCCTGGCGAGCCGTGCGCTGGAAAGTTCCGACATCCGGCAACTGTGCAAAGACCATCTGTTCGATCTCAAAGAGCACACACAAGAGACCGTGCATCTGGCGGTGCCGGACCGGTCGGAAATGACCTACATCGACAAGCTGGAAAGCCCGAAGGCGGTGCGCATGAATTCGCGCCTGGGCAGCCGCGTCACGATGTATTCCAGTTCGGTCGGCAAAGCGTATCTGGCGCAGTTGGAACCGGATGCGCGCAACGCCATCATTCAAACCCTGGATTTCAAGGTGTTCACCGCGGCCACGCTGCGCACGCCGAACGCGTTGCGCCAAGAGCTTGAGCAGATCCGCCGCCAGGGCTTTGCGGAAGACCGCGAAGAAAACGAGAAGGACATCTTCTGCTTCGGTTGCGCCATTACCGGCAAGCAAGGGCAGCCGGTGGCGTGCGTCAGTTTGAGCATTCCGGCATTTCGCATGAGCGAAAACCGCGTGGACAGTTATATCCAGCCGCTGGTCGACACCTGCGCGGCCATCTCCCGGAAACTGGCGCTGCTGGATTATTCCGCCTGATTGCGTGCAGCTTTTCAGCGACAAAAATCGCACCTATTACGGCTGGTTACGTGTCGCTGCGCCCCGGTCGTTGCATGGATGCGGGTAAATCCCGGCCTGTTTTAACAGTGCGCTCGCGCTATTGTTGCGCTCATGAATTCACTGGTCGAAACCGGCCTGGCACAAGTGCAGGCGCCTTATTCGTTGCAGCAGCTCATCGAGGCGTTGTCGGCCGCGTTGCCCGCGCACTGCGTGTTGTTTCGCGAAGAAGATACCCGTCCCTACGAGTGCGACGGGCTGTCGTTATATCGCGCGCTGCCGGCTGTTGTGGCATTACCCGAAACCGAAGAGCAGGTGCAGGCCGTCATGCGGATCTGCAAGCGGCTGAACGCGCCTATCGTCGCACGCGGCGCAGGCACGGGCCTTTCTGGCGGCGCCATGCCGCACAGCCAAGGCGTGCTGTTGGGCCTGTCCAAATTCAACCGCATCAAGCATATCGATCTGGCCAGCGCCACGGCGGTTGTGCAGCCGGGCGTGCGAAACCTGGCCATTTCCGAAGCCGCATCACCTTATGGCCTGTACTACGCACCTGACCCGTCCAGCCAGATTGCCTGCTCCATCGGCGGCAACGTTGCCGAGAATTCCGGCGGCGTGCATTGCCTGAAGTACGGGCTCACCGTACACAACGTGCTGCGCGTGCGCGTCGTCACGATCGATGGCGACATCGTTGAACTGGGTTCCGAAGCGCCGGATGCGCCGGGCCTGGATCTGCTGTCTGTCTTTATCGGCTCCGAAGGCATGCTGGGCGTGGTCACCGAAGTGACCGTCAAACTGATTCCGAAGCCGGCCTGTGCGCAGGTCGTCATGGCCAGTTTTTCCAGCGTGGAAGCGGCCGGTAATGCGGTCACGCAAGTGATTGCGGCGGGCATGATTCCAGCTGGCCTTGAAATGATGGACCGCCGCGCGACCCACATGGTCGAACCATTTGTGTGCGCCGGCTACGACATGGACGCGCAAGCCATTTTGCTTTGCGAGTCCGATGGCACGCCCGAAGAAGTGGCGCACGAAATCGCGCGCATGGAAGCGGTGTTTCGCGATGCCGGCGCCACGCGCTGCCAGGTGTCCACGTCCGAGGCCGAGCGCCTGAAATTCTGGGCCGGCCGCAAGAACGCGTTTCCGGCTGCGGGGCGCGTGTCACCCGATTATTACTGCATGGACGGCACCATTCCGCGCCGCCATCTGGCGCGCGTGCTGGGCGCCATTGAACAGATGGAAGATGAGTTCGGGTTGCGCTGCGCCAACGTGTTCCATGCGGGCGACGGCAATCTGCATCCGCTGATTCTGTTCGATTCGAATAAGCCGGACGAGGTGGAGCGCGCCGAGAAATTCGGTGCGGCCATTCTTGAGCTGTGCGTGCAGGTAGGAGGAACCGTGACCGGAGAGCACGGTGTGGGTATGGAGAAGATAAATCAAATGTGCGTGCAATTCTCTCGCGAAGAACTCGACGCGTTCCTGGCGGTCAAGCGGGCGTTTGATCCGCCGTGCCTGCTGAATCCTGAAAAAGTCATTCCCACGCTGGCCCGCTGCGCCGAATACGGCAAGATGCACGTCCATGCGGGTGAGATGCGCTTCCCCGATCTCGCCCGTTTCTAGGACGTATCCCCTATGGATTTTGTCCTGTCGGAATTGTGCGACCAGGTCATGACAGCCCGTGCCGGCCACAAACCATTGTTTGTGATGGGTGGCGGCAGCAAAGCGTTTTATGGCAATTACCGGCCGGTAACGCCGCAAGATGGCCACTGCCTGCTGGACATGACGCCGTATCGCGGCATCGTCAGTTATCACCCTTCTGAACTGGTGGTGACGGTGCGCGCGGGCACGCCGCTGGCCGAACTGGAAGCGGCCTTGGCCGAGAACGGTCAGATGCTGGCTTTCGAACCGCCGCATTTTGGCGAGTCCGCGACCGTGGGCGGTTGTGTGGCGGCAGGGCTGTCCGGCCCGCGCCGCATGAGCGCCGGTGCCTTGCGCGACTTCGTCTTAGGAACGCGCTTGCTGGATTCGGAAGGGCGCATCCTGTCGTTTGGCGGCGAGGTCATGAAGAACGTGGCGGGGTATGACGTGTCGCGGCTGCTGGCCGGATCGCACGGCATCTTCGGCGCCATCCTTGATGTGTCGATGAAGGTCGTGCCGCGGCCGATGGAAGAACTGACGCTGGTGCTGCCCGCCACGCAGGCGCAAGCGCTGGCCAGTTTTGCCTTGTGGCGCGGCAAGCCGCTGCCCATTTCCGCCACCAGTTGGACGGGCGACGATGGCGACGGCCAGGGCGCAATGCATGTGCGCCTGTCCGGCGCGCCGCCCGCCATTGCCAGCGCGCGGCAAGTGGTAGGCGGCGACCCGATGGACCCGGATGCCGCGCAAGCCTGGTGGCGTGGCCTGCGTGAACAGACCCACGAATTTTTTGCGCCAGACCGGCCCTTGTGGCGCCTGGCATTGCCGCCGACGGCCGCCTCGTTGGGGTTGGGTCCCACGCTTATCGAATGGGGCGGTGGACAGCGCTGGCTGACTGGTCCTCGTGACGCCACGGAACTGCGGGAGGTCGCCGCGCGCTTGGGCGGCCATGCCACGCTGTTTCGGGCGGGCGCTCTCAAACCGCCAGCCGATGGCGTGTTTCATCCGCTGGCGCCGGGCGTTGCATTGATCACGCGGCGGCTCAAGCAGGAACTCGATCCCGCCAGTTTGTTCAACCCCGGCCGCCTGGTCCTGGAGCTATAGCGCATCATGCAAACCAACCTGGCATCCTGGGCCCGCGACACCGAACTGGGCAACGAGGCCGACGCCATTCTGCGGCGGTGCGTGCATTGCGGTTTCTGCACGGCCACCTGTCCGACGTATCAGGTACTGGGCGACGAGCTGGACAGCCCGCGCGGCCGCATCTATCTGATCAAGCAAGTGCTGGAAGGCGCCGAACCCACGCAGTCCACGCAACAACACTTAGACCGGTGCCTGACCTGCCGCAATTGCGAAACAACATGTCCTTCAGGGGTCGAGTACGGCCATTTGATTGATATTGGCCGCAAGATCGTGGACGAGCGCGTGCCGCGTTCCTGGGCGGAAAAAACCAAGCGCAATCTGCTGCGCCGAACCATGCTGTCGCCGCTGTTCGCGCCGGCGATGCGGGTGGGCCAAGCCATGCGCGGTTTGCTGCCCGATGCGCTCAAACGCAAGGTGCCGGAACGCCGCGATGCGGGCGCGTTGCCTGACGTGGCGGCGCACCCGCGCCAAGTGCTGATGCTGACGGGGTGCGTGCAGCCGGCGATGATGCCGACGATCGACGCCGCCACCATCCGCGTGCTGGATGCCGTGGGCATCGGCGCGCGGCTGGCGCCGGGGGCGGGCTGCTGCGGCGCGGTCAGCTTTCACCTGGATGCGCAAGACGAGGCGCTTGCGCAAATGCGCGCCAACGTCGACGCGTGGTGGCCGCTGGTGCAAGACGGGGCGGTTGAAGCCATTGTCATGAACGCGTCGGGCTGCGGCGCCATGGTGAAGGAATATGCGCATCATCTGAAGCATGATCCCGCCTACGCGCAGAAGGCCGCGGACATCGTGGCGCTGGTAAAGGATGTGGCTGAAATTGTCGCGCCGCATGCGGAACAACTGCGTGCGCGCTTGGCGCCGGGGACGCGCGCGGCGTTTCATCCGCCGTGCACGTTGCAGCATTGGCAGGGGCTGCGGCCGCTGTCGGAGCGCTTGCTGGCGGACTTGGGATTCGAGCTGCTGCCGTTTGCCGACCAGCATCTATGCTGCGGATCGGCAGGGGCGTATTCGGTGCTGAATCCGGAGATTGCGCTGGAGCTGCGCGACCGCAAGCTGGGCGCCATCGCGTCGAGCGGGCCGGATGTGATTCTGTCGGCCAACATCGGCTGCATCGGCCATCTGCAAAGCGGCACCGACACACCGGTGCGGCATTGGGTGGAAGTGGTGGATGCGCAGCTGCAAAAGGCGGTCGTCGCGTAAGGCCGCCGCGTTGCGATTAGGGTCAGGTCTCAAACACGGCAAGTCCACGAAGGCCTGATCTAGGCCTTCGTGGCCCGCGCAATTTATTCCACCGCCTTGACCATGTCTTCCAGCACCTTCTTCGCATCGCCGAACACCATCATCGTCCGGTCCATGTAGAAGAGCTCGTTGTCCAGGCCCGCGTAGCCGGACGCCATCGAGCGCTTGTTCACGATGACCGTGCGCGCCTTGTAGGCTTCCAGAATCGGCATGCCAGCAATGGGCGACTTCGGGTCGTTCTTTGCGGCCGGGTTGACCACGTCGTTCGCACCCAGCACCAGCACCACATCGGTCTGCGCGAATTCGCTGTTGATGTCTTCCATTTCGAAGACCTGGTCGTACGGCACTTCGGCCTCGGCCAGCAGCACGTTCATGTGGCCGGGCATGCGGCCGGCAACGGGGTGGATGGCGTACTTGACCGTCACGCCGCGCTCGGTGAGCTTGGTGGCCAATTCCTTTAACGCGTGCTGGGCGCGCGCCACCGCCAGGCCGTAGCCCGGCACGATGGTCACGCTTTCGGCATTGGTCATCAGGAAAGCGGCGTCGTCTGCGCTGCCCGACTTGACGCTGCGCTGCTGTCCATCGCCCGCATCCGCCGCGCCGCCCGCCTGACCGCCAAAGCCGCCCAGGATCACGTTGAAGAACGACCGGTTCATCGCCTTGCACATGATGTAGGACAGAATCGCGCCCGACGAACCCACCAGCGAACCGGCGATGATCAGCATCGGATTGTTCAGCGAAAAGCCGATGCCGGCCGCGGCCCAGCCCGAATAGCTGTTCAGCATGGATACCACCACGGGCATGTCCGCGCCGCCAATCGGGATGATGATCAGCACGCCCAGCACGAAGGCCACCAGCGTCATGATGATGAAGGGCGTCCATTCCTGCGTCAGCATGAACCACAAGCCGCAGCCCAGCATCGCCAGCGCCAGTGCCAGATTCAGCATGTGCTGGCCAGGGAACACGACAGGTGCGCCTTGGAACAGCCGGAACTTGTACTTGCCCGACAGTTTTCCAAACGCGATGACCGAACCCGAGAACGTGATGGCGCCGACGAAGGTGCCGATGAAGAGCTCGAAGCGGTTGCCGGTGGGGATCAGCATGCCGGCCGCGACGATGCCGAACGCATGCGGTTCCGCCACCACGGCCACGGCGATGGCGACGGCTGCCAAGCCGATCATGCTGTGCATGAACGCGACCAGTTCAGGCATCTTCGTCATCTCGACGCGGCGGGCCATCACGGTGCCGACGGTGCCGCCCACCAGCAGGCCCAGCACGACCCAGCCCAGGCCGATCGTGGCGGTGCCTTCGCGCGCCAGCCCCACAATCAGCGCCGCCGTGGTCAGCACGGCAATCGCCATGCCGGCCATGCCGAACGCGTTGCCCAGCCGGGATGTCGTGGGATGCGACAAGCCCTTGAGCGCCTGAATGAAGCAGACGGACGCAATCAGATAAAGCAGGGTGACCAGATTCAGCGAGATCATTTCGCTTCCTCCTTGGCCGGCTTTCTGTCCTTTTTCTTGAACATCTCAAGCATGCGGCGCGTGACGAGGAAGCCGCCGAACACATTCACCGCAGCCAGCGCCACGGCAAACACGCCCATGCCGCGCGCAAGGCCGCCTTCGGTCAGCGCGGCGGCCAGCATCGCGCCCACGATGATGATGGCCGAGATGGCGTTGGTGACCGCCATCAGCGGCGTGTGCAAGGCGGGCGTGACGTTCCACACGACGTGATAGCCGACATAGATGGCCAGCACGAAGATGATGAGGTTCATCAGGGTGGGGTTGATCGCTTCCATGTTCAGGTTCTCCGCAACACATTGCCGCCTTCGCACACCAGGCAGGCCGCCACGATTTCATCGTCGCGCTGGATCGCCAGCGCGCCGTCCGCATTGATGATGAGCTTCAGGAAATCCTGGATGTTGCGCGCATAGAGCGCGGACGCATCCGTGGCGACCAGGCCGGGCAGGTTGGTCAGCCCGATGATGGTCACGCCATGCTTTTCCACCACCAGGCCTTTTTCCGACAAGGGGCAGTTGCCGCCGCGCTCGACCGCCAGGTCCACCAGCACCGAACCCGGCTTCATGGCCGCAACCGTTTCCGCGGACACAAGCGTGGGGGCGGGCCGCCCGGGAATCAGCGCAGTGGTGATGACGAGGTCGGCCTGCTTGCAGCGTTCGGACACCAGCGCCGCTTGCCGCGCCATCCAGCTGGGCGGCATGGCGCGGGCATAGCCGCCCGTGCCTTGGGCGATCTCGCGTTCTTCATCGGTTTCGAACGGTACGTCGATGAACTTGGCGCCCAGCGATTCGACCTGTTCGCGCGCGGCAGGGCGCACGTCAGAGGCTTCGACCACCGCACCCAGCCGCTTGGCCGTGGCGATGGCCTGCAAGCCGGCCACCCCGGTGCCCAGCACGACGGCGCGCGCGGCTTTCAAGGTGCCTGCGGCGGTCATCATCATGGGGATCAGGCGGCCGTAGTGATGCGCGGCCAGCAGCACGGCCTTGTAGCCGGCCAGGTTCGCCTGGGACGACAGCACGTCCAGACTTTGCGCACGCGTAATGCGCGGCGCGGCCTCAAGCGCGAACCCAACGAGGCCTGCCGCGGCCATCTGTTCCAGGCCTTCGGCGTCGAAGGGATCAAGCATGCCGATGACGACAGCGCCCGATTTCATCTGGGGCAATTCTGCGGGAGAGGGCGCGCGAACCTTCAAGACGAGTTCCGCGCCCAGCGCATCCTGGGCGGAACCGAGCGTGGCGCCCGCGGCCTCATAGGCGTCATCCAGATAGCGGGCGGCGGTGCCGGCCCCACGCTCCACGACAACGGTGTGTTTGCCGCCTACGTACTTCTTGACGGTCTCCGGTGTTGCTGCGACACGGGTTTCCCCGTCTCGGGTCTCTTTTGGTATCCCGATGTGCATCGACGCCTCTCCTCAGAAGGTTCGCCGTAGTTATACACGCTAATGCTGTCCCCAAGCTGCGCTCATTGCATTCGCTTGCTGCCCCCAAAGAGGCTAGCCCGCCTTAGGGGGAGCGGTGGCGGGCTGGTGGGTTCTTTTTGAGGAGGGATGTTGTTGGCCAAAAAAAAAGCCCCATGGCGAACCATGGGGCTCGGGGTTTGCACCCCACTTGCTCCGGCCAGTCTTACCACGCCGCTGGCCGGCACCTGCACGCAAACGTCCGGCGTCAGGCCGTTTGCGCGCGAGTCCAGTTGATCAACGCAGCGGTCAAGTCGCGCAGATCGGCCTTCAGGCGGCCATAGTTTTCCGTCGGACGCAGCGTGACTTCGTCCATATACAGGTTGCGGTTGATTTCGATCTGCAAGCTGTGGCGGCCTTCTTCCGGGCGGCCAAAGGCGCGCACCAGTTCGACGCCCTTGTAGGGATCGTTCACCGTCACGTTGTAGCCACGTTCGCGCAGCCAGGCCGCGATGAATTCGCGGAAGGCCGGGTCGCTGGTGCTGCCGTCGCGGTCGCCCAGCACGAAGTCGGGGTGGACCAAGCCGGGGCGGTCGGTGGCGAAAGCGCCGGCAACGCTGGGCATGGAGTGGCAGTTGATGTGCCAGACCTTGCCGAATTTCTTGTGTGCCGAATCCAGCACTTGGCCAAGCGCGGCGTGGTACGGCCTCCAGCAGGCATTGATGCGGTGGCGCACTTCTTCCACCGTCAGCTTGCGGTTGTACAGCGGGGTGCCGTCATCCAGCATGCGCCAGATCAGGCCCTTGCCCAGCTTCACCTTGGGCGATGCATTGATGGCATCGGGCCAGGCTTCGTCCAGCAGCAGTTCGTCGATCTCGTCGGGCGCGCGGTTGGCGTCGATGTAGGCGCGCGGGAACGCCGCGGCGACCATCGGCACGCCCATATCGATGGCGTCGCCCCACAGGTCGTCAACCCAGGTGTCCTCGGCAGTGCGCAGTGCGCCAAAGTCCACCGCGGCCGCGAAATCGGGAGGGTAGGCGGTGCCGCTGTGCGGAGAGTCCAGCACAAGCGGGGCCGAGGGTTCCGAATCCGGATATTGCTGCGGAAGGTCGAGCCGGTAAGACAGGGGTTGGGTAATTCGCATATAGAGGTATTGCGTTCGTGAATCGGAGGCCCCCGCTGCACAAGCTTGCGCGGCGGGGGCCGAAGATCGCTTAGTCGATCTTCACGTTGGCTTCTTTGGCGATGCGCTTGTTCTTGGCGATTTCAGTGGCGATCTGCTTGCCGAAGTCGGCCGAGCTGTTGGCGGCGGGTTCAGCACCCAGCGCTTCCAGACGCGACTTGACGTCGGCTTCCGCGCTGACCTTCTGCACGGCGGCGTTCAGCTTGGCCAGAATCGGCTCAGGCAGCTTGGCCGGGGCGACCAGACCGAACCAGGACGCGTCGTTCACGGCCGGCAGGCCAGCTTCGGCGAACGTGGGCACGTTGGGCAGGCTGGCCACGCGCTTCGGGGAAGCGACGGCCATGGCGATCAGGCGGCCGGACTGCACGTGCGGCAGCGTGGACGGCAGGTTGTCATACATGACGTCGACCTGGCCGGCCAGTGCGTCGTTCAGCGCCGGGCCCACGCCACGGTAGGGAACGTGCATCAGGTCGGTGCCCGAGGCCATCTTGAACAGTTCGCCCATCATGTGCGAGACCGAACCGTTGCCGGCCGATGCGTACGTCAGCTTGCCCGGCTGGCTCTTGGCCAGGGTGATGAACTCGGCCATGTTCTTGGCCTGCACCTTCGGGTTGATCGTCATGATGTTCGGCACGGCTGCCAGGTTCGAGATGGGCGTGAAGTCCTTCTCGCCATCGAACGGCAGGTTCGGGTAGATGGCCGGGTTGATGCCGTGCGTGCTGACGGTGGCGATGCCAAGCACGTAGCCGTCCGGCGCGCTGCTGGCGACAAATGCGCTGCCGATCGAGCCGCCGGCGCCGCCGCGGTTTTCCACCACAACGGTCTGACCCAGTTCCTTGCCCAGCTTGTCCGCGAACAGGCGGCCGACGATGTCGGTGGTGCCGCCGGGCGGGAAGGGAACGATCAGGCGGATGGGCTTGCTCGGATACGCATCTTCAGCGTGCGCGATACCCGAGATCAGCGGCGTGGCCAAGGTCGCGGCAGCGACACAGAGGCCCAGGACTACATTACGGCGTTGCATGAATTCCCCTAATAAATGGAAAGCGGATGCGCAAAGGCAGACGCAAACGCAATGATTCTTTCCTGGCGGGGCGGTTTGCGCAAACGAAAGTTTCTCCGTAAGCTATGACTTTTTTTCATGCCTCTCTGTTGGCGGCACCGTTCGGGCGTTACTTTTGTGTAACTTTTCCGACACGTTTCGCTGATCTTTCGGGCCGGAGCCCCACCCATGCGTGGGGGCGAACCATGCGACGTTTCTGTCCCTCTTTAACCGATCTGCAGGCCTTCGAAGTGGCCGCCAGGCACAGCAGCTTTACGCGCGCGGCGCAGGAACTGTGTGTGACGCAGGGCGCCGTCAGTAAACAGGTGAAACATCTGGAAGAGTTCGTCGGCGTCGAACTATTCCTGCGGATCAGGCAAGGCCTGGTCCTGACCGAAGCGGGCCGCAGCTATCTGACCAAGATTCAGGCGGGGCTGGGCCAGATTGAGGCCGCGACCGTAGAGCTGATTGCGCACCAGGGGCAGGGCGGCACGCTCAACCTGACCTGTATGCCGACCTTCGGCGCGCGCTGGCTGATTCCGCGGCTTACCGCCTTCATGCGCCTGCGCCCCGACATCCACGTAGAGTTTCTGCCGCATCGCCAGGGCTACGATTTTTCGACGCCGGAACTGGATGCCGCGGTGCGCTTTGGCGAAGGGCTGTGGCCGGGCAGCGGGTCTGACTACATCGTTGGCCGGGATATCGTGCCTGTCTGTAGCCCGCGCCTGATCCCGGGCGGCTGCCCCACGCCGGAAGCGTTGCTGGCGTATCCGCTGCTGCACCACACGTCGGCCCTGGAAGGCTGGCGCGACTGGTTCGAGCAGGCCGGATGCGATTCCCGGCGCAGTCTGGAAGGGGCGCGCTTTGATCAGTACGCGCTCTTGTCGCAGGCGGCCGCGGCGGGGTTTGGCGTTGCGCTGATTCCGCGTTGCCTGATCGAAGACGAATTGCGCGACGGCAAGCTGGCCGTCGCCATCAAGCTGCCCATTCGCGCGCGCATGGGCTATTACCTGTGCTATCCCGAGCAGAAGGCCAACCTGCCTACATTGCAGGCGTTTCGCGCCTGGCTGATGGAAGTCTCGCGGGCGGCCGAGCCGCAGCCGCGGGAAGATGCCGTGTCCGATTTAAAATAAGCGCCATCATGAGTCAAATATCCACCAAGAAAGGCCGCGTTGTGGTCGGCATGTCGGGCGGGGTCGATTCTTCGGTCACCGCGTGGCTGCTCAAACAGCAAGGCTATGACGTCGTTGGCCTGTTCATGAAGAACTGGGAAGACGACGACGATTCCGAATACTGTTCCACCCGCCAGGATCTGCTTGACGCCGCCAGCGTCGCGGACCTGGTTGGCGTGGACTTCGAGTTCGTCAACTTCGCTGCTGAATATAAAGACCGCGTGTTCGCGGATTTCCTGCGCGAGTATTCCGCGGGCCGCACGCCCAACCCGGATGTGCTGTGCAATGCCGAGATCAAGTTCAAGGCATTCCTGGACCACGCCATGGCTTTGGGCGCCGAGCACATCGCCACCGGTCACTACGCGCGGGTGCGCGAGGTGCCGGCCGAGGGGGGCGGCACGCAGTTCCAGCTGTTGAAAGCGCTGGACGCCTCCAAGGATCAAAGCTACTTCCTGCATCGGCTGAATCAGGCGCAGTTGTCGCGCACGCTGTTTCCGCTGGGCGAGATCCACAAGACCGAGGTGCGCCGTATCGCGCACGAGATCGGTTTGCACAACGCGGCCAAGAAGGATTCCACGGGGATCTGCTTCATCGGCGAACGCCCGTTCCGCGAATTCCTGAACCGCTACCTGCCGACCGAGCCGGGCCCGATCCTGACGCCCGAAGGCCAGAAGGTCGGGCGCCACGAGGGCCTGTCGTTCTATACGCTGGGGCAGCGCAAGGGCCTGGGCGTGGGCGGTGTGAAGGGCCGCCAGCGTGAAGATGGCACGGCCGAAGCCTGGTACGTGGCGCGCAAGGATCTGGAGCGCAACATCCTCTACGTGGTGCAAGGGCATGACCACCCGTGGCTGTTGTCGGGCCAGTTGCAGGCGCAAGACGCCAGCTGGGTGGCCGGGCATCCGCCTGCCATCGCCAGCTATGGCGCCAAGACGCGCTACCGTCAGGCGGATGCGGCTTGCCGTCTGGAGCGCGCCGAGGGCGATACCTTTGCGCTGGATTTCACCGAGCCGCAGTGGGCCGTCACGCCCGGCCAGTCGGCTGTGCTTTACGATGGCGAGGTTTGCCTGGGCGGCGGCATCATCCTGTAAGGACGCCGTCTGGTGCGTGTGGGTCCGGACGAGGCCCCGCGGGTGCGATCCCTGCGGGGCCTTGTTCATGAGAAGCAAGTATTCAAAACAAAACAAGAGGAGACGGTTGTGGATGTGTCGATGTTGATTTGCCTGCTGGTGTTGGGCGCGGTGGTGGGGTTTGCCGCGGGGCTGCTGGGCATTGGCGGCGGGATGCTGCTGGTGCCTTTCCTGACAATGCTGTTCGCCTGGCAGGGCATGCCGGCTGATCTGGTCGTGCACGCGGCCATCGCCACGTCGATGACCTCCATCCTGTTCACCTCCGTGTCCAGCGTCCGGGCGCACCAGCAGCGAGGCACCATCAAATGGAACATCGTTTGGGCGATGGCGCCGGGCATCATCATCGGCGGGCTGGTGTCGGGCGGCGCTGTGTTCGCCGCGCTCAGCACCTTGTGGCTGTCGCTGTTCTTCGCGCTGTTCGTGGGCTATTCGGGCTGGAGCATGCTGCGCAACAAGAAGCCCAAGCCGGCGCGGCAGATGCCCGGCGTGGTCGGCACCAGCGCAGCCGGGGCAGGCATCGGTTTCCTGTCGGGCCTGGTCGGCGCGGGCGGCGGTTTCCTGTCCGTGCCGTTCATGGTCTGGTGCAATGTGGCGTTGCATAACGCCGTGTCGACGTCGGCCGCGCTGGGCTTTCCCATCGCGCTGGCCAATAGCGTGGGCTATGTGGTGTCGGGCCTGAACGAGGGCGCGTCGCGCCCCGGCATGCTGGGCTATATCTATTGGCCGGCCTTGCTGGCGCTGGTGTGCACCAGCGTGCTGACGGCGCCGATGGGCGCGCGCATGGCGCACCGCCTGCCGGTGCAAACCTTGAAGCGCGTGTTCGCCTGCCTGCTGTTCGCCTTGGCCGCCTACATGCTGTTCAAGGCCTGGCAGACGTTCGCCGCCCAATAGCGGGGTCGACAATACGCGGCCGGAATCTACCGGCCGCAGCAATGAAAATCGGCCGCATTTGCGGCCGATGTCTCTCAGGCGCCCATCGCGGATGGGCAGTCTGTGGCGGTCAGGCGGTCTTGGGAACCGTGTCCAGGAACGATTGCCGTTGGGACAGCTTGTCGTACAGGCGGGCCAGGTTCAGGTGGTTGGCACGCCAGTCAAGCTCGGCGAAGCGCAAGTCCAGGTAACCCAGCGCGCAGCCGACGGCGATGTCGGCCAGGCTGTAGTTGATGCCCATACAGTGCGCGTTTTCGCCCAGGCTCTTGTTCATGGCGTCGAGACTGGCGTGGATTTTGCTGAACTGGCGTTCAATCCATTCCGGGCTGCGTTGCACCTCGGGGCGCTGGTTTTCCTTGACGATGGCCACGCACGCATCCAGCAGGCCGTCTGCGATGGCTTCCCAGCACTTCACAGCCGCGCGGTCGCGGCCCTGTTGCGGGATCAGGCGGGCAACGGGAGACAGGGTGTCCACGTATTCAACGATGACGCGCGAATCGAACAGCGCGCCGCCGTCTTCCATGACCAGGCAGGGAACCTTGCCCAGCGGGTTGTACGTTTGGATCTGCGTGTCGGCGGACCAGACGTTTTCGAGTTCAAGCCGGTAGTCCAGCTTTTTCTCGGCCATGACGATACGCACTTTGCGTACGTATGGACTGGTAAGCGAGCCGATCAGTTTCATGGAGTCACAAGCGGAGTCGAAAAGCGGCCGAAGTATAGCAGGCCGTATGACGGTCTAACCGGCCGCCGGCCGGAATCTTCGCCAGTTTGCCACAATGTTGCATGCCCTCGGATGATAAAATCGTCGGGTTTTCCCATCCGTAGCCATTTCTTCTCCAGACCATGCAAATCGCCGATCAATTGAGCCAACTGAATGCCCTTTCGCCATTGGATGGCCGTTACGCTTCCCGGAGCGACGCGCTGCGCGGTCTGCTGTCCGAAGCTGGCTTCATGGCGCACCGTGTCGAAGTCGAGGTGGCTTGGCTCGTCGCCCTGTCCGACGCCGGCCTGCCCGAACTGCCCTCGTTCTCTGAAGCCGCACGCCAGCGCCTGCAACAGCTGGTGCAGGATTTTTCGGAATCCGACGCTGGCCGCATCAAGGACATCGAACGCGTCACGAACCATGACGTAAAGGCCGTTGAGTACTGGCTGAAGGAAAAAGTCGCTGATGACGCCGAGCTGGCCCGCGCCGCCGAGTTCATCCACTTTGCCTGCACCTCCGAAGACATCAACAACACCTCGCACGCGCTGATGCTGTCGCGCGCCCGCGACCAGGTCGTGGTGCCGCGCCTGCGTGAACTGGCCGCCAAGCTGAACGACATGGCTGTGGCCCAAGCTGACCAGCCGATGCTGTCGCGCACGCACGGCCAGCCGGCCAGCCCGACCACGCTGGGCAAGGAATTCGCCAACGTGGCCGCGCGCCTGAACCGCGCTATCGCCGCCGTCGAAGCCGTGGAACCGCTGGCCAAGCTGAACGGCGCCACCGGCAACTACAACGCCCACCTGTCCGCCTATCCGGAAATCGACTGGCCCGCCTTCAGCCAGCGCGTGCTGGCCGGCCTGGGCCTGACCCAGAACCGTCACACCATCCAGATCGAACCGCATGACTGGATGTCGGCGTTGTTTGACGCCATCACGCGCGCCAACATCATCGTCCTGGATCTGGACCGTGACGTCTGGGGCTACGTGGCCCTGGGCTACTTCAAGCAGCGCCTGAAAGAAGGCGAGGTTGGCTCGTCGACCATGCCGCACAAAGTCAACCCGATCGACTTCGAAAACTCCGAAGGCAATCTGGGCCTGGCCAACGCCGTGTTGCGCCACCTTGCCGACAAGCTGCCGATCTCCCGTTGGCAGCGCGACCTGACCGACTCCACCGTGCTGCGCAACCTGGGCGTGGGCCTGGGCTATTGCCTGGTGGCATGGGACGCGTGCATGCGCGGCCTGGGCAAGCTGGAAGTCAACACGGCCGCCATCGACGCCGACATCGACGCGTGCTGGGAAGTGCTGGCCGAGCCGGTTCAAACCGTGATGCGCCGCTATGGCCTGCCGCAACCGTACGAACAGCTCAAGGCTTTGACGCGCGGCAAGGGCATCACCGAAGAAGCCCTGCGAGAATTCATCCAGGGCCTGGCCTTGCCTGAAGAACCCAAGGCCCGTCTGCTGGCGATGACGCCGCGCTCGTACATCGGGCTGGCCGCCGAGCTGGCTCGGGCGGTATAGTCGCCATGCCGCGCGCGTCATGCGCGCGGCATCCTTGTTGTTCTTACGGGAGATTGCAATGAAGAAGTTGTCCACGCTTGCCGCGTTGGCCTGTATGACCGTTGGGCCGCTGTTGGCGACGACTGCGTCGGCGCAGTTCGCCAAGCCCGAAGATGCGGTCAAGTACCGCCAATCGGCGCTGACGCTGATGGCCTCGCATTTCGGGCGCATGACGCCGGTGGTCAAGGGCCAGGCGCCCTACGATGCCGCGCAGATCAAGGCCAACGTTGAAGTGTTGAAGACGTTGTCGGCGCTGCCGTGGACGGCTTTCGGTCCGGGTACGGAAGGCGGCGATGCCCGCCCCGAAATCTGGAGCGACGCCGCAGGTTTCAAGCAAAAGCAGCAAGCGTTCCAGGACAACATCGTGAAGCTGTCGGCAGCTGCTGACGCCGGCGATCTGGACAAGCTGCGCGCTGCCTTCGGTGATGTTGGCGCCAGCTGCAAGGCCTGCCACGATTCCTACCGCAAGAAGAAGTAAGGCGCGAGCCGTTCGCGGACGGCCTCGATCGCTGCAAACAAAAAGCCCTTCGAAAATTCGAAGGGCTTTTTGTTTTGTCCTGCGCGAGCGTGTTCAGGAAAAGGACATGTCGGCCACCACTTCCAGCGACCGTATCCACAACACCAATCCCGTCACGCAAGCGCCCAGCAACAGTGCGCGCAGCCAAACGGCAATGCCGTCTTGTGCGGGCGGCGTGCCGGCGGGCAGGTCCTTGGCGTCGACATCGCCGGTGATGATGGCGCGCACCAGGCGCTTGCGGCGAACCACCGCGTACCAGGCGACGGCGGCCAGGTGCAGCGCGATCAGCGCAATGATCACCCACTCGTTCAGCTTGTGCCACGAGGTCAACGCGCCGGCGGTGGCTTCGCTGACATAGCCGAACAAGGGGCCTTGCGTCATGATGTCGTCGGTGGTGAACAGCCCGCTGACGGCTTGAAAGCCGACGACAAGCAGCAGCGCCAGAACCGACAGCGCACCCAGCGGGTTGTGGCCGGCGGGGGCGGCCGCGCCTTTCAGGTAGCGGGCAATGGAACCGGGGCCGCGCACGAACTGGGTGAAGCGGACGTAGCGCGGGCCGACGATGCCCCACAGGATGCGGAAGATGATCAGGCCCAGCGCCGTACAGCCGAAGCGCACATGCCAATCCATATACAGGCCGCCCAGCTTTACGCTGACGAACGCGCCGACGATACAGACGACGAGCGCCCAGTGAAAGAGGCGGGTGGGAAGATCCCAGATGCGGATCGCGAGACGGTTGTTCTGCATGGTGAGCGTGCCCGGACTAAGGTGCTTGCGACTTTATCACGCGTAAAAAGCACTCGCCGCGCATGATGCGCGGCGAGATTGAACTGGCTCAAAGAGCCAGGGTATTGCGTTTAGTGCGTGGTATTGCTGCGCACGGACTCGATGCGATGCACGTGTTCGTGACGGAAGCGGATACGCTGGCCGGGCGCTTTTTGCGACGTTACGCCGCAAGGCACGACTTCCGTCGTGTAGGTCGTCGTGCCGTTGATCGGCGCGTTGAAGATGACCGTTGCGCGGATGGCCGGGCCGTTGGCCGGTTGCAGATAAACGATGTCGCCAATGTGGATCGGCGTGTTGTCCAGCGTCGTATGAGCCGGGCGTCGGATCAGGTCCGAGGTAGTGAAACGAGTATTCATGGTGTGTGTTCTCTTAAGTTCTAGTTATTAGAAAGCTGCGTTTTGTTCATGCCACGAAGGGGCGGACGTACCAAAAGCGCCTCGCGACTTCGCGTTTGCCATGTCCGGCCGGGTAACGTCTTTCAGACATATCGGACAGGCATGCATGACAGTAACGCACAAGTGTTGCCGTCAGTTTGCGCATTCTCATGTTTTTGCTTGCGCGCGTAACGGGGTGATGCGGCCGATGTCGTCAGTCAGTCCAGGACGGTATCGGTTCAGGCCAAGTGGCGTGCATGTTGGGGCATGCGCTCTTCAGGCCTGGGGTCCACGCAGAGCGGGTTGACTCTGGCGGTTGCTGTGCAGCTTTGTCGTGGGTACGACTCGGGCTGCAACGTGTCTTGTTGCTTCTTTCCAAACCGGACTGGCGGCATGGTGAAGATGTGTTTGGCTAATGCCGTGTGTTCCAGATGGAAGTCGGCGGCTTGCGTTTTCGCGTTATGGGTTTTCGCAAACCGGATCGAATTTCCGGGTGGCTGGCGGCTCGCGGTTTTCGCGGGTGGGGCCGGCCAAGCTCTGGAGGGGTACTTCCAGGGTGCTTTCCGTGCTTTCAGCCTATTTATTTTCGGAAATATGGCGGCGTGAAGGCACATCAACTAACGATGATATCGCTGGTTGGCAGGTTTTGCAAGTCTTTTTTGGGCCTGGGGCCTGGGCGCCGGATTTGCGCCCGGGGCCACGCACCCCCACGTTTGCGCTTAATGCTCCGCGCCGCGGGCTTGGCGTTGGGCTTCGATGATCAGCCCTTCCAGACGCGGGGACATCCGCAGCGCCACTTGCGCACCCATCGAGCCGTCCGGCTGGCGCTCGGTTTCCAGCGCCAGGCCGATATGCTCGTCCGTGAATGCCTCGGGGGCGGCGTCAAGGTCGGCATAGCGCGCCACCAAGGCGTCCACGGCCTTCTGTGCGCCGGCCAAGGCGTCGTCCGACAATTGGCCCTGCCCCAGATACTGGTTCACGACACGCGCCAGATCATTCATGAAATACAGCAGGGCGGCCGCGCCGCGGCAATCGGGCAGGGTGAAGCCCCAAGGGGCCGGGGAAGCGTGTTGAGTCATGGGTGAAGCCAGGCCAGGGTGACTAGCGGCCGTTGCGGCCGACATTGACATTGAATATAAGCCGGCATTTTACGGGAAGGCGCGGCAGCGGTTTGGCCGGCCCTGCGCATCGTGCATACTTCCTTGCCCCTGACCGTCTTGCCTCATGATCCGACCTGCCCAAGTAAGCGACCTGGCCCGCCTGGCCGATATCGAACGCTCCGCCGCGCAGCGCTTTCGCGGCACGCCCATGGCCTGGGCCGCCGACGGGGAACCGCTGCCGCTTGATGCACTGGTCGCGGCCCAGGCGGCCGGCCTGTTGTGGGTGGCGTTGCGTGACGGGCAGGTATGCGGTTTTGCTCTGGCCAGACCGATGGATGGCGACCTGTTCCTGGTGGAAATGTCAGTGGCCTTGCCCGCGCAAGGCCAAGGCCTGGGCCGAGGGTTGATGCAGGCCGTACTGGCGCACGCGCACGCGGCAGGCCGGTACGGGGCCGTGGTGCTGACCACCGATCGCGAGCTGCCATGGAATGCGCCGTTTTATCAACGGCTGGGCTTTGTGGAATTGGCGCTGCCGTATTCGGCGGCCGTGCACGCCCGTCTGCAATCAGAAGCGGATGCGGGTTTCGATGCCGCTCGGCGTTGCGCCCTGGCCTATCCGCTGCGGGCTTAGTCCCTGTGTCAACTCGCTTCGATCGCAACAAAATCCGCCCGCAAGCGGCCGTGGGCCAGCGCTTCGGGATAATCTGCCCCCATGCGCCCGCCATCCACGCAGCGGGCAAGGAGAGGATACGGATGTCACTGTGGCGAGCCTGCCTGGCAGGCCTGGCAATGGCCTCAATGCTGTTCATGACGGCCTGCGTCAATAAAGAACCCCAGGAACGCGTGGCGTTCATCCAGTTGCTGCAATCTCGCGTGACCAGCGACGCGCTGCTGCCGCTTGCCGCCTTGACCAAGGCCGAGAAGGAAGCGGTGGGTGACTACGACGACGCGTACGGCGTCATGACCGATTTCCAACAAGAAATGGCCAAGGCGGCCGGCTCGTTGCGCGACGTGCTGGCGGTGGAGACCCTGCGGTCGGTTGGCGAAATCGTGGAACGCAAAGCGGCGTTCGAGGCGGCTCGCAAAACCCTGGCCGACAGCGCGGGCAAGCTTCAGGACGCGCGCGCCAAAGCCGACAAGGCGCGAGCCGGCCTGACGCTGCCGGCCGACTTGGCGCCTGTCTACGACGGCGTTTATGACGATGCGGTGACCGCGCCCGCCGCCGAGCTGATGCAGGCCGCTACGCGCATGGATTCCGTGGCGCACGACGCAATAGGTATCGCGGATTTCGTCGCCGCCAACTCCGCCGAAATTCAGCTTGTGGATGGCCAGGCGCGTGTGGCCACGCCCACGCTCCAACAGGAACTGAACTTGCGATTGCAGGGCCTGAATGCGCAGTCGGCGGGCCTTGCCGAAGCGCGCGAAACCATCCTGCTTGCGGCTGGCCGGGGGTCTTGAAAGCGTCCGGTAGCAGGCGCTTTGTACAATGCGGGTCTCGCGGCGTTCGCCGTGCCTGGAACGGAATATGAGTCAATCATCCAGCTTGCACTTCAGGACCTTTCTGCTCCTGCTTGTCGTCGTCACCATCGCATTCGGCTGGTTATTGTGGCCGTTCTATGGCGCCGTGTTTTGGGGCGCCATTCTTGCCATTATCTTTGGGCCCTTGCAGCGCCGGCTGGTCAAGCGGTGGGGGGGCAGGCGCAATCTTGCCGCGCTGATCACCCTGTTGGGGGTCTTGCTGCTGGTCATCCTGCCGTTGGTCGCCATCAGCGGGTCGTTGGTGCGTGAAGGCGCGAACCTGTATCAGAGCATCAAGTCGGGCGAGCTGAATTTCGGCGCCTACTTTCAGCAGGCGATGGCGGCATTGCCTCCGTCGGTGCACGACCTGCTGGCGCGCTTTGATCTGGCCGACATCCCGAGCCTGCAAGAAAAGCTCAGCGCGGGCGCCATGCAGGCCAGCCAGTTCCTGGCGACCCAGGCCTTGAGCATCGGGCAGGACACGTTCCAGTTCGTGATCAGCTTCGGCATCATGCTGTACCTGCTGTTCTTCCTGTTGCGTGACGGGCCGCAGTTGTCGGCACGCATCAAGCGCGCCATGCCGCTGAGCGACGCGCACAAGCAGCATCTGTTTCGCAAGTTCACGACCGTGATCCGCGCCACCGTCAAGGGCAACATCGCGGTTGCGGCGGCGCAGGGCGCGTTGGGCGGCATCATCTTTTCGATTCTGTCGATTCAGGGCGCGCTGCTGTGGGGCGTGATCATGGGCTTCCTGTCGCTGCTGCCCGCCGTGGGCGCAGGCCTGATCTGGGCGCCCGTGGCCATCTACTTCCTGCTGACGGGCGCCGTCGTCAAAGGCGCGGTGCTGATCGCGTTTGGCGTGCTGGTCATCGGTATGGTCGACAACGTGCTGCGCCCGATTCTGGTGGGCAAGGACACGAAGATGCCCGACTACGTCGTGCTGATTTCCACACTGGGCGGCATGGCGCTGTTTGGTCTGAACGGTTTTGTGATCGGCCCGCTGATCGCCGCGCTGTTCATGGCCTGCTGGGACCTGTTCTCGCCGTCGTCGGATGAGCTGCTCGGCAACACGGAAGACGCGCCGCCGTCCGCCAAGTAAGGCCCGTGCGGGTGTATCGTGTAGCAGGGCCGGTCTTCACAGGCCGGCCCTTTTGCATTGCCGATTTTCTCTGCCGGCAATTTCTTTGCTGGCTTGCCCACACAGGAGCGCGTTGCAATGGAATGGAAACTGCATCGATCAGGCTGGATCGAAGAACGCAATTTCGATATTGAGTTCGCCGAGGTGCCCGAAGGGTTTCATGCGCGGGTACGCATCATCGGATTCCCCCCTCTTGAAGACACCAAGAACGTCTTTCCCACCGAGGCCTTGGCGGAGAAGGGCGCGCTGACCTTGCTCAAGAGTCAGTTTGCGGGCACGCCCGACCTGGAAGAAAAATAGCGCGGCGTCTGCCGCGCTTGGCCGTTKACGCCTAACGCAGCCTGAACAGGTTGTCGCCGATGCGCAGGTCTCGGTCGGTGCGGGGCTGCGTGCGCACCAATCCTTGCTTGAGCGCCTGCTGGATATTCGTGACGCCCGTCTCGTCCGCGGTGTCCATCGAAAAGCTGATGGCGGTCAGGTGGCCGCGCAGGCTCCATTCGCCCGCTGCGTCCGGCGTATAGATGGGCAGGCGCTCAACGGTGCTGGTCTGCACATCGCTGGGCGGGGTGACGTACAGCACGATGTCATCACGGCCGTCGCCCGTCAGATCGGCAAAGACCAGTTGGCAGCGGGGTTCCGCGGTTTGGCTGGACAGCCCCGTGGATGCGCCGGGCTTGGCTGGCGCGGCGCACGTTTTGGCTTGCGAGGGATAAGTCTGTATCAAGTACGCCCACCATGACGCCGGCACCTTGGTGTTCGCGGGGATCGTGGTGAAGGCGGGCACGTTCGCCATGTCCTGAGCTAGCTGCTGTGCATTGTCCGCCCAGCGGAAGTAGCCACTTTTCAACGCTTCTTTGGCAACGGCCGCAATGCGGGGGTCTCGTGCGTTGGCCGCCCCATCGGCCAGTTGCTGTACGGCTTCCACACCCCACTTTCCAAAGTCTTCACCGACACGGTAATACGTGAACTCGTGGGGATCGAGGCGTCCGTCGATCATGCGCTGCAACTGGCTTTCGGCCGCCAGGCGCAAGGGGTTGGCGACGGGCGTAATGAACGCCGCCAGCACCGCCAGCGTGGCGGCGGCGGTGATCAGGTTGGTAGCGGCCAACATCGGGTAGTAATGCTTGGGGCGCAAGGCCGCCCAGCTGTAACCCGCCCCATACAGCACCAGAATGCCGCTTGCGGCCACGCCCCAGGCGCGCAGCACGGTCCAGCCGTACTGGTCGACTCGGACGATGGCGCCGTACAGGGCCACGGCCGCCAGCGGCAGCAGGCACACCATGGCCGCACGCAGCAGCGCGCCCAGGCGCGGGCCGAATGGCGCGGCGTCCGCATGGTCTTGCCAGGCGGCGTTGATCAGCTTGATCCACACGAGCGAGAACGCAATCAGTGCGCCCGCCGACAATTGCACGGCCTGCAAGCCCAGCGCCATGCGGGCGGCGAGCGCCAGCGTGAAGGCAACGCCCACCAGCGTGACCAGCGGCAGCAACCACGCATTGAGCGTCAGCCACGAACGTTGCAGGGTGTCCGTCAGTGCGGGGCGGCGGCGTACGCCGACCAGGCATGCCGCCAGAATCATCGGCCATGCCGCGTAGCGGAACGTTGAGTTTTCGACAATCCGCTGCACGATGCCGATGCCGATCATCTTGAACATGGCGCCCGCCGCCGTCAGTAGCAGGCACACAGCCCCCGCCAGGAAAAGGCTCAGGGCCAGGTGGACGGCATTGCGCCACGCGGCGCGAAATACTGCCGGGTAATTCCATTGCGCGCGCGTGGCGTCCAGCGCCTGAATCACCGGCAGCAGGATGAAACCCGCCGTGCCGGTCAGCAGCATGGCAACGCCCATCTCGCTGTCCCGAAGCCAGCCGCCGCGCTCATTCGGCAACGCGCCAAACGCGGCCGTCAGCCCATAGGCGGTGAGGGCGGGCAGGATCAGTCCATAGACGGCCAGCGCAATCAGCCAGCGCCTGGGGCTGGCCATCCCCGCCAGCAGGGCGCCGGCCAGCGGCGCCAGCGCCAGCCATTGCAGCAGAAAGTACAGGCCGAAGGGATGGCCCCATGGCCACGCCTGGCGCGCCATGAGTTCATGCAGGGCCACCCCAAGCAGGGCCGCGATGACGCCATAGACCAGCACGGTTTTGTCGGGCGCGCTTAGAGCGCTGCCGGGGGGTACTTTAAGGGACGGATTATTCATGGCGGCGATAGTAACAACGCGCTCATTGGCCGGTATATGCAACGGGTTGCCATCCGTATCTGTCTGTCAGGAAGTCATCGCGCAGCGCAATATTTCGGAGTAAATTGGGGACGCGATGATGGGGGTTAATCAGGGCTTAAGCCCGTAATCCGGCCGTTGTGCGCGGATTGTGCGGTTGCGGGCTTCTGCAATAATTTCTGAATTTGATCCACCCGGCGCAATGATCGGGACGGACGTATCGGGAGGCGCATGGGTCCAAAAGAGGTAATCAATGGCTGACGGCGAAAGCCTGGCAGGCGTGAGAACGCGCCCGCAGCACCGGTATTCCATGCGGACCGGTTTGCTGGCCCTGGTCGTCACCTGTATTGCGCCGGCGCTGGTCGTGGCGTCGGTGGCGGTGTACGAAAGCTACGTTGTCCAAAAGGAACGCATCTTTCGCGACACCATTTTCCTTGCCCGCAATCTGGCGTCCATCCTCGACCGCGAACTGACTGGCGTGGAAGCGGGCGTGCAGATGCTGGCGTCATCCCCGGATCTTCTTAACGGTGATTTCGCGGGCTTTCATCAGCGTGCGCGGGAGTCAGTGCGTTTCCAGATCGTTGACAGCTATGTGCTGACCGACAAAGACGGCCGCCAGGTCCTCAACACGCTGGTGCCTTACGGCACGCCCCTGCCGCTTTCCGGCGCGCCCGAAGATTTAAGGCAGGTGTTTCGCGCGCGCTCTCCTGTGCTGACCCGCTTGTTCACGGGCGGCGTCAGCGGCAGGCCGACCATTGCGCTCGGCGTGCCCGTTCTGCGTGCGGGGGAGGTCGCCTATAGCCTGAACGTGGGCATTTCGCCCGACCGAATCGGGGCGGCGCTGGGCCGGCGCGCCTTGCCGGATGGCTGGGTGGCCGCCGTGCTGGACAGTTCCGGCACCATCGTGGCCCGCACTCGCGACGCGTCCAAGTTCGTGGGCGAGAAGGCCGTCCCTTCGCTGGCGCGCGCCGTCATGCAGGACGGCGAAGGCGCATTGGAATCCACCACGAAGGAAGGCACGCCCGTCTACACCGCGTTCAGCCGGTCTGCCGTGTCTGGGTGGACCGTCGCGGCCGGTGCGCCGATGACCTTATTGACTACCGACTTGTACCGTTCCATCGCCTGGCTAGCGTTGGGCACCTTGTTCGCGTTTGGCCTGGGGCTGTGGCTGGCGTTGCGATTGGCCAGCAGCCTGACGTCTGCGGTGCAAGGTCTGGTCGGCCCGGCATTGGCGCTGGGCGAAGGCCGTACCGTCGAACTGGCCGGCACCCGCGTCAAAGAGGCCGAGGAAGTCGGTACGGCGTTGTTGCAGGCCTCGCGCATGCTGGCGCACGCACAGCATCTGGCGCACTACGACCCGCTTACTGGCTTGTGCAACCGGGTGTTGTTCGGCGAGCTGATCTTGCGTGAATTGGCCGTGGCGCAGCGCAGTGGCGAACCCTTCGCCATTCTGGCGATCGACCTGGACGGGTTCAAGGCGGTCAACGACATGCACGGCCACGCCGCGGGCGACACCGTGCTGAAAGAGGCCGCCGACCGCATGGGCCGCGCCATCCGCGTGTCCGATGTGGCGGCCCGGCTAGGTGGTGATGAGTTCGCCGTCTTGCTGATGGGAGTCGGCAAGGAGCAAGCGCAACCCGTGGCCGAGGCCTTGGTCGACAGCCTGTCCTTGCCTTATCCGGGCATCCGCGTATCGGTGTCTGCCAGCGTCGGCATCGCGGTGTATCCGGAGTCCGGCATCACGATGCTGCAATTGCTGGAGCGGGCCGATGTGGCGCTGTACCAGGCCAAGGGGCAGGGCAAGCGGCGCGTGGCGTCCGACCTATAACGGTGATGTGGGTGGCCACGCCGCCCCGCCTCGTGGCGGGGGCGATTCAGACACCAGGACGCGGTGGCTGTTGGGGGGCGAGGGCCGTCAGGACTTCGCCTGATTTCAGCCGATACTGCTTGTCGCCCAGCGCGTCCACCTGTTCCCCTTCGGAGGTCCGAAGGATATAGCGCGTGGCGGGCGGGGGCGGCGAGTCCGGCGTGGGCGGACCGTCCGCTTGCAGGAAGACTTCTATCCGATAAAGCCGGCCAGACTCCGTGCTGGCAAGAACATCACTCAGTCTGCGTATTGAAATGGCCATGCGCCTGCTACTCCCTCTTCTTCACGGTTTCGGTGGGTATGTCGCGGTTGCGGGCACGGATTTTCCTCCGTGCGGGCTGGTCACTACGATAACGTTTGGTTTTCGCTACACTGCCCGGCTGCACGGCGCCCGTTCGCACGGCGCCCGCTTGCACGGCGCCCGCTTACACGGCGCCTGATTCAAGTGCAGGCAGCAGGACAACAGAAAAGCAGACACAGTAATGCAGATTTCTCCCGGCCGGAACACGGCCACCATCCTTGGGTTGCTGGCGATCGTGCTGTGGGGCACGGTCGTGGGTTTGATTCGTGGAGTCAGTGAGAATTTCGGCGCCATTGGAGGCGCCGCGCTTATCTATACGGTGGGTTCGATCTTCCTGGTTGGCTTGCTGGGGTTTCCGAAATTACGGCAATTTCCTCGGCAGTATCTTGTCGTCGGCAGCCTGTTGTTCGTCGCCTACGAGATCTGTTTGTCGCTCTCGCTGGGCTTTGCCAATGATCGCGCGCAGGCCATTGAGCTGGGCATCGTCAATTACCTGTGGCCTTGCCTGACGGTGGTGCTGGCGATCTTCATCAACGGGCAGCGGGCCAGCGCCTGGGTCGTTCCTGGGATATTGCTTTCCATCTGCGGCATCGTCTGGGTCGTGGGCGGATCAGGCGGATTATCGTGGGCGCGCACCGTCACGAATGTGTCGAGCAACCCCCTCAGTTATGGATTGGCGTTCAGTGGCGCCATTATCTGGGCGCTTTATTGCAACGTGACCAAGCGCTTCGCTGACGGCAAAAATGGCGTTGCGCTGTTCTTCATGCTGACTGCGGCGGTCTTGTGGATCAAATACTTCCTGAGCCCCGAGCCGCCCCTGGCATTTTCCGCGTCCGCCACGCTGGAACTCTGCGTGACCGGCGGCGCGATGGCGGCCGGCTATGCGTTGTGGAATGTGGGAATACTCAAAGGCAATCTGACCTTGCTGGCCACGGCGTCGTACTTCACCCCGGTGCTGTCGACCTTTTTCGCAGCCGTGTGGCTGTCCACCCACCTGACCGTGTCGTTCTGGCAAGGCGTGGCGATGGTCACCGCCGGTTCGTTGTTGTGCTGGGCGGCAACGCGAGGCAAATCCGCCCGGGGCGGGTAGCCCAGGGCGGATGGCTTGGGGGAAAAACGCGCCTAGTCGATCAACATGCTTTGGGCCACGGCGTAGCCCAGCGGGATCAACAGCAGCGAAGCAAAGGTGGAACTGACAATCGCCGCCGATATCTTCAGCCAGGGCTCGGGCCCCGCACTTTGAATCGTTTGAATCACCAACGCGACGATACCCATAACCATCAAACAGCTGATTACCACTGCTACGTAAGTCATGTTGTCTCCGTCCTCGCCTGATTAAAGGGGTGCGGCTGCCGCTGCTGCGGTCTAGATGTTTGATCTGATTGTGCGCCTGTATTGGCAGACTGCACCCTAGGGTTTTCCAGGCGCAACGCTTGCGATGTGGCGGTTTTGCCGCAGGGGATGCAGCATGAATTTCATGTGCGCGCGCAGCATTTCAATCGGCGTTCGATAAGGCCGTTTCAGCGTAGGGATTGCGCTACGATGGCGGCATCCCATCACAGAAAAAGGCGGTCCCATGCCGCAGAAATTACGCCCTGGCACGCGTGCCACGCTTCAGGTCAGGCAGCTCATGCCGGGCGAATTCGCATGGATCATCACATTGCTCGACCCTGAGAGCGGCAATGTGCATAGCACCAATTATTCGGAAAGACGCTATGGCAGCCAGGACGAGGCCTCTGCGGCGGGCAAGGCCGCCGTTGTGAAATTTCTGGGCAGCGATGGCAAAAATGTCACGAGCGTCCCCAAGGAAGCGAAGCCCAAGCCCTGATTCCGCCCTTGATGTTGCGCAAGATGAAGCCCTCGCCAGAGGGCTTTTTTGCGCCGGTGCGATATCGAAGCGGGGCCGGGAACGCGAATTGCTGTGCACCTTAGCGGCGCAATACGCGCCGGAGGAGCAGAACATGACCCCAATCCCGCATCGAGAGCCTGGCTTGCCCGACGACCTGTCGCCGGACGACCCTTCGCTACCCGGCAACTTGCCGCCCGACGATCCCTTGCCGGACCCGAATCAGCCGCCCGACGATCCGCCGTCGCACGATCCCACGCCGCCTGCGCCCGATCCGCGTATGCCTGGCGCCATTGATCTGGCTTGAGCGGCGGTTGCCTGCTCGCGCGCAATTCATCAAATCATGAGGAGTCCGATATGCGTTCCATCTTGCTGTGGCTGCTTGGCGTGCCCATTCCCATCATCATTTTGCTGGCGCTTTTCTGGCATTGACGTGTCTGCCGTTTCCCGCATCGGCGTTTGGGCTTGAAGCTGGCCTGAAGGCCGGCGCGATAAAACAATGAATAAGGAATCACCATGGAAAACGCATCATCAGTAGGCCAGCCATACGTCGCTGGCGTACCTACGCAAGAATCAGCGGTGTCGGCGGTGTCCTGGGCGGCCGTTTTCGCGGGCGCGGTGATTGCCGCCGCGCTGTCACTTGCGTTATTCGCCGGCGGCACGGGCCTGGGTTTTCTGTCGGTCTCGCCGTGGAGCGACGAGGGCATGTCGGCCCCCGCCGTTGGCATCAGCATCATCGTGTGGATGCTGTTCACGCAGATCATTTCTTACGGCATCGGCGGCTATGTGGCTGGCCGCTTGCGTACGAAATGGGTCGACGTGCATTCGGATGAAGTCTATTTCCGCGACACTGCCCATGGCTTTCTGGTGTGGGCGCTGAGCGCGGTGGTCAGCGCCGCGCTGTTGGGGTCCGCGATTGCGACGGTGGCTTCCGGCGCCGCGAAAACGGGCGCGACAGTTGCAGCCGGTGCGGGCGCGGCGGTTACCGCCACGGCAGCGGCTGGCGCTGCGGGTGCAGGGGGCGGCGGCATGGATCGGGCAACCGAATACCTGACCGACACGCTGCTGCGTTCGGACCGGCCCGATGCTGGCGGCGACCGCAATGCGGCCAAGACTGAAGTGGGCCGCATCGTGGCGATGAGCCTGGCGCGCGGCGACATCACGCCCGAAGACCGCGACTACGTCGTGAAGGTGGTGGCTGCACAAACCGGCCTGGACCCCGCCGTGGCGCAACGCCGAGTCGAGCAGACCATCGCCAACGCCAAGAAGGCGGCGGCGGACGCCAAGCAAAAGGCCAAGGAAGCGGCCGATGCCGCGCGCAAGGCAGCCGCTGCATTCGCGCTGTGGGGCTTCGCCTCGATGCTGATCGGCGCCTTCGTGGCAAGCTTGTCGGCTACGTGGGGCGGCAAGCGCCGGGATATGCTGCGCCGTCTGTAATTGTGGATGTGTAGTGAAGGGCGTCCCACGATGGGGAGTCCCGTGATGGGGCGTTCCGTGATGGGGCGCCACGATCCTTGTGGCGTCGTTGCCCGCGCCGCAATGTTGCCCACACCGCAATGTTGCCCACACCGCAATGTTGCCCACACCGCAATGTTGCCCACACCGCAATGCAAAAGGCCCTCACCGAAGTGAGGGCCTTTTTAATTCTTGGTGGCGCATCCCTGATTCGAACAGGGGACCTGCGGATTATGATTCCGTCGCTCTAACCGGCTGAGCTAATGCGCCAATCCTTGTTCGCTGTTTAGTAGCTACTTGTTAGTAGTGCTGAGCAACGAAGAACGAAATTCTAGCATGAAACTTTTTTCGTTTGCAAGCGGGTGCGGCGCAAAAAATTTAAGAAGCGTTTTATGCGTCTCGCGCCAGCCGGATGCCCGAGAATTGCCAGCGCGCATCCGGCGGGAAAAAGTTGCGGTAGCTGGCGCGCACATGGTCGCGCGGTGTGGCGCAGGAGCCGCCGCGCAACACGTACTGATTGCACATGAACTTGCCGTTGTATTCGCCGACCGCGCCGGCGTCTGGCTGGTAGCCGGGATAGGCGTCGTAGGCGCTGGACGTCCATTCCCACGTGTCGCCGAATAGCTGCACGGGGCCGCCCGAGCCGTTGCGGGCCGGGGCGGGGCGCGGGTCCAGATGGCCGTTTTCCAGCATGTTGGCGCGGCCGGGAAATGCGGGGTCGGCCAGTTGGCGGGCGGCGTATTCCCATTCGGCTTCACGCGGCAGCCGCACGCGAGCCCAGCGCGCGTAGGCGTCGGCCTCGAAATAGCTGACGTGAGTGACGGGCGCCTGGAGCTCAAGCTCTTGCATGCCGCGCAACGTGAAGATGCGCCAATCGTCGCGCTGTCCTTCCCAGTAAAGCGGTGCGCGCCAGCCTTCGGCGCACACGCGGTCCCAGCCTGCGGACAGCCAGAGTTCGGGCCGCTTGTAGCCGCCGTCGCGAATGAAGGCCTGGAACTCATGCTGCGTGACCAGCCGGTCCGCCAGATGGAACGGGGCGACCAGCACTTCATGCGCGGGGCCTTCGTTGTCGAACCCAAAGCCGCGGCCATCGTGACCGATGCGGGTGATGCCGCCTGCGTAGCGGGTCCAGCCGGCGGGCGTGCCAGGGGGAAGGGCGGCTGAGCCCGGCGCGATGTAGGCGGGCTTGAGCGGGTTGCAGGACAGCATGTGCTTCACGTCGGTCAGGATCAATTCCTGATGTTGCTGTTCATGGTTCAAGCCCAGTTCCAGCAACGCGTCAAAGGCCGGTTCATTGCCGCCCAGCCGGGAAATCAGGTCGTGCATGGCGCCATCGACATGCTGGCGGTATTGCAGCACATCAGACAGCGCGGGCCGCGACAGCAGGCCGCGTTGCGGACGCGGATGCTTGGCGCCGATGGCGTTGTAGTAGGAGTTGAACAGCATGCGGTACTGCGGGTGGAACATCGTGTACGGCGGGTGGAAATGCGTCAGCAGAAATGTCTCGAAGAACCACGTCGTGTGCGCCAGATGCCATTTGACCGGGCTGCAATCCGGCATGGATTGCACCTGGCAGTCTTCGGGGCTGAGCGGCGCGGCAAGCGCCGTGCTGGTGGAGCGCACGGCATCGTAGCGATCGTGCTGGCCGGCCTGCCCGCTGGCATAGGGTCCGGTGGCGGGGTGTGTCAGCAGGCAGGCAGGTTCCATGGCGATCCTCCAGTGGCGTTGAGGGCAGGTCCGCGTCAGGCGCGGGCGCTGAAAACGGAGAACCAGCCGCGGGCATCCGACCAGTGCACCACGTCGCGAAAGCCCGCGCGTTGCAGCAGATCGGTAAACGCGTCTGGCGTGAATTTGTAGGAATTTTCGGTGTGGATGCGTTCGCCAGCGGTGAATTCGCGTGCGCCGCCGGGCCATGTCACGCGGACGGCGCGTTGGGCTTCCAGGTGCATTTCAATGCGCGAGCGCTGGCTGTTGAACAGCGCCACGTGACGCCAGTCGGCCACGTCGAAGTCGGTGTCCAGCACGGTGTTCACGTGGCGAAGCAGGTTCAGGTTGAAGGCGGCGGTCAGATGCAGGGCATCGTCGTACGCGGGTTCCAGCACCTGCTTGGATTTGACGCGGTCCACGCCCACCAGCAAGCCGCCGCCGTCGCATTGCGCGCGGATGCGTTGCAGCATGGCTAGCGCGTCGTCGGGGCTCAGGTTGCCGATGCTGGAGCCGGGGTAAAAGAACAGGCGGTGGTCGGCCGGCACATTGGAAGGCAGCGCCAGCGTCTGGGAAAAATCCTGGCCGATCGCGGTCACGCTCAGGTCGGGATACGCCAGGCGCAGCCGCCGCACGGCGGCTTGCAGGTAGTCGGCCGAGATGTCGATGGGAATGTAATGCCGCGGACGCAGACGAGCGAACAGGTTTTCAGCTTTGACGCAGTCGCCCGCACCCAGGTCGATCATGGACGTGATCTCGCCCACATGCCGGGCGATGTCTGCGCCGTGTCGCTGGAAAATCTCGGCTTCGCAGCGAGTCGGGTAGTACTCAGGCAACTGCGTAATGGCGGTGAACAGCGACGAACCGAGCGCGTCGTACAAGAACTTGGGATCGATATGGGCGGGATCGTCCAGCAGACCGTCCCGCAGTTCAGCTTGTTCGGGACTCGGGGCCTGCGAACCACGCGCCAGGAAAGCCGGCGCGGCATGGGCAAGCACTGCAGAAGGGGAAACCATGCGTTCATTTCCTTTTTTTAGGCGGTTGAAGCGCATTGCAAGGGGCTATTGTGGCGGCCAGGGGGGTTGCGGTGTCAAGCGCTAAGCCAATGAATGCAATGGACTTTTACGAAATTGAGGCGGTCGTCACGCTTGTTGCGGCGGCACGTCTTGCCTTGCCCTTAGCAAGTTTCGCTCCGCTGAAATATCGAATTACGGCTGGTTGCCAAAGCTCGGGCGAAAGCGCCGAATGATCGGCACAATGGGGACATGGTCAAACGAGCATCTGGCCGGACACAGCGATGTGTCCGGCCAGGCACTTGAGAAGGCCCAACTTCATAAGGAGCGACTATGAATCGAAAGCACCAACGCGCCGAGATGGCTCTGCATCGCGACCGGGTCAACGACAGCTTTCACGAGCTGCTTGCGGGCACGGAAGACCTTTTGCGTTCGACGGCTTCTTATACCGGCTCCGAAATCGAATCGGCCCGTGCGCGTTTGAAGCAGCAGTTGGCCGAAGCGCGGGACCACTCGCGCGACTGGGAAGGCGCCGCGCGGGAACGCGCGTATCGCGCCAAGGCCTATGCCGATGAGTATGTGCACGAGCACGCCTGGAAGTCGGTTGGCGTGGCGGCACTGGTTGGCGCCCTGCTGGGGTGCCTGGTGGCAAGCGGCCGGCGCTAAGCCGCCGTTTCCATGAGGCCGTCTCCGGCCGCGGGCCGGATAGTAACGGGGCCGGGCACGCTCAGCGGGTTGCCCGGCACGCTGCCCGGCGTACGCCGTTGGGCGCAGGCGCTGATGCTGGCCTGCGCCACCCTCATGCTGGCCGCCTGCGCCAGCGTGCCTGATGCGCAGGAGCGTCAGGCGCGCAAGGCGCAAGCCGGCTTGTCCGCCGATGCGGCCCGCGACAGTTACCGCCAAGGGCAGGGCATTGCGGCGGATGCGAAGACGCCCAAAGATGATTTCCTGGCGCGCCATTTGGCCGTTGAACAAGCCGTCAGCGGCACACCTCTCATGGCAGGCAACCGCGTGCGGCTGCTGGCCGACGGCCCGAGCACCTATCAAGCCATGCTGCAATCCATCCGGCAGGCGCGCCGGTATGTGCACATGGAAACCTATATTTTCGATGACGACGCGGAAGGCGCACGCTTTGCCGACGCGCTGATTGGCGCGCGCAACCGGGGCGCCGAAGTGTCGCTGATGGTGGACGCCGTGGGCACCATCAAAACGCCTGATGCGCTGTTCCAGCGGTTGCGCGATGCTGGCGTGCAGGTCGCCGTGTTCAACCCCGTGAATCCGGCAAGCGCCCGTGCGGGCTGGTCGCCGAATCAGCGCAACCACCGCAAGGTGCTGGTGGTGGACGGCAAGGTCGGCTACGTGGGCGGTATCAACGTCAGCAGCGTGTATGAATCATCGCCAGGCTCGGGATCGAGCTCAGTGGTCGGGGCAAGCGGCGGCGGCGCGGATACCAAGGCAAAGGGTGACGCCAAGGCTGCGCCCTGGCGCGACACGCATCTGCGCATTGAAGGCCCGGCGGTGGCGCAGGTGGAACAGGTGATTCAGGCGGGTTGGGCGTCGCAATCCGACGAACCGATCAAGGGCGGCGGCACCAACATTGCGCCGGCGGTGGGCGCCACCAGCGTGCGCATCCTGGCCAACCAGCCTGATCGCAGCGACGGCTACACGGTCTACCTGACGCTGATGTCCGCGTTCGAAAGCGCGCAAAAATCCATCCACATCACGATGGCGTACTTCGTGCCGGACCCGGCTTTCATCGATGCTTTGTCCAGCGCCGCGCAGCGTGGCGTGGACGTGGTGCTGGTGCTGCCCGGGTTCAGCGATTCGTCGCTGGTGTTCAACGCGGGGCGCTCGCATTACACCGACTTGCTGCGCGCCGGCGTGAAGCTCTACGAACGGCGCGACGCCCTGCTGCACGCAAAGACGGCTGTAGTTGACGGCGTGTGGTCGACGGTCGGGTCCAGCAACATGGATTGGCGCAGCTTTGCGTTGAACTATGAGATCAACGCAGTGGTGCTGGGGCCGGAATTCGCGGGCGAAATGGAAGCGTTGTTCCAGCGCGATGTGGCGGACTCGGTGCAGATCACGCCAGAAGCCTGGCGCAACCGAGGCGCCGACGACCGCTTCATGGAGTTCTTCTCGCGGATGTTCGAGCGCTGGCTGTAGTGGGCTGTAGTGGGCCGTCGTTGGCCGCAGTTGGCCGTCGTACGCTTAGCCGTTGCTGAACATCCGCTGCTGAACATCCGCTGTCTGTTGCCTTGAAACTTAAGCGCGATGCTCCGCCAGCGCCGTCGTGATGTCTTGCGTCGGCTGGAACGAGCTTGCCTGCGCCATCGCCCAACCCACCCTGAAGACTTGATGGCGGAATTCGCCGCGCAGCAATTCGCCCGGCGCCAGTTCGGGGAACAGCGCGGACAGCAGGCGGATTTCGCTGGACGAAATGCGGCGCGCGATATGGTGCGGACGCAATTGGCCAGGGTGAGTCAAACCGGCTGCCGCTAGCAGTTCGGCCAGCGCATGCAGCGTGTTGCGATGGAAGAACGTCACGCGCTGCGCCTTGTCTGGCACGACCAGCGCGCGTTGGCGCAGCGGGTCTTGCGTGGTGACGCCAGTGGGGCATTTGCCGGTGTGGCAGGCCTGCGCCTGAATACAGCCAATGGCGAACATGAAGCCGCGCGCGGCGTTGCACCAGTCGGCGCCCATCGCCATGACGCGCGCCATGTCGAAAGCGGTGATGATCTTGCCGGACGCGCCCAGCTTGATGCGGTCGCGCAGGTTCACGCCGATCAGCGTGTTGTGCACCAGGCGCAGCGCCTCGCGCAGCGGCGTGCCGACGTGGTCGACAAATTCGACGGGCGCCGCGCCCGTGCCGCCTTCCGCGCCATCCACCACGATGAAGTCCGGCGTGATGCCGGTTTCCAGCATGGCCTTCACGATGGCGAACCATTCCCATGGGTGGCCCACGCAGAACTTGAAGCCCACGGGTTTGCCGCCTGAAAGTTCGCGCAGGCGCGCCACGAATTTCATCAGGCCGATGGGGGAGTCAAACGCCGAATGGCTGGCCGGCGAATTGCAGTCTTGCCAGGCCGCCACACCGCGCGCTTCGGCGATCTCGGGCGTGACCTTGCCTGCAGGCAGGATGCCGCCATGTCCGGGCTTGGCGCCCTGCGACAGCTTGATTTCGATCATCTTCACCTGCGGCGTACAGGCGTTCTTTACAAAGGCTTCTTCCGAGAAGGCGCCGTGCTCGTCGCGGCAGCCGAAGTAGCCCGAGCCAATGTTCCACACCAGGCTGCCGCCGGGTTGGCGGTGGTAGCGGCTGATGCCGCCTTCGCCCGTGTCATGCGCAAAGTCGCCTTGGCGTGCGCCTTCATTCAGCGCCAGAATCGCGTTGGCGGACAGGGCGCCAAAGCTCATCGCCGACACGTTGAACGCCGACATTGAATAGGGCTGCTTGCAGTCAGGCCCGCCCACCGTGACGCGGAAATCCGTGTCGTTGATGTGCGACGGCGACATGGAATGGTTGATCCATTCGTAGCGGTCGCCGTAGACGTCTTCCTGCGTGCCGAAGGGGCGCTTGTCGATCTCGCGCTTGGCGCGCTGATACACGATGGAGCGTTGCGCGCGCGAGAACGGCGCGGCTTGCGTGTCGTCTTCCAGGAAGTACTGGCGGATCTCGGGGCGGATGAATTCGAACAGGAAGCGCAGGTTGCCCAGCACGGGGTAATTGCGCCGGATGGCGTGGCGGGTCTGGATCAGGTCATAGACACCCAGCACGCCCAGCGCCGCCAGCGGCACGGCCGCCCATAGCCACCAGAGTGAACTGGTGATGGCCAGGAAGGCGGTGATGGCCGCGCCTGCCAGGGTCAATATAAAGGCCGTGTAGCGGCCGACAAACCAGCTCATAGTCCTCTCCGTATTGCGGAATGGAGCAACCATACACCAGCTCACCCCCCAGAAAAAAAAGACCCCCTTAATTAAGGGGGCCGATTCTGGAACACTGTTTTTCAGTGCCGGGGTTAAGCCGCGCGGCTTAGCAGCTGGACGCAGGCGGCGTCTTCTCAACCGCCAAGCCGAAAGCCGGGCGCAGGTGCACGCCCAGGGCGCTGCCAGCGAAGGCGGCCGGCAGCCACAGCCAAGCGTGYAGGCTGCCCGACAGGATGCCGCTGAAGTAGGCGCCGATGTTGCAGCCGAACGCCAGGCGTGAGCCATAGCCCAGCAGCAGGCCGCCAATGACGGCGCCAGCCAGCGAACGCGCGGGCACTTTCCACACAGGGGCGAACTTGCCCGCTGCGCTGGCCGCGGCCAGCGCGCCCAGCATCAGGCCGATGTCCATGACGGTGGTGACGTCTTGGCGCAGCGGTGCGCCCAGCGAGGGCTGCTTGCTCCAGTAGGTCCAGGTCGCCACGTCGCCGCTGACGGCGTTCAGGGCCTTGGCGCCCCACAGCGCAAAGGCTGACGTGATGCCCCACGGGCGGCCGGCCAGCGCCAACGTGGCAAAGTTCAGAACGACCAGCGCCACCCCGCCCCAGATCAGCGGCCACGGGCCTTGCAGCAGCGACACCGGACGCGCGGTGCGCGATGCAAACGACACCACATGACCGTGGCGGCGCTTCTCAAGCGCGGTGGCCACCCAGGCGATCAGCGCGAACACGGCCAGGTTGGCGGCAAGCGCCGGCGCCAGGCCCCAGGTCTTGATCAGCGACGTGGGCGCCAGCGCGGGCAGCGCCGACCACCAGCCGAAGTTGGCGGTGGCAATCACCGAACCGATGATGAAGAACAGCAAAGTCACCAGCATGCGGGTATTGCCGCCGCCCACTGCGAACAGCGTGCCCGAGGCGCAGCCGCCTCCCAACTGCATGCCGATGCCAAAGAGGAAGGCGCCCAGCACCACGGACACCCCCGGCGGCGAGACAAATCCCGTGACGGGCTGGCCGAACAGCGAGCCCGATGCCAGGAAAGGGAAGAACAGCAGCACGCCCACGCCCAGCATGAACATTTGCGCGCGCAGCCCCGCGCTCCGGCGATCCGACACGAACACGCGCCATGCTTGCGTGAAGCCGAAAGAGGCGTGGTACAGCGTGACGCCCAGCAGCGCACCGACCACCCACAGCGCGCCTTGGCGCCAGCTGACGGTCTGGTTCAGATAGAGCGCGCCGGCCAGCAGCAGCAACAGTGCAATCCAAAGCGGCTTGCGGTTGATCTGGATGGGCGGCAGGGCCGAAGAGGGCAGGGGCAGGGTCGAGGCGTTGGAGCTCATGGGTATCCCGATGGGATGGGTATCGTCAAAGCAAACGGGCGCATTGAGGGCGCCCGTAGGAATGTTGGAAGTTTAAGGCGGAGCGCAAATCTCCCAAACCAATAAATTCCGCTTGAATAATAACTAAAAGTTATTAAGGGCTGAGTCGCTTGCCGCCGCCACAGATGGCGTTCCAGACAATGCGCCAGGCTGCGGCGAAGTCGGCGGCGAGCAACGACGGTCAGGAAACAGGATGGGCGCTGATCCAGGCCACCAGCAGGCTGACGGTCAGCACCGAGGCCACGGTCGAGACGAGGATGGCGCGGGACGTAACGCGCGCATCGCGGCCATACATATTGGCCAGCATGAATGGGCCGGTGCCGATGGGCAACGCGCTCATCAGCACGGCGGTCCAGGCCCACAGCGGGGGCATGGAAAAAACATAGAAGGCCAGCACTGCCGTGACGGCGGGCTGCAGCAACAGCTTGCCCAGCACCAGGCGCAGTACGCCTGGGCCTGCGCTGGCCGTTTCCGTCTGCGCCAGGAACAGGCCGATCGTGACCAGCGCACACGGGCTGGCGGACGCGCCCAGCAAGGCCACGTAGCGGTCGATGCCTTCGGGCAGCGCGACGCCCGTCGAGGCCCAGGCCAGGCCCAGCACGGGGGCGGCCAGCAAGGGGTTGCGCGTTAGCGCCCGGCCGACTTTGATCAGCGTGGCGGCGGCGTTGGGGGTTTGCTGGCGGTCGAATTCAATCAGTGCGATGGCGAAGCCGAACAGCACGCTGGCGGTCAGCAGGGTGGTGAACGTGGCGGGCGCAAGGCTGTCCGCGCCCAGCAGCGCCAGGCACAGCGGAATGCCCATGTAGCCGGCATTCGCGTATGACGCCGCCAGCCCTTCGATGCTGCGGTCGGTGAGGGCGCGCCGCGTGTTCTTGTCAGCGCCCCGGCCCGGCAAAAACGCCACCAAAAACGTCACGGCGATGCCGCCGGCAAATGCGCCGACAAAACCCCAGTGCGCCATGTGCGCCAAGTCCACCTGCGTCATCGCCCGGAACAGCAGCGCCGGCAGCGACAGGTAGACCACGTAGCGGTTCAACGCGTCGGTCGCGCCGGGGCCAAGCACCTTTGCGCGGGCGGCCAGCCATCCGGTCAGGATCAGCGCAAAGACCGGCAGGGCGGCGGTGATGACGGCATTCATGGTCGAAGGCGAGGGCGCGGGAAGGCGCTCATTCTACTTGGCGAGCGCGGGCGCTGCGGGTGACCAGCAGAATACCCAACGCGGCCAACGCCATGCCTGGATAAGCCAGTGCGGGAATGGGTTCGCCCAGCGCCATCAACGCGAACACCGCCGTGCAGGGCGGCACCAGGAAGAACAGGGCGGATACGCGCGAGGCTTCGCCGTGCCGGATCATCGTCAGCAGCAAGGTGATGGCGATAAGCGAATTGCCCACCACCAGATAGGCCAGCGCGCCCAGCAGCGGGCCGGTCCATTCGATATGCATGGGTTCCAGCCAGAACGCCAGCGGCGCGGTGACCGCGAGGCCAACGGCGTACTGCACCAGATTGGACGTGACGGGATGCGTGGCGGTGCCGTAGCGCTTTTCGTACAGCGTGCCGCTTGTGATGCACAGCAGTGCGCCCACGGCGAACAGCAGCCCCAGCGGCGCCAGCACATCAATCGACGCCTTGGCGACGATGACGAGCGCGGCGCCCGAGACGCCCAGGCCCAGGCCAGCCCAACGCCGGAGGTCGACACGTTCCTGCGCGATCATCGGCGCCAGCAGTCCGATCAGAATAGGTTGCAGCGATGCGATCAGCGCCAGGCCGCCCGCGGACATGCCGAGCTTCAAAGACAGATACGTGCAACAGAAATAGCCCGCTTGCAGCAACAGCCCGACCATCGCCAGATGGCCCCAGGCGCGAGCGCCGCGCGGCAGCGGCGGGCGCATGATCAGCATGAAGGGCGCCAGAATCAGCACGACGCAGGCGTAGCGCACCGCCAGAAACGTCATCGGGTCGGCATAAGCCAGGCCGATCTTGAGCACGACGAATCCACTGGACCACAACAACAGGAAAAGCGCGGGCGCGATTTTCAGCCAGGTTGGGGGTGTGGCGGGCGTCATGTTGGGTGCAGGCAACGTGGGCAAGCCGCGATCGTACCCCTTTTCGGCTCGGTGTCATCCTTGCGAGAATGCGGCGTAGGATATTTATTGTTGATCCGTTGCACGCGAGGGAATGGAAATGTCGACCAATAAACCATCAAAAAAATCAGCAGTGCGTATTGCGCTCGGCACGTGGGACCGCTTGCGCCAAGACGCTTACTCGGTTCGATACGAAGTTTTTGTCGTCGAGCAAAAAGTCCCGCCCGAGGTTGAGCTGGACGATGACGATGCCGTGTCAGTACACGCCGTGGCGTATGGGCCGGACGGCACGCCGATGGGCACCGGCCGCTTGCTGCCCGATGGCCATATCGGCCGCATGGCCGTGCACAAGAAAGCGCGCGGCATGGGCGTGGGCGGGCAGTTGCTGGATGCGCTGATCGAGCAAGGCCACGGCGATGGCCATCGTATGTTGGTGTTGCACGCGCAAACACACGCCGCCGGCTTCTATCAGGCGCACGGCTTTGCGGTGGAAGGCGAGGAGTTCGTGGAAGCGGGCATTCCGCATGTGGTGATGACGCGCGAACTGAAGTAGGGCTAGGGCGCGTGCAAACCACGAAAAGCCAAAAGAAAAAACCCCGGTCGTTTTCACGAACGGGGTTTTTCTTGGCGCATCACGCAGGTACCTCGTGATGTAATAATTGGTGCCCAGGAGAGGACTCGAACCTCCACACCTTGCGGCACACGGACCTGAACCGTGCGCGTCTACCAATTCCGCCACCTGGGCGCTGTCGCTTCACTTGTTGCGTCGCTTTCGCTTCGTTTCTTGTTCAGCAGCAGAGGAACGAGATTATGCATACTTTTTTGAAGGTGTGCAAGCGACGGAGAATCTTTTTTCTCTCTTTCCGCATTTTTTCGTGCGGCCCACTTTCGCTATAGTGTCGCCCCATGTCTCGCCCTCTTTGCACGCGCTGCCTGCGCCCCGAATCGCACTGCCTGTGCGCGCTGATCCCGTCCTTGTCGTGCCGCACCCGCATCGTGGTGTTGCAGCATCCCAGTGAATCGCGTCACGCTTTGAACACCGCCCGGTTGGCGGTGCTGGGGCTGGCGGGTGCGCGGCGGGTGGTGGGTGAACGCTTCGAGCCGAGCGATTGGGCCGCGCCTGGCTACGCGCCTCGCTTGTTGTTTCCGGGGCCGGCCGCCGAGGTCTTGCATCCGGGGTATGGGCAGGATCTGGATCAGCCGATTCAATTGATCGTGCCGGATGGCACGTGGGGGCATGCGCGCAAGTTGCTGCACATCAATCCCGAGCTGGCGGCGTTGCCGCGCGTGATGTTGCCGCCGGGCTTGACCACGCGTTATCGCGTGCGTCATGCCGATATTCCGGGTGCGCTGTCCACGATCGAAGCCGTCACGCACGCGTTGAATGCGATCGAGGCGCCGATGAGTGTGGATGCGTTGCTGCGGCCATTCGAAGCGTTGATCGACGGGCAGATCGAAGGGATGGGTGAAGATCTTTATGCGCGGCATCATTTGCAGCGCAAGGTGCCATGGCGATGAGTTTGCAGTCGGGCAGGGCGTGCAGAAGATAATCCTGCGTGATTAATCTGCGGGCCATTTAAATGAATGGCTCGTGAAGGTGAATGGCTCGTGAAGGTTTCACGAATTGCGCGCGCAAAGCAAAAGCCGCGACATAGCAAAAGCCCCGAACATCTTTCGATCTTCGGGGCTTTTCGCCTTGCTATCCAATCAGCTAAGTGCTGATTCGACCTATATGCGGGTGGTGCCCAGGAGAGGACTCGAACCTCCACACCTTGCGGCACACGGACCTGAACCGTGCGCGTCTACCAATTCCGCCACCTGGGCAAAGAAAGAGCTGTTGGCTCTGACGTCTTACTTTTTACCTTTCACTATCTGACTCGCCCGAAAGCCAATCAGACTTAAATTCCGTGGTGCCCAGGAGAGGACTCGAACCTCCACACCTTGCGGCACACGGACCTGAACCGTGCGCGTCTACCAATTCCGCCACCTGGGCACTGAGAGATACTGTGTCAGAAGTATGTGATACGCTGCCGCTCTAGTTGCTTTGCTTTAGTTTGTGTTTTTAAAGCCTGAAAGCTTAAAAACGTTTAACTAAAACATGCGTCCTGAGCGCAGTTGGTTTTACAATGGGTCTTTCGACCCCTCTGACCATTTCTGCTTCAGTGTTCAGCCTTGGGCGAACCACAGAAGCTGCGCATTATATACGGAAATTTCAGCTTTGGCAAAACGATCGAATAACGAATCGAAAAACAACAGATCAACACCCTTGCCCGAAGCGCCGCCGGACTTCGACCCTGATGTCCCGTCCCGTGAAGCCATTTTGACGGCGCTGCGTTCCGCAGGCTCGCCGCTGTCTCCGGTTGAGTTGGCAGAGCGCATGGGCATCGAGCGCGCGGCGACGATGGTCGGTTTCGAGCGCCGGTTGGGCGCTATGGAACGCGACGGGCAATTGATGCCCAACCGCAAAGGCGTGTTGTTGCTCGCTACCAAATTGGACTTTGTCGCCGGCAAGGTGCTGGGGCATCGCGACGGTTTCGGCTTCCTGCTGCGCGATGACGGCGGCCCGGACTTGTTCCTGTCGCCGCGCGAAATGCTCAAGGTGCTGCATGGCGACCGCGTGCTGGTCAAGCCGTCGGGCGAATACCGGGGCAAGCCGGAAGGCACCATCGTTGAAGTCATTGAACGCCGCACCAACAAACTGGTGGGCCGCTTCCTGCACGAGCATGGCCTGTCCATCGTTGTGCCGGAAGACCAGCGCATCAAGCACGACATCCTGATTCCACCCAGCGACACCAACGGCGCCCAGCATGGGCAGGTGGTCGCGGTTGAAATCATGGAGCAGCCCACTCGCCACACGCAGCCGCTGGGCCGCGTGGCGGAAGTGCTGGGTGAAATCGATGACCCCGGCATGGAAATCGAAATCGCGGTGCGCAAGTTTGATGTGCCCGTCGAATTCTCGGAAGCCGCCCGCAAGCAGGCTGCACGCCTGCCTGACGTGGTGCGTAAAAGCGATCTCAAAGACCGCGTGGATCTTCGCGATGTGCCGCTGATCACCATCGACGGTGAAGACGCGCGCGATTTCGACGACGCCGTGTATTGCGAGCCGGTCGAACTCGGCACGGGACAGCGCAAGCGCCCGGGCTGGCGCCTGCTGGTAGCGATTGCCGACGTCAGCCATTACGTGCGCCCGGGCGACGCCATCGACGACGACGCCATCGAACGCGGCACCAGCGTGTACTTCCCGCGCCGGGTCATTCCGATGCTGCCGGAGTCGCTCTCCAATGGCCTGTGTTCGCTGAACCCCGATGTCGACCGCCTGGTGCTGGTCTGCGACATGGTCATTCCGGCAACCGGCGCCAAGGCCGGCACGGTCACGGCATACCAGTTCTATAACGCGGTGATGCACTCGCATGCCCGCACCACCTACACGAACGTCTGGGCGGCATTGCAGCAGCCGGGCGGCCCCGCCGCCGCAGCGATGCGCGCCGTGATGCCGCAGGTTCAGCATCTGTATGAGCTGTTCCAGTTGTTGGTGCAGGGCCGCAAGAAGCGCGGCGCGATCGATTTCGACACCGTCGAAACCAAGATCGTCTGCAACGAGCTCGGCCGTATCGAACAGATCGTGGCGTCGGTGCGTAACGATGCCCACAAGCTGATCGAAGAGTGCATGCTGGCCGCCAACACCTGCGCGGCCGACTTCATGACGCGCAGCAAGCATCCTGGCCTGTACCGTATCCATGAAGGCCCCACGCCGGAACGCCTGCAATCGCTGCGTGAATTCCTGCGCACGATGGGCTTGTCGCTGGGCGGGGGTGAAACGCCCACCGCCAAGGACTACGGCGACTTCCTCGACACCGTGCGCGGCCGCCCCGATTACCAGTTGCTGCAAACCATGTGCCTGCGCTCGATGCAGCAAGCCGTGTACAGCCCGGACAACATGGGCCACTTTGGCCTGTCGTACCCCGGCTACAGCCATTTCACGTCGCCCATCCGCCGCTACCCCGACCTGCTCACGCACCGGGTGATCAAGGCGTTGCTGGCTGGCCAGCGTTATGTGCCTAGCCTGGATGATCACCAAGCGGTGGTCATCGGCCGCACGCAAAAGGAACACGAGCAAGCCATCTGGGAAAAGATGGGCTTGGTGTTGTCGGCCAGCGAACGCCGTGCCGACGAAGCCTCGCGCGATGTCGAAGCCTGGCTCAAGTGCTGGTTCGTCAAGGAACGCGTGGGCGAAGACTTCAGCGGCACCGTCACCGGCGTGGCCAGCTTCGGCATCTTCGTCACGCTGGATACGCTGCACGTAGAAGGGCTGGTGCATGTGTCCGAACTGGGCGGCGAGTACTTCCAGTTCAACGACGCGCTGCATGAGTTGCGCGGCGAACGCACGGGCATGCGCTATCGCCTGACCGACAAGGTGCAGGTGCAAGTGGCCCGCGTCGATCTGGAAGCGCGCCGCATCGAATTCCGCTTGGTGCAGGGTACGAGTTTCGATGCCTTGCGCAAGGCGGCGGCCCGTGGGCCGGACGAGCCGGTGCGCCGCGTGAAGAAGGCGGCTGCGCCCAAGCCCGCTGCGCTCAAGGGTCAAACGGCCAAAGAGCGGCGTGCAGACGCCAAGAAGGCCAGCAAGCCGCCTCGGTCATCCAAGCGCGCCGCGCCGGCCAAAAAAGCCACGCACAAGCGGCACTGATCCCGCCCGATGTGTGCGCTTTATGGTCACCCTGTCTTAGGGCGGGGCGGCCATAAGGGGTAACATTGCGCTGATGGCCGGCTTGGTCCGGTGGCCCGCCCCCTCTGGGGCGGGTATTCGTTTATCTAAAGGTATTGCATCTATGGCGTCGACCCAAGTTCTAGCCGGGTTTCACGCGGTTGTCGCGCGGCTGCGCCACGCGCCCGAGTCGATCAAGGAAATCTATGTAGAAGCGTCGCGCCGCGACAAGCGCATGCAGACGCTCATCGAGCAGGCCGAAAAGGCGGGTTGCCGCCTGCATCCGGTCCCGATGGAGCGCCTTGACGGCCTGTCGCGCGGCACCCGCCATCAAGGCGTGGTGGCGCTGGCTGACGAACGCCAGTTGGCGGTGGACGTGGACGAAGTGCTTGACGTCATTGAAGGCCCGCCGCTGCTGCTGATTCTTGACGGCGTGACCGATCCCCACAATCTGGGCGCCTGCCTGCGCACCGCCGATGCTGCCGGCGTGCACGCGGTGATCGCACCGCGCGACCGCGCCGTGGGCCTGAACGCCACCGTGCAGCGCGTGGCTTGCGGTGCGGCCGACACCGTCCCCTATGTGATGGTGACCAATCTGGCGCGCACGATGCGCAGCCTGAAGGACCGCGGCGTGTGGCTGGTCGGCACCGATGACCAGGCCACCGACAGCATGCACCAGATCGATGCGCGCCAGCCGATGGCGTGGGTCATGGGCGCGGAAGGCGAGGGCATGCGCCGCCTGACGCGTGAAACCTGCGACCAGCTCGTGAACATTCCCATGCTGGGTTCGGTGGAAAGCCTGAACGTCAGCGTGGCCAGCGCCGTCTGCCTGTACGAAACCGTGCGTCAGCGCCAAGCCTGACCGGTTCAACCCTTCGTTTGTAGATCTTCCTTTACGCGTCAGCCCATCATGCACCAGAACGGCTTTACCACCACGATCCTCCATTCCGACCGCCAACAATCCGTCGAGCACGGAGCGGTGCACAAGCCGATGCATCCGTCATCGGAATTCGCTTACGACGACGCGCGCGAACTGGCTGCTGTGTTCCAGGGCAAGGCGGGCTTTACGTACGCGCGCCAAGGCACGCCGACCACCACGGCGCTGGAAGCGAAGATCAACCATATGGAAGGCGGCAAGGGCACGGTCAGCTTCGCCACAGGCATGGCGGCGTTGTCAGCCATCTTCACGACGCTGCTGCGCCGCGGCGACCACCTGGTGTCCAGCCAGTTCGTTTTCGGCAACACCAACAGCCTGCTGGGCACGCTGCTTGAGCTGGGCGTTGAAATCACCTTCGTCGATGCGACGGACGCCGCGCAGGTGCGTGCGGCCATTCAGCCGAACACGCGCATGGTCTTTACCGAGACCATCGCCAACCCGGGTACGCAGGTTGCTGACCTGGCCGTGATTGGCGAAATCTGCCGCGAAAAGCATCTGGTCTACGTGGTCGATAACACGCTGACCTCGCCGTGGATGTTCCGCCCGTCGACGGTGGGCGCGTCGCTGGTGATGAATTCGCTGTCGAAGTACATCGGCGGCCATGGCAATGCGCTGGGCGGCGCGGTGACGGATACCGGCCTGTATGACTGGGCGGACTACGCCAATATCTACGACGCCTATCGCAAGGGGGCGTCCACCAGCTGGGGCCTGACGCAGATCAAGAAGAAGGGCCTGCGCGACATGGGCGGCACGTTGGCCGCCGAACCCGCGCACCGCATTGCCGTGGGCGCTGAAACGCTCGCGCTGCGCATGGCCAAGCATTGCGCCAACGCACTGGCGTTGGCGCGCTTTCTGGAAGAGCACCCCGGCGTTGCCAAGGTGCATTACCCCGGTCTGGCCAGCCATGCGCAGCACGCGCGCGCGGCAGCCCTGTTCGGGTCGCGCTTTGGCGGGCTGCTGGGCGTAGAGCTTGCTGATGGCGTGGATTGCTTTGATTTCCTGAACCGCCTGCGCATCGTGCTGATGGCCACCCACCTGGGCGACACGCGTAGCCTGGCGCTGCCGGCCGCGCACACCATCTATTACGAGATGGGCGCCGAACGCCGCAAGCAGATGGGCATTGCCGACAGCCTGATCCGCGTGTCGGTGGGCATCGAAGACGAGGCTGATCTGCTGTTTGATTTCGATCAGGCGTTGAATGGGTGTCTGAAGGGATAATCCGACAAGCGCACGCAGGCCGCGTGGGTGCGGCTGTGATGACGCCAGGACAAGATTCATGCTGATACAGATCGCAGAAGTATTCACGCCCGACGAGGCGGCTGATATCCGGCGCAGATTGGATGCGTCCGAATGGGTGGATGGCAAGGTCACGGCGGGCTACCAGTCGGCCGAGGTCAAGCGCAACCGGCAACTGCCCGAACAGCATCCCTTGGCGCAGGAACTCGGCAACCTGATCCTGCAACGCCTGGCGACGAACAATCTGTTCATGTCCGCCGCCTTGCCGCGCAAGATCTTCCCGCCGCTCTTTAACCGCTATGAAGGTGGCGAGGCATTCGGCTATCACGTGGACAACGCGGTGCGCGGTATTGCAGGCACGGCCGAGCGCGTGCGCACGGACCTGTCGGCCACGCTGTTCTTTTCCGAACCTGATTCCTATGATGGCGGCGAGCTCGTCATCGATGACACCTATGGTCCGCGCGCCGTGAAGCTGCCGGCGGGGCATATGGTGCTGTATCCGGGCACGAGCCTGCACAAGGTGAATCCGGTGACGCGTGGCGCTCGCGTCAGTTCGTTCTTCTGGATGCAGAGCCTGGTGCGCGAAGACAGTCAGCGCGCATTGCTGCTGGATATGGATGTGGCCATTCAGCGCTTGAATCAAGACGTCGCGGGGCACGCATCGATCGTGCAGCTGACCGGCATTTATCACAATTTGCTGCGCCGCTGGGCTGATGTTTGATTCAGGCTTGAAGCGTTGTTAAGGGGTGTCGTGCAAACCCCGAAATGCGCGTTTTTGTTTATTGCGAAATCAGCTAAAAGCTAGTATTGGCGCGGGTTGTGGTGAGGTTTTCGCTTGACAGCCGCTCTACGCCAAGGCCTAATACATCTCTGCGTCGCTGACGGTTTGAAGGCATCAATGCCATCAAATCCTAAGCGGCGCAGCAGTTTAAAAGTTGTGCTTTGCAGCGCAAGAAAAAGTTTATCCACTGTCTGTTCGTCGTTTGTCGGGCCTAGCGTAAGTTGGTGGCGTCCCTGCATGACAGCCATGAACCGCACGGCCTCGCCAGACTCAATACCTTGTGAGGGGTACACCTGAATGAACAAAACCGAACTCATCGATCACATCGCCAGCAAGGCCGATATCTCCAAGGCTGCAGCCGGCCGTTCGCTCGACGCCCTGATCGGTGCCGTGAAGACCACGCTGAAGAAAGGCGGTACGGTCACGCTGGTTGGCTTTGGCACGTTTGCCGTGTCGGCACGCGCTGCGCGCACTGGCCGCAACCCGCGTACGGGCGAGACCATCAAGATCAAGAAGGCCAAGGTGCCGAAGTTCCGTCCGGGCAAGGCCCTGAAGGACGCCGTCAACTAATGGACGGCACGGCGGTCGCGGGGCTGGTCCCACGCGATTTGCCGACAATCACGCGGTCCGGTATACTCCGGCCCGCGTATTGCTTTTGAGTACCCCGAGTTGGCAGTTGCTTCACACGAAACCTCGTATTGAGGCGGCAACGGAAGTGTCAGGATCGGGTGCTTAGCTCAGTTGGTAGAGCGGCGCCCTTACAAGGCGTAGGTCACAGGTTCGACCCCTGTAGCACCCACCATCAAAAGCCATCGACGCCATCGGTTTTCCGCTGGCCGCCGATACACCCAGCAAGTCCGGAACCGGCAGGTTCCATGCAAAACCCGCACACGGCATCGTGGCGGGTTTTTTGTTTTCGGGCGCTGATATCTAGCGGTGCCTATCTGCGCAGATCGCTACACACCCTGCTGCACATCGCGTGACGCAGGGATGCCCGTGCACCTTCCTTAGGCGCTCATCCACGCCCCGCACTTACCCGCGCGCTTGCCGGTGTGCAAGCAATTTCGTAAGCGTTTTGTGCATCCTGGCTTGACCAGAATCAGCAGTGTTACGCTACTCCAGACGAAATAGGACGTGCGAATCATTCGCATTTAAGATATTATGTTCGGCTTGTACCGGCCAGCCGACGTTCCCCTTTTGCGCGCGTCCTTTCCCTGGCTGGCCGGCTAAGTCAATGCACCCCTGGCTGATTCATGCCTAGTTTTCAACGCGGTTGGAATTCTTCTTCGCCGTCTTCATTTGGTATACGCGCAGGCGCTGGCCTGGCGGTTGTCGCACTTCACGCGGCTGTGATCGGCGCCATTTTCATGGCTCCTGCGAATCGTCCTGAACTGGAGGAACCCGAGGCTGTCATGGTCAGTCTGGTGGATGCGCCCATCCCGCAGGTGGCTAAGGCCGAGCCCACGCCGGAAGTGCCGCAGCCCGTGGTGGAGCCGCCGCCCGAGCCCCAGCCCGAGATCGAGCCGGAACCCGAGCCCGAACCCGAACTGAAGCCCGAGCCGGAACCCGAGCCTGAACCGGTGGTTGAAAAGCCGCCGATGCCGGCCCCTAAGCCTAAGCCCAAGCCGAAGCCCAAGCCCCAGCCCAAGCAGGAAGTCAAACCCGAACCCAAGCCGGAAACGCCGCCTCCGCAAACGCCGCCCGCCGGCGCCACGGACGGGGCTCAGGCTTCGCAGAGTCCGCAGCAAGGGCCTCCGCCTGACCAGCCGGTCCTGGTGTCGAGTATTGAGTTCCAGGGCGCGCGCCCCATGCCCAACTACCCGATGGCATCGCGCCGCATGCGGGAAGAGGGGCGGGTGCTGGTGCTGGTGGAGATCAATACGCAGGGGCTGGTGGACCGCGCCACGATCGACACGTCGTCGGGATTCCCGAGGCTGGACGAATCCGCGCTGACCGCCGCCCGCAAGGCCAAGTTCAAGCCCTATACCCGTAATGGCGTGGCTTATGCCGCCAAAGCCAAAATTCCGTTCGATTTCGTAATGAGGAACTGAGATGTCCAACGCACTGCATAGCGCCACCCTGGTGGCGCAGGCGACCACCAGCCCGGCAGCGCCGGCCGCTGCGGGCGCCGCTGCGCCTGCCGCCGCCGCGGCTGCGCCCGCAGCCCAACAAGCCGCGACGACCGCGGGCGCGGTCGCCCAGCAATCGGCGGATGCGCTGCACAGCGCCGCTGCTGCGCTGCCGGCAGCCCCGGCTCCGGCTGCGGTTCCCGACATGGGCTTTCTGCACTTTGTCGCCCAGAGCGACTTCGTCGGCAAGACCCTGTTCGTCATCCTGATCCTGATGTCGCTGGTGACCTGGTACCTGATCCTGGTCAAGGCCGCCAGCAACGTCAGCATGCGCAAACGTTCGGCCGACTTCCTGAACAAGTTCTGGAACGCCAGCTCGCTGGAGCAGGTTGAGCACGAAATCAGCACGCACGGCGCGCGCGATCCGTTCTCGCATCTGGCCAGCCACGCCATGCACGCGCAAGCGCACCACAACAAGTTTGGCGCCACCAAGCTGGAAGAGTCGGGCAGCAACTCCGATTTCGTCACGCGCACCATGCGCAAGGTGATCGACGAAGAAACCGCCAAGCTGGAAAACGGCCTGACGGTGCTGGCCTCGGTGGGTTCCACCGCGCCGTTCGTCGGCCTGTTCGGTACGGTGTGGGGCGTGTATCACGCGCTGGTGGGTATCGGCCTGTCCGATGGCGTCACCATCAACCGTATCGCCGGTCCGGTGGGCGAAGCCCTGATCATGACGGGCCTGGGCCTGGCAGTGGCCATTCCCGCGGTGCTGGCGTACAACACGTTCGTGCGCAACAACCGCGTGTTCCTGTCGCGCCTGGATGCTTTTGCCCATGACCTGTTTGCGTTCCTGACCACCGGCCAGCAAGTTGCGCTGTCCGACGGCAAGGTGCGCGCCCTGCGTCGCCAGAACGGTAACGGCGCCGCGGTTCAACGCGGGAGCGAATAATGGCCTTTGGCAGCTTCGAGGGAAAAGGGTCCGGAAGCCATGCGGTTTCCGAGATCAACATGGTGCCGCTGATCGACGTCATGCTGGTGCTGCTGGTGATCTTCATCATCACGGCGCCGCTTCTGGCGCACTCGATCAAGATCAACATGCCCCAGGTGGCCGCCGAGCAGATCGAAGAAGAGCCCAAGACGGTGGACCTGGCCATTGACGCCAGCGGCGCAATGTTCTGGGACGAAAAGCCGGTCAATATCGATGACCTGCCCAATCGCTTCAAGTCGATCGCCGGCACCAAGCCGCAACCGGAAATCCGCATCCGCGCCGATCAGAACACCCGCTACGAAACGCTGGCCAAGGTCATGGCCTCGGCTCGCCGCTCGGGCATGTCGCGCATCGGGTTCGTGACGACGCCGCCGACAGGCGGGGCCGCCGCCGCTGAAGCGCCTGCCGCGGGCAGTGCCCCGGGGGGCGCAACGCCGGCTCCGGCCGGGGCACCGTCCGGCCGGTGAACGAATCCTGCTAGAAGGGGGCGCATTTCGCGCCCCTTTTTTTTCGGATCGCGCTAGAATCGCGGCATGCGAGTACTGGTAATCGAAGACGACACCACCCTGGGCCACGCGCTCCAGGAATTCCTGGCCGACCAGGGTTATGCGGTCGACTGGCTGACAGAAGGCGACCGTGTCCTGGGCGCTCTGGCAGGCCAGCCGTACGACCTCATGCTGCTCGACCTGAATCTTCCCGGCATGAGCGGGCTTGATGTGCTGCGGCAATTGCGCCAAGACGGCAATCAGGTTCCCGTGCTGATCCTCACCGCGCGTGATGGCATCGAAGACCGCGTTGCGGGCCTGGATGCCGGCGCTGACGACTACGTCACCAAACCCTTTGAACTGCCCGAGCTGGCGGCGCGCGTGCGCGCCTTTGGCCGGCGGCGCGCCGGTCAGGCCCAGCCGCTGATCGAAGTCGGCCCCCTGGTGTTCGATACGGTCGGCCGCGAAGTGCGCGCCAATGGCCAACGCCTGTCGCTGTCTGTACGCGAGCTCTCTGTGCTTGAGATGCTGATGGCCCGTGTGGGCCGCGTTGTGACCAAGCGCCAGATCGTGAACTCGTTGTCCGCCTGGGACGCCGATTTCAGCGAAAACGCGGTTGAAGTCTATGTGTACCGTCTGCGCAAGCGCCTGGAAGGCACGGGCGCCAGCATCCAGACGGTGCGCGGCTTCGGCTACATGCTGGATGTGGAAACGGCCTGACGGGCCGGGCGCGGCCGGCATGCTCCGGCTGCGCACTTGCATCCGCCACAGCGAGGGTATCGCGTCATGACGCACGAACGCACTCCTTCCGCTCTTACTCCCTCACGCCCCTTGCTCCCTTCACGCTCGCTGGCGCGGCATCTGGTGATACGCCTGATGCCGCCGATTCTGCTGCTCGTCCTGCTGGATCTTGCAGCCACGTGGGTCATCACGCACAAGATCGACATGTCGCTCTGGATGCTGGAAGACTTCTTCTGGCTGATGGTGGTGGGGCAGGTGGCGCTGATCGCGCTGTTCACCTGGGTGGTGGTGCAGGGCGTGCGGTCGGGGCTGCGGTCGGTGAACCATTTGTCGGAAGAAATCCGGCAGCGCTCCATCGACGATATGCAGCCGCTGGAAGTGGCGGGCGTGCCGGTCGAGATCGAACCGCTGGTGACGCACACGAACGACCTGCTGCTGCGGCTGGACGCCTCGCTTGCCGCGCAACGCCGTTTCATCGGCCATGCGGCGCATCAACTGCGCACCCCCTTGTCTGGCCTGCGGCTGGAATCCGAACTGATGCTGGCTCGCCCCTTGCCCGACGATGTGCGGGCGCGGGCCGAACGCATCAAGGCCGTCAGTGACCGCATGATCCGCCTGGGCCAGCAGTTGCTGGTGCTGGCGCGTGCCGATCCGAACGCACGGCCGCAAGACAGCTTTGTGCGTATCGACCTGTGCGAATGGGTGCGGGCGCATGGGGCCGAGTGGTTTCCGCGTGTGCGCGAGGCGCGCTATGAGCTGGATCTGGTGGCGCCGGATGCGCCCATCTGGATCGACGCCGACCCCCTGCTGCTGGCCGAACTCCTGGGCAACCTGATCGACAACGCCTTGCGCTACGGTAACGAAACCGGGCGCATCACGCTGATCGTGGGCGCCAACCCGCCGTCGCTGACGGTTGAGGACGACGGCCCCGGCATTCCCGCCGAAGAGCGCGACCGCGTGTTCGAAGCTTTTTACCGGTCGCCCACCGCTACGGCGGGCGGCTCGGGATTGGGCCTGGCGATCGTGCGCGAGATTGCGCACGCGCATGGCGCCTGGTGGAAGCTCACCAGCCGCCCCGACTTTTCCGGAACGCGGCTATCCGTTGTGTTCCCCGGCCCCCGCAAAGGGGCTCAACTTACTCGTCAAGAACCGACATCATGAGCCAAGCTTCGGCTGGTGTTCCTTCCCCGTCAGGCGCTCACGCAGGCGGGGTGCATGCACCATCGTCGCGCGCGGCGCTGATCATGGGCGCATTGGGTGTGGTGTATGGCGACATCGGCACCAGTCCGCTGTACACGCTGCGCGCCTGCCTGACCGGCCTGAGCGTGCACACGGACCTTGAACCTGCGCATTTGCTGGGCGTGCTGTCCATCCTGTTCTGGATGCTGATGGTGGTGGTGTCCTTGAAGTACGTGACGCTGGTGCTGCGCGCCGACAACCGGGGCGAGGGCGGCACGCTGGCGCTGCTGGAGCTGGCGGTGCGCAACCGTGACGGCAAATTGCGATGGGTGCTGATCGTGCTGGGCATTTTTGGCGCGGCGCTCTTTTATGGCGACAGTATGATCACGCCGGCCATTTCGGTGCTGTCGGCGCTGGAAGGGATCAGCATCGTGTCGCACACCTTGGATGCCTGGGTGGTGCCGATTGCGCTGGTGGTGCTGGTGGCGCTGTTCGCGATCCAGTCGCACGGAACAAGCGTGATGGGTAAGCTGTTCGGCCCCGTGATGCTGGTGTGGTTCGGCACCTTGGCGGCGCTGGGCGCGTGGCAGATCTGGCAGACGCCCGAAGTGCTGGCGGCGCTGAACCCGATGTGGGGCTTGCGCTTCATCATCGAGTTTCCGCTGATCAGCTTTGTGTTGCTGGGCGCGGTGGTGCTGGCGCTGACAGGCGCCGAGGCGCTGTACGCCGACATGGGCCACTTTGGCCGACCGGCCATTCGCAGCGCCTGGTTCAGCATGGTGTTGCCGGCGTTGACGCTTTGCTATTTCGGCCAGGGCGCGCTGCTGCTGCGCGACCCGACGGCAATCCGCAATCCGTTCTTCATGATGGCGCCCGAGTGGGGTTTGGCGCCGCTGGTGGCGTTGGCGACGATTGCAACCATCGTGGCGTCGCAGGCGGTGATTTCCGGCGCGTATTCGGTGACGCGGCAGGCGGTGCAACTGGGTTTCTGGCCGCGCATGCAGATTCTGCATACCTCGGCCGTTGAGAAGGGCCAGATCTATCTGCCGCAGGTGAACGCGCTGCTGTTGTGCGCGGTGCTGGTGCTGGTGCTGCTGTTCCGCAATTCCGACAACCTGGCCGCAGCCTACGGCTTTGCGGTGACGGGCACGATGCTGACGACGTCGGTGCTGGCGTTCGCGGTGCTGCCGCGCGGCACGACGGGCGTGAAGCGGATGCTGTGGTTTGGCGTGCTGGGCCTGTTGCTGTTGTTCGACGTGCTGCTGTTTTCGGCCAACGTGTTCAAGATTCATGAGGGCGGCTGGTTGCCGCTGCTGGTGGCGATCGTGGTGTTCACGCTGATGATGACGTGGCGCCGTGGCCGTCATCTGCTGTCTGATATGCAGCATCGGGATCGTCAGCCGCTCAAGGAATTCATGGAGCAGCTTGAGGAATACCCCCCGTCGCGGGTGCCGGGTACGGCGATCTTCATGACGATGAATTCGGGCAATGTGCCGCCGGCGCTGCTGCATAACCTGAAGCACAACAAGGTGCTGCACGACCACGTGCTGTTTCTGACGATTCTGGTGGCGGACGTGCCGTATATCTCGCCGGAAGAGCGTTTCGTGGTGAAGAAGCTGAGCGCGTCGAGCTGGACGGCGACGGTGAATTACGGCTTCAAGGAAGATCCGGATGTGCCGGAAGCGCTGCGGCTGGTGGCTGAAGCGTATCCCGAGCTGGATCTGGAACCGATGCGGACGTCTTATTTCCTGTCGCGGCAGACCGTGGTGGCGGCGAGAAAGCCGGCGCTGTGGCGGTGGCGGCGGGCGGTGTTCTCGTTCATGGCTCGGAATTCGACGCGGAGTACGAAGTTTTTCAAGATTCCGGCGAATCGGGTGGTGGAAATGGGAATGCAGGTGGAGTTGTAGGCGCTTTGGTTTTTGTGTTTCGCGGGTGGTGGGTTCTTTAGACGCCCTGCACGTCGGGGGCCTGGGGTGCGCGGGGCAACGATTGCGGTCCGGAGCCTTCGCTCCGGACTTCCCCTTTGTCATCTTCGTCACCCGCCTTCGGCGGGTTCCTTCAGATTCCCTCGGGCTTATCGACGCCCCGCGCACCCCAGGCCCCCGACGCGCAGGGCTCGGGTGGTGGAAACCTGACGGGCGCTGGGGCGAATGGTTTGCTTAGGGTTCGCGCCTACGGTGGTGGGTGGGGGAAGATCTTGCGGGGCCCGCGCCAGGCCGGCCGCGCGGGCGGCCTTTTGGCGCTTACGCGGTGTCTTGCGTTGGGGTGGTGGCGCTTCGTGAATGCGCTGGTCAATATGGCGTTGCGAATGCCGCGCGTAGGATGGGTGAAGCGCGCGAATACGCGCATAAGAACGACTGCGATCCATCGCCGCAACCCATCAATCCCAGACCCACAAAAAAAACCCCTCGACATCGTCGAGGGGTTTTTTGTTGGGCGTTGAAGAATTACTTCTTCTTCGCCGCGTCCGTCAGCTGGGGCAGCGACGTGCCGCTGGATGCCAGCAAACCCGTCTTCACGTACGTGAAGAGCTTTTCGCGGGTGTCGACGATGTCGAGGTTGCGCATGGTCAGTTGGCCGATGCGGTCTGCCGGCGTGAACGGGGCGTTTTCGACCTTTTCCATCGACAGGCGCTCGGGCGCGTACGTCAGGTTGGCCGATTCCGTGTTCAGCAGCGAGTAGTCGTTGCCGCGGCGCAGTTCGATGGTGACTTCGCCGGTGATGGCGCGGGCGACCCAGCGTTGGGCGGTTTCGCGCAGCATGATGGCTTGCGGGTCGAACCAGCGGCCTTGGTACAGCAGGCGGCCCAGCTTGCGGCCGTTTTCGCGGTACTGCTCGATGGTGTCTTCGTTGTGAATGCCGGTGACCAGGCGTTCGTAGGCGATGAACAGCAGCGCCAGGCCCGGGGCTTCGTAGATGCCGCGGCTCTTGGCTTCGATGATGCGGTTTTCGATCTGGTCGCTCATGCCCAGGCCGTGGCGGCCGCCGATGCGGTTGGCTTCCAGCAGCAGTTCGACCGGGTCGCTGTATTCCACGCCGTTCAGGGCGACCGGTTGGCCTTCCTCGAAGCGGACGGTGACTTCTTCGGCCTTCACGGCCACGTCGTCGCGCCAGAACGCCACGCCCATGATGGGCTTGACGATGCGGATGCCGGAGTTCAGTTGCTCCAGGTCCTTGGCTTCGTGGGTGGCGCCCAGCAGGTTGGAGTCGGTCGAGTAGGCTTTTTCGGCCGACATCTTGTAGTCGAAGCCGGCTTGGCGCATGTATTCGGACATTTCCGAACGGCCGCCCAGTTCGTCGATGAAGCGCTGGTCAAGCCAGGGCTTGTAGATCTTCAGGTCGGGGTTGGTCAACAGACCGTAGCGGTAGAAGCGCTCGATGTCGTTGCCCTTGAAGGTGCTGCCGTCGCCCCAGATGTTGACGTCGTCTTCCTTCATGGCGGCCACCAGCATCGTGCCGGTGACGGCGCGGCCGATGGGGGTCGTGTTGAAGTACGTGATGCCGGCGGTCGAGATGTGGAACGCGCCCGCTTGCAGGGCGGCGATGCCTTCAGCCACCAACTGCGCGCGGCAGTCGATCAGGCGGGCGTTTTCGGCGCCGTAGGCTAGGGCCTTGCGGGGGATTTCGTCGTAATCGGATTCGTCGGGCTGGCCCAGGTTCGCCGTGTAGGCGTACGGAATGGCGCCGTTATTGCGCATCCACAGAAGCGCTGCGCTGGTGTCGAGGCCGCCGGAAAAGGCGATGCCGACCTTCTGGCCGGTGGGAAGGTTCGGGAGGATAGTGGTCATTGTTTGAGGTGAGACGCCAACAGGACTTTGACAAAAGGCTTTGACAGCAGCAAGCCGCCAAACAAGAAAGGTAGCCGGCATTTTAACTCTTTTGACCGGGACGGGCGGGGCGGCTTGGGCCGCCGGCCGCATCTGTCCCCGTGAGGGCCTTGTCCGCCGCCCGCGCCCGCGAACCTGTCCGTTTTGTCAGGATGCGGACAGCGTGGGGTCCGGGACCCCTTTCTACAGTGGAACCCTATCCACAAGTGGCCGGGGACCCGGCTCGCGACATGAACACGGGAAATCGTATGGGGCCGCGTTGGGCGGGGGCGGGGTTGTCGGCCGTGCTGGCATTGGCCGGTTGCGCGGCCGGGCCGGATTACACGCGCCCGGCGATGGACCTGCCTGCCGCCTACAAGGAAGCCGGCCCGTGGAAGCCGGCCGAGCCCGGGGCGATCGACGGCAACATGCGCTGGTGGGAAGCGTATGGCGACGCCACGCTGAACACGCTGATCGACCAGGCCAACGCCGCCAATCAGACGATTCAGCAGGCGCAGGCCCAGTACCGCCAGGCGCGGGCGGCCGCTGACGCTGCGCGGGCCGGCTTCTGGCCCACGGTGGGCGTCAGCGCCTCTGCCCAGCGGGCGCGGGCGAAAAGCAATGGCGTGACGACGGTGTCCAATGGCTACGCCGCCGCGCTGGACGTGTCGTGGGAACCCGACCTGTGGGGCGCGGTGCGCCGCCAGGTCGAAGCCAGCGACGCCACGACCCAGGCCAGCGAGGCCAGTTTGGCCGCCGCCCGGCTCAGCATTCAGGCCGCGCTGGCGCAGGACTATCTGCAATTGCGGGCCGTGGACCGCGAAAAAGCGCTTTACGCCCGCACGCTGCAAGCCTATGCGCGCACCTTGAAGCTGACGCAAAGCCAGTACGACGCGGGCGTGGCCTTGCGTTCGGATGTAGCGCAGGCCGAAGCGCAACTGAAGACCGCACAGGCGCAGTCAATCGACCTGGACGCGTCGCGCAGCCAGCTGGAACACGCCATCGCCATTCTGACGGGGCGCACGCCCGCGCAGTTTGATCTGCCCGCCTTGCCGGCCGGCCAGCCCTGGACGTACCAGGTGCCGCCGGTGCCCACGGGCCTGCCGTCGGCGTTGCTGGAACGGCGGCCGGACATCGCAGCGGCCGAACGCAATGTGGCCTCGGCCAATGCGGGCATCGGGGTGGCGCGCGCGGCGTACTTCCCGTCGCTGGTGTTGTCGGCAAGCGGCGGCTTTGGCGCCGCCAGTTTCGCGCAGTGGTTCAACGCACCGGGCCGGGTCTGGTCATTGGGCGCGCTGTTGGCCGAAACCGTGTTCGACGGCGGCTTGCGCAAAGCGCGTGACGCGCAGGCCGTGGCGGTGTTCGATGCCAGCGCCGCGCAATACAAGCAGACGGTGCTGGGCGCATTTCAGGAGGTGGAAGACAACCTGTCCACGCTGCGCGTGCTGGACGATGAAGCGCGCGTGCAGGACGACGCGGTGGCCGCCTCGCGCTTGAGCGAGCAATTGGCCCTGGCGCAATACCGCGCGGGCACCACGACCTTTCTGACCGTGGCCGTCGCCCAAGCGCTGACCCTGTCAAACGAACGCGCCGCCGTGCAATTGCATGGCCGGCAGCTGGTGGCCAGCGTGGCGCTGGTGAAGGCCGTGGGCGGAGGCTGGAACGCCGCCGCCTTGAACACGCCCGATGCCGCCGCGCTGGCGGTGGCCGGCCCAGGGCAGGCCGCAAGCACAACTACCAAGAACGAGTGAGTCCATGGATCAAGTGTTGACTTCCCCCCATCGGCGCGCCGGGTTGCGCGCCGGGCTTGCGGCGCTGGCCGTCGTGGTGTGCGCGCTGGCGGTGTGGCTGCTGTTGCGCGATCGGGGCGCGCCGCCCGCCGCGCCGGACCCCGTCGTGCCCGTGGCGACCGTGCTGGTGCAACAGCAGGACGTCGCGCGTTATCTGACCGGGGTCGGCACCGTAACCGCGGCCGCCAGTGTCACGGTCAAGGCGCGTGTGGATGGGCAGCTGGACAGCGTTGGGTTTGTTGAAGGGCAGGACGTCAAGGCCGGCCAGGTGCTGGCCAACATCGACCCGCGCGCGTTGCAGGCGCAACTGGCGCAGGCGCAGGCGCAGCGCGCGAAGGATCAGGCCACCTTGCTGAACGCCCGCCTTGATCTGCAACGCTATACCCGCTTGCAGCGCGAAGACGCCGCCACGCAGCAGACGCTGGATGCGCAGCGCGCCCTGGTCGCGCAGCTGGAGGCGGCAACCCAGACCGACGACGCGCAGATCAGCTATGCCCGCGTGCAGCTGGACTACACGCGCATCGTGGCGCCGATTGCAGGCCGGGTGGGCGCGCGGCTGGTGGACCCGGGCAACATCGTGCACGCGGCGGACGCGAACGGGCTGGTCGTGATTAATCAGATCGACCCGATCACCGTGCAGTTCTCGCTGCCCGAAGAATCGGTGCCGGCCATCAACGCCGCCATGAACCTGGGCCAGCCTCTGCCGGTCGTGGCGTATGCGCGTGACAGTAATGAACCCTTGGAAACGGGCACGCTGGTGCTGCTGAACAACCAGATCGACACCACTACCGGCACCGTGCAGTTGAAGGGCCGGTTCGACAACCCGCGTCATCGGCTGTGGCCCGGCTTGTATGTGAACGCCCGCCTGGTGCTGGATGCGCATGAAAACGTGCTGACCGTGCCGGCGGCCGCCGTGCAGCGCAGCCAGACCGGCACCTTCGTGTACGCGGTGGACGGCAGCGGCGTGGCGCAGCCGCAAGCGGTAACGGTGGAGCGGATGCAGGACGGCCTGGCGATTATCCAGACTGGCTTGACGGCCGGGCAGCGCGTGGTGGTGGACGGGCAGTACAAGATCAAACCGGGCAGCAAGGTGCGTGAGCTGGCGGCAACCCCCGCCCCCGTGGGGAATGTGAAATGAGCATCTCGGCCAATTTCATCAAGCGGCCGATCGGCACGTCGCTGCTGGCGCTGGCGATTCTGCTGGTGGGCATCGCGGCCTGGCCGCTGTTGCCCGTGGCGCCGTTGCCGCAGGTGGATTTTCCTACCATCCAGGTGCAGGCCAACTTGCCCGGCGGCAGCCCCGAGACCATGGCGTCAAACGTGGCGCAGCCGCTGGAACGGCAGTTTTCGCTGATCGCCGGTTTGTCGCAGATGACCTCCGTCAGCGCTATTGGCAACACGCAGATCACCTTGCAGTTTGACTTGAACCGCAGCATTGATTCGGCGGCGGTGGATGTGCAGGCGGCCATCAATGCCGCCACCGGGCAGTTGCCGGCCAACCTGCCTAACCCGCCCACGTTTCGCAAGGTGAACCCGGCGGACGCGCCCATCATGGTGATGGCGGTGCAGTCCGACACGCTGCCGCTGATCCAGGTGAATGACTACGCCGACAACATCCTGGCGCAGCAGATTTCGCAGATATCCGGCGTGGGGCTCGTCAACATTGGCGGGCAGCAAAAGCCCGCCGTGCGTATACAGGTGGACCCGGGCAAGCTGTCGGCGCTGGGCTTGAGCCTGGAAGACATACGCGGCGTAATCGCCACCACCACCGTCAACCAGCCCAAGGGCACCATCGACGGCGCGCGCCAAAGCTTCACGACCTATACCAATGACCAGTTGCTGTCCGCCGCGCAGTGGAACGACATGGTGTTGGCCTACCGCAATGGCGCGCCGATTCGCGTGCGCGATGTGGGCGTGGCGGTGGATGGGCCCGAGAACACCAAGCTGGCCGGCTGGGCCTACGCGGGCAAGGCTTCGCCGCCTGACAACACGATCACCAACGGCCGATCCATCGTGTTGCAGATCAGCAAGCAGCCGGGCGCCAACGTAATCGAAACCGTGGACCGCATCCGCGCGGCGTTGCCGAGGCTTGAAGCATCGATTCCGCCGTCCGTGCATGTGAACACCATCATCGACCGCACGCAGACCATCCGTGCCTCCGTCACGGATGTGGAGTTCACGCTGACGCTGACCATCTTGCTGGTGGTGCTGGTGATCTTCCTGTTCCTGCGCAACGTGCCTGCCACGCTGATTCCCTGCGTGACGGTGCCGCTGGCGCTGATGGGCACCGCCGCCATGATGTATGTGGTGGGCTTCAGCCTGGACAACCTGTCGTTGATGGCGCTGACGATCTCGGTGGGCTTCGTGGTGGACGACGCCATCGTGATGCTGGAGAACGTGTACCGCCACGTCGAGGACGCCATGTCGCCACTGGAAGCCGCGTACAAAGGGGCAGGCGAAATCGGCTTCACCATCGTGTCGATCTCGGTGTCGCTGATTGCCGTGTTCATCCCGCTGTTGCTGATGGGCGGCATCGTCGGCCGCCTGTTCCGCGAATTTGCCGTGACCGTCACGCTGGCCATCGTGGTGTCGGTGCTGGTGTCGCTGACGTTGACGCCGATGCTGTGCTCGCGCTACTTGAAGAACCATCACGGCGAGCGCCACGGCCGGCTGTACCAGCTGTTTGAACGCGGCTTTGACGCCATGCTGCATGGTTACGAGCGCGGGCTGAAGCTGGTGCTGCGCCACCAGTTCGCCACCTTGTGCGTGTTCCTGGCCACGGTGGCGTGCACGGTGGCGCTGTTCCTGGTGATCCCGAAAGGTTTCTTTCCGCAGCAAGATACGGGCTTTATCTTCGGCTTTGCGGAGTCGGCGCAGGATTCTTCTTTCGCGTTGATGAACCAGCGCATGATCCAGATGGCCGACGTCATTCGGCAAGACCCGGACATCGCCAGCTTTGGTTTCAACGGCAGCCAAAGCACGTACAACACCGGCAACTTCTATATCGGCCTAAAGCCCAAGGACGAAGGCCGCACGGCGTCAGCCGACGAGGTAATCGGGCGGCTGCGCCCGCAACTGGCCAAGCTCGAAGGCGTGACGCTGTTCATGCAGGCGGGGCAAGACATCAACGTGGGCGGGCGCCTGTCGCGCACGCAATACCAGTACACGCTGACGGATTCCAATCTGGACGAGCTGAACGTCTGGGCCCCGAAACTGTTGACGGCGTTTCGCAAGTTGCCGCAATTGACGGATGTGGCCTCTGACCAGCAGAACAACGCGGCCACGGCTTCGCTGACGATTGACCGGGCGCGGGCCTCGTCGTTCGGCATTTCGCCCGCGCTGATCGACGCCACCATCTATGACGCGATCGGCCAGCGCCAGGTGGCGCAGTACTTCACGCAGATCAACAGCTATCACGTGATTCTGGAAGTGACGCCCAAGCTGCAACAAGACCCAAGCCTGTTTTCCAAGCTCTACCTGACCTCGCCGCTGACCGGGCAGCAGGTGCCGCTGTCTACCTTCGTGAAGCTGGACACGAACAAGACGGCGTACCTGTCGATCAGCCACCAGGGGCAGTTTCCGGCGGTGACCATTTCGTTCAACCTGGCGCCGGGCGCGTCGCTGGGCAGCGCCGTGCAGGCGATTCAGCAGGCGCAAAACCAGATGGGGGCGCCGGCCAGCCTGACGGGCGCGTTCCAAGGCACAGCCAAGGCGTTTGGGGATTCGTTGTCGACGCAGCCGTACCTGATTGCAGCGGCGCTGATCGCCGTCTACATCGTGCTGGGCCTGCTGTACGAAAGCTATATCCACCCGCTGACGATTCTGTCCACCTTGCCATCTGCCGGGGTGGGCGCGCTGTTGATCCTGATGCTGGGCGGCTATGACCTGAGCGTGATTGCGCTGATCGGCATCATCTTGCTGATTGGCATCGTGAAGAAGAACGGCATCATGATGATCGACTTTGCGCTGACCGCCGAGCGCGAGCACGGCATGGCGCCGGCCGAGGCCATTTACCAGGCTTGCGTATTGCGCTTCCGGCCCATCATGATGACGACGATGTGCGCGCTGCTTAGCGGCTTGCCGCTGATGCTGAGCCACGGCCAAGGGTCGGAACTGCGCCGGCCGCTGGGCTATGCGATGGTGGGCGGCCTGATCGTGTCGCAGGCGCTGACCTTGTTCACGACGCCGGTCGTCTACCTGTATCTGGACCGGGCGCACTACTGGTACATGGAACGCAAGGCGGCGCGGGCGGCAAGAAAGGCAGGGCAGGTGACGATGGCGAATCAGGCAAAGGCGCGCAGCGCCGGGCGGACTTGAGTCAAAATAGCGGTCAACCGTAGCGTTTGCGGGGCGGCACATGAAAATCCTGATAGTCGAAGACGAACTGAAGACGGCGGATTACCTGCGCAAAGGCTTGGGCGAGCAGGGCTGCGCGGTCGATGTTGCGCATAACGGCATTGACGGCCAGCACCTGGCCCTGGAGCACGATTACGACGTGATCGTGCTGGACGCCATGCTGCCCGGCATGGACGGCTTTGCAGTGCTGCGATCGCTGCGCACGGTGCGGCAGACGCCCGTCATCATGCTGACCGCCCGCGATGGCGTCGAAGACCGCATTCGCGGCCTGCACGACGGGGCCGACGATTACCTGGTCAAGCCTTTTTCCTTTCTTGAATTGCTGGCGCGCCTGCAGGCGCTGACCCGGCGCGGCCGCGCGCAGGAACCCGTGCAACTGCGCATTGGTGATTTGCAGATTGACCTGATCAGCCGCAAAGCCTGGCGGGCCGGCACCCGGCTGGACCTGACCGCCAAGGAATTCGCGTTGCTGGCCGTGCTGGCGCGCCGCCAGGGCGAAATCCTGTCCAAGACCGCGATAGCGGAACTGGTCTGGGACATGAATTTCGACAGCAACGTGAACGTGGTGGAAGTGGCCATCAAGCGGCTGCGCGGCAAGGTGGATGCCCCCTTTGGCCGGCGCCTGCTGCACACGATACGCGGCATGGGCTATGTGCTGGAGCTGCGCGATGAAGCGGCCGCGCCATGAGGGGCGGGCGGTGCGGACGAACGCGAACGAGTCCGGACGAACCCGGACGAACCGGACAAGCCGGACGAACCCGGACGAGCGAACCGGAATCGGCAAATGATCAGGTGTGAACGATGAAGCGCCCTTCATGAAGACGTCACTGAAATCCCGGCTGGTCATCTTGTACGCGGTAGCGGCGGCGGTGACGTTTGCGCTGACCGGGGTGGCGCTCTACGGCGTGCTGGACCGCCAGCTTGACCGCATCCAGCAAGACGCGCTGCGCACGACGGCGCAAGAGGTCAGTTATTCGCTGGCCCGCAGCGGCGACCTTGACCGCTGGGGCCGCTTCAAGACCAAGCTCGACACCCTGACGCCCGCCGATGGCAGCTTGCGCTTCTGGGTGCTGTCGGACGACCCGGCCTACGAATATGGCAAGGGTCTGGCCGACATCAGCAGCCTGGAACGCCACCCCGACGGCTTTGGCAAGATCACCTTGCCCGAGCGCGATTACGCGCTGCGCACGCTGACGGTGACGGTCGACGCGTATCTGGCGCGGCCGCCGGTGCGGCTGATTGTCGGCATGGATTCCGCGCCCTACGCGCATACGTTGCGCTACCTGCTGTGGGCGATGGCGGGCCTGTCGCTGACGGCCATTCTGCTGGTGGCGCTGTTGGGGTTCTGGGTGACGCGCCTGGGTCTGCGGCCCTTGAACCGGCTGTCGGCCGAGGCGCGGGCGCTGCGGCCCAGCGCCTTGTCTCAGCGGCTCAGCATGGCCGAGCTGCCGGTGGAACTGGAAGACCTGGCCACCTCGTTCAATGGGGCTTTGGCGCGGCTGGAGGGCGCGTACAACCAGCTGGAAGGGTTCAACGCGGACGTTGCCCACGAGCTGCGCACGCCGCTCACGAACCTGATCGGCCAGACTCAGGTGGCGTTGTCGCGTCCGCGCAGCGCGGACGATCTGCAAGAGGTGTTGCAATCGAATCTGGAAGAGCTGGACCGCTTGCGCGCCATGATCAACGACATGCTGTTCCTGGCGCGCGCCGATCAGGGCGAGGCCGCCAGTGGACGGGTCCATGCGGTGCTGGCGGACGAAGTCGGCAAGACGGCGGAGTTCTTTGAGTTCCTGCTGGATGAAGCTGGCATGCGGCTGCGCATTGACGGCGACCGCGACGCCAGCGCGCTGATCGACACCGCCTTGTTCCGGCGCGCCGTCACAAACCTGCTGCAAAACGCCATCCAGTATTCGCAGCCGGGCGCGGAAATCGGCATCGACATTCAGCGCCAGGGCGACCACTTGGAAGTGGCCGTCAGCAATGCGGGGCCGGCGATCGACCCGGCGCATCTGCCGCACTTGTTTCAGCGCTTTTACCGCGTGGATGCCGCGCGCCGGGGCGATGGCGTGGAGCACAGCCACGGCCTGGGGCTGGCCATCGTGAAGGCGGTGGCGCTCATGCACGGGGGCGCGGTGTCCGCCAGCAGCGAAGGCGGCACGACGCGCGTGGCGTTCAGCGTGGAGGGGCGGCCGTAGCGGCCGTAATAATCGCAGTGGCCGCAGTGGCCGCAGTGACCGCAGTGACCATAGCGACCGCAGTGTCCGCCGTAGCCGTCGTCGCTATCCCGTCCGGCGCGCGTGGCCCGCGGGTTGGAACAATTCCGCGAGCTTCAATTGCCGGATCATCTGGCCCGTTGCGGTGGCCAGCCGCGTGGCCGGCCGATGGCGGGCGCTGGCCAGCACCAGGTTATTGGTGATCTTGGGCGACCCGATGTCGCACAGCGACAGCGCGTGTTCGGCGGCCGGGCCTTGGGCGGCGGAGCGCGGCAAGATGGCATAGGCGTCGCCTTGGGCCGCGAGCTCAACAATCGTTTGCACCGCATCCACCTCGGCTGCCACCTTCAGCCGCACGCCTTGCGCGCGGCACACGCTTTCCACCAAGGTGCGGATGGCGTTGGGCAGGCTGGGCAGCACCAGCGGGTAATTGCCCAGCTGCGCCACGGCCACGCGCGCGGGCAGCGGCGGCTGATGCCCCGCCGCGGCGGCCAGCACCAGGTCTTCGCGAAACAGCGATTCATACGCCAGCTGGGGCGAGGGCGCGGGGTCGTACAGCAGGGCCAGGTCCACACGGCCCGCCAGCAGCCATTCGCGCACCTGGGCGCTCAGGCCTTCGGCAACCGCGATAGAGGCGTCGGGAAAGCTGCGGCGAAAGGCCTGCACCAGCGGCGGCGTCAGCACGCGCGCGATGCGCGGCGGCAGGCCCACCACGACCTTGCCCGTGGGCGTTTCTCGCAGCGTTTGCAAATCTTCCTTGGCGCGTTCGGCCAGCGTCAGCAACGCGCGGGCGTGTTCCAGAAAGCGCAGGCCGGCCTCGGTGGGTTCCGCGCCGCGGCCGTTGCGGTACAGCAGATGCTGGCCCAGTTCGAGTTCCAGCAGGCGCACCTGCCGGCTGAGCGTGGGTTGGGCCACGTCCAGCATTTCGGCGGCGCGCGAGAAGCTGCGCCGCTCGGCGACCCTGACGAAGTATTCGATTTGCTTGAGGTCCATCTGATATGTAGTTTTTCTATATCTGAAATCAAAGATATAGCATTGTTAGCCAGCCCGCAATCCGGGACGATGTCGGTTTCCCCGCAGGAATTCGCCCGTGCCAGATTGCCGCCCTCCGCTTGCGTCTCCTTCCCGTCCCCGCCACGCCTTGCCGCCTGGCGCGTGCGACGCCCATTGCCATGTCTTCGGGCCGGGCGACGTGTTCCCGTATGCCGAGGGCCGTTCGTACACGCCGCCTGATGCGCCCTACGCAAAGATGGCGGCCTTGCACGCGCATCTGGGCATTGAGCGCGCCGTGGTGGTGCAGGCCAATTGCCATGGGTCGGACCACAGCGCCTTGCTGGATGCGCTGGCGCAAAGCGGCGGCCGTTATCGGGGCGTGGCGCTGTTGGGCGCGGACGCTACGGCTGACAGCGTCAAGCGGCTGCATGACGGCGGCGTGCGCGCTGCGCGATTCAATTTCGTGCCGCACCTGGGCGGCGCGCCCGACCCGGCGGTGTTCGACCATGTGGTGTCGCTGATTGCGCCGCTGGGCTGGCATCTGTGCCTGCACGTGGACGGCGCCATGCTGCCCGACTTGCTGCCGCGCCTGCTGGCGTTGCCGGTGCCGTTCGTCGTGGACCACATGGGCCGGCTGAAGGCGGCCGATGGTCTGGATTCCCCCGCGATGCGCGCCTTGCTCAGCTTGGCGGATGTGCCGCAAGCGTGGGTCAAGGTGTCGGGCATTGACCGCATCGCGTCCGGCAAGCGGCCCTTCGCCGAAGGCATTCCGTTTGTGCGCGCCCTGATCGACGCCATGCCCGACCGCACCTTGTGGGGCACCGACTGGCCGCATCCGAACGTGGCGGGCGACATGCCCGACGACGGCGAATTGGTGGAGTCGTTTTTCGAAGCGTGTCCCGACGCCGCGTTGCGCCAACGCGTGCTGGTCGACAACCCGGCCCGGCTGTACGGATTTCTGTAATCGGCGACGCCTGTTCGTCAGGCCATAAAAATTCATTCATTGAGGAGACACCATGTTCAAGAAAATCATCTCGGCCACCGTGCTGAGCCTGGCCGCGGTCAGCGCGGCGCACGCCGATGGCCCCGTCCGCCTGATCATCGCGTTCCCGCCCGGCGGGCCGGTGGATCTGGTGGGGCGTGTGTTGGCCGAGCAATTGGGCAAGGAGCTTAAGCAGCAGGTCATCGTTGAAAACAAGGCCGGCGCTAACGGCAACATCGCCGCGGCCTATGTGGCCAAGGCGCCGGGCGATGGTTCGGTGCTGTTTCTGACGAGCGTGGGCGCGGTGGCGATCAGCCCGGCGCTGTACAAAGACCTGCCTTACGATCCGGTGCGCGACTTTGCGCCCGTGTCCAAGGTCGTGAACAACGCGACGGTGTTCGTCGTGAACCCGTCCAACCCGGCCACCGACGCCGCCGATTTCGTGAAGAAGTCGCAAGCCGCGTCGCAGTCGGTGGCGATTGGGTCGTCGGGCATCGGCAGCATTCCGCATCTGACGATGGAAATGTTTGCCGACGCCAGCAAGGCCAACGTGCTGCATGTGCCGTACAAGGGCGCGGCCCCCGTCATCAACGACGTGATGGGCAATCAGGTTGCCGGCTTTTTTGGCGATGTGCCGGGCCTGATCGGCCACATCCAGGGCGGCAAGCTGAAGCCGCTGGGCATCGCCGCGCCGACGCGCCACCCGCTGTTGCCGGACGTGAAGACGCTGGCCGAGCAGGGCATTGCGGGCGTCGAGTCGAACAACTGGTATGGCATCGTGGCGCCCGCGTCCACGCCCCCCGCCACCGTCGACAAGCTGAACCAGGCCGTGCGCGCCGCATTGGGCAACGAAGCCGTGCGCGCCAAGCTTGAGAAATTCGGCGCCCAGGCCGCGCCCAGCTCGCCGCAAGAACTGGCCGCTTTGATCGCGTCCGACCGCGACAAGTGGACCGCGCTGATCCAGCGCAAGAACATTCGTCCGGAGTAAACATGAGCGCAAGCCGAGTTGCGCCCGTTGAACCGGGCACCCGTCAGGAACTGGCCACGCTTGAGGCGCGCATCAGCGCCGCGCGCGGCCGGATTTCACCGCTGTATCAGGTGCTGCTGAACAGCCCCGCCGTGGTCGAAGGCTGGGAAGCCATGCTGACTGCCATCCGCCAGAAGACGTCGCTGGCGCCGCGCTTGCGCGAGCTGATCATTCTGCGCGTGGCGACGTTGAACAACGCGCCTTATGAATTCGATGCGCACGTGCCGCATGCGCTGGCGGGCGGCATGCCGCAGCAAGTGATCGATGCGCTGCGCAGCAACCCTGCGCCGGATGTCGTCGACGGGTTGGCGCCCGGCGAGGCCGAGGTGCTGGCGCTGACCGACGCCATGACGCGCGACATTGACGTGCCGGACGCCGTGTTCGCGCCCTTGCGCGCACGCTACGATGACACGCAATTGGTCGAGCTGGCGGCCACGGTGGGGGCGTACAACATGGTGTCGCGCTTCCTTGTGGCGCTGCGCGTCGGCCACTGAAAGGAGAAGACTGTGCAGGAATCGGTATTGCTGGTGTCGCTGGGCGAGCGCTTTGACGAAGCGCGCGCGGCGGATATGGCCCAACGTTTGACGCAAGGGCTGACGGGCGTGTCCGTCAGCGCGTTCGCCGCGCTGGAAGAGGAAGACACCTACGTGTACCTGCGCGGCGCGCCGGACGCGTTGCCCGAGATTCAGGCGCGTCTGGCCGAGAGCTTTCCCGGTGCGCGGGCGCGCGTGCTGCATCAGACGCTGGATTTGGCGGGCGCATCGGCCGGGCAGGATGCGCCGTGGCACTACATCGTTGAAACCGATGTCGTGCCCGAGGCCGAAGCCGATCTGAACGCCTGGTACGACCAGGAGCATTTGCCGGGTCTGGCATCCGTGCCGGGCACGGTGCGCGCGATGCGGTATGAATGCCGCGACGAAGCGCCGCGCTATCTGGCCTGCTACGACCTGCACACGCGCGAAACCTTCGGCAGCCCGCCGTGGCTGGCGGTGCGCGCCACCGATTGGAGCAGCCGCGTGCGCCCGTCGTTTCGCAATACGCGCCGGACGATGTTCCGCAAAATCCTGTAAACGCAGCGGGCGCAGACCCGAACCGAGGAGACATGATGATGAAGTTCTTGCTGAGCGGCTTGACGCTGTCGTGCGCGGCCGTGGCCGCTAGCCCCGCGTTGGCCGATGCGCCCAAGCGCGTGAATGTGGTGGTGGGCAACGGCGCCAGCATCGAAGTGCTGGACCAGGGCACCGGCCCGGCGCTGGTGTTGCTGCCGTCGCGCGGCCGTGGCGCGGAAGATTTCGATGTGCTGGCCGACCGTTTCGTGCAAGCCGGCTACCGCGTATTGCGTCCGCAACCGCGCGGCATCGGCGGCAGCACGGGGCCGATGTCCGGCATCACGCTGCACGATCTGGCCGAAGATCAGGCGGCAGTGATTCGCAACGTGGCGCGCCAGCCTGTCGTGATGGTCGGCCATGCCTTTGGCAATTGGGTGGCGCGCACGACGGGCGTGGATCACCCCGAACTGGTGCGCGGCGTCGTCATCGTGGCCGCCGCAGCCAAGCAGTATCCCAAGGGCTTGAGCGAACACGTGGACCGCAGCGCCGAGCTATCGCTGCCGGACGCCGAACGCTTGAAGTCCATCCAGTACGCGTTCTTCGCGCCGGCCAACGACGCGCGCGTGTGGCTCAATGGCTGGTATCCCGAGGTCAGCGAAAGCCAGCGCCTGGCGGGCAAGGCGACGCAGCAATCCGATTGGTGGTCGGGCGGCAACAAACCCCTGCTGGATTTGCAGGCCGAGCTGGACTTGTTCAAACCGCCCGCCACGCGCAACGAAATCCGCGATGAGTTCGGTAGCCGGGTGTCGGTAGTGGTGATTGATGGGGCAGGGCATGCATTGGTGCCCGAGAAGCCGCAAGCGGTGGTCGACGCCATCGCCGCGTGGGAACGCACGCTGCGCTGAGCGCTGCCGCCAAGCATCGAAAGAAACAGAAAGGGCCTGGATATCGCAAGACATCCAGGCCCTTTTCCATGCCGAGCGGGCTTACTTCAGTTGGCCCAGCAGCAGGAATTCCATCAGCGCCTTTTGCACGTGCAAACGGTTTTCGGCTTCGTCCCAGACCACGCTTTGCGGGCCGTCGATGACTTCACCGGTGACTTCTTCGCCGCGGTGGGCGGGCAGGCAGTGCATGAAGACGGCTTCGGCGTCGGCCGCGGCCATCATTTCGGCGTCCACGCACCAGTCGGCAAACGCCGCGCGGCGCTCTTCGTTTTCAGCTTCGTAGCCCATGCTGGTCCAGACGTCGGTCGTGACCAGGTGCGCGCCCTTGCACGCTTCCATGGGGTCCTTGAACTGGCGCAGCACCTTGGCGGACGGCGTGCCGATGCGCGAGGCTTCGAGCTCGTAGCCGGCCGGCGTGGACACATGCAGCGTGAAGCCCAGCATTTCGGCCGCGTGCAGCCACGTGTAGGCCATGTTGTTGGCGTCGCCCACCCAGGCCACCGTCTTGCCGGCGATGGGGCCGCGGTGCTCGATGTAGGTGAAGATGTCGGCCAGGATCTGGCAGGGGTGGAATTCGTTGGTCAGGCCGTTGATGACCGGCACGCGCGAATGCGAGGCGAAGCGCTCGATGCGGGTCTGCTCGAACGTGCGGATCATGACGATGTCGACCATGCGCGAGATGACGCGCGCGGTGTCTTCGATGGGCTCCGAGCGGCCCAGCTGCGAATCGTTCGAGGTCAGGTTGATGACCGATCCGCCCATCTGGTACATGCCGGCTTCAAACGACACGCGGGTGCGGGTGCTGGCCTTTTCAAACACCATCGCCAGCGTGCGGTCGTGCAGCGGCATGTGGGGTTCGTAGCGCTTGAACTTTTCTTTGATCAGGCGCGCGCGGTCCAGCACGTAGGCGATCTCGGCGGGCGAGAAATCTTTGAACTGAAGAAAATGCCGCAACGGGCCGTTTTGAGTCGTGGGAGGAGTCATGGTGATGTCGCAGGTCATTGGGTCTCGCCAGGCTCGTGGCCCGGGCGGGACGTTGATTATGGTTTTTCGGCCAGGAACTGTTGGATGAGCGGAACCAGGGTGTTGACGATCTGGTCCGCCTCTTGATGGTTCAGGATCAGGGGCGGCAGCATACGGATGACGCGGTCGCGCGTGACGTTGATGAGCAGGCCGGCTTCCAGCGCACGCAGCGCCAGCACGCCGCAGGGGCGCGCAAGCTCGATGCCCAGCATCAGGCCCCGGCCACGCACCTCGGTCACGCCTGGGGTGCCTGACAGGGCGCTGGCCAGCTTGTCTTTCAGGTAGTCGCCCACGGTGAGGGCGTTGTGCAGCAGATTTTCGGATTCGAGCGCGTCCAGCACGGCAAGGCCGGCTGCGCACACCAGCGGGCCGCCGCCGAAGGTCGTGCCATGGCTGCCCGGCGTGAAGACGCCCGCGGCGGGGCCAGCGGCCAGCATCGCACCGATGGGTACGCCGCCCGCCAGGCCCTTGGCCAAGGTCATGACGTCCGGCACGATGTCTGCCCACTGGTGGGCGAACCACTTGCCGGTCCGGCCGATGCCGGACTGCACTTCGTCGATCATCAGCAGCCAGCCGCGTTCGGTGCACAAACGGCGCAGCGCTTGCAGATAGGCGATGTCGGACGGGCGAATGCCGCCTTCGCCTTGCAGCACTTCCAGCAGCACCGCCGTGGTGCGCGGTTCGGCGTCACCCGCGTCGCGCACGGCGTCAAGATGGTTGTAGGGCACCTGGATGAAGCCCGAGGGCAGGGGTTCGAAACCCTTGCGCGCCTTGTCGCTGCCGGTTGCCGCCAGCGTGGCCAGCGTGCGGCCATGCCAGGACGAGTCCATGGTGATGATGTGGGCGTGCTTGTTGCCGCGTTGGTAGGCGTAGTAGCGCGCCAGCTTGATGGCGGCCTCGTTGGCTTCAGAGCCGCTGTTGTTGAACGCAACTTCCTGCATGCCGGACAAGGCCGTCAGGCGCGCGGCCAAGGCCGTCTGCTGGGGCACTTCGTAGATGTTCGACGTGTGGATGACGCGCGCGGCCTGCTCGCTGATGGCGGCAACCAGTTTCGGATGGGCGTGGCCCAAGCACGACACGCCGATGCCGGCGAGGGCGTCCAGATATTTTCGGCCTTCGGCATCCCACAACCAGACGCCCTGGCCGTGCGTGAACGCAACCGGCAGGCGGGCATAAATATTGGCCAGAGGCGAGGTCATTGCGGATCCTCCTGGGGGATTACCAAAAAAATCGGCCCTCTTTTCGATAGGTTCAGACGCGATTCCCTGGGGGAAACGGCTTTTGAAAGAGGGCAAAGGATCAATCATATACAATTCGCGGCGCAGGGCGCATGTTTGATCACGCCGAAGATCCGGCTTTCGTGAAAGGCGCGCTGTAGTGAAGAACTCATGGCAACTCGCGTCAGACAATTCGTAATTCATGGCGTTACCGAAAGCGGTAGCCGATTCCGCCCCAGCGATTGGGCGGAGCGGCTCGCTGGCGTAATGGCACAATTCCGGCCCGCCGGCTGTGCTGGTAACCACCTCACCTATTCGCCTTATGTGCTGCCCGTCGTTATCGACGGCGTGCGCGGAATCGTGGTCGACTTGCGTTTGCGCGACCTGGAACCGCTGGCGTACAAGTTCGTGGTGGATTTCGCTCGCGACAACAACCTCAAGACGGAAGAACGCGAAATCTAGGCCCAAGAACGAAAAAGCGCCCCGACCGGGCGCTTTTCTCATTCTCGGGGGAACCGGCACGCCCATCGGGCGGGCCCGGCCCTACGTGCCGTATCGATCCAGGATCTTGCGGATATCGCGCACGCCTGCGCCGTCCGTGCTGAGCAGCGCGCGCGCAGTGACGGATTCCAGATGGTGCTCCAGCAGATGCAGCACATGCTTCTCGTCGCGCGCACGCAACCCTTCCACAATTTCCATGTGTTCGCTGACCGCGCATTCGCTTGAATGCGGCCGGCCGTAAAGCGCCAGGATCAGCGAGCAGCGCGACACAATCTCGTTCACGTAGCGGGCATACACCGCATTGCCCGACAGCTCGGCCATCAGGATGTGGAATTCGCCCGACAGCCGGATGGATTCATTCGTGCTGTTGCGCTTGCGGGCCGCTTCCTCTTCTTTCACATGCTGCGCCAGCCGCGTCAGCCCGGCTTCGGTGATGTGTTGCAGCAGCCGGCGCGCCACGTCGCGTTCCAGGCAGCGGCGGGCTTCGAAAATGTCGTGCGCTTCTTCCAGGCTCGGGCGCGCCACCGCCGCACCGCGGTTGGGCCGTAAATCCACCAGCCCTTCACTGAACAAGCGCGTCAGCACGCCCCGCACGATGGTCCGGCTGACGCCAAAGCGCTCGCCGATGATGTCTTCGGGCAGCTTGTCGCCAGGCAGCAGCGCCTGCTCAATGATGGCGCGGCGCAAATTTATGTATACGATTTCGCTGCGATTTGTGTCTTTCTTGGCGGGCTCGTTGGCCGGCGGCGCGAGGGTTGTCATCGTCTTATTGGCTCCTGTGCATGCGCATTTTCATTGTAATGGGAGGGGTCCGGCATTCGCTGCCGGCGCGCACTGCGGGGTGTAGGCAAGCATACACCAGCTGACGGTAAGGGTTAGCGATAGCTTGAAGGCAGATTTGAAGCGCGTACATTGTCGGCATAAATCGTATACAAACATTTATACAAAATAGCTCAGATCTATCGGGGTTGAGCCGTGTGTTTGTATACATACCGACAGAGGTTTGTTTCATGCCAGCCACGCACGACGCCATCGTCCTTGATCCGCCCGCGATCAATCGGCCCGCCTTTCAGCCCTACCGCCTGCTGGTGGTCAACGGCAACACCACGTCCGACCTGACCACCAGTCTGGCCAACCAGGCGCGCGTGTTCTTTGACGGCGCCGCCCACGTGCATGCCGTCACCGCCGTGTTCGGCCCGGCCTATATCGCCAGCCGCGTGGAAGCCGCCGTGGCCGCCCACGCCGTGCTGGAAACCGTGGAGCGCGAAGTGACGCAGGCCGAGGCGCCGTTCGATGCCTGCTTACTGGCCTGTTTTGGCGAGCCCGGCATTGGCGCCGTGCGCGAAACCTTGAGCGTGCCGGTGGTGGGCATGGCCGAAGCGTCGATCATGGCCGCCATGCAGCGCGGCGACCGCTACGCCATCGTGACCGTCGGGCAGCGCTGGCCCGGCATGCTGCGCGAACAGATCCGCCAGCTTGGCCTGGACGCGCGCTGCGCCGGCATCATCGCCTTGCCGGGCAACGCGCTGGACTACGTGTCGCGCACGCCCGAGTCCGCCGCCGAGGTCAGCCGCGCGCTGGATGCCGCCGTGGCGCAGGGCGCCGACGTGGTGATCGTGGCGGGCGCGGCGCTGGCGGGCTATCTGCCCGTGCTGCCGCGCAAACCCGCCGTGCCCATCATCGATTCCTACCGCGCGGCGCTTGCGCAAGTGCTGGCGCTGGCCTCGCTGGACCGCGCGCAACGCCAGTTCGCCCCGGCGTGATCTGGCCAACCCCGGACCTACCCGGCCAGCCCAGCCCAGCCCAGCCCAGCCCAGCCCAGCCCAGCCGGACCGATCACTTCACACACCGCGCCGGGCCTGTCCCCGGCCACATCAAACCGGTATTGAAAACCGATAGACAAGGGAGAGTTGCAGCCATGAAGACGTTGCTCAAATGGACAGCCGGCGCCGTGATCGCGTTGTCGGCCATCTCGGGGGCTTCGGCCGCCAACACGCTGAAGTGGGGCGCCGCGCGCGACCTGGATTCGCTGGACCCGTATTCCTACGGCAGCACGTTCAACCTGGCGTTTCTTAACCATGTGTACGAAGCGCTGATCCGCTACGACGACAAATTCAACATCACCCCGGCGCTGGCCGAATCCTGGGAAACCACGTCGCCCACCGTGTTGCGCTTCAAGCTGCGCCAGGGCGTGAAGTTCCACAACGGCGCGCCGTTCACGGCGGACGACGTCGTCGCTTCGATGACCCGCGTGTCGGATGACGCGTCGCCCTTGAAGGGCAACCTGCCCGCCTTCAAAGCCGTGCGCAAGGTGGACGACTTCACCGTCGACATCGAAATGACGCACCCGTACCCGCTGATGTTGAACGACCTGACCAACATCTTCATCTTCAACCGCCAGTGGCTGGTGGACAACAACAGCACCAAGCCGACGGACGCCGCCAAGAAGATCGAGGGCTACGCCACGCACAACGCCAACGGCACCGGCCCGTTCAAGGTGGAGTCGTACCGGCCCGACACGCGCACCGTGCTGGTCGTGAACAAAGACTGGTGGGACAAGCCCCGCCACAACCTGGACCGCATCGAATTCACGCCCATCGCGTCCGCGCCGACCCGGGTGGCCGCGCTGCTGTCGGGCGACATCAACTTCACCGAGAACGCGCCGTTGCAGGATCTGGACCGCCTGCGCGCCGCCTCCAACGTGAAGGTGCTGGCATCCACCGAGCTGCGCACGCTGTACTTCGGTTTCAACCTGGGCGACAAGCTCGTCGGTTCGAACATCACCGACAAGAACCCGCTGAAAGACCTGCGCGTGCGTCAGGCGCTGTACATGGCGCTGTCGCCCGACCTGTTGCAAAAGCGCGTGATGCGCGGCTTGTCGCGCACCACGGGCGCACTGGTGGCCCCGTCGATTCCGGGCTACGAGGTCAAGCAGGAAGAGCGCTTGCCGTTTGACGCCGCGAAGGCCAAGAAGCTGCTGGCGGATGCCGGGTATCCCGATGGCTTCACGGTGTCGCTGCTGTGTTCGAACGACATGTTCGTGAACGAAGAAGAACTGTGCCAGGCCGCCGCGTCGATGTGGGCGCGCATTGGGGTGAAGGCGTCGCTCGCCAGCGGGCCGCGTTCGTTGCAGAACCCGAAGCGTTCGCGCGGCGAGTTCGACATCACCATTCACGGCTGGGCCAACGAGCCGCAGATTGATGCCTTGTCGATTCTGCTGCAAGTGATGCATAGCCGCACCGGCCCCGCTGGCGTCTTCAACTGGGGGCAGTGGGGCGATGCCGCGCTTGACGCCAAGATCGATGCGGCCGCCGCCGAGATGGATCGCCCGAAGCGCATCCAGATGATGTCCGAGGTGTTGCAGACCCTGCATGACGATGTGCGCTTCCTGCCGCTGCACCAACAGCCGATGGCCTGGGCCGTGGGCGACAAGGTGGGCGACGTGCTGCAAATGCCGGACAACAAGGCGCGCCTGTGGACGGTGCGCATGCAGTAACGCGCCGTGATGGGCGCGGGTAGTAATGCGCCGTGACGGGCGCGGGCAGTAGCGCGCCGTGACGGGCGCATGCAGTGACGCGCCGTGATGGGCGTATGAGCGGGGGCGGCGTCTGAAGCCGGGCGCTGCCGCCAGAGTCTGACATCGGGTTTGAAGGGAGCCACACATGCTGGCGTTCATTGTTAGACGGGTCTTCAACGCGGTTGGCGTGATGCTGGCGGTGGCGTTGCTGGCCTTTGTGATATTCCGCTTTGTCGGCGACCCCGTCGACATGATGTTGAACGAGCAGGCCTCGCAGACGCAGCGCGACGAACTGCGCGAACGCCTGGGGCTGAACGCGTCGGTGGGCATGCAGTTCGTGCACTTCGTCACGAACGCCGCGCAAGGCGAGTTCGGCATTTCGTACCGCAATCAACAGGACGTGTTCGCGCTGGTGGCCGAACGCTTTCYGGCCACGTTTGAACTGGTGATGATGGCGACGCTGCTGTCGCTGGTGATCGGCGTGCCGCTGGGCGTGCTGACGGCCATCTATCGAAAATCCCGCTTGGCGCAGGCCTTGCAGTTTGTGTCCATCCTGGGCATTTCGCTGCCCAGCTTCGTGGTCGGCATCATGCTGATCCTGATCTTTTCGGTGCAGCTGGGCTGGCTGCCGGGCTTTGGCCGCGGCGAAACGGTGAAGATCGGCTGGTGGTCCACGGGGCTGTTGACGCCATCGGGCCGGGCCGCGCTGGTGCTGCCGTCAATCACCCTGGCGTTGTTCCAGATCACGCTGATCATGCGGCTGGTGCGCGCCGAAATGCTGGAAACGCTGCGCACGGAATTCATCAAGTTCGCGCGCGCCCGCGGCCTGCCGAACCGCATCGTTCACTTCCGGCTGGCCCTGCGCAACTGTCTGATGCCCGTCATCACCGTGACGGGCATGCAGATCGGCAACCTGATCGCCTTCGCGCTGATCACGGAAACCGTCTTCCAGTGGCCGGGCATGGGGCTGTTGTTCATCCAATCGGTCATGTTCGTGGACATTCCCGTCATGGCCGCCTATCTGGTGATCGTGTCCTTCATCTTCGTGGCGCTGAACACGTTGGTGGACATGATGTACGGCGTGGTTGACCCGCGCCTGCGCAGCCAGCACGTCAAAGGAGGCGCAAATGCTCACTAATCCCTTTACCAAACCCGCCGCCAAACCCGCCTCCAAGCCCGGTACCAAACCCTTCAAGGGCGGTGCGCAAAGCCGGTTGTCGCGCTTCCTGCAAAGCGATCTGTGGTGGAGCCTGCGGCACGATTACGTGGCCATGGGCGCGAGCATCGTGCTGCTGGTGGTGGTGCTGCTGGCCGTGTTCGCGCCGTGGATCGCGACGCAGAACCCCTACGATCTGGCGCAGCTGGACTTGCTGAACGCCGAGCTGCCGCCTTTCTGGGTGGACGGCGCCGACCCGCAGTTCCTGCTGGGCACCGACACGCAGGGCCGCGATGTGTGGTCGGCCATTTTGTATGGCTCGCGCATGTCGCTGGTCATTGGATTGGCGACGGTGGTGTTGTCATTGGCGATCGGGCTGATGGTGGGCTTGGCGGCCGGTTACTTCGGCGGCTGGGTCGATAACGCGCTGATGCGCCTGGGCGACACGCTGCTCAGCATCCCGACCATTCTGGTCGCCATCCTGGTGACGGCAGTGTTCCGCCAGCTGCTGCCCCCGGGCCTGCGCGAAACGTTGTCGGCGGTGATCCTGATCCTGGCGATTTCGATGACCAATTGGGTGCAGTACGCGCGCACGGTGCGGGCGTCGGCGCTGGTTGAGCGCGGCAAGGAATACGTGCAGGCGGCGCGGCTGATCCGCGTGAGCCCAATGCGCATCATGCTCACGCACATCCTGCCCAACACGCTGACGCCGGTGATGGTGACGGCCACGCTGAACCTGGGCCTGGCCATTTTGATCGAGGCCACGCTGAGCTTTCTGGGCGTGGGCATGCCGCCTACTGAACCGTCGCTGGGCACCTTGATTCGTCTGGGCAACCAGTTCCTGTTTTCGGGGCAATGGTGGGTGGTGGTGTTTCCCGCCCTGTATCTGAGCATGATTGTGCTGGTGGTGAACTTGCTAGGCGACTGGCTGCGCGATGCGCTGAACCCCCGTTTGCGCTGAGGCGCGCTGTTGAATAAAGGTTGAAGCATGGAAAACGCAACGCTGTATACGAACGTCCGTCCGGCCGGTGGCGAGCTGACATCGGTGCTGGTGCGAGACGGGCGCATTCTGGCGCGGGGCATCCCGGCGCGGGGCATCCCGGCGGTGGGCAACCCGGCGCGGGACAACCCGGCGATGGTCAACCCGGCGCAGGGCAACCCGGCGCTGAGCGCCTCGTCGCTGGAAGGCGCGCTGGTGGTGGATGGGGGCGGCGCGCTGATGTTGCCGGGGCTGATCGACGCCCACGCGCATCTGGACAAGACGATGTACGGCATGCCCTGGTATCGCAACGAGGTCGGGCCGCGGCTGATCGACAAGATCGACAACGAGCGCGCTGAAAAGAAGCGCTTGGGTATTGATCCCTACCGGCAGTCGGCGCGGCAGATCGTGATGTCGATCGCCGATGGAACCAGCCATATCCGCAGCCATGTGGATGTGGACACGGATATCGGCCTGGCTGCCATCGAAGGCGTGATGCGCGCACGCGAACAATACCGTGACCAGATCGACGTGGAACTCGTCGCCTTTCCGCAAAGCGGGCTGCTGATTCGCCCCGGCACGCTGGAGCTGATGGACGAAGCCTTGCGCATGGGCGCGGAAGTGGTGGGCGGGCTGGACCCGGCCGGCATGGACCGCGATCCCAAGGGCCATCTGGATGCCATCTTCGGGCTGGCCGACAAGCATGGCAAGCCCATCGACATCCACCTGCACGAGGCCGGCGAGCTGGGCGCGTTTTCGATGCAGATGACGATAGACCGCGTGCTGGCGCTGGGCATGCAGGGCAAGGTCACCTTGTCGCACTCGTTCTGTCTGGGCATGCCCGACACGCAGGCGGTGCAGGCGCTGACCGAGGGCTTGCTGAAGGCGGGCGTGCACATCATGACAACGGGCTCGGCGTCGCGCCCGGTGCCGCATGTGGCCAGCCTGCGTGCGGCGGGCGTCACGATCTGTACGGGCAATGATGGCATGCGCGATACCTGGGGGCCTTACGGCAAACCCGACATGCTGGAACGCACCATGCTGGTGGGCCTGCGCAACAACTTCCGCCGCGACGACGAGCTGGCGCTGGCGCTGGACGTGGCCACCTATGGCAACGCGCGCGTCATGAAGCTGGCCGACTACGGGCTGGCGCCGGGCTGCCATGCTGACTTCGTGTTGGTGCAAGCCGAGACGGTGGCCGAGGCCATCGTGTCGCGTCCGGTAAGAAAACTGGTCGTCAAGCGGGGCCGCGTGGTCGCGCGCGATGGCCGCGCCTTGGTGGAGGCGCCGTGATGCCCGCCGCCGAAGGCCCCATCCTGCTGACGGCCCGTTGGGTGGTGGGCCACGAGAACGGCCGCCATTGCCTGTATGAGAATGGTGAAGTCGTGTTCGAGGACGACCGCATCGTCTACGTCGGCCACCACTATCCGGGGCCGGTGGCGCGCCGCCACGATTACGGCCGAGCGGTGATCGGGCCAGGTTTCGTAGACTTGGACGCCTTGTCAGACCTGGACACCACCATCCTGGGCTTTGACAATTCGCCCGCGTGGCGCAAGGGCCGGATCTGGCCCGACAGCTACATGAAGCGCGGGCCGTATGAGATGTATACCCCCGCCGAATTGGCGTTTCAGAAGCGCTACGCGTTTGCGCAGCTGATCCGCAACGGCATCACCACGGCGCTGCCGATTGCGTCGCTGTTCTACCGCGTATGGGGTGAAACCCGCGAAGAATTCCTGTCAGCGGCCAACGCCGCAGGCGAGCTGGGCTTGCGCGTGTATCTGGGGCCGGCCTACCGCAGCGGGCACACGTATGTGGATGCCGAAGGCAAGATTCGTTGCCACTACGACGAGGCGCGCGGCATGGCGGGCCTGTCCGACGCCTTGGCGTTTTGCGACGAAATCGAAGGGCGCCACGACGGCCGCGTGCGCGCCATGCTGTCTCCCGACCGCATCGAAACCTGTACGCCAGACTTGTTGCGCATGTCAGCCGCCGCCGCGCGTGAACGGGAGATGCCGATCCGGCTGCATTGCTGCCAATCGCGCCTGGAATATGACCTGGTCGTGGAGCAGCACGGCATGAGTCCGCCGGAATGGCTGCAAAGCCTGGGATTTTTGTCCGAACGCGCGCTGCTGCCGCATGGCACGTATGTGTCGGGGTCGCGGCATATCGAACGCCCGGGGCGTGATCTTGACATCATCCGCGACGCCGGCGCCAGCATCGTGCATTGCCCGTTGGTGTCGGCGCGCCACGGCGCGACGTTGGAGTCCTTCGCGCGGTATCGCAAGCAAGGGGTGAACATCGGCATGGGCACGGACACCTGGCCGCCCGACATGGTGTTGAACATGCAGGTCGGAATGATGCTGTGCCGCGTGGCCGACGGTTCGACCGAGGCCGTGCGCTCCGAAGACTATTACGACGCCGCTACGGTGGGCGGCGCCAATGCGTTGGGGCGGCCGGACCTGGGCCGCTTGGCCGTAGGCGCCAAGGCCGACATCGTGGTGTTCGATTTCTCGCACGACCGCAACGGCCAGATGATCGACCCGATCCAGACCTTGATGGTCAGCGGCAGCGGCCGCGATGTGTCGCAGGTGATCATCGATGGCCGCTTCGTCATGATCGACGGCCATATCCCCGGCTTCGACGCCCGTCTGGCGCAAGAACAGGCGCAGGCGCAGTTCGACGGCCTGGTTGCACGCTATCCCGACCGCACCTGGGGGCATCCCCCGGTTGAACAGATTTTTTCCTCAAGCTATCCGCGTCCCGCAAGGAGCCCGTCATGATGGCCATTGTTCCCAACAACACGCAGCCGCCGGCCCAGACCGGCCCGGCAGGTATTCCGACGTTGTCCGTGCGCGGCCTGTCGGTGGAATTTCCCACGCGCCACGGCACGCTGGTCGCCACGCGCGACATCAGTTTCGATATCCAGCCCGGCGAAATCCTGGGCATGGTGGGGGAGTCCGGCGCGGGCAAGTCCCTGACCGGGATGGCGGTGATCGGCCTGCTGGAGCCGCCCGGGCGCTTGGGCGGCGGCGAGATCCATCTGGCGGGCAAGCGCATCGACAACCTGCCGCCCAAGGCGCGCCAGCGTCTGCGCGGCAAGGAAATCGGCGCCATCTTTCAAGACCCGCTGACTAGCCTGCACCCCTTGTTCACGGTGGGCGACCAACTGGTCGAGACCATCCGCCACCACGACAAGTCATCCGCAGCGGCCGCACGCGCGCGTGCGCTGGAGCTGCTGCTGGCGGTGGGCATTCCCGCTGCCGACAAGCGCATTGATCACTATCCGCACCAGTTCTCTGGCGGCATGCGTCAGCGCGTGGTGATTGCGCTGGCCTTGGCCGCGCGGCCGGCGCTGATCATCGCGGACGAACCGACGACGGCGCTGGACGTGTCGGTGCAGGCGCAGATCACCGCGCTGCTGCGCCGGCTGTGCCGCGAGCAGGGCACGTCGGTGCTGCTGGTGACGCACGATATGGGCGTGATTGCCGAAACGGCTGACCGCGTGGCGGTGATGTACGCGGGCCGCATTGTGGAGATCGGCCCGGTGCTGGACGTGCTGCGCCGGCCCGGTCATCCCTACACGCAGGGCTTGATGAATGCGATTCCGGGCTTGCGGCATCGCGCTGCGCGCCTGAACCAGATCGACGGCGCCATGCCGCGCTTGCACGCCATGCCCGATGGCTGCGCGTTTCATCCCCGCTGCACGCTGGCGGGCCCGCGCTGCGCACAGACACGCCCGGCGCTCGCGCCATCGCCAACCGGCGCGACGGTCAGCGCGTGCTGGCTGCATCAAGGAGGAGTCGCCCATGCCGCGTAACGATGATTTTCTCTTGCGGGCCGATGACCTGGCCTGCTGGTTCGACGTGTCGCCGCCCTGGCTGGAACGCACGCTGTCACGGCAGCCGGCGCAAACGTTGAAGGCGGTGGATGGCGTATCGCTGGCCGTGCCAAGAGGCACGACGCTAAGCATCGTGGGCGAATCGGGTTGCGGCAAGTCGACCCTTGCGAAGCTGCTGGTGGGCCTGGTTGCCCCCACGCGCGGCAAGCTGGCGTATGGCCGCAACCGTTCAGGCGGCGTGTTGCACCCGCAGATGATTTTCCAGGACCCCTACGCCAGCCTGAACCCGCGCTGGCGTGTGGGCAACATCGTGGCCGAACCCATCATTACGCTGGGCTTGCGGCCAACGCCCGCCGAAACGCGCCGCCGCGTGGACGAGCTGCTGGAACTGGTGGGCTTGTCCGCCAGCGACGCGGGGCGCTTTCCACATGAGTTCTCGGGCGGTCAACGACAGCGTATTTCGATTGCCCGTGCGTTGGCGACGGAAGCGGAATTTCTGGTCTGCGACGAGCCCACGTCCGCGCTGGACGTGTCGGTGCAAGCGCAGATTCTGAACCTGATGGGCGACTTGCAGAAAGAGTTCGGGCTGACGTATGTGTTCATCAGCCACAACCTGTCGGTGGTGCGCCACGTGTCGGATAACGTGGCGGTGATGTACCTGGGAAGAATCGTCGAGCAGGCGCCGGCCGATCAGCTATTCGATGCCCCGCAGCATCCGTATACGCGGATGTTGCTGGATACGATTCCCGATCTGGAAGATCCCAGACGGGATCGGGAGCCGATGGGGGGAGAGGTGCCAAATCCGATCCAACCGCCAGCGGGATGCACGTTTCATCCCCGGTGTCCGGACGCAAGAGATGAGTGCCGCACGGATGTGCCAGAGGTGAGTGTCGTGGCTGGGCGACAGGTTCGGTGCCATGCGGTGAATTGGGTTCGGGCGGTGGCGGCTTAGGGTTTGGTTTTGTTGTTGTTGTTGTTGTTGTTGTTGTTGTTGTTGTTGTTGTTGGGTTCTTGAGACGCCCGTGGCGTCGGGGGCCTGGGGTGCGCGGGGCAACGATTGCGGTCCGGAGCCTTCGCTCCGGACTGCCCCGTCGTCATCTTCGTCACCCGCCTGCGGCGGGTTCCTTCAGATTCCCTCGGGCTTATCGACGCCCCGTGCACCCCAGGCCCCCGACGCCACGGGCTCCGTCAGTTGCAATCTGACGTCAGCTGGGGCGATTTGTTTTCTTAGGGTTCTCGCCACGAAGTTTTGGGGGTGAAAGATCTTGCGGGGCCCGCTCCATGCCGGCCGCGCGGGCGGCCTTTTGGAGCTTACGCGTAGTGGTACGTCGTCGCAGAGTTCGCTTCGCGTGTGGCGGCGTTGCTCGGGTTTTTTAGCGTCGTAATTCTGGTGTCGGACTGCATTTATTCGAGGATCTCAATTTCGGTGTCAGACTGCAATTATTGGCAGCTAGGGCGAAAGTCCGTTCCTCACGTGGATCTGCAGTCAGACTGCATTTCCCATCCAACGAATGATGGCCGGCACTTGAACCCCGGTGCGTGGCGCGCAATGGGTCTGCATGCGCAAGACAGTGGGCGCTGCGCGCCACCTTTCTCCCCCCCAAAAAACTGCGGAAGGACCATTAGCAAACAGCTCTACAAATTCGCGAAAGCGACCACCGCCCAATCGACCACCAACGTGTATGCCGAGTAAGGCCGCCCGCGCGGCCGGCACTCGGCGGGCCCCGCAGCACTCGTGATTAAGGCAAATCCTAGCAGCGCCTCGACCCAAGACATCGGCAGCCCGTCGGCGCGGTGGCCCTGACGGCGCGCAACCTCGATGCGCCCGAGGGAATCTGAAGGGAGCCGAAGGCGGACGAAGATGACGAAGGGGCAGTCCGGAGCGAAGGCTCCGGACCGCAATCGTGCAGCGGCAACTTCGCCACTGCGCATGCCGCGAAAAGATTCACGCCGAACGGCGGTGTAATCATCCCCAATGCCAGGTTGACCACCATGATGATGCCGAAGTGCACCGGCTCCACACCGAACTTCAGCGCCACCGGCAGCAGTAACGGCGCCAGCACCACGATCGACGCCGACGTTTCGATGAACATGCCGATCACGAACAGCGCGGCGTTCACGCCCATCAGGAACGAGAACTTCGTATCGAAGATCTGCGACAGCCAGACGCCCAGCGCGTCCGGGATGCCTGCGCGGTTCAGCAGGAAGCTGAAGACGCCTGCGTTGGCGATCACGAACATGATCACTGCCGTCGACACCACCGACTTGTGCAGCGTCACCGACAGCTGCTTGAAGCTCAAGCGGCGGTAGATGAACTTGCCGACCACCACCGCGTACATCACTGCGACCACTGACGCTTCCGTCGGCGTGAACACGCCGCCGTAAATGCCGCCCAGGATGATGACCGGCATCATCAGCGCCAGCCAGGCGCTCTTGAAGGCGGGCCACAGCGGCAGGCGGCCTTCGCCGTCGCGCTTGCCCAGGTTGTTGCGCTTGGCGTAGATCCACACGTAGAACATCAGCGCCACGCCGATCAAGATGCCGGGCATCACGCCCGCAATGAACAGCTCGCCGGTCGAGGTGTCGGTGGACACGGCGAACAGAATCATCGGAATCGACGGCGGAATGATCACGCCCAGCTCCGCCGCGCTGGCCTGTAATGACGCCGCGAAGGGCGCCGGGTAGCCGTGCCGGATCATGGCCGGAATCAGGATTGCGCCCACCGCGAACGTCGTGGCCACGCTGGAGCCGGCCACGGCGGCGAAGATCATGCAGGTCAGCACGCAGGTGCAGGCGAGCCCGCCCTGGATGCCGCCCACCACGCTCTTGGCGAACTCCACCATGCGTTCGGAAATGCCGCCGGCTTCCATCAGGTTGCCGGCGAGGATGAAGAAGGGGATGGCGACAAGCGGGTACTTGTCCAGCGCGGCGTACAGCTGCTGGGCGACAACCACCCACGGCAGGCCCGCGGTGCCGACGCCCGCCAGGCTGGCCAAACCGATCGACACGGCGACCGGCACGGACAGCCCGAAGAAAATCAGCATCGAGACAATCATTATTTGAGACATGGCGATATCTGCTGCTCAGGTTCGATAAGGGGCGGCTCAGCCTTGCGCGTCGTTGCGCACAGGCACGTCTTCTTCTTCGCCGGCGCACCAGCGGGCCAGCACGGCAATGGCGGCCAGCGTTGCGCCAACGGGAATCGCCAGGTAGATCCAGGAAATGGAAATGTCCAGGCTGGGCACTGTCTGGAAGCGCACGCGATAGGTCATGTTGCCGCCGATCCAGGCCAGAAAGCCCAGGAAGCTGGCGCAGATCAAGCCGATCACCGCTTCAAGCACGCGGCGCTTCGTGCCGCCCAGCAGGTTGCGCAGCAGTTCGACGCTGATCATGGCGCCATGGCGGAAGGCCAGGGCCACGCCCAGCAGCACCGTCCAGATCAGGAGGGCGCGGGTCAGCACCTCGCTCCAGTCGGAGGGTGAATGCAGCACGAAGCGGGCAATGACCTGGTAGAAGGCGGCGGCCGCGGCGGCCACCAGCAAAAGTTGGGCAAGAACCGAGACCAGCTTGAACAGGCCGCGGTCGAAAGCGCAGAGCAAACGCATGATGAATCCCGATAGCGAGGGGCGCAAAGGATGGGGGACGACAAGCGGCGGGACCGGAATCCCGCCGCCAAGGGCGACGTGTCCAATGCAAGGACGGCGTGCCCGATATCAAGACAACGTGCCTAAAACACGACGACGTGTCTAAAAAGACGACAAGGTGCCTAGAACATCGAAGGCGTGCCTGGCAAAAGGACGGCCTGCCAGGCACGAGGACGACGTACCAAATAAAAGAGGGCGAGCCCCGCTTACTTGGTGTCGCGGATCGAGTCGATCAGCTTCTTGTCGAACTTCTTGTAGTACTCGGGGTACGCGGGTTCCACAGCGGCGGCGAATGCAGCGCGGTCCACCTCGGACACTTGCATGCCTTCCTTCTTCAGCTGTTCGACACCGGTCTTCTCAATGTTGTCGACGTAGGCGCGCATGGCTTGGGCGGAGTCCTTGCCGGCCTTGTCGAAGTTGGCCTTGTCGGCAGCCGACAGGCCTTCATAGACGTTGGCCGACATCAGCACCAGCGCCGGGCCGTACACGTGGCCGGTCAACGACAGGTACTTCTGCATTTGCGACAGTTTGGCCGACGTGATCACCGACAGGGGGTTTTCCTGGCCGTCGATGGTGCCTTGCTGCAAGGCGGTGGCTACTTCCGGCCAGGCCATGGGCGTGGGCAGAATGCCGATCTGGCGGAAAGCCGTGATATGGATGGGGTTTTCCGTGGTGCGGATCTTCAGGCCCTTGGCGTCCGCCGGGGTCTTGACCGGGCGCACGTTGTTGGTCAGGTGGCGAAAGCCCTGTTCACCCCAGGCCAGGGCGATGATGCCGCGGCTGGGAAACTTGGCCAGCATGTCCTGGCCGATCTTGCTGTCGAGCACCGTGCGGGCGTGTTGCAGGTCGCGCAGCAGGAAGGGGATATCGAAAACCCCCGTCTCGGGAACAAAATTCAGGGTAGCGCCTGTCGAAACGATGGCCAGGTCGATGGTGCCGATCTGCAGGCCTTCGATCACTTCGCGCTCGCCGCCCAGCGCGCTGTTGGCGAATTGCTGTACCTTGTACTTTCCGTTGGTCGATGCCTCCAGCGACTTGGCCAGGGCTTCGGCGCCGGCGCCGTAGTGCGACGAAGCCGACAGGGCGTAGGCCATCTTCAAGGTGTTCTGAGCTGCCGAGGGCAGGGATGTGGCGGCCGCGCAGGCGGCCAGAATCGTGGCCGCAAGCCAGGATTTACGCATTGTCTTCTCCGGTATTTAGGTATCTTTATGGGCGGCGTTGCCTCCCGCCCCGGGATGATATCGGGATTCGGACGCCGTCTATGCCGGTTTTTAACTATGTTGAATGATGGATTTCCCTGATATGTCACAGGCCAAGCGCCCCGGTTTATGGTCCACCCTGCGCCTGGGCGCCAGGATGATGATGCGAGACGCCCGCGCGGGCGAGCTGCGCTTGCTGGTGCTGGCGCTGGTCGTGGCGGTGGCCGCGGTAACCAGCGTGGGCTTCCTGGCCGACCGCGTCAGCCGCGCGCTGGAACGCGACGCGGGCCAGATGTTGGGCGCCGATCTGGTGCTGGATGCCGACGAGCCAGTGCCGGCTCAATTCCTGGACCAGGCGCGCGAACGCGGCCTGACCCTGTCCAGCACCTGGCAGTTTCCGTCCATGGTGGGCGCAGGCGACGGCGCGCAACTGGCCGCGTTGAAGGCCGTTGAACCCGGCTACCCATTGCGCGGCGCGCTGCGCGTGGCCGATGCCCCCTTCGCACCCGACGCCGTCACCCGAGACATCCCGCCCGAAGGCGCGGTCTGGGTCGATGCCCAACTGCTGTCTCTGTTGAACCTGAAAGTGGGCGACACGCTGAACGTGGGCGACGCGCATCTGCGGGTGGACCGCGTGATTACCTATGAGCCGGATCGCGGCATGCAGTTCGTCAACGTGGCGCCGCGCGTGCTGCTGCGCGCCAGCGATCTGCCTGCCACCGGGCTGATTGCACCGGGCAGCCGCATCGGTTACGCCATGCTGGTGGCCGGCCAGCCGGATGCCGTGGCGGGTTACGCCACCTGGCTCAATCAGCATCTGAAGCGCGGGCAGAAGGTCGCCACGCTGGAGTCGGGCCGGCCGGAAGTGCGCCGCACGCTGGACCGCGCGCAACGCTTTCTGTCGCTGGTGGCCTTGCTGGCGGTGCTGATTTCGGCGGTGGCCGTGGCCTTGGCCGCCGGCCGTTACATGACGCGGCACCGTGATGGCATCGCCGTCATGCGTTGCCTGGGCGCGGTGCAATCCCAGGTGTCGCGGATGCTGACCTTGGAATTTACGCTGGTCGGCCTGCTCTCGTCGGTGGTGGGCTGCCTGCTGGGTTATGCCGTGCACCAGGTGCTGGTGATGCTGCTGGGGTCACTGATCGACACCAGCCTGCCCGCGCCGTCGGCCATTCCCGCCTTGCAGGGCGTGTTGACCGGGCTGTTGCTGCTGCTGGGCTTCGCTTTGCCCGCGCTGGCGCAACTGCGCCATGTGCCGCCGGCCCGCGTGCTGCGGCGTGATGCGGACACGATCAGCGCCCGCAGCGCGTTCGGCTACGCGCTGGGCGCGACGGGTTTCGCGTTGCTGATCTGGTGGTTCGCGGGCGACGCCAAGCTGGGCGCGGTGGTGGCGGGGGGCTTTCTGGGCGCCTTCGTCGTCTTCGCGCTGGTGGCGTGGCTGTGCATTCTGGGCCTGGCGCGGCTGCGTGGGCTGGCGGCGGGCTTGCCCGCGCTGCGCTTTGCGCTGGCCGGCGTCGTACGCCGGCGCGCCGCCACCATCACGCAGGTGTGCGCGCTGGCGGTGGGTTTGATGGCGCTGCTGTTGCTGACCATGACGCGCACCGACCTGATCCAGGGCTGGCAGCGCACCATGCCGCCGGATGCGCCCAACCGTTTCCTGATTAACGTGCAGCCCGACCAGCGCCAGGCCGTGACCGATGCGCTGACCCGCGAAGGGCTGGGCCGCATCACACTGTCGCCGATGGTGCGCGGCCGTCTGATCGCCATCAACGGCAAGCCCGTGGGGCCGGACGACTACGAAGAGCCGCGCGCCAAGCGGCTGGTGGACCGCGAGTTCAATTTGTCCTACACCGACGAGATGCCGTCGTCTAACAAGATCGAGCAGGGCCGGTGGCTGGCGCCCGGGTCGTCCGAGGTGTCGTTGGAGTCAGGTCTTGCCAAGTCGCTGGGCCTGAAGCTGGGCGACAAGATGACGTTTGATGTGGCCGGCCAGCAGGTCGAGGCCGCCGTCTCCAGCACCCGGCGCGTGGATTGGGATACGATGCGCGTCAATTTTTTCGCCATCCTGACCCCCGCCGCGTTGGCCGACATGCCCCAAAGCTGGATCACCTCTTTCTACCTGCCGCCCGAAAAGGCGTCGGTGCTGCCCGCGCTGGTGCGCGAATTTCCGAACCTGACCGTGTTCGACGTGGGCGCCATTCTGCAACAATTGCAGTCGGTGCTGAATGAAGTGGGCAAGGCGGTGCAGCTGCTGTTCCTGTTCACGCTGGCGGCAGGCGTGCTGGTGTTGTCGGCGGCGCTGACGGCCACGCGCGACGAGCGCATGCGCGAAGCGGCGGTGCTGCGGGCGCTGGGCGCCACGCGCACGCAGTTGGCGCGTTCCCAGCGTATTGAGCTTTGGGCGGTGGGCGGCCTGGCGGGCCTGTTGGCCGCGGCCGGGGCCACCGCCATCGCTTGGGTTTTATCAACCCAGGTGTTCGATTTCACCATTACCCTCAGCCTCTGGCCGTGGCTGGCGGGCATCGGCGCGGGTATGCTGGGCGCCTGGGCGGGCGGCGCCCTGGCCCTGCGCGGCGTGTTGCGCACGCCGCCGCTCGTCACCCTTCGAGAAACCTGATGACGACCCGCGTCCATACCATTAGCGAACCCGTGGAAAATTCCAGCAGTATTTTTGACCTTCTTGGCGGCGAACCCGGCGTGCGTGCGCTGGTCGACCGTTTCTATGACCTGATGGACATGGAGCCCGACCTGAAAGAACTGCGCGCCGCGCACGGCCCCAGCCTGGACGACGCGCGCGACAAGCTGTTCTGGTTCCTGTGCGGCTACTTCGGCGGCCCCGACCACTACATCGAACGTTTCGGCCACCCCCGGCTGCGCGCGCGGCACTTGCCATTTTCGATTGGCGAGATCGAGCGCGACCAGTGGGTGACCTGCATCGGCCGCGCCATGGAAGACCAGGGCATCGCCCCGGCGCTGGTGGAACGGCTGCTGGGATCTTTCTACGGCGTGGCCGACTGGATGCGCAACCGTGAAGGCTGAAGGGAAGGCCACCGACCCGCGATCCGGCGCACAGCGCCAGTCCTGGCCGGGGCCGCTGGCCGGCGCCATGCTGAGCGACGCGCAGCGCCTGGCGCAAGCCGGACCCGAAATCTTCAACCCCGCCCACTATGGCGACCGCGCCCGCCCCGTGGACGCGGGCGGCCGTCAGGCCGCCTGGTTCGTGCAGGGGCCGGGTTGGCAGGGCGTGCTGCGGCGCTACCGGCGCGGCGGAATGATCGCGCGCATCAGCCGCGACGCCTATCTGTGGAACGGCGAGGACCGCACCCGCAGCTTTCGTGAATACCGCCTGCTGGCCGCCATGCGCGCCCAAGGGCTGGCCGTGCCAGCGCCGCTGGCCGCGGCCTACTGGCGCCAGGGGCCGATCTACCGCGCGGCCATTGTGGTTGAGCGCATACCCGGCGTGCGCCCGCTGGCTCACGCGCTGGCCGAGCCGATCTGGGGCGCAGTGGCCGACGCCATCGTCCGCATGCACCGGGCGGGCGTCTGGCATGCGGATCTGAACGCCTTCAATATCCTGATCGGCAGCGATGACCGCGTCTGGCTGATCGATTTCGACCGCGGCACGCAAGGTTCGTTGTCCGAGCGTCAGCGCCAGGGCAATCTGGACCGCCTTCGCCGCTCGCTCGTCAAAGTGGCAGGCGAAGAGGGCGACCGTTTCTGGATGAAAATGCGCGACAGCTACTGGACGGCCTGGGGCGTGGGCGTGCAGCCCTGACAGGCCAGACACACCAGGGGCCGCCATCGGCCCCTAATTGCGTCAATTACCCGGCAAAGTTGGGCAGGTGATCGCTAAAAGGCTTTATCATTTCGCCTTTTGGTAGTCCTGACATACACGGCATACAGCAAGGGGTCTCGTAATGGAACTAAGGGCGGGAGTGCGCTGGGCGCTTGGCGCGGTGCTGGTTGCGGCATCGGCTTCGCCGGCGGTCGCTCAGAACAAGGTCGTCAACGTCTACAACTGGGCCGAATACACGGCGCCGGACACAATTCCGGGTTTCGAAAAGGAAACCGGCATCAAGGTCCGCTATGACGTTTACGACAGCAACGACACGCTGCAAGCCAAATTGCTGGCGGGCAAGTCGGGTTACGACGTCGTTGTCCCGTCCACCCATTACGCCTCGCGCCAGATCGAGGCCGGCCTGTTCCAGAAGCTGGACAAGTCCAAGATCCCGAACTGGAAGTACCTGGACCCCGAAGTGATGGCGCTGGTCGCCACGGTCGACCCGGGTAACGAGTACGCCATTCCGTGGGGCTACGGCACCAACGGCCTGGGCTACAACGTCACCAAGGTCAAGCAGATCATGGGCGACAACGTCGACCTGGCCAACTGGGACATGATCTTCAAGCCCGAGAACGCCGCCAAGCTGAAAGAGTGCGGCATCTCGATGCTGGACGAAGCCGCGCAGGTGTTCCCGGCCGTGCTGAAGTATCTGGGCAAAGACCCCAACAGCACCAACGCCGACGACTACAAGGCCGCGCTGGATGTGCTGAAGCAGATCCGCCCGTACATCCGCCAGTTCAGTTCGTCGGGCTATATCGACGAGCTGGCCGTGGGCGACCTGTGCATGGTCTACGGTTTTTCGGGCGACGTGATGATCGCCCGCAAACGCGCGCAAGAAGCCAAGAAGACGTATGAAGTGAACTACTTCATCCCGAAGGGCGGCGCGCCCGCGTGGTTCGACCTGATGGTCATTCCGAAGGATGCCCCGCATCCCGAAGAGGCCCTGGCGTTCATCAACTACATTGAAACGCCGAAGGTTCACGCCGCCATCACCAACACCATGTTCTACCCGAACGCCAACAAAGAGGCGCGGCAGTACGTGGTGAAGGACGTGGCCGACAACCCCATGATCTACCCGCCGGCAGAGGTCTCCAAGACCTTGTATGTGATCAAGGCGCTGCCCTTGAACATTCAACGCCTGCAAAACCGGATGTGGTCCGAGCTGAAGTCTGGAAGATAAGTCATCATGAGCGATAGCCGTTACTCGGCGCCGCATACCGTGGACCCGGACGAGTTCGTCCGGGTCTCCGATGTGGTCAAGATTTTTGGCGATGTGGTCGCCGTGCGTTCCGTCAACCTGTCCGTCAAGCGCAACGAGATCTTCGCGCTGCTGGGAAGCTCTGGCAGCGGCAAGTCGACCTTGCTGCGCATGCTGGCGGGCTTTGAGGACGCCACCTCTGGGCAGATTCTGCTGGATGGCGAAGACATCACCAGCGTGCCGCCTTACCGCCGGCCCGTGAACATGATGTTCCAGTCCTACGCGCTGTTCCCGCACATGACGGTCGAAGCCAACGTGGCGTTCGGCCTGAAGCAGGAAGGCGTGGACCGCGCCGAAATCCACGACCGCGTGTTCGAAGCGCTGGATCTTGTCCAGATGGCCGGCTATTCGCGCCGCAAGCCGCATCAGTTGTCGGGCGGCCAGCAGCAGCGTGTGGCGTTGGCGCGCAGCCTGGTCAAGCGGCCCAAGCTGCTGTTGCTGGATGAACCGATGTCCGCGCTGGACAAGCAGATTCGCCAGAAGACGCAGATCGAGCTCGTGAAGATTCTGGAACAAGTCGGTGTGACCTGCATCATGGTCACGCACGACCAGGAAGAAGCGATGACCATGGCGCACCGCCTGGCCGTCATGACCGAAGGGCAGATCGTCCAATGCGGCACGCCGCAGGACGTCTACGCGTTCCCGAATTCGCGCTTCGTGGCCAGCTTCATCGGGTCGACGAATATGTTCACCGGCACCATCGTGGTGGACGAGCCCGATCACGTCGCCATCGAATGCGGCGAATTGACGCGGCCGCTGTTCGTGAACCACGGCGTGAGCGAGCCGCTGGGCATGGAAGTGCACGTCTCCATCCGGCCCGAGCGCCTGGTGGTGTCGCGTGACCAGCCGCCGGGTGAATACAACTGGGCGCACGGCATGGTCAGCCACATGGCGTGGATGGGCAGCTACGCGCTCTATCAGATTCGCCTGGACTCCGGCAAAACGGTGGAAGCCAGCGTGCCCAGCCTGCTGCTGGCGCAGATGGACGCCCCGGGTATCGACGAAGAAATCTTCGTCAGCTGGGGCGAAGACAGCGCGACGGTGCTGGCGTCATGATCCGCTTTTCGCCCCGCGACTGGTTGCCATCGGGCCGGGCGCTGGCGGTGGTGCCGCCGTTTGCCTGGCTGGTGCTGTTCCTGCTGCTGCCCTTCCTGCTGGTGCTGAAGATCAGTTTTGCCGAAGTGAAGTTCGGCATCCCGCCCTATACGTCGCTGGCGGAATTCCAGGACGAGGCCGTGCAGTTCAGTCTGCACCTGCGCGGCTACATCCTGCTGTTCACCGACAGCCTGTACTTCAAGACCTACCTGAGCTCGGTGAAAATTGCCGGCATCACCACGCTGATCTGCGTGCTGATCGGGTACCCCATCGCGTACTACATCGCGCGTTCCTCGCCCCGCGTGCGCAACCTGCTGCTGCTGGGCGTGATCCTGCCGTTCTGGACGTCGCTGCTGCTGCGCGTGTATGCCTGGGTGGGCATCCTGCGTAACGATGGCTTGTTGAACAACCTGCTGCAAAGCCTGGGAATTATTTCCAGCCCGCTGGAAATTTATCGCACCGATGTGGCGGTGTATATCGGCATGGTCTATGCGTATCTGCCGTTCTTCATCCTGCCGCTGTACGCCACGCTGGTGAAGATGGACTTGCGTCTGCTGGAAGCCGCGTATGACCTTGGCGCCAAGCCGTGGCAGGCGTTCTGGCAGATCACCGTGCCGCTGTCGCGCCAGGGTGTGATTGCCGGCGCCATGCTCGTGTTCATTCCGGCCGTGGGCGAATACGTGATTCCGGAAATGCTGGGCGGGGCCAACACACTGATGATGGGCCGCGTCATGTGGAACGAATTCTTCAATAACGCTGACTGGCCCATGGCGTCCGCCGTGACGTGCGTGATGGTGCTGTTGCTGCTCGTGCCGCTGGTCGTCTTCCAGTACAACCAGGTCAAGCAGCAGGAACTGGCGAACGGAGGCCGCAAATGAAGGGTCCCAACAAGACCTTGCGCGCCGTGGTGTTGGGGCTGGGGTATTTCTTCCTGTACGTGCCCATCCTGAGCCTGATGGTGTTCTCGTTCAACGAGTCGCCCACCGTGACGTCGTGGGCGGGCTTTTCGTTCCGCTGGTATCACGCGCTGTTCAATGACGATGCGCTGCTGCGCGCGGCCTGGCTGTCGTTTCGCATTGCTGCGATGACGGCGACGGCCGCCGTCATCATCGGCACGTGGGCGGGCTATGTGCTGGGGCGCATGGGGCGCTTCCGCGGCTTTGCGCTGTACGTCGGCATGCTGAGCGCGCCGCTCGTCATTCCCGAAGTGGTGCTGGGCATTTCGCTGCTGCTGATGTTCGTGGAATTGCGCGGCAGCCTGGGCTGGCCCGCCGAGAACGGCGTGTTCACGATCTGGGTCGGGCACGTGACGCTGTGCATGGCGTTTGTGGCGGTCGTCATTCAGACCCGTATCCGCGACCTCGACCGTTCGCTGGAAGAGGCCGCGCTGGATCTGGGCGCCACCCCCATCACCGTGTTCTTCAAGATCACGCTGCCGCTGATTGCGCCAGCCCTGGCGTCGGCCTGGCTGCTGTCTTTCACGCTGTCACTGGACGACGTCGTTCTGGCGTCGTTCCTGTCCGGCCCCAGTTCCAGCACGCTGCCGATGGAAGTGTTCTCGCGGGTGCGCCTGGGGCTGAAACCCGAGATCAACGCGCTGGCCACCTTGTTCATCCTGGCGGTGGGCACGTGCGTGATCCTGGCCAACCGCCTGCAATGGCGCAAGGAGTCCGAATCCAAATGAAGCAAACCACTCTGTATGGGCTGACCAAGTGCAGCACCTGCGTCAAGGCGCGTGACTGGTTGTCCGAGCATGGCGTGGACCACGCGTTTGTGGATTACCGCGATCATCCCGTGCCTGCCGCCACGCTGAAATCCTGGTCGGAAAAAGTGGGCGGCTGGGAAAAGCTGGTCAACCGCACGTCGATGACGTGGCGCAACCTGGCCGAAGATCGCAAGTCGGCCCAAACCGACGCCGAATGGAGCCAGCTGATTGCTGAATTCCCGGCGCTGGTGCGCCGCCCGGTCACGGTCACGCCCGATGGCGAGGTCACCGTGGGCTTCAGCGAAAAGCGCTACGGCGAACGCTTCGCCTGACGTTGCGTTGCACGTGATGGCGTCCTCCATCCAGGCATCGCGCGGCGCCGGCAAGGCGTTGCCCGATGCCTTTTTTGACCGCGACGCCCGCGCGCTGGCGCGCGATCTGCTGGGCAAGGTCATCCGCCATCGTGTGGACGGGCTGTGGTTGTCGGCCCGCATCATCGAGACCGAAGCCTATTACCTGGAAGAAAAGGGCAGCCACGCGTCGCTGGGCTACACGCACAAGCGGCGCGCGCTGTTCATGGACGGCGGCGTTATCTATATGTATTACGCGCGCGGCGGTGATTCGCTGAATTTCAGCGCCGCAGGACCCGGCAACGCCGTGCTGATCAAATCGGCTCATCCCTGGACGGACGCGCTCTCCGGCCCGGATGCGCTGGCCCGCATGCAGCAGTTGAACCCGGATGCCCAAGGCCAGCCGCGTCCGCCATCGCGGTTGTGCGCCGGCCAGACGCTGCTTTGCCGTTCGCTGGGCTTGAGGGTGCCGGAATGGGACGCGCGCCGCTTCGATCCGGATGCGCTGTATGTCGAGGATGTGGGCGATTCACCCGAGGTGCTGATCTGCACGACGCGCCTGGGCATCCCGGCAGGGCGCGACGAGCATCTGCATTACCGCTATGTGGACCCGGCATACGCCACGGTCTGCACGCGTAATCCGCTGCGGCGCGGGCAACGTGCCGGGCACGACTATGTGTGGGTGGATCGGCAGGGCGTGGTGCTGCCGGACGCGCCGTAGGCAGGGTGGCCAAGGCGGAGCCGCCGAGCCGGGGGCGCCGAGCCGGGGCCACCGAGGTGGGGCCGCCGAGGTGGGCCGCTTCAGGCCTGACCTTGCCCGTGCCCCATCGCCCGGATTCGTGCTTCCAGCGACCGGCGCATTTTCTGGTACTTGCGCAACATGCGCCAGCGGTTCAGCCGCTTGCTCCACGCGTACAGCGGCACTAGCGGCAGCACCCCGAAGCCGTCGATCAGGTACATGCCCGGCTTGCCGTCGGCGTTCTGGCCGCAGGCAATGTTGCTGGCCGACACGTCGTGCAGCACAACATGGGCATCGGCCAGGTCGTCGAAGAATTCGTCCAATTGTTCGAAAAACTTGGCGTCCACGCGGCCCTGCTTGGCCAGGTCAGTCACCGTGGGGGCGATATTGCCGGCGGCATCGGTGATTTTCTCGACCAGCAGGCCCAGCCCCAACGAGGTTTGCGCCACGCCCACGATGCGCGCCATGGGCACCTGCCATACGCCAGACGGGCGGGTCGTCGTGGTGACGTATTCCGAGAGCTCGTTCAGATACACGCGATACGCGCTTTCGCGCTGAAACTGCTTGTACCAGCGCTTGAGCGGCCGCGCCTCTAGGTAGACGGCGCGCGCGCGCATGTCCATGACTTTGACCAGCAGGGAGGCGGCGTTGGGGTGTTGAAAAATGTGGCGGTCGCCGCCGATGGCGAGCGGAGCCTCGGCGTCGAGATCCAGTGGGCCGAAGACGGACTGGAACGACACCGAAGGCTGACAGGAAGGGAGGTCAGCAGGATTCAATGGGGTCGAGCGATCAGTTCAGAGTAGGGGGAGTTTAATCCTGTTGAGCGCCGGCAGCGGCCAGATCTGTGGCAATTTCATGTCGCTTGGTTACAGAGGCGGGGTGATGCGTCCTACAATTCCGGCTTTGGAGAGGCCACTTTTGAACGACATTCTGCTTTGGGTTGCCGCGGTTGGCGCGGTGTTGGCGTGTTTGGCGGCGTTATTTGCGTGCTTGCGGCCGCCCGCCAGGGATGCGCGTCTGGACGCGGTGCTTGACGGTCTGGAACGCACCGAACGCGCCTTGCGCGCCGATATCGCGGAAAGCCAGCGCGGCCTGCGCAGCGAAATTGCGGAATCCACCCGGGCGGCGCGTGCGGAATCGGCCGAATCCCTGGCGCGGTTCGCCGCGGGCTTCGGTGAGCAGTTGCAGGGGCTAATTCAGATCAACGAGCGCCGCCTGATGGAAGTGCGCGCCACCGTCGACCAGCGCTTGCAGTCGCTACAAACTGAAAACAGCGCCAAGCTGGACGAAATGCGCCGTACCGTGGACGAAAAGCTCCATGCCACGCTTGAGCAGCGCCTGGGGGAGTCCTTCAAACTGGTGTCCGACCGGCTGGAAGCCGTGCACAAGGGGCTGGGCGAAATGCAGGCGCTGGCGGCCGGCGTGGGCGACCTGAAGCGCGTGCTGACCAACGTGAAGTCCCGCGGCACCTGGGGCGAAGTGCAACTGGCCCGCCTGATCGAAGACAACATGACGCCCGACCAGTACGCCAGCAACATCAAGCCGGTGCCGGGCAGCGATGCGGTCGTCGAATTCGCCATCCGCTTGCCGGGGCGTGGCGATGGGGGCGAACCCGTCTGGCTGCCGATCGACGCGAAATTCCCCAAGGAGGAATACGAACGCCTGATGGACGCGCAAGACGCCGCGGATGCCGAAGGCGTCAAGGCGGCGGGCGCGGCGCTGGGCCGGGCGGTGGAATTGCAGGCGCGCCTGATCGCCAGCAAGTATGTCGCGCCGCCGCACACAACCGATTTCGCCATCATGTTCCTGCCCACCGAAAGCCTGTATGCCGAAGTGCTGCGCCGCCCCGGCCTGCTCGACAAGCTGCATGACCTGCGCATCAACGTGGCCGGCCCCAGCAATCTGGCGGCGCTGCTCAATAGCTTGCAGATGGGGTTCCGCACCTTGGCCATTGAGCAGCGGTCGTCGGAAGTCTGGCAGGTGCTGCGCGCGGTCAAGACCGAATTCGGCAAATTCGGCGACGCCCTGGCCAGCGTGAAAAAGACCTTGGACACGGCCAGCAACAAGATCGGCCTGACCGAAGTGCGCACCCGCGCCATGCTGAAGAACCTGAAAAACGTCGAAGCCTTGCCGGAAGCAGATGCCCTAAGGCTATTGGGTGAGGCCGGCACCGCGGATGACGACAACGACCCGGATGACGACGCCGAGCCGCGCAACGTCTCGTCCACGGGCACGAACTGATCCGTTTGTCTTGACGTCGCGCGGCCACCCAGGGCCGCGCGTGCTTGTTGCCTACGCAGACTGTCGATATCCTGGCATGTGCGGCATTTCGCCGTCGAACCCTGGAGCATCGTAAGCATGAGCACCGCTGAACGCCATGATTCCTCTTCCCTCGACGCGACGGCGCTGGGCGCCGACATCGCACAAGGGGTCATAACCGCCCGTGCTGCGATGCAGCAGGCGGTGGACCGGGTAGCGGCGCGCAATCCGTCGATCAACGCGGCCTGCGGCGTTGAAGCCGAAACGGGCCTGCGGCTGGCTCAGGCCCTGGACGACGAACTGGCGGCGCTGTCGCCGGAGCAGCGGCAGGCGCAATTGCAGCACCGGCCATTCCTGGGCGTGCCGACCTTGCTCAAGGACTTGGGCACCGCCGCGCTCGGCCTGCCCAGCGCGATGGGATCAGTGCTGTACGGCCATGTCGCCTGGGACGTCGACGCCGAGATCGTCAAACGATATCGCCATGCGGGCCTGATTCCGTTTGGCCGCACCACCAGCGCCGAGCTGGGCTTGAGCCCCACGACGGAATCCCCGGCCTACGGGCCTCCCACCCAAAACCCCTGGAAAGCCGGCCATAGCGCAGGCGGCTCCAGCGGGGGCGCCGGGGCGGCGCTGGCCAGCGGCATGGTGCGGATCGCGCACGGCAGTGACGGCGGCGGCTCCATTCGCATTCCGGCATCCTGCTGCGGGGTGCTGGGCCTGAAGCCGTCGCGCGGGCTGATGCCGCTGGGTCCGCTGAAGGGCGAAGGCTGGGGCGGTTTGGCGACCGAGCACATGATGACGATTTCGGTGCGCGACTGCGCCGCGTCCCTGGATATCAGCGCGGGCGCCGACGTGGGCGCGCCTTATGCGGCCCCGGCGCAGCCAGCGCAATCCTACCGGGCCGTGGTGGCGCGCGTGTCGGCCGATCCGCAAAGCGCCACGCGCCGCCGTATCGCTTTCATCAACACCACCTATGAAGGCGGTGTCATCCACCCGGAAGTGGCCGCCACCGTGGACGAGGCCGCGCGCTTTTTCGCCGCGCTGGGCCATGAACTGGTGCCGGCCTTGCCGCCGGTGGGGTCTGAAGAGGTGTTGTCGCCGATGCTGCCGCTGATTGCCAGCGCCGCGGCCAATGCCATCGACAGTTTCGTCGCGGCGCGCGGACGCCGTTTGGCCGCTGATGAATTGCAGCCCACGACGCTGGGCGCGCGCGAGTACGCCCGCGCGATCTCGGGTTCGCAATATGTGGCGTGCGTGGATACCTGCCACGAAATCACGCGCCGCATTGGCCGCTTCCTGCATCGCGATGGCGCGCACGGCTATGACCTGTTCCTGACGCCGGTGCTGGCGCAGCCGCCCGCGCCCATCGGCCGCTACGCCATGGACAACGCCGATTACCTGGCCTACCGTCTGGGCAAGAAGGGCGTGATCGGCTATTCGCCCTTTGCGCCCTTGGCCAACCTGACCGGCATGCCCGCGATTTCCATCCCCTTTGGCATGTCGTCTGACGGCTTGCCGATCGGCATCCAGGTGATGGGCCCGCTGGGCAGCGAAGCGCTGCTGCTGGAGCTGGCCGCGCAGGTCGAGGCCTTGCGGCCCTGGGCGTTGGTGGCGCCCATGGCCAGATAGATAGCCGAATGCTCCAGGGAGCCGCCATGTCTTCGTTTGCGACGCATACCGTGCAGAACCAGGCGCCCGCCCTGGAAGACTATTCCCTGTACGACACGGACCCGGCCTTGCGCGAGGCGGTGCGCCGCGAAGGGGCCGAAAGCTGGTCGGGCGATCTGGCCGCGCATGGGGCGTGGCTGGGCCGCGCGCAAACGCTGGCGGCTGGCGCCGAGGCCAACCGTTGCCCGCCCCGTTTGCTGAGCTATGACCGCAACGGCCACCGTATCGATCACGTTGAATTCCACCCCGCCTGGAACGTGCTGATGAGCGGCATCGTCGCGCGCGGCTTGCACAGCCGCGCCTGGGCGCAACCGGTGCCGGGCGCACAAGTGGCGCGGGCGGCGGCGTATCTGATGCAAGGGCAGGTTGAAGCCGGCACCTTGTGCCCCACCACCATGACGTTTGCCGCCGTGCCGTTGCTGCAACGTGAACCGGCGGGCGCCGTGGATTTTGCGGGGCAGTGGCTGCCTGCGTTGTACTCGCGCGAGTTCGACGCCGCCGACGCGCCGCTTGCCGCCAAGCGCAGCGCGCTTATCGGCATGGGGCTGACCGAAAAGCAGGGCGGTTCCGACTTGCGTGCGGTGACCACCCGCGCCACGCCCTTGGGCGCGCCGGGCCGGGGCAACGCCTACCAATTAGTGGGACACAAGTGGTTCTTCTCGGTGCCGCAAGCCGATGCGCATCTGGTGCTGGCGCAGACGGACGAGGGGCTGAGTTGCCTGTTCGTGCCGCGCTGGATTCCGGATGGCCCCCGCAACGCCGTGCGCGTGCGCCGCTTGAAAGACAAATTGGGCAACCGCAGCAACGCCAGCGCCGAGGTTGAATTCGAAGACGCCTGGGGCGTCATGGTGGGCGAACCCGGGCGCGGGCTGGCGGTGCTGCTGGAAATGGCGGCCACCACGCGGCTGGATTGCGTGCTGGGCAGTGCCGCGCTGCTGCGGCAGGCGCTGGTGCAATCCATCCATCATGCCCAGCATCGGCACGCGTTTGGCAAACCGCTGATTGCACAGCCGCTGATGCGCAATGTGTTGGCGGACCTGGCGTTGGAAAGCGAGGCGGCGATGGTGTTGGCGCTGCGGCTGGCGCGTGCGGTGGATGGGCGCGGAGGCGGACAACTAAACGGACAACTAAACGGACAAGAACGCGGGCAGGGCGGCGCGCAGAACCGCGCGCTGGTGCGCGTAGGCACGCCGGCCGCCAAGCTCTGGATCTGCAAGCGGGCAATCAGTGCGGTGGCCGAATGCATGGAAGTGTGGGGCGGCAACGGGTATGTCGAAGAGGGGCCCATGCCCCGTATCTATCGTGAAACCCCTGTCAATTCCGTTTGGGAAGGGTCGGGCAACGTAATGGCGCTGGATGTGCTGCGCGCCCTGCAACGCGAGCCCGACGCCTTGCCCGCGCTGGAACAGGAATTCGCAGCCGCTGCCGGCCAGCACCGTGCGTTCGACCAGGCGCTGGCGCAATGGCGGTCGATGCTGGCGGATACCAGCCAGGCGGAATTCCAGGCGCGGCGTATCGCTTGCGGGCTGGCGCGCTTGTGGCAGGCCGCTCTGTTGATCCAGCACGCGCCCGACGCGGTTGCGCAGGCGTTCGTCGCCAGCCGCCTGCGTGCCGATGGCGGCGTTTTCGGTGAACTCGCTGCTGGGGTGGATACGTCTGTCATCCTGTCGCGGGCCTGGCCCGCCGCCGCATGCTAAATTTCCTGGCTTAACCAACCTTCCCGCATTACTCCGCCATGCTCTCCCAGCAAGAACTCAAGCAGCAAGCCGCCGACGCCGCCCTGGAATTCGTTGAAGCCGTTGCCGGCCCGGACGCCATCATCGGCGTGGGCACCGGCTCCACCGCCGACCTGTTCATTGATGGCCTGGCGCGTTTCAAGGGCCGCATTGCCGGCACGGTCGCCAGTTCCGAGCGCAGCGCCGCCCGCTTGGCCGCCCACGGCTTGAAAGTGCTGGATTTGAACGACGTGTCGACGATGCCGATCTATGTAGACGGCGCGGACGAGATCGACGCGAATCTGTACATGATCAAGGGCGGCGGTGGCGCCCTGACGCGCGAGAAAATCGTTGCCTCGGTGGCTGAACGCTTCATCTGCATCGCCGACGAATCGAAGCTGGTCGACACTCTGGGCAAGTTCCCGCTGCCGCTGGAAGTGATTCCGATGGCGCGCGAATCGGTCGCGCGCGCGCTGACCATGCTGGGCGGCCAGCCGCGCCTGCGTGAGGGTTTCGTCACCGATAACGGCAACATCATCCTGGACGTGTCGGGTCTTTCGATCAAAGACGCGCTGGGGTTCGAGGCGCGCGTGAACAACCTGCCGGGGGTTGTCACCTGCGGCCTGTTCGCGTTGGCAGGCGCCGACGTGGCCTTGCTGGCCACCCAGAACGGCATTCGCCGCCTGGACCGCGTGGCGTAATTTCGGGCTCGCCACGCCCCTTTCCGCCTTCCTGCGCTGCCCGCGCATTGCCGCCGCCGCTCCGCCTTGCGGGCGGCGGAGGGCCGATTCATAATCCTGTCACACTTGGGTCATAACCTTGCCGGTTGTGCAGGCCCATCTCGTAACTCTCTTATTTCGGGGCAATGCAATGAGATCAACCACGCAGGGAGCCCGGATGACGGAGCATACAAACAAGCAGTTCGACGCCGATCTGGAAAGTGTCCGTTCGCAGTTCTTGCAAATGGGCGGCTTGGTGGAAGCCATGATCCAGGAAGCGATCGACGCGCTGGCCACCGGCGACCTGTCGCTGGTGGAAAAAGTCCGCGAGCGGGAAAAGGAAGTTAACCGCCACGAAGTCGAGATCGACGAAAGCATCAGCCGCATCCTGGCCCGGCACCAGCCCACCGCCATCGACCTGCGCATGCTGATGGCCGTGTCGAAGATGCTGACCGACATGGAGCGTTCTGGTGACGAGGCCGAGAAGGTCGCCACCGTTGCCCGCCGCATCCATGAAGCGGAACTGCGCCATATCCCCGTGATCGAACTGCGCCACATGGCCGCCAATGTGCGCACCATGCTGCACCAGGCGCTGGACGCGTTCGCACGCCTTGACCCGATTCTGGCCGCCGCCGTCGTGCGCAGCGACAAGGAAGTGGACAAGGAATGGAAGGGCGCGCTGCGTCACCTGATCACCTACATGATCGAAGACCCGCGCACCATCTCGCGCGCCATCGACATGATCTTCATCGCGCGCGCGCTGGAACGTATTGGCGACCACGCCAAGAACATGTCCGAACGCGTCATCTACATGGTCAAGGGCGCCGACGTGCGTCACACCGGCGTGAAGAACACCGAGCGCCTGGCGCGCGGTGAAGAAGAGTCGGAAGAGGACGACAAGTAAGCCTCTGCCGCCTCTGCCGCCTCTGCGGCCCGTGCGGCTTGCACGGCCAATCAAAAACCCCAGCGCATCCGCCCTGGGGTTTTTTACTGCCGCACTGTATTTACAGCGGCAGGGTAGCGCCCACACAAAGGCGGGGATCAGGCACGCCGGGCTTGCCGGCATCGATGCGGCCAGCCAGACGGCGTCCGAACGCCGGCATGGCGGGGGTGCTGATCTCCAGGTCGTACCACCCTTCGCACCCGGCGTACTTGAGCTCCAGCGCGCCGCCCGCCTGCACGTGCGCCATGGCGCGCCAGCCATCGCCCATGTGGGATTCCACCTTGAGGGGCTGCGGCATGTCGCTGTGGTTGACCAGACGCAGGCGCAGGCCCGACGTGACGGGCACCAGTTGCGTCTCTAGCAGGCCGGCATCGCGCGCATCACCTCGGAATTGCCGGTGAAATCCATCGGGCCCAAGCAGCCAGAGGTCGTACGCGCCGCCGTCACCCAAGCGCCACCCGTCATCCAGGCGGGCGCCCGCGCCCACGGTGTAGCGGCGGGGGGCGCGCGCCAGATTGTTGCGGTCGTACACATGCAGCACGGCGGCCACGGTGCCAGGGTTGCGCAAGGTCAGCCGGTAGTGCTCGCCATCGGCAGTGATGCGGCCCACGGCATCCAGCGCGTACGGCAGCGGACAGGCGTGGCGGTTGCTGTCGTGATGATGCGCGCCCCGGTCGCCCGCGAAGTCGAAGGCGGACGTCAGGTCCCCGGCCACGGCGCGGCGCCACGGGCTGATGTTGGGTTCTTCGACGCCGAAGCGGGCTTCAAGAAAGCGGATCACCGACGTGTGGTCAAACACCTGTGAATTGACCCAGCCGCCACGGCTCCACGGCGACACCACCAGCATCGGCACACGCGGCCCCAACCCGAAACCCCGGCCATGCAGGCTGGCCGGGTCTTCGGCGGTGGCGGCGCTGCGGCCGTGCCGCGCGTCGTGGTATTCGCCGTCCAGTTCCACCGTAGACAGGCCGCCGGACTCGCCATCGCTGCCGCGGGCCGGCGGTGCGGGCGGCGGCATGTGGTCGAAGAAACAGTCGTTCTCGTCATAGGTGACGAGCAACACGCAGCGGCTCCAGGTGTCCGGGTTCGCCGTCAGGATGTCCAGCACCCGTTCCGTGTAAGCGCCGCCTTGCTGGGGCGACGAGACCTCGGGGTGCTCGGAGTCTGCGGTGGGCGCAATGATCCAGGACACTTGCGGCAGCGTGCCGGCAGCGGCGTCGCGGGCCAGATCATCCAGCGTGCAGGTGGACAGGCCGCGGTCGCGCAACGGGGCTTGCGCCGCGCCGTTCGCGTGTTCGCGGCGGTATTGCTGGAAACCGGCCAGCGGGTTGTCGTGGAAGTTGTCCGCCATGTCCTGATAGATGCGCCAGTCCACGCCGGCTTGCTGCAAGCGCTCGGGGTAGGTGGTCCAGGCGTAGCCTTCGCCGGCGGGGCCCAAGCGGTCAAAGTGATTGACCAGCGCGGGGCCGCCCGCCAGGCCAGCGGGGTCATTCGTGCCGGTCCACAAGAACAGGCGATTCGGATTGGTGCCGCCTTGCAGCGAACAGTGGTAGGCGTCACATACCGTGAAGGCGTTGGCCAGCGCGGTCTGGAAAGGCACGTCGGCGCTTGTGTAAGCGCCCATGCCCAAACGGCTCTTGGCGGACAGCCATTGGTCCATGCGGCCGTCGTTCCAGGCGCGTTGCGCGTCGTCCCAGGTGTGCGGCGTGATGTAGCCAACCGGCGTGTGGCTGGCGTATTCCGCTTGCAGCGCATAGGGGCGGCATTGCGTATCGCCGTCCATCTGCGTCAGCACATTGCCTGCCAACGTGGGCAAAGGATGCGGGTCGGCAAAGCCGCGCACGCCGGGCAGGGTGCCGAAGTAATGGTCGAACGACCGGTTTTCCTGCATCAGGATGACGACGTGCCGCACATCTTGCAGCGTGCCCGTCTTGCGATCAGGGGCAATCGCCACGGCGCGCTGGATGGACGACGGCGGGTCAGCAGGACAGGGCGAGTGCGATTCTTCTTTCATGACAGCCTTAATACGGCCTGAATTCTTGCAATCTTAAGGGCTGCGCGTTTGCGCGCCACGATAAAGCTTGGATACGCCGGAAAACACGAAGCCCCTCGCGGACGAGGGGCTTCGTGGGGGAGCCGCGCGTTGCCTGTTGGCATGGCGGCGTAGCCAGATCAGGCCGACGGCGGAACGTAGCCGTGGGCTTCGACGGTGCCGTCTTCGAACAGGAAACGTTCCATCTGTTCCTTGAGGTACTTGCGTGCGCGGGCGTCAGCCAGGTTCAGGCGGTTTTCGTTGACCAGACGGGTCTGGATCGCCTTCCATTCTTCCCAAGCTTCCTTGGAAATGCTCTGCCAGATCTTGGTGCCGAGCTCGCCGGGGTAGGGAGGAAAATCCAGCCCTTCGGCTTCACGCTTCAATTTCACACAGTTGACGATACGGGACATGGTTCGCTGCCGGAAAGATAGATAACGGCGTATTTTAGCGGGCTTGGCGTCCTGCGGGCGCCAAGCCCCTTCAAGCCCTGCGGTCTGGCCGCCGGGGCGGGGCCGTCCGGGCAGGCCGTCGCCGGCCGGTTACAGCTTCTTGATGAAGACGAGGCTGTTGCGCGAACGGTTGTAGTTGTTCTGCTTTTCGCGGGGCAGGTCGGTAATGCCCCCCTGCACGAAACCGCGCTTCATGAACCAGTGCGACGTGCGCGTGGTCAGCACGAACAGGCGCTTGGCGCCGGTGGCGCGCGCGCGCGATTCCATGTGGCGCAAGAGGATTTCGCCTTCGCCGGAGCCTTGCCATTCGGGGTGCACGATCAGGCAGGCCATTTCGGCCATCTGCTCGTCGGCAAACGTATGCAGCGCGGCGCAGCCGTAAATCACGCCGTCGTGCTCCAGCACCGTGAAGTTTTCTACGTCGCGTTCGATCACGCTGCGCGGGCGCGGCACCAGGGTGCCGTCGGCTTCGAGCGGTTCGATCAGGCTCAGAATGGCGCCCACGTCGTCGATGGTGGCGGCGCGCAGATCGTCCAGCGTGTCTTCCACCACCATGGTGCCCACGCCATCGTGGGTGAAGATTTCAAGCAGCACGCTGCCATCCAGCGCAAACGGCAGCAGGTGGGCGCGCGCCACGCCGCGCTTGACCGCCAGCGATGCGTATTGCAGGAAGGCGTGCGTTTCTTCATCCAGCTCGCCGCCCGCCAAGAGCGCGTCGGCGTCCACGCGGGCAAGTTCCGTGTCCAGCGTGCCGTCGTCGTTCAGCACGCCGTGCGAACTGGACAGGAAAATCAGCTTTTCCGCGCGCAGCGCTACGGCGACGCTGGTGGCCAGGTCTTCCATGGCCAGGTTGAAGGCGTCGCCCGTCGGCGAGAAGCCCAGCGGCGACAGCAGCACTACCGACGAGCCTTTCTCGATGGCGAACTTCAGCGCGTCGACGTCAATCTTGCGCACCTGGCCGGTGTGCTTGTAGTCCACGCCTTCCAGCACGCCGGTCGGGCGCGCGGTGACGAAGTTGCCAGAAATGACGCGGATGTGCGCGTGCGACATCGGCGTGTTGGGCAGCCCCTGGCTGAACGCGGCTTCGATATCCAGGCGGATTTCGCCCGCCGCTTCCTTGGCGCATTCCAGCGCGGCGGCGTCGGTGGGCGCCAGGCCGCGGTCAAATTGCTGCGTATAACCCTTCAGGCGCAACTGCTCGTTGACCTGCGGACGCGAGCCGTGCACCAGCACCAGGCGGATGCCCAGCGACGACAGCAACGACAAATCCTGCACCAGCGTATTCAGCGCGCCGGCCTGCACCAGTTCACCGCCGAACGCCACCACGAAGGTCTTGCCTCGGAATGCATGCACATAGGGCGCCACGTCTCGAAACCATCGGACAAACTGGGCGGGTGCGAATTCTGGGGCTTCAAGGGCGGAGACGGTGTCGGGTTCCAGGTCGGGCATGATGTGCGTTGCAAGGTCCTATGAGATCGCGGGACGGCGTGGCCTTGGGCCTGGCCGCTCGCGCCGCCAGGGGGCGGCGCTACGCGGAATTATATGGCCGCAAGGCTCCCCCACCGTTGCAACGCGTGACAGGATTTGTTGCGCGCCGCCCACGGCCGTCTTGGTGACGGGTCTGAGTGACGAGTCTGAGTGGCGGGTCTTAGTGTCCCGTCTTAGTGTCCAGTCTTACTGTCCCGTCTCAGTGCCCCGGCAGATGCCGGTGCTCCAGCCGGCTCAACAGGCGCACCACCGGCCACAGCRGGATCAGGTAAAACAGCGCGGCCAGCACAATCGGCGACGGGTTGTAGACCAGCGACTGGGCGTCGCGCGCCACCCGCAGCAGCTCGGGCAGCGCCACGGCGCTGGCCAGCGTGGTCAGCTTGACCACTTCAAGCGTGTTGCTGATCAGATCGGGCATGACATTGCGCGTGGCTTGCGGAATCTGCACATGCCAAAGCGTTTGCCAGCTGGACAGCCCGGTGGATCGGGCCGCTTCGATCTGGCCGCGCGGCACGCTCTCCAGGCCGGCTCGGAACACCTCGCCATAATAAGAAGAATTATTCAGCATGAAGCCGATGGCCACCGCAAGCAGCTTGGGCAGGTCCAGGCCCAGGAACGGCGCGCCGAAGTAGATGAAGATCAGCAGCACCAGCGGCGGCAGCGCACGGAAAAAATCGATGTAAACCGCCAGCAGCACCCGCGCCCAGCGCCGCTTGAGCGTGATCGACAGCACGCCGATCAAAAGGCCGGAGGCCAGCCCCACCGGAATCACCATCGCCGACAGCAACAGCGTGCGCCCCAAGCCTTGCAGCAGGTAGGGCGCGACATTCTTGTAGATATTCAGATTGAAAAAGTTCTGCAGGATTTCATCCATGCCATTCCCCTTGGCGCGCGTGGCCGGTTTGATGCTGGCCCGCGACCTTGTGTTGTCTAACGTGTGCGTGTGCGTGTGCGTGTGCGTGTGCGGGTGATGGTGCTTATTGGTGCGAGCCTGGGCATGCCGCTCAGCGCGTCCCTCAGTGCTTCCACTTGAAGCGGGTTTCGGTCCATCGTCCCAGAATCACCACGGGCAGAAAGATCAGCAGGCAGGCGATGGCCGCCAGCGTCAGCGGCGTGGCATTGCCCGCGTTGCTGCTGGCCGACTGCGCGTTGTTGAGCACTTCGCTCAAGCCCACCACCGACCCCAGCGCCGTGCTCTTGGTGATGGCGATGACCCGGTTGGTCAGCGGCGCCACCGTCAGCCGCATCGCTTGCGGCATCACCACATACACCATGCTTTGCAGCCAGTTCAGGCCGGTGGAGCGGGCGGCTTCGGCCTGGCCGCGCGGCACCGACAGAATGCCGGCCCAGAAGATCTCTTCGGCAAACGCCGCCAGCACGAGCGACAGCGACAGCCAGCAGGCCATGAAGGCCGACATCGACAGGTTGATGTACGGGAACGCAAAGAACAGCAGCATGATGACCACCAGCGGCGGCAAGGCGCGCAGGATGTCGGCAAAGCAGATGATCAGGAAGTTCAGCGGCCGGATGCGCAGCGCGCGCACCACGGCCAGCACCAGGCCCAGCGCGACACCGGTGGCGGCCACCGCCACCCCCAGTTGCAGCGTTATCCACATGCCGGACAGGATGTCCGGCAGATACCGCCAGGCGACTTCCGCGTTGAAGAAAGAAAACAGCAGGGCTTTCAGATCCATGGAATACGTACCAGCTGCGCGCTAGGCGGCATGTTCCGCCATGCGGGCAAGGAATGCCTGCGTGCGGGGTTGACGGGGGGCGCCAAAGACGTCCTGCGGCGGGCCTTGCTCGACAATCACGCCGCCGTCCATGAACACGACGCGGTCGGCCGCCGCTTTGGCGAATCCCATTTCGTGGCTGACCACCATCATCGTCATGCCGTCTTTCTTCAATTCGCGCATGACGTTCAGCACGCTGCCCACCAGCTCAGGGTCCAGCGCGCTGGTGGGCTCGTCAAACAGCACCACCTTGGGCCGCAGCGCGAGCGACCGCGCAATGCCCACGCGCTGCTGCTGGCCGCCAGACAGCTGATCCGGAAACGACGACGCCTTGTCGGCCAGGCCGACGCGGTCCAGCGCTTCCATGCCGCGCCGGTCCGCCTCGGCCCGCGCCAGCTTCTGCACCTTGCGCAACGCCAGCGTGATGTTGCCCAGCACCGACATGTGGCGGTACAGGTTGAAGTGCTGAAACACCATGCCGATGTTCTGGCGGATGCGGTTCAACGGGGCGGCGGGCGCGGTGATTTCATCGCCATCGACATGGATGCTGCCGGCCGTGGGCTCTTCCAGCCGGTTGCAGCAGCGCAAGAGGCTGCTTTTCCCCGAGCCGGACGGGCCGATCATGAAGACCAGCTCGCCCCGTTTGACTTCCAGGTCGATACCCTTGAGCACCGCGTTGTCGCCGTAGGACTTGTGCAGCCCGGCGATTTTCAGGATAGGCGTGTCCATCGTGTGGCTCCTGGTTGGCGGGCGCGGGCTCAGCTGCAACGCAGTTCGACGGGCGTGGCGTCGTAGCCGGGCAGGTCCGGCACGCCCTGGCCCGGGGTGACGGTCACCGCGGCCGCGCCTGCCGGGGGCGTGAAGCCGAACCACTTCTGCGCAAGCTTGGACACCGTGCCGTCCTGCTTCAGGCACTTCAGCGCGGACGACACGCGGTTGCGGCCTTCCTTGTCGTCCAGCCGGAACGCCAGCGCCCAGACCAGCCCCGTCTTGATGGTGTAGCTGGTGCGCACGGCCGGGTTCTGCTTGGCGGCCCAGGCTGCAACCGTATTGCCGGCCAGGTTGGCGTCGGCGCGGCCGGACTGCACCGCCTGCACGGCGTCGGCGTTGGACGCATAGACGTCGTACTTGAAGCCGTATTTGGCGGCGTTGTCGCGCGCCCAGTTCTCGTAGGCCGAACCCTTGTTGACCGCCAGCTTGCGGCCCTTCAGGTCGTCCAGCCCCGAGATGTCCTTGCCGGACTTGGCGATCACGAACGTGTAGTCCGTGTTCAGGTAGCCCTCGGAAAACAGCAGCGCGCGGGCGCGTTCCTCAGTGGCCGTGGTGGGCGCCAGCACGAAGTCATACTTCTTGGCGTTCAGCCCCGGAATGAGCGCGGCGTACTCGGTGCCTTCAATGGTGATGGTGGTGCCCAGCTGCTTGGCCAGCGCCTGCCCCAGTTCGATGTTGAAGCCGTCCAGGCCGCCGCCCAGCTTGGGCATGGCGTGCGGCGCAAAGGTGGCGTCCACGCCTGTCGTCAGCGGTTGGGCGGCGTGCGCCAGGCCAGCGCCGGCCAGCAGCAGGGTCAGGCCACAGCGGCTGGCGAACGAGAAAATGCGGGAGTTGCGGTTCATGGCGGGTCCTTTAGGGAAGAGGCGTCTTGCCCAGCGCCGGCCCGGCTCCCACGCGCTCAAGAATCAAGCCGTAGTGTTCCGGGCGCCGATGGGCGGCGAAGTTGAAGATGTGCTGCTTGAAGGTGTCTCCCAATGCCAGGTCAGCCTGGCAAAAAATCACCTCATCCTCCTCCCCCTGTGCCTGCGCCACGATCTCGCCCGTGGGCGCGACGATGGCTGATCCGGCGATCAGGTGGCTGCCGTCTTCCACGCCGGCCTTGCCTGCGGCCGCCACCCACACCGCGTTTTGATACGCGGCGGCCTGCAAACTGAGCAGGTGGTGGAACATGCGCAAGTGGACCGGTTCATTCCAGTGGATATTCAATGACGGCGTGTTGTATCCCAGCGCCACGACCTCGGCGCCTTGCAGCGCCAGCACGCGCCAGGCTTCCGTCCAGCGGCGGTCGTTGCACAGACACATGCCGATGCGTGTGCCCAGGGTTTCCCAAACGTTGAAGCCTTCGTTGCCGACTTCAAAGAATTTCTTTTCCAGATGCTGGAACGGCGCCTGCGGCTTGTGGTCGCTGTGCCCCGGCAGATGAATCTTGCGATAGCGCCCGACGATGCGCGCGTTCGTATCAACCAGGATGCTGGTATTGAACCGGCGCCCGTCGGATGCAACTTCGGCATAGCCCAGATAAAAACCAATACCCAGCTCGCGCGCGGTGTCGAACAGGATGCGGGTATCGGGGCCCGGCATTTCCTTTTCGAAGTAGCGGGCCACGGCCTCTTCTTCGGTCATCCAATAGCGCGGAAAGAACGTCGTCAGCGCCAGCTCCGGAAACACCACCAGCTTCGCGCCGCGCGCATGGGCCTCGCGCATCATGGCCAGCAGCCGGGCCACGGCCTGGCGCCGGGTTTCGTCAGGCTGCACCGGGCCCATCTGCGCGACCGCCAGGCCAAAGGGACGTTTGCTCATCAGGGGTTCCTTATTCGTTGGAGTTGGCGGGCGCGTTACGTGTTGGAAGGGGCGGCGCTGGGGCTGGCACTGCTGAAGTACTTGCGCACCAGCGCGTCCGGGTTGCCGTTCAATCGCTGGCGCAGCACAGGTTCCGGCGTGCCGCGCTTGATGAACTGGCCGCTGCCGCGCGCCACTTGCAGTTCGCCGTTTTCAACGGCAATGCGCCCGCGGCTGATCACCACTTCCGGCCAGCCGCGCACCGTCTTGCCTTCGTAGGGCGTGTAGCCCACGTTGTCGTGCAGCATGGCGGTGCCGATCGTGACCTCGCGTTCCGGGTTCCAGATTGCGATGTCGGCGTCGGCGCCCACCGCGATCGTGCCTTTCTTCGGGTACAGGCCGTAAGTGCGGGCGTGGTTGGTAGCGGTCAGCGCGACGAAGCGTTCGATGCTCAGGCGGCCGCCCAGCACGCCTTCGGAGAACAGCAGCGGCATGCGCACTTCCAGGCCGGGCACGCCATTGGCCACATCCTTGAACGTGGTGTCTTCCCCCTTGGGCAACTTGCCGCTGGCGTCGAACCGGTAGGGGGCGTGGTCCGACGAATACAGTTGCAGCGTGCCGTTGATCAGCCCTTGCCATACGGCCTCTTGCGATGCCAGATCGCGCGGCGGCGGGCTGCAGCAGAACTTGGCGCCTTCCAGCCCGGGCTGGTCGATGTCTTGTGCCGTCAGGAAAAGATATTGCGGGCAGCTTTCAGCATGGATGGGCAGCCCCAGCGCCTGCGACGAATGCACCACGCGCACCGCTTCCTGGCCCGCCACGTGCACGATCAGGATCGGCACGTCCATCATGCGCGCCAAGGTCACGGCGCGGTTGGTCGCTTCGCTTTCGGCCAGCGGTGTGTGGGCCACGGCATGGTATTTGGGCGCGGTCATGCCGCGTTCGGCCAGGCGGCGCGCCACCCAGCGGATCATGTCGTTGTTCTCGGCATGCACCATCACCAGCGCGCCTTCGCGGTCGGCCACTTCCAGCACGTCCAGCAGCTGGTAGTCGTCGAGCTTCAAGCGGTCATAGGTCATGAAGACCTTGAACGAGGTGATGCCGTTGCGGATCAGTTCGGGCAGGTCGTGTTGCAGCGCCTGTTCGGTCGGGTCCGACAGAATCAGGTGAAAGCCGTAGTCGATGACGGCCTTCTCGGCGGCGCGGCGGGCGTAGTCGGAAACGACGTCGGGCAAGAGGTTGCCGCGATGCTGGGCCGCGAACGGAATGATGGTGGTGGTGCCGCCGAACGCGGCCGACACGGTGGCGCTGTAGAAGTMGTCGGCGCACATGATGCCCATGCCGGACAGCTGTTCGACGTGGCAATGGCTGTCGATGCCACCGGGCAGCACCCAGCGGCCGGCCGCGTCGATGTCCCGCTTGCCGGGCGCCAGGCCCTGGCCCAGCGCCGCGATCACGCCATCGCGCACGCCGATGTCGGCGGTGAAGGTGTCGGTGGCCGTGCTGATGCGGCCGTTGCGGATGGTCAGGTCAAAGGGGGCGGTGTCGGTCATGGGGGGCTGCAAGGGTAAGAAGGAGTCAGAGCGTGCCGGGGTAGATGCCGCCATCCAGCACCAGGTTCTGCCCGGTCATGAAACCGGCGCGGGCGCCGCACAGGAATGCGCAGGCGTCGCCGAATTCGGCCGGGTCGCCGTAGCGGCCGGCAGGCACCGTGGCCAGTCTTGCCGCCAGCACGTCATCCACGGTTTTGCCGCCGTCGCGCGCGGCGCGCTCGGCGGTCTGGCGCAGCCGGTCGGTCAGGAACGGGCCGGGCAGCAGGTTGTTGATGGTGACGTTGTGGCGCACGGTCTGGCGCGCCAGGCCCGCCACAAAACCCGTCAGGCCGGCGCGGGCGCCGTTGGACAGGCCAAGAATGTCGATGGGCATCTTCACGGCGGCCGACGTGATGTTGACGATGCGGCCGAACCGGCGCGCGATCATGCCGTCTACCGTGGCGCGGATCAGCGCAATCGGCGTCAGCATGTTGGCGTCCAGCGCCGCGATCCAGTCCTCGCGTGACCATTCGCGAAAATCTCCCGGCTTGGGGCCGCCGGCATTGGTGACAAGAATGTCGGGCTCGGGGCAGGCCGCCAGCAGCGCTTGCCGTCCTGCTTCGGTGGTGACGTCGGCAGCCACGGTGACGATGGTCGCGCCCGTATCCTTGCGTATGGCGTCGGCCGCCGCATCCAGCGTGGCCGCGGTGCGCGCGGCCATCACCACGTCGGCGCCTTCGCGCGCCAGCGACCACGCGCAGGCCAGGCCCAACCCTTTGCTGGACGCGCACACCAGCGCACGCTTGCCCTTGATTCCCAAATCCATGTCGAACCCCTTTAGTCTTGAACGGCTTGGCGGCCGGTGGCGGCCAGCGACAGGCCCACACGCGCAACGGTGGCTTCAAGTTCAGCGGCGGTAACCGGGTCGATGCGCATGCCGGGCGCGCGCAAGGCGTAGCTCTTGATGGCGCCGCGGCGCTGGTACACATACTTGCGCAGCGCCAGGCCGATCTTGGGCTGGAATTCGTAGCGGATCAGCGGGCAATAGCGGTCGAAGATGGCGGCGGCGCCGGCCTTGTCGCCGCGTGCGTAGCGCTCGTAGATGGCCACCAGGATTTCGGGAAACGCAAACCCCGTCATCGTGCCCACGGCGCCCCGTTGCAGCTCTTCCAGGAAGTACACGCCGCCCAGGCCGCCGAAGATTTTCATGGCTTCGTCAGGCACCAGTTCGCGGATGCGGCTGATCTTTTGCGCGACGGGCGGCTCTTCCATCTTGATCATGTGCACGCCGCCTTCGCGGCCCAGCCGCGCCACGACTTCGGGGCGGATCTCGGTGCCGAAGGAGTCCGGAAAGTCATGGATCACGACCGGAATCTTCACGGCGTCGGCAACCGCCTTGTAGTAGTCGAACAGCAGCGCGTCGTTGGCGTTGTCCAGCGGTGCGGCGAAGACGGCGGCGGCGCCCATGTCCTGGGCTTCCCGCGCCTGCTCGATGGCGCCTGCGATGCCGTGGGCGCGCACGCCTACCCACACCGGCACGCGGCCGTCGGTATGGTTGACGAAGGTCTCCAGCACCTGCCGGCGCTCTGCGTTGGACAGCTTGTGCAGCTCGCCCAGGAATCCCAGGATGGCCAGGCCAGTCACGCCCGTTTCCAACAGGAAATCGACCAGCGTGCGGATGCTGTCGGCATCCACCTTCAGGGCGTCGTCAAAGGGCGTGGGGCAAATGGTGAAGACGCCTTTGGCGTCGATGGAGTCAGCCATCATCTCTCCGTCAGGATGCGTGAAAACCGAAAGCGAAAACAGCGTTTCGGATGTCATCCTAATGCGGATGTTTTAGAACTCCACTTGCTTTTTTATTGCCTGGGTATAACACCCAGTTAAGTCAAGGTTTACCCTGGGCAGGGTTTGCCTGGACGGGATTCGAGAGCTCAAAACCCTGTTCTTGCAGCGTGTGCCGCAAGACATCCACGAAGGCTTGCGCCAGCTGAGACAGGGGTTCGAATCGCGATTGCACCAGGTTCGCCGTCAGGATCTTTGCCTGGTTGATTGGACGCACGACGAAGTCTCCCTGCGTGCGGCTCTTGACCGAAAATTCGTCCACGATGGCGATGCCGGCGCCGGCTTGCACGAGCGAACACGCGTTCTGCGGCGAGCTGACTTCCACCGCCAGCCGGCGGGTGTGTCCGGCCTCTTGGTACATCTGTTCAACCAGCATGCCAAAGGGCGTGTCGCCGCCGTACGAAATCAGCGGATACGGCAGCAGATCGGCGATGGACAAGAGCGAGCGGTGCGCCAGCGGATGGTTGTACGGGCAGATGCAGACCAGGCGCGCCTGGCCAATGGCTTGCGTGAGCAGGTTGGGGTGCTGGACAGGCAAAATCACTACGCCCAGCTCTGCGCGGTTATCCAGCAGCATCTGCGTCAGGGGCTGCTGGGTCAGCGGCTGGAACGTGATCTTCACGTCGGGATGCGTTTCGCGAAAACGCGTGATGGACATCGGAATCAGCATGTGGCCGATGCTGGGGCTGGACACCAGATGCAAAATGCCGCTGCGGCGTTCGGCCAGTTCGGAGGCCAGCTCGCCCACGCGCCGCACGCCGGCATACACCGCTTCAACCTCACGGAACAACTGGCGCGATTCGGGCGTGGGGTAGAGCCTGCCCTTGATGCGCTCGAACAGGGCAAACCCCAATCGCTGTTCGGTGTGCGACAAGAGGCGGCTGACGGCGGGCTGCGAAACGAACAAGAGTTTGGCCGCTCCGCTGATTGTGCCGGTCGTCATGACCGCGCGGAATACCTCGATTTGTCGCAAGTTCAGTTGCATGGCGCACACGCTGGGGTGGGGTCGCAAAAGCATAACAAAGGGTTAAGGGCAGCGCACAAATTGACATTGGATGCTTATGCGGCGGCGCAGCTAGACTGACGCCGTATTTTGACCAATCCCTTGCCCAATCCCTTGCCCAGTCGCTCGCCCAGGACGGATGGCACAGACCCTGATGGAAAAGCCCCTGATGGAACAGACCCTTTTTGTCATCAACCCGAATTCCACCCAGGCCGTCACGGACGCCTTCGATGCGGCGCTTGAACCCTTGCGGATGGCGGGCGGCCCCCGCATTCAATGCCTGACGCTGGCCGAAGGCCCGGCCGGCGTGCAGACGCAGATGGATGTGGAAAGCGTGACCTTGCCGCTGGCCCGGCGCGTGCGCGAACTGGACGCCGAGTATGGCGCGGCTGCGGCGGGCTACGTCATCGCCTGCTTCAGCGACCCGGGCCTGCACGCCGTGCGCGAAGTCACGGCCAAACCCGTCTTGGGCATCAGCGAATGCGGCATGCTGACCGCGCTGACGCTGGGCCAGCGCGTGGGCGTGATCGCCATCCTGCGCCAGTCGCTGCCGCGCCACGGCCGGCTGTTTGGCGCAGCCGGGCTGTCGGGGCGCGTGGCCGCCGAGTTGCCGTTGGACCTGGCCGTGGTGGAATTGTCCGACGTGGCCCGCACCCGCGAACGGCTGCTGCAAGTGGGCCGCCGCCTGCGCGACGAGCACCTGGCCGACGTGCTGGTGCTGGGCTGCGCCGGCATGGCCGACTACCGCGGCTGGCTGCAAGCCGAACTGGGGGTGCCCGTGGTCGAGCCGACGCAGGCGGCCGCCGCCATGGCCATCGGCCGAATCCGGCTCAATTGGCACGGCGCCTGAGGCCCCCATGCGCAACCCGGAATTGATCGAACGCTTATCGCATCTGGTGGGCGATAGCGGGCTGGTGCTGGATGCGGAAGGGCAGGCGCCTTACGTGCGGGATTGGCTGGGTAAATGGCAAGGCGGCACGCCCGTGGTGGTGCGTCCGCGCAACGCCACCGAGGTCTCGGCGGTGATGCGGTTGTGCCACCAGAGCCGTACGCCGGTGGTGCCGCAGGGCGGCAACACGGGCATGAGCGGCGGCGCAACGCCAGACGCGAGCGGCGCGCAGGTGATCCTGAGCCTGAATCGCATGAAGCGCATCCGCGAGGTGGACCCGGTCAACAACACGCTTTGCGCCGATGCCGGCGTGCTGCTGGCCGACGTGCAGCAGGCCGCGCGCGGGGTGGGGCGGCTATTTCCGCTGAGCCTGGGTTCCGAAGGCAGCTGCACCATCGGCGGCAACCTGGCCACGAATGCCGGCGGCACGGCGGTGCTGCGTTACGGCAATACGCGCGATCTGACTCTGGGCCTGGAAGTGGTGTTGCCGGATGGCCGGGTCTGGAACGGTCTGCGCGGGCTGCGCAAGGACAACACCGGCTACGACCTGAAAAGCCTGTTCATCGGCTCGGAAGGCACGCTGGGCATCATCACGGGCGCCATGCTGAAGCTGTTTCCCGCGCCGGCCGGCCGGGCCACCGCGTGGGTCGGGGCGGACTCGCCCGAGCAGGTGGTCAGCCTGCTGACACGTTTGCAGACGGCCTGTGGAGACCGGCTGACCGCGTTCGAAATGATGTCGGCGCGTTGTCTGGACCTGGTGGTGGCCCATGTCAGCGGCGCGGTCAATCCGCTGAGCGAGCGCCATCCGTACTATGCGTTGCTGGAACTGTCCGACACCGAGCCGTCCGGCCTGCCGGCCATGCTGGAATCCGCGCTGGGCGCGGCGCTTGAAGCCGGTGTGATTCAGGGTTGCGTGATTGCCACGAACGACACGCAGGCGCAATCGATGTGGCGATTGCGCGAAGGCATTTCGCAGGCGCAGGTTCGGGCGGGCAAGGCCGTCAAGCACGACATCGCCGTACCCATTTCGCGATTGGCGGCTTTTGTGGAAGAGGCCGACCTGGCGCTGATGTCTGAGTTTCCCCATCTGCCCATCGTGAATTTTGGCCATATCGGCGACGGCAATCTGCATTACAACGTGCTGTTGCCGCTGGACACCGCGCCCGCGGAACACGCCCGATTGACGGCCGCGCTGAACCGCCGCGTTCACGATCTGGTGGCGCAGCGCGGGGGCAGCATCAGCGCGGAGCACGGGGTGGGGCAGTTGCGCCGCGACGAGCTGCGGCGCTACAAGTCGCCCGTGGAAATGGATCTGATGCTGATGATCAAACGGGCGCTGGACCCCAACCAGCTGATGAACCCGGGCAAGCTGCTGTAGCGGCGGCATTTGGGCACGGGCTGCGAGTGGCCGGATGGCCCAGGCGCGAAATCGCCAGAAATTTATAATGTCGGGCTAATTGGATAAATCCTACATGCCTGAATCCTCCAGCCCGCGGGCGCCCAGAACGCCGGCGCCGCAATCCGGGGGCCAGAAAGCGCCCCGGAACGAGTCCCGTGGCACGCCCCGGCCCGAGCGCCCCATCCCCGTGGTGACCTACCCCGAAGACCTGCCCGTCAGCGCACGGCGGCAGGAGATTGCGCGCGCCATCGCCGGCCACCAGGTCGTGATCGTCAGCGGGGAAACCGGCTCGGGCAAGACCACGCAGCTGCCCAAGATCTGCCTGGAGCTGGGCCGTGGCCGCCAGAAGATGATCGGCCATACCCAGCCGCGCCGCCTGGCGGCGACGTCGGTGGCCAAGCGTATCGCCGAAGAACTGAACTCGCCGATGGGCGAAGTGGTGGGCTATCAGGTGCGGTTCAACGACCGCACCGGTCCGAACGCGTCGATCAAGCTGATGACGGACGGCATTCTGCTGGCCGAGTCGCAGCGCGATCCGCTCTTGCGCCGCTACGACACCATCATCATCGACGAGGCGCACGAACGCAGCCTGAACATCGATTTCCTGCTGGGCTACCTGAAGCAGCTGCTGCCGCGCCGCCCGGACCTGAAGCTGATCATCACGTCGGCCACCATCGACGCCGAGCGCTTCGCCAAGCACTTTGCGGCGTCCGAAGACAAGCCCGCGCCGGTGATCGAAGTGTCGGGCCGGCTGTACCCGGTCGAGGTCCGCTACCGCCCCGTGCGCGAGGAAATGGCCGAGGACGACACCGCGCCCGCCGCCAAGCCGGGCCGCGACCGTGACCGCGAGCGCATGTCGGGCGACGAGGAACGCGACCTGATCGACGCCATCGTCGACGCGGTGGACGAGTGCGCGCGCCATGGCCCGGGCGACGTGCTGGTGTTCCTGCCCGGCGAACGCGAAATCCGCGAATCCGCCGAAGCCTTGCGCAAGCGCCACCCCGCCGGCACCGAGGTGCTGCCGCTGTATGCGCGCTTGTCGCAGGCCGAGCAAGAGCAGATTTTTCACCCGCGTACCAACGCGCGGCGCATCGTGCTGGCCACCAACGTGGCGGAAACGTCGCTGACGGTGCCGGGCATCCGCTTCGTGGTCGATAGCGGCCTGGCGCGCATCAAGCGTTATTCCTGGCGCAACAAGGTCGAACAGCTGCGGATCGAACCGATCAGCCGCGCGTCGGCCAATCAGCGCGCCGGCCGTTGCGGCCGGGTGGGGCCAGGTCTGTGCATCCGGCTCTATGACGAGCTGGACTTCAATAACCGCGCCGCCTTCACCGACCCCGAAGTGCTGCGTTCGTCGCTGGCGTCCGTCATCCTGCGGATGAAGGCGCTGAAGCTGGACGACATCGAGCAGTTCCCGTTTGTGGAAGCGCCGCCTGGGCGCGCCGTGGCCGACGGCTACCACTTGCTGCAAGAGCTGGGCGCGATTGAGCTGGCGTCGGCGGCGGACGACGACGCGGATACCACGCGCACTGGCGCGTCTTTCGTGCTGACCGAAACCGGCCACGAATTGGCCAAGCTGCCGGTGGACCCGCGCATCGGCCGCATGATTCTGGCCGCGCGCGAACACCAGTGCCTGTCGGAAATGCTGATCATTGCGTCGGCGCTGTCGGTGCAGGACGCGCGCGACCGCCCCATGCAGGAGCGCGAAGCGGCCGAGGCCGCACACGCCAAGTTCGCCGATGACAAGTCGGAGTTCATTTCCTTCCTGAAACTGTGGCGCTGGTACGGCGAGCAGGTGCAGCACAAGGCGTCGCAGCGCAAACTCGTGAATCTGCTGCGCCAGAATTTTTTGTCGCCGATCCGTTTGCGTGAATGGCACGACGTGCACACGCAACTGTCTGCCTTGGTGGGCGAGCAGGGCTGGCGCGTCAATCAGGCGGAAGCGACGTACGAACAATTGCATCTGGCGCTGTTGTCCGGCTTGCTGGGCAATATCGGTTTCAAGAGCGACGAGGGCGGCCACTACCAAGGCGCCCGCGAGATCCGCTTTCATATCCACCCCGGCTCGCGCCTGGTGAAGAAGGCCGGGCGCTGGATCATGGCGGCTGAACTCGTCGAAACGACGCGCCTGTATGCGCGCTGCGTGGCGCGGATCGACCCGGTGTGGCTGGAAAAGGTGGGCGCCCATCTGATCCGCAAAAACTGGTCAGACCCGCGTTGGGAAAAGAAGGCCGGGCAGGTGGTGGCCAATGAGCGCGCCACGCTGTATGGGCTGACGATCTACACGGGCCGTCGCATCCATTACGGCCGGGTCAACCCGACGCAGGCGCGTGAACTCTTTATTCGTCAGGCGCTGGTGCCGGGCGAGATCGACACGCGGCTGCCGTTTGTGGCGCACAACCGCAAGCTGATTGCCGGCATCGAAAAGCTTGAGCATCAGACGCGCCGCCCCGACATTCTGGTGGACGACGAACTGATCTTCGCCTTCTACGACCGCCAGCTGCCCGCCGATATCTCGCAGACGACGTCGCTGGAAAAGTGGGTGTCCAGCCTGGACAAGGCGGCGGCAGCGAAGCTGATGCTGACCCGCGACGAGCTGATGCGCCACGAAGCCGCCGGCGTCACGACCGATGTGTTCCCCAAGAAGGTGGAATGGCAGGGCGTGTCGATGGCGTTGGACTACCACTTCGAACCGGGCTCGCCGCGTGACGGCGTGACCTTGTCGGTGCCGCTGTTCGCGTTGAACCAGATTGACCCGGCCCGCTGCGAGTGGCTGGTTCCGGGCATGCTGAAGGAAAAGGTTCATCTGCTGCTGAAGTCGCTGCCGCAAAAGCTGCGCCGCCATTGCGTGCCGCTGCCCGACTACGCCGCCGGTTTCTATGACCGCTGGTTTGAACGGCAGGCGGACCCGCAGCAAGGTCTGGTCGACGCGATCATTGCGGATATGTGGGACCAGGTGCAGGTGCGCCCGGCCGTGGGCGACTTCAAGCTAGAGACGTTGCCGGCTCACTTGTTCATGAACTTCCGCGTGGTCGACGAGCACGGCCGCATGCTGGCGGCAGGCCGAAATCTGGCGCAGCTGCGCGCGGAATTCGGCAAGCAGGCGCAGGCGACGTTCCAGCAACTGGCGGCCAGCGATACGCAAGTCGCCCAGGCGTTGGCGCATGAAAACCTGACGACGTGGTCGTTCGGGCCATTGCCCGAGATCATGGAGATCAAGCGGCGCGGCCAGTCCGTCATCGGTTATCCGGCGCTGGTGGACCGTGGCGCGCATTGCGATCTGGATGTGTTTGACGACCCGGACGAGGCGCGCAAGCACCATCGCGCGGGCTTGTTGAAGTTGTTCCGGCTGGGCTTGCGCGAGCAGGTGAAATTCCTGGAAAAGAACCTGGCGGACCTTACCAAGATCAGCATGCTGTACATGACGCTGGGCACGCAGGAAGAACTGCGCGACCAGATCATCGATTGCGCGCTGGGGCAGGCCTGCCTGGCGGAACCGTGGCCGGTGAACGAGCAGCAGTTCGAGGCCCGCCGCACGGAAGGCAAGGGCCGTCTGGGGTTGTTGGCGCAAGAGGTGGCTAGGCTGGCTGGGGCGGTGCTGACTGAATACGCAGCGCTGCAACGCAAGCTGCCACAAGCCAAGCCGCACGCTTCGGCATACGCGGATCTGCAGCAGCAGATTGGCGCGTTGATGCCAAAGATGTTCATCCGCGATACGCCGTATGCGCAGCTGTCGCACTATCCGCGGTATCTGAAGGCAGCGGTGGCGCGCATCGACAAGCTGCGCGCAGACCCGGGTCGAGACGCAAAGCTGGTTGCCGAAATGGCGCCGCTGGTGACGCAGTATCAACGGGCTCGGTCGGCACTGAAGGGGGCGCCTGATCCTCGATTGGATGAGTTTCGGTGGCTGCTGGAGGAACTGAGAGTGGCGTTGTTTGCGCAGGAGCTGCGGACGCCGATGCCGGTGTCGGTGAAGCGGTTGATGAAAAGTTGGGAGTCGTTGAAGCGGTGAGATTTTGGGTGGCTGGGGGCGGTTCGAGTTTGCGGAGGATCGGGTTCGTAGGTCGCCCGTCGGCGCGGTGGCCCTGACKGCGCGCGCCCACGATTGCGGTCCGGAGCCTTCGCTCCGGACTGCCCCTTCGTCATCTTCGTCCGCCTTCGGCTCCCTTCAGATTCCCTCGGGCGCATCGAGGTTGCGCGCCGTCAGGGCCACCGCGCCGACGGGCTGCCGCCGTCTTGGTCTGATGCGCTGCTAGGGTGTGCCTAAGTGACGAGTGCTGCGGTGCCCGCCGAGTCGCGGSCGCGCGGGCGGCCTTACTCGGCATACGCGTTGGTGGTCGATTGGACGGTGTTCGCTTTCGCGAATTTGTAGAGGTGTTTGCTAGTGGTCCTCCCCGCGGTTTTTTTTGGGGGGAAAAGGGGTGGCGCGCGTCCGGCACCGCCTTGCGCGTGCAGACCCGCCGCGCGCCACCGCACCAGGGTTCAAGTGCCGACCATCATTCGTAGGATGCGTGCAGCGCGGCAAGCCGCGCAAAAGAACATGGATATTTTTGGTGTCAGACTGCATTTTCCAGATGGGGCTTTCGCTCTACCTGCCGATAAGTGCAGTCTGAAACCGAAATTAAATGCAGTCTGAGTCCTGATCCAAGACTCCTAATCTACAAGGGCATTCACAGCAAGCGCGCAGCGGCAGCGCAACGCCGCCAGACACCGCCAAGTCCCCGAGGCCGCCCGCGCGGCCGACCAGGGACGACCCCGCAAGATGCTCCAAGCTTCACCCGCCATCAAAAAGAACTCGAGCACCGCCCCCACACGCGAAGCGCAACCCATCACGACGCAAGACAAACGCGTAAGCCCCCCAAGGCCGCCCGCGCGGCCGGCCGGGGGCGGGCCCCGCAAGATCTTCCACCACCCAAAAACTCGTGGTGAGAACCTTAAAAACCCCGGTCTCCCCCGCTGACGTCAGATTGCAACTTCCGGAGCCCGGGGTGTCGGGGGCCTGGGGTGCGCGGGGCGTCGATAAGCCCGAGGGAATCCGTAGGGAGCCGAAGGCGGACGAGGATGACTACGGGGCAGTCCGGAGCGAAGGCTCCGGACCGCAATCGTTGCCCCGCGCACCCCAGGCCCCCGACGCCACGGGCGTCACAAGAACCCTCCTCGTCCCAACAAGCCTCCCAACAAGCCTCCCCAAACCTCCTCAAACTCCCCCCAAAAAACCACAAACCCCCAATTCAGACCCCCGTCATCTCGTTATGCTCCAATTCGCTGGCCCCTCTCACCGCGCCCTGGAACATCCCCAACATGTTCGAGTTATTCACCCCCCGGACTCGTTCGAAGCCCGGCTCCCGTTCCACCCCGAATCGTTGGGACTGGGCGCTCTTACCCCTGGTGTTGGGCGTGCTGGCCGTCATGGCTTACGGGGCGTCTCAGATGAGCCGTCCCTTCGCCCTCGGTGAAGAACTGCCTATCTCGCTGGACCCGGTCTATCTTCCGTATTACCTCCTGCGCACCATCCTCCGGATGTTTACCGCGCTGGGCTTCTCCCTGTTGTTCAGCTTTGTCTTCGCCGCCATCGCCGCCAAGTACCGCACGGCCGAGAAAGCGATGATTCCCATGCTGGACATCTTGCAGTCCGTTCCCATCCTGGGATTCCAGGCCATCGCCATCGCGCCGTTCATCGCGTTGTTTCCCGGCAATCTGCTGGGTGTTGAATGCGCCGCCATCTTCGCCATCTTTACGTCCCAAGCCTGGAACATGGCGTTCAGCCTGTATCAATCCATGCGGACGGTACCGGCTGAACTGCACGAAGCCGCGCGGATATTCCGGCTGTCCGGATGGCAGCGGTTCTGGCGCCTGGAGCTGCCCTACGCCACGCCGGGGCTGCTGTGGAACATGATGATGTCGATGTCGGGGGGCTGGTTCTTCCTGGTCGCGGCCGAAGCCATTTCGGTGGCGGGGCAAGACATCAAGTTGCCCGGCATCGGGTCGTACATCGCTGTCGCCATCCAGGCCGAAGACGGCCATGCCATTGCCTGGGCCATCGGCGCGATGATGGCGGGCATCCTGCTATACGACCAACTCTTCTTCCGCCCGCTGCTGGCCTGGGCCGACAAATTCCGGTTCGAGGAATCGCAGGGCGACGCCGCGCAGCAGTCGTGGCTATTGGACTGGACGCGGCGCAGCCGCTGGATGCAAGCCGTGTCGAACGCCTTTTGGGCGGGCATGCGGCGCGCGCTGGGCTGGTTCAGCGTGTCTTACGACGGCACCTCCATCCGCGCCCGCGCCAAAGCGCCTGATCCGCGCTGGACCCGCGTGTGGGATGCCTTGCTCGCGGCCGCCGCCTTGCTCGCGACCTACAAGCTCGTGGTGTTTGTCCACGAAGACGTGGGTTGGGGCGAAGTGCTGCATGTGCTGGGGCTGGGCGGCATTACGCTTGTGCGCGTCATGCTGCTGATTGGGCTGGCGTCGCTGGTCTGGGTGCCGGTGGCCGTCTGGATTGGGTTGCGTCCCCGATATTCGCAGCGCGTCCAGGCGGTGGCGCAGTTTCTGGCCGCGTTTCCGGTCAACCTGCTGTTTCCGGCCGTGGTGTACGTCATGGTGGCCTGGCAGTTGAACCCCAACATCTGGCTCAGCCCGCTGATCATCTTCGGCACCCAGTGGTACATCCTCTTTAACGTCGTCGCCGGCGCGTCCACCATCCCCAACGAATTGCGGCTGGCGGCCGACAACCTGGGGTTGAAAGGGTGGCTGCGCTGGCGCCGGGTCTATCTGCCAGCCGTTTTTCCCAGCTTCATCACCGGCGCCATCACCGCCAGCGGCGGGTCGTGGAACGCCAGCATCGTGGCCGAATACGTGTCGTGGGGCAAAACCTCGCTGGTTGCCGACGGCCTGGGCAGCTACATCAAGCAGATGACCGAGCAGGGCGACTTTCACCGCATTGCGCTGGGCATTGGCGTGATGTGCGTCTTCGTGATGCTGTTGAATCGATTTTTCTGGCGCAAGCTGTATCTGCTGGCCGAAGACCGCGGCCGCTAGGAGTTCTTATGAATCCCAACGTCCTGATCGAACTGCACGACGTCGGCAAGTCTTTCCGCGCTGCCGATGGCACCGCGCGCCATGTGCTCGAACACGTGGATTTCACCTTGAAGGAAGGCGAGATCGTGGCCTTGCTGGGCAAGTCCGGGTCGGGCAAGTCCACCTTGCTGCGCATCATGGCCGGGCTGGTCAACGCCGACCAAGGCACGGTCACGTACCGCGGCCAGCCGGTGTACGGGCCGGCCGCGGGCATTTCGATGGTGTTCCAGTCGTTCGCCTTGTTCCCGTGGCTGACCGCGCAGCAGAACGTCGAGCTAGGGCTGGAAGCCCAGGGCGTGCCAGCAGCCGAGCGCGCCAAGCGGGCTGACGCCGTGCTGGACCTGATCGGCCTGGGCGGTTTCGGTGGCGCCTTGCCGCGCGAACTGTCGGGCGGCATGCGCCAGCGCGTGGGCATCGCGCGTGCGCTGGTCATGAACCCCGACGTGCTGTTGATGGACGAAGCGTTCTCGGCGCTGGACGTGCTGACCGGCGAAACCCTGCGTGACGACATGCTGGAGCTCTGGGACGAAAGCCGTATTTCGACCAAGGGCATCCTGATCGTGTCGCACAACATCGAAGAAGCCGTGATGATGGCCGACCGCATCATCGTGTTCGACAGCGACCCAGGCCGGGTACGCAGCCAGATCATGATCGGCCTGCCGCGTCCGCGGGACGCTGATTCGCCGCAGGTGCGCGCGCTGATCGACGAGGTCTACGCGCTGATGACGATGCGTCCGGCGCATGGCGTGCCCACGCCGCGCCAGCAAGGTCTGGGCTATCGCTTTCCGCAAACGGAAGTCGACCGCATGGAGGGTGTGCTGGATGTGTTGGCGGAGGCGCCGTTCAATGGCCGCGCCGACTTGCCCAAGCTGGCCGAAGAAGCCGAGATTGCGGATGACGACTTGCTGCCCGCCTGCGAAGCGCTGGGCCTGTTCGGCCTGGCGCAGATTGATCGGGGCGACATCTTCCTGACGCCGCTGGGCCAACGCTACGTGCAGGCCGATCAAAACCAGAAGCAGGTCATCTTCGGGCGCCAGTTGCTGGCGCACGTGCCGCTGGCCGCGCACATTCGCCACAGCCTGGAACAAGAACCTACGGGCGCCTTGCCCGAAAAGGACTTCCTGAATTCGCTGGAAGAATTCTTGAAGCCCGACGAAGCCGAGCGGGTCATGAAGATTGCGGTGGAGTGGGGCCGGTACGGCGAAATCTACGGGTACGACTACCACACCGGCCTATTGACGCTGCCGGAGCGCGAGCCGGTTTGAGATCAGGCAAAAAGAAAGCGGCCCCGCGTAGGGGGCCGCTTTTTGGGGCCGGCTGAAGGCCGCCGTTTGCTGGTTTACAACGCGATGAAGCCGAGGATGACCAGCGCGATCAAGCCGAACTTGGTGGCTTTGTAAACATGGCGGTTCCAGGTCTTGAAGGCCTTGCGCTTCTGGTCGATGACGTAATGCGCGTGCGTCAGCTTGTTGATGGCGCCGGTCTGGTCGTTGCCGTCGTTGGGCGAACTGGCGGCCGACATGACGACGCGTCCGAACCAGCGGTTGAAGGCTTCGGCCCAGCGCCACTTCAGCGGGCGTTCCACGTCGCAGAACAGGATGATGCGGTTCTGGTCGGTGTGGTTGTAGGCTTCGTGCACGTAGGTTTCGTCGAACACCACGCTTTCGCCATCGCGCCAGCTATAGGATTCGCCGTCGACGATGATGTGGCAGCGGTTGTCGTTCGGCGTGACCAAGCCCAGGTGGTAGCGCAATGAGCCCGCGAACGGGTCGCGGTGCGGGTTCAGCTGGCCGCCGGGGGGCAGCTCGGCGAACATCGCGGCCTTGACCTTGGGCAGCGTCTTCAGAATGGCGACGGTCTTGGGGCAGAGTTCTTCGGCCGACGGGTGGCGGGCGTCATACCACTTCAGGTAGAAGCGCTTCCAGCCGTACTTGAAGAAGGAATTGAAACCGATGTCGTTGTGGGAGTCGGCCGCCTTGATGCGGCGCAGCTCGGCCATTTGCACGGCTTCTTCGCGGATCGTTTCCCAGTTGTCGTCCAGCACCTTGAGTTCGGCGATTTCGCTCGTTGTCAGGTAGGGCGTAGAGGGCACGCGCGAGGTCAACACCATGAAGGCATTGATCGGGGCCAGCAGTACGGAGTGGTCCAACATTTGCCGGCCCAGCGGCAGTTTGACTCGGCCTCGGAAGTGGGCGAACAGGATGGCGGCCAGCCAGATCCCGGGGATTAACCATTTCATAACGTATTCGTTGTCCTGCGACAGAAGGGTCAGGTCTACCTAGTATTGTTACACAAGGTCCGTGGTGCGCCCTTTGCGGAATCTCAGACGCATCCGCTTGGACCGTGATCCCTAGGTACAATTCCCGCTATGTCCGAAGCCGTAACAAATCCGCCCCCCTTTGTGCATCTGCGCGTTCACTCCGAGTTTTCGGTTGTGGACGGCATTGTGCGCATTTCCGACCTTATCAAGCGCGTCGCCAAGCTGGGCCAGCCCGCCGTGGCGCTGACCGATCTGTCGAACCTTTTTGGCCTGATCAAGTTCTATAAAGGCGCGCGCGGCGCGGGGGTCAAGCCCATCGCGGGTTGCGATGTCTGGCTGACCAATGACGACGATCCCGCCAAGCCTTTCCGCTTGCTCTTGCTGGTACGCAACCACCAGGGCTACCTGAACCTGTGCGAACTGCTGTCCAAGGCCTTCCTGACTAACCAGGGCAAGGGCCGCGCGGAGATCCGCCGCGAATGGCTGCAAGGGCAAGAGGGCCTGATTGCCCTGTCGGGCGGGCGCATGGGCGACGTGGGCCAGGCGCTGGACGCCGGTAACGCCGTCTCCGCGCTGGCGCTGGCGCGCCAATGGGCGCACCTGTTTCCGGGCAGCTACTACATTGAGCTGCAACGCGCCGGCATGGACGGCGACGAGGCCTATACCCAAGCCGCCATGCGGCTGGCGGGCGAAGCCGGCCTGCCGGTGGTGGCCACGCACCCGGTGCAGTTCCTGGACGAATATGAATTCCAGGCGCACGAGGCCCGCGTCTGCATCGCCGAAGGCGAAATACTGGCCAACCCGCGCCGCGTGCGCCGGTTCACCAAAGAGCAATACCTGCTCAGCTCCGAAGAAATGGCCCGGCGTTTCGCCGACGTGCCCTCGGCGCTGGCCAACACGGTTGAAATTGCCAAGCGCTGCAACCTGAGCCTGGTGCTGGGCAAGCCGCGCCTGCCCAACTTCCCCACGCCCGAAGGCGTGACGCTGGACGACTATCTGGTCCAGCTGTCGGAAGAGGGCCTGGAAAAGCGCATGGCGTTCCTGTTCCCCGACGAGGCCGAACGCGAGTCCAAGCGCGAGCAGTACTACGAACGCCTGCGCTGGGAATGCAAGACCATCATCCAGATGGGCTTTCCGGGTTACTTCCTGATCGTTCAAGACTTCATCAACTGGGGTAAGAATAATGGCGTGCCGGTGGGGCCGGGGCGGGGCTCGGGCGCGGGTTCGCTCGTGGCGTACGCGCTGGGCATTACCGACCTGGACCCGATTCGCTATGACTTGCTGTTCGAGCGCTTCCTGAACCCCGAACGGGTTTCCATGCCCGACTTCGATATCGACTTCTGTCAGGACAACCGCGAACGCGTCATCGACTACGTCAAGGAAAAATACGGCCGCGCCGCCGTGAGCCAGATCGCCACGTTCGGCACGCTGGGCGCGAAAGCCGTGGTCCGCGACGCCGGCCGCGTGCTGGACATGCCCTATATGTTCTGCGACGGCCTGTCCAAGCTGATCCCGTTCAACCCGATGGACCCCTGGTCGCTGGAACGCACCCTGAAGGACGAACCCGCCTTCAAGGACCGCTACGAACAGGAAGAAGAAGTGCGCGCGCTGGTCGACCTGGCCAAGCCGCTGGAAGGCCTGACCCGCAACATCGGCATGCACGCAGGCGGCGTGCTGATTGCGCCCGGCAAGCTCACCGACTTCTGCCCGCTGTATTGCCAGCCGGGCCAAGAGAACAGCGCGGTGTCGCAGTTCGACAAGGACGACGTCGAAGCCGCCGGCCTGGTGAAGTTCGACTTCCTGGGCCTGCGCAACTTGACCATCCTGGACTGGGCCGTGCGATACGTGCGCCAGTTCAACGCCGACAAGCGCGACTTCGACGTCATGGCGCTCGAACTCGACGACCCGGCCGCCTACAAGATTCTGTGCGACGCCAACACCACGGCCGTGTTCCAGCTGGAATCGCGCGGCATGAAGGAACTGCTGAAGAAGCTGCGGCCGAACACGTTCGAAGACATCATCGCCATGCTGGCCCTGTATCGTCCGGGGCCGCTGGAATCGGGCATGGTGGACGACTTCGTCAACCGCAAGCACGGCCGCGCCGCGGTGGACTACTTCCACAACGACCTGGAAGGCACCCTGAAGAGCACCTACGGGGTCATCGTCTACCAGGAACAGGTGATGCTGATCTCGCAGATCATCGGGGGCTACTCGCTGGGCGGCGCCGACCTGCTGCGCCGCGCCATGGGCAAGAAAAAGCCTGAGGAAATGGCCAAGCACCGCGAGCTCTTCGAGCAAGGCGCCAAGGAAAAGGGCCACGACCCGGACCTGGCCGTCAAGCTGTTCGACCTGATGGAAAAGTTTGCGGGCTACGGCTTCAACAAGTCGCACTCGGCCGCTTACGCGCTGATTTCCTACCAGACCGCCTGGCTCAAGGCTTATCACCCGACCGAATTCCTGGCCGCCACCATGTCGTCCGATATGGACGACACCGACAAGGTCCAGATTTTCTGCCGCGACGCCCAGGACAACGGCGTGGAAGTGCTGCCGCCGGACGTCAACTTCTCGGGCTACCGCTTCGAACCGGTGGCCGACAAGCACACCGAAAAGGGCAAGCCGCCGCGCACCATGCGCTACGGCCTGGGCGCCGTCAAAGGCACGGGGCAGGGCGCTGTCGAAGACATCCTGCGTGCGCGCAAGGAAGGCGGCCCGTTCCTGAACCTGTTCGACTTCTGCCGCCGCGTCAGCAAGAACGCCGTCAACCGCCGCACGATCGAAGCGCTGATCAAGGCCGGCGCGTTCGACACCATCGAGCCGAACCGCGCCGCGATGCTGGCCTCGGTGCCAACCGCCATGGAAGCCGCCGAACAAGCGGCCCGCAGCGCCAACCAGGCGTCGCTGTTCGGTGACGACAGCAGCGATGTGGTGGCTGGCGAATTGGCCAAGGTTGCCCCGTGGGACCTGCACAAAAAGCTGACCGAAGAAAAGTCGGCGCTGGGCTACTACTACAGCGGCCACTTGTTTGACGCGTGGCGCGACGAAGTGCGCCGCATCGTGCCAATGCAGCTGGCGCGCGTGGAACCGCAACGCGACCTGCAATGGATGTGCGGCGTGCTGGCCAGCGTGCGCGTCATGATGACCCGCCGCGGCAAGATGGTGTTTGCCGTGCTGGACGACGGCACCGCGCAGGTGGAAATCTCGGTGTTCAACGAACTCTACGAGAAGCACCGCAACCGCTTGCGCGAAGACCAGTTGGTCATCGTCCAGGGCAAGGTCAGCAACGATGACTACTCGGGCGGCATGCGCATCGTGGCCGAACAGCTGTATGACCTGCAACTGGCTCGCGAAGCGCGCGCCAAGTCGCTGCGCGTCACGCTCAACGGCTCGGCCGACGCCGCGCGTTTGCGCCAGATGCTGAATCCATTCCGGGCTGAACCCGAGAACGGCATCCCCGGCGTGCCGGTCGATATTGTCTACACCAAGAATAATTTTCTGTGCACGGTCCGGCTGGGCGAAGAGTGGCGCGTTCGCATGGCCGACACCCTGCTCGACAATCTGAACGCCTGGACCAAACCCAATGGGGTTGAGGTGACCTATTGATGCAACAACTGCGTATCGTGCATTCTGAAGCGGCCACCAGCTTTGGCGGTCAGGAAGGGCGGATCTTCAAGGAAATGACGGCCATGCGTGCGCGCGGCCACCATGTTGAAGCCATCTGCCAATCCCGGGCCATGCTGGTCGAACGGCTGTCAGACGCGGGGTTTACCGTGCACAAAGTCGATATGGACGGACCCGTCAACTACCTGAAGGGCGTGGCCGCCGTGCGCGGCATCCTGAAGGAAGGGCGCTTTGATGTGCTCAATACGCACAGCCGGCGCGACACGGTCATTGCGGCGATGGCCGGCCGGCTGGCCGGTACGCCCCTCATCGTCCGCACGCGCCACCTGTCCAACAAGGTGGGGTCGATGTGGTCCTACACGTGGCTGCCGCACCGGGTCACTACGGTCAGCGACCACGTGCGCCACTACCTGATCGAGCGTGGTGTGCCGGCAAACCGGGTGGCGACCGTGTATTCGCCCATCGTGTTGCCGGCGCCGGTCGAACACTCGACCCTGCGCGATGAACTCGGGCTGGCCGATGACGACATCGTCGTGGGCTGCGTGGCCGTCATGCGCGCCACCAAAGGCCACAAGGATCTGATCGACGCGATGGTTCCGCTGATGACCAGCCGGCCCAAGCTGCACCTGGTGTTCATCGGGGGCGGTTCACCCGTCTTCGAGCAAACGCAGGATTACATCGCCCAACTGGGCTTGCAGCATCGCATCCATCTGATGGGGATGCGCCGTGATGTGCCTAACCTGTTGGCCGGATTCGACGTGTTTGCGCTGGCCACGCAGCAGGAAGCGTCGGGCACCGTGTACGTCGAAGCCCAGGCCAGCGGCCTGCCGGTGGTGGGCACCAATGTGGGCGGCGTATCGGAAATGTTCCGCGACGGCGTTACGGGCATTCTGGTGCCGCCGAAGAATCCTGAAGCCTTGACCAACGCCTTGCAACGGCTGATTGACGACCCGGACCTGCGCCATCGCATGGGCGAGGCCGGCCGCAAGATGGTTTGGGAAGAGGCCGTGTTTTCGCCTGCCCGGCTGGCCGAATCGACGGAAGCGGTGTACCTGAAATGGCTGGCGGAGCGCGGCGCATGAATGCGCCCAACGTCCCTGTGCTGATGTACCACCATGTCACCCCCGCGGGCGGCATGATTGCGGCAACGCCGGACGTCTTCGAGGCTCAGGTCTCGCGTCTGGCGCAGGCAGGTTATCAATCGTTGTCCGCGGCTCAGTTCGCCGCTTATCTGGCAGGCGGCGCAGCACCCGAGCGTTCCGTGCTGATCACGTTCGATGATGGCTATCTGAATAACTGGGTGCACGCGCATCCCATCCTGGCGCGCCATGGCATGCGCGCGGTGTTGTTCACCATCACGGGTTGGATCGGCGACGGCCCCGTGCGGCCGCATGCCGGGCAGGGCGGCGCCTTGCCCGCCACGCCCGATCACGACGCCTGTAAACAATTGGTGGCCGCGGGCCGCACTGACGAGGCCATGCTGCGTTGGAGCGAGATCGAAGCCATGCAGGCCGCCGGCACGTTCGAATTCCATTCCCATACGCATACCCACACGCGCTGGGACAAAGTCTGCGGCGCCGATGTCAACGCCAAGCGCGACCATATCGCACAAGAACTGCACGACTCGCGCGACACCCTTGTGCGCCGCCTGGGGGCCGTCAGCGATCACCTGTGCTGGCCGCAAGGCTATTTCGACGCGGACTACGTGGACGCGGCGCGCCAGGCCGGTTTCGCGCACTTGTACACTACCGACCCTTTTGGCCAGAACACTCCCGGCGCGGACCCCGAACACATCTATCGTTTCGCGGTGCGAAATCAAGGCGGAACCTGGTTGAACCGGCGCATCTGGCTGTCGCGCGACCCGTTCTGGGGGCCGCGCTATCACGCCTGGAAAGCCTGGAAAAAGCGTCTTAGGAATCGCGGATGAAGCTATCAGTCATCATCATCACCAAGAACGAAGCGGCGAATATTGCCGCTTGCCTCAAGTCCGTGGCCTTCGCCGACGAATTCATCGTGGTGGATTCGGGCAGCACCGATGGCACGGTCGAACTGGCGCAGGCGCTGGGCGCGCGTGTCGAGATCACGCCTGACTGGCCCGGTTTCGGTCCGCAGAAAAATCGCGCGCTGGACTTGGCCACTGGCGATTGGGTGCTGTCCATTGACGCCGACGAGCGCGTCACGCCCGAGCTGGCCCGCGAGATCCAGGACGTGCTGGCGAACCCGCGCGCCGACGCCTACGAGATCGCGCGCCTGTCCAACTTTTGCGGAAAAGACATCCGCCATAGCGGCTGGTGGCCCGACTACGTCTTGCGCTTGTTCAAGCGCGGCACGGCGCGGTTTACGGATGCCGCCGTGCATGAACGCGTGGTGCCGGCCAACGGCCAGCCCCTGAAAATGCAGGGCTATTTCAATCACTACCCCTACGACAACCTGGACGCGCTGATCAACAAGGTCAACCGTTATTCGTCGGACGCCGCTGCGATGATGTACGCCAAAGGGCGTCGCACCTCGGTCTTTGGCGCGCTGGGCCATGGCTTCTGGACGTTCGTGCGCATCTACCTGATCCGTCGCGGCTTCCTGGATGGCCGGCACGGTCTGGTGCTGGCGGTGACGGCAGCGGCGGGCAGCTTCTTCCGCTATTCCAAGCTGATGTTCCTGGCCGAGAAGCAGAAGTGAAAATCCTGTACACGAACTTCCACGCCAACAACGGCGGGGGGCACGTCACCTACATCATCAACCTGGCGAAGGCGCTGGCGCGCAGCCACGAGATCACCGTGGCCGCGCCGCCCACGAGCCGCCTGTACCGCTACGCTCGCGCCATTCCCGGCGTGACCGTCGTAGACATGCTGTACACCACGCGCCCGTCGTCCTGGTTCAAGGACCGCGCGAAGCTGCGCCGCCTGATCAAGACAGGGCGTTTCGACATCATTCACGCCAACGGTTCGGCCGACCACAAGCAGGTCATGCTGGCCACGCTGGGCATGGCGCGCCGCCCGCGCATCGTATTCACCAAGCACAACGACCATCCGCTTGCCAGCTTCGGCCACAAGCTGCGTGTGGCGCTGGCGACTGACCACAGTATTGCGGTCAGTGACTACGTGCAGGGGCTGATGCAGCAGTCGCCCTACCGCAAGCGTCCCATCACGACCATCCGCCACGGCATCGACACGAATTTCTTCGCGCCGCCGCCGCCCGAAAGCCTGGACAAGTTGCGCGCGCTGATCTTCGGCCCCGACTGGCAAGGCAAGCTGTTGCTGGGGAGCGCGGGCGGTACCGATTACGACAAGGGGTGGCTGGACCTGGTGGCGGCAGTTGCCGCCTTGCCGCCCGCGGACAAGGCCCGCGTGTTGCTGATGGTGGCGGGCGACCCGCCGTCGGAAGCCAAGCTGGCGCGCGTGCGCGAACTGGGCATGATCGACCAGGTGCGTTTTCCGGGCCTGCTGGACGATGTGCGCGCCGCGCTGGCGTCCTGCCACGCTGGCTTCGTATTGTCGTACCGCGAAGCGCTGTCGTTCGCCTGCCGCGAGATCATGGCGCTGGGTTTGCCCGCGCTGGTGAGCAACGCGGGCGGCCTGCCTGAAAACGTCACCGACGGCGTTGACGGCTGGATCGTGCCGGTGCGTGATGTGGCCGCCATGACGGACAAGTTGCGCTTCATGCTGGACCATCCCGACACGGTGCGCGCGATGGGCGCGAAGGCCCGCGAGACCGCCTTGCGCGACTTCAACCTTGATCGTTTCGCCTCCGCCACAGTCGAGGTCTACCAGCGTACGCTGGATGGACGCCCGGGCCTATAATCCGGCCTATGTCTATCCCCATTCTTATGTACCACCAGATCGGCGAGCCTAATCCCAAAGGCACGCCGTTTCGTGGGCTGACCGTGCACCCCGACAGCTTCGCGCGCCAAATGCGCTGGATGCGCCGCCTGGGGTATCGCGGTTTGTCGATGCGCGATGTCATGCCCTATGTGCGCGGCGAGCGTCAGGGCAAGGTGTTCGGCATTACGTTCGATGACGGCTATCGCAACGTGCACCACAACGCGATGCCCGTGCTGAGCGAACTCGGTTTTACCGCCACCAACTATTTCGTGGCGCGCCAGTTCGACGGCGGCAACGTCTGGGATTTGCAAAAGGGCATTCCCTTTTCGGCGCTGATGACCGTGGGCGAAATGCGTGAATGGGCCCAGGCCGGCAACGAGGTTGGCTCGCATACGCTGGACCACGTGCACTTGCCCGAAATGTCGCCCGACGAGGCGCGGCGCCAGATCGTCGAATCCAAGGACGAACTGGAACAGGCGCTGGGCGCGCCCGTGACGGCCTTCTGCTATCCCTACGGCGATCACGGCCCCGAACATCGCGCCATGGCGCGCGAGGCCGGCTACGACAACGCCACGCTGACCCAGCGCGGCCTGGCTGCGGCATCCGACGATCCGTTCGGTCTGCCTCGGGTGACGGTGGCGCGTTCCACCAACATCATCCGCTTCCTTCAGAAGTGCCTCACCCGGTATGAAGACACCCGCCGGCGCCGCTGAGCGGCGGCTTCGCATCGCGCTGTTGGTCGACCGCTTCGGCAACCGCTTCGGAGGCGCCGAGGCCTATGGCGTGGAGCTGATGCGGGTGTTGGGCCAGCGGCACGATGTGTCCATCGTCGCGCGCGATTTCGACAGCGACCTGCCGTTTCCGTTTCTGCCCGTCCGTTTTCCGGGCTGGCTGCCCAGCTGGATGCGCGTGCTGTATTTTGCGTGGCGCGCCGACCGCCTCACGCGCGGCCGCTTCGACATCGTGCACTCGCATATGAACGGCTGGGCCGGAGAAATCCAGGTCATGCACGTGACGCCGGTTCGCTATAACCGCGTCACCCGCGTCAAGCCGCTCAAACGCGTCACCGCTTGGCTAAGCCCGCGTCTGGCGACCTATCTGCTGCTTGAAAAGCTGCGCGTGCGCCGTGCGTCCGGCCGGCGCGTGGTGGCGGTGTCGGGCTTGATCATGGACCAGTTGCACCGCAGCTACGGCCAGGAGCTGCCCGTGGATATCATCGCGCCCGGGGTCAAGCTGCCGTCGGATGATATGGCGGCGGGACGCGAGGCAACCCGCGCCCGTCTGGGCTGGGATGCCGGCACTGTCGGCTGCCTGCTGGTGGCGCGCAACCCCTTGCGCAAAGGCCTGCCCGCCTTGCTGGATGCGCTGGCGCAGTTGCCGTCGCATTACAAGCTGCTGGTCGTGGGGGCCGATGCGCCGACCCGGGATCGGGTTCGTGCGGCCAACGGTATCGCGCACCGCGTCACGCTGGTTGATCCCACACCTGAAGTTGCCCAGTATTTCAGCGCGGCGGACATCTATGCGCACCCCACGCTGAACGACAGCTACGGCATGGCGCCGCTTGAGGCAATGTCGCATGGGCTGCCGGTTGTGGTCAGTTCACCGGCGTACTGCGGCTTTGCGCAGTACCTGTCGGCGGGCAAGGACGCGTTGATCCTGCAAGATCCGCGAGACGGCGCGCAACTGGCGCAGGCGTTGGAACGGCTGGGTTCGGAACCGGCGCTGCGGGCGGCGTTGACCGAACGCGGCCTGGAGATCGCGCGGGATCAGAGCTGGGAAACGGTGGCTGCGCGGTACGAGGCGCTGTACGAAAAGGTGCTGGACGCGCGCAAGCAGGCGTGACGCAAGGAAGGCGACGCAAGCAAGGGTGACGCAAGGAAGGTGACCCAAGCAAGGGGTGATCCAAGCAAGGGTGACCCAAGCAAGGGTGACCCAAGTAAGGGTGACCCAAGCAAGGGTGACCCAAGTAAGGGTGACCCAAGCAAGCGTGAAGCAAAGACGGGCAGCGCAGAAACGCGTGGCTTCAGCGCCCCGGCGCCGTCGCTCTTTCCAGATCCCCTAACCACAAAATGGCGTGTTCGCGGGTCGGGCCGCACATCTCGTGTTGCGGCTGTAGCCCGCCGCAGAAATCCGGCCGGCCAGGCTGGCCGAAGATCGCGCAGCGCATGTCCGGCAGCAACTGAATACAGGGCACGCCTGCCGGCTTGCCTTCCGGCATGCCCGGAATCGGCCGGGTGATCGACGGCGCGATGCAACAGGCGCCGCATCCCGCCCGGCATTCCAGGGCGGCCGCCGTCAGGCTCATACCCATCCGCGCAACCAGTAGACGAACAGGCCCGCGTATTCCTTGATGATGGAGCGGCTGGCGTCGAACGTGCGCTGGTCAGGCACCCACAGCGACAACGACCCATCCGCAGGCGCGACGATTTGCGGCGGAGCCGGGGCGGCGATGGCTTCCACGCCCTGCTTGGAAAATGCCGCCATGGCGCGCGGCATATGCAATGCGGACGTCACGAGCAGCACCTTTTCGATACCGCGCGACTTGAGCGCGTCCTCGGTCAAGGCGGCGTTTTCATACGTGGTGCGGCTGGAGTTTTCCAGGATCAGGGCCGACTCGGGCACGCCTTGCTGGCGGATGGCATGTGCCATGCCACGCGCTTCGCTGACATCGCCTTCCAGCGCGCCGCCGGACAGCAGCACCTTGGGCGCGCGGCCGGCCAGATACAGCTGGGCAGCGGTGTCCACGCGGACCACGGCCGTGTCCTTGTCATAGGGCAGGAACCAGTTGGCGCGCCCGTTGGCGGTGTTGCCGCCCAGCACGACGATGGCGTCGGCGGTGGGGGACTCGGTAGGAGGCAGGTGCGGATAGCGGCTTTCCAGCGCGCCGCCCAGCCACAGCGAGGTGGCCGGCAGCGACCAGGCCAGCGCCCAGAGTAAGCCGGCGGCGATGATGGCCCCGCCGGTCTTGCGTAGCCGGAACCAGCCCAGCACCAAGCCGACGATGACCAACGTCACGCACAAGTTGTAGGGAATGATCAGATTTGCAAGGTAGCTGGAAAGGGGCATGTGAAAACTATCCTGATTACTTCGTCTCGCCCAGCAGGGTCATCGCCTGCTGTTGAACTGCTTCGACGGACGGCCAAGCTTCTTCCGACCCGACGCAAACCGCACGCGGCGACCACGGGCCCGTTCGTCCCGGGCGGGTCACGCCAAACAGCGCGAGCTCCCGGGCGGAGGCCGCCGCGGCGACGTGCGAGACGCCAGAATCGTTACAAATCACCAGCGATGCCCGAGCCGTCAATGCGGCAAAGGCGCCCAGCGACAAGGGAGGCAGCAATTGCGCCGTCGGTGCATTGCGCCGCGCCTCGTCGGTTTCGGCCGGAGGGGGGCACATTACCACGGTATGGCCCTGGGCTTGTAAGGCGCGCGTCAGTGTATCGAATCCGGGCCAGACCTTGATCTTGCCCTTGTGCAGGCCGGTGGCGGTGGGAGCGATCAGCACGAAGCGTTGCGCAACCAGGCCGGCTGCCGCCAGCGCCTGGTCGGCCGCCTGCTGGTGCGCCGGCGTCAAAGGCAGGTCCAGCGTCGGGCCTGGCTGGGCGGGGCCGGCGGGCAGCCCCCAGCGGGTGAGCGCCTGGCGGGTCAGGTAATGCCAGGACTGCACGGCATGCAGCGAGTCATCGGGTTTGGCTACGGGCCAGCGCAGCAGAAAGCTGCGGCCGTCGTCCCGATAACCCGCGGACGGCAGGCCCGCCAGCCGGAACACCAGCGCGCTGGATAGCGAGTCGGGCAGCAGCAGGCCCCGGGCGCGGCGCCCCAGGGCGCCCAAGCTGCACCGATGGGCGCTGACGGCGGCGCGGTCGGGGCCGACCTTGCCGCGCATGGGAATGAAGTCCTGCTTGGCCACGCCATCAAGCAGGTCGCGGGCCCAGGGGCGCGCGCAGATCACTAGCGGCAAGCCGCTGGCGTGCAGCGCATGCAGGCTGGGCAGGCTCATGCAGACGTCGCCCACCCAATTGGGCAACCGGACGTATAAACAACTGATATCGGACATGGGTGGGCGTGTGGCTATTTAGGCTGAAATGGGGTGGGGCGGCAGAGCGCGTTGGCGCGTAGCCAGTACAATCCTGGGCACAATTGTATAAAAGCGAGTGCTCCCTTTGAATTCTGCCGCACGCAACACCCCCGCGGATTCCCACCCCGTCAAAGCTGAACTCTGGAGCCGGATCTACAGCCGCGTGGGTTCCTACTGGAAGGGCTTGTTGCTGGCCGTCCTGTTGATGGCGGGCGCAGCGGCCACGCAGCCGGTGCTGGCCGTCATTATGAAGCCCTTGCTGGACGGCGGCTTCTCCGGGTCCAAACCTTATTACGTCTGGGCCTTGCCGCTGGCCGTCGTCGGCCTGATCCTCTTGCGCGGCATCTGCAACTTCTTCAGCGATTATTTGCTGGCCTGGGTGGCCAACAATGTGCTGCTGGGCATGCGCCGCGACATGTTCGAGCGCCTGCTGGGCCTGCCGGATGCCGACTTCAAGCGCGGCGACACCGGCCGCCTGCTCAACCGCTTCACCATCGACGCCGGCAACGTCACGGGCTACGCCACCGACGTCATTACGGTGCTGGTGCGCGAAACCCTGGTCGTGATCGCGCTGATCTGCGTGCTGCTTTACATGTCGTGGGTGCTGACGCTGATCATCCTGGTCATGCTGCCCGTGTCGGTCCTGATCTCGCGCTTCTTCATCAAGCGCCTGCGCCGCATCAACCGCGACACCGTCAACATGAATGCCGAACTGACCCGGGTGGTCGGCGAGGGCATCGACGGCCAGCGCGTCATCAAGCTGTTCGACGGTTTTGAAGTCGAGCGCGGCCGTTTCGATTTCGTCAGCCGCCGCCTGCGCCGCTACGCCATGCGCACCGCCACGGCGGACGCCGCCCTGACGCCGTTGACGCAGGTCTGCATTTCAATTTCCGTGGGCGCCGTCATCGCGGTGGCGCTCAGCCAGGCCAACAGCGGTTCGCTGACGGTGGGCAGCTTTGCCTCGTTCATGGCCGCGCTGGCGCAGATTTTCGACCCCATCAAGCGCCTGACGAACGTTGCCGCCCGCATGCAGAAGATGCTGGTATCGGCCGAAAGCGTGTTCACGCTGATCGATCAGACGCCCGAAAAAGACACCGGCACCAAAGAACTGCCTGAACCCGTGCGCGGCAAGGTTGAATTCCGCCACGTCAAGCATCGCTTCCCCGATGCCGAGCGCGACACCGTCAACGACATCTCCTTCATCGTTGAACCCGGCCAGACTGTGGCCTTGGTGGGCCGGTCAGGCAGCGGCAAGACCACGCTGGTCAATATGCTGCCGCGCTTCGTGCTGCCCGACAGCGGTTCGATTCTGGTGGACGACACCCCCGTTGACGAACTGACGCTGCGCAGCCTGCGTTCGCATCTGTCTCTGGTCAGCCAGGACGTCGTGCTGTTCGATGACACCATCGCCGCCAACGTCGGCTACGGCGCGTTGGGCAAGTCCAGCGAGCAAAAGGTGCGCGACGCCCTGGCGGCCGCCAACCTGCTGGAATTCGTGGAAGGCCTGCCGCAGGGCATCAACACGCCGGTCGGCGAAAATGCGGCCCGTTTGTCGGGCGGCCAGCGCCAGCGTCTGGCGATTGCCCGCGCGCTGATCAAGAACGCGCCCATCCTGATCCTCGACGAAGCCACCTCGGCGCTGGACAACGAGTCCGAACGCCAGGTTCAGGCCTCGCTGGAACGGCTGATGAAGGGGCGCACCACGCTGGTCATTGCCCACCGCCTGTCCACGGTGCAGAACGCCGACCGCATCATCGTGCTGGACGCTGGCAAGATCGTCGAACAAGGCCCCCACGCCGAGCTCCTGGCCGCCAACGGCCTGTATGCCTCGCTCTACAAGATGCAATTCCGCGACGACTGATCGCGAAATCCGCCACTCCCCAACCGCCGCGTCCTGATCGCGGCGGTTTTTTTTATCGTCCCGCCCGGTCCGCCGCCGCTGGGGATTGCCAATTTCCTGATTGCCAATCCCCCGGTTTGCCGGAAAATGGGGCAAGCCCGCCTGCGGTGTCCTGAGCGCCCGGGCCCGCGTTTACATCAGGAGCGCCTTATGGCTCTGCCTATCGAAGGCAATCAACTCGTCAACGTCGTCGTCCTGCTGGGCGCGGCGGTCATTGCCGTCCCTTTGTTCAAGCGTCTTGGGCTGGGCTCCGTACTGGGCTATCTGGCGGCGGGTCTTGCGATCGGCCCGTTCGGCATCGGCTTCTTTTCCGATCCCAAATCCATCTTGCACGTCGCCGAACTGGGCGTCGTGATGTTCCTGTTCATCATCGGGCTGGAAATGCAGCCGTCGCGGCTCTGGAAGCTCAGAGGCGAAATCTTCGGCCTGGGCGTGGCCCAGGTGCTGGCCTGTGGCGGCCTGCTGACGGTAGTGGGCTTGTTGGCCGGCCTGTCCGGCCCGGCGGCGTTCATGGCGGCGATGGGCTTTGTGCTGTCGTCCACGGCCATCGTCATGCAGATTTTGGGCGAGCGCGACGAAAGCACCAGCGCGCAGGGCCAGCGCATTGTCTCCATTTTGTTGCTGGAAGATCTGGCCATCGTGCCCTTGCTGGCGTTGGTGGCCTTGCTGGCGCCGACCGGCACCACCGACCACGGCGACCCCTGGACGCAATCCGCCATTGCAGTCGGCTGCATTCTGGCGCTGCTGGCCGCGGGCCGGTGGCTGCTGAATCCGTTGTTCCGCTTGTTGGCTGCGGCGCACGCGCGCGAGGTCATGACCGCCGCCGCGCTGCTCGTCGTGCTGGGGGCGGCGCTGCTGATGGAGCTGGGTGGCTTGTCCATGGCCATGGGGGCGTTCCTGGCTGGGGTGCTGCTGTCCGAATCCACCTTCCGTCACCAGTTGGAAGCCGAAGTCGAACCCTTCCGGGGAATTTTGCTGGGCCTGTTCTTCCTGGGCGTGGGCATGTCGCTGGACTTGTCCGCCGTGGCGCGCGAATGGCCGCTCATTCTGGCGGCTGTCATCGTCTTCATGCTGGTGAAATCCGTGGGCGTGTATGCCGTGGCGCGTTTGCTGCGCGCGTCGCACGCCGAAGCGGTGACGCGGGCGGCGCTGTTGGCTCAGGGCGGCGAGTTCGCTTTCGTGCTGTACGGCGCGGCGGCCGCAGCCGGCATTTTCGATGCGCACACGGGCGCGGTCCTGACCGCCGTTGTCATCATTTCCATGGCGCTGACCCCCTTATGCGTGTTGTCGTTGCGCTGGTTGTTGCCCAAACCGGTTCCGTCGATGGAAGGCGTGGACGTCGCCCGGGATTTGGACGGCTGCGCGCTGATCGTCGGTTTCGGCCGTTTCGGCCAGATCGTCACCCAGGCGATGCTGGCTCGCGACTTGAAAGTGTCCATTCTCGACATCGACACGGACGCGATCCGGGCTGCTGCCAAGTGGGGCGTCAAGGTCTATTACGGGGACGGAACCCGCATCGACATGCTGCGCACTGCGGGCGGCGAGCACGCCTGCGCCATTCTGATCTGCATCGACAACCCGCAGGCCGTGAACCACATGGTCAAGCTGATCAAATCGGAATTCCCGTTGGTGCGGGTCGTGGTGCGCGCCTATGACCGCATCCATTCCCTGGCCTTGGCCAAGGAAGGGGTGGATTACCAGGTGCGCGAAACCCTGGAATCCGCGCTGGTGTTCGGCGAGGCTGCGCTGCGCGCCATCGGCGTGCCGGCGGACGAGGCCGCGGAAGTGGTCGAAGACGTCCGCCGCCGTGACACCGAACGTTTTGACCTGGAAGTGGCGGGCGGGCTGTTTGCTGGCCGGTCGTTGTTGTACGGAAACATGACCGGCCCCGCCGATGGCAGGAATGACAAGCCTGATCGCGAGGCCGCCGGCGAGGCGCTGGTTAACCCGGTCAATCCGCCGGCCTGAGCACACTATTTCCAGTCCTTTGCATTACTTTACGAATCATTTCACGCGCAAGTCAGACAGACTGCGGTAGATTAGTTCGCACTGACTCTTCATTGATGAAGAGCATTTGCCAAGGGGGCTGCCATGCTGCAATCAGACCGGAGTTTCACGACGCCGCACGCTGTCGGTGTTGAGCTTGCCCGACGCCAGGCCTTGGCGTTGCAGTGCGGATTTTCGGCGGGCGCGATGCGCCAGCTTATGTCGCTGACAGGCGGAGCGGGTACCGCCTGGGCGATCAATGCGCACCGCGAGACGGACAAGGCACGTGGCGTTCGCGCCTTCCCCTTCCGCATCGCTGCGACCGCGGTGTCGTAAGGGAACCTCCGGGCGCGGCGCGTCCGGAGTTCAGGCGGCGGGTAGGGCGTCGCTCGACGCCTTGTCATCAGCTCGACGCCTGGTCATCAGCTCGACGCCTGATGATCACCATCTTTCACCGATACGTGTTCTTGCGCCCCTGATTCTTCGGTGTGCGGTGTTGATCGCGCCGGTCACGCTGGCGTTGTTCCAGTCCGTGATGGCGCAGATCGTGCTGTCACCAAAAGGGCGACGAACTGTTGAAGAAGCTGGCGTTGGCTTTGAAGAACAAAGCGCGCCGGCCTCGTGATCTGGCGGCGCACTATGGGGGCGAAGAGTTTGTGATGCTGCTGCCGCACACGACGCTTCAGCGCGCGGTGGCCATCGCCGAGAGCATACGGCGCGCCGTTGCAGATTGGCGCGTTCCGCACGAAGACAGTGAGGGCGGTATCGTTACCGTCAGCATCGGCGCCGCCACCGCGATACCCGGGCAGGGCGATGCGGCGGCGAGTCTTGTTGTAGCGGCCGATGCCGCCGTCTACCGGGCCAAGGCGGCGGGGCGCAACCGCGTCGAGGCCGCTTGATGGGGTTTAACGGCCCAGCATCAGCGCCTGCATGCGCGTGTGCGCCTGTTGCAGGTTTTTCGCTTGTGCGTTCAGGTCTTGCAGCATCTGGTTCAGCTCGGCTTGCACGGCCGGGTCCTGCACCTTGACGATTGCACCCGAGATTTCGATTTGCGCTTTGTGCGCCTCGACGTAATCGGCAATCTTCAGGCTGCTGTCGAACGTCGCGTTCAGTTGCGGCAGCACATCGCGGAACGTGTCCGCCGGCAGGCTGACGGTTTTTTCGTAGGCCTTGTCGTACACGGCCTTCAGGTCATCGGGCTGTTTGAGCTGCGCGCGGGCAGCATCTGCGCGGGCTTGCTGCTCTTTCAACGCCGCACCCATGTCGTTCAGCGAAGCTTGCACCGCTTTCAGGTCGTCGCGCCGCGTCACGATGTCATTCAGCGAACGCACGGCGCCTTTCTGCATGATGCCCGTCAGCGGCTTGACCGAGGTTTCCATGCTTGTATTGAAATCCGTGATCACCGCGTAGTGCGAGGCATAGTCGCCGATAGACTTCTGTTCCTCATCCGTCAGTTTGGGCACGCGCACGCCGGGCTTGTCGACGATGCGGGTTTGCAGGAACTGCGTGAACGCGGCCCGCTGCTCGGGTTCCTTGTCGCCGCAGCCAGCCAGTAGCAGCGGCAGCGCTGCAACCAGCACCAGGAACGGACGGAATAGGGACTTCATTGCATTAACCTCCGAAAGCAAAAGAAAAGGCGCTTCAAAGGGTTCGACCCTGCGAAGCGCCCGCGAGCTTATCGGCTACGACATCCCACCGCCATCCGTTTCAAACTTCATTGCAATCGAATCGTTAAGACACACAATCCGAACATATCGAATTGAAGAGCGCTCGGCAATCTGCTACCGCGCGAGGCGCGGCAGTTGGCGTTGCTGGCTGCGGTTATACGAGGATGATGTCGTACTTTTCCTGAGAGTACGTGCTCTCGACTTCCAGCGACACGCGTTTGCCGACGAAGTCGCCCAGCATCGCCAAGTGCTGGCTTTCCTCTTCCAGGAACAGGTCAACGACGTCTTGAGACGCAAGAATGCGGAATTCCTTGGGATTGAACTGCCGGGCTTCGCGCAGAATCTCTCGCAGGATTTCATAGCAGACCGTGCGCGGCGTACGCACATTGCCGCGCGATTCGCACATGGGGCAGGGCTCGCACAGCTGATGCGCCAGCGAATCGCGCGTGCGCTTACGCGTCATTTCCACCAGGCCCAGTTGCGTGAAGCCATTGACCGTCATGCGTGTGCGGTCGCGCGAAAGCGCTTTCTTCAGTTCAGCCAGCACGGTGTCGCGGTGTTCCTGTTCTTCCATGTCGATGAAGTCCAGGATGACAATGCCGCCCAAATTGCGCAGCCGCAACTGGCGGGCAATGGCTTGCGCCGCTTCCAGGTTGGTCTTGAATATGGTGTCGTCGAAATTGCGTCCGCCGACGAAGCCGCCGGTGTTCACGTCAACCGTGGTCAGCGCTTCAGTTTGGTCAATGATCAGATAGCCGCCCGATTTCAGATCCACGCGGCGCGAGAGCGCCCGGGCAATCTCGTCATCCACATTCGCCGTGTCAAACAACGGCCGCTCGCCGCTGTAGTGCTGAATGCGGCCAACGACAGAAGGCGTATACGCGCGCGCCCATTCCAGCATGGCCGCACTGGTCGTGCGCGAGTCCACCAGAATCGTGCCCGTACCAGGCCCCACCATGTCGCGCAGCACGCGCTGGGCCAGCGTCAGATCCTGGTGAAGCAGGGCGGGGGCGGCCTGCGTGCGCGCCGACGCCTGAACGCTGGTCCACAGCTTGCGCAGATATTCCAGATCCGCCGTCAGCTCATCGTCATTGGCGCCTTCCGCCTGAGTGCGCACGATGAATCCGCCTTTCTCCTCGGCCGGCATCAGCGCTTGAAGCCGTTCGCGCAGCTGAATGCGCTCGGACTCAGAGTCAATTTTCTGGGAAATGCCGATGTGCGGATCGTGCGGCAGATACACCAGCATCCGTCCGGCAATGCTGATCTGGGTCGACAACCGTGCGCCCTTGGTGCCCAAAGGGTCCTTTACGACCTGGACCATGATGGTCTGTCCCTCGAAAAGCAGCTTTTCGATGGGGGTGGGCGTCAGTCCCTGCGTGCGTTCGCCGCGGTTTTCGCGCAAGTCAGCAATATGGATGAACGCGGCGCGCTCCAATCCAATATCAATAAAGGCGCTCTGCATGCCCGGCAGCACACGGACCACCCGCCCCAGATAGATATTGCCGACATGGCCCCGCTGGATGCTGCGTTCCACGTGCAGCTCCTGTACCGACCCCTGTTCCACCAGCGCAACGCGGGTTTCGAAGGGGGTAACGTTGATCAGGATATCTTCGCTCAGGGCGATGGCTGGGGGCATAGCGTGTTCGTCTCCAATTAGGTACGGCGTACAGGCGAATAGTAAACGTACCCCAACGGGAGGCAAGCTGGCCAAGGCAACTATCTATATATAGAGGGCAGGAAGGCGAGCTATGGAATGCGCTCTATATATAGAGCGCGGGCTTTGTCGCGCCCCGAGTCTTGAGATTCGAACAAATTTATTGCTTGCCACGGAAGACAAGCCAAAAACTTGTGCTATAGTCTCGCTCCTTCGCAGTTCAGACAGTTTTGAACCGCGAAGCCAAGGCAAGCGCAACAGGCCGAACGAGGGTCTCCAAAAGGAGAAACGAGCCAGGTCTGCCGCGAAGCGATCAGAAATGAGAGCCAAGCGGTTATTGCAAGGATTGCAGCAAATTAGGCAAAAGCCAGTTGCACAATCTGCAAAAAATCGTGCTATAGTCTTGGGCTTGGC
>NZ_JBFTHD010000003.1:0-654930 GCF_056394065.1 Achromobacter sp. 10T422
TCTGGTCGTAGCCCTTGGCTTCGCCACCGAACTTGTTCGACAGAACGGTCGTGATAGCTGCCGTCAACGTCGTTTTGCCGTGGTCAACGTGACCAATCGTACCCACGTTCACGTGCGGCTTGGTACGTTCAAACTTGCCTTTTGCCATGGCTGACTCCTGACCTGGATTGCGCTTCAGACTGAAGAAAAGAACTTGGAAATTTGTGGTGCCCATGGCGCGGATCGAACGCGCGACCTCTCCCTTACCAAGGGAGTGCTCTACCACTGAGCCACATGGGCATTTAAAAATCTTGGAGCGGGTGAAGGGAATCGAACCCTCGTCGTAAGCTTGGAAGGCTTCTGCTCTACCATTGAGCTACACCCGCGGCATACCCATCACCTTCTCTCATCCCAGACTCTTCAAAATCAAGGCCTGGGGAACCTTACAGCCTTTTTTGCAAAGGCCGCCCAGTTCCCTAGGCCTAATTTTAAAATCCAGGCAGACATCGCCTGGATATAGAGTTGGGTCTCTGGTGGAGGAGATTGGATTCGAACCAATGTAGGCGCAAGGCCAACAGATTTACAGTCTGCCCCCTTTAACCACTCGGGCACCCCTCCAGCGGAGAACTTGAGATTATGAACACTTTCGAATCCGGTGTCAAACCCTTCGGATGAAAATATTCAAAACTTTTGTTCAACCACTCGCGTTTCCGCGCAGAGGGGCCGAATCTTACAGGTTTCCGCGAATTGATGCACGCAAAAGCTGCGAATAGTCGTCGGCCGTGAAAATAATGGGGTTGGTTCCGCCTGACGGATCTTCACTGGCCATGCGCCCTACCCGCTCGGCCTGGCCCTCGTCGATGCCGATCTCGGCAAGGGTATGAGGGATGCCCACCGTCTCGCGCAGGCGCAGCACCCAATCCAGCACGGCCCCCGGCCCCGTCGCCGGCAGATCCAGGTACCGCGCCAGCGCTTCCAGCCGCGGCGCGACCGCATGCTGGTTGGCTTTCAACACATAGGGCATGAGGATCGCGTTCAACATGCCGTGATGCGCGTCGTACAGCGCGCCCAGCGGATGCGCCAGCGCGTGCATGGCGCCCAAGCCGCGTTGAAATGCCGTGGCGCCCATGCAGGACGCAACCAGCATCTGCTGCCTGGCCTGCAAATCCGCGCCATCAGCCACCGCTTGCGGCAGGTATTCCTTGATCATCCGCATGGCTTCAATGGCGATGCCGGCCGCCATCGGATGAAAGAACGGCGAACAGTACGCCTCCAGATTGTGGGACAGCGCATCCATGCCGGTTGCGGCGGTGATCTTGGGCGGCAGGCCCACCGTAAGTTCCGGATCAAGAATCACAATTGCGGGCAGCATGCGCGCGTGGAAAATGATGCGCTTGACCTCGGCGGCCTCGTCCGTGATGACCGACGCCCGCCCCACTTCCGACCCCGTACCCGCCGTGGTCGGCACCGCCACGACCGGCGCCATGCCGGCCACATTCACGCGCTGATAGTTGTCGCCAATGTCTTCGAAGTCCCATAAGGGACGCTTTTGTCCCACCATCAATGCAATCGCCTTGGCCGCATCCAGCGCCGACCCGCCCCCAAATGCAATGACGCCATCGTGCCGGCCCTGTTGATAAGCCGCCACACCGTCCTCCACGTTGCGTCCGGTGGGGTTGCCCTTGACCTCGTGGAACAGCCCGCATTCCAGCCCGGATTGGCGGCAAGCACGCACGGTGTCGCCCACCATCGGCAAAGCGGCCAAGCCTGGGTCCGTGACAAGCAGCGGCCGCTGCATGCCTAGCTCGCGGCACCAATCAGGCAGTTCTTTAACGCGGCCGGGGCCGGCCTTGATGGCAGTGGGATAGTTCCAATTGACGCTGGGCACAGTCATGATTCGATTCCTGAATGCGTCGTGTCAGACGCTGCGCAGATGGAAGGATTTCGCTTGCGTAAGTTGCTCGTAGCCGACGACGGACAGAGACACGCCCCGCCCCGTGTTCTTCACGCCAGTCCAGGCCAGCGCCGGGTCCAGGTAATCGCAGCGATTCATGAAGAAGGTGCCGGTCTGCACTTGGCGGCCTAGCGCCAGCGCGGCGCTTTCGTCCTGCGTGAACACCGCCGCCGTCAAACCATAGGGACTGTCGTTCATCAACGCCACGGCTTCATCATCGGTCTCTACCGGCATGATGCCAACCACCGGACCAAAGCACTCATCACTCATGATGCGCATGCGATGGTTTACTCGCGTAAGCAAAGCGGGTGCAACGTAAGGCGAGCTTTCACTCGCATTCTTGAAATGTGAGGGATCAATCAGGTTTTGGGCGCCGGCCGAAACGGCTTCGGCAATAACCTCGCGAATCTCAGCCGCCGCGCGGGCGCGAACCACCGGCCCCAAGGTCGTATCGGCATGCAGCGGATTGCCCAGCACGTAATCGTTCGTCAACGCCACGGCGCGTTCAACAAACTCGTCAAACACCGGCCGCGCGACGTAAATGCGCTGAATACCGCAGCAAGACTGGCCCGAGTTGAAAAATGCGCCATCCACCAAGGTCTCKACGGCGTGTTCCAGTTTGGCGTCCGCCCGCACATACGCCGGATCGTTGCCGCCCAGCTCGAGTCCCACGCCGATAAATCGCCCCGCCGCGCTTTCTTCGATGATGCGGCCGCCGCGCACGGAACCCGTGAAGGACACGTAGCCGATCTCGGGTGCGCGGATCAGGCGCTGCACCGTGTCGTGATTCGCATGCAGGTACTGGAACACGCCCTTGGGCGCGCCAGCGTCTCTAAACGCCCGTTCGATCAGCTCGGCGCATAACGGCGTCTGATCCGAGTGCTTCAGGATTACGGTGTTGCCGGCCATCAGAGCCGGCACGATGCTGTTCACCGCCGTCAGCAAGGGATAGTTCCACGGCGCGATCGTCAGCGCCACGCCGATCGGTTCGCGGCTGATGAAACGGGTAAAGCCGGCTTGTTCAGGCACACGAATGGGGGCCAGGGCCTCCTCGGCAATCGCGATCATGTGGCGCGCGCGCGATTCGAAGCCGCTGACCTCGCCCGGCGTATAGCGCAACGGCCTGCCCATCTGGATGGTGATGGCCCGCGCAATGTCATCGCGTGCGGCCACAAAGCGGTCGACCGCCGCCGACACGATGCGCCCCCGTTCCGCAATGCCCAACGCCTGCCACGCGGGCTGCGCAGCCTTAGCCTGCGCCAGCGCCTGCGCAATCTGCGCTTCACTGGCATAGGCTCGCCGAACAACCTCGCGCCCGTCGATGGGACTGATGGTGATGAGTTCCTGGGTCATATCGGCCCTATGCAAACAGGTGGACGGGGATCAGATGATTTCGAAATAGCGCGCCAGCTCCCAGTCGGTCACGTGACGGCGGAACTGGCGTTCTTCCCATTCACGGGTCGCAACATAGTGCTCGACGAACGGCGCGCCAAACAGATGATTTGCGGCTTCGGACTCGCGCAAGCGCTGCGCAGCCTCCCACAACGTCGTGGGCAAACGCAGATGGGCGGGAAACTGCTGTGTGTATGCGTTGCCTTGCACCATGGGTTCGGGTTTCAGGCCTTGTTCGATGCCATACAGTCCCGAGGCCAACGCGGCGGACAGCGCCAAATAGGGGTTGGCGTCCGCCGAGCCGATGCGCACTTCGACGCGCTGGGATTTGTCGCTGCCTGGAATCAGCCGCAACGCAGTGGTGCGGTTCTCCATGCCCCAGGTCGCGTCCAGCGGCGCCCAGTAGCCAGGCACCAGGCGCGAATAGCTGTTGATCGTCTGCGCATACAGCGCCATGAACTCCGGCAGATAGCGCTGCACGCCCGCCATGAACGAGACCTGCGCCGCGCTCATCCCATGCGGTTGGGATTCGTCATAGAACGCCGAGCGTCCGCTCTTCTTGTCACGCAGCGAAAGATGGATGTGGCCGCTTTGCCCGGGATGGTCGTGCGACCACTTGGCCATGAACGTCGCCATCAAGCCGTTTTGCTGCGCCAGTGCTTTGGTAAAGGTCTTGAACAGAAAGGCCTTGTCGGCAGCATCCGCCGCCTGATCCACGGCGAGGGCCGCTTCCAGCACGCCCGGGCCGGTCTCGGTGTGCAGCCCTTCGATGGGCATATCCATGCGTTCGCACATATCCAGCAGCTTGCGGTAGAAGTCCCCTTCGACCGTGCTGCGCAACATGGAATAGCCGAAATTGCCGGGCGTCCAGTTTTCCATGTTGCGGTAGTGCTTGGCGCGCACCGAGTGGGGCGTTTCGCGGAACATGAAGAACTCGTATTCCAGCGCGGCATAGACGTCAAAACCCATACCTGCCGCGCGATCCAGCGTGCGATGCAGCAGCCGGCGGGGGCAGATGTTGCCCGCATCGCCTTCGAACTCGGCCAGGAACAGCAGCATGTCTTCGCCGCCGGGGCCTTGCTCAAGCGGCAACCGGCGTGCGCTTTGCGGCACGATGCGCAGCTTCGCATCGGGATAGGCGGTGTGCCATCCAGTGTATTTGGTGTTGTCGTAGAGCTGGTCATCGAGATCCCAGCCAAACACCACATCGCAGAACGCCAGGCCAGAACGCAACGCGCCCAGAAACTTGTCGCGCCGCAAATACTTGCCCAGCATGACGCCGTCGACGTCGGACAGGCCCACCTTGATATGCGAGAGCGGGCTGGTTTGCACCAGCCGCTCCGCGTCTTCCACCGTTGCTACCCCAAGTGCATGCATGCTTGTTCACCTTGTGGCTGAAGCGTTGCGTTGAACTGCGGGCGGGCGGCGCGGCGTTCAGGTCATGGCCGCCCCCAGCACCCGCATCGCCTGGCGATGCAGCTGCGGCGTGGCGGCCGCGACGACGCGGCCCTGCGATTCGAGGCTGAGCGGCTGCCCCGACCAATCGGTAATGACGCCGCCCGCGCCTTCAATCACGGGCATCAGCGCCAGATAGTCATACGGTTGCAAGCCGGCTTCGACCACCAGGTCGACATGGCCGCTGGCCAGCAAACCATAGCTGTAGCAGTCGCCCCCGTAGCGGCGCATGCGCGCGGCGCCGGTCAGGGCGTCAAACGCCGCCAGTTCGGCGCCTTCGAAGATATCGGGCGAGGTGGCGTACAGGATGGCGTTGCGCAATTCGGTGCAGCCACTGACCTGACAGGTCTCGCCGTTCAGACGGGCGGGCGAATCGGACGCGCCGATCCAGCGTTCTTCCAGCATGGGGATGTCGATCAGGCCCAACACCGGGCGGCCGCGATGCAGCAGCGCCAGCAGCGTGCCCCACAACGGGTTGCCCGAAATGAAGGCACGGGTCCCGTCGATGGGGTCGAGCGACCACACAAAATCGGCTTCGGCATGCTGGGCGCCGAACTCTTCACCGAAGATGCCATGTTGGGGATAGTGCTGCGCGATGGCCTCGCGCAAGGCGGACTCGACTTCGCGGTCAGCTTGCGTGACCGGGCTTTCGTCGGCTTTGGTGTCGATAGACAGCGGGTGGCGGAACCACTTGCGGGACAACGGCCGAACCTGATCCGCGAGGGTTTGCGCGAACGAGGAATATTCGGCCAATTGCTGCGCCGACAGGGCGGCGGACGTTTGCATCAGTGAGCTCCCAGGGGGTTTTTCCAGTCTAGACACGTTGCCCCAAATTTGCAAATATACCTAAAACTGCAACTTCACCGTTGTCATATGAAGTCGCCGTACGCATTCGTAGCTCGCCACCGTTGCCGTGTATTCCCTACCGGAGTTCCATCATGCAATGTATGAAGAAGCTTAGCGTTGTGGTTGCAGTAATTTCCCTAAGTTGTGCACAGGCGGTCCACGCCGGCGCCATCACCGTCTACACCGCGCTGGAAGAAGACGAGATTGCCGCCTACCTGAAGGCGGCCAACGCGGCCATGCCGGACGTGAAGGTCAACGTGCTGCGCTTGTCCACCGGCGACCTGGGCGCGCGCCTGATCGCCGAGGCGGCCAACCCCCAGCAGGATCTGATCTGGGGCTTTGCCGTCAGCAACATGCTGGACCCGCGCTTGCAGAATCTGCTGGAGCCCTACGCGGCCAAGGGCATCGACGCCCTGCCCGCCCAGTACAAAGGCGCAGACAACAAGTGGTTCGCCGCGACCGGCTACGTCGCCGCATTCTGTGTGAACACTGATCGGCTGAAATCCAAGAACCTGCCGATGCCGACGTCTTGGGAGGATCTGGCCAAGCCGGTCTACAAGGGCGAAATCGTTATCCCCAGCCCCGCTGCGTCCGGCACTGGCTACTTGCAGATCGTCGCCCTGTTGCAAGGACTGGGCCAGGAGAAAGGCTGGGCATTGTTGAAGGACCTGGACAAGAACGTGGCGCAATACACGCCATCCGGGTCCCGCCCCTGCAAGATGGCGCGCGCCGGTGAATATGCCATCGGCGTGTCGTTCGCCTTCCCCGCCATGCAATCCATCGACGAGGGCTACCCCGTCAAGATGGTGATTCCCAAACAGTGGGTCGGATACGAGCTTGAGGCATCCGGGCTGATGAAGGCGGCGAAGAATCCCGCCGACGCCAAGCGCTTCCTGGACTGGACGTTATCGCCGCAAGCTGGCGCCCTGTACAGCCAGTACAAGGAGCTCGTCACCCTGCCCGGCGCCGCCCCCAACAAAGCGGCCGAGGCCGCGGGCTTGCCAAAAGATCTGACGACGGTGCTGTATCCGGTGAACTTCCAGACGTCTGCCGCCGAGCGCGACGCCACCATCAAGACCTGGCAAAACACCATCAAGCGCTGACGCCTGCGCGGCGGGCGCCGCCCGCCGCCATCCGCCCGGGAGACCTCATGTATCTGGAATTGCGCGGGATACGGAAAACCTTCGACGCGTCCGTGGCGCTGGAAGATATCGACCTGTCCGTTGGCGAGCACGAATTCGTCTGCCTGCTGGGGCCCAGCGGTTGCGGCAAGACGACCTTGCTGCGCATCGTGGCCGGGCTGCTTCCCTTTGACAGCGGCGCCATCACGCTGGGCGGACGCGACCTGAGCGGGCTGCCTGCCCGCAAGCGCGGCTTTGGCATCGTGTTCCAGTCGTACTCGCTATTTCCAAACATGACGGTGGCCGAAAACGTGGGCTACGGGCTGCGCATCCGAGGCGAACCGCGCGACCGCATCGCGGCGCGTGTGGGCGAATTGCTGACGCTCATCAAGCTGCCCGACTATGCGGCGCGTTATCCACATCAGTTGTCGGGCGGCCAGCAGCAGCGTGTGGCACTGGCGCGCGCGCTGGCAGTGGACCCGGCGCTGATCTTGTTGGACGAACCGCTGTCGGCGCTGGACGCCCGCGTGCGTACGGACATGCGCGCGGAAATACACGAGGTGCAACGCCGCCTGAAAATTCCCACAATCATGGTGACGCATGACCAGGAGGAAGCCCTGACGCTTGCCGACAAGATTGTCTGCATGAACGATGGGCGCATCGAGCAGGTGGGGTCGCCGTCCGATCTGTATCTGCGGCCCCGCACCCGTTTCGTGGCCAACTTCGTGGGGCTGAGCAATCTGCTGCCCACCGACTGGGTGCGCGACGCCATGCCGCAACTGCTGGCATCGCGGCCCGACGGCGCCAGCGAACGCTACGAGGCCTGCCTGCGGCCCGAGAACCTGCGCATCGCCGCCGATGCGCACGGCCCCGGACGCGTGCAGGACATGACGTTCATGGGCAATCTGACCCGCTTGCGCGTCGCCTGGCTGGGACGTGAGCTGGTGGTGGAACAACATGGTGCGGCCGGCCTGTCGCGCGGCGCAGCCGTGCGGCTGGACATGGAGCCCGGCCACTGCGCCTGGGTAGCGGTATGACCGCGCCAAGCGGAATGTCCGCATGAGCACGCTACAAGCCGGCGCCGCCATCGCCACGCCCGCCGGACGCGCGCCCTGGTCCGCCGACCGGCTGTTGCTATGGACCTGCGTCGCCATTCCGCTAGCCGGGCTGGCACTCTTCTTCCTGTATCCGCTGGCCACCGTCGCGTGGCGCAGCCTGGTCGAGAAAGACGGCTCGATCGGCCTGGGCAACTACGCCGAGGTCTTCGCCACCCGCGGCATCCTGACCGCCACGGTAAACAGCCTTGTGATGAGCGCGGCGACGACGCTTATCAGCATCACCGCGGGCTTCGCCATCGCGTATGGGCTGGACCGCAGCTGCATGCGCGGCAAGGGCATCGTGCGGCTTGCGCTCGTGTTGCCATTACTGGCGCCGTCGCTCGTGCAAGGGCTGGGCCTGATCTTCATCCTGGGACGCAATGGGCTGGTGCATCGGTGGACCGGCTGGGAAATCGATATCTACGGGTTCTGGGGCCTGCTGATATCGAACGTGTTCTATGCCCTGCCCCAAGCCGTGCTGATCCTGCAGGCGGCGCTGCGCAACATGGACGCCCGCTACTACGATGCGGCCGAAGTCATGGGCGCATCCAGCACGCGCCAATTCTTCGACATTACCTTGCCCAACTGCAAGTTCGGCTTGCTGAGCGCAGGCTTCGTGGTGTTCGTCATCACCATCACCGACTTCGGCAACGCCGCGGTGATCGGCGGCAACTACCGGGTTCTTGCCACCGAGATCTACAGCCAGGTGTCGGGGCAAATGAATTTCGGCATGGGCTCGGTAGTGGGCATCTTGCTGTTGCTGCCTTCGCTGATTTCAGTGCAGATCGAACGCGTGGCGTCGCAGCGCCAATTCGGCTCGGCGTCGCCCAGCGGCATACGGGTGGCGCCGCAACCGGCACGCGCGCGAGACCTGGCGTTTGGCATCGGCGTGCTGCTGGCTTGCAGCACGATCATCCTGACAGTGGCCACCGTTGTCTTCGCCAGCTTCATGCGGCTATGGCCGTACCGGATGGAGTGGACGCTCAAGCACTACGACATCACCGTCAGCGGCGGCTATGCGCCGTTGTGGACGTCGCTGTATCTCTCGCTGGCGGCCGCAGGCGGCGGCGTGCTGCTGTTGTTCTTCTTGAGCTTCGGCGTCTGCCGCATTGGCCGCGGCTGGGCGAAGGTGATCTATCTGCTGTCGGTGTTGCCGGTGGGGGTGCCGGGCCTGGTGCTGGGGCTGTCGTACATCTTCGCGTTCAACGCGCCTGGCACGCCGCTGTATGCGCTGTATGGCAGCGCGGCGCTGATTGCGCTATGCAACTTCTACCACTATCACACGCAAGGATTCCTGACGATGATGACGGGCATGCGCGCCGTGCCGCAAGCCCTGGAGGAAGCGGTCAGCTGCCTGGGGGGCGGCACCATGCAAGTGCTGCGCGACGCCGTGCTGCCGCTTATCGCCCCCACGGTATTGGGCGTGTTCTTCTTCCTGTTCATGCGGTCGATGGTGACGCTGTCGGCGGTGATTTTCCTGGTGACCCCATCGGTCAGCGTGGCGCCCGTATCGGTGCTGCGGCTGGACGAAGCTGGATTCGTTTCGCAGGCGGCGGCGTATTCCACGCTTATCATGCTGGTCGTTGGAGGTTCTCTGCTGGCCATGCGCGCGTTGATCGTCGGCGCGGCGCGGCGGCGGAGATAGATTAGGAAGCATCGGATATGTGGCAAGAAGAGCGGTATCAAAGAATCCGCGCCCTGCTGTCTTCATTGCAGCAGGTGTCGACGGACCGCATCGTCGGCGAGCTTGGCGTGTCGCGCGAAACCGTCAGGCGTGATCTGCTCGAATTGGAAGCCATGGGCGAATTGCGCCGCGTGCATGGCGGCGCGGTGCCAGTGCACAGCGAGCCGCCCATCGCTGAACGCGTACACACGCGCGTCAAATACAAGCGCGCCATTGCCCGCGCGGCGGCGGGGCTGGTGGCAAGCGGCCAGACCTTGTTCCTGGATGCGGGCAGCACAACCAGCGTGCTGGCCGATGAGTTGGCGAAGTTGTCGGGGCTCACCATCATCACCAATTCGTTCGATGTGGCGTTGAAGGTGGGCGCGGCGGGCAACGGCGCGAATCAGCTGTTGATGCTGGGCGGGTCTGTCGGCGGGCCGGTATGCGCCACCGCGGGCGACATCACCATTGCCGAAATCCACCGCTACCGCGCTGACTTCGCGTTGCTGTCGCCCGTGGGCGTGGATGCTGAATGCGGCGCCACCAACTACGACTTGCGCGAAGCCGAGGTGGCCCGCGCGATGACGGCCAACGCCAAGCAACTGGTCCTGCTGGCTGACTTCAGCAAGATCGGCCTGTGCAGCCGCGTGTCATTCTGCGGCGCTGACCGCATTGATCATCTGGTGACGAACACCAGTGCACAGAAATCGGCGGCCTACACGGCGCTGGAGTCAGCGGTGGGCAACGTGCTGGCGGTGTAAGCCCGTTGCCCTGCGCCCAATTAGACCTTGGCCTTGACCTTGGCCTTGACCTTGACCTTGACCTTGGCCTTGACCTTGACCTTGACCGTGAGCTTGGCCTTGGCCTTGGCCTTCTCGGTCGCGGTCGCATTAGTCCAGCGATACCCCTGCCGTCTTCACCATGTCGGCCCAGTACACCGTGTCTTCCTGCAAGCGCGTCTTGAACGCATCCGGCTGGCTGCCCACCGGCCAGCTGCCGCCGCTGTTGATCTTGGCGATCACGTTGGGCGACTTCATGGCTTGCCCGACCGCTTGCGCCAGGTAGGCGACGCGCTCGGGCGGCGTGCCGGCAGGGGCAAACAGGCCATACCAATCATCGGCGGTGATGCCGTCCAGACCGCTTTGCTTCAACGTCGGCGCCCCCTTGAAAATGCCGATGCTGTTCTCGTGGCTCAAGGCCAGGATGCGCAGCTTGCCTGCGGCCACCATGGGTTCGGCCGACGCGGGTGACGTGATCAGCATATCGACGGTACCGCCCATCAAATCGGTGATGGCGGGCGCCGCGCCGCGATACGGCACGTGCACCAGATTCACACCCGCTTTTTTCGAGACCAGCGCGCCCATCAGATGGCTCATCGTGCCGTTGCCGGGCGTCGCATACGTGATGATGCCCGGCTGCTTGCGCGCGGCGTCCAGATAGTCGGCCAAGGTCTTGTACGGGCTTTCGGTGCGCGCCACCAACACCAGCGGCGCAGACGTGATCTGCGAGATCGGCGTGAAGTCCTTCACCGGATCAAAGCCCACGTTCTTGTACAAACGCGGGTTGACGGCCATGACGCTCGTCTGCGACATCACCAGCGTGTAGCCATCGGGCTTGGCGCGCGACACTTGCGCCGTGCCGACGTTGCCGCCTGCGCCAGAGCGGTTTTCCACCACAACGCTCTGGCCCGTAATGGCGCCCAGCTCCTGCGCAATCAGCCGCGCCACGTTGTCATTGCCGCCCCCGGGCGGGAATGGCGAGACGACGGTGATGGCCTGCTTGGGATAGTCGGCGGGCGCCTTGAGCGACGGCGTTTGCGCTTGGACGCCTGCCCCCCACGTCAAGCCGGCAATGGCCAACGCGGCCGCGCCGCAAGTGTGCAATGCATGGTGCTTCATCTGGATTTCCCCTTGTGTCTGCGGCCGGATACTCGGCCGTCCCTGCATTCCGGTTCGCCATGAACCGTCCGCACCCCGCCGGCACCTGCCGCCGGGGCGTATTGATTGCGTTGATGCATTGGGTATGCCGCGCGGCCTCTGCGGGCCGTTGCGGCATGCGCCCTATCGGACGCGGCGTGAATGGGCGGCGTCAGCGCGCCGGAAAGCGATAGCCCGCCAATTCACGCTCATCGATCTGCTTGACCAGGTTGGTCTCCCACGCCAGATACTGGCGCGCCGCGGCTTTGTTGCCATCGTGGCGGTCGTGCACGAAGAACAGGTAGTCGATGCATTCATCGTCGGCCGGCACGGCGGGCGTGGCCGCTTGCGCAATGCCCGCTGCCTGCCAGCTGGCCGGCGTGCCGGTGTTCACCTTGATGTCTTGCACGCCCAACGCGCGCAAATCTTCAGCGGCCCACGCCGCCACCGCAACGTCTTCGGCCAGCAGCACGACAGCGCGCGCAGGGTCCAGCGCCAGCCGATGCAGACGCGGCCGAATTGACCACTGCGCACCCGCGATGTGGCCTGCGCGATAACGCATGCCGGGTCGAACATCGACGGCTTGCGCGCCTTGCGCCAAGGCGCTGGCCAGGCCGGAATCGGACAGCATGGAAACGACGGGTGTTTGCACCTCGGGCGTCTGATGCGTCAAGGCGGCGTTGATGCCTTCTTGCAGCACGCAGGCGTCCCAGCCCATCTGCCGCAACCAGCTGGCCACGACCGGCGCGCGCACGCCTTCGGCGTCGAACACCACGATGCGCGCACCGCGCACGGCCAAGTACTGGTCGGTGGCCTGCACCAGCTGCCCACCCGGCGTATGCTGCGCCCCCGGCAACGAGCCTTCTGCAAATTCTTCCGCGCTGCGCACATCGCACAGGAAGGTGCTGCGCGTTGAATCGTGCAGCCATTCCTGCACCGTAGCGGCGCTGACGAATGGCACGCCATGGCGTTCGGCCAGCTGCGCCGAGCGGCCGGCCAACGCGGGCAGGTCTTCGGCCGCGACGCCGTCGTCATAACGGCGGCGTGCACCATGTTCCAGTTGCAGGTCTTCCAGATACCAGCCCTGCGTGCCGTTCTCCAGCGCGTAGACGGGGTTGGGCACACCCAGATTGATCAGCGTCTGAGCACCGATGATGCTGCGCGTGCGGCCGGCGCAGTTGATCACGATGGTGGTCTCGGGGCGCTTGGCCAGCGTATGCGCGCGCAGCGCGAGTTCGCCATTCGGGCAGCAGATGCCTCCGGGGATGCTCATCTTCTGGTATTCGGAATAAGGCCGGCCATCCAGCACGATCAGGTCATCGCCGCGTTGCTGGCGTTCGGCCAATTCACGCGCGCCGATACGAGGGGTGTGGAAAACTTCTTCGGCCAATTCGCCGAAGGTTTTGCTGGGCACATTCACGCCAGCGAAGGCGGCGTAGCCATCTTGCTGCCATTGCGCGATGCCGCCTGCCAAGCGATGCACCTGTCCATAGCCCAGCTTGACCAGCGCCCGGGCGGCACGAGCCGCGGCGTCGTCATCGCCGCCATTGTCGTACACCACCACGCGCACGTCGCGCCGCGGAGCCAATCGCACGATGTCGATTTCAAGCCGGCTGTACGGCACGGGCGCGGCGTAGAACAGATGCGATTCGCCGTACTGGCCGTGTTCGCGCACATCCAGCAAGGCGATCTCGTGGCCGTCGTGCAACCACTGCTTCAGCGTGTGGGCATCGATGTCTGCAAAGGAAGAAGCGGAGGTCGGGTGCATCATGAGATTCGAAGGGAACGAGAGGATTGGGTCATGGCGGACAGGCCTTGTTCAAGGTCGCCGATCAGGTCTTCGGGCGCTTCCAGGCCGATATGCAGGCGCAGCATGGCGCCGCGAGGGGTCGCGTCAGGCAACGCGCGCGAGGCCAGTTGCACGGGGATCACCAGGCTTTCAAAGCCGCCCCACGAGGCGCCGATACCAAACAAACGCAGGCTGTCGATCAGCCGCTCGGCGTCTGTCGCGGTGAAGCCGTCGTTCAGTTCGACGGTCAGCAGGCCATTGGCGCCGGAGCAATCGCGCTGCCAGATGGCGTGCGACGGATCGCCGGGCAAGGCGGGGCACAGCACGCGGGCCACTTCAGGGCGTTCCAACAGGAACTGCGCGACCTGCATTGCGTTCTTGGCGTGTTGCGCCATGCGCAGCGGTAGCGAACGCATGCCGCGCAGCACCAGAAACGCATCGTCGGCGCCGACGGTCTGGCCGAAGTCGATGCTGGCGCGTTCCAGCGGACGCCAGGCGCGTGCGTTGACCACCACGGCGCCCATCATCACATCGGCATGTCCGCCCAGATATTTGGTGGCCGCCAAGATGGAAATATCGGCACCCAGCGTGAGAGGTTTGTATATCAAACCCGACGCCCACGTGTTATCCACAGCCAGCCAGCAACCGTGTTTTTTGGCAGCTGTGGATAAGTCGCACAGGTCCGGAAATTCGTACGTCAGCGAGCCCGGGGCTTCGGCGTAGATCATCTTGGTGTTCGGCCGGATCAGCGCCTCGATGCCCACGCCATCCGGCCGGTAGAACGTGTGTTCAATGCCCAGACGCGTCAGATGCTCGGCGCAGAAGCGGCGCACCGGCTCATACACGGCGTCGGTGATCAGCACGTGATCGCCCGCGCGCAGATAGGCCAGCAACACGGTGGCGATCGCCGCCTGCCCCGTGGGATACAGCGCCGCACGAAAGCCCTGCTCCAGCTCCACCAGCGCGTCTTCCAGCGCATGCGTGCTGTCAGTGCCGCGCGCGCCATAGGACGGCAGGCGCTCTTCTTCGCGGCGTGCGCGCGTATCGCGCCAGGCTTCGACGCTATCGAAGACGTAGGTGCTGGCGCGCGTCACCGGCGTATTGACCCATCCTTGATGGGGACGCCCGGCGCGCAGCAATCGCGTAGTGGACTGGTAGGGCTTGCTCATGATCAGCGGCGCGTCTTCACGCCGATTGGCATGACTTTGCAGGTGCCGGCGTCCAGGTCGAAGCCCAGGCGTTCGTTCAGCGTTTCCAGGGCGCGGCCGTACATATGCAGGTGGCGGATGACGCTGTCGCCCTGGATTTCAACGGCGTGGATGTCGTCGGGCATCAAGGCGATGCCGGCGCCTGGGCCCACGACGACGGTGCCCGTCTTTGCAAGCTTGCCCACGCCCGGCACCGAGCCATCATCCAGGCGGTCGTACACGTAGTTGTATTCCACGCCTTCCACGGCAGCGATACAGGCCCAGGTGGTGTGGTTGTGCGGCACGATCTTGTTGCCGGGGCGCATGACGTTCAGGTACAGCGCGTAGCTCTTGTCGGGGTCTTCCGCGATCAGGTAGCGCGCCTGGCGCTCACCGTCTTCCGGGGGTGCGTAGCGGTCGCCCGTCCACCAGTCCGTGTGCGCGGCCAAGCCCACCAGCTCTTGCAGAACGTCGTTCAGGCTGTCGCGGTTCAGCCCCTTATTTCCTACAGTTTTTTTAATATTTCCGATGGCGCTATCGATGCCGGCCTGATGAGGATGTGCAGTGCTCACTTTGGTTTTCCCTCTTGTCTCATGAGTTATTGCACTTAATGTATCGCTCGGACCCTGCGCCAACAATTTAAATTGCCTTAACATCCCATTAGCATTGCTAATACTTTTAGGGCATGACATGCGCAATCTGGATCTGGACCTGCTTCGCACGCTAACGGCCATCGCCCAGCACGAGACGTTCTCGGAAGCCGCCAATCGGCTGCATAAAACGCAGTCGGCGATTACGCAGCAGATGCAGCGGCTGGAATCCACCATTGGCCTGCCACTGTTCGAAAAGCAGGGGCGCAACAAGGTGCTGTCATCGCATGGACGCCGGCTGGTGGAATATGCGCGCCACATGCTCGCCATCAACGATGAAGCGCTGCGCGCCTTGCAGGACGGTCCGCTGGAAGGGGATTTGCGGCTGGGCGCGCCGTTGGACGTGGCGGACACCATCTTGCCCACGCTGCTGACGCACATCGCTCGGTCAGCGCCACGTGTGAAGCTCGAGATTCGCGTGGATCGCAGCCCCTTCCTGATGGATGCCCTGCGTGCGGGCGAAATCGACCTCACCATCTCCACGCGTTTTGATCAGGACTTCGAAGGCGTGGCGCTACGCACGTCACCCACGGTGTGGTTGGCGTCTGCCGACTATGTGCATGACGTGCACGCGCCCGTGCCGCTGGTGCTGGCCGATGAGCCCAGCATCTTTCGCCGGCTGGCCTTGAATGCGCTGGAGCAGGCGCGGGTGCGCTGGCACACCAACTATGTGGCGCCGAACCTGGTGGGGATCAAAGCGGCGTTGCGCGCCGGTCTGGGCGTGACGGCCCGCAGCGTGGAACTACTGGGGCCCGAGATGCGCGTGCTGGGAGAAAAGGAAGGGCTGCCGCCCTTGCCGGACGTCACCTACTTCCTGTGGATAAGACGTGATCTGATCAATCCGCTGACGCGGCAGGTCTATGACATGCTGCGGACCAACCTGGGGCTGGCGCAACAAGGCGACGCTCAGTAGCGGTCGAACACCGCTTGCATGGCGGCGGCGTCGCGCGTGACGGACAGGGCCAGCATCAGCAGGATGCGCGCCTTTTGCGGATTCAGGTCACGCGCCGCGATAAAGCCCAGGCTGCCGTCGTCCAGCTCAACATCGCGCGCCACGAAGCCGCTGCCGGTGCGGCTGGACCGCACCACGGCCACGCCGCGATCTGCCGCACGGCTCAATGCGTCAATGGCCAGATCGGTGGCGTTGCCATCGCCCACGCCGGCCAGCACGATGCCATCCACGCTATCGGTCAGGAATTCGATCAAATCGGCTTGCAGGTTGGCATGGGCGTAGACGATGTCTACGCGCGGCCAGCCCGCCCTTTCCAGCAATGCGAGTGAAAACTCGCTTTGTATCGTGTGCGTAGTGGTGTTGCGTGAATAGAAGCACGGCGCGCCGCCATGCATGACGCCTGCGCGGCCACGATTGGGCGACGCAAACGCGCACAGGCCTGCGCTGGCGATCTTCTGGATTTCGCGGGCGTAGTGCACGTCTTCATTCATGACGACAAGCGGCCCACGGCCGCGCGCGTCGGGGTGACGGGCAAGCGCCACCGCGTTATACAAGTTGGCCGGGCCTTCCGCGCCCAACGCCGTGGCGGGACGCATGGCGCCCACCAGCACAACAGGCTTGTCGTGCTGGATAACCAGGCTCAGGAAGTACGCGGTTTCTTCAAGCGTATCGGTGCCGTGCGTGATGACAATGCCGGCCACCGAAGCGTCCTGGCACAGGGTGTTCACGCGTTCGGCCAGCGCACTCCACACGGCGTGCGTCATGTTCTGGCTGCCCACATTCGCGACCTGTTCAGCGCGAATCTCGGCAATGCCGGACAACTGCGGCACAGCGGCCAGCAAGTCGTTCACCGAGAACGATCCTGCCTTGTAGCCGGCAGACGTGGCGTCGGCCTGGGCGCCCGCAATGGTGCCGCCCGTGGCCAGCACGGCGATCACCGGCAAGGCTTGCTCAAGCATCCACGACTCCGGACAAGCCTTGGCGTTCCAGCAGCGAGTTCAGGTGTTCCCACCCATGGAAGTCGATGACGATCTGCCCTTTCTCTTTAGCGCCCACCTTCAGGGCGACACGCGTGCCCAGGTGATCGGACAAGGCTTCTTCCAGACGCGTCAGATCACGCGATACGCCATTGGTCTTTTTGCGCGGGGATGCCGCGGACTCCGTGTCCTTGGCGGTCTTCGCAACCAGCTTTTCCGCTTCCCGCACCGACAGACGGCGCGCGATGATCTGGTTGGCCAGCTGGATCTGCGTGGCCGCGTCCACGGCCAACAGCGCGCGGGCATGGCCCATGTCGACGTCGCCCGCCAGCAGCATCGTTTGCACGGGCGCGGCCAGGTTCAACAGACGCAGCAGATTGCTGGTGGCGGACCGCGAACGGCCGATCGCTTGCGCGGCCTGCTCGTGTGTCAGGCCGAATTCGTCCAGCAGGCGGCGCACGCCGTGCGCCTCTTCCAGCGGATTCAGATCTTCGCGCTGGATGTTTTCAATCAGCGCCATGACGGCCGCGTTCTCGTCGGCCACTTCACGCACAAGCACCGGCACTTCCTTCAAGCCGGCAATCTGCGCGGCGCGGTAGCGGCGTTCGCCTGCGATGATCTCGTAATGGCCGGGCGCGGTCTCGCCCAGTGCGCGCACAAGAATGGGTTGCATGATGCCTTGTGTGCGGATCGATTCGGCCAGCTCACCCAGGGCGCCCTCGTCCATGCGCGTGCGCGGCTGATACTTGCCGGCGCGCATCTTCGAGATGGGCAAGGTGGATGGCGGACCCTCGGGCTTGGCCGCGACGGCCTTGCCGATGTTGTCGATCGCAGGCGCGTCCGCGCCAAGCAAGGCGTCCAGTCCGCGACCCAATCCCTTGGGTTTCTTGGTGGCCATAGTTAAATCCTCTTTCCTTCTGTTTTTGTATCCCGAGCCAGGCTCAGGCGTCCGTCTGCTCGGCGGGCAGACGGTACCAATACGCGTAACAGTCTTTGAAACCGTAGCGGCCATACAAGGCCCGCGCGGCGGTATTCTCCGGCTCGACCTGCAGGTACGCGGTCGTGGCGCCGCCGGCGGCGCCTTCGGTCAATAGATGATCTACCAGGGCGTCGGCGTAGCCTTTACGCCGTTGCCCCGGATCGGTGACGATGTCGAACAGACCAAGCAAGTCGCCATCGCGGACGGCCAAGCCCGCGGCAACGCACTGCTCGTGCGCGTCAAAAACCAGCACCGGCTGCTTATCCACAGCCAGCCCTTGCAGACGCGCTTGATGTTCACCGATATGTTCGGGCGCCGAGCCGCGCATTGCCCCGACCACTTGCGCGAAGCGGCCGGTGTCGACATTCCTGAAAAACAGGCCGCCCCGGACGCCAGGCCTGGGGGCGAGCGACATGCTCATGACTCGGGTCTCACCGGTGAAGGTATAGCCGCGGGACTCCAGCTCGGCGTCCAGGGAAAAATCGGGGCCGATGGAGGTAATGCGCAGCACCATGGGCAAGCCATGGCGCGCATACAACGAAGAACAATACGCCAGCCGCTCGTCCAGCGGACGTGTGGATAACCCCAGCACGTTCACGCTGCGCACCCGCTTGGCTTCCGCACGCGAGAAGCGCACCAGCCAGCCATCATAGAGCAGCTGCGCGCCGACCGCCGTGGCGTTCAGTGCGGCCTCTTCAAGACGCACGCGCAAGCTGTCGCGCACGTCGGCGGGCGGCGTGTGTGAGGCTTGCGATGCAGTCGGAGAAAAGAGCGCGGCAACGGACATGGGTACGGCTTACTTCAAGTCCTTTCTGACGCGTTCGATCATTTCAGCGCCGAACGAGATGTAGGCTTGCGCGCCGCGTGACGCGCGGTCATACACCACACCCGGCATGCCGTAACTGGGTGCTTCAGCCAGACGCACGTTGCGCGGCACGACGGTCTTGAAGACCTTGTCGCCAAAGTGCGCTTCAAGCTGCGCCGACACTTGCTGTTGCAGCGTCATGCGCGGATCGAACATCACACGCAACAATCCGATGACACGCAGGTCGTCGTTGATGTTGCGGTGAACCCGCTTGATGGTGTTGACCAGGTCAGACAAGCCTTCCAGCGCGAAGTACTCGCACTGCATCGGGATGATGACGCCGTGGGCGGCGGCCAGACCATTCAGGGTCAGCAGGGACAAAGTCGGCGGGCAATCGATCAGCACGAAATCGTATTGGGTGGCGACGGTGTCCAGCGCGGACTTCAATTGGCGCTCGCGCTCTTCCATCTGCACCAGGTCAATCTCGGCGCCGGACAGCTCGCGGTTGGCGGGCAGCACGTCGTAGCCGCCGGATTCCGACTTCACGCGGGCCTGCTCAATCGTGGCCTCGCCGATCAGCACTTGGTACAGGTTCGACTCCAGCGCATTCTTGTCGATGCCGCTGCCCATCGTGGCGTTGCCTTGTGGGTCCAGGTCCACCAGCAGCACGCGCTGATTGTGCGTGGCAAGACCCGCCGCCAAATTGATGGCGGTCGTCGTCTTGCCCACACCGCCCTTCTGGTTGGCAATGCAGAAGACGCGGGCGGTTGTGCTGGGGGGTAAGTTCTTCATAGGGTTCCTTGACTGCGTCCTTCGCTGCGTTCTTCGTTGCGGCGCATCCAGATCAGACAGCGCTCTGCTTGCAGCTCCGGCACCTGGAGCGGCTGAATATGGTCGACTTGCCATTCCCCGCGCGCATGCAATGCCTGAATTTCTTCTTCGGGGACCTTGCCCTTCATGGCGACGAGGGTACCATCGTTGCGCACGTGGCGACCCGCAAGCTGCGCAAAATCATCCAGGGATGCGAAGGCCCGCGAGGTCACGATGTCGCACTCGGCCGGGTCCAGCGTTTCAATGCGTGCATGGCGCGCTTGCAGGTTAGGCAGCGTCAGTGCGCCGCTCATCTGGCGCACGAATGCGGTTTTCTTTTCAACGGCGTCGATGCAGGTCACGGACCACGTGGGCCGCATGATGGCGAGAACGACGCCAGGCAGTCCACCACCCGATCCCACGTCGTAGACCTTGGCCGCGTCGAGATCGGCGCCCAGCGCGTCGCTGAACGGCCCGACGGCGGCCAGGCTGTCGAACAAGTGCTGAATCAGCATCTGCTGCGGATCGCGGATGGCGGTGAGGTTGTACGTGCGGTTCCAGCGCTGCATCTGCGACAGATAGTTCAGCAGCTTGGCTTGTGCGGCGGCGTCAGCGCGCAGCCCCAGCTGCTCGCATGCGCGAGAGAGGCGGCCGGCCATGTCAGCGCCGGCCTGATCGGTATAGGCGGTCATGCGGCTTGCTTGCGCGAGCCGTAATGCAGGCGCTTCAGGTGGATGAGCAACAACGAGATTGCAGCGGGAGTCACGCCGGATATGCGAGCGGCTTGGCCCACCGTTTCCGGACGATGCGTCTTCAGCTTCTGGCGCACTTCGAACGACAGGCTCGTCACGGCGTCGTAATCCACGTCGGCCGGGATGGGCTGCTGTTCGTGCGAAATCTGCTTCTGGACTTCTTCCTGCTGGCGCGCGATGTAGCCGGCGTACTTCAGCTGGATCTCGACCTGTTCGGCCAAGACGTCATCCGCAACCACACCGGGGCCGGCCAGCAGCGAACCGTCGGCGTTCTGCACCGCCATCAACGCTTCATATGAAACATTCGGGCGTTTCAGCAGATCAGCTAGTGAGTACTCACGTTCAATCGACTTGCCCAGCAAGGGTTCCGCGATCTCAGGCGGCATCACGCGCGGATTCACCCACGAGGATTTCAACCGTTCAACTTCCGCAGCCACCGCGTCGCGCTTGCGATTGAAAGCATCCCAGCGCGCGTCGTCGACGATGCCCAGCTGGCGGCCGATTTCGGTCAAGCGCAGATCGGCGTTGTCTTCACGCAGGCTCAGGCGGTATTCGGCACGCGAGGTAAACATGCGGTACGGCTCGGTCACGCCACGCGTCACCAGGTCGTCCACCAGTACGCCCAAATAGGCTTCATCGCGGCGCGGCGTCCATTGGTCGCGGCCCAGCGACAACAGCGCGGCGTTGATGCCCGCCAGCAGCCCTTGGGCCGCCGCTTCTTCGTAACCGGTGGTGCCGTTGATCTGGCCGGCGAAGAACAGCCCGCTGATCGCCTTGGTTTCCAGCGTGCTCTTCAATCCACGTGGATCAAAGTAGTCATATTCGATGGCGTAGCCGGGGCGCATGATGTGCGCATTTTCCAGGCCACGCAGGGAATGGATCAAATCCAGCTGCACATCGAACGGCAAGCTCGTCGACACGCCGTTTGGATACACCTCGTGCGTATCCAAACCTTCGGGCTCCAGGAAGACCTGGTGCGATTCCTTGTCGGCAAAGCGATGGATCTTGTCTTCGATGGACGGGCAGTAACGCGGGCCCACTCCTTCGATCACGCCGCTGTACATCGGCGAGCGGTCCAGGCCGCCGCGGATGATGTCGTGCGTGCGGGCGTTGGTGTGGGTGATCCAGCACGGCAGCTGTCGCGGATGCATAGCCACATTGCCCATGTACGAGAACACAGGGATCGGGTCCAGGTCACCCGGCTGCTCTTCCAGAATGCTGTAGTTGATCGAGCGGCCGTCGATGCGCGGGGGCGTGCCCGTCTTCAGGCGGCCTTGCGGAAGCTTCAGTTCCTTCAGGCGCTGGCCCAGCGAAATCGCAGGGGGGTCGCCCGCGCGGCCGCCGGAATAATTCTGCAGGCCCACGTGAATCAACCCGTTCAGGAATGTGCCGGCGGTCAGCACCACCGTCTTGGCCCGAAACTTCAGGCCCACCTGGGTCACGGCACCGACAACGCGGTCGCCCTCCACCATCAAGTCTTCAACCGCCTGCTGGAACAACCACAGATTGGGCTGATTCTCGAGACGGCCACGGATCGCCTGACGGTACAGCACTCGGTCGGCCTGGGCGCGAGTCGCGCGGACGGCCGGGCCTTTCGATCCGTTAAGAATGCGGAATTGAATCCCCGCTTCGTCCGTTGCCAAAGCCATCGCGCCACCCAGGGCGTCGACTTCTTTGACAAGGTGGCCCTTGCCGATCCCGCCGATGGAGGGATTGCAAGACATTTGGCCTAGGGTTTCGATGTTGTGCGTCAACAGCAGCGTCTGGGCGCCAGCGCGGGCAGCAGCCAGGGCGGCTTCAGTGCCGGCGTGGCCGCCACCGACGACGATGACATCGAATTCGCGGGGATAGTCCATGATGGGGAGGAAAGATAAGAAGGCGTTCGGTGCTCATTATAGAGGCAGGGGTTGCATGTTTCACGTGAAACATCGCCGGGCTTGATATTGGGCGGGATGGGTACAACCCTGCCGTAGGCAATTGGCAACGAATCAGCCCGGCCGGCCAGTAAATATGTCGGCATCTGCCTCTGTTTCTAAATGGATGTTCCACGTGAAACATGTGGCTGGGCGTCGCTCCGCGCACCGGTTCAACTAGCGGGGTAGGTCCAACGATGTTTCACGTGGAACATTGGACAGGTGAAAGAACGCCGCAGGATGTACACATACTCGGCTTCACTCAAGCTTCTCCTCGATGTTCCACGTGAAACATCGAGGAGAAACAACCACGCTGACCCCACTCCTAGTATTCGCGTTGCGTCATGTTCCACGTGGAACATGAAGATCCACCCTGCCCCGATGCCAAACCAGCGACGCGAAACAGTCCGTGCGGTAACCAGCATGGCATGAGGTGCTGCCAACGGTCATAGGGCTGGTCGATCTTTTGGGGAAGGTTCCACGTGAAACATCGGGGACGGCGAGTGCAACACTCTTGAACTGCCCCAACCGTTTTTGACCACTCAATGTTCCACGTGAAACATCACCCGCGCATAACCCGTCAAAGAAGTGTTCCACGTGAAACATCCACCCTTTTGCTTTTAGGGGCCATGACCCACCAAATTTTTCGAAAACCCTCGGATGTGTTTCACGTGGAACCAGCCGGCGACCACCCAACCATGAAATTTCACGATCATTTAGTCGGCGTTGTTCCACGTGAAACAGACTAAATTTGGGGACGGCGACGATTTCGCCTAAGCGCGCATTCTTCCCAAGATGGGCCTGGGAGAGAGAAAAAAAGAGATATTTTTGACCCTACCCTACCCCTTGCCAAAAATATCGCTCTTTTGCGTTTCACGTGAAACACATCACGCAATCAAAAACGCGATTCAAGAAATACAAACCCGGATCATCGCAGAAACCGCATCCGGAAAATTTCTAAGAATGCTGGGAGGGCTGGGCGAAGCCGGTGTGAATTCGCTCTGGCTGACGACTCAGAGTTAATTCACAACCTGCGGTGGATATCTCTTTGCAGCCGAAAATTCAAAAACTTCGCCCCATCATCGGCTGTGGAGTTATCAACAGAACGCGTTCGCGCATGGGTCAACCAAAGTTCATTTTCACGATGAACAACTTTGGGGATAACTCGAAAATTCGCGCGCCGAAAGGCACTGGGAAATGATAGATCGGCACATGCGAAGCTGATTCCCCAAAAACTAAAATTCGAACAAAACGCCAACGCGTTTCATAGGGACATTGCGATTTTCATGCCTATTGAGGAACGACGAATAACCCATCAAAAGTAGCCTCTTACGGCCCCGGTTCGCGAACAAAATAACCGTGGAAAACTTTGTGGATAAGATTCGGCTATCGACCCAATTGACGGGTTCAACGGCGCAACCGGCTCGCCAATAAACCATCGAAAATCAGGCGGGAACTCTTGGGATATGCCTCAGTCAAATTGCGGCTAAATTTCACACTCGCGGATTATCCACACGCGTACTACGCGAAATCTGCGGCGATTATCCCCATCCCGCTTTTCCCCAAGCAACACAACTATCTTGCTTGAGGCGTTGCCGGTCCGCCATCATCCATTTGGCGGAGGCGCACGGTTTCATGTGAATCCCTGTGGAAAACCTGCTTGTCTGTTTTCACAGCGCATTTTCCAAGTCTCGATCGCGACGTCCGTTCGGAAGTCTCAAAGCGGTAATCCCGCAGTCATCATCGCCAGCTTATCGGTAAGAAGCCCGAAGTTTTGACCGGGAAACGCAGCGCTATCCCCATTTCTATCCACAGGCTGCGCACCTTCATTTCGGTCTCAAATCGGCAAATTCTGTGCATAACCGGGATGGGGATATCTTTGTGAACAACCGTCCCCGCAAACTCAAAAACGGGCTGTGGCGTGATCCAGAAAGTCATCTCTTAATGCGCCTGGCGCGACTGATAACAATGTGGAAAACCCCGCTAAACACCCGTTTTCCCTAGGGAAAGGCCGTGTTTCACGTTGAGCAAGACGCGTAAGGCAGGGAGCGCCGGCGCCATTGCGGCGCGTTCAAAAGCAAGTTTGGAAAAACTGTTTTTCTGTGCAAAACCCAAGGCCAGGGAATGCCTTTGCTTCATTTATGAGCACAAAAATCTTGATGCCCAAAAATAATTATCCACAGACTTATCCAAGGGTAGAGGATAAGTTAGTGAACACTAACTACGGCTGGGATTCAGAGATGGATGGCGCGCGCAAAGTGGCGTCTTAAATGAAACAACGCCCCAGACTCGGAAGTCTTGGGGCGTTGTAGCCAGGTCGGACCTGGCGGACGGGAAATTGGGATTTCCCGATTTAGAGCGGGCGAATTTCGGCCGCTTGAGGTCCTTTCGGACCATCCTTAACTTCGAATTCGACTTCCTGGCCTTCGTTCAGGCTGCGATAGCCGCGGCCCTGGATGGCGGAAAAGTGTGCGAAAACGTCGGTCCCGCCAACATCCGKAGTAATGAAACCGAAACCCTTGTCAGCGTTGAACCACTTAACTTTGCCCTTCTGAGCCATTTTCTCTAGCGTCCTGTAATTAAGTCGAAATGCAATGAATCAAGGACGCCGTGAGAACTGAACGATCGGTAGAAGTACCTTGCGTTGCTGCTGCGTTCCCGCTCGTCGCCGAGCAACAGAACGAGTCCGCGCGCTGCTTGAATCAACTGCGGAATCAGCATACTCATCCGGCATTACCGGCTCATATTGTTGTTTACCCCAATGTCTCTTTTTTCAGACTCGCACTGAAGTACCGCTAGGCGGAATTCATCTGCCGGCGCGCCAAAAACGCATAAATCGGACCCGTCACAATCACCACGAAAACCATGCGCGTCACGTGGAATGCGGTGACCACCGGGACGCCCAATTGCAGCACTTTGGCGGTGATTGCCATCTCGGCGATGCCGCCCGGTGTGGTGCCTAGAATCAGCGTCGGAACAGGCGCTGCCGACCAATACGACAGCAACGCCCCCAGCCCGAACGCCAAGGCCAGCGCACTGATCGTAAACGCCGCAACCACCGCAATAAATCGCGGCGCAGCGCGGAAGAAATCGGGGCGGTAACGATCGCCCAGCGACCAGCCGATGAAGAGCTGCCCCACCTTCGGCACGACGTCCGGCAAGGCCGATAGCTCGATGCCCGACACCGTCAGAATCATCGCCACGAGCATCGGCCCCAGCACCCACGGATTCGGCAACCGCAGCTTCATGAAAATCACGCCGCCCATGCACGTCAGCGCCACCAGCGCGGCAAGGCCTGCGCCATCCACCGTCTTCGGCCCTGGCACCGTCGGGTCCAGCCCCGCCACGCCCCACCATTGAAAAATGAACGGCACCGTCACCACCACCAGCAACACGCGCACGCTGTGCGCCGTCGCCACACGATCAATGCGCGCACCGTGCCGTTCCGCCAGGCTGGCCATTTCACTGGCGCCGCCAATCGCAGACGAGAACCATGCGGTCTTGAAGTCCGCATCTGTATAACGGCGCAGCATGGCCGTGCCCAAGAACGCCAGCGCCAATGCGAACAGCATGCCCACAACGATGGGCCCGGCATTGGTGCCGATATGCCCGACTACCTGCGGCGTGAAATACAGCCCCAGCGACGTCCCGATAACCCATTGCCCGCCGTTGCGCGCCGGGCGCGGGCAGACCGTCCCCAAACCCGCAATACGCGTCGCTGCGGTCACCAGCAAGGCTCCCAGCATCCAGGGCAAGGGCAGATGCGCCCATACCGCGAACCACGCCCCGGCCAGCGCAATCGTCAAACCGCCCAGCACCCTTAACAACATGTTCTGACCCACGATTCCTTCCACGTGCATAGCTAATACGAAAAACGAATTATGAGTTAGTGGGATACTTACGAAAAATTTCTCTGCCTACCAGCGTTCACCTTCGCATCCACCATGATCCGATCCAAACTTCCCGACGTCGGCACCACCATCTTCACCGTGATGAGCCGCCTGGCCATCGAACACAAGGCCATCAACCTGGGCCAGGGCTTTCCGGACTTCGACCCCGACCCCGCGTTGTGCGCACTCGTGACCCAGGCCATGGCCAACGGCCATAACCAGTACCCGTACATGCCCGGCGTTGCGCCCTTGCGCGAAGCCATCGCCGCCAAGACGCGCGAACTCTATGGCCACGCCTACGACCCGGAAACCGAGATCACCGTCACCAGCGGCGCTACCGAAGCGCTGATGGCCACCGTGCTGGCCGCCGTGAACAGCGGCGACGAAGTGGTCGTCATCGAACCCTGCTACGACTCTTACCTGCCGGCCATCCGCCTGGCGGGCGGCACAGCGGTGCCGGTGCCGTTGCGCGCCCCCACCGAGGCCGACCCCTACTACCGCATCGATTGGCAGCGTGTGCGCGACGCCATCACGTCCAAGACGCGCCTCTTGATGTTGAACTTCCCGCACAACCCCACCGGGGCCGTGCTGGACGACAGCGATCTGGATGCGCTGGAAGCCATCGTGCGTGATACCGGCGTGCTGCTGGTGTCAGATGAGGTCTATGAGCACATCGTGTTCGACGGCAAGCCGCATGCCAGCGTTGCGCGCCGTCCGCTGCTGGCCGAACACGCGTTTGTCATTTCGTCATTCGGCAAGACGTACCACACGACCGGCTGGAAGATCGGCTATTGCTGCGCACCGCGACAACTGAGCGCCGAGCTGCGCAAGGTGCACCAGTTCATGGTGTTCACGGTGCCCTCGCCGATGCAATTCGCCTTGGCGGAATTCATGCGCGATCCCAAGCCCTACCTGGACTTGCCCGCCTTCTACCAAGCCAAACGCGACCGCCTGTCGCAAGGCCTGGCCAAGACGCGCTTCCGCCCGCTGCCCAGCCCCGGCACCTTCTTCCTGCTGGCCGACTACAGCCAGATTTCCAAACAGAACGAAGCCGACTTTGCACGCGACCTGACGGTGAATCATGGCGTGACGGTAATTCCCGTTTCTGCCTTTTATCGTCATCCTGACGCTGCAGAATCCAACCATCGGATCGTGCGCTTCTGCTTCGCAAAGAAGGATGCAACGCTGGACGCGGCGCTGGAGCGATTGGCGCAGGTGTAAGCCAAAAATATGAATATGAGTAAATACTCATATTCATAACTGAAAAGCGCAAATGAAAACCGAAAATAAAAAGCGCAAATGAACAGAACAAATTTAATGAATAAATGAACAAGGGGCGCCGCAAGCGCCCCTTGTCTTTTTTCCGCCTATCTATACGCGATCACACCGCGCCAGCCGCAAGCTTCCTGGACTTGCGAATCCTGCGCATCACCTGCGGCACCACGACTACCGCCGCTGCCGCCGCCCACAAGCCCATCGACACAGGGCTAGCAAACAGCACGCCCACGTCGCCATCCGTCATCGACAAGGCGCGGCGCAGGTTCTGCTCCATCATGTTGCCCAGCACCACGCCCAGCACCAGCGGCGCCATCGGCACGCCGAACTTGCGCAGGAAGTAGCCCAACGCGCCGATGCCCGCCACCAGCAACAGATCAAACGTGCCGGCGTTGATGGCATACACGCCGATATAGCTGATGCACAGAATGCCTGGCACCATCAGCCAGCCCGGCACCGACAGCACCTTCGAGAAGAAGCGCACCAGCGGCACGTTCATGATGAACAGCAACACGTTGGCGACAAACAGCGACGCGATCAAGCCCCACACCAGTTCGGGCTTGGTTTCAAACAGCACCGGACCCGGCGTGATGTTGTAGAGCGTCAGCGCGCCCATCATGACGGCCGTCGTGCCCGAACCCGGCACGCCCAGCGTCAGCATGGGGACGAACGAGCCAATCGCCGATGCCGTAGCCGCAGCCTCGGGCGCCACCAGGCCGCGCATATCGCCCTTGCCGAATTTGGCCTCGGGGTCTTTCGCTTCGATGATGCGCTTTTCCTGCGAGTACGCGACGGCGGCCGCCACGCTTGCGCCCGCCCCCGGCAACACGCCGACGCCAAAGCCCACCAAGGCGCTGCGCACCACGCTCCACCACGTGAACGCCAGCTCTTTCAAATTGAAGAGTTTTCGGCCACTGGGTTTGACCTCGACGCTATGACCGGCCATCACTTTTTCCAGCATCTCCAGCATCTCGCTGACCGCAAACAGCGCAATCACGACAACGACAAAATCGATGCCGTCGGCCAGGTGTACAGACTCGAAGGTATAGCGGTATACGCCGGAATTCGCGTCCACGCCAACCACTGAAATCGACAACCCGATCATGGCCGCCAACACGCCTTTTACCGGCTGCTTGCCCAGCAAACTCGTCAGGCAGCAGAACGCGAAAATCATCAGCACGAAGTACTCGGCAGGGCCAAACGCCAACGCCCATTTCGCCAACATCGGCGCAAGCAGAATGATGCCAACCACGGAAACGATGGCACCAAAAAAGGCTGACCATGCCGACAGCGACAACGCCACATTGGCCAAGCCTTGGCGCGCCAGCGGATAGCCATCCAGCGTGGTCATGATGGCGCTGGCCTCGCCCGGCACGTTCAGCAAAATGGCCGTGATGCGGCCGCCGTACTCGGCGCCCACATACACCGCCGCCAGCAGGATCAGCGCGGTTTCGGGCGGCAGGTTCATCGCGAACGCGATCGGAATCAGCATCGCCACGCCGTTTACCGGCCCCAGGCCCGGCAACACGCCGACCATGGTGCCGATGGACGAACCGATCATGGCCACCAGAATGTTGGTCAGCGAGAAGGCGACGCCAAAGCCAATCGCCAGATGATCAAGAATGCCGCTCATATCAGGGTCTCCAGCAGTCCGCCGGGCAAGACCACGTCCAGCACCTTGTCGAACAACACGAAAAAGAAAAGGCTCATGACGACGCCGCCGATGGCGCACTTGACCCAGCCGCCCCCGAACAAGCGGCCGACAAACACCGTCATCAACGAGGTCGCAACAACAAAGCCCAGCCACTGGAACAAGAAGGCATAGCCCACGGTGAACGCCATCATCAGCGCAATGCGGCCGTTGGCGCCGGGCGGATTGGCTTCGACCGAATGGCCGCCCTTGCAGACCAGCCACAAGCCGCACAGGCCGATGATGCCGGCCAGCAGCAAGGGGAAGGCGCGCGGGCCTACCGGTTCGTACGCGAAGGGCGCTTCAATGCCCCACCCCGCTGCTGTCATGAAGGCCGCCAGCGCCAACGCGCCGATGCCCAGGATTCGATCGTTCATGATCCACTTTCCGTTGTTGTGGGGATCGCGCGGCGCAGCCGCCCCCAACGCCGCCCAAGACGTGGGCGGCGCGGATGCGCGATCGGATGGGAGTGAAGCGGCCTTTCGGTCAGCCTCTTCTGGCCTACTTCTTGATCAAGCCAAACGAGTCAGCCAGTTCGGCGTAGACCTTGACCTGGTTCTTCACGTAGGCGTCCAGGTCAGGCCCCGTCTTGTTGAACGGGAACAGACCCTGTTGCTGGCGCAGCTTGTCGAATTCGGGCGATGCCGTGGCCTGGTTGAAAGCCTTGACCCAAAACTGGTAGTCGTTGTCCGACACCTTCGGCCCCACGTAGAAGCCGCGGATGATGGGCCAGACGATGTCGTAGCCCTGCTCCTTGGCCGTGGGCACCGTGCTCAGCTTGCCCGGCAGGCGCTGGTCGTTGAAGACGGCCAGCACGCGGATGGGAGCGCCGCCTTCCAGCATGGTGAACGCTTCGGCCGCATCCCCCATGTAGGCCTGGATGTGGCCGCCGCGCAGGGCAGTCACGGCTTCGCCGCCGCCTTCAAACGCCACGAAGCGCATTTTCTTGAAATCCACCCCCGCGGCCTTGGCGGTCAGCGCGGCCTTCATCCAGTCCTGGCTGCCTACGGTGCCGCCCGCGCCCAGCACGATCTTGGTGGGGTCCTGCTTGAAGGCGTCCATCAGGCTCTTCAAATCGGTGTACGGGGAATCATTGCGCACGACCGCCACGCCGTAGTCGGTGCCGATCGCGGCCAGCCAGCGCACGTCGTCGACGTTGTACTTGCCGAACTTGCCCTGGGCCAGATTCAGCAGCGAACCGCCCGAGAACGCGACGATGGTGCCGGGTTCGTTGGGGTGCTGCGCCACGATGTTGTTGTAGGCCACGGCGCCGATGCCGCCCGGCATGTAGACGATGCGCATCGTGCTCTTGAGCGCCCCGCTCTGCTTCAAGCCTTCAGTGGCCAGACGGCAGGTCAGGTCGAAACCGCCGCCCGGCTGCGCGGGGGCGATGCACTCGGGGCGGCGCGGCTCGTCGGCGGCCTGGGCGGCGCCCTGGGACAAGGTCATCGCGCCAAGCGCCGCCAAGGCGGCCAGGCGCAGCTTCAGGCTGGTCTGCATTCTTGCGTCTCCGTGTTTTATAGGTCTTGGTATGGCTGGATGCGCCGACCTGCGGTGATGCCAGATCGGACCCAGCGGACGCTACCGTACAAAACCGAAGCTTTCCAAATCCTTTCAAAAACGGCCGTTTTCGTGACGCGGCGCAGCATCCGGGGCCGGTTCCAGGGAAAACACCAAYGCCGCTCGCAATCCCGGCTGCGGGGCCCGGTTCTCCAGGACCAGCCTGGCGCCCAGAATCCCGGCGATGGTGCCCACAATGGCCAGGCCGAGCCCAGCCCCCGCCTTGTTCTTGCCGGCTGCTCCCCGGCGAAACCGCACACAGGCGCGGGCGATGTCTTCGGCGGACATGCCGGGGCCGTCGTCTTCGACGATCAGGCGGGCAAACCCCTGTTCGGCCTGTACGGTCACCGTGACCTCGCCGCCCGGCGAGGCGTAGCGGATGGCGTTGTCGACCAGGTTAGTGACCGCTTCGCGCAGCAGCCATTCGGCGCCGCTGACCCGAATCGGGCGCAGACAAGCCTCCAGGCCGATGTCCAGTTGCCGGGCGCGAGCCGCCGGAAGCAGGCTGCGGATCACGGCATCGGCCAGCTCGACCAGGTCCACCGGTTCCGGGGTGAAACCGCCTTCGGCCACGGAAGCGTCCTTAGCGCGCGCCAGAGCGAGCATTTGGTTGGTGGTGCGTACGGCCCTGTCCAACCCCTCTTGCATCGCCAGAAGGGCTGTACGGACCTCCTGGGGGTCTGTTTCGCGCAAGGCGTAGGCGGTTTGGGTCCGCAACACGGATAACGGCGTGCGCAATTGGTGCGAGGCGTCATCCAGGAACTGACTCTGCACCCTTGCCTGAGCCGCAAAACGGGCCATGTGGAGGTTTACGGCCGCAACCAGGGGCAGGACCTCCCCAGGCATCTCGGACGCGCTCACGGGGCTTAAATCGTCTCCAGAACGCCCTTCTACCTCCTGCCGGAGTCTGACAAGGGGGCGCAAGGCCATGAAAACCCCCAGGACGATCACCAGAACGCTGATCAGGATCACGGCCAGGTCCCGCTCAACCGAGCGCAGCAGCACCTGATGCAAGAACGCCTGGCGGCTCTCCAGCCCCTCTGCGACCTGGACGATTACCCGTCCCCCTTTGTTCGCGTACAGCGGCGGGTCCATCGGCCGCGCCAGCGCCGCAACCCTGACGGGCGTCCCCTGATACGTCGCGTAAAAAAAACGCGGTTCGCCAGATACCAGGGGTTGGTCGGGCATGGGCAGGTCCGGATGCCCGATTTCTGCCAGCCCGTCCTCGGTGGCGACGCGGTAGAACACGCTGCCATTGGCCGTCAGCTCGAAAAATTCCAGCATCAGGTAAGGCTGTTCCATGGCTAATCCACCGCTGGCTGTGGATATGTTGTGGTCGATCGCGCGAAGCGCTCCGGAAAGGGAACGGTCGTAGGCAATGTCGACCTGGTTGCGCAGTTGATGGTTCGACAGCCACAAGGCGCCCATCATCACAAAGACCAGCGTTGGAATCAGCCACCAGAGCAACTGCGTTTTCAGCGTGCGATTGCGTTTTTTTGGCGCGAAAAAACCGGCTTTTTCCGGATTTCTAGTTGTCAACAAGGGTCTCCAGGCAGTAGCCCATGCCTCGCATGGTCACGATCTGCACATCGGAATCGGCCAATTTTTTTCGCAAACGGTGCACCAGCACCTCGATGGCTTCCAGGTTGATGTCTGCATCGTCCGTGAGGATGCGGTCAAGGATCTGCTGCTTGTTGATCGGTTCGCCACTTTTTTGAATCAGCACGCGAAGCACCGCGTGTTCACGTGGGGATAACTGCAAAGTCTGTCCCGAGACCGTGAATTTTTGCGCTGACGTCTCAAAAACCAGGTTTCCCAGAGCCAAACGCGGATGTTCGCGTCCACGGCTGCGCCGAATCAGTGCGATCAAACGCGCTTCCAACTCTTCCACAACAAAAGGTTTTGGCAGGAAATCGTCTGCACCCAGGTGCAGGGTTCCGATTTTTTCGGCCAAGGAATCGCGCGCAGTCAAGACCAACACCGGCGTACGGTCGTCTCGCGCGCGAATTTTTGCCAGCAAAGCATGGCCATCCATGCCCGGAAGTCCCAAATCGAGGATGACCGCATCGAATTCTTCAATTGCCAACCTTCTTTCGGCGACCAATCCGTCGTCAGCCCATTCGACAACAAAGCCCGCATGTCTGGCCAGGCTTCTGGAAAGCCAGCGAGCAAGTTCGGCTTCGTCTTCTATCAGGAGGATGCGCATGGACGGAGTCCGGGGGGGAGTGGCTGGGCGGAATGGGAAAGCATGTTTGGCTTTTCCTTTATTTCTCTTTATATAAAGACTAATGATTAATAAGGCCTGTGGATAACTACCTTAACCTTGAAAACCTCATTCTTTTCATCAGCTTGCAGCCGTTTTTGCCTGTGCAAGAACTCTGTGTGGGAAAAAAGTTGAAGTTGGACAACATTTCGGACCCCCTCAAAAACCCCGGCTTGTTCAACTTGCCTCCACACAATGTGCACAACCTGGCTACTTAGGAGTTATCCACAGGGTCGGCCATGGGAAATGGGGTGGAAAGCGGCACTTTTACCCCGAAAAAGCGCCCTTTGCCTACCCGGTTTTTCGCCCTTGCAGGGGGTCAAAAACGGCCCGAGAGGCATTGCGGAAATCGGCCATTCGAGGGGGTACCCAGGCGCTTTCTTGACAGGGGACTGAACAAAAAGTGAGCAGCTTCCGCCGTAAAATCCGGCCATGGCTACAGAAAAAAAATTCAGGAAATTCAGGGCGAAATTCGGCGTGGCCCACGGGTTAAGAGCCCGTTTGGTGGCTGATAATCTGCCCGCCACCCTGTGCGCGGCGGCGCTGATGGGGCTGTTCGGCGCCCTGGCTACCGTGGTGTTTCGCGAACTGCTGGGGTGGACGCAAATGTTGCTGGGCGGGGAAGATGTCCCGCACGGCATGGTCTCGCTGGCGCGCGGGCTGGACGCCTGGCAACGGTTCCTGATGCCCGCTGCGGGGGGCGCAATCGCCGGCCTCATCCTGCAAATGGCCGCCCGATGGCTGCCAAAGCGGGGCGCGGCCGACTATATGGAAGCCATTTCCATTGGCCGCGGCGTCATTGGCCTGCGCCAGACGCTTGCGCGCAGCCTGTCGTCCATTTTTTCGATCGGCTCCGGCGCGTCGATCGGCCGCGAAGGGCCGATGGTCCAGCTGGCCGCCATGTTTTCATCGTTGACCGGCCGATTCCTGCTGCTTCCGCCCCGTCACCTGCGCTTATTGGTCGCCTGTGGGGCCACGGCGGGCATCACATCCGCCTATAACGCGCCGATTGCGGGCGCCTTGTTTATTTCTGAAATCGTTTTTGGCGTGATTTCGTCCGCCACGCTGGTGCCGCTGGTGGTGTCGTCGGTGGTGGCCAATATCGTCACGCGCCAGATCCTGCACTACGACGCGGTGTTCCATATGCCGCACTTTGAGTTTGTGTCGGGATGGGAAGTGATCAATTACCTGGGGCTGGGCGTGGCCGCTGGCCTGGTCGCGCCCCAATTCCTGCGATTCCTGGACCTGTCGCGCGCCACGTTTTCGCGGATGCCCTTCCCGCTTTGGCTGCGGATGGCGTTGGGCGGCCTGGTGGTCGGCGCCTTGTCGGTCATTAACCCCGAGGTCTGGGGCAATGGGTACAGCGTGGTCAATAGCATGCTGCATACGCAATGGGCGTGGCAGGCAGTGGCGGCCATCTTGCTGATGAAGATAGTGGCCACGGGCGCAAGTGTGGGGTCCGGCGCGGTGGGCGGCGTGTTCACGCCGACGCTGTTTGTGGGGGCGGCCTTGGGTGCGCTGTATGCGAGCGGCTTGCAAGCGGTGTTGCCGGCGGGGGATGTGTCGGCAATTTCCAGCTATGCCGTCGTGGGCATGGGCGCGCTACTGGCCGCAACCACGTATGCGCCGCTGATGTCGATATTGATGATTTTTGAGATGACGCTGAGCTATGAAGTGATGCTGCCGCTGATGCTGGCCTGCATTACCGGTTACGTCATCGCCCATCGCATACGGCCGGAATCGGTGTACGCGAAATCATTGGCGAACAACGAGCGCGCGCAACTCGCGGTGGCGAAATCTGCGCTAGATAAGCGTGAAAATAGAGCTGAACCGGGAAAAAATATAATGTGAGCAAAGGCTCATATTATTCAGATAAAGGAACGAAGTGCCGGGCCTGAATGCCGACCTGAATTCAGGCCACGAATGATCGTCACGCATCGAGCACTATCGCGTGACTCATGTGTTTCAACCTTTATTTCCCAATACAAAAGCTCGAGAAAATCTCGCCCAGCAGATCGTCGCTGGTGAATTTGCCCGTGATGCTCGACAAGCTGTCGTGCGCCAGGCGCAGTTCTTCCGCAAACAGATCCAGCACGCGGTCGTCTTGCCCCGCATGTTCGCCCGCCAGTTCCAGATGTTCTGCCGCCTGTTGCAAAGCATGCAGGTGGCGTTCGCGCGCAAGCCAGGGCGATTCTGCGCCGGGGTTCCAACCGGCAATATTCAGCAGTTCGGCGCGCAAGGCGTCCAGGCCTACGCCGCGCTTGGCGGAAATGCCCAATTCACCCGCGCTTGCGGTGAAGCCTGTGGATAACAGGTCCACCTTGTTGAAAACCTTAAGCACCGGAGTGCGGGGCGGCAGACGCGCGGTGATCTGGGCGTCCAGTTCATCGCCGGGCTGGGTGGCGTCTTGCAGATGCAAAATAACGTCAGCGCGTTCGATTTCCTGCCAGGTGCGGGCAATGCCGATGCTCTCGACGGTGTCTTCGGTTTCGCGCAATCCGGCCGTGTCCACAATGTGCAACGGCACGCCGTCGATATGAATTTCTTGCACCACTTTGTCGCGCGTTGTGCCCGCAATCGGGGTGACGATGGCGATATCGTCGCCCGCCAATGCGTTAAGCAAGCTGGACTTTCCCACGTTGGGCTGGCCGGCCAGCACCACATGCAGGCCTTCGCGCAAGATCACACCTTGGCGTGCTTGCGCTATCAGTTTGGACAAGTCCGACGTCAGCGCATCCAGCGTCGGGCGGGCCTGATACTTCTCAAGAAAATCGATCTCTTCTTCGGGGAAATCCAGCGTCGCTTCCACCAGCATGCGCAGGTGGATGATGCGGTCAGATAAATCATTCACGCGGGCAGAGAATTCGCCCGATAACGACGCCATGGCGCCGCGCGCCGCGGCCACGGACGACGCATCGATCAGGTCCGCCACCGCTTCGGCCTGCGCCAGATCCATGCGGTCGCTAAGAAAGGCGCGACGTGTGAATTCGCCGGGTTCGGCCAGGCGCACGCCCAAGTCGCGGCCAGCGGCCAAACAGCTTTCCAGCACGCGGCGCAGCACAGCCGGGCCGCCGTGGCCTTGCAGTTCCAGCACGTCTTCACCGGTATAGGAATGCGGCGCGCGAAAGTAGAGCGCGATGCCTTCGTCGAGCAGTTCGCCGTCCACGGATTTGAACGGCAAATAGTGCGCGTGGCGCGGCGTGAGCTCGCGCTGAAAGATGCGCCGCACCAATTCGGACAGGTCCGCACCAGAAACGCGCACGACGCCGATGCCGCCTCTTCCGGGGGCGGTGGCAATAGCGGCAATGGGGGCGTAAGCGGACATATCTGAGCGTGGGGGATGCGAGAACAATAGGGGAATATAACTGTTGCGCGGCCCCTTGTTTGCTGGTTAATGTGGCCCCGAGGTTCAAAACCCGAAACAACTCAGGGAGATCACGATGGCATCTCGGTTTTCGCGTGTCTTGGCCTGCGGCTCCGCCGCGGTGATGTTGGCCTTTGGCACATTCAGTTCCGCAATGGCTCGCGATCTGGTGATCGCCTTGAAGACCGAGCCCTCATCGATGGACCCGCAGTACCACGCGTTGACGCCGAATACGCAGATCTCCCAAACCATCTTCGACACGCTCGTTGCCACCGACGCCCAATTGAAGCCGCAAGCTGCGCTGGCGGAATCTTGGACGGTGGACGGTAAAGTCTGGACGTTCAAGCTGCGTCCGAACGTGAAGTTCTCGGACGGTACGCCGTTCACGGCGGAAGACGTGGTGTTCACGTACGACCGCGTGCCGAAGGTGCCCAACAGCCCCTCGCCCTTCACGCTATATCTCGGCTCGGTGGCGAAGACCGAAGCGGTCGATCCCATGACCGTGCGCATTACCACCAAGGAAGTCGCGCCGAACCTGCTGGTGAATCTGGCGCAACTGCCCATCATGTCGAAAAAGGCCGCTTCCGGCCCCGCGGCCGAAGGCAAGACCACCACAGAATTGAATAGCGGCGACGGCTTGATCGGCACGGGCCCGTACAAATTCGTGTCATGGAAGCGCGGCGCCGAATTCGTGCTGGCGCGCAATGACAATTACTGGGGCAAGAAGCCCGAGTGGGACCGCGTCGTCTATCGCCCGATCAGCAACGCCGCCGCGCGCGTGGCCGCGCTGTTGGCCGGTGACGTCGACATGATCGAAGATCCTCCCACCGATGACCTGCCCAAGCTGAAGGGCGACAAGAAGCTCTTCGTTGAAGAAACGCCGTCGGTACGTGTCGTGTATGTGGCGCTGGATCAGTACGCGGAACCGTCGCCGGGCATTCAAGGCACCGACAAGAATCCGATGAAGGACAAGCGCGTGCGTGAGGCGCTGTCCCTGGCCATCAACCGCGATGCGCTGGTGGAACGCGTGATGGGGGGCGTGGCGCTGCCGGCCGGCAACCTGCTGCCCTACCCCATGTTCGGTTCCAGCAAAGAGCATTCCAAGGCGCCCAAGGCCGATGTGGAAAAGGCGAAGGCGCTGTTGAAGGAAGCCGGTTACCCCAATGGCTTCTCGATCACGCTGGGTTCGCCGTCGGGCCGCTACGTGAACGATTCGAAGGTGGCGCAGGCCATCGCATCGATGTGGACGCGCATCGGCGTGAAGACCAGCGTGGACGCGATGGCGCCCCCGGTGTTCTTCAAGAACCGCGACAGCTATGCGTTCTCGGCCTATCTGGCGGGCTGGTCCGTGACCAGCGGCGAGATGTCCAACGCGCTGACGTCCTTGCTAGTGACGCGTAATCCGGAAGCCGGCTTGGGCACCACCAACCGCAGCCGTTACTCCAACCCGAAGATGGACGAGCTGGTGAAGGAAGCGTCGTCCACGATGGATGACGCCAAGCGCGCCGAGCTACTGTCCAAGGCCAGCAACATCGCCATGGATGACTACGCCATGCTGCCGGTGCACTTCGAACTGTCGGTTTGGGCCATGAAGGGCGACATCCGCTACCAGGGCCGCCCCGATCAGGTCACGCTTGCGCAGTTTGCAACGCTGAAGAAGTAATGCGCGACACAGGCGGTCTCCAGTGCTGGCAACAATCGTAAGAAGACTGCTGCAAACCATCGTCGTCATGCTCGTCATGTCGGCGTTGGTTTTTGCAGGGATTTACATGGTGGGCGACCCGGTCTCGATGCTGGCCAGCCCCGAAGCCACCGAAGCGCAACGTGCCGCCATCAGCGCGTCGTTGGGTCTGGACTTGCCGCTGTGGCGGCAATACCTGATCTTCATGGGCCAGGCGGTGCGAGGCGATTTCGGCAACAGCTTCCTGACGGGTGAGCCCGCCATGCACCTGATCCTGGAGCGCATGCCGGCCACCGTCGAGCTGGCCTGTGTGGCCATGCTGCTGTCGGTGCTGATCGGCGTGCCGCTCGGCATCCTGGCAGGTTTGAAGCCGCAAGCGCCCGGTTCGCGCGCCATCATGACGGGTTCCGTGCTGGGGTTTTCGCTGCCCAACTTCTGGGTCGGCCTGATGCTGATCATGGTGTTCGCCGTGATGCTTGGCTGGGTGCCGGCCGGCGGGCGCGGCAAAACCGTGCACATCGGTTCGCTGGAGCTCAGCGTGCTGACGCTTAACGGCTGGTTGAGCCTGGCATTGCCAGCGGCCACGATCGCGTTCGCCAAGTGCGCGATGATCATCCGCGTGACGCGCGCCGCCACGCGCGAAGCGCTGCCCATGGACTACATCAAGTTCGCGCGCGCTAAGGGGCTGTCGGAAAAGCGTGTGCTGGGCGTGCATCTGTTGAAGAACATCTTGATCCCCGTCGTCACGGTTGCCGGGCTGGAATTTGGTCAGGTGATGGCGTTTGCCGTCGTGACCGAGACGGTGTTTTCGTGGCCGGGCATGGGCAAGCTGCTGATCGATTCCATCATCAACTTGGATCGTCCGGTGGTGGTGGCGTATCTGCTCTTGATCGTGTTCTTCCTGGTCATGTTGAATCTGGTGGTGGACATCATCTACACGGTGCTGGACCCCCGCGTACGTTTGGATAGCCGCCGATGACGAACCCCGCCACCACCGCCGCGCCCGTCGCCGCAAAAAAAGAACAGACGCCCTGGCGGCGCTTTGTGTCGGACTTCTTCGCCAGCAAGCTCGCCACACTCGGCCTGGTGATGCTGGTGGTGATTGTGGGCGCCGCACTGCTGGCGCCGTGGATCGCGCCGCAGAATCCGTACGACCTGGCTGCGCTGGACATCATGGATTCCAAGCTCAAACCGGGCAGTGAAAGCGGTGATGGGTCCATGCATTACTGGCTGGGCACCGACGGACAGGCGCGTGATCTGCTGTCGGCCATTCTGTATGGCATGCGCACCAGCCTGCTGGTCGCCACCGTGTCAGTGCTGGCAGCGTTTGGCATTGGCGCCACCGTCGGGCTGATCGCGGCCTATTTTGGTGGCCGCATCGACGCGCTGCTGATGCGGGTTGTGGATATCCAGTTGTCTTTCCCCGCCATTCTCGTTGCGCTGATGCTGCTGGCGATTTTGGGCAAGGGTGTGGATAAGGTGATCATCGCGCTCATCGTCGTGCAATGGGCGTACTTTGCCCGTGCCGCGCGCGGCGCGGCGCTGGTTGAGCGCGGCAAGGAATATGTGGAGGCCGCGCGCTGTATGTCCCTGTCGTGGGGACGCGTGCTGTTTCGCCACGTGCTGCCCAACTGTATGCCGCCGCTCATCGTGATCGCCACGATCGATCTGGCGCATGCCATCGCATTGGAAGCCACGCTGTCGTTCCTGGGGGTGGGCGTGCCGGTCACCGAGCCATCGCTGGGCATGCTGATTTATAACGGCTTCGAATACCTGCTGTCGGGCCAATACTGGATTTCGTTCTTCCCCGGCATTGCGTTGGCGCTTGCCATCATCGCCATCAACCTGGTGGGCGACCACCTGCGCGATGTGCTCAACCCGCGCCACGCGAATTGAAGGCGGACGCGATGCAGACAAGCGCGCTTGAAAAACCCTTGGCCACGCCCCCGACCATTCTTGAGGTACAGGGCCTGAAGACGCACTTCTTCACGCGCAATGGTGTCGTGAAAGCGGTGGATGGCGTGGACCTGACCCTTGCTGAAGGCGAGATCCTGGGGCTGGTGGGCGAGTCCGGCTCGGGCAAGAGCATTACCGGCTTTTCGCTGATGGGCTTGCTGGACGAGCCGGGCCGCATCGTAGAGGGGCAGCTGCGCCTGAATGGTGAAGACCTGCGTGGCGCCACGCCCGCCCGTTGGCGCCAGCTGCGGGGGCAAGAGATCGCGATGATCTTCCAAGACCCCATGATGACGCTGAACCCCGTGCTGCGTGTGGATACGCAGATGATCGAGGCGGTGCAGGCGCATCACAAGGTGTCGCGTGAACAGGCGCGCGCGCGGGCCTTGCAGACCCTGACGATGGTGGGCATTCCGTCGCCCGCGGAACGCTTGCGCACGTATCCGCATCAGTTGTCGGGCGGCATGCGGCAGCGTGTGGCGATTGCTATCGCGCTCTTGAATTCGCCGCGTTTGATCATTGCCGACGAACCCACTACCGCGCTGGACGTGACGATTCAGGGGCAGATTCTTTTCGAAGTGCAGAAGCTGTGCCGCGAGACCGGCACGGGCCTGATCTGGATCACGCACGATCTGGCGGTGGTGGCCGGCCTGGCGGACCGCGTGTCGGTGATGTATGCGGGACGTGTCGTGGAAACGGGCAGCACGCAAGACGTGATCAGCCATCCGATGCATCCGTATACGCATGGGCTGATTGCATCCATTCCCACGCCGGAGTCGCGTGGCAGGCCGCTGGTGCCGATTCCCGGCATGACGCCGTCGCTGTTGAACCTGCCGCAAGGCTGTGCGTTTCGCGGGCGCTGCCCGCGCGCGACGGACGCCTGTCTGGTCGAGCCGCAGCCCGTTGAAGTTCGCCCGGCGCAATGGGTGCGCTGCTGGCATGCCGGAGACCCAGACCTCAAATGAGCGCAGCAGAAAGCAACGCCCCCATTCTGTCCCTGCGTGGTGTGGAACTGCGCTTCGTGCAGCCCGTGGATATTGCCGGGCGCATTGCGAACCTGTTGGGCGCGGGCTTGAAGACGCAAGTGGTGCACGCCGTGGCGGGTGTCGACCTGGAAGTGCAGCCGGGCGAAGTGATTGGTATCGTCGGCGAATCCGGCTGTGGGAAATCCACGCTGGGCCGCATTGTGTCGGGCATTTTGCCGCCCTCGTCCGGCGATGTGCACTACCAGGGAAAGGCCGTGCGCGCCATGACAGGCACCGAGCGGCGTGCGTACGAGCTGGGCGTGCAGATGATCTTCCAGGACCCGTACGCGTCGCTCAACCCGCGCATGCGCGTGCGTGAAATTATCGGCGAAGCACCGGTGGCGCACGGCTTGATCCGCGCACGCGACAAAGCGGAATATGTGGCGGGGCTGATGCGGCAGGTAGGGCTGGACCCGACCTTTGCACAGCGCTATCCGCATCAGTTTTCAGGGGGCCAGAGGCAGCGCATTGGTATCGCGCGGGCGTTGGCGCTCAAGCCTTCCGTGATTGTTTGCGACGAGGCCGTGGCCGCGCTGGACGTGTCCATTCAGGCGCAGGTGCTGAACCTGTTCGAACAGCTGCGCGATGATCTGGACTTGACGTATCTGTTCATCAGCCACAACCTGAGCGTGGTCAGCCATATTTCGGACCGCGTGGCCATCATGTATCTGGGCCGCGTGGTCGAGCTTGCACCCACCGATACGGTTTTTCAACGCGCCAACCATCCGTATACGCAGGCGCTGTTGAAGGAATTGCCGACGTTGACGCCGGGGCGGCGGACGTACCAGCCGATCAAGGGCGAATTGCCGTCACCGCTGGACCCGCCCACGGGCTGCGCCTTTCACCCGCGTTGCCCGCAGGCGATGGCGCGATGTAAGGTGGAACGGCCGTTGCTGCGCGAGATATCGCCGGGGCAGTTCAGCGCTTGCCATTTGAACGATATGACTTAGGGCTCGGCCCTAAAAACTCACCTCTTTTGAATTATCTCCATCACCATGAAAACCATTGCCGAAATCGAACGCGCGCATCCTGAGCTGACTGCGCTGCGCCGGGATATCCACGCGCATCCCGAACTTGCCTTCCAAGAGACGCGTACGTCGAACCTGGTGGCCGAACGCCTGCGCGAATGGGGCCTGGAAGTGCATACCGGGCTGGGCAAAACGGGCGTCGTGGGCGTGCTGCGCGCGGGCAGCGGCGGCAAGACCATCGGCCTGCGTGCCGACATGGATGCGCTGCCCATGCCGGAGCACAACCGCTTTGCGCACAAGTCCACCATCAGCGGCCGCATGCACGGCTGTGGCCATGACGGCCATACCGCGATGTTGTTGGGGGCGGCGCAGTATCTGTCCACGCATCGCAATTTCGACGGCACGGTAGTGTTCATTTTCCAGCCGGCCGAAGAAGGCGGCAACGCCGGCGCGCGCGCCATGATGCAGGATGGCCTGTTCGACAAATTCCCGTGTGACGCCGTGTTTGGCATTCACAACATGCCTGGTATGCCGGTCAACCAGTTCGGCTTTCGGGCGGGCCCCACGATGGCCTCCAGCAACCGCTGGGACATCGTCATCAAGGGCGTGGGCGGCCACGCGGCGCAGCCGCATGCCTCGGTGGACCCGATCATCGTGGCGGCCGATATGGTGCACGCGCTGCAAACCGTCATTTCGCGCAGCAAGAACCCGCTTGAGCAAGCGGTGCTGTCGATCACGCAGATTCATGCGGGCGACGCGTACAACGTGATTCCCGGCGAGGCCGTGCTGCGCGGCACGGTGCGCACGTACTCGGTCGAGACGCTGGACAAGATCGAAGCCGACATGCGCCGCATCGCCACCACCTTGCCGCAGGTATATGGCGGTACGGGCGAGCTGGACTTCGTGCGCGCGTATCCGCCGCTGGTGAACTGGGAAAACGAAACGGCCTTCGCGGCCAAGGTTGCTGAGGACGCATTTGGCGCCGAGAACGTGCTGCGCGACATGCCGCCCTTCATGGGCGCGGAAGACTTTTCCTTCTTCCTGGAAGCGATTCCGGGCGCCTATCTGTTCCTGGGCAACGGCGATGGCGATCACCGCATGGAAAGCTATCACGGCATGGGTCCGTGCCAGCTGCACAACCCGAACTACGACTTCAACGACGCATTGCTGCCGGTGGGCGCGACCTATTGGGTGAAGCTCGTCGAGGCCTATTTGCCAGCGGCATAAGCACCGTCTAATAACCGATACGCTATTAGCTAATAGTGTTTGGTGCATGAAGCCGCGGGCCTGCCCCGCGGCTTTTTCTATATGACGGGAAGCTTTGATCAAACGCCGATAACTTCGTTTGAGATACAAGGCGCCGTTTCCATAATCGATCGTTCCAGACATGCCGCAAGGCGAAACGGAGCGATCGATGTCCCAGAGCAACGCCCTGCGGCGCGAAGTAGACGCCGCCCCCGCCCGACAGGCGCAGCAGTTCGATGTGCAGCCGTCCGATGTGCACCAGTCCGATGTGCAGCAGTTTGACGTCCGCCCCCTGCCCGGCCCGGTTGGCGCCGAAATCATCGGTTTGGACTTGACCCGCGAACTCGCGCCGGCCGATTTCTCGCGCGTGCATCAGGCGCATCTGGATCATCACCTGCTGGTGTTCCGTGACCAGCGCATCACGCCGCAACAGCACATCGATTTCAGCCGCCGCTTCGGCCCGCTGATGATTCACGTGCTGCACCAGTTTCATCTGGCCGGCCACCCCGAGATCCTGACCGTGTCCAACATTGTGGAAGACGGCAAGCCGATTGGCCTGGGGGATGCGGGCAAGTACTGGCATTCGGATATTTCGTACAAGGAACTGCCCAGCCTGGGCTCGCTCTTGCACGCGCAGGAACTGCCGTCGGAAGGCGGCGACACCTTGTTCGCCAACATGCATCTGGCCTACGACACGCTGCCCGCAGCGTTGCGCAATGCCATCGTCGGCAAGCGCGCCGTGCATTCGTATCTGGCGCAGTACGGCCAGTTGCAGAAGGAAGGGAACTGGCGTCCGAACTTGAGCGCGCAGCAGATCGCGCAAGTGCAGGAAGTGGTGCATCCGGTGGTGCGTACGCATCCCGAGAACGGCCGCCGCGCGCTGTTCGTGAGCGAGGGCTTCACGACGCGCATCGTGGGCCTGCCGGAAGACGAAAGCCGCGCCCTGCTGGCCGAGTTGTTTGCGCATAGCGTGCGCGCTGAACACATCTATCGCCATCGCTGGCAGCCGCATGACCTGGTGTTCTGGGACAACCGTTCGCTGATCCATCTGGCGGGCGGCACTCCAGATCATCTGCGCCGCAAGTTGTACCGCACCACCATCGAAGGCGATGTGCCGTTTTAAGAAATGCACCGCGAAAAACGCACCGCGTTTGGCGCAAAGCACTTATCCACAAGGAACACCATGCAACTGTCATCTGCACTTCGGGATCGCCTGATCCAAACCGCTACCGGCGCCGGGCTGGCGCTGATTCTGGCGGTGCTGGCGCTGGCCTCGCCGACGCCCGCCATGGCGGAAGGACGCATCCGCATCGCGGAGCAGTACGGCATCGTGTACCTGCTGCTGAATGTGGCGCGTGACCAGCAACTGATCGAAAAGCACGGCAAGGCCCAGGGTGTGGATATCTCGGTCGAGTGGGCAAAGTTATCCGGCGGCTCAGCGGTGAATGATGCGTTGCTGTCGGGGGCTGTGGATATCGCGGGGGCCGGCGTGGGGCCGCTCTTGACGATCTGGGACCGCACGCATGGCAAGCAGAATGTGAAGGGCGTGGCGTCGCTGGGCAACTTCCCCTATTACCTGGTCACCAATAACCCCAATGTGAAGACCATTGCCGACTTCACGGACAAGGACCGCATTGCGGTGCCGGCGGTGGGCGTGTCGGTGCAGTCGCGCGTATTGCAGCTGGCCTCTGCCAAGCTGTGGGGCGACGCGCAATTCAACAAGCTGGACAAGATTTCCGTGGCGTTGCCGCATCCGGATGCGGCGGCGGCCATCATCGCTGGCGGCACGGAAATCACCGGCCACTTCGGCAACCCGCCGTTCCAGGAACAGGAGCTGGCCGAGAATCCCAAGGCGCGCATCGTGCTGAATTCCTATGACGTGTTGGGCGGCCCCAGTTCGTCCACCGTGTTGTTCGCCACCGAGAAATTCCGCAAGGAAAATCCCAAGACGTATAAGGCGTTCCAGGAAGCGCTGAAAGAAGCCGCGGCGTTTGCCACGGCAAATCCTGAGAAGGCGGCCGACACGTATTTGCGCGTGACCGGCGCCAAGCAAGACCGCGACTTCTTGATCAAGGTGATCAAGAACCCCGACGTGCAATTCAAGCTGGAACCGCAGAATACCTACGCGCTGGCCGAATTCATGCACAAGGTGGGCGCCATCAAGCATGCGCCGGCCAGCTGGCGCGACTACTTCTTCGATGATGCGCTGACGGCGCAAGGCAGCTGAGATGCCGGTCGCCGCCGCAAGCCCTGTGGATAACGTTCAAAAGACGTCACCGCTGCTAGCTGTGGATAAGGTGACAATCGAATATAAGACGCGCGAACGGCGGGTTCGCGCGACGCATCAGGTCAGTTTCGAGGTGCACGGTGGCGACCGTTTCATCTTGTTGGGGCCATCGGGCTGCGGCAAGTCGACGTTGCTGAAAGCCGTGGCCGGATTCATCCCGCCCACCGAAGGACGCATCGCCATTGATGGCCAGACGGTGGCTGGGCCTGGCCCGGATCGCATCGTCGTGTTCCAGGAATTCGACCAGTTGCCGCCGTGGAAAACCTTGCGGCAGAACGTGGCCTTTCCGCTGGTGGCCTCGCGCAAATTGAACCGGCGCGAAGCGGATGAACGCGCCATGCATTATCTGGATAAGGTGGGCCTGGCTGCGTTTGCCGATGCGTACCCGCACACGTTGTCCGGCGGTATGAAGCAGCGCGTGGCGATTGCGCGGGCGCTTGCCATGCAGCCGCGCGTGCTGCTCATGGATGAACCCTTCGCAGCGCTCGACGCGCTGACACGGCGGCGCATGCAGGAAGAGCTGATGGCCCTGTGGGAAGAGGTGCGCTTCACCTTGCTGTTCGTCACGCATTCGATTGAAGAGGCCCTGGTGCTGGGCAGCCGTGTGCTGCTGTTGTCGCCGCATCCGGGGCGTGTGCGCGCAGAGTTGAATGCGCACGCGTATGGCTTGCACAGCCAGGGTTCTGCCGGTTTTCAGTCGGCGGCGCGGCGCATCCATGACTTGCTGTTCGAATCGCCCGCCCCCGATGCCACGCCCCTGCCGGCTGAGCGCGCTGCGGCCTGAGCGCCCCTTCCTTATGAGCCTTCTTCTATGACTCACGCGCACGCTGCGGCTCCGCCGATCCGCCCCGAAGTGGAATATGACCTGCCTCCCCTGCCCCCGCAGGCGGCCGAGGCGCCGCTGCCGTGGCACGAAAAGCTGTGGCAACACGCCAGCCTGCGCAAGCTGTTCATTCTGGCCTTGCTGGCGGGCTTGTGGGAGTTGGCGGCGCGCTATACCGACAATGACTTGTTGCTGCCGGGAGCGTGGCAGACGGCGCAAGCCTTCGTGCAGGGCATCGCCAATGGTGAGCTGCCGGCGCGCGCCTGGCAGTCGTTGCGGGTGTTGGTGCAGGGTTATCTGGCGGGGGTGGCGTTGGCGTTCGTGCTGACTACGTTGGCCGTGTCCACGCGCTTCGGGCGCGATCTGCTGTCCACGCTGACGGCGATGTTCAACCCGCTGCCAGCCATCGCACTGCTGCCGTTGGCCTTGCTTTGGTTTGGTCTGGGTGAAGGCAGCCTGGTGTTCGTGCTGATCCATTCGGTGCTGTGGGCGCTGGCGCTGAACATGTATGCGGGGTTTCTGGGCGTGTCGGAAACGCTGCGCATGGCGGGCCGCAACTATGGGCTGACCGGGCTGCGGTACGTATTGCAGATTCTGGTGCCTGCGGCGTTGCCCGCGATTCTGGCCGGCCTGAAGATAGGCTGGGCGTTTGCGTGGCGCACGTTGATTGCCGCCGAGCTGGTATTTGGCGCGTCGAGCGGCAAAGGGGGACTCGGCTGGTACATCTTTCAGAACCGCAACGAGTTATACACAGATCGCGTGTTCGCAGGGTTAGCGGCCGTGGTCATCATTGGCCTGCTTGTGGAAAACCTGGGATTCGATACGTTGGAGCGTTTGACGGTACGGCGGTGGGGCATGCAGCGCTAGCCGGCGCGTTGTCCACAGGTAAAAAAAGGGGGGCGGCTTTCTTGCGAAGCCGGCCCCTTTTATTCACCGCCAGACGTCGCCTGGCGATTCATGCAGTCAACCTAGCCGTTCAGAGCTTCAGCCCCAGCGCCTTGGCCACGCCGGCTGCATACGCCGGGTCAGCCTTCTTGAAGTGCTCCAGCTGACGGCGCTGAATCTCTTCCGGCACGCCCGCCATGTGGCGGCCGATGTTGCCGAACAGCAGCTCCTGCTTTTCCGGCGTCATCAGGCGGAACAGGTTGCCCGGCTGCGAGTAGTAGTCATCATCCACGCGGTGATTCCAGCGCGCGGCGGCCTGGCCGTCCAGCGCCAGCGGCGGTTCGCCGGCCGACGGGGTTTCCTTCCATTCGCCCGCGCTGTTGGGCTCGTAGTTCAGCGTGCCGCCCACGTTGCCGTCGACCCGGCTCGCCCCATCGCGGTGATAGCTGTGGAACGGGCAGCGCGGCGCGTTCACGGGGATCTGATGGTGATTGATCCCTAAGCGATAGCGGTGCGTGTCGCCGTAAGAGAACAAGCGCCCTTGCAGCATCTTGTCCGGCGAAAAATCGATGCCCGGCACAACGTTCGCCGGCGTGAAGGCGGCCTGCTCGACTTCGGCAAAGTAGTTTTCGGGGTTCTTGTTCAGTTCCAGCACACCCACTTCAATCAGCGGATAGTCGCCGTGCGGCCACACCTTGGTCAGGTCGAACGGGTTGATGTGGTAGGTGGCGGCTTCGGCCTCGGGCATGATCTGCACCTTCAGCGTCCACTTCGGGAAGTTCTTCTTTTCGATGTTTTCGAACAGATCACGCTGCGAGCTTTCGCGGTCATGCGCCACGACTTGCGCCGCTTCTTCGTCGCTCATACAGACCACGCCCTGCTGCGACTTGAAGTGGAACTTCACGTAGAAGCGTTCGCCGTCTTTGTTGACGAAGCTGAACGTATGCGAGCCAAAGCCGTGCTGCTGGCGCAGGTTGGCGGGAATGCCGCGGTCGCTCATCAGGATGGTGACCTGGTGCAGCGATTCGGGGCTGAGCGACCAGAAGTCCCAGGCGGCGGTGGCGCTGCGCAGGTTGGTCTTGGGGTCGCGTTTCTGGGTGTGGATGAAGTCCGGAAACTTCAGCGGGTCGCGGATGAAGAACACGGGGGTGTTGTTGCCCACCAGATCCCAGTTGCCTTCGTCGGTGTAGAACTTGATGGCGAAGCCGCGCACGTCGCGTTCGGCGTCTGCCGCACCGCGTTCGCCGGCCACGGTGGAAAAGCGCAGGAACAGCGGGGTTTGCTTGCCGACCTGGGAAAAGATGCTGGCGCGCGTGTAGCGCGAGATGTCGTGGGTGACGGTGAAGGTGCCGTAGGCGCCGGAGCCTTTGGCGTGGACGACGCGTTCGGGGATGCGTTCGCGGTCGAAGTGGGCAAGCTTTTCAATCAGCCAGAAGTCCTGCAACAGCGCCGGACCGCGCGGGCCCGCGGTCAGCGTGTTGGTATTGTCCGCCACCGGCGCGCCTGAGGCGGTGGTCAGTTGCTTCTTGTCGGTCATAGCACACTCCCTACGTGATCTGGAGGGCGCGTGGCCTTTGCCGGCCCGCGCCGTGTTGTGAATATTCCCCGGCGATGCCGCCCGGGGAATATGTCCGACACATCATAGGGGTCATCGTTTCACTTGTGAAGTTGATTGAAGCACCAAATTCAATTGATTAAAGCTATTAAGAAATGCCCCAGATGGCGTGCTTCGGTCATCGCTGCAAACGGCGCGCGCATAAAAAAACCGGCCCCTTGGGGCCGGTTCTTCATGCTTGCAAGGAGGAGGCTTAGCGGTTTGCCGCGGCTTCCGTCTTGCGTTGCATGGCGCGGGTGATGGACCACTGCTGCGCGATCGACAAGGTGTTGTTGACGCACCAGTACAGCACCAGACCGGCCGGGAAGAAGAACATCATCCCACCGAACACCAGCGGCATGATCATCATGACCTTGGCCTGGATGGGGTCCGGCGGCGTCGGGTTCAGTTTGATCTGCAGGAACATGGTGGCCATCATGATGGCGGGCAGAATGAAGTACGGGTCGCGGATCGACAGGTCATGGACCCACAGAATCCACGGCGCGCCGCGCATTTCCACGCTGGCCAGCAGCACCCAGTACAGCGAGATGAACACCGGAATCTGCACCACCATCGGCAAGCAGCCGCCCAGCGGGTTGATCTTTTCGGTGCGGTACATCTCCATCATGGCGGCGTTGAGCTTCTGCTTGTCGTCGCCGTACTTTTCCTTCAGCGCTTGCAGACGCGGGGCCACTTGCTTCATGCGGGCCATCGAGCGGTAGCTTGCGGCGGCCAGCGGGTAGAAGATGGCCTTGATCAGCACGGTCAGTGCGACGATGGTCCAGCCCCAGTTGCCCAGCAGCGAATGCAGCCACGTCATCAGCGTGAACAGCGGCTTGGCGATGATGGTCAGCCAGCCATAGTCCACCACCAATTCCAGGCCGGGGGCGAGTGCTGCCATGGCCTTCTGGTCTTGCGGGCCAACCCACAGGTGCGAGTCGACGCGCGACGCGGAACCCGGGGCAATTTCACCCACGGCTTCGATGCTGCGGGCGGCGTACAGGTTCTTCTGCACTTCCAGCAGTTCGTTCGTGCGCGGCTTGCCTTGCGGCGGCACCCAGGCGGTGGCGAAGTAGTGCTGCACCACGGCGATCCAGCCGTTGTCCGCCTGCTTGATGTAGTTGGCCTTCTTCTTTTCGATGTCGCTGAAGGTGCTCTTCTGGAACTTGTCCTGTTCAGAGTAGACGGCGAAACCGGTGAAGGTGTGATAGAAGCTCGACGTGTCGGCCGGGTCGTTGCCGTCGCGCTCAAGCTGCAGGTACAGCGCGGGCGTGACGGGGGCGGAGCCGACGTTGGCCAGGTCATGGCGCACGTCGATGTCGTAGCGGCCCTTGTGCAGGGTGAACGTCTTGGTGACCTTCACGCCGCCCGATTCGCCTTCGAAGGCAACGACCAGGCTGTCGCCGGTCAGTTGGCGTTCGGTGGACACGACGCGGAAAGGCGTCTGGTGCGTGGGGAAGCTCTGGCCATTGGGGGCGCCAACCACGCCGGATTGCACGACGTAGGTCAGGCCGGCCGAACGGTCCAGCAGCACGGTGGGCTTGTCGGGCTGGCCGGTTGCCGGGTATTTCAGCAGCTCGGCGCGCACCAGTTGGGCGCCCATCGTGTCGAACGTCAGACGCAGAACGTCCGTCGTGATGACGACTTCTTCCGAGCGTGCGGTAGCGGGTGCAGTGGCGCCAGGAACCGCCGACGGCGTAGCTGCCGTGGAGGTCGGCGCGCTGGGCACCGATGGCGTGGCGTTATTGGCGCCGGCCTGCGGTTCAGCCGTGCTGGCCGCGGGCGTCGGGCCCCCGAACAGCGACGGCTTGCCGTTATGGATTTGCCAGTTGTTCCATAAGAGCAACAGCGAAAAGGAAAAAATCATCCAGAGGACGGTTCGTCGGATATCCATGGTGCCTACTGAAGTGAATACGGGCCAGCAAAGCCCGCCAGTTTAGCGTCAATCGTGCTCGGTGCGGTGGCTGTGGGAACAGCACGGGGGCGCTTTGGTTCCCCGTGTTGGCGGAACCGGGTCCCATCCGCCGGGCGACCACGGATGGCAGCGGCCAATGCGCCGAACCGCCATCCAGAAACCGCGCCAGGCGCCGTGGCGTTCGATTGCTTCAATCGCGTACGCCGAGCAAGTAGGGGTAAAGCGGCACTGCCGGCCGATCCAGGGACTCAGGAAAAACCTGTAGAACCGGATGGGGGCGATGAGCAGTGCTTTGAAAATCATCGCGCGATCCGTTCAAAGTGAGCGTCCACTTCGGCTCTGACCAAGCGTTTTAGCGAGGTGAGCGTGGTGGGAGCGACTTTGCTATGCAATCGCACGACGTAATCCTTGGGCGGCAACGCCAGACGCCGGTGGCGGAACGCTTCGCGGATGACCCGCTTGATGGCGTTGCGCGTACTGGCGTGGGCGGCGAAGCGCTTGGCGATGATCAGCCCCAAGCGGGCACAGGCATCCTGGCCGGGAGGCAGATCATTGGGAGCCGAAGTCACAATGAATAACGCCCCTCGAGCAAGACGCCGGCCTTTTAGGGCAGCGGCGAACTCGGAGGGGCGATGCAACCGCGCCTCCGGGGGAAGCGTGGAGCGCGGCATGGACTGCGGGTCAGGCGTTTGCGCGGAACCAGAACGAGATTGCGAGAGGTCTTGCAATATGGCCGGTCCGTGCAAAGAGTCACGGTCTTCCGGAAAAACCGGAAAACCAGAACTTAGACAGCCAGACGCTTACGGCCCTTGGCGCGACGGGCGTTCAGGATGGCGCGGCCAGCGCGGGTTTTCATGCGCACGCGAAAGCCATGGGTGCGCTTGCGGCGGGTAACGGAAGGTTGGTAGGTACGTTTCATGGACGATCCACAAAAAGAACAAAAGTCAGAAGGGACCTGCCCGGAGGGTTCCAGGTCGCGGATTCAGCAGCGGGTATCTAGTGAGCATTTTTGCAACATGTGCAAAAAACAACTCGTAGACGGGGCTCTGGACAAGGGATTTCTCCCCAGGCGACCTATTCAGCAAAGCTAAAAACCGGACAGTGCAGTAAGCGCCCCAACCAATGAAAGGAGGGGTCTTGCCACAACTCCGGCTAAGCTCTCTGTGAAACCTTCTGACAGACAGAATTCGGAAAAGCCCACCATTTCAGCAAGTTTTCCCTGTCTTGTCAAACAGTTAAGCCTGAGCAGTGTAGACGCTTATGTCCTACCCTGTGGATAACCCCAGCCCAGGCAAGGTAGAATCGAGGTTTGAATAAGAGCGACATGAAAGAATTCTGGCAGACCTGCGTCAGTCGTCTTGAGCAGGAACTCCCCCCCCAACAAATCAGCGCGTGGATACGACCGCTGGTCCCGCTTGCGTACGACGAAACGCAGGCGGTGCTGCGCGTTGCCGCGCCCAACCGCTTCAAGCTGGATTGGGTGCGTAAGAATTTTTCCCACCAGATTGAAGCGTTGGCCGCGGAGTGGTTCAAGCGACCAGTACAGGTGTTGTTCGAGTTGCCTTCTCATGGAGCCGCCCCGCGTATGCCGGTCGCGCCCGTGCGTGCGCCGCAGCCCGATCAGTCCCACCTGTCCGCTGCACAGCCCTCAGGCGGCGCGCCGCCCATGCAGGCCCCGGCTCCGGCCGCCCCACCCCCGCCCGCGACCACGGCGGCTGCCCAGGCGGTCAACGCCGACGCGGCCAACATCGTGTACGAGCGTTCGCGCCTGAATACGGATCTCACCTTCGAGAACTTCGTGACGGGTAAGGCGAACCAGCTCGCGCGCGCCGCGGCGCTGCAAGTGGCCGAGAACCCGGGCACGTCCTACAACCCGCTGTTCCTGTATGGCGGCGTGGGCCTGGGCAAGACTCACTTGATCCACGCCATCGGCAACGCCATGGTGGCGGCCGGCACGGGCGTACGCGTGCGCTATGTGCACGCCGACCAATACGTGTCCGATGTGGTGAAGGCGTACCAGCGCAAGGCGTTCGACGATTTCAAGCGCTACTACCATTCGCTGGACTTGCTGCTGATCGATGACATTCAGTTCTTCTCCGGCAAGAACCGCACGCAGGAAGAATTCTTCTACGCGTTCGAAGCGATGGTGGCCCAGCGCAAGCAGATCATCATCACCAGCGATACGTATCCGAAGGAACTGTCGGGCATCGACAGCCGCCTGATCTCGCGCTTTGACTCCGGCCTGACGGTGGCGATCGAGCCCCCCGAGCTGGAAATGCGCGTGGCGATTCTGCTGCGTAAAGCGGAATCCGAAGGCGTGCCCATGCCCGAGGAAGTGGCCTTCTTCATTGCCAAGCATCTGCGCAGCAACGTGCGCGAGCTGGAAGGCGCGTTGCGCAAGGTGCTTGCGTACGCCCGCTTCCACGGCCGCGATGTGCTGACGGTGGATGTCTGCAAGGAAGCCCTGAAGGACTTGCTGTCCGTGTCCAACGGCCAGATCACTGTGGAAAATATCCAGAAGACGGTTGCGGATTTCTACAAGATCAAGGTCGCCGACATGTACTCGAAACGCCGGCCCGCCAATATCGCATTGCCGCGCCAGGTCGCAATGTACCTGGCGAAGGAGCTGACGCAGAAAAGCCTGCCGGAAATCGGCGATTTGTTCGGGGGTCGTGATCACACCACCGTACTTCACGCCGTACGCAAGATTTCCGACGCCCGCGCAAAGCAAGCGGAGCTCAACCATACCCTGCACGTGTTGGAACAAACTCTAAAAGGATGAACATGCAACTCGTACAAACCACACGCGATGCATTGCTGAAACCGCTGTCGACTGTGGCGGGCATCGTCGAAAGACGCCATACCCTGCCCATTCTTGCGAACATCCTGATGCGCAAGGAAGGCAACAAGGTTGCCTTTATTGCGACCGACCTGGAAGTACAGATCACCACGCACGCCGACTTCGGCGTGGGCCAGGACAACGAGTCCACCACGGTTGCCGCGCGCAAGCTGCTCGACATCCTGAAAGCGCTGCCGGATACCGGCGACGTGCGTCTGGCGCTGGCCAGCAACAAGCTGTCGGTGCAGTCGGCCAAGAGCCGCTTTGCGTTGCAGACGCTGGCTGCCAGCGAGTTCCCCACCGTGGCTCAGCCCGAGCAGTGGGACGTCTCGCTCACCATGCCGCAACGCACGCTGCGCCATCTGTTCAACATGGTGCACTTCGCCATGGCGCAACAAGACATCCGTTACTACCTGAACGGCATGTTGCTGGTGTTTGAACCGGGCCGTGTGCGCGCCGTCGCCACCGATGGTCACCGCCTGGCGCATTGCTCGACGGAAGCTGACGGCATTGCCGAACGTCACGAAGTGATCGTGCCGCGCAAGACTGTGCTGGAAATGCAGCGCCTGCTGGAAGACTCCGATGAAGTGGTCTCCATTGATGTGGCGCCGGGCCAGATCCGTTTCCGTTTCGGCGACGTCGAGCTGGTGTCCAAGCTGGTCGAAGGCAAGTTCCCCGATTTCACGCGTGTGATTCCCACGAACTACACGCGCCACTTCATGGTGGGCCGCGAAGCGCTTCAAGGCAGCTTGCAGCGCGCCGCCATTTTGACGACCGACAAGTTCAAGGGTGTGCGCCTGCAACTGGCGCAGAACCAGATGAAGATTTCGTCTTCCAACGCCGAGCAAGAAGAGGCGCAGGAAGAAATCGACATCGACTATGGCCATGAAGCCCTGGACGTGGGCTTCAACGTGGGCTACCTGCTCGACGTGCTGGCCAACGTGAAGGTCGACAACATCCAGTGGTCGGTCATGCCCGACGCCAACGCGTCGGCGCTCATCACCCTGCCCGAAGACGACCAGTTCAAGTACGTCGTCATGCCCATGCGGATTTGATCCGCGCCCCACGCGTTTGTGGGTTTGTGCCGCTTGCGGGCCTGAGGGCTCGCGGGCGGTCCGGCCGCCAGGCCGTTCTTTAAAGCGTTATCGAACCAGACATGTCAGATCAGCAGAACACCACTCCCGAGACCAGCGGCTACGGCGCTGACTCGATCAAGATGCTCAAGGGGCTGGAGGCCGTGCGCAAGCGCCCCGGCATGTACATCGGCGACACGTCCGACGGCACAGGCTTGCACCACATGGTGTTTGAAGTCGTGGATAACGCCATCGACGAAGCCCTGGCCGGCCATTGCGACGACATCGTCGTCACCATCCACACCGACAACTCGATCTCGGTCACCGACAACGGCCGCGGTATCCCCACGGATATCCACAAGGACGACGAATTCCACCGCAGCGCGGCGGAAATCGTGATGACCGAACTGCACGCCGGCGGCAAGTTCGACCAGAACTCGTACAAGGTGTCTGGCGGCCTGCACGGCGTGGGCGTGTCTTGCGTGAACGCCCTGTCGGAATGGCTGCGCCTGACGATCCGCCGCAACGGCCAGGTCCACCAGATGGAATTCCGCCAAGGCGCGCGCGTGGCGCCCCTGGCCGTGACGGGCACGACGGACATGCGGGGCACGGAAGTGCGCTTCCTGGCCGACCCGGTCATCTTCAACAACATCGAATACCACTACGAGATTCTCTCCAAGCGCTTGCGCGAGCTCTCGTTCCTGAACAACGGCGTGAAGATCCGCCTGGTGGATCAGCGCCAGGGCAAGGAAGAGAACTTTGCGTTCTCGGGCGGCGTGAAGGGCTTTGTTGAATACATCAACCGCGCCAAGACCGTGCTGCACCCGAACGTGTTCTCGGTCAGCACCGAGTCGGCCGCAGGCGGTGTGTCGGTGGGCGTGGAAGTGGCGATGCAGTGGAACGACAGCTACAGCGAAAGCGTGCTGTGCTTCACCAACAACATCCCGCAGCGCGACGGCGGCTCGCACTTGACCGGCCTGCGCGCGGCGATGACCCGCATCATCAACAAGTACATTGCCGACAACGAATTGGCCAAGAAGGCCAAGGTTGAAACGTCTGGCGACGACATGCGCGAAGGCCTGGCCTGCGTGCTGTCGGTGAAGGTGCCCGAACCCAAGTTCAGCAGCCAGACCAAAGACAAGCTTGTGTCCAGCGAAGTGCGTCCGGCCGTTGAAGAAGCCGTGGCCCGCACGCTGGAATCCTGGCTGCTTGAAAACCCGAACGACGCCAAGGCGTTGTGCAACAAGATCGTTGAAGCAGCCCGCGCCCGCGAAGCCGCGCGCAAGGCCCGCGAAATGACGCGGCGCAAGAGCGTGCTGGAAGGCGCTGGCCTGCCCGGCAAGCTTGCCGACTGCCAAGAGAAAGACCCCGCGCTGTGCGAGCTGTACATCGTCGAGGGTGACTCCGCAGGCGGCTCGGCCAAGCAAGGCCGCGACCGCAAGTTCCAGGCCATCCTGCCGCTGCGCGGCAAGGTGCTGAACGTTGAGAAGGCGCGCTTTGACCGCCTGATCGCCAGCGAACAGATCGCCACGCTGATCACGGCGCTGGGCACCAGCATCGGCCCCGATTTCAACGTGGAAAAGCTGCGTTACCACCGCCTGATCATCATGACTGACGCGGACGTTGACGGCGCGCACATCCGCACCCTGCTGCTGACGCTGCTGTACCGCCAGATGCCCGAGCTGGTTCAGCGCGGCTATGTGTATATCGCCCAGCCGCCGCTGTACAAGGTGAAGGTTGGCCGCGAAGAACGCTATCTGAAGGACGACCAGGAAGAAGCGCAGTTCATGCTGCAACTGGCGCTGAAGGATGCCGAGATCATCTCGGGCGGCAACATCATCCGCGGCGAAGAACTTACCGATCTGGCCAGCCAGTACGTGGCGGCTGACGGCGTCATCGCGCGTTTGGCGAAGGTGTTCGACGTGGGCGCGCTGTCGGCCATGGCCGAAGGCGTTGAGATCAACCTGGAATCGGCCGAATCCACCGCCGACTCCGCCAAGCGCCTGGCTGATGCCATGCGTGACCCGGTCAGCGGCAACGGCGTGGAAGTGGTGCCGCAGTTTGATGAAGCCACCGAACGTCATCGCTTGTCCGTGCAGCGCATGCACCACGGCAACGTGCGCGTCAGCATCATCGACGCCGACTTCGTCAACGGTTCCGACTACGCCATTCTGTCCAAGGCCGCCAAGAGCTTCCTGGGCAAGGTGAGTTCGCGTTCGCTCGCCGCGCGTGGCGAAGGCGACAAGCGCAAGGAACAGACGGTGTCCGACTTCCGCGAAGCCATGCAATGGCTGCGCAGCGAAGCCGACCGCAGCATCTCGAAGCAGCGCTATAAGGGTCTGGGCGAAATGAACCCGGAACAGCTGTGGGAAACCACGATGGACCCGAAGGTGCGCCGTCTGCTGCGCGTGCAGATCGAAGACGCCATTGCGGCGGACGAAGTCTTCACGACGCTGATGGGCGACGACGTCGAACCGCGCCGCGCGTTCATCGAACGCAATGCGCTGTCGGCGGGCAATATCGACGCGTGATCAAGCCCATACGTGATCTCGTCAGAACGTAGATCGTTCTCGGGGATCTGATGGGTTGATAGGGCTGCTTCGGCAGCCCTTATTTTTTGTGGTTGCGTTTCCAAACGGCAAGGATGGGGTGATGGGTAATCGGGCGTGGCTCTATTTGCAGTCAGAAGACAAAGGGCATAGCCCTTCAGTGGAAATCGCCAGCGCCAATGGCAATTTTCCGACCCTGTGGCAGGTCTTGCTGGCGGGCGCAGCGGACGTAGAGGCGGATGTGTCGCAGCGTGTGTTCGGCGATGCGGAAACCGCGGGGCTGGCCGCGCGCGCGAACGACGCGCATGACCGCTTATGCGAGCTGGCGGCCTTCTTGCTGTCGCATGCGGCACACGACGATGCGCCCTACTGCTTGCAGCTGGATGCCGCCGCCACGTACCTGGCAGAAATGATCGACGCGCAAGCCGATGACACCGCCTTGTGGATCACGGCGAATCTGGACGAATTGGCGTGGCTGCATGAGGACGGCGCGGCGGCGTATGCCGCCCACGCACGCGCGCAGTGCAATCTGCGTTGGCAGCAGCTGCATGCCTGCATGGCAGCCGAAGACAGCGCGGGCATTTTGCGCTTGCTGGGCGTGCACGGCGTGGACGACGCGTCGGGCTGGGCGTGGCGCTTTGGTCTGGGTGGCTTGAGCCACCCTTACTTTGCCGAGCAGGAGCCGGTGCGCACCGTGCGCTACGAAGACTTCGTGACGCAGGACGGGGGCGAAGACGCCAGCGAAGACGACAACGAAGACGACAACGAAGGCGAAACAGAACGCCCCGACGGTACGCACCTTGGCGCCGGCCTGCACCGCTTTCTTGTGGACAAGTTGTGGGGCGTGCGTGTGGGCGCGGCCGACGATGGACGGATCGTGCTGGCGCCGCAGTTCGACACCATCTGGGCATTTGAAGACGGCGTTGCAACGGTGTTGAAAGGCGACAAGATCGGCTTGATCGACACGGATGGCCGCGAACTGATGCCGTGTGTGTTGGATGAAGCGTGGAGTTATGCACAGGGCCTGGTGATGGCGCGGGTCGGCGATCAGATCGGCTTTGTGGATAAGCAGGGAGCGTGGGCGATTGCCCCCCGATTTGAATCTGCGGGCGATTTTTCGCCGGGCGATCTGGCGCCCGCTTTTGATTCGGGCCAATGGGGGCTGATCGACCGGACAGGCGCGTGGGCCGTGCCGCCGTGTTGGGACGACATCAATTGGGATGACGCGTTGCACGCCTATGTGACTGAGCGCGACGCTTTGTGCGGATTGATCGACAAACATGGCCGTCAGGTGCTGGACGCGCAGTACGCGGCGTTTGCGCCGGTGGATACGGAAACCGACGCCGCGGATTTATGGGCGCAGGCACGCATGCGCGTGCGTGTCCTGACCGACGACGACAAACGCGGCATCCTCGACAGCCAGGGCAATGTGATCGTGCCTGTGGTCTATACCGATTTGGCAGACGTCATCTGGCTGCCGTCGGACGACCCCGCCGAGATTCCGCCGCCGCCTGCCGGTCAGGCGGGCCGCTACGTGCGCGTGCTGCGGTGTGTGGATCACGGCGAATGGGACGAATGGTTCCAAGGCGTCTACGACACGCAAGCAGGCCGTGAGGCGTTGCCCTGCGCGCAGCACATGCTGTTCGGTTTGAAGTGGGGCGCTGACTACGGCTGGCTGTGCGCGGTAGCGCCTGACGCACCCAGCGAGCACAGCGCGGACGGCCTGCACATCGGTATCGCAGATGCGCACGGCGTCTGGTTGCATGAGCCGGTCTATGCGTGGATCGGCGCGCCGGCGTCGTTGCGTACTGCGGATGGGGTGCATGGCGGGCCGCCGGCGATTGCTCAATGCTGGGCAGCAGGCTTGCCGGTCCAAGCGTTGCGGGCAGACACGGGCGCCGTCTGGTGGCTGTATGCGGATGGCCGGACCCGCGACGGCGGCTCAGGCCTCCCCGCCACACACCTGCTTGATCGTCTGCCTTAACCAGCGGTGCGCCGGGTCGCTGTCCAGCCGGGGCGGCCAGGCCTGCACGACTCTGACCGATGCCATCGGTATTGGCACGGCGAAGCCGCGCAGGGCCAGCCCCAAGCGCTCGATGCCCGGCATCAGGTGTTGCGGCATGGACGGCAGGATCATGTCGGAATCGGCCAGCGCGAAGATGGCGGCGTGGAAGGTGGGCGTGATCAACGCGACGCGCCGGGACAGGCCCAAGTCGCTCAGCGCCAGGTCCAAAGGGCCTTGCGCACGGCCGCGCCGCGAGACACTGATGTGCTCGTAGGCGACGAAACGTTCGGGCGTGATGTCGTCTTGAAAGATGGCGTGGCCGGCGCGTGCCAGGCCGCAGAAGGACGTTGTGAACAACGTCTGCACCTTGATGTCGGCGCCGAATTTCTGCGACGAGCCGATGTACAGGTCGGCGTCGCCCGCGAGCGCGTCGCTGTCATCTTTCGCTTCCGACAGAAAGCGCAACACGGCGTGAGGCGCGTCGCGGCGCAGCCGTTCGCGCAGGCGGCCGCCGTAGGCGCTGACGAACACGTCGTTGGACCGTAGCGTGAACACCCGCGTCAAGGAACCCAGGTCCACATCCTGGCTAAATGCAGAGATCACTGTCTGCGCCTGTTCCACCACACTGCGCACCTGGTCGCGCAGCGCCAGGGCGCGCGGCGTGGGCGCCAGCCCGCGGCCCGAACGCACCAGTACGGGATCGCCCACGGCCTCGCGGATGCGGGCCAGGGCGCGGCTCATGGCGGGTGTGCTCAGGTTGAGGCGGCGCGCTGCACCGGCGACGCTGCCTTCCTGGATCAGGACATCCAGTGTCAGCAGCATGTTGAGGTCTGGCGTAGTCATGCCGCCAAGCATAGCGCGGCTCTCCGGCCGAATCGGGCTGCCGGAGTTGCACGCCGTGCAATCGTGAGTTGCGCTGAACGGCATTCCCCACCGGGTCCGACGCCGCCAACAATGCCCCTTTAGCAGCGCTTGGGCGCCAGCCGGATAACAAAGGAGACACACATGGCATTAGACGTTCTGGAACTGCATCATCACGCGGTGCGCATGCCGCTTGCGAAGGTGGCGGCGATGGGTGCGTTCTATGGAGACGTGCTGGGCTTGGACACCGACAAGGGCCGCTGGGAAATCCCGGGCATTGCCGGGTACTTCCTGGACATGGGCAATGACTGTCAGATCCATCTGCTGGGCAGCGACGGCCCCTCGCCCTATTCCCAAGGGCCGGGCCGCGACCCTGTGGAAAACCATGTGGCGCTGGCGGTGCGGGACATTGCAGCGGCCGAAGCCGAACTCAAGCGTCAGGCGGTGGACTACTGGAAGTTGGACAACGTGGCGGCGCCCGAACTGATGCAGCTGTTCCTGCGCGATCCGGTGGGCAACTTGATCGAGCTGCATCAGATTGGCCGGTGCCGCTGCAAGCGCAGTGACCGCCTGTTTGCCGATGCGAAGGCCGCCGAGGGCGCGGCGCCGGCCCACACCGCCCCGCAAGACTGATGGCCCAGGGGATCAGTCATGTTCATTGATCTGAATGCGCTGGCGGGCCCTGCCCGCTACAAGCTGCTGACCGCAGCGATCGTGCCGCGTCCCATCGCGTGGATCGTGTCACGCGACGCGCGGGGGGCGACGAACGTGGCGCCCTTCTCGTTCTTCAACCTGATGTCGGGTGACCCGCCGCTGATCTGCGTGGGTATCGGGATGCGTGACGGCGCACCCAAGGACACCGCCCGCAATATCGCCGAGCGTGGCGAGTTCACCGTCAATCTGGTGTCGACCCGGCTGGCGGCCAGAATGAATGTGACGGCGGTGGATTTCCCGGCAGGCGTTGACGAATCGGCCGAGGCCGGTCTGGTGTTGTCCCCTTCCGAGCGTATCGGCGTGCCACGGGTAATGCAGTCGCCTGTTGCGTTCGAGTGCCGGGTGCATGAACTGCTGCGCATCGACGGCCGCAGCCTGGTGGTGGCCGACGTGGTGGCCATGCATGTGCAGGATGAGCTGGTGGCAGACCGCGACCATCTGTACCTGGATGGCCCGAAGATGGACCTGCTGGCCCGTCTGCATAACCCCGGCTGGTACAGCCGCCCGCAGCCCGCCTTTCAGATGCCGCAGCTGAACCTGGCGCAGTGGGAAGCCCTGAAGCAGTCTGGCGAAGCGGCGGGCTATCTTGAGCAGTCTTTCATATAGCAGGCGGGGACGCGGCGCCGTTCATCGCGCATGCCGCCTTTCTTGCCGGGCGCTTGTGCGTTACCGCGGCGCCCGCGCCTTCAGATCCGCCATCTCTTCATTCATCAGCTGATGCGCGTAGCGCGAGAACACGCTGACCAGCCGGGTGCGCGTGTGATACGGCGGGTACAGGAGCGCCACCGTCACCGGCACCGACGGGCTGAAGGGGCGGACCTCGACGCCGTTGGCCTCGTACTCTTCGCGCGCCGCAAGCGGGTTGATCAGCGCCACGCCCAGCCCGGCGCCCACCAGCGCGCACACCGATGAACCCAGCCCGGCTTCGGCCACCGTCTGACGCTCGACCTTTGCCGCCTTGAAGACGGCGTCGATCTTTTCGCGCAGCGGCGTGGCGCTGGGAAAGGCGATGAACGGTTCGCCGGCGAAGTCAGCGGGCTTCAGCTTTTTCAGTTTGGTCAGGCGATGCCCTTTGGGCAGCACCGCCACGCAGCTCATCGTCAACACCGGCTCGACCTGAATGCCGGGGCTGTCGCCCGACAGCATGGCCAGCCCCGTGTCGCAGAAGCCCGAGCTGATCCAGTTGTGCACCGCGCTGGCGTTGCCCGAGTGGATGGAGACCATCACGTCCGGGTACTCAGTCTTGAAGGCCGCGACGATGCGCGCCAGGATGCCGCCTGCCAACCGGGGCATGGCGGCCACGCTCAGGCGGCTGGCGCTGAACGAGCGGATGCTGGCTGCGGCGGACTCCAGGCCGGCCAGGCCGATGAAGGTCTTTTCAACCTCTTGGAAGAAGCGCGAGCCGTCCTGTGTGGGGCTCAGGCGGCTGCCATTGCGATCGAACAAGGGAAACTGGGTGATGGCTTCCAATTGCGCAATTAAGCGGCTAACGTGCGGCTGCGAGGTATGCACGCGCCGCGCGGCGGCCGTCATCGAGCCGGTCATCATGACGGCTCGGAAGGCCTCGATGTGTCTTAAGCCCATCCGTGGAATGGCCATATCAAATCCGTATAGAGGAATACCTGATTGGAACTGGATAAAACCATACTGCTAGTTGATACTTTTTGCCAGCCGCGGGGCTCATCGCGGGACGCGGCGGCCGCCAAAAAATCTGGCGCCGCTGATCGACATTACAAACACGCGCCGCACGCACGGCGCCAAGGGATTCAGATGAAAGCATTTGCCGCGATCTCGGTTGCCGCCACCTTGCTGGGCAGCGCCGCCACCGCCCACGCCGAAGGCCCCAGCCGCCTGGACAAGATCCGCGAAACGGGCGTGATCACCATCGGCCACCCCGAGACGTCCGTCCCCTTCGCCTACCTTGACGGCAACCAGAAGCCGGTCGGGTACACGGTCGAGATCTGCCAGGAAGTCGCCCAGTACGTGAAGGCCGCGCTGAAGCTGCCCAAGCTGGAAGTGCGCTACAACCCGACGACCTCGGCCACGCGCATCCCGCTGCTGGCCAACGGCACGATCGACCTGGAATGCGGCAACACCACCAATAACCTGGACCGCCACAAGCTGGTGTCGTTCGCGCCCACGACCTTCGTGGCGCAAGTGGTGCTGGTGGCGCGCAAGGACGGCGGCGTTGATCCCAACAACCTGGAATCGTTTCGCGGCAAGACCATCGCCGCCCAAGCCGGTGGCCAGACGTTCCGCCTGATCTCGGGCCTGAACGCCAAGGGCAACCTGGGCATCACGATGGCGCCGACGAAGGATACCGCCGAGACCATCCTGATGGTGGAATCGGGCCGTGCCGCCGGTTCGGCCAACGATGACGGCATCGCCTACGGCGCCGTGGCCTCGTCGAAGAACCCGGACGCGTTCGTGATCGGCAAGAAGGGCCTGGAAATGGCTCCCTACGGCATCATGGAACCCAAGGACGACCCCGCCTTCAAGAAGGTGGTGGACGACGCCGTGGTGGACCTGATCAAGACCGGCAAGGTCGCTGCCATCTACGACAAGTACTTCAATTCGCCGATTCCCCCGAAGCAGATCAACCTGAAGTATCCGATGAGCGACGCGCTCAAGCGCGCGCTGGCCAACCCGACCGATTCGGGTGACCCCAAGGTATACGAGTAAGCAGGTAGTCCGCGGGACGCCCAGTGCGTCCCGCGGCGGTTTTGGGGCAAGGCGCCGGGGCCGGCGCCGCCATCTAAGGCACAGGCATGAATTACAACTGGAGTTGGGGCGTCTTCCTGGAGATGTCGCCAGACGGCGTGCACACCTTCCTGCAGACGCTCCTGATCGGCGTGGGCTGGACGCTGGCGCTGGCGCTGACCGCGTGGGTCTTCTCTTTGCTGCTGGGGTCGTGGCTGGGCGTGATGCGCACGGCGCAGTCCCGGCTGATGAACGTCGTTGGCGCGACCTACGTCGAGATCTTCCGCAACATCCCGCTGCTGGTGCAGATGTTCCTGTGGTACTTCGTGCTGCCCGAGCTGCTGCCGCATGCCTGGGGTCTGGCGATGAAGCAGATGCCGCAACCGTGGGGGCAGTTCGTGCCTGCGGTGCTGTGCCTGGGGTTTTATGGATCGGCCCGCGTGGCTGAACAATTGCGCGCCGGCATCCAGTCCTTGCCGCGCGGCCAGTTCCAGGCGGGCACCGCGCTGGGGCTGACCGAGGTGCAGGTGTATCGCTACATCATCCTGCCCGAAGCGTTTCGCATCGTGCTGCCGCCGTTGACTTCCGAATTCATGGGCACCATCAAGTATTCCTCGGTGGCGCTGACGATCGGCCTGTTGGAACTGACCGGCCAGGCGCGCTCCATGCAGGAATTTAGCTTCCACATCTTCGAGGCGTTCTCCGCCGCGACGGTGATTTACCTGATCCTCAACGGCATCGTCGTGCTGGGTATGCGCCTGCTTGAACGCCATGTCGCTGTTCCCGGGCTGATCGGTTCAGCCGGCAAGAGCCGCTAGGGGAACGCCGTGGGTAAATTCGATTTCGATGTGATCTGGACCGCCCTGCCCTATCTGTTCCAGACGGGCATGACGTTCACGCTGACGCTGACGGTGCTGGCCGCTGTAATGGGCCTGGCGCTGGGCACGCTGCTTGCGATGATGCGCTTGTCGCGCTTCAAGATCCTGTCGGTGCCGGCGGGCATTTATGTGAACGTGATGCGGTCGATTCCGCTGTTGCTGGTGATCTTCTGGTTCTACTTCCTGGTGCCGTACATTGCGGCCTGGGTGGTGGGGTCGCCCACGCCCTTGCGCGTGGGGGCGTTCAATTCGGCGGTCATCACCTTCACGATGTTCGAGGCCGCGTACTTCTGCGAAATCATGCGCGCCGGCATCCAGTCGATTGCGCGCGGGCAGGTGTCGGCCAGCATGGCGATTGGTCTGAGCCCGTGGCAAGGCATGCGCTACGTGATCTTGCCGCAGGCGTTTCGCAACATGGTGCCCGCGCTGCTGACGCGCGTGATCATCCTGTTCCAGGACACCTCGTTGGTCTACGTGCTGTCACTGACGGACTTCCTGGGCGCGGCCTCCAAGATCGGCCAGCGCGATGGCCGGCTGGTGGAGCTCTACCTCTTTGTGGCGGTGGTGTATTTCGTGATCTGCTTCACGGCGTCCCGCCTGGTCAAACTGCTGGAAAAGCGCACCCGTGTGCTGCGATAGGGTTTAACGATGCAATTTTCTTCGACGCCTCCGATGATCGAGATCAAGCAGGTCAGCAAGTGGTACGGCGCCTTTCAGGTGCTGGATGAATGCACGACGACCGTCGGCAAAGGCGAGGTCGTGGTGGTGTGCGGGCCGTCCGGGTCCGGCAAGTCCACGCTGATCAAGACCGTGAACGCGCTGGAACCCTTTCAACAGGGCGACATCGTGGTCAACGGCATTTCGGTGGGCGACCCCCGCACCAATCTGCCCAAGCTGCGTGCGGTGGCCGGCATGGTGTTCCAGCACTTCGAGCTATTCCCGCATCTGTCCGTGACCGAGAACCTGTGCCTGGGTCAGGTCAAGGTGCTGCGCCGCAGTAAGGACGAAGCGCGCACGCGCGCGCTGGCGCTGCTGGAACGCGTGGGCCTGTCGGCGCACAAGGACAAGCATCCCGGCGAATTGTCGGGCGGCCAACAGCAGCGCGTGGCCATTGCGCGCGCGCTGTCGATGGACCCGGTGGTGATGCTGTTTGACGAACCGACGTCTGCGCTGGACCCCGAGATGGTCAACGAGGTGCTGGACGTCATGACCGACCTTGCCCGCGAGGGCATGACGATGATGGTGGTGACCCATGAAATGGGATTCGCCCGCCGCGTCGCCGACCGTGTGATCTTCATGGACGGCGGCAAGATTGTTGAAGACTGCGACAAAGACGCGTTCTTCGGCAATGTAGAGGAACGTGCTCCGCGCACGCGCCAATTTCTTTCCAAAATTTTGCAGCATTGAACGCCATGACCCAGCGGACTCCCGCCGACCACCCGACCAGCCCTGTCGACCTGCGCAGCGACACGGTCACCCATCCCACCGCGGCCATGTACGAGCGCATGCGCACCGCGCCCATTGGCGACGACGGGCTGGATGGCGACCCTTCCGTACGCGCGCTGGAAGCCCATGTGGCGGCCCGCCTGGGCAAGGAAGCGGGGCTGTTCGTGCCCAGCTGCACCATGGCCAACCTGCTGGCCGTGCTGGCGCAAACGCAGCGCAACGAACAGGTGGTGCTGGAATCGTCCGCCCACATGTACACGTCGGAACGCGGCGCTGCGACCTTTACGGGCCTGTTCTACCAGGGCGTGTCCGGCACCGATGGCGCGATGGACCTGAACCGGCTGGACGAAGCGCTCTTGTCCGGCGGCCACCGTTTGAAGACGTCGCTGGTGGCGATGGAAACGTCGCACAACAACGCCGGGGGCGCGGTCTTGCCGCTGGATCATATGCAGGCCGTGTACGGCATGGCGAACGCGGCGGGCATCCCCGTGCACCTGGACGGCGCGCGCCTGTTCAACGCCGCGGTGGCGCTGGGCGTGCCGGCCGTTGAGATCACGCAGTACGCCGACACGGTGTCGCTGTGCCTGTCCAAGGGCCTGAGCGCGCCGGTGGGTGCGGTGCTGGCGGGCAGCAAGACGGTAATCGCCCGCACGCGCACCTTGCGCCGCATGCTGGGCGGCACGCAGCGCCAGTCCGGCATCATGGCGGCGGCCGGCTTGGAAGGCGTGCAGACGATGACCGACCGGCTCGTCGAAGACCACGTGCGCGCGCGCCGCTTGAGCGACGGCATCAATGGCTTGGCGCCTGCGCTGTCGGCAACTGTGCCGCAGACCAACATCGTGCAGGTCGAGACCGCTAACACCGGCATGACGAACGCCCAGTGGGTGGCGGCGCTGCAAGCGGAAGGCTTGTTGACCCGTCCGTGGGGGCGCACGCGGCTGCGCTGCGTGACCCATCGGCACATCGACGATGACGACATCGATACCGCGGTGCAAGCGTTCGCCACGGTACTGAAAAAGCGTTGAGTTATCGCCGCCGGCAGGGGCCGGCGATGCGATAATGCCGGATGTCCACGACTACCCCTCTCACCCGTAAAGACTATTTCTGCGCCTTGGCGGTGGTGGTCATCTGGGGCCTGAATTTTGTTGTCATGAAGGTCGGCATGCGGGGCTTGTCTCCCATGATGCTGGGCGCACTCCGGTTCGCGCTGGCGGCCTTCCCCCTGATCCTGTTTGTGCGACGGCCACAGCTGCCGTGGCACTGGATCGCCGCCTACGGGCTGGTGCAGGGGCTGGGCCAATTCGGCCTGCTGTTCACCGCGTTGAAGTTCGGCATGCCGGCTGGCATGGCCTCGCTGGTGATCCAGACGCAGGCGTTCTTCACGTTGCTATTGGCTGCACCTGTGCTGGGCGAGCGGGCGCGCCGCCATCATTGGATCGGGCTGGGCGTGGCCGCGTTGGGGCTGGCGGTGATTGCCGGCGGACGCGGCGAAGGCCCTGGCCAGATGACGATGCTGGGCTTTGTGCTGACACTTGGCGGCGCGTTCATGTGGGCGGTGTCCAACCTGATCGTCCGGCTGGCCAGCCGCAAGGCGCCCGGCTACGACCCCTTCGCCTTCATCGCCTGGAGCAGCGCCGCGCCGGTTCTGCCGTTCCTGCTGCTGGCCGTGCTGATCGACGGCTGGGAGCCGGTGGTAGGCATGGTGACGGGTATGGGCTGGGGCGAGGCGCTGTCGGTGCTGTACCTGGCGGTGCTGGCGACGCTCTTGGCCTACACCTTGTGGACCCAGTTACTGACCCGCCACCCCGCGGCGAAGATCGCGCCGTTCTCGTTGCTGGTGCCCGTCGTGGGCCTGTGGGCGGCATCGGCGGCGTTTGGCGAAAGCTTGCAGCCCTTGCAATGGGTGGGCGCCGCCTGCGTGTTGGCGGGCCTGGTCGTCAATCAGGTGGGCGGGCGCTGGCTGCGCAGCCGCTGACCGTTGCCGTAGCGGCAGCTTCCCTGCTGCGCCCTGCTCTCGGCTGATGGGATTACGCCGTCCTGCCGAGGGCGGCCCATCCGCCTACACCTGCTCGAAGCGAATGTAACGCTTGTCGGTGTACTCCCGGCGCGTCGTGATTTCCGTGACCGATGCGCCCGGCGGGCCGCGCCGCAACCATTCCAGCATGTGATCCACCTGGTCGGGCGTGCCCTGCACCAGGGCCTCGACCGTGCCGTCCAGCAGATTCTGCACCCAACCCGTCACCCCCAGCATGTGAGCGCGCCTGACCGTGGCGTGGCGATATCCCACGCCTTGCACGGTGCCGCTGATGCTGACGAGGACAGTTTCGAAATGGGTGTCGGATTGCGGAGCTTGCTGAGGGTCTTGCATGAATTTTCCTTCGGATGATGCGCCGCCCGGCGCGATGTGCGTAGGCGGTAATGGCTACGGCGGATGGTCTATAGGCCCGGATGGCACCGAAGCGATACGTTAGAGCTCATGTCAAAACGTGCCAACGGGAACACCCGCTACTAGAGCTTGGAGAAGCCATTATGGAAGAGACCAGTTTGTTGTCGGAAGCTGAGACAGCGCGCTACAGGGATCAGGGGTACCTGGCCCTGAAGGACATGTGCCCGCAGGATGAAGTGGGATACATCCGGCGGACGTTGCTGGACCTGTTTGCGAACAAGACCGGCTACAACGAGGGCGCACAGTACGACTTTGTCAGCCGGGACGATCCGTCCAAGCCGGCCAAGTTTCCCAGCCTGCACGATCCGCGTCATTATGCCCCCGGTCTGTTGAAGACGGCCTATCACGAGCGCACGCTGGACCTGGCCCGCCAACTGTTGGGCGAAGAGGCGGCGCTGTATGGCGAACACGCCCTGCTCAAGCCCGGCCCGTTCGGCCCCGAGACGCCGTGGCACCAGGACGAGGCGTTCCGTTCGCCCGACTTTGTCTACAACGAGCTGAGCATTTGGCTGGCGCTGCAACCGGCTACCGTTGAAAACGGCTGCATGCAGTTCATCCCCGGGTCCAACAAGTGGGACGTGCTGGAGCATCGTTCGCCCGGCGGCGACAAGACCCTGCATCCGCTGGAATGCTGCGGCGATTTCGCGCGCGACCAGGCGGTGGCCGAACCGCTGGACCCGGGCGGCATCACCGTGCACGACGCCCGCACGCTGCACTTCACGGGGCCGAACACGTCGCCATCGCCGCGGCTGGCGTACATCCTGATCTACAACACGCCGCCCGTCTACAAGCCGGGACGCCGCGAATTCCCGTGGCTGGAGGGCCGCTGGACCGATAGCCAGACCCGCAAAAAGCAATGGCACAAGCGCGGCGGCCTGGCGGTGGATGTGATGCGCCGTTTGCCGGGCGCGCGGCTGACCAGCCCGCGCTGGGTGGCGTGGGCGACGATCCGCGCGGTCAGCAAGGTCTGGCCGCGATAGCTTGGGTGGACCGGGGCCGCAGAGCCCCGGTCAGAGAGGGGGGGGCGAACGGGGCCGGCAAGCAGCGCTTGCCGGCCTCGGCGCGTATACTGGGCGGCGCCGCAGGGTCTGTCACCCAGGCGTTGCGGCACAGCCGCCCGCAGCCGGCGGCTCCAGATTCTAAATTCTAAAAATACGAAACGCAGCTGGCGCACCTCTATCACTCCTCAGACCTCCCATGACCGCTAACCTTTCTACGATCACCTGCATCGAAGATTTGCGCGCCGTTGCGCAAAAGCGCGTGCCGCGCATGTTCTACGACTACGCCGATTCCGGCGCCTGGACGGAAGGCACGTACCGCGCCAATGAAAGCGATTTCCAGAAGATCAAGCTGCGTCAGCGCGTGGCGGTGAACATGGAAGGCCGGTCGTTGCGCACCACGATGGTGGGGCATGACGTGGTGATGCCGCTGGCGATTTCGCCCACGGGTCTGACCGGCATGCAGCATGCGGATGGCGAGATCCTGGCGGCCAAGGCTGCGGCGGATTTCGGCGTGCCGTTCACGCTGTCGACGATGAGCATCTGCTCGCTGGAAGACGTGGCCGAAGCCACGAAGAAGCCGTTCTGGTTCCAGCTCTACGTGATGCGCGACCGCGAATTCGTGGCCAACCTGATCGACCGCGCCAAGGCTGCTGGCTGCACCGCGCTGGTGTTGACGCTGGACTTGCAGATCCTGGGCCAACGCCACAAAGACATCAAGAACGGCCTGTCGACGCCGCCCAAGCCCACCATCCGCAACCTGATCAACCTGGCGACCAAACCGCGCTGGTGCATGGGCATGCTGGGCACCAAGCGCCGCACCTTCGGCAACATCGTCGGCCACGCCAAGGGCGTGAGCGACCTGTCGTCGCTGTCGGCCTGGACGGCCGAACAGTTCGACCCGCGCTTGAGCTGGGACGACGTGGAATGGATCAAGCAGCGCTGGGGCGGCAAGCTCATCATCAAGGGCATCCTGGATGTGGAAGACGCGCAGCTGGCCGCCAATAGCGGCGCGGATGCGCTCATCGTCAGCAACCACGGCGGGCGTCAGCTGGACGGCGCCATGTCGTCGATTGCCGCGCTGCCGTCGATTGCCGATGCGGTGGGCTCGAAGATCGAAGTCTGGATGGACGGCGGCATCCGTTCCGGCCAAGACATCCTGAAGGCCGTGGCGCTGGGCGCGCGCGGCACGATGATCGGCCGCGCTTTCCTGTACGGCCTGGGCGCCTACGGCCAAGCGGGCGTGACCCGCGCGCTGGAGCTGCTCTACAAGGAAATGGACACGACGATGGCCCTGTGCGGCCGCCGCTCGATCGAGCCGGGCGACCGCAGCATTTTGCTGCCGGGCACGTATCCGAACTGATCGGTCAGGGCGGCGAACGTGACACGTTGCCGCCCCTCTACCGCCATCCCCCCAATTACCCCCCGTTGCCCGCGCCCAAATACTGACTGGGCCGCCGCAACGCTGGATCAAACGGATTGATCTGCGCGCCGACCGCATCGGCCTCACGGCGCAGCATTTCCACGATCAACGGCAGGCGTTCGTCGTTGATGCGTTCGATGGGGGCGGCGACGCTTAGCGCCGCCACTGTCACGCCGTTGGGGTCATACACCGGTACCGCCAGCCCCGCGATATTCGGGAACACGCCCTGCCCCTGGCTGCGCGCGTATTGCAGTTCCTGGCATTCCTTGATGCGCACGCGCATCGAGATCTCGTCCACGAAACCCAGATGATGCAGCCGCGGAATGTTGAAGCGGATCACTTCTTCGCGCTCGGCTTCCGGCAGGCTCGCCAACAGCACCAGGCCGCCCTGGCCCATGCCCAGCGGCACCCGCCCGCCAATGTCGCCCGTATGCGAACGCACGGGAAACGCGCCGTCTACGCGGTCCACGCAGACTGCATCGAAACCGCTGCGCACCAGCAGAAAAATCGTGTCGTTCAACATGCCTGACAAACGCAGCATGGCCGGCCGGTACAACGATCGCAGGCTCGACTGGTGCGTGCCGGCCGCCGCCGCCAGCGAGAAGAACGCCACGCTCAACTGGTAGCCCTTGCTTTGCGCGGGCTGCTCGACCACGCCTTCCTGCATCAGCCCTTGCAGCACGCGGTGCACCGTGGCTTGCGCCTGGCCGGTGCGCGCGGCGATATCGGTCAGGCGCAGCTTTTCTCCTTTCGCGTCAGCCAGCACGCGCAGCACGGCAAAGGCCCGCTGCAACACGCCCTGGCCACCGGAATCTTCTGCTGTTTCTGATTTCTTCATTCTTTGGTTCCGATAATCAAAATTACTGGATGTATTTTTATCAGGAAATTCAGCTAGATGGAATTAATAGTTAAAAAATTCGATTCTTCGGAAAACCCTAATTGACCCCGGCTTTTGGCAAATCCTAGACTGCCCCATCAATAAGCCGCTACGCGCGGCGCAACGCCCGCACCGGGCGACGGGGTTTGGAAAATGTCATTTCTGCGGCTGGACAACGTCTCCAAGAACTATGGCGACCTGCGCGTCGTTTCCGATCTGAGCCTGACAGTGGAACAAGGGGAGTTTGTCTCGCTGCTGGGGCCATCCGGTTGCGGCAAGACCACCACCTTGCAGATGATTGCCGGCTTTGCCGACGTCACCCGCGGCACCATCACGCTGGATGGGCGCGACATCACCCACGCCAAGCCCAACACGCGCGGGCTGGGCATCGTGTTCCAGAGCTATGCGCTGTTTCCGCACCTGACGGTTGCCGACAACGTGGCCTTCGGGCTGAAGATGCGCAAGGTGGACCGCGCGGAACGCCAGGAGCGCGTACGGGAAGCGCTGGCGCTGGTGAAGCTGGACAAGCACGCCGACCGCTTTCCGCGTGAACTCTCCGGCGGGCAGCGCCAACGCGTGGCGCTGTCGCGCGCGCTGGTCATCCGCCCGCCCGTGCTGCTGCTGGACGAGCCGCTGTCCAACCTGGACGCCAAGCTGCGCGAAGACATGCAGTTCGAGCTGCGCAGCATCCAGAAGAAGATCGGCACCACCACCGTCATGGTCACGCATGACCAGGCCGAAGCGCTGTCCATCAGCGACCGCGTCGTGGTCATGCAGGATGGCCGCGCCACTCAGGTCGATGCGCCGTTTCGCATGTACGAACATCCGCAAACCGAATTCATCTCGCGCTTTGTGGGCAAGACCAATCTGCTGCCGGGTCGCGTCACGCGTTGCGGTGCGCAGGCCGAAATCGAAACCGGCGCGCTGCGTGTCGTGGTGGATGGCGAAGGCTTGCGCCATGGCGACACCGTGCAGTTGTCGCTGCGCCCCGAGAAGCTCGTGCCCGTGCCGGCTGGCCAGGGCAAGCTGGCCTGTGTGGTCAACACGCGCTACTTCCTGGGCAGCCAGTGGATGTACGACCTGGATTCGCCTGTGGGGGCGCTGACCATCCTGACGCCCAACGACGGCCGCCGCCCGCACGACGATGGCGAAACCATCGGCCTGGACTGGGCAGAAGGTGTGTTGCGCGTGCTGCGCGCGCCCGGCGCGCCAGACGTCAGCCCTGCGCAGAACGTCCATGGCGCACATGGCGCCCATGCCGCGCAAGACGTTCACGGGGCCTGACATGGCGACACTGACTCAAGCCGCCGCCGGCCCCAAGCCGCGCAACGACGGCACGCTCGCCATCCTGGGTTCGCTGCCGCTGGCCATTGTTTTTTTGACGCTGGTGCTGACGCCGCTGGCGTTGACCTTCGTGCTGTCGTTCCGCCCCTTCGACTACAGCGCGGGCATCTTGCCGGGCCATACGTTCGAACACTATCTGGCGGTGGTCACCGACAGCTACTTCCTGGAAATCTTCTGGCGCACGTTCTGGATCGCGGGCGTCACCACGCTGATCTGCGTGCTGATCGGCGCACCCGAAGCCTACATCCTGTCGCGCATGGGCAAGCCCTGGCGCTCCATCTTCCTGCTGGTCGTGCTGTCGCCGTTGTTGATCTCGCTGGTGGTGCGCGCCTTTGGCTGGAGCATGCTGCTGGGGCCTGGCGGCGCCATTGGCAAAGCTGCTGCGGCGTTGGGGATGGGGCCGCTGCTTTACACGCCCACCGCCGTCATCATCGGCCTGGTGCACGTGATGCTGCCCTTCATGGTGATCCCGGTTTGGACCTCGCTGCAAAAGCTCGACCCCACTGTTGAACACGCCGCGCTGTCGCTGAACGCCTCGCGCTTTCAGACGCTGACGCGCATCGTGCTGCCGCAGGCGATGCCGGGCATCTTGTCGGGCAGCCTGATCGTGTTCGGCTTGTCGGCCAGCTCGTTCGCCATTCCCGCGCTGTTGGGCGGACGCCGTCTGAAGATGGTGGCCACCGTCGTGTACGACGAATTCCTGACCGAGCTCAACTGGCCGCTGGGCGCGGCCATCGCGATCGTGCTGCTGGTGGTCAACGTGATCATCATGATGGCGTACAACCGCGTCGTTGAACGCTCTTACCGCCGCAGCCTCGGCTAGCCCGCAAAGGAATTCAACATGCAGAAGAACGGTCCTTTCGCGCTGGCGTTCAACTTCCTGGTGGTGGCGTTCGTGCTGGCGCCGCTGGTCATCGTGTGCCTCGTGGCGTTCACGCCCGACACCACATTGACGGTGCCGACAACGAGCTTTTCGCTGCGCTGGTTCCGCGCCGTGTTCGACCACCCCAACTTCATGCAGGCCTTTCAGAACAGCCTGTGGCTGGCGTTTCTGTCGGCCACCATCGCAGTGTGCCTGGCGGTGCCAGCGGCCATCGCCATCACGCGTTACCGCTTTCCGGGCCGCGACGTGTTGAACGGTTTGTTCCTGTCGCCGCTGATGATCCCGCATCTGGTGCTGGGCGTGGCGCTGCTGCGCTTCTTTGCGCTGATGGGCATGGCGGGCAGTTTCCCGTGGCTTGTCGCCGCGCACGTGGTCGTCATCACGCCGTATGTGATGCGGCTGGTGATAGGCGCGCTGGTTGGCTTTGACCGCTCCATCGAACACGCCGCGCTGTCGCTCGGCGCCAGCCGCGCCACGGTGTTCTTCCAGGTGACGCTGCCGCTGATCATTCCCGGCGTGTCGGGCGGCTGGCTGCTGGCATTCATCAACAGCTTTGACGAGCTGACGATGTCGGTGTTCATCACCGCGCCGTCCACCATCACGCTGCCCGTGCGCATGTACATGTACGCCACTGAATCCATCGACCCGATGATGGCCGCCGTGTCCGCCTTGGTCATCGGCCTGACCGCCGTCACCATGCTGCTGCTGGACCGCGTGTACGGACTGGACCGCGTTCTGGTGGGCCAGAAATGATCACCCCGCCATTTGCAAAAAGAGAGGCGCCGGCATTATGGCAATTCTGAAACGCCTGGCCGAAACGGGCCGGCCTGCGGTGACCTTCACGCTTGACGGGCAAGCCTGCCGCGCCTTGGCTGGCGACACCGTGCTGACCGCCGTGCTGACCCAAGCCGACCGCGTGCGCCAGTCTGAATTCGGCGGCGGCCCGCGCGCGGGCTTCTGCATGATGGGCGCCTGCCAAGACTGCTGGATGCAGCTGGAAGACGGCTCGCGCGTGCGCGCCTGTTCCACCTTCATCGAACCCGGCATGCGCCTGCAAAGCACGCCGCTTGCGCCTGCCGCCGTGCCGGGTTCGTTATCGGCCGCAGCATGGCCGGAGGACGACGCAGCATGAGCATGATGATGCCTGTGATCGTGGGCGCCGGCCCCGCTGGCGTGCGCGCCGCGCAAGCGCTGGTGGCGCAAGGCCTGCGCCCCGTCATTCTGGACGAAGCCCCACGCGCCGGTGGCCAGATCTACCGCCAGCCTCCACCCGGATTCCAACGCGCGAAATCCGAGCTCTACGGGTTTGAACACCGCAAGGCCGATGCCGTGCACCGCACCATGGCCGACATATTGCCGCATGTGGACTACCGCCCCGGCAGCCTGGTGTGGAACGTGGAAGGCAAGACGCTGGACGTCTTGCAGGATGGCGTCAGCACGGCCGTGCCGTACACGCACCTGATCCTGGCCACGGGCGCGACGGATCGCGTGCTGCCCTTTCCCGGCTGGCTGACGCCCGGCGTCTACACCTTGGGCGGGTCGCAGGTGGCGCTGAAGTTCCAGGGCTGCGCCATCGGTTCGCGCGTGGTCTTCATGGGCACGGGGCCGTTGCTGTATCTGGTGGCGTATCAATACGCCAAGGCCGGCGCACAGGTGGCGGCGGTGCTGGATACCTCGCGCTTCACGGATCGGCTGGCGGCCTTGCCGGGCCTCATGCGCGCACCCGGTCTGCTGGCCAAGGGCCTGTACTACATGGCGTGGCTGCGCGCGCACGGCGTGCCGCTGCGTTCGGGCGTGCGGCCGGTGGCCGTGCAGGGCGACGCGCGCGTGATTGGGCTGAGCTATCGCCAGGGCGCGCGCCTGCACACCATTGATTGCGACGCCGTGGCCTATGGCCTGGCCTTGCGATCCGAAACGCAGCTGGCCAGCCTGGTCGGCTGCGCGTTCGAATTCAACGCCCGCGACCGCAACTGGACGCCACGGCGCGATGCCGCCGGACGCAGCAGCGTGCCGGGCGTTTACGTGGCGGGCGACGGCGCGGCCATCGGCGGCGCGGATGCCGCCGAACTTGCCGGCGAACGCGCCGCGCTGGCCTTGCTGGAAGACACAGGCCATTCGCACGACGCCGCGCGTGCGCGGGTGCTCGACGCACGGCTCGCCGCCAACAGCCGTGTGCGCACCGCGCTGGAACTCGCGTTCCCCTTCCCTGAAGATTGGGCGGCCAGCATTGCGGACGACACCGTCCTGTGCCGCTGCGAAGAAGTCACCGCCGGCACGCTGCGCCAAGCCGTGCGCGACACGGATGCGCAGGAACTGAATCGCGTCAAAGCATTGACGCGCGTCGGCATGGGACGCTGCCAGGGCCGCATGTGCGGCGCAGCGGCAGCGGAAGTGCTGGCGCACGCTTGCGGCCGATCCCCCGCCGACGTTGGCCGTTTGCGCAACCAGCCGCCCGTCAAACCCGTGCCGGTGCGCGTGGTGTGCCTGGAACGGCAAGAGAAGGTGTCGGCATGACGCAGCGCATTGATACCGAAGTGGCCATCATCGGCGGCGGCATTGTCGGCGGCAGCGCCGCCTTGTTCCTGCGCCGGCTAGGCGTACCCGTGGTGCTGCTGGAAGCCGCGCTGTGTGGCGCGCGCGCAAGCGGCGTGAACTACGGCGGCGTACGCCGCCAGGGCCGCGGGCTGGAACAGATGCCGCTGACGCGCCGCGCACATGAGCTATGGGGCCAGCTGCCATCGCTGATCGGCATCGATGGCGAATACGTGCGTTCCGGCCATCTGAAGCTGGCCGCCTCGGAAGCCGACATGGTGCTGCTGGAGGCATACCGCGAACGCACACGCGGCTTTGGCATGCACCTGGAAATGCTGGACCGCCGCGCGCTTGCGCAACGTTTCGGCTGGCTGGGCCAGGACGTCGCAGGCGGTTCGTTCTGCCCAGAAGACGGCCACGCCAACCCGCGTCTGGTGTCCCCTGCGTTCGGCCGGGCCGCGCGCGCATTGGGCGCTGATGTGCGCGAGGGCGCGCGCGTCACCTCCGCCGAACACGACGGCTCGCACTTCATCGTGCGCGCCGGCGATATCGAAGTGCGCTCGCGCTTCCTGCTCAATTGCGCGGGCGCCTGGGCGGGACGATTCGCTGAAAGCTTCGGCGAGCCGGTACCCGAGACCTCCATCCACCCGCTGATGATGGTGACCGAACCGCTGCCCGTGTTCATGAGCGTCAGCTTGGGCATACAAGGCGGCGGCATCTATGCCCGCCAGGTTGCGCGCGGCAACTGCGTCATCGGCGGCGGACGCGGCGTGTCGTCAGACCCCGACTTCGCAAGGCCCGGCCGCGCCGGCCTGGGTACGCTGATGGCCAACGCCACGAAGCTGCTGCCTGTGCTGCGCGGCGCGCAGGTCATCCGTTTCTGGACCGGCGTGGAAGGCAATATGCCCGACCACAATCCGGTGCTGGGCCCCAGCTCCACCGTGCCAGGCCTGTTCCACGCCTTCGGCCTGTCGGGCGCGGGCTTTCAGATCGGCCCCGCCGTGGGCGAAGTGCTGTCCGAATTGGTCGTGCGCGGCCAGTCCTCCATTCCTATCGATGCCTTCCGCATTGAACGATACGCGGTGGCCGCTCACGGCGCCGCGGCTCGGCCTGAGAGTGTTCGTGAGCAAACGCTGGAGTCACCATGATGGATAAGAAACAGGGCGCATCGCGCCTGAGCAAGGGGAAGTGGCTGCTGGGCGCGGCGATGATGACGTTGCTGTCTGCGGGCGCCATGGCGCAGCAGAAGACGTTGTACGTCGGCATGAACGGCGGCGACATGGAACGCGCCTTCACGCAGTACGTGTTCCCGGACTTCGAAAAGGCCAACAACGTGAAAATCGTTGTGGTGCCAGGCACGTCCACCGACGTGCTGGCCAAGGCGCAAGCCTACAAAGACAAGCCGCAGATGCACGTCATGTTCCTGGACGACGGCATCATGGCGCGCGCGATTTCAATGGGCCTGTGCGAACAGTTGAACGACGACCCCGTCCTGAAAGAGCTCTACCCCACTGCCGTGATGAAGGACCGCATGGCCGCCGGTATCGACATCGGCATGACGGGCCTGGGCTACAACACCAAGATGTTCGCCGACAAAGGCTGGGCGCCGCCCACGTCATGGATGGATCTGGCCGACCCCAAGTACAAGGGCAAAGTCGTATTCCAGTCGGCATCCGGCAGCACCTTCGGCCTGCACGGCTTCCTGATGTTCAACCGCATCCAGGGCGGCGACGACAAGAACTACGAACCCGGCTTCAAGAAATGGCCCGACACCATCGGCCCCAACGTACTGGAATACATCCCCAACTCGGCCAAGCTGGCCGAGATGATCCAGTCCAACGAAGCCGCCATCTTCCCGCTGACCCCCACCGCCATCGCCCGCTTGAAAAAGCGCGACATCCCCGTGGAATACGCACAGCCTAAAGAAGGCTCGGTGATCCTGATGGTGGGTGAATGCGTCATCGCCAAAAACAGCGAACCCGAGCTGTCGCAGAAACTGGCGCTGTACCTGCTGTCGGCCAGCGCGCAAGCCAAGGCGCTGGAAATGGGCGGCCACTTCCCGTCGAACAAAAACGTAAAGGCCCCCGCCGACAACGCCGAATCCCTCAAGCGCTTCCAGGGCTACATGGAAAACGCCAAGATCCTGGACTGGGACCAGATCAACACCGCACGCCCCGCCTTCAACGCCCGCTGGAACCGCACAGTGGAACGTTAAACAACGGGTCAAGATCTGGCACGGTGACAACGAAAACATTGCTAAGATCTTGCGGCGCGCCGCCTGTGGATAAGCCGCAGGCGCGCACCGCACACCGCGCAACACGCAACACGCAACACGCAGCGCGCACCACGCAGCACGCACCACGCAACACCCACCACGCTCCGGGCCTGCCCACGCCCGCACACAGGGAAGAACCAGCATGCGGCTCATCATCAACTCCGGCGGCCCCCAAGCCATAGACGAATGGCGCGCACAATTCCGCACATTCGCCCCGGCGCTGGACGTGGTGGGCTGGCATGAAAACGTCGACCCGGCCAGCATCGACTACGCCCTGGTCTGGGCGCCCGACGCCGGCCGGCTGGCCACCTTCCCCAACCTGAAACTCATCATCAGCGCAGGCGCCGGCGTCGACCACATCCTGGCCGACCCGCAACTGCCGCGCCACCTGTCCATCGCCCGCATGGTCACCAGCCGCACCCAGACCGAAATGGCCGAGTTCGTGCTGACCTCTGCGCTGATGCTCACCCGCGACATCAAACGCGTTGTCGACAACCAGGCGCGCCGCCACTGGGAAGTGTTCGACTCCCTGCGCGTTGCCGCCGACGTGCGCGTCGGCATCATGGGCCTGGGCCACCTGGGCGTCGCCAGTGCGCAATTGCTGTCACGCGTTGGCTTCCCCGTCAGCGGCTGGTCACGCGGCGCCAGCAAACTCGACGGCCTTCCGTCCTACGCCGGCCAAGACCAGTTCGGCGAGTTCCTCTCCAACACCGACCTGCTCGTCTGCCTGCTTCCCGCCACCGACGCGACCAAAGGCATCCTGAACGCCGCTACGCTATCGCAACTACCCCGCGGCGCCAGCCTGATCAACGCCGGCCGCGGCTCGCACATGGTGACGCAAGACGTCATCAACGCGTTGGACAGCGGCCAGCTGCACCAAGCCGTGCTCGACGTGTTTGAGCAAGAGCCCTTGCCCGAAGATTCCCCATTGTGGACGCAGCCCGGCATCATCATCACGCCGCATTGCGCGGCAATCCCCGATCGCAAAGAGCGCGCGCGTCATACGGCGTGGTTGATTGAAGCGAATGAGCGCGGCGAAGCCCTGCCGAATATCTTCGACCCGGTACGCGGATACTGAGTCACGCCGATAATGGGCCGCGCACCCCACATTTCGAACGCAACGCGACACCCCCAAAAATCGTCCAACCATCACCACGCGTAAGCCCCAAAAGGCCGCCCGCGCGGCCGGCCTGGGGCGGGCCCTGCAAGATCTTCCACCACACCCCGCCGTTGGCCAGAACCCCAAGCAAACGACTCGCCCCAGCTGACGTGAAATGTCCATTGACGGAGCGTGGGGTGACTGGGGCTGGTGGGGTGCGGGGAGTCGATAAGCCCGAGGGAATCTGAAGGAGGCGCCGCAGGCGCTGACGAAGATGACGACGGGGCAGTCCGGAGCGAAGGCTCCGGACCGCAATCGTTGACCCGCACCCCACCGGCCCCAGTCACCCCACGCGTCAAAAGAACACAAAAACAACAGCATCAACAACAGCAACAGCATCAGCAACAACAAAAAAAACCGCAAAATCTGCAAACCGCCCAAAGCTACATTGCCCTCCAAGGAGCCAGCATGAAGCCCGAAACCCGAACCCAATACGCCCAGCGCCTAACCCCCGTCCTGCACTGGCTAGCCGCCCACCCTGACGCCGACCCCGACCTGCACCAGCTCGCCGACTTGGCCTGCCTGTCGCCGTATCACTTTCACCGGGTCTACCGCGCCATGATGGGCGAAACGGTCAACGCCACCGTCCAGCGCCTTCGCATGCATCGCGCCGCGATCGCACTGGCTGGCACGGAGGACCCGCTACGCAACGTTGCGCAACGCGCCGGCTACGACTCCGACGCCGCGTTCAACCGCGCGTTTGGGAACGTATTTGGCATCTCTCCGGGCCGGTATCGGGCCGCCCGCTCCCAACCCTTCACCCCCAAGGAGCAAGCCATGTACCCCATCGACATCGAAACCTTCCCCGGCGCCACCCTCGCCGTCCTGCCCCATCGCGGCAGCTACCAAAACATCGGCACCACCTTCACCCGCGCCTTCATGCTGGCCGCAAGCCGAGGCATCGCCGCGCCTGAATCCATTGGCTTCGGCGTCTACTTCGATGACCCCGAACAAGTCCCGGAAAGCCAGCTGCGATCCCTTGCCGGCATGTCCGTGGCCCCCGACGCCGACCTGGGCAGCGAACTCGAACGCTTTGAAATTCCCGCCGGCCGCTGCGCCATCCTGACCTACACCGGCCCCTACAACGAAATGAGCAAACCCTACAACTGGATGTTCTCGGAATGGCTGCCCGCAAGCGGCATGACACCCGCCGACTTCCCCATGTTCGAGCAATACCTGAACGACCCCCGCACCACCCCGCCCGCGCAACTGCAAACCCGCATCTGCCTGCCCCTGAAATAGCGCCCCGCAAAAAGGCTACCCCAGCACGCCCGCCAGATACTGCCTGAGCCAGGCGTGCGCGGGGTCGTCCTGATAGCGCTCGTGCCAATACAGCGACACCGCAATCGGCGGCAACGTCAGCGGCACCTTCTGCGTCACAATCCGCGCCGCACCCGTCATCGCCTTCGCAATGCTGACCGGCATCGTCGCAATCAAATCTGAACCCTCAACAATGAACGGGCACACCAGATAACTCGACAGCGTTGCCACGATCTTGCGGCTGCGGTTCTGCCCCATCAGGATGCGGTCAATCGCCGTACTGAAGTACCGCGTATGCGCCGCCAGATCCAAATGGCCATAGCTCAGGTACGCATCCAGATTCCAACGCTTGCGCAAACAGGGATGGCCCTCGCGCACGATGCACACGGCAGGCTCCTGATACAGAAACCGCGTGCGCAAATCCGGCGCCGGGTCTGGAAAATAGCCCGCAATCAACTCCACATGATTCGTGTCCAGCATGCTCAAGCCATGCTGCGGCCGCGCCGGCACAATCTGCAGCTGAAAATGCGGCGCATCCACCGCCAGCCGGGGAATCAGCTTGGGCAGCAACGTGTACTGCACATAGTCCGTTGCATACAACGACAGCGTGCGCGAGGAATGCGCCGGGTCGAAAGCCTCTCGCGTGCGCGTTGCGCGATGCCACCCTTCCAACAGCGGCTTGAAATTCTGATGCAGCTCCAGCGCCCGCACCGTCGGCTGCCACGCCCCGCTCTCACGCACCAGCAAAGGGTCGCCAAACAACTGCCGCAGCCGGTTCATCGCCGCACTCATCGCCGGCTGGCTGATGTTCAGCTGCTCGGCCGCGCGCGACACATTGCGGCACGCCATCAAGGCATCGAAATGCAGAAGCAGATTCAGGTCCGGATTCTTCACGGCCGCGCACCTATAAATGGCAGTTATACAAATATAAACCTGTAGGACTGCTGTCATTCAATGCGCAGGCCTAGGATGGACCCGTTGTTGCAGCGAACCAAGGTCGGACACGCATGATCCGGCCACAAGGAAGTTCTATCAACAAGGGGAAACCAAGCCATGAACTCAGGGCTGATACGCAGTTGCTGCCGCATTGCCGCCGGGGTCGCGTTGTTTGCGGCCGCGGGTTCCGCCAGCGCCGCCTGGCCGGATAAAGTGATCCGCATCGTCGTGCCGTTTGCGGCGGGCGGGTCCACCGACCTGATTGCGCGCAAGGTGGCCGAAGGATTGGGCCAGCGCCTGTCCGCCAACGTCATCGTCGAAAACCGCCCCGGCGCAGGCGGCACTGTCGGCACCGAATACGTCGCCCGCCAGCCGGCCGACGGCTACACCATTCTGATGGGCTCGGTCAGCACGCACGGAAGCGCCCCATGCGTGTATTCCAAACTGCCCTACGACGCCGTCAAAGACTTCACCCCGCTGACGGTGGTGGCGACGATTCCCAACGTGATGTCGGTGAATCAATCGGTGCCCGCCAACACCCTGCAAGAGTTCGTGGCGCTGTTGAAGAAGGACCCTGAGAAATATTCCTTCGCCTCCAACGGCCAAGGCACGTCGAACCACCTGGCGGCCGAACTCTTCAAGACCACCGCTGGCGTGTCGATGGTGCACGTGCCGTATCGCGGTTCCGGTCCCGCGCTGATCGACCTGGTGGGCGGCCAGATCAACATGATGATGGACGTGGTGATGACGTCCTACCCCTACATCAAGGACGGCAAGCTCAAAGCCTTGGCGGTGACCTCGCCGCAGCGGTCGACGATGTTGCCCGACGTGCCCACCGTGTCGGAATCCGGTTACCCCGGCTACGAGGCCATGGTGTGGTTCGGCATGCTGGCGCCCGCCAGCTTGCCCGAGCCGCTGCGCCAAAAGCTCACTGACGGCCTGGTGCAAACCTTGCACGCGCCCGCCATGAAAACCTATCTGGAGCAGCAAGGCGCGCAGGTGTCAGACGTAGCCGGCCCCGCGTTCGGCACGATGATCAAAGACGAAATCAGCAAGTGGTGCCAGGTGGTCAAGAAGGCCGACATCCGTCTGGATTGATCGTCCCGCTCCACAACATTCTTTATTGGAAAGAACGATATGTATCGCATAGGGATAGACGTCGGAGGCACGTTTACCGATTTCACGATGATCGACGAGGACGCCGGCGTGGTGCACTTTCACAAAGTGCCTTCCACGCCGCACGACCCCTCGGAAGCCATCGCCACCGGTATCGGCCAGATGCTCACGGACCACGGCGTAGCGCCCTCGCAGGTGTCGCACGTGGGGCATGGCACCACAGTCGCCACCAACCTCATCATTGAACGCAAGGGCGCGCGTGTTGGGCTGATCACCACGCGCGGCTTTCGCGACGTGCTCGAAATTGGCCGGCAGACGCGCCCGCATTTGTATGACTACAGCGTGGGCAAGCCGCCCGTTGCCGTGCCGCGCGAGTTTCGCGTGGAAGTCGACGAACGCGTGAATGCCGCCGGTGACGTGCTGACGCCGCTGAATGATGAGCAGGTGCTGGCGGCGGCGAAGCAGTTCGCCGCCGCCGGTATCGAAGCCGTCACGATCTGCTTTCTGCATGCCTACCGCAACCCTGAACACGAGCGGCGCGCGGCGCGCATCGTGGCGGAAGTCATGCCGGATGCCTACATCAGCCAGTCGTCGGATGTGCTGCCGGAATTTCGCGAATACGAACGCCTGTCCACCACCGTGCTGAACGCGGCTGTGGGCCCGAAGATGGCGCGCTATCTTGAACGCTTCCTGCAACGGGTGCGCGATCTGGATATCAGCCACGAACCGCACACCATCCATTCCAACGGCGGCCTGATGTCGATTGCCACCGTGCGCCAATATCCAGTGCGGACGTGTTTGTCCGGGCCGGCGGCGGGCGTGGTGGGCGCGGCGGCCGTGGGGCGCGCCATCGGCAGCCTGAATCTTGTCACCTTCGACGTGGGCGGCACCAGCACCGACGTGTCCTTGGTGTGCGACGGCCGCCCGCTGTTTACCTCGCATCGTCATGTGGCGGGCTACCCGGTGAAGACGCCGATGGTGGATATCCATGTGATTGGCGCGGGCGGCGGCAGCATTGCGTGGCTGGATGACGCCGGCGCATTGAAGGTAGGCCCGCACAGCGCGGGCGCGGTGCCGGGGCCGGTGGGCTATGGCCGCGGCGGTCAGGAGCCAACCATCACCGATGCCGAGATCGCGCTGCAACGCTTGAACCCGGTCGCGTTGTTGAACGGCCGCATGCCCGTGCATGCGGAAGCGGCGCGCCGTGTGATTGAACAACGCGTGGCCGAACCGTTGGGCCTGGACCGCGAAGCCGCAGCCGAAGGCATTCTGCGCATTGCCGCAGCGAACATGAGCCGCGCCATCCGCGCCGTGTCCACCGAGCGCGGCTATGACTTGTCGCGCTTCGCGCTCTACGCCTACGGCGGCGCGGGGCCATTGCACGCCGTCGAAGTGGCCGAGGAATGCGGCATTCCTGTCGTCATCGTGCCGCAGGAACCCGGCACGATGTGCGCACGCGGCATCTTGCTAAGCGACATCTCGTTTGACTTCGTGCAAAGCGAAATCTCGCTGGCAAGCGAGGCGGCCTGGCCCGCGATCTCAACCCTTTTCGACGGGTTGCGCACGCAGGCGCAGAACTGGCTGGACGACGAGCGTGTGGACCCCGCGTTGCGGGTCTGCCACAGCGCCATCGACGCGCGCTACGAAGGCCAGAACTTTGAAGTGCAGGTCAGCCTGGACGATACGGGCGCGGGCGGCTACGCCGAATTTGCGCGCCGCTTCGCTGAAGCACACGAGCGCGAATACGGCTACACCGTCGACGACCGCAACGTGCAGATCATCAACTGCCGCATGCAGGCCGTGGGCCAGGTGGTCAAGGCCCCGCTTGCGCCGCGCCATATCGGCGGGGTGCTGGAAGACGCCAGGCTGGGCGTACGCAAGGCGTACTTCGGCGCCGAACACGGCTGGCGTGAAACGCCGGTGTACGACCGCGACCGCGTGCCAACCGGCGCCCGCTTCACCGGCCCCGCGCTGCTGGAAGAAATGAGCTCGACCACCGTGGTGGGCGTGGGCCAGCACGTCAGCGTGGACGAATACGGCAACCTGATCATCCGTTTGCAAGGAGGCTTGAATGACTAAGCCCAACCCTCACGACGCCGGCGCGGCACTGGCCGACCCCATCGGCATGGAAGTGTTCTGCAACCGCCTGCTGTCCATCACCGAAGACATGAACAACACGCTCGTGCGCGCGTCGTTCTCCACCAACATCAAGGAACGCAAGGACTGCTCCGTCGCACTGTTTGATGCGGCTGGCAGGCTGGTGGCGCAAGGCACGCAGATTCCGTTGCACCTGGGGTCGCTGGATGGCGCAATGGGCGCGATTCTGCGCTCGTACAAGGCCGACGACATCCGCGAAGGCGATGTCTTCATCTGCAATGACCCGTACCTGGCGGACGGCAGCCATCTGCCCGACATCAACATCGTCACGCCCGTATTCTGGGACGGCGTGCTGCGCTTTTTCGCCGCCAACATTGCGCACCATTCGGATGTGGGCGGCGCGGTGCCGGGGTCGATCGCGGGTGGCTTGAAATCCATTTTTGAAGAAGGCATACGCATTCCCGCGTGCCGCATCGCCAAGCACGGCGAGACCGACGAAGACATGCTGCGCCTGATCTGCGCCAACACCCGCGACCCGGAAGAACGCGTGCTGGACTTGCGCGTGCAGATGGCCACCAACCGCCGGGGCGCGGCCGCTGTGCAAGGCCTGATCCGCCAGATGGGGCTGGATGCGGTGCTGCGTTCGGTTGACGACGTCATCGCGTATACGCGCCGACGCCTGCTCAATCGCATCGCTGAATTGCGCCAGGGCAGCTACACGTTCCGCAGCGATCTGGACGACGACGGCATGGGTGGCGACCCGGTGCCGATACAAGTCACGCTGACCGTGAACCCCGACAATCTGCACTTCGATTTCGAAGGCTCGGGCAAGCAGGCGCGTGGCGCGATGAACCTGCCCTTCAACGCCTTGCGCGCTTGCGTGTACTACGCCGTGAAAGCGCTGCTTGACCCGGATCTTGCGCCGAATGCGGGCTTGTTCGATCCCATCTCGGTGTCGGCGCCGGTGGGCACGATTACCAACCCGGAACATCCGGCGGCAGTGGGCGCGCGGTCGATCACGGCGCAGAAAGTGGCGGGCGCCATCTTCGGTGCGTTTCGTGGTTTGCTGCCGCCGGAAAAGACCATGGCGTCCAGCAACGACTGCTGCCCTGCCATTGTGTTTTCAGGCCGCTGGCGCGAACGCGCCGGGCACTTCGTGTATCTGGAAACGTTGGGCGGCGGCGCGGGTGCGCGCTTTGATGCCGATGGCATGGACGCGGTGCATGTGCACATGACCAACACGTCGAACCTGCCGGTGGAAGCGCTGGAAAACGAGTACCCGCTGATGATGGACGAGTACGCGATGATTCCGGATTCGGGCGGCGCGGGCCGCACACGCGGCGGGCTGGCGATTGCCAAGCAGATTCGCGCGGTGGGGCCGGGCATCGTGTTCTCGGCGCGATCGGACAGCCATACGGTAGGCGTCGCAGCCGGGGTGGACGGCGGCGGTGACGGACGCCGTGCGCGCCTGATCCGCAACTTCGGCACGCCCCAGGCGGAAGAACTGTTTTCGAAGACGGCGAACATCGCGTTGGCGCCGGGTGACAGCGTGCGGATTGAAACCCCGGGCGGTGGCGGTTACGGCGCGCCTGCCGAGCGGTTGCGCACCCGTATCGAGCAAGATCTGGCGGATGGAAAGATCAGCGCCGAGGCCGCTAGAAAGGACTATGGCGCTGTGCAGGGCGCTGTCTAGGGCTCGGCAGCCCAGTTACCCCACGTTGAGCGTCATCGAGTATTTCATCTTGTCGTGCGGGAACGTGGTGATGGTGGCAAGCAGCAGCAGGCCGCCTTCGCCGTAGTAGCGGCGGGTAATGACAAAGCCCGCCGTCTTGGGTTCAACCTTGAGTTGCTTGGCGATCGTCGCGTTGATGGGCGTGGCCGAGAACTCCTGGTTGACCTCGGTGATGCGGTCGCCAAAGTGGTCTTCGATCAGGCGCAAGAGCGAGATGCGCGACTTGACCTCGACGCGCACATCCGAGTGTTCGGGGTCGGCGTAGATCAGCGTGCTGGCGGCGGCGGTGTCCGGGTCGTCAAGGGTCTTGATGGAGTTGATGTGCAGCCAGGATTTATCGGCCGAGCAGCCCAGCGCTTCGGCCAGCCGCTTGGGCAGCTTGATGGTGCGCACGTCTTGCACCAGCAGCGCGGCGTTGCGCGCGTATTGCAGCAGGTCAGGAAACTGCGAAATACGCTGCGTGAAGCGGGTGCTGGCACGGGCGGTTTCCACGCGAGTGCCGACGCCGGGGCGGCGCGACACCATGCCCGCCACGGTCAGCATGCGGATCGCTTCGCGAATGGTGTGGCGGCTGGCGTTGAACTGATCGCAAAGCTCGTGTTCGGTCGGCAGCAGCGTCATGACGGGGTAGCGGCCGGCGCTGATGTCTTGGGACAGCGTCTGGAAAATGCTCTTGTAACGGGGGCCGCTGGCGTCGGCATCCGGCGCGTGCGATTCCGGTTTGCCGCGCGCCTGCCGTGCTCCGCCAGGGCCCGCGGCGCGCTCGGAGGATCGGGTCATCGGGAGGCTCCTTGAATTGTTATATGGGGTTTGTACGGACAATAACCGATTGACAGCGGTGTCTTGTGGGATTCATTATTTGTCCGGACATTCATGTACGGACAAAGTGTACCAACAATTCGGGGGTTCTCATGGGCAAGGTACTTGCAGTGATCGTGGCGGCGACGGTGGCAGCCGGACTCAGCGCCAATGCAGCAGCGCAGCAGAAGTTGGTGGTGGCCGGTTACGGCGGCTCGTTCGAAGACATCATGCGTAAAGACATCTTCCCGCCCTTCGCCAAGCAGCACGGCGTCGAGCTGGACTATGTGGCGGGCAACTCCACCAACACGGTGGCGCGCCTGCAAGCGCAGAAAAGCAATCAGCAGATTGACGTCGCCATCATTGATGACGGCCCCATGTACCAGGCCATTGCGCTGGGCTTCTGCGCCCCGATCACGGGCCTGCCCGCCGACGACATCTACAGCACCGCACGCTACAAGGATGACAAGGCCGTCGCCATCGGCATCGTGGCCACCGGCATCATGTACAACAAGAAAGTCTTCGATGAAAAGAAATGGGCCCCGCCCACGTCGTGGAAAGATTTGAAGGACCCCAAATACAAGAAGCAGCTGGTGGTGCCGCCGCTGAACAACACCTACGGCTTGCACGCGCTGGTGGAATACGCCCGCGAAGGCGGCGGCAGCGAAAAGAAGATCGACGCGGGTTTCACCACGTTCAAGAACGAGGTCGGCCCCAACGTACTGGTCTATGAACCGTCGCCCGGCAAGATGACCGAGCTGTTCTCCAGCGGCCAGGCCGTGATTTCCGTGTGGGGCAGCGGCCGCGCGAAGGCGTTCGCCGACACCGGCTTCCCGGTGGGCTTCGTGTATCCGCAGGAAGGCGCTTACGCCCTGCTGTCGTCGGTGTGCCCGATCGCCAAGGCCAGCCCCAACCCGGTTGCGCAAGCCTTCGTGCAGTACCTGGTGACGCCCGAGGTGCAACAGAAACTGGCGTCGGCCTACGGCTATGGCCCGGTCAACAAGAAAGCCAAGATCGAGGATGACCCGCGCGTGCCGCTGCCGATTGGCAAGCGTGCTGCGGACCTGATCGTGATCGATTGGGACACGGTGAACCAGAACCGCGACGATTGGAACAAGCGCTGGACGCGGGAAATCGAGCGCTGACGCGCAGCCGGCAGTGAAAACGGGGCGGCGCACCGCGCCGCCCACGGGAGCTTTCATGACCTATCTAGTGTTGAACCGCCTGAGCAAGCGCTATGGCGACACGACTGCCGTCGAAGAGCTGAGCCTGTCGGTAAACCGGGGCGAATTCATTTCGCTGCTGGGGCCTTCCGGCTGCGGCAAGACCACCACGCTGCAAATGATTGCGGGCTTTGTCGAACCCACGGGCGGCAGCATCGTGCTGGATGGCCGCGACGTCAGCCGCGTGCCGGCCAACAAGCGCGGCCTGGGCCTGGTGTTTCAGAACTACGCCTTGTTCCCGCATATGACCGCTTCTGAAAACGTGTCGTTTGGCCTGGAGATGCAGCGGGTGAAGAAGGACGAGCGCGAGGCGCGCGTGGCGGAAGCGTTGAAGCTGGTGGGCTTGTCGCATCTGGCTGACCGCCATCCGGCGCGCATGTCCGGCGGGCAGCAGCAGCGCGTGGCGTTGGCGCGCGCGCTGGTCATCCGCCCCAGCGTGCTGTTGCTGGATGAGCCGCTGTCGAACCTGGACGCCAAGCTGCGCGAGGAAATGCAGCTGGAGCTGCGCAGCATTCAACGCACCATCGGCACCACCACGATTCTGGTGACGCACGATCAGTCCGAAGCGCTGGCCTTGTCGGACCGCATCGTGGTGATGAACCAGGGCCGCGTGGAACAGGTGGCGGAACCGTTCCAGGCCTATGAAGGGCCGGCCAGCCATTTCGTCGGCGGCTTTTTGGGCAAAGCGAATGTGTTCACGCCGCAGTCCGAGCAGTACAACGATGAAACGCGCGCCCGCGTGGGCGAAGCGCATATCTCGATGGACGGCGCGCCCGTGCCGCAGGGCGCGGTGATTGTGCGGCCCGAGAAGATCCTGTTTTCTGAGCCCGCAGCCTGTGCCCTGCCCGGCCGCATGAAGACGCGCGTGTTCCAGGGCAACCACTGGTTGTGCCAGGTGGAAACATCCGTGGGCGAAGTCATGGTGATCCGGCAGAACGACGGCGTGCCGGTGCCGGCCGAAGGCGAGACCGTGCACCTGCGCTGGCGCGCGCAGGACATGTGTGTGGTGGCGGCCGCGCCGCAAGGCCGCGCGTCATGAGCGCGCGCGCCAACCCTTGGGTGCTGAGCGCGCCAGCGCTGGTGGTGTACGCCACCTTTCTGGTGGTGCCGATGGCGCTGGTGTTCCTGATCAGTTTCTTTGACTTCCAGTTCTATGGCGGCATGCAGGCCACGTTCACGTGGAAGAACTACATCGAGATCCTGACTGACGGCTACTACTACGAGATCTACGCCCGCACGTTCGGCGTCGCCGCCGCCGTGACGCTAGCCTGCCTGGTGCTGGGCACGGCCGAGGCCTACGTGCTGTCGCGCATGGCCAATCCGTGGAAAGGCCTGTTCCTGATGGTGGTGCTAGGCCCGTTGCTGATTTCGGTGGTGGTGCGCACCTTGGGCTGGGCGCTGCTGTTTGGTTCGACGGGCTTGATCAACAAGGCGTTGATGGGAATCGGCATCATCTCAACGCCGGTGGACCTGATGTACAGCAATTTGGGCGTGGCCATTGCGCTCACGCACGTGCTGGTGCCATTCATGGTGATCTCGGTATGGGCGTCGTTGCAGCGGATCAACCCGTCAACGGAAGCCGCGGCCCTGTCATTGGGCGCATCGCAATTCACGGTGATCCGCCGCGTGATCGTGCCGCAAGTCATGCCGGGCATTTTATCGGGCGCGATCATGGTGTTTGCGATGGCGGCAAGCTCGTTCGCCACGCCGGCCATCATCGGCGGACGCCGCCTGAAGAACGTGGCCACGGCCGCCTACGACGAATTCCTGAACACGCTGAACTGGCCGCTGGGCGCGGCGCTGGCGGTCGTGCTGCTGCTGGCGACCGTGGTGGTGCTGCTGTCGGCCAACCGGATCATCGAGCGCAAGTACGGTGCCGTCTTCAACCAGGCCGGAGGCTGAGATGCAATTCCGAAACGGCCCCATCGGCCTGCTGTTCCACACGCTGTTCATTCTTTTCATCCTGGCGCCCATCGTGATGGTGTGCGCGGTGGCGTTCACGTCAGAAGGCTTTATCTCGTTGCCGACGAGCGGGCTGTCGCTGCGCTGGTTCCGCGCCATTCTGGACAACCCGCGCTTTGTGGAAGCCTTCTGGTTCAGTCTGGGACTGGGCACGCTGTCGGCAACATTGGCCATTGCGCTGGCGGTGCCAAGCGCGCTGGCGCTGGCCCGCAACCGCTTCCGTGGCCGCGAGGCGTTGGTGGCGTTCTTTCTGTCGCCGCTGATGATTCCGCATGTGGTGCTGGGCTTGGCGTTCCTGAAGTTTTTCACCACCGTGGACCTGGCCGGCACCTATGTGGGGCTGGTGGTCGCGCACGTGATTCTGGTGATGCCCTACGCGTTGCGTCTGGTGCTGGCTTCCGCCACCGGGATCGATCCGGCGCTGGAGCGCGCTGCGCAATCATTGGGCGCGTCCAACTGGACGGCGTTCCGGCGCGTGGTGCTGCCGTTGCTGCTGCCGGGGGTGGTCAGCGGCTGGGTCATCGCCTTCATCACAAGCTTCGATGAATTGACCATGTCGATCTTCATCGCCTCGCCGTCCACGACGACGCTGCCGGTGCGTATCTTCCTGCATATCGAAGACACCATCGACCCGCTCGTGACGGCCGTGTCGGCCGTGCTGATCTACGTAACGATCATCGCCATCTTCATTCTGGACCGCGTGGTCGGCCTGGAAAAGCTGTTTGTAGGAAAGGGACGCTAATGACGGACGAGAAAGAACTGGCGCCCCGCGCGCCCGTGCATCGCGGCATTTATGACGCTGCGGTGATCGGCGGCGGGCTGGTGGGGTCGGCCATTGCCTATGGCTTGCGGCGCGAGCTGGACCATGTGGCCGTGCTGGACGAAGGCGACGTGGCGTACCGGGCGTCGCGTGGCAACTTCGGGCTGGTGTGGGTGCAGAGCAAGGGCATGGGGCTGCCGCGCTACGGCGTGTGGACGATGACGTCCGCATCCGGCTGGCCCCGGCTGGCTGCGCAACTGCTGGACGAGACCGGTGTGGACGTGCACCTGGAACAGCGCGGCGGACTGCACGCGCTGTTGAGTGACGAAGAGGTGGAAGCGCGCGGCAAGTTCATGCAGACCTTGCTGGCGCAACCGGGCATGGCACAGTACGACTGGAAACTGCTGGACCGCGCCGAGGTTGCGGACTTAGTGCCGGGCATTGGCCCCGAGGTGCGCGGCGCCACGTGGACGCCGGTGGACGGCATTGCCAACCCGCTGAAGCTGCTGCGCGCGCTGCACATGAGTTTTGCACAGCGGGTGGTGGATTACTTGCCGCGCCGGCCGGCACAAAGCATCAAGCAGCGCGACGGTGTGTTCGAGATCGCCACGCCATCAGGCACGGTGCGTGCGCGCAAGGTCGTGCTGGCATCGGGCTTGTCGAACAAAGACCTGGGTGCGCAAGTTGGCCTGGACGTGCCGGTGCGCCCGCAGCGTGGGCAGATCGTGGTGCTGGAACGCACGCGCCGCATGCTGGAAACGCCGCTCTCCACCTTGCGCCAAACCGATGAAGGCACGTGGCTGATCGGCGATTCGCAAGAAGAGGCCGGCTATGTGGACAACCTGGTGGGCCTGCCGATTCTGGGCACGCTGGCCGACCGCGCCGTGCGCACGCTGCCTGCCTTGCGCGACGTGCGCGTGGTGCGCAGCTGGGCCGCGCTGCGCGTGATGTCCAAGGATGGCTTTCCGATTTATCAGCAATCTGAAACGTGCCCGGGCGCTTTCGTCGCCACCTGTCACAGCGGCGTGACGCTGGCCGCCGCGCACGCTCTCAATCTGGCGCCCATGATCGTGGCCGGCAAGCTGGCCGACGACATGGCGCCCTTCTCGACCCGGAGGTTCCATGTTCAAGAGGCTTGACGAGGCGCAGCGCCAGGCGCAAGGCGCGCCCGTGCGCGTGACGGTCAACGGGGCCGAGCTGCAATGCCGCCAAGGCGACAGCGTGGCGGCGGCGCTGTTTGCAGGCGGCGTGTCGGCCTGTCGCGACACAGCGGTGAACGAAGTGCCGCGCGGGCCCTATTGCATGATGGGCGTGTGCTACGACTGCCTGGTCACCATTGATGGCCAGGCGAATCAGCAAGGCTGCATGACGGCCGTGCGCGAAGGCATGAAGATCGAGCGCCAGCTGGGCGCGCGCAAGGTGCAGGCATGATCGATACGACGCAATGTGATTTGCTGGTGGTGGGCGCAGGCCCCGCAGGATTGGCGGCGGCGACGCTGGCGGCCAAGCTGGGCGTGGACACGGTGCTGCTGGATGAGCRGGCGGCGCCGGGCGGACAGATCTATCGCGCCATCACGACCACGCCCGTCACCGACCGCAGCATTCTGGGTGAAGACTATTGGCATGGCGCCTCGCTTGTCGGCCCGTTCAAGCAGTCGGGCGCGCGCTATGTGCCGGGCGCCACCGTCTGGGCCGTGGCCGAGCACACCGCGCCGCATCCCGACAAAGGTTTCGAGGTGGCGTACTCGGTGGCGGGCGAAGCGCGCATCGTGCATGCGCGCCGGCTGCTGTTGGCAACCGGTGCGCAAGAGCGCCCCTTCCCCATTCCGGGCTGGACGCTGCCGGGCGTCATCACCGCAGGCGCGGCGCAGATTCTGCTGAAGTCGTCGGGCGTGGTGCCGGCCGACCGCACGGTGCTGGCCGGCAGCGGCCCGCTGCTGTATCTGGTGGCGTGGCAATACCTGAACGCGGGCGTGAAGATTGACGCGCTGCTGGAAACCACGCCGCCCGGCCGCATGAGCCAGGCGCTGCCCAAGGTGTGGGGCTTTCTGCGTTCGCCGTATCTGGGCAAGGGTTTGAAGCTGCTGCGTGCGGTGAAGGCCGCGGTGCCGATCACGCGCGGCGTCACCGCGCTGGAAGCGCTGGGCGATGGCAAGCTGCAAAGCGTGCGCTACACGGCAGGCGGCGTCACCAAGACTTTGCCCGCCGAACAGCTGATGCTGCATCAAGGCGTGGTGCCCAACGTGAACTTGTCGCGCGCGGTGGGTGCGGAACACCGCTGGAATGATGCGCTGGACTGTTGGGAGCCGCAGGTTGACGCATGGGGGCTGACGTCGGTGGACGGCATCGGCATGGCGGGTGATGGCGCAGGAATCGCGGGCGCGTTGGCGGCGGAACACCGTGGCCGGCTGGCCGCCCTGCAAGCCGTGCATCTGTTGGGCCGCATTGATGCCGCCAAACGCGATAGCGAGGCCGTGGCGCCGCGCGATGCGCTAGCCCGTGCCGTGAGAGGCCGCGAGTTCTTCGACGCGCTCTACAAGGCGCCTGACGCGTTCAGACGCCCGACCGGCGACACCATCGTGTGCCGCTGTGAGGAAGTCACCGCTGCGCAGGTGCGCGACACGGTCAAGCTGGGCTGCACCGGCCCGAACCAGATGAAGGCGTTTCTGCGTTGCGGCATGGGGCCGTGCCAAGGGCGTTTCTGTGGGCTGACCGTGGCCGAGATCATCGCCGAGGAACGGGGCGTGCCGACGCAGGAAGTGGGCTATTACCGGCTGCGTTTTCCGACCAAGCCGCTGACCCTGGGAGAACTCGCGTCGCTGCCGCAGACGGACGATTCCCGCCAGGCCGTGGTCCGTTTGAAAAAGTAATGCCATGACCGGTGCAACGCGGTCGGCAGCAGTCATCATCATCGGGGGAGGCCTGCACGGCAGCTCGGCGGCGCTGCACTTGGCGCGTGCGGGCGTGTCTGCCCTGGTGATCGAAAAGAACTACGTGGGCCGCCACGCGTCGGGCGTGAATGCAGGCGGCGTGCGCACCTTGTCGCGGCATCTGGCCGAGGTGCCGCTGGCGCTGGCCTCGCGCGAGCTCTGGTATCGCATTGGCGATCTGGTGGATGACGATTGCGGTTTCGAGCAGCACGGCCAGGTGCGCGTGGCCGAAAACGCCGCCGACGTATCCGCGTTGCAGACGCGCTTGCAGACGATGACCGCGCACGGCTACACGCACGAGCAATGGATCAGCGCCGAGGATTTGCGGGACATGATTCCGGCGCTTGCGCCCACCATCCAGGGCGGCCTGATTGCACGCGAGGACGCGGCGGCCGATCCGTATCGCACGACGCTGGCGTTCCGCACCAAGGCGGCAAGCCTGGGCGCGCGCTTTCTGGAAGGCGTGCGCGTGCAGGGCGTTGCGCGCGTGGACGGCCAATGGCGCGTGGACACCGATGCGGGCACTTACACTGCGCCGCAAGTGTTGAACTGCGCGGGCGCGTGGGCCGACCGCATCGCGGCGCAATGGGGCGAGCCGGTGCCGCTGGTGGCCATTAGCCCGATGATGCTGGTGACGCTGCGCATGGATCACTTTCTGGCCCCCGTCGTGCTGGGAACGGGCCGCGCGTTGTCGTTCAAGCAGCGCTCAAATGGCACCGTGCTGATTGGCGGCGGACGGCGCGCCTGGGTGGATCGCGACGCGGAATGGACAGAGCTGGATTTCCGCTCGCTGGCCGAAGGCGCACGCACGGTCTGCGATCTGTTTCCGCACATGCGCGATGCGATCGTGAACCGGGGCTGGGCGGGTATCGAGGCGGCCATGCCGGATGAGATTCCCGTCATTGGCCCAAGCCGCCGTCACGAGACCGCGTTTCATGCGTTCGGCTTTTCGGCGCACGGCTTTGAGCTGGGCCCGATTGTGGGCCGCATCATGGCTGACCTGATCACGACTGGCGCGACGGACATGCCGATTGCGCCATTCCGGATTGACCGTTTTTCGGACGCGGCTATCGCGTCCTCCCCATCAAACAAGGAGCAAGACGAATGAATGACGATATCGTGCGCAAGGAAACCAACCAGCGCCTGAGCCGCATCGTGATCCATGGCGATACGGTGTACGTGGCGGGCGTGACGTCTGCGGCTGAAGGCGGCATCGCGGCGCAAACGCGTGACGCGTTGGCGAAGATCGACGGCTATCTGGCGCAGGCTGGCACCGATAAGTCGCGGCTGTTGTCGGTGCAGATCTGGCTGAAGGACATCGACCGCGACTTCGCCGGCATGAATAGCGTGTGGGCCGAGTGGGCGCTGCCGGACGCGATGCCCACCCGCGCCACCTGCGAGGCCAAGCTGGCCGCGCCKGAGCTGCTGGTGGAGATCATCGTGACGGCCGCCAAGCGGCCGGCATACGTCAGCGGGCCGGTGTCTGAAAGCTGACCTGGCCAGGGCGGCCCGGCAGGTTCAAGGTGGCGGTGGCGGGCGGCGTGGTGGCAATCACCTGGCCCGCGCGCAGCACCATCAGACGGGTCGCACGCAAGCGTAGCGCTTCGACGGGGTCGCGCGCTTGCAGCAGCACGAGGTCGGCGCGCTTTCCGACCGCGATGCCGGTTTCGTCCAGCCCAAGAATTTTCGCGGGCGTGGTCGTCACGGCTTCGAAACAGGCGCGCATGGCGTCCTGGCCCGTCATCTGGGCCACGTGCAGGCCCATGTGCGCCACTTCCAGCATGTCACCCGAACCCAGGCTGTACCAGGGGTCCATCACGCAATCGTGGCCGAAGGCCACCGGCACGCCAGCGGCCAGCAGTTCCGGCACGCGCGTCATGCCGCGGCGCTTCGGATAGGTATCGTGGCGGCCTTGCAGCGTGATGTTGATCAGCGGGTTGGCGATGGCGGCGACACCCGCTTCGCGCATCAGCGGAATCAGCTTGGACACGTAGTAGTTGTCCATCGAATGCATGGACGTCAGGTGCGAACCGGTGACGCGGCCATGCAGGCCCAGGCGTTGCGTGTGATAGGCCAGCGTTTCGATGTGGCGCGACAAGGGGTCGTCGCTTTCATCGCAATGCATGTCTACGCGCAGGCCGCGTTCGGCGGCCAGTTCGCACAGGATGCGCACGGACTCGGCGCCGTCCTGCATGGTGCGTTCAAAGTGCGGAATGCCGCCCACCACATCCACGCCCATGTCGAGGGCGCGCTTCAGGTTGTCCATCGCGCCCGGCGCGCGCAGCACGCCGTCTTGCGGGAAGGCGACCAGTTGCAGGTCCAGATAGGGTTTGACCTTCTCGCGCACGTGCAGCAGCGCTTCGGTTGCCAACAGACGCGGGTCGCAGACGTCAACGTGCGAGCGGATGGCCAGCAAGCCACGCGCCACGGCCCAGTCGCAATACGCAAGCGCCCGTTCGACCAGCGCTTCTTGCGTCAGCAGCGGCTTCAGTTCGCCCCACAGCGCAATGCCTTCCAGCAAGGTGCCGGACTGGTTCACGCGCGGCAGACCAAAGGACAAGGTCGAGTCCATGTGGAAGTGCGCGTCCACAAAGGGTGAGCTCACCAGCTGGCCGGCGGCATCAATCACCTGGCCTGCTTCGGCCTTCAGCGCAGGTTCCACCGCCGTGATGCGGCCCTGAGCCACGCCGATGTCGATGTTCGTGCGGCCATCGGGCAGCGTGCAATTCTTGATGATGAGATCGAGCATTGGGGGATCCTAGTGGAAGTTCAGTATTTCACAGTGCTGCAAAAGTACCCCAGCATCGGGGTCGCACGGAGCCGGCTCCGCCGGTCCGTCGCGACGCCCCCTTGAGGGGGAAGCGCGCAGCGCTTCGGGGGTGGGTCACACCCTTAGCGTTCGCCCTTGCGGTAGGGCTTCATCAGGGCTTGTGGGTAGGCGGCGCGGCGCGCCATCACCACCAGGGCCAGGATGGACAGGATGTACGGCAGCATCAGGTACACCTGATACGGTAGCTCGGGCAGGCCGGGCAAGGCGGCCCCGCCTTGTTGCAGCCGCAGTTGCAGCGCATCGAAGAAGGCGAAGATCAGCGCGCCCAGCAGTGCCTTGCCGGGCCGCCAGGAGGCGAACACGACCAGCGCCACGCAGACCCAGCCACGGCCGTTGACCATATTGAAGAAGAACGCGTTGAACGCGGCCAGCGTCAGGAAGCTGCCGGCAACCCCCATCAGCGCCGAGCCCGCCACGATGGCGCCGATGCGCAGGCGCGTGACCGACAGGCCCTGCCCTTCGGCGGCGGCGGGGTTTTCGCCCACCATGCGGATCGCCAGGCCGACCGGCGTGCGGTTCAGCACCCAGGCCAGAATGGGCACGGCGGCCAGCGCAATCAGCGTCATGGGCGTCTGCCCGGCCAGCACCGGGCCAATCAGCGGAATGCCGTCCAGGAATTTCATTTCGGCAAACGGCGTGATCGTAGGCGGCGTGTTCACGCTGGGGAACGTGACGCGGTACGCGAAGTACGACAGGCTGGTCGCCAACAGCGTCACCCCCAGCCCCGACACGTGTTGCGACAATCCCAGCGGCACCGTCAGCACCGCGTGCAGCAGGCCGAACACGGCGCCGGCAAAGGCCGCCGCCAGCACGCCCACATACAGCGGCGCGCCCAGATACACGACGAGCCAGCCGGTGAATGCACCGGCCGCCATGATGCCTTCTATGCCCAGGTTCAAGACGCCCGCGCGTTCGCACAGCAGCACGCCCAAGGTGCCCAGAATCAGCGGCGTCGCCAGACGCAGCACGGCGACCCAGAAGGCCGAGGAACTCAACAGATCCATCCATTCCATGGCGTGCTCCTCAAGCCCGGTTGCGGCGCAGGCGGTACTGCGCAAATAGCGTCGCGACCAGCATGGCAAGCAACGAGGTGGCGACGATGACGTCGGCGATGTAGTTCGGCACGGCGATGGCGCGGCTCATGCTGTCGGCGCCCACGAGCATGCCGGCAACAAAGATGCTGGCCAGGATCACGCCCAGCGGATGCAGGCCGGCCAGCATGGCGACGACGACGCCCGTGTAGCCGTAGCCCGGCGACATATCCAGCGTGACGTAACCGGTGCGGCCCGCCACTTCGATGGCGCCTGCCAGGCCCGCGAGCGCGCCGGACAGCATCGCGGTGCCGAGCATGACGCGGTTGACCGGCAGCCCCAGGAAGCGCGAGGCGTGCGCGTTGGCGCCCACGGCGCGCATCTGAAAGCCGAACACGGTGTAGCGGTTCAAGAGCCACAAGCCCAGCGCCAACCCGGCCGCCCACAAGAGGCCGGTATGGGCACGCGTGCGTTCAATCAGCTTGCCCAGTTCCAGGTCGCCATTGAGCGCCACGGATTGCGGCCAGCCCATCGCCATCGGGTCTTTCATGGGGCCGTCCAGCATCATGGAGACGAACAGCAGCACGATGAAGTTGCCCAGCAAGGTGGTCACGACTTCGTCCACGCCCAGACGGGTTTTCAACAGCGCGGGAATCAGCAGCAGCAAGGCGCCGGCAAGCGCCGCCGCCAGCATCATGCCGCCGAACAGCACCGGCACCGGCAGGTCAAAGCCCGTGCCGTCATGCAGGCCGCCGATGGCCACGGCCGCCAGCGCGCCCAGATACAGCTGGCCTTCGGCGCCGATGTTGTAGAAGCGGGCGCGAAACGCCACGGCACAGGCCAGGCCGGTCAGCATCAAGGGTGTGGCGCGGGTCAGCGTTTCAGACAAGGCGAAGCGCGACCCGAATGCGCCTTCGAACAGCAGCGCGTAGGTGCGGCCAACCGGCGCGCCGGCCCAGGCGACCAGCAAGGTGCAGACCGCCAGGGTGAAGAGGATGGCCGCAATCGGGGCCAAGGCCAGCGCCATGCGGCTGGGCTCGGGGCGGCGTTCCAGGATCAGTTTCATGCGAGTGATGCTCAATAGAGGGGGAAGCAGCGTGGGACGGAACGACCCGTCATGCGCGCGTTCCCGTCATGGCCAGGCCCACAGTGGCGGGCGTCCATTCGGCCACCGGCTTGACGGCGACGAGCTTGCCGCCGCACAGCACGGCGATGCGGTCGGCCAGGGCGAAGATTTCTTCCAGGTCTTCGGACACCAGCAGCACGCCGGCGCCGCGTGCGCGGGCGGCCAGCAACTGCTCGCGCACATAGGCGACCGCGCCAATGTCCAGGCCCCAGGTTGGCTGGTCGGCCACGATGAAGCGCGGTTCGCGTGCGAGCGTGCGGCCCAGAATCAGCTTCTGCATGTTGCCGCCCGACAGGCTGCGCGTGCGCACATCCAGCGAGGCCGCGCGCACGTCGAATTGCTTGGCCAGCGATGCCGCGTAAGCGCGGCCGGCACGTGCGCGGATCAGGCCGTAGCGCGCAAAGCGCTTGTCCTTCAAATCTTCAACGATGGCGTTTTCCCATAGCGGGCTGTCGCCGATCATGCCCTCGCCGTGGCGGTCTTCGGGAATGCGGCCGACGCGGGCCGCAGTCCATCCGGCGGGTGTCGTGGGCGCGGCTGCGTGTTCCGCGCCCAGCCGGATCGTGCCGTCGCTGGGTTGGCGCAGGCCGGTCAACACCGACACCAACGCCTGCTGGCCGTTGCCGGCCACGCCCGCAATCGCCACGATTTCATGTTTGTGGACGGTTAGGTCCAGGCTGTCCAGGCGCGGGGCGCCATCGCGGCTGTCGCGCACCGTCACTTGCGACAAGGTCACCACGGGCGCCGCCTGTTCGGCGGCGGCCACGGCTTCCGCGCGCGGCATGACGACCTTGCGGCCCACCATCAACTCCGCCAGTTCGGCGGGGCTGGTGCCGGCGGTGTCGCGTTCGGCCACCAGCTTGCCCTGGCGCAGCACGGCCACGCGGCGCGACACGGCCATCACTTCGTCCAGCTTGTGCGAGATGAAGATGACGGCCAAGCCTTCGTCAACAAAACCGCGCAGGGTCGCAAACAGGTCCTGCACTTCCTGCGGCGTGAGCACTGCGGTGGGCTCGTCCAGGATCAGGACGCGCGCGCCGCGATACAGCGCCTTCAGGATTTCCACGCGCTGCTTTTCGCCGACGGACAAGCCGCCCACGCGCGCGTCCGGGTCCACGCCCAGGCCGAAGCGTTGGCCCAGTTCAACCAGGCGGCGGCGCGCTTTGCTGCGGCCGGACGCCAGCTTCCACAGCGATTCCGTGCCGACCATGATGTTGTCCAGCACGGTCAGGTTGTCGGCCAGGGTGAAGTGCTGATGCACCATGCCCACCCCCGCCGCCAGCGCGGCGTCGGGCCGGCCGGGCGGCAAGGGTTTGCCGAAGACGTCGATACTGCCGGCATCGGCCACATAGTGGCCGAACAGAATCGACACCAAGGTCGATTTGCCGGCGCCGTTCTCGCCCAGCAAGGCCAACACTTCGCCTTGCCGCAGCGTCAGCGAGATATCGTCGTTGGCCGTCAGGCTGCCGAAACGCTTGGTGATCCCTGTCAGTTGCAGGGCGAGAGGCGCTTGATTCATCGTGCCGAGGACTTGGGTTCTTTGTCGTTGACCTTGACGGTGAAGCTGCCGTCCAGAATGGCTTTTTGCTTGGCTTGGACCTGGGCGATCAGCTCGGCGGGAATCTTCTTTTCGAAGGTGCCCAACGGCGCCAGCGACGAGCCCTTGTGCTTCATCAGCGAGTACTGGCCGTAGTCATCGGCCTTGAACGTGCCCGCCTTGACCTGCTTGAGCGCCTCGTCGATGGTGGGTTCCATGCTCCACAGCGCGGAAGCCACCACGGTCTCGGGGTACTGCGGCTGCGTGTCGATGACGTTGCCGATGGCCAGCTTGCCGCGTTCCTTGGCGGCGTCCGACACGCCAAAGCGCTCGGCGTAGAGCACGTCTGCGCCCTTGTCGATCATGGCGAAGGCGGCTTCCTTGGCCTTCGGGGGATCGAACCACGAACCGATGAAGGTCACGGTGAATTCAGCCTTCGGGTTCACTTCCTTGGCGCCTTCGATGAAGGCCTGCATCAGGCGGTTCACTTCGGGGATGGGGTAGCCGCCCACCAGGCCGATCTTGCCGGACTTGCTCATGCCGCCGGCGATCATGCCGGTCAGGTAGGCGGGTTCCTGGATGTAGTTGTCGAACACCGAGAAGTTGGGCTGCTGCGGCTTGCCCGAAGAACCCATCAGGAAGGCGGTCTGCGGATAGTCCTTGGCCACTTTGCGGGCGGCGGCTTCCACGGCGAAGGCTTCACCCACCACCAGCTTGTTGCCCTGCTCGGCGTACTGGCGCATGACGCGTTCGTAGTCGGCGTTGGTGACGTTTTCCGAGAAGGTGTATTCGATCTCGCCACGGTCGCGGGCAGCCGTCAGCGCCTTGTGGATGCGCGACACCCATTGCTGCTCGACCGGCACCGTGTAGATGGCGGCAACCTTGGTCTTGGCGGGGGCTTGGGCTTGCACGGCGCCCGAGAACAGCAGCGCGCCGGCAGCGGCGGCGGCCGCCAGCTTGAGCAGGCCGCGGCGGGCGATGCCGCCGGCGGACGGGGTGGACAAGGATTTCATGCGGGTGACTCCTTCGCGGGGGATGGAAACAGAATGGGAATGGCGGCCAGACGTTTGAAAATCGCGGTCGCCGGCAGGCGTGCCGGGGCGAACGGGCGGAAACGTAGGCGAGGGATCGGTCATCGGATGGAGGCGCCGGGAGGCGCGTCCCACCCGAATGGTCGGGTTCGCAGCCAGTCCTGGCGAAGCAAGTTGTATGCCATGGGGCATTCCTGCGACAAGTCGGGGAAACCTGATGGACGGGCAGGATTATAGGCACCCTGGCGGGGATTCGTGGCACCAAGGTGGTGCGGGTTGTCCCAAAGCGTGGACACCCTTGCTGCGAAACGGTGAGTTCCCGCGTCAACGTTGTGCGTATCCCCTGGGGCGCCGCCCGCCGCACTTAAAATCCCGCCATAAGCTGCGCGAGGCGCGGCAAGCTGGAAATTCCATGCAAGACATTCAATTGCTGCTCGAGCAATACGGCGGGTGGCTGGTGTTCGCCAACGTGCTCGTCGAACAGGCGGGCTTGCCCGTGCCTGCGTACCCGATGCTGATTGCGGCGGGCGCGCTGGGCGGCGCGGCGGGGTGGCTTGTGCCCTGGCTGGCTGCCACCGTCGCCTGCTTGCTCGCGGACTCGCTTTGGTATGTGGCCGGCCGGCGCTACGGTTCGCGGCTGCTGGGCGTGATCTGCAAGATGTCGCTGTCGCAGGATTCCTGCATCCGCCAGACGCAACGCCTGTATTTGCGCATTGGTGTGCGGGCCTTGCTGGTGTGCAAGTTCCTGCCCGGCGCGGGCGCGCTGTCCACCGTCATGGCGGGCCTGACCGGCACCGCCTACCGGCGCTTTCTGCTGTACGACCTAGTGGGCGCGATGATCTGGGCTGGCTCCGCGTTGCTGCTGGGCGGCTTGTTCCATAGCGTGGTCAACGACGTGATCGAAATTCTTGGCACCTACGGCGCGATGGGGCTGGGCGTGCTGGCCGCGGTGTTGGCGCTGTACATCCTGACGCGTTTTTTCCGCCGCCGCATTCTGCTGCGCAGCCTGCGCATCATTCCGCGTGTGTCGGTCGACGAGCTGATGCAGTGGCGGCAAGACGGCCGCAACCCGCTGGTCTTTGACGTGCGCCCCGAAGCGCAGCGCGACGCTGCGCGCATCCCCGGCGCCATCGCCGTGGACTTGAAGGCGCCCTTGCCTGCACTGGACGCCCACGCGCTGGACTCCGACATCGTGGTCTATTGCGCCTGCCCGAACGAGGTCTCGGCCGCGCTGCTGGCCTCGCGCCTGCGCGCGGCGGGGTATCCCAAGACCTGGGCGCTGCGCGGCGGTTACGAGGCGTGGATGGAACGCAATCACGCGCCACCCGCTGCGCCAAGCGCATAATTTCACATCAGCCCGCAAGACAGGCGGGCGGCAACAGGAGATACGAATGCGGTTGTTGTTTTTGGGTGCCGGCGGCACGGGTGGTTATTTCGGCGGACGCGCCGCCCAGGCGGGCGCGGACGTGACGTTTCTGGTGCGTGAGCCGCGCGCGGCGCGCATCAGCGAGCAAGGCTTGCGCATTCAAAGCCCGTTGGGCGACGTGACGCTGCACCCGAAGGTGGTCACGCAGCAGACCTTGCAAGGCCACTACGACGTCGTCGTGCTCAGCTGCAAAGCGTATGACCTGGCCAGCGCCATTGACGCCATCCGCCCGGCCGTTGGCCCCGACACGGCCGTGCTGCCCATCATGAATGGTGTGTTGCAGTACGACGTGCTGGACCGCGAGTTCGGACCGCAGCGCGTGCTGGGCGGGCTGTGCCAGATCAACGCCACGCTCGGCCCTGAAGGCGAAGTGGTGCATCTGGGCAAGCACGCCAACATCGTCTTTGGCGAACGCGCCGGCGCGCCGCGCAGCGAGCGCTGCGTGGCGCTGGAGCAGGCCTTGGCGGGCGGCGAATACGCCAGCCGTCTTAGCGAAGACATCTACCAGGACATCTGGGAAAAGTACGTCATGCTGACGACGCTGGCCGCCGCCACCTGCATGATGCGTGGCTCGGTCGGGCAGATTGCGTGCACCGATGATGGCATCGGCATCCTGCTCAGCCTGCTGAAAGAAACGCAAGCCGTGGCCGCCGCGTCCGGCTATGCCGTGCGTCCGGAAGCGGATGCCGCCGCACAAAAGCTGATGACTGACCGCACGCAACCGATGACGGCGTCCATGTTCCGCGACCTGCGCCAAGGGCTGCCGGTCGAGGCCGACCACATCGTGGGCGACATGATTCACCGCGCCCGCGCGCTGGGCGTGGACGCGACGTATCTGCGCGTGGCGTATGCGCACTTGCAGGTCTATCAAGCGCAGCGCGCAGCGGCTTGAATTCGGTCGATTGGTGCATAACTTGCAAAAAACTCTTCCGATTTTCTGGGTTTTTTGTTCGGATTTGACCGAATAGTATGGATTTGCCTGAACCGGGGCGTGTTGTGGCGCATGTTGCGCCGCCCGCCCCGGTTCTTCCTCCCTAGGAGCAAGACCATGAAAATTGCATTGATCGGCATTACCGGCCGCGTCGGTTCCCGCGTTGCAGACGAACTGCTCAAGCGCGGCCATCAAGTGACGGGCATCGCCCGCAATCCGGCCGACGTCAACGTCCAGCCCGGCCTGACCGTCCAGCAAGGCGACGCCACCGACCCCGAAGCCCTGACCCCGCTCTTGACCGGCCACGATGCCGTCATCAGCGCTACGCGTTTTGTGTCAACCGACGCCAAGCCGCTGTTGGCCGCCGTGAAGAACGCGGGCGTGCCGCGTCTGCTGGTGGTGGGCGGCGCGGGCAGCCTCTTGGTGGCGCCCGGCAAGCTGCTGATCGACACGCCTGAATTCCCCGACGCCTACAAACCCGAAGCCCGCGGGGGCGTTGTGTTCCTGGACACGCTACGTCAGGAAAAAGTGCTGAACTGGACGTTCATCTCGCCGTCGGCATTGTTCGAACCGGGTGAGCGCACGGGCACGTTCCGCGTGGGCGATGACTATCTGCTGGCCGACGACGAAGGCAAGAGCTGGATTTCGATGGAAGACTACGCCATCGCCCTGGCCGATGAATTGGAAACGCCGAAACATTCGCGCCGCCGCTTCACCGTCGGGTACTAAGCAGCAGGCTGTGCAAGGAAAAAGGAGCCCTGGAGTCTGCAAAGGGCTCCTTTTTTCATTGTGCGCCGGGGGCGAATCCCGCGCTTTTGTTTGTAAACTGGCAGACCGCCAACCGGCGTCACCCTGAGTTGTTCTGTATGCGTATGAAGTGGAAATCCTTGGCCGCCTGTGTACTGGCCGCGTCCCACTGCCTGGCGGTTGCGCCGGCGCTTGCGGCTGCGCCCCAGTCGAACAAGGAGATCGTTGTCGCGTTCTTTCGCATGATGTTCCAAGACCGCGAGGTCGACGAAGCGGTGCGCCTGTACGTCAGCCCCAACTACGTGCAGCACAACCCGTACATGCGCGATGGCGTCGGCCCGATGGTGGATTTCTTTCCGCCCTATTTCGATCAGCATCCGCAAGCCATCGTCGACATCAAGCGCGTGATCGCCGAGGGCGATCTGGTGGTGATTCACAACCAATGGCGCGATTCGCCGGAAGACCGTGGCCAGGCGGTGGTGGATATCTTCCGCGTTGAAAAAGGCAAGATCGTCGAGCATTGGGACGTCAGCCAGGAAATTCCCGAGAACCCCGCCAACCAGAACGGCATGTTCTAAAGAGCGAACCATGTCCCACATTGAACCGGTCGAACTGGCCCGCGCGTATCTGCTGTTGAACCACGGGCCGACGGTGCTGGTCACCAGCGCTCACGGCGATGCGCAAAACGTGATGGCGGCGGCGTGGGCGATGCCGTTGGATTTCAGCCCGCCCAAGATGCTGGTGGTGGTGGACAAGAACACCTACACGCGCGAGCTCATCGAAGCGTCGGGCGAATTCGCGTTGTGCATTCCGTCGCGCGCGCAGGCCGCTGCTACGTTGAAGGTGGGCTCGGAATCCGGCCGCGATGAAGACAAGTTTCAGGCCAGCGGCCTGGCCACGTTTCCGGCCAGCAAGATCGGCGCACCGTTGGTGGCTGACTGCCTGGGCTGGCTGGAATGCAAGGTCGTGCCCGAGCCGCACAACCAGCAGGCTTATGATCTGTTCATCGGCGAAGTCGTGGCCGCCTGGGCGGCGCCGGATGTGTTCTCGCAGAACCGCTGGCACTTCCCGCAAGACGACCGGCGTTCGGTCCACTATCTGGCCGGCGGCTCGTTCTTCGCCACCGGCGAGGCCTTCAACGTTTCAGAACCGGAGTAGCCCTTATGCGCAGCGTGTATCTCGCGGGTTTCGATGTATTCCTGCCCGATGCCGTGGCGCATGGCCAGCGGCTCAAGGCGCTTTGCGCCACATACGGGTTTGACGGCTTGTTCCCGTTGGACAACCTGGCGCCCAAGGACTTGTCGGGCCAGGCGCTGGCGCAATGGATCTATCGTGAAAACGTGGCGTTGATTCGCCGCGCCGACATGGTGATGGCCAACCTGAATCCGTTTCGCGGCGCCGAGCCCGATTCGGGCACGGCCTTTGAAGTGGGTTACGCCATTGCCTGCGGCAAACCGGTGTGGGGCTACACGAGCCACGCCGGATCGCTGATCGACCAGGTGGCCGTGGGCGCGGCGGCGGACGATGGCGCGTCGCGCATGGTGGATGCCGAAGGCTACACGGTGGAAGACTTCGGCCTGAACCTGAATCTGATGCTGGCGTGCAGCGCCCGCATCGTGGTGGGCAAGGCATCCGATTGCCTGGCCCGCATGGCGCAAGACGCCGCCCGATAGATCAGGCGCGCGTTTTATCAGGCGTCAATCTGATCAGGCGGCAGCTTTGCGGCGCGGTGCTTTCTTCACCGCTGCCGTGGCGCCGCCGGTTTTGGCGGCGGACTTCACGGCTTTCACGGCCCTGACCGCCTTCACCGCTTTCTGCGGCGCGGCGCCGCCCGGCGTCGCCAGATACCCCATCACCGCATCGACCACGGCTTGTTCAAGCTGCTTGGCGTCGAAACCCGCGGGCGGTTCCAGCGCCATCGCGTGCACCAGGGATTCCATGATGCGCAGCACGACGTAGGTCGCCAAGTCCCGGTCTTGTTGCGCGATTTCGGCGCGGTGTAATTCCAGCAGGTGCCGCATGCGCCGGTGGATGTCCTGATCCGCCAGGCTGTGTTCGCGCGGCGTATCGAATAACGGGAATTCACGCTCCAGCACACGGTGCAGCGCGGGCTCCAGCAGGTGCGCGTGCAGCATGGCCTGAACAATGGCGCCCACGCGCTCTTTCAGCGTGGCGGCGGGGTTGCTGTTCAGGACGTCGTCAATGACATCCAGCATCTGGTTGTCGTGGCGCTGATGCAGCGCGGCGATCAATGCGTTCTTGTTCGGAAAGTACTGATACAGGGAGCCGACGCTGACCCCCGCGGTTTCAGCGATCAGGTTGGTGTTGGTGCCCGCATAGCCGTGCGTGGCCAAAACGCGAGCCGTGGCTTGCAGAATCGTGTCGACGGTGTGCTGGGACCGGAGTTGGCGCGGTGATTTCCGGGGCTGGGGGATGGCGGTCATGGATGCGTTGAAAGGCGAGTATCAAACCTGAGCAATGGCTCATAAAATTTGCAGCAGGCAATCCGAGTTGTCACCCGCAAGCGCGGATTATGCCATCGACGAATTCTCCGCGATGGTTTCGGATTGTCATGACCCTTTCAAGGATTTTTCATGTCGAACGTTTCGACGGCCGGGGGTATGCCCACGGCCCGTGGACCCGTGCGCTCTGTTTTTGCGCAATTGCTGCCATTGGTCCTGGCAGTGTTCATCGGATTTTTCATGGTTGGGCTGCCGATGCCGGTGCTGCCTCTGTATGTGGACGGCACGCTGGCGATGGGGGCGGTGGTGGTGGGGGTGGTGGCAGGCTTGCAGTTCGCCGCCGCCTTGTTGTCGCGCGCCTACGCCGGCGCGCTGGCCGACCGTCGCGGCGCCAAGCGCGCGGTGGTGGCCGGCTTCTTGCTGGGTTCGGCGGCGGGGCTGCTGTATGCGTTGGCCAATATGTTGTCGGCCCAGCCGCAGGCGGCGCTGACGGTGTTGCTGGCGGGCCGCGCGGTGATGGGCTGCGCGGAAAGCCTGATAGTCACGGGCGCGCTGAGCTGGGGCGTGGGCCGCGTGGGGCCGCAGAATGCGGGCCGGGTGATGGCGTGGGTGGGCGTGGCGATCTATGCGGCGTATGCGCTGGGCGCACCCGCCGGCATGCGGCTGTATGACGCTGCCGGTTTCGGGGGCATTGCGTGGGCGACGGTGTTGATACCGCTGGCGGCTTTGGCGCTGGTGTTGCCGCAGGGCGGGTCGCCTGCGTTGAACGGGGTGCGCACGCCGTTTTACCGCGTGGTGGGGATGGTGCTGTTGCCGGGTTTGGGCCTGGCGTTGACGAGCGTGGGCTTTGGCGTGATTACCGCGTTTGTCAGCCTGTTCTTTGCGCAACGCGGCTGGGACGGGGCGGCGTGGATGTTTAGCGCGTTTGGCGTGGGCTTCATTCTTGCGCGCGTGTTTTTTGCGGGGCTGCCGGACAAGCTGGGCGGCGCGCGTGTGGCGCTGGTGTGCGTGGTGATCGAGGCCGTGGGTCAGTGGCTGATCTGGTCAGGCGCAACGCCGTGGTGGGCGTACGCGGGCGCGTTCTTGACGGGTGCGGGCTATTCGCTGGCGTTCCCGGCATTCGGCGTAGAGGCCGTGCGGCGCGTGCCGGCGGCAAGCCGTGGCGCGGCGATGGGAGCGTATGTGGCGTTTCTGGATGTGGCGTTGGGCATCAGTGGCCCGGCGGCGGGTTGGCTTGCCGCGTTGCAGGGGTATGGCGCGGTGTATGCGATGGGCGGCGCGTGCGCGCTGGCCGCGGTGGGGGTGGCGTGGGTGCTTAAGCGTTCAGCGCAGTCTCGTTGAGTCACTACGCAGCGGGGCGGCGGTTGGGGTGGTTTCCCGATCGCCGCCCCGATGCGTTTGGGGCAGACGGTTCGCTTAGACCGTGGCGGCCATTTCCAGGACTTCGTCGTCGACGGGAGTGGCTTCTCCGTCTTTCAGCTTTTGCAGGTGGTCGGCGAGTTCGGCGATGGTCAGGGCGACCAGGCCGTGTTGGGCGGCGTAACGTTCGAGCGAGGCGCCGCGCATCATGGTGCCGTCGGCGTTCATCAGTTCGCACAGGACGCCGGCGGGACGCAGGCCGGCCAGCACGGCCAGGTCAACGGAGCCTTCGGTGTGGCCGCGGCGGGTCAGTACGCCGCCGGGTTGGGCGCGCAAGGGGAATACATGGCCGGGGCTGACGATGTCTTCGCTTTGTGCCGACGGCGAGATGGCGGCGCGGATGGTGGTGACGCGGTCAACGGCGGATACGCCGGTGCTGACGCCTTCGCGGGCTTCGATGGAGACGGTGAAGGCGGTGGCGAAGCGGCTTTGGTTGCGCTGGACCATGGGGGGGAGTTCCAGGCGGTCAAGCGTTTCGCCGGGCAGGCACAGGCAGACGATGCCGCTGCCGTCACGAATCAGCTGAGCCATGACGGGCACGGTGAGCTTGTCGGCGGCGACGATAAGGTCGGCTTCGTTTTCGCGATCGAAATCATCCATGAGGATGACGGGGCGGCCCAGGCGCAGGTGATGCAAGGCGCGCTGCAGGCGAGCGGCGAACGGTTGTGAAGCCAGGCTGGGAAGGGACTGCGGGGTATTGAGGTTGGACATTGTTGAAACGCTCTCGCAAATTTAAGGGGGCGAAAAACGTTTCAGGGCTAATCGACAGCCGAACGCAATACGGCTTGCCAGGCGCGTGTGGCGCCCGGGTGACCGGCGTTGTGTCGGCACATCTTCTCTCATCCGGACTATGACCGTCGGCTCTGGCATTTCACCAGATCTGCTGACCCCGATGTCCGAAGACGCCGGGCGCTCGCGGGCTCACCACATTGCATGGCATACCGCCGGTGGGGAATTGCACCCCGCCCTGAAGACGTACTGCATGTCGTGTTAACGACTTTGCGGATTGTACGCCTGTCTGGGGTTGTGGTTGGAATGGGCGTTATGTGGGTGGGGTTTTGTTTTTGGGTGGCTTGGTTTTGGGGACGGGCTATGGGTTCTTTTGACGTCAGGCGTGTGGGCGGGCCGGGGTGCGCGGGGCAACGATTGCGGTCCGGAGCCTTCGCTCCGGACTGCCCCCTTGTCATCTTCGTCACCCGCCGTTGGCGGGTTCCTTCAGATTCCCTCGGGCTTATCGACGCCCCGCGCACCCCGGCCCGCCCACACGCCTGACTGCGCTGCGGGGAACATTACGGGTGCTGGGGCGGGTGGTTTGCTTGGCCTTTTGCTGCCAGGCGGTTTGGTGGGGGAAGATCTTGCGGGGTCGCCAAAGCCGGTCGCGCGGGCGACCTTTTTTGGCTTTGGGGTGTCTTGCGGTTTGTGATGACGCTGCGCGCGGCGGCGCGTCGCTTCGCTCGCGGGCTTTTTAGGCTTTGGCGGGGGGCGTTTTGGTGGGAGCCTTCGCTTCTGCTTCGGCCGGGGCTTCTTTTTTCGTCTTCTTTTTGGGCAGGGCCAACATCGTGCCGCGGCACGGCGGGGTGCCGCAGAGGCAGCGGTAGCCTTCCTTCAGCGCCTTCGTGATGCGGCCGTCCAGGACCAGGCCGTAGTCGTACGACAGTTCAGTGCCGCGCGGGATGTCTTGCAGGGCGACGATGTAGACGCGCTTGCCGTGCTTGCCTTCCTGCGCCTCGCAGTTGGGTTCGCAGGAATGGTTGATCCAGCGCGCGTCATTGCCGTTGTCGCCGCCGTCGATCACGCGGCCGGAGCTGAGCGCGAAGAAGAAGGTGTGGAAGGGGTCGTCCGGGTTGGTGGGGTGGCGGCGGTCGGCTTCTTTGGCGCTGATGCGTTCGCCGCCGTACTCGATGATGCGCGTGCCGGCGGGGATCTTGCGGGCGGCGAAGACGCCGGTGCCGTGAAGCTTGGAGCGGCGCACGACGTGCCAGGGCTTGATCGGGGTGGCTTCGGTGGTCATGGAGGCGTGTGGGAGGCGGGTTTAGTCGATAAGAAGGCGAACAGACGAAACAGAATTATATCGACGCGTCTTTGACAGGATGACAGGCGTATAGTGAGCGCCGCCTTGTTCCTCGTTGATATTTATCATGATCGTCCGTCCGCGTCCCTCTGCGCTGGCTTTGTTCTTTGTGTTGCGGGGCTCCATCATCCCGCGCATTCTCGCCAGGCTCATCGTCATTACGTTGTTGTCCTGTGTGGTGGTGTGGATGTATCACCGCCAGCTGTTTTCGCCCGCGCATCTGACGGCGGTGCCGTTTTCGCTGTTCGGGCTGGCGCTGTCGGTCTTCATGGGCTTTCGCAATAACGTCTGCTATGACCGCTGGTGGGAAGCTCGCAAGCAATGGGGCGATCTGATTGTGCAGGCGCGCAGTCTGGCGCGTGAAAGTGCGGTGCTGTTGGCGGCGAGCACGGCGAATCCGGTGCAGGAACGGCTGGTGCGGCGGTGTATCGGTTTTGGATATGGCTTGGCGGCGCGCTTGCGCGGTCAGGATATGGTGGACGCCGTGCGCCCGTGGGTGCAGCAGGATGAGCTGGATACGTTGGCCGGGGTTCGCAATGTGCCGGATGCGCTGCTGATGGCGATCAACCGCGATCTGGCGGCGTGTTTGCGGCGCGGTGAGTTGAGCGACATCCTTTATCAGGGGCTGACCCAGCGCGTGGCGCAGTGCGCGGCGATTCAGGCGGCCTGTGAACGCATCAAGTTCACGCCTTGTCCGTTCGCGTATTCGCTGCTGCTGCATCGCACGGCATGGCTGTTCTGTCTGCTGCTGCCGTTCGGGCTGGTGGGTACGCTGGAGTATTTGACGCCGGTGGCGGTCATCATCATTGCGTATACGTTCTTCGGGCTGGACGCGTTGGGCGACGAGCTTGAAGACCCCTTCGGTCTGGAAGAGAACGACCTGCCGTTGTCAGCGTTGGCGCGGGTGATCGAGATTGATCTGCTGGAAGGTCTGGGCGTGCGTCCTTTGCCCGATGCGGTGGTGCCCGAGGATTACGTGTTGCGTTAAATGAGGGGGGGCGCAGGCATCTTCACTTCCCCCTCTCCCTTAACCTGCCGGACCCGTCAGGGGCAGCATGGTTTCCTTCAGGCGGCGCAGCACGAAGCAGGATTTGCTGTGGCGGATGCCGGGGATGCGGTAGAGCTGTTCGCGCAGCAGGCGTTCGTAGTCGCGGGTGTCGCGCACGGCGATGCGGATGTAATAGTCGTAGTCGCCCGACACCAGGAACGCTTCCAGCACTTCAGGAATGGCCGCTAGCGCGCGGCCGAATTCATAGAGCGTTTCTTCGCTGTGGCTTTCGAGCGTGACGTGCACGATCACCGTGTCCATGAAGCCCAGGCTGGCCGGGTCGATGTCCACGGTGTAGCCGCGGATCACCCCGGCGCTTTCCATCCGCTTKATGCGGTTCCAGCAGGGCGTGGATGACAATCCCACGGCCGCGCCGATGTCGTTCAGGCTGGCGCGCGCGTTCTCTTGCAGCACCTTCAGAATGGCCAGATCAAACTTGTCCAGGTTCATTTTCTTTGATTCCTCCAAATCGAAGATAAATTTACTCMGATCCGTCGGTATTCGTGGAAAAGAAGATAAAAATTCTCCGAGCCTACGAATAAGATAGATAGCATGAACGATCGCCTGCACCCCACCGCCGCCGCCGCGCTTGCCGCCACTGATCGCCCCGTTGAAAACGGGGCGAAAATTCTGCTCGATACGCTGATTGCGCACGGTGTCGACACCGTGTTCGGGTATCCCGGGGGCGCCGTGTTGCCGCTCTACGACGCGCTGTACGCCGAGCCGCGCTTGCGCCATGTGCTGGTGCGCCATGAGCAGGCCGCCGTGCACGCCGCGGAAGGCTATGCCCGCACCACGGGCCGCACGGGTGTGGTGTTTGTGACGTCTGGCCCCGGCATGGCCAACACCACGTCGGGTCTGTTGGACGCCATGTGCGATTCGATTCCGGTGCTGTGCATCAGCGGCCAGGTTGCGACCGCCGCGATCGGCACCGACGCTTTCCAGGAATGTGACGCCATCGGCATTTCGCGTTCCGTGACCAAGTGGAATACCCAGATCCGCGCCGTGGATGATGTGGGCAATGTGGTGTCGCGGGCGTTCGAGCTGACCCGGCAGGGCCGCCCCGGCCCCGTGCTGGTGGATTTCCCGAAAGACGTGCAGTTGGCCGTGCCGCGCGACGCGGATGATGATGGCATGGGCCTGCCTTCGCAGCAGAAGCTGGCCGCGCTGCGTGCGCGCCGTCAGGCAGGCAAGCTGGCGCCGAAGTTGCCGCAGTCGGCCGTGCGCCGCGCTGCCGCGTTGATCGCCCAGGCCAAGCGTCCTATTTTCTATGGCGGCGGCGGGCTGGTGAATGCCGGCCCCGAGGCCTGCGAGGCCTTCACCGACCTGGTCCGGCACACCGGCGCGCCGTGCACGTTGACGCTGATGGGGCTGGGCGCGTTCCCGGCGTCTGATGCGCAATTCGTCGGCATGCTGGGCATGCACGGCACGGTCGAGGCCAATCTGGCCATGCACAACGCCGACCTGGTGGTGTGCATTGGCGCGCGCTTTGACGACCGCATCACCGGCAAGCTGTCGGAGTTTTGCCCGCATGCGCGCAAGATCCATATCGACATCGATCCGGCGTCGATCAACAAGGTGGTGCGCGTGGACGTGGCGCTGGTGGGCGACTGCCTGCCGCTGGTGCGCGCGCTGCGCGCCGAACTGGGCGATGCGCCGATGGACGCGGCGCGGCTGGCGCCGTGGTTCCAGCGTATCGACACGTGGCGCCGTCAGGACTGCCTGGGCTTCACGCCCGCGGCCGACGCGATCTTGCCGCAACACCTGATGTCGAGCCTGAACACCGCGCTGGCTGATCGCGATGCCATCGTCTCGACCGACGTGGGCCAGCATCAGATGTGGGCGGCGCAGTATCTGCGTTTCGACAAGCCGCATCGCTGGTTGACGTCGGGCGGTGCGGGCACGATGGGTTACGGCGTGCCGGCCGCGATTGGCGCGCAGGTGGCGCATCCGGACAAGACGGTGGTGTGCGTCAGCGGCGATGCGTCGGTGCTGATGAACATCCAGGAATTGTCCACCGCCATGCAACACCAGACGCCTGTGAAGGTCGTGTTGTGCAACAACGGCTACATGGGCATGGTGCGCCAATGGCAGGAACTGATCCACGGCGGCCGCTACAGCCACAGCTACAACGCGTCATTGCCCGACTTCGTGGCGCTGGCGCGTGCGTTCGGCTGGGGCGCGGCGCGGGTGGATGACCCGGCGAAGCTGGATGCCGCCTTGGCCGAATGCCTGGCGCATGACGGGCCGTATTTCCTGGACGTGGCGGTGACGGCGCAGGAAAACTGCTTCCCGATGATGCCGGCCGGGCACGGGCATCAGAAGATGATGCTGGCCGAAGGCGTCTGGTATCAGGACGAGACGACCTGATTCGGCCGCTAAAACTGAATCGACAAGCCGCCGTCCACCACCAACACGTGTCCGTTCACATACGACGCGGCCGGTGAGGCCAAAAACACGGCGGCGCCCGCGATTTCTTCGGGCTCACCCCAACGCCCTGTAGGGTTACGCGCCGCGATGCGCGGGCCGACCTTCGGGTCCGCCACCATGTCGGCGTTGGTTTCCGTGGCGAACGTACCCGGCGCGATGGCGTTGCTGGTGATGTGGTGGCCGCCGAATTCCGCGGCCAATGCGCGCACCATGCCAGTCAGGCCCTGCTTGGCCGCGGGATACACGGCATCGCCCGCGCGGGCCAGCTCACCCACCACCGACGTGATGGCGATCAGGCGGCCGCCGCCCTGGCGCACCATGCGCTCGGCGGAGAACTTCGCCAGCAGCATGCCGGCCACCAGGTCTGTGTCGATCAGGTCGCGGATTTCAGCGGGGCTGGTGTCGCGCAAGGTCTTGCGGTTGCGCGCGCCCACGTTGTTCACCAGCACGTCCAGCCGGCCGTGCTCGTCGTCGATGCGCTGGAAGGCGCGTTCCATGTCGGCATCGTCGCTGATGTCGAAGGGCAAGGGGTGCGCGTCCAGGCCGGCGCTGGCCAGGTCTGCCACGGCGGCGTCTACCGCCGCGGCGTTGCGGCCGTTGATCAGCACGCGCGCGCCGCAACCCGCCAGCGCACGCGCGATGCAAAAGCCCAGCCCGCGCGCGGAGCCGGTCACCAGTGCGACCTGGCCGGTCAGATCGAAGTTGCGCAGATACGGTAGTGTCGTCATCAGTGCTATCCCGCTTGTTGCCGTCTTAGTTGCTGAGCGCTCATTTGCTGAGCGCTTTTTCCTTGAACGCCTATTCGCGGAACTCCGGCGCCCAATGCAGCAGCCGGCGTTCCAGCCAGGTCACACAATAAACCAGTGCGATGCCAACGATGGACAACAATGTCACGGCGGCGAACATGTCGGTGGCGTTCAGCGTGGCCAGTGCGGTGATCATCAGATACCCCATGCCGGTGGTGGACCCGACAAATTCGGCCAGCACCACGCCGATCAGCGCAAAGCTGATGGCGTTGGGCAAGGCGGCGAACGTCCATGCCGCGGCCGTGGGGATGCGCACCCGCCACAGAATCTGGCGCGGTGAACCGCCCAGCGTGCGGCAGAAGTCGACCAGTTCGCGTTCGACGCTGCGCCCGCCCTTGTAGGTGTTGAAGAACACCAGGAAGAACACAACGAACCACGAAGTCACCACCTTGGAGGCCAGCCCCAGGCCGAAGAACATGGTGATGAGCGGCACGAACGCGATGCGCGGCATCGAGTTGAAGGCCACGATGAAGGGGTTGAAGACGTCGGCCAGAAAGCGGCTGCGGCTAAGCGTCATGCCAACGATGAAGCCGCTGCCTACGCCCACCACCAGCCCCACCAGCGTGGCTTGCAGGGTCAGCCACAAGTGGGGCCAGACCGAGCGCGGCCCAGGTTGCACCCATTCCCACAGCCGCACCGCTACGCGTGATGGCTGGCTGATGAAGAAGGGGTCGAACAGCGTGTTTTGCGTGAACCACGGGATGCGCGTCAGCGTCTCCCAGGAGCCCAGGATGATGGCAAGGATCAGCACTTGCCACAGCGTGATGCGCACGCGCCGGGCGACGCTGGCGCGGCGGTCCAGCCGCAGCTGGTCCTGCAGGGAATCGGATGTTTCGGTCGGGATCATGGTGCGTAGAGGGTCAGGCGGCGGCGCGGAACTGCTGGCCTAGCACGCTCCACAAGCTTTGCACGTGCGCCACGAATTGCGGCGTTTCGCGCAGGGTGAAGACATCGCGCGGGTGCGGAATCTGAATGCGTTCCTCCAGCAGCACGTGGCTGGGCGGGCCGGACAGCACCACCACGCGGTCCGACAGCAGGATGGCTTCGTCCAGGTCATGCGTGACCATGACGATGGTCTGGCCCAGCTTGCGCCAGATCTCCATCAGCTCGCGGTGCAGGTGCGTTTTGGTATGCGTGTCCAGCGCGCCGAAAGGCTCGTCCAGCAACAGGATGCGGGGCTCAACCGCCAGGCTCATCAGCAACGCCACGCGCCGCCGCATGCCACCCGACAACTGATGCGGATAGGCGTCGGCAAAGGCGCTGAGATGGCCGAGCTCCAGCAGTTCGGCCACGCGGCGTTCGATCTTGTCGGTGGCTACGCCCTGAAACTTCAGGCCCAGCGCCACGTTCTTCCTGACGCTGAACCAGGGCAGCAGCGTGTCTTTCTGAAAGATGTAGCCCAGCGCAGGCGGCACCTGCCCGTCGACCACGTTGCCATCGACGCGGATCGTGCCGGTGGTGGGCCGCAGAAAGCCCGCGATCATGTTCAAGAGCGTGCTCTTGCCGCAACCCGACGGGCCGACGATGGAAACGAATTCTCCGGCTTCGATCGTCAGGCTGACGTCGCCCACTGCATGCGTCGTGCCTTGGCGCGACTGGTACGCCTTGCCGACCTTGTCCAGCGTGATCATCAAAGGCCCCGGGCTTTACGCACGAAGCTCATGTTCACGCATCGGGTGTAAGGCACGGTCTTGATTTCGTCGTTCGAGAACTGGCGGCCGTCGCCCATGATGGCCGTCATGCGGTTGTAGGCGTCTTCGGTGATCAGGTTGTCTTTCAGGAACACCGTGTCCTTGTAGACGCCCAACGTCTTCTCGATGGCGGCCCGCGGGAATGCGCTCAGGTAGTCGTCGTAGATCACGTCCGTGATGCCGGCCGCGCTGTTGGCGGTGATGAAGTCCTGCGCCTTGACCATGGCGGTCACAAACGCCTGCACCACTTCGGGCCGCTTCTGGATGGTGTCTTCCAGGGTCAGGGCCGCGATGCCGGGCACGTCGCCACCCATGAATTCATTCCACGAGGCTTCGGTGGTGGCGTCGAAAATCGGCACGCCCCAGCCCTCTTGGCGGGCCTGTTCCATCATGGACATGGTGGCCATGCTGGCCGACACCGAGCCCGTCTTCAGCGCGCCCAGCATCGTGGCCAGGTCACCCAGCGGACGGATGTCGACCTTGTCGGCCACGCCCGCCTTCTGCATCAGGTACACCGCCATCAGCCAGGTGCTGGACTGCGGCTGGGTTGCGCCCACGCGTTTGCCGGCCAGGTCTTTCAGCGACTTGATCTTGCCGCTGTCGAAGTCTTCGCGGCGCACGATGACGTTGGCGTAGGTGAGCTTGCGGTCAAAGCCGAACACCAGTGCGGCGGGCTTGCCGGCAATGGTCAGCGCAGGCGCGGCGGTGGCCGCCGTGGCGCCGAACACAATCTGGCCAGCTGCCAGCAACTGGTTGGTGCGCGGGCCGCTTTGCGAGTTCAGGTATTCAACGTCCAGGCCGCCTTCACCGAAATAACCCTTCTTCAGCGCGACATAGCCAGCTGCGAAAAATGGGTCGATGCTGCCTTGCCCGTAGACCACGCGGCCCAGCTTGGGTTGGGCGAACACGACGCGCCCGTTCAGCAATGTGACGCCGGCCAATGCGCCAGCGGCCGCCAGCACGCGGCGGCGGGTAGTGAAGTCGGGGCGGTGATTCATGTCATCCTCGAAGTGAGTTTGGTTGCAGCTGTTTGGCGTAAACAATACCCCAGCGATTGCCGTCCAACAATGGAAAACGCCCGGCGGTGCCGGGCGTTGGGCGTTTGCGAGCAATGGGTTTGCGCGATCAGCGTCGGGGTTTTTGTGCCGGGCTTATCGCGCTGCGCCCATCCTAGGCGGCGGTTTTCTTGGGGGCGGCTTTCTTGACGGCTTTTTTGGCAGCGGTCTTCGTTGCTGTCTTGGTGGCTGTCTTTGTGGCCGTCTTGGTAGCGGTCTTTTTCACCGCTGCCTTCTTTGCCGGCGCCTTCTTGGCCGCCGTCTTAGTTGCCGTCTTAGTTGCCGTCTTAGTTGCCGTCTTCGTCGCGGTCTTCGCGCCGGCGCGGCCCGGCTTCTCAGGACGCGGCTCGAACTCGAAGCCGATCTTGCCGTCGGGCTGACGCACCAGGAACGCCTTGAACTTGCGATTGGTGCGGCTGGACACGAAGCCTTCAAGCAGGTCGGTGCGGCCGCTGCCCAAGAGCTTGCCCATCTGTTCGGCCGAGATCTCCTGTTGCAGGATGACCTTGCCCGAGCGGAAGTCGCAGGACTTTTCGGGGCCGACCGACTTTTCGCACACGTAGCTCATGCCGTGTTCGAACACGCGCGACTGGCACTTGGGGCATGGCCCCACCGGCGTGTGGCCGGAGAAATCCACGGCTTCGGTGTCGTCTTCGTCGTTCTGGCCGAAGTCGAACTCCAGCTTGTACTCATCGCTGATGCGCAGGATGGCGGCAAACGGCCGGCCCATCTTGCTGATGAAGCCTTGCAGCGGACCGATCTCGCGCTTGGCCAGCAGTTCTTCCACTTCCGGCAGTTCGAACGTGCGGCCGCCCGGGTGCTTGCCGATCGAGAAGTCGCATGCCGTGCAGGCGAAGCGGCGATAGTTTTCCTTCACCACCGCGCCGCACTTGGGGCACGGCGTTTGCAGCGTGGCGTAGTCGCCCGGCACCGTGTCGCGCTCGTATTCCTTGGCGCGCTTGACGATGACTTGCGTCATCTGCGCGATTTCGCGCATGAAGGCCTCGCGGCCCAGGCCGCCCTGCTCGATCTGCTTGAGCTTGTGTTCCCACTCGCCAGTCAGTTCAGGCGAGGTCAGTTCGGTGACGTCCAGGCCCGACAGCAGCGTCATCAGCTGGCGCGCTTTGGCGGTTGGCACCAGGTCGCGGCCTTCGCGGCGCAGGTACACCTCGTTGAGCAGGCCTTCGATGATGGCGGCGCGCGTGGCCGGGGTGCCCAGGCCGCGCTCGGACATGGCTTCGCGCAGCTCTTCGTCGTCCACCAGCTTGCCGGCGCCTTCCATGGCGGACAGCAAGGTGCCTTCGTTGAAGCGGGCGGGCGGCTTGGTCGACAGGCCGACGGCTTCCACTTCCTCGGTGCGCACGGTCTCGCCGTCCGCCACGGGCACCAGGTTGGCGTCTTCGCCTTGGGCTTCCTTGCCGTAGACGGCGAGCCAGCCCGGGGTGACCAGCACCTTGCCGTCGGTGCGGAAGCGGTGCCCCTGCACTTCGGTCAGGCGGGTGGTGACGCGGTATTCGGCGGCCGGGAAGAACACGGCGAGGAAGCGCTTGAGCACCAGGTCATACAACTTGGCTTCGGCTTCGCTCAGGTCATGCGGGATTTGCAGCGTGGGGATGATGGCAAAGTGATCCGACACCTTCTTGTTATCGAAGATGCGGCGGTTCGGCTTCACCCATTGCTGGCTGACGACGGTGTCCGCGTGGCGCGCCAGGCCGCCCACGGCGTTCGAGCCGCCCTTGGCCAGCGCGCGCATCGTTTCCTGCACCGTGGTGATGTAGTCCTCGGGCAGATAGCGCGAATCGGTACGGGGATAGGTCAGCGCCTTGTGGCGTTCGTACAGGGTCTGGGCGAGCGCCAGCGTGGTCTTGGCCGAAAAGCCGAAGCGGCCGTTGGCTTCGCGCTGCAACGACGTCAGGTCGTACAGGGCCGGCGACATCTGGGTCGACGGCTTGGATTCTTCGGTGACGTTGCCCGGCTGGTCGCGGCAGGCGGCAACCACGCTTTGCGCAGCAGCGGCCGACCACAGGCGCGATTCGCGCTTTTCCGGGTCACGGTCGTCTTTCTTGAATTGGGGGTCGATCCAGCGGCCTTCGTACAGGCCGGCGGCGGCGACGAACTGCGCGCGCACTTCCCAGTAGTCGCGCGGTACGAAGCGGCGGATGCGCTCTTCGCGCTCGGCCACAATTGCCAGCGTGGGCGTCTGCACCCGGCCCACCGGCGTCTTGAAGAAGCCGCCGTCCTTGCTGTTGAAGGCGGTCATGGCGCGGGTGCCGTTGATGCCAACCAGCCAGTCGGCTTCGGCGCGCGAGCGGGCGGCCGCTTCCAGCGGCTTTAACTGGGCGTCGTCGCGCAGATTGGCGAAGGCGTCGCGGATGGCGGCCTGCGTCATCGATTGCAGCCAGAGGCGCTGGATGGGCTTCTTCACCCCTGCGTACTGAATGATGTAGCGGAAGATCAGTTCGCCTTCGCGTCCCGCGTCACAGGCGTTGATGATCGAATCCACATCCTTGCGCTTGGCCAGGCGAACCAGCAGCTTCAGGCGCTCGGCGGATTTCTTGTCGGTGGGGCCCAGTTCGAATTCCGGCGGAATCACGGGCAGGTGCGTGAAGCTCCACTTTCCCTTGACCGGATCATTGGGCGCGACCAAGCTCAGCAAGTGGCCGATGCTGGATGCGAGTACGTAACGTTCGCTTTCAAAATAGTCGCCCTCGCGCGCAAAGCCTCCCAAGGCGCGTGATATATCAAGGGCCACCGAGGGCTTCTCGGCAATAATCAGCGTTTTATTCATGTGTATCCAGTGGCGGTAGTCCCGCCTTAGTAGCGCGGATAATAAGATCGGAGATTCGCCAGATGCAAGTCGGCACTGAAAGACAAGCGGGATCCGAACTGCACGCTTGGCGTCAATTCTTGGCGCGAAGCACCTTGTGGCTAGGCGTTTTGCTGCTTGGCAGCGCTGCGGTTTGCTGGGTCGCCGCCAACTGGCAGGACATGACAAAAGTGCAACGCTTTGCCGGCACACAAGGCCTGCTGGCGTTTTCTGCGCTTGCTGCCGCCTGGACCGGGTTGCGCCTTCGGGGAACGCCCGGCGTGCGGCGCAGCATCCCTGGCGCGCTTCTGGCTTTGGCCGGCATGTTGCTGGGCGCCTTGCTCGCGTTATTAGGCCAAACTTACCAGACTGGCGCCGATACCTGGGAATTGTTCGCCTGGTGGGCGCTGTTGCTGCTGCCCTGGGCGCTGGCTGCATCCAGCCAGGCCGTGTGGTTATTGTGGGTGCTGGTGCTTAACGTTGCGGCCGCCCTGTGGCTGGGCGAACGCGTGTTCACCTGGTACGCCATCTATGACGGCACCGGCCTGCCCAACCTGATCATGGCGGCGCTTAACCTCACCTTGTTGCTGGGCTGGGAGCTGGCCGCGCGCCGCTGGCAGGCCAGCACGCTGATCGGTCCCCGCGTGTTGGCGGCCATCGCCATCAGCGCTTTGGTGCTGTCCTTGATGTTCGGCTTCTTCATTCTGCGCGGGGCGGGTTCGCTGAACGCCGTGGCGTGGGTTGCCGTCACGCTGGGTCTGGGCTTTTTCTATCAGCGCGGCCGGCGCGATCTGGTCATTCTGGCCATGCTGGCGGCGGGCGTCATCTGCGTGTCGCTGCGTGTGGTGGGCGAATGGCTGCTGCGGCTGGAACCCGGCGTCTGGGCGGCGCTGCCCTTGGCCGCCCTGCTCATGGCCGAAGCCGTGCTGGCTGCGCGCTGGCTGCGCAAGCTGGCGGCCGAACCCGGCGCCGCCGTGGCGCCTGCTGACGCCGAACCGGCCGCCGCCTCGGCGGGCAATGCGGTCGAGTCCGGCGACGCGGGCACGCCCGTGGTGCAATTGGCCCCGGCCGCCAAGCCGCATGCCGAACCGCCCTGGTACGTCCAATGCCTGCTGGGCCTGAGCGCCTGGCTGGCCACCTTGCTGCTGCTGGTGTTCGTTGCGTTCTCGGGCTTCGTCACGTCGGAAGAAGGCGCACTGGTGGCCGGGCTGGTGCTGTGCGGGGCGGGCGTGGCGGTGCTGCGCAGCGACGCCGGGCCGTTCTGGCGGCAATGCGGCACCGCAATGGCCTTCACCGGCCAGATCCTCATCATCTACGGGCTGTCCAGCTCCACGTCTTTCACCAGCGCCTGCTTCTTTGTCTTGCTGCTGGGCGCGGCGGTCTATGCGCTGGGGCCCGACGTGATCCTGCGCTTTTTGTCTGGCCTGCTGATCGCGGCGGCGGGCGCCGCCTTGATGTGGCGCGTGCTGGCCCCCGAACTGATGAGCGACGATCTGCTGGACGCCTGGCTCTACTTTGACGCGGGCCGCGTCGGGTTTGTCTGGCTGCCCATCGCCGTGATCGGCGCGTGGGCCACGGCCGTCATCCTGACTTGGGGCCATCGACAGGGTGGCAAGCGTGCCCCCACGCTGGAGCCGCTGGCCTGGGCTTTCCTGCTGTCTGTGCAAGGAATGGTGTGGCTGGCGGGCGGGGTTTCGGCCCTGCATCTGCCCGCCATGTGGCAACTCAACCCCCAAGGGGCGGTACTTGCCGTGGCCGGCGCGCTGCTGCCGGCTGCCGCGGCGCTGGCGGTGCTTTGGCCGCGTCGCCACGTGCTGACGTCAGGCGTGACCTGGGGCGTGCCGATCGCCCTGTTGGTGCTGGCGCTGTTCTGGCTGCCCAGCCCCGGCGTGGGTTTTGCGCTGGCCTGGCTGCTGCTGGGGTTCGGGCTGAACCAGTTGCGGCTGGTCATCTTCGGGGTGCTGAGCCTGCTGGCGTATCTGGGCATCTATTACTACCAGCTGGATGTGTCGCTGCTGCAAAAGGCGTTGTGGCTGGGCGGCGCGGCGTTGCTGCTGTTCGCGTTGCGCGGCCTGGTCTGGCTTGTGCCCCGATTGATGCGTACGCAGACGCCTGACCGGCGCGCCCCGTTGCCGCCCGTCTCGGGCTCGCTGCGCCTGCGCACGCTGGCCATCCTGGGCGGCCTGGCGCTGGTGCTGGTGGTCGCCAACGGCGGCATCTGGCAGCGCGAGAAGCTGCTGGCCACGGGCCGCGTCGTCATTCTGGAATTGGCGCCTGTCGATCCCCGTTCGCTGATGCAAGGCGACTACATGGCGCTGAACTTCGCCGCCAGCCGGGACATCACGCGTCTGCGCCTGGGGGGCGACCGCCCGAGTGATGACGATTCCCTCATGGGTTTCGAGCCCGATGGCTATGTGATGCTGCAACCCGATGCGCGTGGCGTCGCCACGCCGCTGCGTATCCAGCCCGACGTGCATCCGCATACCGATGGCGAGGTGCCGCTGCGTTATCGCGTCCGCGATCGGGGCGTGCGCATCGTGACCAACGCATTTTTCTTCCCCGAAGGCGAAGCCAAGCGTTACGAGGTGGCCCGCTATGGCGAGCTGCGCGTGGGGGATAACGGCGAGGCCTTGCTGGTACGGATGCTGGGCGCAGACTTGCAGCCGCTGTAGCGGCGGGTGCGTGAAGCGAGAAGGCGGGCGCGTTTAGCGGGAAGGCGGGTGCGTGAAGCGGGAAGGCGGGTGCGTTAAGCCGGAAGGCGGGGAAAGCGCTGCGCCCAGTGCGCAGTGGCTTCCCGCAGAAACGCAGCGCGATCTTGCGCGGCGATAGGGGCGAATCCCAATGCGCGCCACGCGCCCTGAAGCGCCTGTAGCGGCGCGTCCGTATCGATGGCGGGGGCGCCGTTCTGCTTGGACAGCTTCAGCCCGCTGGCGGCATCCAGAATCAGCGGCACGTGCAGGTAGCGCACCGGGGGCAGCCCCAGCATGCGGCCCAGCACGCGCTGGCGCGCCGTGGAACTGAGCAGGTCGGCGCCGCGCACCACATCCGTCACGCCTTGTTCGGCATCATCCACCACTACGGCGAGCTGATACGCCCACAGGCCATCCGCGCGCCGGAGGGCGAAGTCGCCCACCGCTTGCGCCACGTCCTGTTCCTGCGGACCCAGCCAGCGGTCTTCAAACGGTTCGATGCCTTCTGGTACGCGCAGCCGCCACGCGCGGGCCTGGCGGCCTGCTGGCAACCCGTGGCGGCAGGTGCCGGGATAGGGGCGTTCGCCATCGGCGCCCGGCACTGTCTGCCCGCGCAAGGCGGAATCGGCAATTTCGCGGCGTGTGCAGCCGCAGCCATAGATCAGGCCGCGCGCGGCCAGCGAGTCAAAAGCGGATTGGTAGGCGGCGTTGCGTTGCGACTGCCACAGGATGTCGCCGTCCCAGTGCAATCCCAGCGCGTCCAGCTGCGCCATGATGGCGTCTGCCGCGCCCGCCACGGTGCGGGGGGTGTCGACGTCTTCCATGCGCAATAACCAGCGCCCGTCGTGGGCGCGCGCATCCAGCCAACTGGCCAGCGCGGCCACGAGCGAACCCGCGTGCAGCGGGCCACTGGGGCTGGGGGCGAATCGGCCTACGTAGGTCACGGCAAAACGAAAAACCCGCGCGGCAAGCGCCACGCGGGAGTCAGCGGGGTCAATGCAGCAGCCGCACGCCCTCTTCGTCCAGCAGCTCTTCCAGGACCAGGTTGTCGATCTCGGCTTCCTGGCTCCAGAGAACCATGAGGGCGATGATCTTGATCTTGGACAGCGGCACGGGCGTTTCCGGCGAAGCCAGGCCCCGGTCGATGACGATTTCGCGCAAGGGCGCAGGCAACACACCAGCCGATTCCAGGAAGGCGATGAAGCCGATGGATTCGGTGCCGAGTTGGCTGTATTCGTTGTCGGTGTAGATCCGGGTTCCGGTGTTGGGCGCCTGAGCGAGGTCGACACATCGTTCGGTGGTCTCGGCCAAGCCATACAGCCAGCCGAGGGCGTCGTCGATGTCTTCGTGCTCGAAACCGGCGGCGGCAAGCCGCTTTGCGAGCACATCGGCCGCAGGACAGGCTTGCGGCGTGTAGTAATTCTCGAACAGATAAACCAGGATATCGAACATATGGCGCAGTTTTGTGCCTGTTTGCACAGTCGGCCCGCATATCGGCAGACCAGCAAACATGAATTTTACTTTACGCTGATTTATTTAGCCGGGCAACCAGCGAAAAGGCGGAATGTTGTATGGCGTCATCGTGTATTCGAAGGTCCCCATTCTGCCGGTATTTGCTGACAAAATGCGTGATTCCCCTAAAAGAAAAAGGGGCGGACACAACAGTCCGCCCCTTTTTTATCGGGAGCCGGGATGGGCCTTCAGCCGCCCGCAGCCGCACGAGCCTCCTTCAGCCCCCTCGGCCGCTTTCGCTGCCTAAGCCGCTTTTGCCGCCTTCGCCGTGTTTTCCAGTTTCAGTTCCGCCAGCTGCCGGATGAATACCGGGATGCAGATGACCAGTCCGACCAGGCCGCTCGCCAGCCCGGGGATGATCGTCAGCAAGGCGCCGACGGTGCACAGCCAGCGCTCCCAGCTCTTCATGCCTACCAGCATGTAGCGCGAGAACGCCGCCGACAGCAGCACCAGCCCGACCATGCACCCTACCAAGGTGACGAAGAAGTCGTACCAGGTGAAGCCCTGCACGGAAATCAGCAGCGACGGCGAAAACACAAACACGAACGGCACGATGAGCTTCGTGATGCCCAGCCTGAACGCCGTATTGCCGGTCTTGAACGGATCACTGCCCGCCATGCCCGCCGCCGCGTAGGCCGCCAACGCCACGGGGGGCGTGATGTCGGCCAGGATGCCGAAATAGAACACGAAGAAGTGCGCCGCGATCGGTTGCACGCCCAACTGCACCAGCGTGGGGGCGGCGACTGCCACCATGATCAGGTAGTTGGCGGTTGTGGGCACGCCGCAGCCCATCAGGATGCAGACGATGCCGGTCATGATCAGCGCAGCCATCAGCGTCAGCGATTGCATGTTGGCCAGGGCGTCAGGCAGGACCATGGCCACGCCGCTAGCCATCACTTGCGAGGCCGAGATCACGATGTACGAGATCTTGAACCCCACGCCCGTCAGCGTCACCACGCCAATCACGATGCCCACTGCGCCGGCTGCCGCGCCCACCGCCAGCGCGTACTTCGCGCCGGTTTCAAAGGCTTCGTACAGATCGCGCCAGCGCAGACGCTGATACGGATTCAACAGGCCCACCACGATGCAGCCCGTGATGCCCGCGAACGCCGCCAGGTAAGGCGTGCGGCCGCTGGCCAGCACGCCGACCAGCAGGAACAGCGGAATCAGCGTCGGCCAGCGCATCTTGAACGACTGCTTGAGCTTGGGCATTTCTTCCGGCGTCAGCCCGCGCAGGCCTTCGCGCTTGGCTTCGAAGTGCACCTGCATGAACATGCCGAAGAAATACAGGAACGCCGGGAAGATGCCGGCAATCGCAATCTGCTGATACGGGATGCCCAGGAATTCGATCATCAGGAACGCGGCCGCGCCCATGATGGGCGGCGTGATCTGCCCGCCCGTGCTGCTGGCCGCTTCCACGCCCGCGGCGAAGTGGCGGGGATAGCCCACGCGGATCATCGCCGGAATGGTCAGCGAACCCACGGTCACGGCGTTGGCCACCGACGAGCCCGACAGCATGCCGAACATGGCCGAACCAAACACCGACACCTTGGCGGGGCCGCCCGCGTAGCGGCCGGCCACGGTGGAGGCCACATCCAGGAACAGCTGCCCCAGCCCGATGCGCGTGGCCAGCACGCCGAACAGCACGAAGTGGAAGACGTACGTCGCCACCACGCCAACCGCCACGCCATACACGCCCTGACTCGTCAGGTACATGTGGTTGACGATCTGCGGCCACGTGTTGCCTGCGTGTTTGAGCAGGCCGGGAAAGTACGGCCCGAACATCGCATAAGCCATGAAGACCAGCGCAATGATCGGCAGCGGCCAGCCCATGGCGCGGCGCGTGGCTTCCAGCAAGCCGATCAGCAGGATGGACCCCATGAACACGTCCATCGGCATGGGGTTGCCCACGCGGAACGCCAGGTCTTCAAAAATGTAGGGGATGTACAGCACCGACAACGCCAGCGCGATGGCGATGATCCAGTCATACAGCGGGATGCCGCCGGGCGCGAACCACGTAGATTTGGGCTCGCGCTGATAGTGCGACTTTGAAAAGCCGAACACCAGGAAGATCAGGCTCAGCACGAAGGCCAGGTGCACGCCCCGGTGCGTGGCTTCGCGCAGCAGGCCGAAGCCGGCGGTGTAGTAGTGAAACAGGGACAAGGTGACGAGCAAGCCCGACACGATCCAGGTAGCCGTCTTGTCCAGCGGCCGGAAGCGGATTTCGGAGTCGTACTTTTCCGCCAGCTTCTGGGTTTTTTCGTGATCTATTTCCATCGCTGAATTTCTCAGGGTGATGCCGCGAACAGGGCCGCGCGCGGCGGCCCTGCCCTGTCACGGCGCAACGCGCGCCGTGGTCGTTCCGTATAAAGCGGGACGGCTTACTTCAGCAGTCCGATTTCCTTGTAGAACTTCTCGGCGCCCGGATGGAACGGAATGCCCGCACCCTTGATGGCGTTTTCGCGGGTGATGAGCTTGCCCTTGGCGTGGCCGGCGTCCAGCGTCTTGCGCGTGGCGTCGCTGTACAGCGCCTTGGTGACGTCGTAGACGGTCTGCTCAGGAATCTTGGCCGACGTGACCATCTGCGCGTTGACCGAGATGGTCTTCACTTCGGGCATGTTCTGGTAGGTGTTGGCGGTGATGACGTCAGGCGTGAAGAATTCCTGCTTGGCGCGCAGCTCGTCGATTTCCTTGCCCACCAGCGGCACCAGTTCGATGTTGCCGGTGGAGGCCAGTTCGGCAATGGCGCCTGCCGGCGCGCCGCCCACGAAGAAGAACGCATCCAGCCCGCCGTCCTTGAGCTTGTCGCCCGCCTGGTTCGGCTTCAGGTATTCGGCCTTGATGTCTTTGTCGGTCATGCCGTAGGCGCCCAGGATCAGGCGCACATCGACCAGCGTGCCGGAACCCGGCTCATCCATGGACACGCGCTTGCCCTTCAGGTCAGCCACGCTCTTGATGCCCGCGCCCTTGCGCGTCACCAGGTGGATGCTCTCCGGGTACAGCGTTGCGATCAGGCGCAGGTCTTGCGCCTTGGGCTTGCCTTCGAACGTGCCGGTGCCGCTGTAGGCCCAGTACGCCACGTCGGATTGCGTGAAGCCCGCTTCGAACGAACCGCCCAGAATGCCGTTGATGTTGGCGACCGACCCGTTCGATGCCACCGCCGTGGCGATGAGCTTGCCGGGTTGCGACACGGCGTTGCCGATGATGCCGCCAATCGGGTAGTACGTGCCCGCCGTGCCGCCCGTGCCAATGCGGAAGAACTGCTGAGCCTGCGCGGAACCTGCGGTGCCGACTGCGGCAACGGCGACGGTCAGGGCGGTGATCCAGTGCTTGAGTTTCATGCGAGCTTCTCCGGGTCTTGTTGGGTAGGATTCATGTGACGGGAATCGTCTTGTCATTCCTGCATCGGGCGAATCAGCGCTGCCGCGGCGCAAAAATGGGCCTCCCCTTGGGGGCCGTTTTCATGTTGAAATTCTGGCATGCGGGGCATGCGTAGCCAATGGTTACGGAGCTATCGTTTACCTGGGGGTCGATGGGCCTTTGGGTTATGGATGGTCTTCGTTTGGTTATGCATTCGGCCCTACGGTTACATCCCACGCGGTTCCCAACAACGGAGTTACCCCGATGTCCCAGGAAGTCATACGCGGCATAGCGCTGCCCCCGCCCGCGCAACCGGGCGACCCGTTGGCCCGCGTCGACACGCCCAGCCTGGTGCTGGACCTGACGCCCTTCGAGGCCAATCTGCGCGCCATGCAAGCCTGGGCCGACCGTCACGATGTTGCCTTGCGTCCGCATGCCAAGGCGCACAAATGCCCCGAGATCGCGTTGCGGCAGCTTGCGCTGGGCGCGCGTGGCATCTGCTGCCAGAAGGTCAGCGAAGCCCTGCCCTTTGTGGCGGCCGGCATTCGCGACATCCACATCAGCAATGAAGTCGTCGGGCCGCAAAAGCTGGCCTTGCTGGCGCAACTGGCGCGCACGGCCAAGATGAGCGTCTGTGTCGACAACGCGCAGAACCTGGCGCAGATTTCCCACGCCATGGCGCAGGCCGGCGCCGAGATCGATGTGCTGGTGGAAGTCGATGTCGGACAAGGCCGTTGCGGCGTGTCTGACGACGCCTTGGTGCTGGCGCTGGCGCAGCAGGCGCGGGACTTGCCCGGCGTGAACTTCGTGGGGCTGCAGGCGTATCACGGCTCGGTTCAGCACTACCGCACGCGCGAAGAACGCGCACAGGTCTGCAAGCAAGCGGCGCGCATCGCGGCGTCCCATGCGCAGCTCTTGCGCGAGAACGGCATTGCGTGCGACATCATCACAGGAGGCGGCACGGGCAGCGCGGAGTTCGACGCGGCAAGCGGCGTTTACACCGAATTGCAGGCGGGTTCATACGCGTTCATGGACGGCGACTACGGCGCCAACGAATGGGACGGCCCGCTCACGTTCCAGAACAGCCTGTTCGTGCTGTCGACGGTGATGAGCGTGCCCGCCGCCGACCGCGTGATCCTGGATGCAGGCTTGAAATCGACTACCGCCGAATGCGGCCCGCCTGCCGTCTTTGATGCTGAAGGGCTGACCTATGCCGCCATCAACGACGAGCACGGCGTGGTGCGCGTGGCGCCTGGCGCCACCGCACCCGCGTTGGGTGATGTGCTGCGCCTGGTGCCGTCGCATGTGGACCCCACCTTCAACTTGCATGACGGGCTGGTCGTGGTGCGGGACGGCGTGGTGCAAGACATCTGGGAGATCGCGGCGCGCGGCTTTTCGCGCTGATCGCCGTCAATCAATATTCATCGCGCAACACTGATAGCGCGGTGGTCACGGCGCCAGATTCGTCATCCCCAGAAATTGCCGCAGTTCGGGGGTGGCGGGCGCCGAGAACAATTCTTCCGGCGGCCCGATCTCATGCACGCGGCCCTGATGCATGAAGACGACACGGTCGCACACTTCGCGCGCAAAGCGCATCTCGTGCGTGACCATCAACAGCGTCATGCCATCGGCGGCCAGCTCGCGCACCACCGCCAGCACTTCGTTGACCAGCTCCGGGTCCAGCGCCGACGTGATCTCATCGCACAGCAAGGCCAGTGGCTGCATCGCCAGCGCACGGGCAATCGCCACACGTTGCTGCTGCCCGCCTGACAACTCTTCCGGCCACGCGTCGAACTTGTGCGCCAGCCCCACGCGGGTCAGCATGGCGCGCGCCATGTCGGCCGCTTCCGCTTCGGGCATGCGCTTGGCCACCATGGGCGACAGCATCACATTGCGCCCCACCGTCAGATGCGGAAACAGGTTGAACTGCTGGAAGATCATGCCCACCTTGAGCCGCAGCGCACGCAGCCGCAATTCGTCGTCGGCCAGTTGCGCGTCGGCCACCATGATTGCGCCGCCATCAATCTGCTCCAGCCCATTCACGCAGCGCAGCAGCGTGCTCTTGCCCGAGCCGCTCTTGCCGATGATGGCGATGACCTCGCCGGGTTCGACGCGTAACGTCACCCCCTTCAGGACTTCGTTGTCGCCGAATTTTTTGCGGACGTCTTCAAGGGCGATGAGGGGCATGCAACTTCCTTTCCAGCCGGAGGCTAAGGCGCGACAGGGGCCAGCACAGCGCGAAGTAAATCAGCGCGGCGCAGGCATAGACGGTGAAGGGACTGAACGTGGCGTTGGTGATCACCGTGCTGGCTTTCGACAGCTCGGTGAACCCGATGATGGAGGTCAGCGCAGTGCTCTTGACGATCTGCACCGCAAACCCGACGGTGGGCGCAATCGCGATGCGCAGCGCCTGCGGCAGCACCACGTAGCGCATCTGCTGCACATAGCCCAGCGCCAGGCTGGCGGACGCTTCCCATTGGCCCTTGGGGATGGCTTCCACGCAGCCGCGCCAGATCTCGGCCAGGAACGCGCCCGACCACAGCGTCAGCGCCGCGCCCGCCGCCAGCCAGGGCGGCACTTCCAGGCCCAGCAAAGACAGCCCGAAGAACGCCAGGAACAGCTGCATCAGCAGCGGCGTGCCTTGGAACAGTTCGATATAGGCCCAGCTGGCGCGGCGCATCAGCGCCACGCGCGACGTGCGCATCATCAATGCGAGCACGCCCATCGCCGCACCGCCGGCGAACGCCACCAGCGACAGCACGACCGTCCAGCGCGCGGCCAGCAGCAAGTTGCGGACGATGTCCCAGGTTGAAAATTCAATCATCGCGCCGCCTTGCGAAACAGCCGTTGGCCCACCATGCGCAGCAACTGGCGCAACAGGATGGCCAGCGCCAGATAGATGCCGGTCGTGACCAGGTAGACCTCGAACGCGCGGAAGTTGCGCGACTGGATGAAGTTGGCCGCAAAGGTCAGGTCTTCGGCCGCAATCTGCGAACACACCGCCGAGCCCAGCATCACAATCACGATCTGCGAAGACAACGCCGGCCAGATGCGTTTCAACGCAGGTTTCAGCACCACGTGCCGGAACACCTGAAAGCGCGTCATCGCCAAGCTCGCGCCCGCCTCGTACTGCCCTTTCGGCGTGGCGTCGATACCGGCGCGGATGATCTCGGCGCTATAGGCGCCCAGGTTCAGCGCCATCGCCATGCAGGCCGCTTGCATCTCGCCCAGCTGCACGCCCAGCGATGGCAAGCCGAAGAACACGAAGAACAGCTGAATCAGAAAGGGCGTGTTGCGGATCAGTTCAACGTACGCCGTGACCGGTGCGCGCAACCACGCCGGGCCTTGCGTGCGGACCCAGGCGCAGGCGATGCCCAGCGCCACGCCCGCCACCGCGCCGAACGCGATCAGTTCGACGGTGACGCCGATGCCCTTCACGAGCACCGGCGTGTAATCGAATACCGACGCGAAGTCGTATTGATAAGCCATGATGGCCGCCTTCGGTACTTACAGATCCTTGGGCAGCTCGGCCCCCAGCCATTTCTGCGAGATCGCCGACAGTGAACCGTCACGCTTGGCGGCGGCCAGGATGTCGTTGACCTTGGCGCGCAGCTTGGGCTCGTCCTTGTTCATGCCGATGTAGCACGGCGAGTTCTTGATCAGGAATTTCGTCTCGGGCTTTTTCGCCGGGTTGCGCGCGAGGATGGCGGCGGCGACCACGTTGCCCGTGGCGATCATCGGCACCTGGCCCGACAGGAAGGCGGTGATGGTGCCGTTGTTGTCTTCATAGCGCTTCAACGTGGCGGATTCCGGCGCAATCTTCGACAGCTCGATATCTTCCACCGCGCCGCGTGTCACACCAATCGTCTTGCCCGCCAGGTCGGCGGCCGACGAGACCTTCAGGTCCGCCGGGCCGAATACGCCATTGAAGAACGGCGCGTAGGCGTCAGAGAAGTCGATGGCTTTTTCGCGCTCGGCATTCTTGCCCAGGCTGGAGATCACCAGGTCCACCTTGCGGGTTTGCAAGTACGGCACGCGGTTGGCGCTGGTGACCGGCACCAGTTCCAACTTCACGCCCAGCTGCTTGGCGATCAGCGCGGCGGTGTCGATGTCATAGCCCAGCGGCTTCATGTCGGCGCCCACCGAGCCGAACGGCGGGAAATCCTGCGGCACGGCAATCTTGATGGTGCCCGCTTTGACGATATCGTCCAGCGTGTCGGCGTGCGTCAGCGGCGCGGCCAGCAGGCTGGCGGCGGTGCAAAGGGACAACAACAGGGTTCTACGGTTCATGAGGAACTCTCCAGGGCGCACATCGCCCGGGGCGGGTCGATGCGTTGCACACCAATTCGGTATACAAAGCTGGAAAAGCAAGTTCCGTGCCATTTCGCGTGGCAGGGGATTGCGCTGCGCGAGGCTTCCGATGCGTTTGCGCTCTGCCCTGTTTTGGTGCCGCGCATGCGCCGGAACCGGGCATGCGCCGCACCGGTTTGGTGGGTGTTGATAACTCGGGGCGCTTGTGCGGATCAGGCGTCCAAGTGGGGCCGCATCAGCGCGTCAAACCACTCTTGAAAGACGGTCAGCCGGCGCGTGCGCTGCCGCCGGTGCGGATAGATCAACGACACCGGCATGGGCGCCGCGCGATACGCCGGCATCACTTCGACCAGCTCGCCGGCATCCAGCAAATGCTGAACATCGAAGCGCGGAATCTGGATGAGCCCCAGGCCGGCCAGGCAGCAGGCGATGTAGTTTTCGGCGTTGTCCACGGTCACCCGGCTGGGCAGCGGCCCGGGAAGCCCGGTGTCATCGCCGGGCGGCAATTCCCAAGGCAGTTCGCGGCCCGTCTTGGGTGACGCATAACCCACGGCCCAATGGCCGCCGGACAAGTCGGCAGGCTGGCGTGGTTCGCCATGCTCGCGCACATAGCCGGGGCTGGCGCAGTTGATCAGGGCGATCCGGCCCAGCGGCCGAACCACCAGGCTGCTATCGGCAAGCGCACCAATGCGTACGGCGCCGTCCACGCCTGCCTGCACCAGATCGATCGCGCGGTCAGTAGAGGTCAAAGCCAGTTCCAGCCGGGGATGGCGGCGCAGCAAGCCAGGCAGCGCCGGCGCAATCAGGCGGCGGGCGATACGGCTGGGCACATCAATGCTCAGCCGGCCCGACACCTGGCGCTGGCTGGCATGAAACAGCTGGTCGATGTCTTCCACTTCCGCCAGCAACGGGCGCACGCGCGCCAGCAGTTGTTCGCCGTCGGCCGTCAGGCGAACCTGCCGCGTCGTGCGGTGCAAAAGGCGCACGCCCAGTTGTGTTTCCAGCTGCTGGATGGCGGCCGACACCGACGCCCGCGGCGCGTCCAGCGCGTTGGCGGCTTTGATGAAGCTGCCCATTTCGGCGACGTGGGCGAAGACGCGGTATTGGTCGAATCTGTCCATGCGTGACAGAGTAGCCGCTTACTTTGTCGTGTAGCCGCCGTTGATCAAAATGGTCTGGCCCGTGATCCACCAGCCGTCGCTGACCAGGTGGCGGATGAACGGCACGACGTCTTCGATATCGGTCAGCCCCGTCTTGCTGAAGGGCGAGAGCGCGGCGGCGGTCTTGTGATACGCCACCGCATCGGCGCCTTCGGCCGGGTAGAAGAACGGCGTGTCCATCGGGCCGGGGCCGACTGCCGTGACCGAAATGCCGCGCGCGCCAAACTCTTTCGACGCCGCGCGGGTGTAGTGCTCAACCGGCGCCTTGGTGCCCGCATAGGCGGCATAGAACGGCGTGAACGCACCCAGCAACGACGTCACCAGCGTGCAGATCTTGCCGTGGTCGTTCACGTGCCGGCCCGCTTCGCGCAGGAAGAAAAACGCCGTCTTGGAATTCACCGCCGTCATCTCGTCGTACTCGGCTTCGCTGATCTCGGTGAACGGCTTCTTCAAGACCTTGCCAACGGTATTGATCGCGATATCGGGTTTGCCCACGGCTGCGATCGCATCCGCAAACAGCTTCTCGACCGCGCCCGCCGTCGTCAGGTCAGCTTGCAAGGCCACGGCCTTTGCGCCCGCCGCTTCAACGGCGGCCACGGTCGCGTCGGCATCGGCTTTCGACGCAGCGCTGTTGTAGTGGATGGCGATGGTGCGGGCGCCGTGCGCGGCAAGGTCGCGCGCAATCAACCCGCCCAGGTTCTTCGCCCCGCCCGCAATCAGCACGACTTTGCCGTTGATGGAATGGTCTGCCATGGAAAACCCCTTCATGAATCAATGGAGCTTCGAGCTTAGGCAAGGGCTTGCTGTGGATAAACCGGCTGGTGCGAGATGGATCATCCAGAAAAACCGCCCAATCCCGGGGGCGGGCGTGCAGGACGGGGGGCCCAAAAAAAAGCCGCCCCTGAAAAACAGGGACGGCTTTTCGGCGTGGCCGACGGCGTGCTTAGTCCACCTGCGCGCCGGACTGCTTGACCGCGCGGCCCCACTTGTCCACTTCCGCCGCGATGAATGCGCCGGTGGCTTCGGGCGTCAGCGGCATCGGTTCGGCGCCCCGGTCACGCAGGAACTTCTGCATTTCCGGCGTCGACAGCGCCTGGCCGATCTGCTTGCTCAGGTAGTTCGTCACTGCGGGCGGCGTGTCGCGCGGGGCCAGCACGGCGGCCCAGCCAATCGCCTCAAAGCCGGGGTAGCCGGATTCGGCCACGGTCGGCACGTCGGGCAGCTGCGGCAGGCGCTTGGCGGTGGTCACGGCCAGCGCCACGGCCTTCTTGTTCTGCACGTGCGGCAGGCCGGCCGTCACCGAATCCACCATCAACGGCACCTGGTGACCCAGGAAATCCGCTTGGGCCGGGCCACTGCCCTTGTACGGAATGTGGCGGATGTCGATATCGGCTGCGGCCTTGAACATCTCGGCCGACAAATGCTGCGTGCCGCCGATGCCGGCGCTGGCGTAGGCCAGTTCACCCGGATTGGCGCGCGCCTGCGTCACCAGCTGCTTGAGCGACGTGATGCCGGATGCCGGCGTGGCCAGGAACATCAGCGGCACCGAGAACACGCCCGACACCGGCGCGAAATCCTTGGTCAGGCTGTAGTTGATGGTCTTGTACAGCGTCTGGTTGACCGCGGCGGCGCTGCCCGCAATGACCAGCGTGTAGCCATCGGCGGGGGCGCGCATGGCTTGTTCCATGCCGATGTTGCTGCCGGCGCCAGCGCGGTTTTCCACCACGATCGGCTGCTTCACGGCCGCGCCCAGCTTTTCAGCCAGCGCGCGGGCGAAGATGTCGGTGGCCTGTCCGGGCGGGAACGGCACGATCAGGCGGATGGGTCGTTCGGGATATTCGGCGTGCACGGGCGCGCCGGCCGCCGCCAGCGCCAGGCCGGCTGCAAGACTGGAAAGGATACGTTTCATGATTGGTCAGTAAAAAGCGACAACGGGCTGCGCGCGTAGGGCGCGCCACTTGCATAAAATAGAGCGCCCGAGACGGCGGCCCTTTTGAGGCGGCCCGGGGCGAATCGGCGGGGGTGCGTCACGATAGCATCCCTCTGTCGGTGCTACATTTGCCCTTTCGCGTTTCCCCCGCGAAGTTTTCTTCTTCCCCTGTCCTTTCACCCCGCAGGAACCGCCATGGAATTCAGCCAGTTCAACGTCAACACCCTCATGGATATCACCTCCCGCCCGGACCTCGTGTTCGTCAGCGGCAAGGGGTCCTGGCTGGAGGATCACGCGGGCAAGCGATACCTGGACTTCGTGCAGGGCTGGGCCGTGAACACGCTGGGCCACTCGGCGCCGGAAATGCAGCGCGCGCTGATCGAACAGTCGCAAAAGCTGATGAACCCGTCGCCGGCGTTCTACAACATCCCCTCGATCGAGCTGGCGCAACGCCTGACCGGCGCGTCCTGCTTTGACCGCGTGTTCTTCGCCAACAGCGGCGGCGAAGCCAACGAAGGCGCCATCAAGCTGGCGCGCAAGTGGGGCCAGGTCAAGAAGAACGGCGCCTACAAGATCATCACGATGAACCACGGCTTCCACGGCCGCACGCTGGCCACGATGTCCGCATCGGGCAAGCCGGGCTGGGACAAGATGTTCGCCCCGCAAGTCGAAGGCTTCCCCAAGGCTGAGCTGAACGACCTGGAATCGGTGAAGAAGCTGATCGACGACAAGACCGTCGCCATCATGCTGGAGCCGGTGCAAGGTGAAGGCGGCGTCATCCCCGCCACCCGCGAATTCATGCAAGGCCTGCGCAAGCTGGCCGACGAAAACCAGCTGCTGCTGATCGTTGACGAAGTCCAGACCGGCATGGGCCGCACGGGCAAGATGTTCGCGTACCAGCATTCCGACGTCACGCCGGACATCATGACGCTGGCCAAGGGCATCGGCGGCGGCGTGCCGCTGGCCGCGCTGCTGGCGCGCCAGGACGCTTGCGTGTTCTCGCATGGCGACCAGGGCGGCACGTACAACGGCAACCCGCTGACCACCGCCGTCGGCGTCGCCGTGTTCGACGCGCTGGCCGCCCCGGGCTTCATGGACGCCGTCAACGCGCGCGCCAAGCAACTGTCCGAAGGCCTGCTGGCCCTGTCGGCCAAGTACGGCATGAAGGGCGAGCGCGGCCAAGGCCTGCTGCGCGCCTTGATCATGGACCGCGACGACGGCCCCGCCATCGTCGAAGCCGCCCGCAACCAGAACCCGCAAGGCCTGCTGCTGAACGCCCCGCGCCCCAACCTGCTGCGCTTCATGCCGGCGCTGAACGTCACGGCCGAAGAAATCGACCTGATGCTGACGCAACTGGACGCGCTGATCGCACAGGTGCGTAAGGCGTGATCGCGTCAGGTAGGTAGGGAATAAGCCAAGGGCCGCAGCAATGCGGCCCTTGTTTATTTGGAACGCCACCCATGGTGTGACGCGGCGGGGCGCCTATCGTGACTGGTATTGGTGTCGTGGTATTGGTGTCAGACTGCAATTTCGGTATTGGTGTCTGACTGCAATTTGCATTGCTGTCAGACTGCAATTTCCAACTTCGATAATGCAGTCTGATTGCTTGTGCGTGATTGCTTGTGCGCAGATTGCCTATGCACCAAAGCGCATCGTTTTCGATTCTGAATCGGAGTCCTTATGGCCCTCAAGCACGCGAACCCGCTGGATGTCGTCGACCTGCTTCATAGACCGAGCGCGGAACCGGACCCGCCCGTCAGCATCAGTCTGCTGCGCACGACGGATGTGCAGATTATTCGGCTTGTGTTGCCAGCGGGACATCGCATGCCCTCGCATCACGTTCAGGGTGTTATGACCCTGCAATGCCTGAACGGGCAGATCGACATCGAGGCGTCGGCTGGCCAGTGCACGCTCGTTGAAGGCCAATTGGTCATGTTGCCGGGCGACGAGCCCCACAGCCTGTACGCGCGCGTGCCATCGGTTGCGCTGCTCACGCTGATGCACAATCTTCCGGGTCGATGGCAACCTCGGGAGGGGTAGCGAAAATGCAGTCTCGAAAATGCAGTCTGACTGCATTTTTCTAAGGGCTGCAGAGATCGCGGCCCTTGTGTTCTGGGGCGTGGCGGCAGTGAAGGTGATGCCGTTGCTTGGTGATGGGTTGATAAAGGAATCGAAATGGACGCGAAGGAGTTCGTCGCGAATTGGAATGCGCTAAGGGCGGAATTGCTGGAGTCGTTCATGGCGCCAGAAGGCGCCAGCGACGTCGCAGCCAGGGTGCGGGCGATGGGCTTGTCAGCCGAGCAGGGCGAACAGATGCGGGTCGTGCTGGATGGCGTGCTTCGGGACACGATGTACACGCTGCTGTTGGGGCTGGATGGCGCCGCCAGCATCGGCGGAGATCAACAGGCCTTCACGATTGCCGATGAAGATGGGAACGTGATAGAGGGAATCGAAGACGAGGCTTGGGCGTCCTTTCAGGAACCGTTACTCAGCTGAAAATGCCGCGTCACCCATCGTTCGCACTCGTCCCACAGCCGGGGTGCGCCTCGTTTGATGACCGGCCCGTACCGCGAAAAAACCTGTTCCAGAGACACGCCGTTCTCGGTCCACGTTCCCCCGCCGGTATAAATATTCGTGAGTAGCGGCTGAAAGCGATCAAGCGCCTTCGCGAACTGCGCGTCTTCACTCTCTGCCCGTTCAAATTCCTGCCACAGGCTGAGATAGTCATCGCGTTGCGGCGAGGGCAACAATCCAAACAAGCGCTCGGCCGCTTTGAATTCCTGCTCGGCCTGCAACGCGGCGGATGACCCGCCGTGAATCGGAAAATCACCCACGTCTATCTCAACGATGTCATGCAGCAAGAGCATCTGGATGACCCGGTTCGTATTCACCGCGCCACTCGCGTACTCGTTCAGGATCAACGCGTACATCGCCAAGTGCCATGAGTGTTCGGCAGAGTTTTCCTTTCGGCTGCAGTCCAGCAGCGGAGACTGCCGGACGACGGATTTCAGCCGATCGATTTCTCTTAGGAAATTAAGCTGGCTTTCCAGAGGGGTTGAATGCATGCCAGGGCCTATGTGGGTATCGGTGTGCATGGGCTGATTTTACGTGCGGCGGCGTACATCCCAGAAGTTATGCGGGCTTTGAAAATGCCGTCTGACACCTTAAAGTTCCATCCGATTGCACCTCCTGAATTCCATTCTCGGTTAACGACCATGCCCTCACCCGCCGATGACGTTATCGCGCTATATCAAGACCACGCCGCTGCGTTTGAAGCGCAGCGTGGAACAACGCTTGTCGAACTCGGCTGGTTGACGCAGTTCCTGTCTTTACTGCCCGTCCCGCACCCGCAAGTGCTCGACATCGGTTGCGGAAGCGGTGTCCCCATCGCGCGCCATCTGATCGAAAACGGTTGCTCGATCACGGGTATCGATACCTCGTTGCCCTTGTTGACTCGGGCGCAATCCGCGTTCCCCAACCATCGATGGATCGCCGCTGATATGCGGCGATTGCCGTTCACCGAGCCCTTTCACGGTTTGATTGCCTGGCATAGTTTTTTCCATCTGAGCCCCGAAGATCAACGGCCCATGTTCAGCACCTTTCGGCGTCTTGCTTCGCCCGGGGCGGTGCTGATGTTCACCAGCGGCACGTCGCTGGGAGAAGCCATTGGCCAGTTCGAAGGCAAGCCGCTTTATCACGGCAGTTTGGATCGCGAGGAGTATCGGCAGCTGCTCAACGCCAATGGGTTTGCCGTGAAGCAGTATGTAGAGAACGATCCGGCTTGCGGGGGCGCCACGGTGTGGCTGGCGCAGCGGGAAGTTGGCACGCTTTGAGCGACAATGACGACCGCCCGAGCCGACCGAGCCGACCGAGCCGACCGAGCCGCCTGAGCGGCCCGAGCCACCACTAAGCCCACCACTAAGCCCGCCCGTAAACCCGCCGCAACCCCTCGCGGCATGCAAATACCCCGCATCAGGAAGCAGACTGCATGACCCAAGAAATGACTGCCGATTTCCAGCCGTTGCCCACATCCACCCTGGAATACATGCAAGCGCGACGCGCCCAGCTCCATGCGCTGGTTGCCCTGAATTTTCCCGACAGCGAACTGACGCACTCCGCCGCGGACTTTGAACTGCTGCAACGCATCGTCGATGCCGATCTCCTGGAAGCGGAAGACGTGGCGGGATGGGAAGCCATGGGCATTGCGTTTGGCGATGGCTTGACGACGATGGTCCCGGGCTTGGCGTGGGCGCAGGTCACCGACCAATTCGGCACGGATGCCGTGCTGCGCTATCAGGCGACGACGTTGCAGATTGGCGTGGTCACCATGCTGCTCAAGCGCGCCGAGGCGAACGAGGTGATCAACGTCGCGCATCTGGCGCAATGGCTGAAAACGTTCATCGAAGACAAAGCGCACGAATATCGTTGATTCACTTCGACGTGCGCGACGGCCCGTCAGTCGTGCGGCGCATTGCGGGATGATCGCTGATGCGCGGTCCCCCCTGCCGCACTCAGGTTGTACGCCGTATTGACCAAGCCAATGTGCGAGAACCCTTGCGGAAAATTCCCCACCAGGCGCTTGCGCACCACGTCGTATTCTTCGGACAGCAACCCCAGGTCATTGCGTAGCGACAGCAGGCGCCCAAACAATTGGTGCGCGTCGGCAAGCCGGCCTTGCATGATGTACGCATCGGCCAGCCAGAAGCTGCACGCCAGGAATACGCCTTCGTCACCGGGCAGGCCGTCGTCACTGTGCTGCGTGGAATACCGCAGCAGCAGGCCATCGCGCAGCAGTTCGCGTTCGATGGCGTCCACAGTGCCGGTCACGCGCGGATCATCCGGCGGCAGAAAGCCCACTTGGGGAATCAGCAACAGGCTCGCGTCCAGCGCCGTGCCGCCGTAGTACTGCACGAAGGTGTTGCGCTGCGCGTCAAAGCCGTGCGTGCAGATGTCTTGGCGGATTTCGTCGGCCAGCGCACGCCAACGGTCCACCGGGCCTTCCAGGCCAAATCGTTCGCAGGATTTCACGGTGCGATCCAACGCCACCCAGCACATCAGCCGCGAATGCGTGAACGCGCGGCGGGGTCCGCGCACCTCCCAGATGCCGTGATCCGGCTCGCGCCACAAGTCCTCGAGCGCCGTGAGCAGCACTTTTTGCATGCGCCATGCTTCAGCCAGCGGCGCCAGATCGGCCACACGGCCAGCGTGCAGGGTTTCGATCAGTTCGCCATACACGTCCAGCTGCATTTGCCCGGCCGCGGCGTTGCCCACACGCACGGGCGCGCTGCCTTCATAACCAGGCAGCCAGGGAATGTCGTGTTCGGGCAGCCAGCGTTCGCCGGCAATGCCGTACATGATCTGCAACTGATTGGGGTGGCCCGCCGCGGCGCGCAGCAGCCATTGCCGCCAGGCCTCGGCCTCTTCGCGATACCCGGCGTTCAGCAGCGCATACAAGGTCAGCGCCGAATCGCGCAGCCAGCAGTGGCGATAGTCCCAATTGCGGCTGCCGCCCAGTTGCTCGGGCAGCGACGTGGTGGGCGCTGCGACGATACCGCCTGTGGGTTGAAACGTCAGCAGCTTGAGCGTGATCAGTGACCGCACTACCGCGTCGCGCCGCTCGCCGGGGCCGTTCTCCCAATGGCAGCGCTTGGCCCATTCATGCCACCACGCAATCGTGCGGTCCATGCTTTCCATGCGGTCTGGCACGAAATGCGGCATCTTGTGCGAGCGGTGATACGACAAGGTGAACGGCACGGTCTCGTTTTGCCGCACGGTGAAATCCGCCACGCTTTTCATGTCGCGGCCAACCAGCGGCACGGCCGTGTGCAGCTCGACGGCGTCGGGTCCGGCGATGGCGCTCAAACCGTAATCGCGCCGACGTACCCAAGGCACCGCCTGCCCGTAGTTGAAGCGCAGCGTCAGTTCCATATGCATGTCGACGTGACCCCACTCGCCTTGCACGATACGCACCACGTCCACGCGTTCTTCATCGTCGCTAAGCGGCATGAAGTCGTAGACCCGCACGGCGCCGGTAGGCGTTTCATGGCGGGTTTCCAGCACGGCGGTTTCGGGCAGGTAGCGGCGGGTGGTGTTGCAGCCCGTATCAGAGCCCATATCGCAGCCCGTATCGCAGCCCGTGTTGTCGCCCGAGGGATGGTTCCTGGAATTGTCCGTGGGGTTTTCCACGGCGGGCGCCGTATTGCGCGGCGCAAGCAGCCAGCGTCCATGGCTGTCGTCGCCCAGCAAGGCGGCAAAGCAGGCGGGGGAATCGAAATGCGGCAGGCACAGCCAATCGATGGAGCCGTCGCGCGCAACCAGCGCCGCCGACAACATATTGCCGATCAGGCCGTAGTCTTCCAGGGGTTTGGACATATGCGCTTAACCCGCGCCGCGAAATTCGGGGTACAGCGTCATGCCGCCATCGACGAACAAGGTCGACCCCGTGACGTAATCAGAATCGTCGCTGGCCAACCACGCCACGGCGCGCGCCACGTCTTCCGGTTCGCCGATGCGTCCGTACGGAATCAGCTTGAGCAGCGACGCCAGKGCTTCCGGCGTGTTCCAGGCGGGAGCATTGATGGGCGTGCGGATGGCGCCGGGCGCAACGGAATTCACGCGTATCTTCATCGGCGCAAGCTCTTGCGCCAGCGACTGCATCAGCAGCGACACGCCGCCTTTCGAGGCCGCATAGTTGGATTGGAATGCCCACGGAATCACTTCGTGAACGGAGCTGATGAAGATGATTTTTCCTGCGGCGGCATCGGCTGGCGGCTTCGGCGTGCGATTCAAAAACGCCCGTGCGGCCGCGCGTGCGCACAGAAACTGGCCGGTCAGATTGGTGTCGATCACCTTTTGCCACTGGGCCAGCGTCATGTCCTGGATGGGAGCAGGCTGCTCGATGCCCGCGTTGTTGACCAGGATGTCGATGTCTTGAAAGTGATTGCTTGCCGCGCGGAACAATTGCTCGACATCGTCTTCGCGGCTGATGTCGGCGGCGATTGCAACGGCTTGTCCGCCTGCGTTGGTGATGTCCTGCACGACGGCATGGCCGCGTTGTTCGGAGTCTTGGTTGGGGCGATGGTTGACGACCACTTTCGCGCCAGCCCGCGCGAGTTCCAGCGCCACGCCGCGCCCAATGCCTGAATTGGCGCCGGTGACGATGGCCACACGCCCGGATAAGTCCACTGCATGCCGCATGCTGCTCTCTCCTTGCGGCGAGCCGATCCGGGGCGATGGCCGTGCGGATCTTGTCGCGCCGCGTTCGATAGCGAAAGTTCAGCTTAGTCCCGAACGCGTGCGGCTTCAACCTTCGGCTTCAAGCCTTCTCCCGCCGCCGTGCTCCGGCGCTTCGGCTCAGCTGACGTACCAGCCGCTGTTGTCGATACCCAACCCCATCAATAACAACCCGCAGGCAAGATGTCGTCCAGGTAAGCGCCCGGATTCGGTTCTGCCGTGAGCATGTGCCGCACCCATGCATCGCGCTCGTGCGCCGTGATGACTAGTTCCCAGACGCAGGCAAGTGCCGGCGCATGGACGGGCGTGAAAACTTCGGGTCGCTCCAGCGGCGCCGATAGCATGCACTGGCACACGATGCCGCCTGAGATCCACCAGTCCACCAGCAACCACACGGCTTCTTCGCCGACGTGGACGATGCAGAATCCCAGGCCATGGCTGCGCTCGTCAAGAGCAGGTTCGGTTAGCACTTCCACCATCGCAGCACGCACCGAGGCGAGCACCTTATCGGCCAGCACGACTGAACCCGCATCGATATCGCGATGAATACCGTAGACCTTGATGGCATGACCGGCGCCGCGCCAGATTTCAAGGGGTGCGATGCGGCGGGGAGCGTAGGGTTCGGGAGCAAGGCTCATTTCAGCAAGCTCGCGCACGCGTCGACCAAATCGTCGAAATGATGGAGCAGAACGTCCGGCGCGAGTTCCGCAGCCGGAACGTCGGAGTAGCCGAAATCGACCAGAATCAACGGCGTGCCGGCAGCCCGCGCCGCGCCGGCGTCGGTGTCGGCGTCGCCCACCATGACGGTGCGGGCAAGGTCGCCGCCCACTGCCTGGACCGCTTCGATCAGATGGGCGGGGTCGGGTTTGGCTGCGGTGACGGCGTCGATGCCGACGACGCCGTCGAACCATTGCGCCATGCTCAGTTTGCTCAGCAGTGTTCGTGACAAGCCGGTGGGTTTGTTGGTGCAGACGACGAGCGTTGCGCCGCGGTCCTTCAGCACTTTCAACGCATCGACGACGCCGGGGAAGGGCCGGGTTTCGTCGGCGATATGCGCGCTGTAATGGCTGATGAAGCGGCCGAAGAGCGCGGCGGTACGGGCGGCAGGGTCTTCTTCGCCTGCCGCCGCAAGGCCGGATTGCAGCAGCCAGCGGGCGCCACGGCTGACGAAGGGCCGGCCGGCTTCATAGGCCAGAGGCGGGTAGCCCTCGGCGGTCAGAATGGCATTCACGGCGCCGATCAGGTCGGGGGCCGATTCGACCAACGTGCCGTCAAGATCGAAGGCGATGGTGGCGCCGTCCAGTGCGTTGAGATCCGTCGTCATCATGTTCCTTCGTGCGCCTCGCCGACAGAATCGCGATACGCCACCGCGTACATCGCCGTCACCACGAACATGATCGGGACGCAGAGCAACACGCTTAGTGCGGCCATCGGCCAGTGTTCGGTTTCGAAGGCACCGTAGGTCAACGGTTCGAGGTTGATGGCGGCAAAGCTGGTCATCGCGATCAGTGCGAGCAGACACACCATCAATGGCCAACGCGGATAGTGCATCGGGGCACGTACACCGCCAGTGCCGGCCTCGTCAGCGCGTATCCCACCCAATCCATACTCCCCTGTTACCGCAGCGCGTGACAGGCTCACGCCGTACACGGCAAGCGCGTACAACACCGGCAGCCAGATCACCGCTAGCGCGGCGAGCAATGCGGCATAGAAGCGTCCGTCGGGCGGTGCGTCCAGCAACATGTAGACCGCATACGGCAGGTCGCCGGTTGCGCGCGCCAGGGCCGTGATGACGATGGCGATTGCGCTCAGCAGAACCAGGTACCGCGCCTCGCCCGAGCCGCCACGCGCCGCGGGCAAGCGGCTGGCCTCGCCCGCGGCGGCAATCTGGTGCCAGGCGTACGTCATGCGGGCAAACGCGATCAGGTTGATCAGGGCCAGCGCGGCCCACAGCAAATCCGATGGCTGGTTCAAGCGTGAAAACGTCAACGCAAACGGCAGCGATAACGTGAACGCGGCCAACGACCACGGTGCGGCGGCCAGCATGGCGCGGCCCTGGCGGCGGAGGACGCTGGCGGTTGCCGCCACAAGACGGCCGGCCCCAAGTTTGATCGACACAAGATTCCTTTTTTTTGGAAAAAAATGGCGGGTTGTTTATACCGCAGCCCCCGCTTTCCTGCGTAAACTTCGGGCATGCTACGCATCGACAATCTCAGCAAACGCTACGGCGACTATCTCGTCTTCCAAGGCCTGACGCATACGTTCACGCCGGGATGCGTGGCGCTATGCGAAGAAGACAGCACCGGCAAATCCAGCTTGCTGGGCATCATCGCGGGCGCGGTGGCGCCGGATGGCGGCGACGTCTGGATCGACGGACACTCGCTCGCCCACGCACCGCAACAAGCCCGGGCCCGTCTGGCCTATGTGCCCGACAATTGCCTGGCGTTTCCCACCCTGACCGGGCGTGAGCTGCTGCGGCAAGTGGCCGACGAAAAGCACGTGCCGCTTGGTGCTGCTGTGCTTGACCTTGCGTATCGTCTGGGCCTGGAGCCGCATCTGGACAAGCGCTTCGAACAGATGTCGACCGGTACGCGCCGCAAGGTGTATCTGACGGCCGCGGCGCTGGGGAATCCCGCGGTTGTCATCGCGGATGGCCCCAGCAGCGGCCTGGATGCGCAGGCCCGCGCCGTGCTGGCCGACGTGTTCAAGACCTGGGCGCAGGACCGCGTTGTGCTGTTCGCCAGCCACGACGCCGAACTTGTCGAGGCCTGTGACGCCAGCACGGTCAACGTGGCGGACTTGCGCTGACGTTGCGCCAGCTGGGAATCTCATATTCATAGGACGCCGCTTCCAGCGTCTCGTACTGCTTGAACCATGGGGCGACGTGCGGGTCGATATCGGCCGCCAACGTTGCCAGCCACGCCGCCAGTTCTTCCTCTGAGGTCAGCGTAATCAGCGCGCCGCTGGCAAAGCTGTTGTCGTCCACCAGACCCTGATTCGGCACCAGGTAGGCACGCCGATACAAGCGGCCTTTGTCCCAGATCTCGGTGGGCACATACACCGGCCATTCCCGCTCATAAGGCACGGACACGTACAGACCCAGCGACACCCGCTGCCGGTTCTCGAACGAGTCCTTGTAGCGGATCAGCTCCACGCCTTGCTCGACGTCGCCCACCTTGCGCCACAGGCAACGCTTGCGCTTCTTGCGCCAGCCGGCAAAGGCGGGATGCGGCCGCAACGTTTCCATAAAGCCGTTTTCGATGGGCTCGAAGTCGATAGGCATGTGAGCGTCTGATGGGTTTTCTTGCGCGACATTCAACACGGAACTCGCCCATCGTGCGTGGCAAAACATGACAAATGCAACGATTTCCTGGCGCGCTGGCGCACTGGCGGCATCGCGATATCATGGCCGGGCCGTTTTTTCTGCGAGGCCGCGCTGGCACGCCCTCGCCGTCCATCCTTGAATCAGAAAAAGGAAAGAAGAACGATGTCGCTTGTTCCCGTGCTCGCCCGAGTTTGCCTGATTGGACTTTTCACGCCTGCGGTCGCCCTTGCGCTGTCGCCGCCCGACCCCGAATGGGTCGCGAAAGTGGCCGAAACAACGGAGCGGCAACGGTCGAGCTTCGATAACGCGATTGGCAGTCTTGTGCGCGACGGCATGGCTTTGTTGGTGATTCCGACCATCAACCTTGATGCGGGGGGCCAGCGTAATTTCGACGACGCAGCCACGCGTGAGAAGTTTCTGCGCCAGCAAAGCCTGTTGATGCGTTGGAATCATAAGACCGAGCGCGACTATGCCATCACCGCCGGCCATGGCAAACACAAACTCGATCACTTCGACCTTGGGCCTCAGTTCCAAACACCAAATGGCGCGATCACGTATCAGGTGATTCCCGTGTGGCCGGGCGAATACCGTCTCAACGTCATCACTTATCGTCAGCCAGGAGCCGCGACTCCCAACGGGACGCGGAGTTGGACAATAGATGAGGCGTTGGAAGAAGTCGGCGTGTCTACGCTGATCGAGACGACGGATATCGGCTACAAGAAAACGGGTCCGTGGCCGCAGTACGAGAAAGCAACCGATGACGGATTGGGCGAGGGTTGCGAAGTGGTAGTACGTCTGGGGGGCGGCTGCGATGAAGCCGCTCGTGAATTCCGGTGGCAGCGCAGCGCCCAGCGCGGCGTCGAGGCCGGCACGGCCGAGGAGCTAGAGGTGCGAGGCATGACTGTGCAACTGCACTTTGCTCCGATCGCGTCAATCACCTTGAAAGAAGGCGAGGTCGTGTTGACCGATGGTTTCGTACTGATGGACGGCCAACCCGTGCTGAACATGGACAAGTGCCAGAAAACCGCGCGTGACACGATGTGCCTGATTCAGTCACTGACCGTGCAGCGCTTGCCCGCCAGCATCGAGAATTTTCGTCAGGCGCCCAGCGCCACGAGTTTCAAGATGCCCAAGATGGATGAGTTGCTGCGCGGCATGGTCTACAGAAAGCCAACCGTATACGGAAAGCCGATAGACAAGGCGTCGCCAAACGTGATCGAGGCATTCCGATAGCCAGGCTTGGAGGGGTAATGGGTTACGCCCCTGCCCCATCGTCACGCCACCCCACCAAACCGCTTATCCAGATACGCAATGATCTCGTTGGATTCATACATCCAGCGCGTGCCGTCCGCGTCGTCGATCCGCAGGCAAGGCACTTTCACCTTGCCGCCGCCCGCCAGCAATTGCTCACGCGCTTGCGGATCATTCTTGGCGTCGCGCAGCGCGACAGGCACATTCAGGCGATGCATTGCGCGACGCGTCTTCACGCAGAACGGGCAGGCATTGAATTGATAGAGCGCGAGCGCGGCGGCGTCTTTATTGACCGCCGCCTGGCCTTGTGCCGAGCGCTTCTGCGGGCGCGGGCGCGTCAACGCGTCGCCCAGCACAATCAACTGACCCAGGCCGACACGTAGGACTTTCACAAACATGGTGGGGGACTCGATAGGAAGAAAGAGGCAGCCAGTCTACCCTGTGTGCCTTCAGCCCTGTGACCTCAAGCCGATGACTTCAAGCCCATGGCTTCACGCCCATGGCTTCACGCCTGCTTCTGCGGCATCTCGTGCCCCTGCAAGGTCTTCAGCTTTCTTAATTCCGGGAACCATCGCATCCATAACCCGGCAACCGCGATGGTTCCCATACCGCCAATCACCACCGCCGGCACGGCGCCGAACAGTTCCGCCGTCAGCCCGGATTCAAATTCCCCCAGCTGATTCGACGCGCCAATGAACAAGGTGTTTACCGCGCTGACGCGCCCCAGCATGTGGTCGGGCGTGTTCAGCTGCACCAGCGACGAGCGCACCACGACGCTCACCGCGTCCGCCGCGCCCAGCACCACCAGCGCGGCGACTGATAGCGGAATGGAGGTCGACAAGCCAAACACCGTGGTCGCCAGCCCGAACACGATCAGCGAACCAAACAGCAGCCGCCCCACGTGTTCGCCCAGGCTCAAGCGGGCCAGCGTCAGCGACATCAACGCCGCGCCGCAAGCGGGGGCCGCGCGCAACGCGCCCAGCGCCCAGGGGCCGGCGTTGAGGATGTCTTTGGCGAAGATCGGCAGCAGCGCCGTGGCGCCGCCCAGCAGCACGGCGAACAAGTCCAGCGACAAGGTGCCAAGCAGCAAGCGCCGCTGGAAGATGAACGTGATGCCGGCGAACAGCGTGCGCCACGTCGTTGGTTCCTTGCGCGGCGGGGCGCGTTCGATCACCAGCGTGGCAATCGACGCGAAGGCCGACAGGTACAACGCCGCGGCGACACAATAGATCCACCCTGCCCCAAATCCATAACCGATGCCGCCCAGCGCGGGGCCGGCGATCTGCGCGATCTGGCCGCCCGAAGACGCCAAGGCGGTTGCGCGTGGCAGCCATTCGCGTGGCACCACGGCGGGGATCAGCGTGGACAAGGTCGGCGCTTCGAAGGCGCGCGCCGAGCTCATGATGATGATGGTGGCGTAGATCAGCGTCTTGCCGCCCACGCCGTGCAAGGCGGCAATGGCCAGCACCAGCGTGGCCAGCGTTTCCAGCGCCATGCAGAGGGCGACGATCTTGCGGCGGTCGTAGCGGTCGGCGACGTGGCCCACCACCAGCGTCAACGCGGCCATGGGCAGAAACTGCGCCAGGCCGATCAGCCCCAGGTCGATCGCGCTGCCGGACAGCGCGTAGATCTGCCAGCCCACCGCCACCGAGACGATCTGAAAGGCCAACGACGCGCTGACGCGCGCGAACAGGAAGTGCAGGAACGGGGGGCGGGTAAGCGGACTGGGGGAATCGGGGGCGGGCATGGGAGCGTGCGCGGCAGGCGCGCGGGCGGCGCCGGAAGGCACATTCTAGTGACAGCCGGCTGACGCGAAACTAAAGCGCCAGCCGGCAGGGCGATAGCCTGCGGTCAATGAGGCAAGCCTGACGACCACCGCGATGGCGCGCCAGGGCAAGCGCCTACGCCCCGATCGACACCAGTTCAGCGCCTTCGGTGACCTGGTCGCCCACGCCGTAGAACACTTCTTCGACCTTGCCATCGGCGGGCGCGGAGATCGTGTGTTCCATCTTCATGGCTTCCATCACCAGCAGCGGCTGGCCCTTTTCGACGGTGTCGCCCGCCTTGACCGAGATCGATATGATCTTGCCGGGCATCGGGGCCGTCAGGCCGCCGCTGTGCTCGCCTTGCGTGTCCTGCGCGTGCGTGAGGGGGTCGTAGAGCTCCAGGACGTGCACGCCGCCTTCGCCGAAGACGTGGGCGCGGTCGCCATGCAGCACGACCGTGCCGGCGTTCTCGTGGCCTGCCAGCGTGATGCGCAGGCCATAGGCCAGGTTCGGGTTGGCGCTGGCGTGCGAGCGCCACAGAAACGGTTGGGCGCCCGCGCCGGTGTCCAGCGTCCACGCGCTGCCCTGGCGGGCCACGGTGACGCGCCGCGTCTCGCCGTTGTCCACCCATTGCAGATGGCGTTGATATTGGTTGCCCAGGCGCCAGCCGTCGCGCGCGTCCCAGGGGTCTGCCGGACCTTTGCCGGAGGATGCCAGGCCGGGCTGGGCCAGGCCCTGGCGCACCAGCACGGCGGCCGAGGCCAGCGCCAGCGTGGCGGCATTGGCGGCTTGCGGTTCCGGCAGCAGCGTGGCGCGCTGGCGTTCGATCAGGCCCGTGTCCAGGTCGGCGGCGGCAAAGGCGCTGTCGCTCATCAGGCGCGACAGGAACGCGACGTTGGTTTGCACGCCCACGGCCTGCGTTTGCGCCAGCGCTTGCAGCATGCGGGCACGCGCTTGGTCGCGGTCAGCGCCGTGCACGATCAGCTTGGCGATCATCGGGTCATAGAACGGCGTGATGGTGTCGCCCGTGCGCACGCCGCCATCCACGCGGATATCGCCGTTGGTGAACGCGGTGTGCGGGGGCAGGCCCAGGTAGGCCAAGGTGCCAATCGACGGCAGGAAGCCCTTCTCAGGGTTCTCAGCGTAGATGCGGGCTTCGATGGCGTGGCCATTGATGCGCAGGTCTTCCTGGCGTGCAGGCAGCGGCTGGCCGGCCGCTACGCGCAATTGCCATTCAACCAGATCGTGACCCGTGATCATTTCGGTGACCGGGTGCTCGACCTGCAAACGCGTATTCATTTCCATGAAGTAGAAACGGCCGTCGGGTTCCGAGATGAACTCGACGGTGCCTGCGCCTACGTAGCCCACGGCGCGCGCGGCGGCCACGGCGGCCTCGCCCATGGCGCGGCGGCGTTCTTCCGTCATGCCCGGCGCGGGGGCTTCTTCAATGACCTTCTGGTGGCGGCGCTGCACCGAGCAATCGCGTTCAAACAGATAGACGCAATTGCCGTGCGTGTCGGCGAACACCTGGATTTCAATGTGGCGCGGCTTTTGCAGATAGCGTTCGATCAGCACGCGGTCGTCGCCGAAGCTGGACGCGGCTTCACGTTGGCACGAGGCCAATGCATCCAGGAATGCGCCCGATGATTCCACGACGCGCATGCCCTTGCCGCCGCCGCCCGCACTGGCCTTGATCAGCACGGGGTAGCCGATGCCATCGGCTTGGGTCTTGAGGAATTGCGGGTCTTGGTTGTCGCCGTGATAGCCCGGCACGAGCGGCACGCCGGCCTTTTCCATCAACGACTTCGCGGCCGACTTGCTGCCCATGGCGGCTATGGCCGAGGCGGGCGGGCCCACGAACGAGATGCCGGCTTTTTCCGCGGCTTCGGCAAAGGCTTCGTTTTCCGACAGGAAGCCGTAGCCCGGGTGGATGGCGCCCGCGCCGGTGTCGATGGCGGCTTGCAGAATGGCGTCGGCGCGCAGGTAGCTCGCGCGCGGTTCCGATCCGCCGATGTACACGGCCTGATCGCAGGCCGCCACGTGGCGCGCATTGGCGTCCGCATCCGAATACACGGCAACGGTGCGGATGCCCATGCGTCGGGCGGTGGCGGCGACGCGGCAGGCAATCTCTCCGCGATTGGCAATCAGCAAAGTGTCGAACATGAATGTCATCCTGGCTGGTGTTCTTCTTGATCTGCGGGGGCGGCGGTGGCGCCTGCCCTACATGCGGAACACGCCGAAGCGCGTGTCTTCAATTGGCGCATTCAACGCGGCCGACAACGCCAGGCCCAGCACGCGGCGCGTGTCCGCCGGGGCGATGATGCCGTCGTCCCACAGGCGCGCCGTGGCGTAATACGGATGGCCTTCGTGTTCGTACTGTTCGCGGATGGGCGCCTTGAAGGCGGCTTCTTCGTCGGCCGACCACTTGCCGCCGCGCGCTTCGATGCCATCGCGCTTGACGGTGGCCAACACGCTTGCAGCCTGCTCGCCGCCCATCACCGAGATGCGCGCGTTGGGCCACATGAACAGCATGCGCGGGGAGTAGGCGCGGCCGCACATGCCGTAGTTGCCCGCGCCAAACGAGCCGCCGATCAGCACGGTGAACTTCGGCACGGCGGCCGTTGCCACCGCCGTCACCATCTTGGCGCCGTGGCGCGCGATGCCTTCGTTTTCGTACTTGCGGCCCACCATGAAGCCGGTGATGTTCTGCAGGAACACCAGCGGAATCTTGCGCTGCGCGCACAGTTCAATGAAGTGCGCGCCCTTCTGCGCCGATTCCGAAAACAGGATGCCGTTGTTGGCGACGATGCCTACCGGCATGCCCTGGATGTGCGCAAAGCCCGTGACCAGCGTGGGGCCGAAGCGCGCTTTGAATTCGTCGAACTCGGAGCCGTCAACGATGCGCGCAATCACTTCGCGCACGTCGTAGGGCTTGCGGGTGTCGGCGGGGATGATGCCGTTCAATTCGCTGGGGTCGTAGCGCGGTTCGCGCGCGGGAATGGTCGCCAGCGGCGCGGGCTTCTTGCGGTTCAGGCGCGCCACAGCGTTGCGCGCCAGTTGCAGCGCATGCATGTCGTTGGCGGCCAGATGGTCGACCACGCCGGACAGGCGCGTGTGCACGTCGCCGCCGCCCAGGTCTTCGGCGCTGACTTCTTCGCCGGTGGCCGCTTTCACCAGCGGCGGGCCGCCCAGAAAGATGGTGCCCTGGTTCTTCACGATGATGGATTCATCGCTCATGGCGGGCACGTACGCGCCGCCCGCGGTGCACGAACCCATCACCACGGCGATCTGCGAAATGCCTTGCGCAGACATCTGCGCCTGGTTGTAGAAGATGCGGCCGAAGTGTTCGCGGTCTGGGAAGACTTCGTCTTGTTGCGGCAGGTTGGCGCCGCCCGAATCCACCAGGTAGACGCAAGGCAGATGGTTTTGCGCGGCGATTTCCTGCGCGCGCAAATGCTTCTTGACCGTCATCGGGTAGTACGTGCCGCCCTTGACGGTGGCGTCGTTGCAGACGATGACGCATTCGGTGCCCGACACGCGGCCGATGCCGGTGATGACGCCGGCGCCCGGCGCGTCGCCGTCGTACATATCGTGCGCCGCCATGGGCGACAGTTCCAGGAACGGGGTGCCCGGATCGATCAGGTTCTCGACGCGGTCGCGAGGCAACAGTTTGCCGCGCGCCACGTGCTTGGCGCGCGCGGCTTCACTGCCGCCCAGCGCGGTCTGCGCCAGTTTCTGATTCAGATCATCCAGCTGCGCCTGCATGGCGCGCGCATTGTCGGTGTAGTCCTGCGACCGCGGATTGATGCGGGATTCGATGATGGGCATGGGGTTCCACCCGTCCTGCTTGATTGGAATTTGAAGGCGCTCTGGTCGAGCGGTTTGTCTCGCTGCCCGGTGGGCCGGGCATTCTTGTCGATTGGGTTTTCGTTGCGCCTTTCCAAGCATGGCCCGCGACTCGTTGTCGCGTCCGGAAGCCACACAAGAAAGGCGCGGCGAAAAGCCAATCGGGAGACGGAGGGTGAGTCCGTCTCCCAGGCATTGCCTTAGACCATTTCGATGGCCATTGCGACGGCTTCACCGCCGCCGATGCACAGCGTGGCGACGCCGCGCTTGCCGCCAGTCTTGCGCAGCGCGCCAACCAGCGTGGCCATCAGGCGCGCGCCCGATGCGCCGATCGGGTGGCCCAGGGCGGTGGCGCCGCCGTTGACGTTGACCTTGTCGTGCGGCAGCTTGAAGTCGGTCATGGCGGCCATGGTGACCACCGCGAAGGCTTCATTGATTTCGTACAGGTCCACGTCTTCGGCCTTCCAGCCGGTCTTGGCGAACAGGTTCTTCAGCGCGCCAACCGGGGCGGTGGTGAACCAGCCCGGTTCTTGCGAGTGCTGGCTGTGCGCCACGATGCGGGCCAGCGGCTTCACGCCGAGCTTTTCGGCGGTGGACGCGCGCATCAGCACCATGGCGGCTGCGCCGTCGGAGATCGACGACGAGTTCGCGGCGGTGATGGTGCCGTCCTTCTTGAAGGCGGGCTTCAAGGTCGGGATCTTTTCCGGCATGGCCTTGGTGGGGGCTTCGTCGGTATCGATCACGGTGTCGCCCTTGCGGCCGGCGACGGTGACGGGGGCGATTTCCCACTTGAAGCTGCCATCTTCCGTGGCGGCGCGGGCGCGGCGCAGCGATTCCAGCGAGAACGCGTCTTGCTGTTCGCGCGTGAATTCGTATTTGGTGGCGCAGTCTTCGGCGAAGACGCCCATGGCCTTGCCCTTGTCGTAGGCATCTTCCAGGCCGTCCAGCGCCATGTGGTCATACACGGTGTTGTGGCCAAAGCGGTAGCCCTGGCGCGCCTTGAGCAGCAGGTACGGCGCGTTGCTCATGCTTTCCTGACCACCCGCGACGACAACTTCGGCGCTGCCGGCGGCGAGCAGGTCGTGGCCGAACATGGCTGCCTTCAGGCCCGAACCGCACACCTTGTGGATCGTGGTGCACGCCACGCCCAGCGGCAGGCCTGCGCCGAGTGCGGCTTGACGCGCGGGCGCCTGGCCCTGGCCGGCTTGCAGCACGTTGCCCATGATGACTTCATCAACTTGCTCGGGCTTGATGCCGGCGCGCTCGATGGCGGCCTTGATGGCCACCGCGCCAAGCTCATGCGCGGCCAGGCCGGACAAGCTGCCCAGCATGCCGCCCATGGGGGTGCGGGCGACGGAAACGATAACGATGGGATCTGACATGACTAGCTCCTGTGGGGGTCGGGACAGCGTCTGGGAGTCGGAACTGCGCGGGTGCCTGAAGGGCGTGCCGATCGCAGCCGTCTGTCCGTATCGTAAGGGAAAAATTCTTCAATTCGGCCTTGCGCCACCTGGGTGCGGCAGGCCTGCCACCAGTCCGGCTCCAGCAAGTCGGCATGGTGACGCATGAAGGCGCCGCGCACGCGCGCGTCGCCTAGCAGGAAGCGGCCGAATTCTTCGGGGAATACGTCGTTCGGTCCGATGGCGTACCAGGGTTCGGACGCCATTTCCGCTTCTTCGTTGGGGGCCGGCGGGATGCGCCGGAAATTCATCTCGGTCATGCGCTGGATTTCGTCGTAGTCATAAAAGACGACCCGGCCCAGCCGCGTGACGCCGAAGTTTTTGTACAGCATGTCGCCCGGGAAAATATTGGCCGCCGCCAGCTGACGGATCGCATCGCCGTATTCACGCACGGCGGGTTCCAGCAGCGCGTCGGACGCCTGGCGCAGATAGATGTTCAGCGGCGTCATCCGCCGTTCGATGTAGACGTGGCGGATGACGACGGTGTCATCCGTTTCTTCGATCAGGCTGGGCACAAGCCGCCGCAATTCATCCAGCAGCGCCGGCGCGAAACGGCTGCGCGGCAGCGCCACCTGCGAGTACTCCCAGGTATCAGCCATGCGGCCGACGCGGTCGTGCAGCTTTACCATCTGGTACTTGCGCCGCACGGTGGCGTGGTCCATGCCGTCTTTGTCGATGCGGTCCTTGATCAGCTTGAACACGTACGGGTAAGACGGCAGCGTGAACACGCACATCACCATGCCCTTGATGCCGGGCGCAATGTCGAAGGCGTCGCGCGAATGGGTCAGGTGATGCAGGAAGTCGCGGTAGAACAGTGTCTTGCCCTGCTTTTGCAGGCCGATCATGGTGTAGAGCTCGGCCTTGGGCTTGCGCGGCAACAGGCTCGCCAGGAAGTTCACCACCGCGGCGGGCGTTTCCATGTCGACCAGGAAATAGGCGCGTGTGAAGCTGAACAGCGTGCTCAGGTCATCCGCGCCCAACAGCAGCGCGTCCAGCGTCACCTGCCCTGCCGGATTGCGCGTGAGCGCCACGGCAAAGGGGTAGACGGTGGTCTGGTTGATCAGGCGGCCAACGATGTAGGCGCCCTTGTTGCGAAAGAACAGCGAGCCCAGCGCATGGATCTGACAGTCGCTGGCGATGCGCCGGCCCACATGGCGCGGCAGCAGCGTACGCAATTGCTTGACCGCGGCGCGCGCCAGCATGCGGGTGTCGCGTGGCAGGTCTTCAAACGGCAGCGCCAGGCCGAAGTCGGCCACCATGCGGATCAGGCTTTTTTCCATGCCGTCGGTGGCCGGGTAATACACCCGGTACGACGGCATGCTGCTGTCCAGATATTCCGTTGCAACGGCGGGCCGCACGAAGAGGAAATCGTTGTGGAAATAGTCGCGATGCAGCAGCCGGCACGTTACCGAATTGAAAAACGTTTCGGCGCATTCGGGCTGCTTGTGTTCGCCCAGCAGGCCCACGAATTCCTGTTTGATCTGTTGCCAGTAGGCGGTCTGGGCGTCGGTCAGGGCGGGCACGGCCGCGCCGTTGCCGTTGCTGGTGCCGTTGTGGCTGGGGATGTCGTCCAGCGCGCTCTCGGGGCGCCCGCGCAACACGCCTTCCAGTTGCGTGGCGCATTCGCGCACGCGCATGTCGTAGTACTCGATGCGTTCGCGCGACAGGTGCTGAATGCCGTGCCAGTCGCCGGATTCGAACAGCGCCTTGGCGCGCTGCGCGCTGTAGCGAAACAGCGCGTAGTGGCGATCAAAGCCCGCCAGAATCCGCCGCGCGACATCCAGCGGAGACGGCCCCGGGGCGGGGGCCGGCTCGATATGCTGGACGTCGGACAGACGGATCATGGCGGAGCGCTCGGCCGGCGGATCAGGCGGTTTCGTTGAACAGTTCGCGGCCGATCAGCATGCGGCGGATTTCGCTGGTGCCTGCGCCAATCTCGTACAGCTTGGCGTCGCGCCACAGGCGGCCCACCGGGTAGTCGTTGATGTAGCCGTTGCCGCCCAGGATCTGCACGCCCTCGCCCGCCATCCATGTGGCTTTCTCGGCGGTGTACAGGATGAGTGCGGCGCAGTCCTTGCGCATCTGGCGCACGTGTTCGGCGCCCAGCTTGTCCAGGTTCTTGCCCACTTGGTAGCAGAAGGCGCGGCTGGCTTGCAGCGTGGTGTACAGGTCGGCGACCTTGCCCTGGATCAGCTGGAATTCGCCGATGGCCTGGCCGAATTGCTTGCGGTCATGGATGTACGGCACCACCACGTCCATCACGGCCTGCATGATGCCCAGCGGGCCGCCAGACAGCACGGCGCGTTCGTAGTCCAGCCCGCTCATCAGCACCTTCACGCCGCCGTTGACCTGGCCCAGCACGTTCTCTTCGGGAATCTCGCAGTCCTGGAACACGAGCTCGCCCGTGTGGCTGCCGCGCATGCCCAGCTTGTCGAGCTTTTGCGCCACCGAGAAACCCTTGAAGCCCTTTTCGACCAGGAACGCGGTGATGCCGCGCTGGTGGGCTTCGGGGTCGGTCTTGGCGTAGACGACGAGCGTGTCGGCGTCGGGGCCGTTGGTGATCCACATCTTGGTGCCGTTCAGCACGTAGCGGTCGCCCTTTTTCTCGGCGCGCAACTTCATGCTGACGACATCCGACCCGGCGCCCGGTTCGCTCATGGCCAGCGCGCCCACGTGTTCGCCCGAGATCAGCTTGGGCAGGTACTTGGCTTTTTGCGCGGCCGTGCCGTTGCGGTTGATCTGGTTCACGCACAGGTTGGAGTGCGCGCCGTAGGACAAGCCCACCGAGGCGCTGGCGCGCGAGATTTCTTCCATCACCACCATGTGGGCCAGATAGCCCATGTTGGCGCCGCCATATTCTTCGTCGGCCGTCATGCCCAGCACGCCAAGTTCGCCAAATTTGCGCCAGAGGTCCATGGGGAACTGGTCGCTGCGATCCACTTCCGCCGCGCGCGGCGCGATCTCGGCCTGCGCAAAATTGCGCACCGCGTCGCGCAGCATGTCCAGGTCTTCGCCCAGGTCGAAGTTCAGGCCGGGAAGATTCATCGATGTCTCCGTGATAGTGGGTACTTACATTCTTATGGGCGCCTGTGGTCTGCGCCTTGTTTGCATCGCGTGGCTCATCATGCGCCGACACGGCGTCGCTGCGCAATGATGCACCGCAAATATTACGTTTACGTAAACGTAAATTGGAGTCGGGTTATCCCTAGGGAAATGCGTATTTCCCAGGGAGTAACGGTGAGTAATATCCGTCTCTGTCCCTGAAATCTGCCTCGACAAGTCGGAGTTTGCCGTGCTCGAACTATCCAATCTGGAAGAAATTGTGGCGCTGCGGCGCGATATTCACATGCACCCGGAGCTCTGCTATGAAGAGCACCGCACGGCCAAGGTGGTGGCCGATACGCTGCAAGGCTGGGGCATCGAAACGCATACCGGCATCGCCAAGACGGGCGTGGTCGGGGTGATCAAGCGTGGCACGTCGGACCGCGCCATCATGCTGCGCGCCGACATGGACGCGCTGCCCATGCAGGAAGAAAACCAGTTCGAACATCGTTCGCGCCACGACGGCAAGATGCACGGCTGTGGCCACGACGGCCACACGGCCATGCTGCTGGCCGCGGCCCAGCACTTGCAAACCGCAGGCGGCTTCGATGGCACCGTGTACCTGTGCTTCCAGCCGGCCGAAGAAGGCGGCGCGGGCGGGCGCGCGATGATCCAGGACGGCTTGTTCACGCGCTTTCCGTGCGAAGCCGTGTTCGGCATGCACAACTGGCCGGGCCTGCCCGCCGGATCGTTCGGCGTGTGCGCCGGCCCGATGATGGCGGCGGCCAACGGCTTCAAGATCACCGTCAAGGGCAAGGGCGGCCACGCCGCCGCGCCGCAAGACTGCGCCGACCCGGTGCCTGCGTTGTTCGCCATCGGCCAGTCGCTGCAAACCATCCTGACCCGCAGCAAGCGCCCCTTGGATGCGGCCGTGCTGTCGATCACGCAGGTGCAGGCCGGTGGCACCGTCATCAACGTCATCCCCAACACGGCGTGGCTGGGCGGTTCGGTGCGCGCGTACAGCACCGATGTGGTGGACCTGATCGAACGCCGCATGAAGGAAATCGCCAGCAACATCGCGGCCGCGCACGGCTGCGAGGCCGATGTGTTCTTCGAGCGCCGCTACCCGGCGCTGGTCAACACGGTGGCCGAGACCGAGTTCTGCATGAACGTCATGCGTGACGTCGTGGGCGATGAGCGCGCGCTGACAATCGAACCCGCCATGGCCTCGGAAGATTTCGCTTTTCTGTTGCAGGAAAAGCCCGGCTGCTATGTGTTCCTGGGTAACGGCGATGGCGAGCACCGCATGGCCGGCCACGGCCTGGGCCCGTGCATGCTGCACAACGCCAGCTATGACTTCAATGATTCTTTGATTCCGGCGGGCGCGTCGTACTGGGTTCGCCTGGCGCAACGCTACCTTGCGGCCTGAGCGCCGCGCCCGCTTGATGGGCTTCACCGCTACACGGATTACGTTCGACGCTTTACCCACCGCAGTGCTACGCAACATCACTAGGACGATATGAAAAAGAAGACATTGCTGATCAAGGCCGCGGGGGCGGCCCTGGCAATCATGGCAAGCGGCGCGATGGCCCAGCAAAGCTGGCCCGCCAAGCCTGTGACGCTGGTCGTGCCCTACACCGCCGGCGGCAGCGCCGATGCGATCGGGCGCCGCCTGGGCGACGCGTTGCGCAAGGAAGCCAACGTGACCGTGATCGTTGAAAACAAGCCGGGCGCGGGCGCGTCTGTGGGTACGGACTTTGTGGCTCGCGCGCAGCCGGACGGCACCACGCTGCTGTTGGCGTCCACCAGCCCGCTGACCATCTTCCCGCATCTGGCCAAGACCAACTACGACCCGATGAAGGACCTGACGCCGGTGGCCAGCGTGGCCGTGGCGCCGGTGGCGATCGTTGCCACCAAGTCGTTGCCGGTGAAGGATTTCGCGGGGCTGGTCGAGTACGCCAAGTCGCATCCGGAAGGGGTGCGTTATGGCACCCCGGGCCAAGGCACCGTGGCCCACATCGGCATGGCCGCTGTCACCACGCAGACCGGCACCAAGATGCTGCACGTGCCGTATCGCGGCAACAGCCAGGCGCTGACCGATGGCTTGGGCGGCGTGATTGAACTGCTGGTGGTCAATAGCGATGTGGTGTTGCCGCATGTGGCCAATGGCGCATTGAAGCCGTTGGCCGTGATGGCGCCGCAACGTCTGGCCGCCTGGCCCGACGTGCCGACGATGGCCGAATTGAAGATGCCGCAAGCGCAGTACTACTCGAACTTTGGCGTGTTCGCGCCGGCCAACCTGCCGCCGGCTGTGTCGCAGCCGCTGCAAGCGGCGTTGACCAAGGCCGTTGCCAGCGCCGAATTCCAGGACTTGCTGGCGAAGTCGTACCTGCAACCGGGTACGGCATCGGGCGATGCGTTCGTCAAGCAAGTGCAGGCGGAATTCACGAACAACGCCCGCATCATCAAGGAAGGCAATATCAAGGCTGAGTAAGCCTGGGTTCAATCGTGCCGATTGCGTAAGCGTCCCCGTGTTGGGCCTACGGCTTTAAGGCCTCCAGCGTGGGGCGCTTACGCGATTTTTGTGGCGCACCCCGATCATCCACGGGCAGCGGCGCCACCCGATACCGCATTCGGGCCAATGAATCTGCTTTGGTGATCCGCGCGATGTGCGCGCATTGCGCACACCAATGCCCGGCCCGGATCGACGCGAATGGCGCATACCAATCGTGCCCGCGATGGCATAGCCAATGCAGCTTCTTGGTGGTGTTTACATAGCTGGATGACAGGCATTGCCCGCCGCGTTCGCGCGCTGCGTGATGCGCCGCTTCGATGCCCAGGCGCTTGTTGACGTTCGCACACACGCCGCACCAACTTCCCAACAGTATCTTGCCGCCCGTTGTCAGCCATTCATGGCCTTCCGTGCAACGGAATCGGTAGCGCACGCCCAGCCCGTGATACGCGTCCGACAAACAGGCGCCGCCACGTTCGGCGGCCTTGCGTTGCAGGCGTTCCAGGCCGTCCGGATGCCGATACCCTTCAACCTTGCGCAGCCGCGCGCATTCCGGGCACCAGGTGCGCCGCAGGACATCGGCGCCGGGGGCGTTCCATTCATGGCCCGCGCCACAGCGAAAGCGGAACACGCGTTGCCCGCGAGGGCTTGCCGTGTCCAGGCAGACGCCGCCGCGCGCCGCTGCCGTTTGATGAATACGGGTCAGCAGATCGTCGCGCCTGCGCCGGTAGCCGGCATCGCGTCCGCAGACGGGGCAACCGGTACGATCCAGCGCCTTGTTGCCGTTGCGGGTCCAGCGGTGACCGGCCTGGCATTGGAAGCGATGCGGCCTGTCCCAGCCGAGCCAGTGCGATTCCAGGCATTGCACGCCGGCCTCTTGCGACAAGGCGCGCAAGCGGGTGAAGTTTGCTTCTGCCGTACAGACGGGGCATTTGGTCTCGCGCGCGCGGCCAAACGTTTGCAAGGTGCGGTCAAAGCGGTGCCCTGCGCGGCATTGAAAACGGTACATCGCAGACAAGCCGCGCCAGTCGCTATCCAGGCACTCAAAGCCTGCGGCGTCGGCGGTTGCGCGAAGCTGCGGCTGGCGGTCAAGAATGGGGTGAGGACGGCTCTTGTGCATGGAGCCGATCTTGCCTTCCCGCCGTGCGCAAAGATATTGGATGAATCCGATTTTGGGTCGGAACTATCAACGCCGATCGCGGTGACGCCACGCGGGCGGCCGCGCGCTTGATCAACGGCCGATGCAGGCCCGAAGGTTTACGCGCTGCGCGGCCCGAACATGATGACGAGCATGCCCGCGATGCACAGGCCCACGCCAACCCAATCGCTGATGCTGGGCCGCACGCCGTCTACCGCCCACAGCCACAGCAGCGCCATGCCGATGTACACACCGCCATACGCCGCGTAGACGCGGCCCGAAGCGGTGGGATGCAAGGTCAGCAGCCACGCGAACAGCGCCAGACTGATGGCGGCAGGCGCCAGCAGCCAGATGGAATGGCCCTTGCGCAGCCACAGATAAGGCAGATAGCAGCCGATGATTTCGGCCAGCGCGGTCAGGACGAACAGCGCAACGGTTTGCAGGGCGGCCATGATGCGGCCCTTACGGCTTTTGCGCCAGCAGCACGCGGCATTCGCGTTCCTGCTGTGCAATCTCTTGCAAGGTGTCTTCGATGTCGCGGCGTTGTTGTTCGAGCGTGGCGCGATGCTGTTCCAGTACGCTCAGGTACTGACGCAGCTGCACTTCGGTATCGCCCGGCCCGTCGTACATGTCGATCAGGGTCAGGATTTCGGACAGTTGCAGCMCCAGCCGCTTGCCGCGCAGCGCCAGCTTCAGGCGCGTGCGGTCGCGCGGACCGAAAATGCGGTTGCGGCCCTCGCGCGCCGGGCTGACGATCCCCTGGTCTTCGTAGAAGCGGATCGTGCGGGGCGTGACGTCGAACTCGCGGGCGAGTTCAGAGATGGTCCAGGTTGACGAGGGCATGCGACGTGTGGCAGTTTACGTAAACGTAAATTATGATGACTTGACGTGAACGTCAAGCGTGGAGCGAGAGGCAATGAACCCCAACGAACAGAAATTGCAGTATCCCTGGGCGGACTTCCAGCCCGAAGCCGGCCATGCCCATGTGGTGACGGAGGGCGTCAAATGGATTCGGATGCCGCTGCCGTTCGCGCTGGATCATATCAACCTCTGGCTGCTGCGCGACAACATCGACGGCCGCGACGGCTGGACGATTGTTGACTGTGGCATCTCGCGCGACGAGGTCAAGTCGTTGTGGGAAGACGTTTTCAAGAACGAACTGGAAGGGCTGCCGGTGTTGCGTGTGCTGGTCACGCACATGCATCCTGACCACATCGGCCTGGCCCATTGGCTGTGCGAGCGCTGGGACGCACAGCTGTGGATGACGATGACGGACTTCATGGTGGCGTCGTTGTGGTCGTCGCGCCGCAATGAGGCCGGCGGCGGCCCAGGCGGCCAATCGGCGGTGGCGCATTTCGCCCGCCATGGCCTGACCGACCCGGACGCGCAGGAGCAAATCCGCCAGCGCGCCAACTACTACCCGAACCTGGTGCCCGCCGTGCCTGCGCGCTACACGCGCATCATGCACGGCGATCAGGTCCGCATCGGCGGCCGCGATTGGCGCGTGATTGTCGGCTACGGCCATGCGCCGGAACATGCGTCGCTGCACTCGCCCGGCCTGAACGTGCTGATCTCTGGCGACATGGTGTTGCCGCGCATCTCGACCAACGTCAGCGTGTTCGATTACGAACCCGACGCCAATCCCCTGCCCTTGTATCTGCGGTCGCTGGATGGCTATGACGGCTTGCCGGATGACACGCTGGTGCTGCCGTCGCATGGCCGGCCGTTCACCGGTTTGCACGAGCGCATCGCGCAACAGCACGAGCATCACCGTGACCGGCTGGCGGAAGTGCTGGAAGCATGCACGGTGCAGCCGCAGTCCACGTCCGACATCGTGCCCGTGCTATTCAAGCGCAAGCTGGATCTGCATCAGCTGACCTTCGCCATGGGCGAGGCGCTGGCGCATCTGCACGCGCTGTATTTCGAAGGCAAGCTGAAACGCGCGACCGGGGCGGATGGCATCGTGCGCTTCACGGCGGCGTGATCGGCCACTCACACCGCCGCGCTGATGGGGGCTTTGCGGCCCCTCTTAGCGCGTCGCGGTGGCCAGCCTGACGGCCAGGCCCACAAACACCAGCGCGGCGATGCGGTTCAGCCAACGCTTGGCCGTCACCGAGCGTTGCAGCAGTTCGCCGAACGCGCCCGAGAAAAATGCGATGGCGCCGAACACCAGCAACGTCGACACCATGAACACCGCGCCCAGCTGCATGACCTGCACGCCGACGGGGCCAAGCGCGGGGGTGGTGAACTGCGGCAGAAACGCGAAGAAGAACAGCAGCACCTTGGGGTTCGTCAGGTTCATGACGATGCCGCGCCGGTACAGCGCGCCGGGCTTGAGCGGTTCGGGCCGCTTGCCATCTTCCGCTTCGACGGGCGCGCGCAAAATCTGCCACGCCAGATACGCAAGATACGCAGCCCCCGCCAGCTTCAGCGCTGTGAACGCCATGGGCGACGCGGCGAACACCGCCGCCAAACCCAGCGCCACGGCCGCCGTGTGACCCAACAGGCCGGTGCACAGGCCCAGCACCACCAGCATGCCCGCCTTGCGTCCCCAGATAGCCGATTGCATCAGCACGAACAGATTGTCCGGCCCGGGCGTCAGGGCCAACAGGACGGCAATGCCGAAAAAAGCGATCAAGGTATCAAGGGGCAGCATGGGATTTCGCCTGGTGCGGGTGGGTTCCGGTCAGCCGGAGAATGGCATCATAAGGGCAAAATCCACGCCGTCCACCCCGCACCACCGGACATACAAGGAGAGAGAGACTCGCCATGACGACTCATGCTGCAAGCGCTGACACAACCCCTGGCGCAAACCCTGACGCCAGTCTTGACCCTAACCTTCACTCAAAGCTCGATGCAAGCGCTGACGCAACAGCCCAGCCGGCCGGTGGCGACGCCGCGCTCGAAGCGTGGATGTTGACCCGGCACAGCTGCCGCGCGTTCCTGCCCGCGCCTGTGCCACGCGGCGTCATTGAACGGATTCTGACCCTGGCCCAGCGCACGGCGTCGTGGTGCAACTGCCAGCCCTGGCAGGTGGCGATTACCGAAGGCGCAGGCACTGATCGTTTACGGGCGGCGCTTACCGCACGAGCCGAACACGCCGGCTTCACGCCCGACTTCCCCTTCCCCCGCGAGTACCGCAACGAATACCTGGCCCGCCGCCGCGAGTCGGGCTTTCAGCTGTACGGTGCGGTGGGCGTGGCGCGCGGCGACCGCGATGCCTACCGCCAGCAAGAGATGCGCAACTTCCAATTGTTCGACGCGCCGCACGTGGCCATCATCACCACCGACGAGGCGTTGGGCGAATACGGCGCGATGGACTGCGGCGGGTACGTCGCCAACTTCCTGCTGGCGGCCCAGGCCAATGGCGTGGCCACCGTGGCTCAGGCGTCGCTGGCGATGTACCCCGAAGTGCTGCGCGACGTGCTGGGCATTGCGCCCGGCCGGCGCGTGGTCTGCGGCATTTCCTTTGGCTATGCCGATACCGCGCATCCCGCCAACAGCTACCGCACCCGGCGCGCCGAGCTGCCGGAAACCGTCAACTGGGTCACGAGTTAGGGACAGGGGCTAGGGACAGGCGCCCGCCCGCCTGATAAGGTTCACCCTATTCGCCCCTATTCGCTCCTATTCGCCCCGATTCGGCCTTGTTCACACTACCGCATTCCTTCAGCAGATGACTTCCAAACACATCGATACGGTTTTGCAGCACGCGGGCACCGCCCCGTTCAACCCCGAGACCGGCACCGCGCCCGTGCCGCTGCCGCCGATGCGCGCCAGCACCGTGCGTTTCGAGAACCTGGCCGCGCTGGAACAGGCGCAGCGCAGCAAGGCCGCTGGCGGCCGCGCCACCACCTACGGCCGCATGGGCATGGACACCCACGCCGCGCTGGAGGAAGTCTTCACGCAGCTGGAAGGCGGCACGCATTGCTATCTGGCGTCGTCGGGCCTGTCGGCCATGACGATGGTGATGATGGCGTTGTGCTCGGCGGGTGACCACGCGCTGATTTCCGATTGCGTGTACGGCCCGATGCGTGAGCTGGACGACGCGGTGCTCAAGCGCATGAACATCGACATCACGTACTTCTCAACCAGTGATGACCTGGAATCGCTGGTGCAGCCGAACACGAAGCTGTTGTACGTGGAGTCGCCGGGTTCGCTGTTGTTTGAAATGCTGGACATGGGCGCGATGGCGGCCTTTGCCGACGCGCACGGCCTGGTGCTGGCGACTGACAACACCTGGGGCTCCGGCTACATCTACCGCCCGCTGACGTTGGGCGCGCAGGTGTCCGTCATTGCAGGCACGAAGTACGTGGGCGGCCACTCCGACCTGATGCTGGGCGCGGTGGTGACCAACGACGAGGCCATCGCCAAGAAGCTCAACCGCACGCAGTACGCGATGGGGTATTCCATCAGCGCGGACGACGCGTGGCTGGCGCTGCGCGGGGTGCGCACGATGCCGATCCGCATGGCGCAGCACGCGCGCCATGCGCTGCAAGTGTGCGAGTTCTTCAAGAGCCGCCCCGAGACCGTGCGCTTGTTCCATCCGGCCTGGCCGGCCGACCCCGGCCATGCGCTGTGGAAGCGTGATTGTTCCGGCTCCAACGGCATGCTGTCGGTTGAGCTGCGCCTGTCGCCCGCGGCCGCGCGCGCCTTCGTGGACGCGCTGACCTTGTTTGGCATCGGCTTTTCCTGGGGCGGCTACGAAAGCCTGGTGCAGCTCGTATCGCCCAAGGACTTGTCCCATCACCGCTATTGGGGCGAAGGCGACAACGCGTTGGTGCGCTTGCACATCGGATTGGAATCGCCGGAAGACATCATCGCGGATCTGACGCAGGCGCTGGAAAAGGCGGCGGCGGTCAGCGAGTAAGCGCTGGGGTCTGAAGACGCCGCGCCAAATTTTGGGTTGCGGCGCGGCGGGTTCAGACTGCCGCGCTGCGTATCCACGCGCCGATGCGCGCGGCGATGTCATCGCTGTTGTCGTCCATCATCGGCATGTGGGAATTGCCCGCAATGCCCTGGTCGGCCAGCCGCCACGTATCCACCCGCGCACCATGCCGGGCAAGTGATTCGGCGTAGTCCTGCCCGCTTGCGCACAGGCGCTGCCATAGCGGCGTGGCATCCAGATAGTCGCCATAGACAAACAGGAACGGTTTGCCCGCCACGGCGGCGGCCGTGACGTCGCCCGAAAACCCCGACGGCTCGATGCCGATCACGCCACGCACCAGATCGGGCCGTGCATGCAGCGCCCGGTACGCCACTTCGCCGCCGTGGCTGTGCGCCAGCACCAGGCATGGGCCGATGCGGTCCAGCACGGCGCAGAAACCGTGCAGGGCCGCATCGTTGTTGCCCAGCCAGCGCGGCACGGCATGCCGGATGAAATCATCGAACGCATCAACCGGAAAACGTTGCCCCGCGAACGCGCGGCGCAACGCGTAGTCTTCGGCGCGGCCAAAGCGAAACAACGACCAGCTTTCTTCGGCGGTGCGGATGATGGGCGGTTCGGGCCAGACCTGCTCAAACGGCGCCCAGCCGGCGCGGCCGCGCTCAACGTTGTCCACCACATACACCGCATGGCCCTGGCGCAGAAAATGCTGCGTCCAGCCGGGGCGTCCGTCAGGCGTCTGTTCCCACATTGCGCCCGTCATGCCGCCGCCATGCAGCAGCACGATGGGCAAGGGATGCGTCAGGCGCGACGGAATGAAGTACTGCACGTACGCCTGTTCGAAGTGGTAGAGCCCGTTCGGGTCGTAGGCCAGCGACGCGCTTTTCGTGAACGCAATCTCGCGCTGCGGCAGCCCGGCAATGCGCACCGGTCTGCCGCCCGCGTAGAAGCTGCCGAAATCAGCGAGCGAGAGGGGTTGCTGCCCTGGTTGCTGCCCCGGCCGTTGCCCCCCCGGTTGATGCGCCTGTTTGGTCATTTCTTGACCAGGGGGCATTGGCTTTCCGCGAGCGGCCACGCCAGCGTGTCGCCGGGGATGTTGCGCACGATGTTGTAGTAGTCCCAAGGCGCTTTGGATTGCGCGGGCGTCTTCACCTGCGCCAGCATCATGTCGCGCACCACCAGGCCGTCTTCACGGATGTGGGCATTCAAGCTGAACGGGTCGTCGATGGGCAGCGATTTCATCTTCGCCATCACCGCGTCGGCATCCGCCGTGCCGGCCGCTTTCACGGCTTGCAGGTAGTGGCGCACCGAGCTGTACACACCCGCCTGCAAGAAGGTGGGCGGACGGCCGACGCGCGCTTCGAACTTCTTGGTGAAGGCGCGCGTGCCGTCATTCATGTCCCAGTACGACGGCACGGTCAAATACGTTTTCTGCGCCGCTTGCAGGCCCAGGCTGTGCACGTCCGTGATCAAGAGCAGCATGGCCGCAAGCTGCTGCGTGCCGCCAATGCCGAATTCCGCCGCCTGCTTGATGGCGGAAATTGTGTCGCCGCCCGCGTTGGCAATGGCGATGATCTGCGCCTTGGAGCCTTGGGCCTGAAGCAGGAAGGACGCAAAGTCCGACGCGTTCAACGGATGGAAAACGGTGCCTACGACTTCGCCGCCGTTGGCTTTGACGACGGCTTCGGTGTCGGCCGCCAACTGTTTGCCGAAGGCGTAGTCGGACGCCAGGATGAACCAGCGCTTGTTGCCTTCATTGACGACGGCGGTGGCCGTGCCGCGCGACAAGGCGTAGGTGGTGTACGTCCATTGCACGCCGTAGGGCGAGCACTGCGCTTGCGACAGCGCAGTGGTGCCAGGGCTGGAGAACAGCACCAGCTTTTTCTTTTCGCGCGCAATGCCCTGCACGGCCAGCGCGACGGACGAGTTGGGCACGTCCACCACGACGTCAACGCCGTCGGTGTCGTACCACTTGCGGACCATGCTGCTGCCGATGTCGGGGCGGTGTTGATGGTCGCCCGAAACCAGCGAAATCGGCTTGCCCAACACCGTGCCGCCCACTTCTTCGATGGCCAGCCGGGCGGCTTCCACCGACCCCTTGCCCGTGGCGTCGGCGGTGACGCCCGCCATGTCCGTCAGGACCCCGATCTTCACGCCGTCGGCCGTGCTGGCGTGCGTGGTGAAGGCGCCGAGCGCCAAGCTGAGGCCCAGCCCAAGGCTCAATGCCGCGCGTGCGCGCAGAGATTGCGATGTCATTTGTCTTCCACCCGTTTTATGCCGTCGTTGCGGCGAATTTTGTGGTGAAAGTTTAGCGCTGCCCCCGCGCCGGAGCGCAGCACTTTCTTAACGATTTCCCAAAAGAAAACGCCCCGGCCAGATTGGCCGAGGCGCTTTGCGGTGATGCGGAGGACGCGGATTACTTGTTGCGCGCCATCGGGATCAGTTGGTTCACTTCCTTCAGGGCGCCTTCGTAGCTGTTGCCCGCCATGACCGGGGACGTCATGAACTTGCCGCCGACGGCAAACGACGGCGTGCCGTCGATGCGGTAGGCGTCGGCCAGCTGGGTGGCGCGCTGCACTTGTGTTTGCACGCTGAACGAATCGAAGATCGAATCGAACTTGGCGCGGTCCACGCCTTGCGAAGCCGCCCAGTCGCCCATGGCCTTCTTGTCGAACAGGCGCTTGTGTTCACCGTGGATGGCGGTGAAGAACTTGGCGTGCAGGTCGGGGCGTTCCAGAGCCAGGAACGTGTAGTAGACCTGTTGCAGCGGCTTCATGCCGGCGTTGAAGGCGATCGGCACTTGCTTGAGCACGACGTCAGACGGGGCGGTCTTGGCCCAGTCTTCAACCATGGGTTCCATGGCGGCGCAATGCGGGCAGGTGTAGGCGAAGAATTCCAGCACTTCCACTTTGCCCGGGGTATCCGAGGGCAGCGGCGGGTTGATCGCCACATAGGCTTGCGTGCCTTGAGCGTGGCTGACCGGGCTGAAGAACGCGGTGGCCGTCAGTGCGGCCGCGGCCAGGATACGAACAATCTTGGGGGACAGCATGGATGAGAGGTTCCTGAGTAAAAAGTTACAGACAGGTTCAAACGCGGATAAGTTCAATCGAAAAAATGGCGCCAGAGTGCATTACGGGCGCATTACTGGCGCACCACGGCGGTTTCAATCTTGTTCTCGCCCAATCGGCCGCGGGCGCGATTCATGTCGTCCAGGCGCGCAAACGGACCCACCCGGACCCGGTTGATCGGCTTACCGTTCACTTCCGCCTTTTGCACATTCACGGGCAGCCCCAGCAGCAGGATGCGGGCGCGGAGCGATTCCGCGTCGTTTTCGCCACGGAAGGCGCCGGCTTGCAGGAAGTACGTGCCGGTGGCGGCGGACGCCGTGGCCGTAGCGGGCGCAGCGGCTTTAGGCGCGGGTGTTGCCGCGGGCTTGGAGATCGGCGTGGGGGCCTGGCTGGGCGCCATGGCGACCGCCGCGGGAGCTGTGGCCTGCGGTTTGGCGGTCGACGGCAAGGTGGCGATCAGCGCGCCCAGGTCGTCCAGCCGTGACGGTGTTTCGTCCGGCTTGGCCGCGCCCGTGCCGGCGCCAGGTAAGGGCGCAGGCGCCGTGGCGGTGGGGCCGGTAGGCGGCGCACCCGCCGCGCCGTCGCGGCCGTACAGGCCCGCGTTGGGGTCCGGCGCCTGCCGGGGGTCGGGCAGCTTGCCCGTGTCGCCCTGACGGCTGGCGCGGTCCACGAAGGGCACCGGGGCCTTGGTGACATAAAAGGCCACGACGGCGGCCACGATCAGACCGATGAGCAGGCCGGCGAGCGCCCCGTACAGGGTGCTGCCGCTTTCGCCAGAGGAACGGCGGGTGGGTTTGCGCTTGGTTGCCATGAACCGATGTTACATCCGCTCGGGGGCGGACACGCCCAGCAGCTCCAGGCCGTTGGCCAGCACCTGCCGCGTCGTGGCGGCCAGGCGCAGGCGGGCCAGCTTCAGGGCGACGTCGTCGACCAGCACGCGTTCGGCGCTGTACCAGGCGTGGAAGTCCGACGCGCAGTCACGCAGCCAGAAGGCAATGTGGTGCGGCGACAGGTCCTGGGCGGCCAACGCCACCACGTGCGGGAATTCGGCCAGACGCTGCATCAGCGCGAATTCCGACGGCGCGGTCAGCACGGACACGTCGGCGGCGGCCACATCGGCCGCGGGCATGCCGGCGTTGTTGATCATCGTGCAGATGCGCGCGTGGGCGTACTGGATGTAATAGACCGGGTTTTCGTCGCTCTTGGACAAGGCCAGGTCCACGTCGAACACGAATTCGGTGTCGGCGCGGCGCTGGATCAGGAAGTAGCGCACGGCGTCGCGGCCCACCCAGTCGATCAGGTCGCGCATGGTGACGTAGCTGCCGGCGCGCTTGGAGATCTTGACCTCTTCGCCGCCGCGCATCACCTTGACCATCTTGTGCAGCACGTAAGACGGGTAGTCCTTCGGGATGCCCTCGTTCAGCGCTTGCAGGCCGGCGCGCACGCGGGCCACGGTGCCGTGGTGGTCGCTGCCCTGGATGTTGACGGCGCGGTGGAAGCCGCGTTCCCACTTGGCCTTGTGATAGGCCACGTCAGGCACGAAGTAGGTGTAGCCGCCTTCGCTCTTGCGCATCACGCGGTCTTTGTCGTCGCCCGTACCCAATTCGGTGGTGCGCAGCCACAGCGCGCCGCCCTCTTCATAGGTATGGCCGCCGGCGATCAGCGCGTTGACCGTGGCTTCGACGCGGCCCGACGTGTACAGCGAGCTTTCCAGGTAGTAGTTGTCGAACTTCAGGCCGAACGCTTGCAAGTCCAGGTCTTGTTCGCGGCGCAGATAGGCCACGGCGAAGGCGCGGATGTCGTCCAGGCTGTCGATGTTGCCGGTGGCGGTGACGGGCTGGCCGTCGGACGCCTGGAGGGTCTTGCCGGCCTGGAAGTCGCGGGCGATGTCGACGATGTAGTCGCCCTTGTAGCCGTCGGCCGGCCATTCGGGGGAGTCGGTCGTCAGGCCGCGGGCGCGCGCTTGCACGCTGATGGCCAGGTTTTCGATCTGGTTGCCGGCGTCGTTGTAATAGAACTCGCGGGTCACGTCCCAGCCGCTGGCGTCGTACAGGCGGCACAGGGCGTCGCCCAGCGCAGCCTGGCGGGCATGGCCCACGTGCAGCGGGCCGGTGGGGTTGGCCGACACGAATTCGACCAGGATCTTCTCGCCGCTGCGCGCGGCGCGGCCAAAGCTTGCACCCTGCTCGGCGACCGTCGCAATGACGGCCTGACGGGCGGCGGCGGTGATACGCAGGTTGATGAAGCCGGGGCCGGCGATTTCAGCGCTGTCGACCAGATCACGGGCGCCGGGGGCGGCCATCAGCGCGTCAACGATGGCCTGGGCCAGTTCGCGCGGGTTGCGTCCTGCGGGCTTGGCCAGCTGCATGGCCACGTTGGTGGCGACGTCGCCGTGGGCGGCGACCTTGGGGCGCTCCAGCAGCACGTTGGGCTGGGCGTCGGGAAGGCTCTGCGCAACGGCGGCCTGGATCAGGGAGATAAGCTGTTTTTGTTGCTCGGGGAGCATGGGCGTCTGGAGAAGTTCTGGGTGAGTGACCGATGCGGAGATCTGGCGGGGATCAAGCGGACGCGGTCCGGGCCGGCAATGTCACGGGAATCATGCTGAATGATAGTTGATTTGGCGGGCCAATCGGCAGCCAACGGGCGTCAAACCGTCCGGCAAGCGTTCGCCGGGCCGCCGGAACTGTCAATAAAATCAAACCTCTAGCCCGGGGCGACGGCGCCCTGGCGGCGGGCGCTTCGGGGCCAGTTGGCATCCCCCGGGCGTTGCGGTAGTGTATGTAACGTACTCAATGAGGGAGACCGCAATATGCTGATTACCTTTCACTCCAAGGCGGTTGCCGAGGTGCTGATGCTGTCCGACCACGCCGGTCCCATTCTGCAGGCTGCGGGCAAGTCCATCGGTGACAAGATTCCCGAGCGCGGCGTTTTCACCGTCGACCAGCTGGGCCCCGCCATCGCAGGCATCGAACGCGCCATCGAAATCGCCGAACACCCCGCCGACGAAGACGACGAGGACAAGGCGCCCCGCTCCCCCATGGCCCGCGCAGTCGGCATGAAGGAACGCGCCTTCCCCTTGCTGGACATGATGCGGCAATCCCAAGCCGCCAATGTCGAGGTCACCTGGGAGGCGTCACGCGGCTGGTAGGCAATGTCGCCGGGCAGACAATCTGACCGGCTTTTTTTGCCTACCCTTTCGGCCTGACGCCTTTTCAAGGAATTCCCTATGCGCAGCGACATCACCATTGTTTTTGACCCCCGGCGTTCGCTGGACCTGACCGCCACCGTGGAAACGTCTCCGCAACGCCAAGCCCAAGCGCGCGACTGGTTCGACGGCGCCTGGGAAACCCTGGGCTGCGAACCTCTGCGGCCCAGCGGCAAGGTGCTGTTGCTGGACAAGGTGCTGGGCGTGGCCGACGCCCTGGGCTACGACACCCTGTCCACCGACGAAAAAGAAGCGCGTGAGTTCGCAGAGAACCTGGCGCTGGCGCTGGAGCGACCGCGCATCACGGTGGACTTGCCGGGGCTGACGGTCGGCTATTGACCCGCCACGGCTACCTGATTCCCGCCCGCATGAACGATTGCACGAACTGCCGCTGGAACAGCAGGAAGGCGATCAGCAAGGGGGCGGCCGACATCAGCGTGGCCGCGGTAATCACCGACCAATCGATACCCTGATCGGTCGATGAGAACACCTGCAACCCCACCGTCAGCGGCCGGGACTCCACGGAGTTTGTGATGATCAGCGGCCACAGGAAGTTGTTCCAGTGGTGGCTGACCGACACCAGCCCATAGGCCACGTAGATCGGCTTGGCCAGCGGCACGTACACCTTCCACAGAATCTGCATGGCGTTCGCGCCTTCCATGCGCGCGGCTTCTTCAAGCTCGCGCGGCACCGTCTTGAACGTCTGGCGCAAGAGGAAGATGCCAAAGGCCGACGCAAAGTACGGCAGGCCGATCGCGAACACCGTATCGCGAATGCCCAGCTGGCTCATCGACCGGTAGTTCTCCACCAGCAGCACGTCCGGCATGATCATCAGCTGCAACAGCACCAGCATGAAGACGAAATCGCGGCCGCGAAACTCGAAGCGCGCGAACGCGTAGCCGGCCAGCGTGGACAGCACCAGTTGCGCCGCCAGCACCATCGTGACAAGCAGGAAGGTGTTCAGGAAGTAGCGCGGAAACGGCGCGGCCTGCCAGGCGCGGGCGAAGTTATCGAGCGTCAGCGGGGCGAACAGTTCAAAGCGGGTCGCATAGGCCGGCGGGTGGAACGCCGCCCACATGGCGTAGGCCAGCGGCAGAATCCACAACAGGCCCAGCGCCCACGCGCCCAGGGTATCGAGCTTGTCTTTCATTGATAGTGCGTCCTGCGATCCAGCCAGCGGAACTTGATGAGCGCGGTCAGCGCCAGCACCACCAGCAACACGACGGTCAGCGTGGCGGCGTAAGCCGTGTCCCAGAAACTGAAACCCACCTGGTAGATGTAATACAGCAGCAAGGTGCTGGCGTTGTCCGGCCCGCCGCGCGTCATGACGACCACGTGGTCCACCAGACGGAACGCGTTGATCAGCGCATTGATCAGCACGAAGAGCGTGGTGGGCATCAGCAGCGGCCACAGGATGCGGCGGAAATACTGCCAGCGCGATGCGCCTTCCAGCATGGCGGCCTCGCGCAGCGACGGCGACACCGTTTGCAAGGCGGCCAGGTAGAAGATCATGAAGAAGCCCGACTCCTTCCACACCGTCACCAGCATCAGCGCCGGCAGCGCCGTGTCGCGGTTACCCAGCCAGTTGGGGCCGGGCGAACCGAACCAGCCCATCACCTGCGCGATCAGCCCGTACTGCGGCGTGTAGAAGAACAGCCAGATGTTGGCCACCGCCACCATCGGCAGCACCGTCGGCGTGAAGTACGCCATGCGCAAAAAGCCGCGCCCGCGCAGATTGCGGTTTACCCACAGCGCCATGATCAGCGCAATGCCGATTGACGTGGGGATCGTGCCCAGCGCAAACCACAGGTTGTTCCACAGCGACTGCCAGAACACCGGATCGTCACGCATGACGGCATAGTTATCCAGGCCCACAAAGCGCGCCGGGCGCGCGCCTTTGGGCGTGGAGAAAAAGCTGTGCCAGAGCGTCGCCACCGCCGGGTAATGCGTGAACGCGGCGAGCAGCACGATGGCTGGCAGCAACAGCAGCCAGCCATAAAGCGCATTCAAAGAGCGGCTCATCGTGCTTGTCGGTTTACTTGTAAGGACGCAGGATGCGATCGGCCTCGCGCTGGGCGTCGGTCAGCGCTTGCTGCGGCGTCTTCGACCCCGTCAGCGCCGCTTGCAGCGCGTCGTTCAGGGTCTTGGTGACGCGCTGGTTTTCATGCGTGGAGAACTCCGCCACGCTGACTTCCAACTGGTCGCGCGCGACCGCCGCTGCCGGCACTTCCTGCGCATACTTCTTCATCTTTTCGGTTTGCCAGGCGGCCGGCGTCACGGCGACATAGCCCGTGGCGATGCTCCAGTCGGCGGCGCGTTCCGGCGTCGTGACCCACTGCGCAAACTTCAGCGCGGCTTGCTGTTGCGCCGGCGTGCCGCTCTTGAAGATGTAGAAGTTGCCGCCGCCCGTCGGGCTGCCGCCGCGCTTTTGCTGCGGCATCATGGCCACGCCAAACGGGAAGTCGGCGTTCTTGCGGATGTTGGTCAGGTTGCCAGTGGTGGTCCAGACCATGGCCGCCTTCTTCTCCAGGAAGTCCTTCGGCGTGGTGCCCCAATCGATGGTGCCGGTCGGCATGATCTTGTGCTTGGCCGACAGGTCGCGCCAGAACTGCGCGGCTTCCACCACTGCCGGCTTGTCCAGGTAGACCTCGTTGCCCGCCTCGTTCATCAGGATGGCCCCGTTGGGCGTGGTCAGCGCCTGGAACAGCCAGTACGCGAACGCGCCGCCCGACGGGATCTCGATGCCCCATTGCGTGGTGTTGCCGGACGCATCCTGCTTGGTCAGCTTCTTGCCGTAGTCGACCAGCTCTGCCCACGTGGCGGGCGCGCGCTCGGGGTCCAGGCCCGCGGCCTTGAACAGGTCTTTGTTGTAGTACATGACGATGGTCGAACGCTGGAACGGCACGCCCCAGGTGTGTCCGCCCGAACGGCTGTTCTGCATGAAGGCGTCATAGAAGCCGCCCAGCCATTTCTTGTCGGCGTCGCTTTTCGCCAGCGAATCGATCGGCACGATGGCGTCTTCGTCGATCAGCGTGAACATGTCGGTGGACAGCAGCACGGCCAGCTGCGGCGGCGTGCCGCCCTTGAGCGCCGTCAGCGCCTTGGCGATGGAATCCTGATACGAGCCGGCGTAGATCGGCTTGATCTTGATGTCGGGATTTTCCTTCTGGAAGTCCGCCACCATGTCGTCAACGATCTTCGTGATCGGGCCGCCGACGGCAACCGGGTAATAGAACTCGACTTCTACGGGCTTGTTCTGCGCCTGCACAGGCAGGGACAGGCAGGCGGCGGCCAGGCTGGCGGCCAGGGTCTTCAGTACGATGCGTCGCATGGTGGCGTTTCCTTCCTGTGGATGTGGGCGTCTTCTAGCGCCCGACGGTGTTGATGACCGCCGAATCGGCGGCAAAGAAATGCTGCTGCGCGTCCTGCCAGGACAGGCGCAAGGCCTCGCCTGCACGGGCGCGTAAATGGCCGCCGACGCGCACGGCCACGCCGCTGGTATCGCCGACGCGGCAGACCACGATGGAGTCCGCGCCGAAGTACTCGACGCTTTCCACCGTGGCGGGAATGCCGTCGCCATCAATGCGGATGTGTTCGGGGCGCACGCCCAGCTTGACCGCACCCGCCGGCGCATTCGCGATGACGGGGCCCTGCGTGCCGGCGATGACGGTGGCGCCTTGCGGGCTCGCCAGACCGATCAGATTCATGGGGGGCGTGCCGATGAAGCGCGCCGCGAATTCGCTGGCCGGACGCGCATACAAGGCGTCGGGCGTATCGTGCTGTTCGATCTGGCCGCCGCGCAACAGCACCACCTGATCCGCCATGCTCATGGCTTCGGTCTGGTCGTGCGTCACGTACACCATCGTGATGCCCAGGTCTTGCTGCAACGCCCGGATCTCGCGGCGCATCTCGTGACGCAGCTGCGCATCCAGGTTCGACAGCGGTTCATCCATCAGACACACCGGCGCTTCCGAAATCACCGCGCGGCCCAGCGCTACGCGCTGCTGCTGGCCGCCCGACAATTGCGAAGGCTTGCGGTCCAGCAGATGGCCCAGGCCCAACAGCCCGGCCACGCGTTGCAGGCGGCGGTCAAAATCACGCGCCGGTTCCTTGCGCACCTTGAGGCCAAACAGAATGTTTTCGCGCACCGACAGATGCGGAAACAGCGCATACGACTGGAACACCATCGATATGCGGCGTTTGGCCGGCGGCAGTTGGGTGACGTCGCGGTCGCCGATGTGGATGGTGCCCGAGGTGGGCGTGTCCAATCCGGCAATCATGCGCAACGTGGTCGACTTGCCGCAGCCCGACGGGCCCAGCAGCACCGTGAAGCTGCCCGCTGGCACGGTGAAGCTCACGCCGTGAATCGCGGCGGCGCCGCCATACTGTTTGGTGAGGTTATCCAGAACGATGGATGACATGCTGTCTCGACGATCTAATTGTTAGATCCGCATTGTTGCCTGTTATGAAAACCTTTTCATTGTGCAGCGCAAACATGACGGATTCGTGGCAATGCCCGGGGGTTATAGCCCCCGTTCTACGGCTCAGGCAAACGGATAAGGCCCGGGGTAATCCCCGATAACGGCGTGGTGGGTGACGAGGTTCTTGCCTTGCCACCAATGCAGCTGGTAGCCCGGCGGTTCCATGATGTATTGCAGCGTGGGGCGCGGCCCCAGCTCCAGCGCCAACTGATGCGCGGTGCCGGGACAGGTCGACGCAATGGTGCCGCCAAAGCGCTGGAAGATGGTGCGGTGCAAGTGCCCGCACAGCACGCGTTCAATGTTCGGAAAGCGCGCGATGATGCGTTCTAGTTCCGGCGCGCCGGCCAACAGGCCGATGGCGTCCATGTGTTCGATGCCCGTCAGGAATGGCGGATGGTGCATCAGCACCAGCGTGGGCCGGTCAGGTTGCTCCGCCAGGCGCGCGGCGAGCCAGTCCAGGCGGTCCTGGCATAGCTCGCCATGGCTCTTCATTGGCACCACCGTGTCCAGCGACAGCATGCGCAGCGGATAGTTTTCGATGGCGTACTGGACGAAGTCGCCGCCATCTTGCAGGTAGGCATGGTCGGGGAAGGCGGCGCGCAGCTGTGCGCGGTCGTCATGATTGCCGGGCAAGAGAAAGTACGGAATCTCCAGCGCTTGCAGGTGTTCGCGCAGCACCGCGTATTCGTGCGGGCGGCCAAGGTCGGTCAGGTCGCCCGTGATCAGCACGCAGTCAGGGCGCGGCGTCAGGGCGTTGAGCGCGCGCACGGCAGGCGCCAGAAACGCAGCCGGGTCGATGATGCCGTAGGCCTTGTCGCCCGGGGTGCGCATGTGCAGGTCGGTGATTTGTGCGATGAGCATGATGCGTGCGGAATGTCGGAAGGGATGGGGATCAGCGGCGCACGGCGGCCGCGGTGCCGCCGACCACGATGCAGTGCGGCAGGCGATTCGATTGGGGCGGCTGGCCGTGAATCTGCGCCAGCAGATTCGAGCACGCGGTTTGTCCGATGCCGTCGCTGGGCTGCGCTACGGTCGTCAAGGGCGGCGTCAGCAAGGCGCCGAATCGCATGCCGTCAAAACCGCTGACGGAAATATCGGCGGGCACGCGCAGCCCAAGCGCCACCAGGTCGGCGATGACGGCCGTGGCCAGCAGGTCGTTCGAGCAGAACAGCGCCGTGGGCGCCTGCTTGCCGCGCAGCGCGGCTTTCAGCACGTCGGCGTCGCTGCCCGTGTGTGAACTCATGGCGATGTGCTGCACGGTGTCCAGGCCCAGCTTCTTCGCGCAGGCGCGCGCGCCGGTCAGCCGTCGGCGCGCACGGTCGGACGCCGTCAGCGGACCCGTCACCAGTGCAATGCGGCGATGGCCCAACGCGGCCAGGTGCGCGACCATGTCGCTGGCTGCCGCGCGGTTGTCGACGGACGCGAACGGATGCGTGTTGGATTCGTTATAGACCAGCACGTACGGCATGCCGGCGCTGTCCAGATCGTCCAGTGTGGCGCTTTTGTTGACGTCGGCCACGGTCAGGATCAGGCCATCCACCTGATGGTCCATCAGCCCTTGCACCGCTGCCGATTCCACGGCGGGGTCGTAGCCGGTGGCGGTCAGCATCACGCTATAGCCCGATTCGCGCGCACGCCGTTCCGCGCCTTCAAAGCACTCGGCGAAGACGGGATTCGACAGCGTGGGGAGAATCAGTCCGATGGTGCGCGTGCTGCCCGAACGCAGGCTGCGGCCGACGCGGTTCGGACGGAAGCCGGCGCGCTTGGCCACATTGCGAATATGCGCCAGCGTGTCGGGGTGCACGATCTCGGGCTGGTTGAACGCGCGCGACACCGTCGCCGGAGAAACCCCCGCCTTGCGAGCCACTTCAATGATGGAAAAGCGGGGCGACGGGCGCGTAGCCATATCTATATTGCTGTCGGTTTACTGAAAACGATTTCATCTTACAAGACAAATATGACCTTTGTATTGCACGGGTTTGCGCTATGCTGGTGACGCCGCAACAACAGAAAGCCATGGCGCAGCGCAGTCGGTTTACCCCGTAAAACAAGGTGTTTTCGGTGTTTTTCCTAATTGACGCAACGCGCACAATGGTTGGGATCGGTCCGCTTTAACCTCGTCGCCCATCGCGCGGGGCAAGCCAGGACAGACCCTCGGTCAAGGGGACCGGGTGCGGAGTTCAGCTGCCACGCGTGATGCGCGGCTCCGGTAAAGAGGAAAGGATCATGTCTACTGCCTTAAACAGACTTGGCGCGCTGGAAGCGGCGCACAAGCTGCAACGGCGCGAGTTAACTGCGGTGCAATTGGTGCGGGCCTGCTTTGCCCGCATCGAGCAGCGCGAAAACACCATCCATGCCTGGACGGCGCTGCAAAAGCAGGCGGCGCTGGACCATGCGCAAGTGCTCGATAGCGGCGCCCTGCGCGGGCCATTGCATGGCTTGCCGATCGGCGTGAAAGACCTGTTCGACACGTTCGACCTGCCCACCCGCTACGGCTCCCCCATTTATGAACGCCACCGCCCCGGCCTGGATGCCGCCGCCGTGGCGTTGTGCCGTGGCGCAGGCGCAGTAGTGGTTGGCAAGACGGTCACCACGGAATTCGCGACCTATCAAGCCGGCCCCACCCGCAACCCACGCAACGAGGCCTACACGCCGGGCGGCTCGTCCAGCGGTTCGGCCGCTGCGGTGGCTGACGACATGGTGCCGTTTGCGCTGGGTTCGCAAACCGCGGGCTCCATCATCCGCCCCGCGTCGTACTGCGGCATCGTGGGCTTCAAGCCGACCTTTGGTGCGGTGCCGCGAGCCGGCGTGAAGAGTTTGGCCGAATCGTTGGACACGGTGGGCGGCTTCGCGCGCTCGGTGCCGGACGTGGCGCTGTTCGCGTCGGTCATGATGCGTGACCCGCGCTTGCTGAATCTGGCTTACGAGGGCAAGCCGCGCATCGGCATGTGCCGCACGCTGCAATGGCGGCATGCGCAGGCCGAAACCAAGGAAGCCTTCGCACAGGCCGCCGCCACGTTGTCCCGGGCAGGCGCCTTCGTGCAAGAAGTGCCGCTGCCGCCGCAGGACTGCATGCTGGTGCAGCTGCATGCCGACATCATGGCGTTCGAGGCCTCGCAGTCGTTGGCTTACGAACGCTTGGAACACGCCAGCCAGCTCAGCCCCAAGATTCAAGCGGTGCTGGAAGCGGGCGCGCAGATCACGGCAGAGGAACACATCCGAAATCTGGCGCGTGCTGAAGAATCCCGCGCGCGGGTAAACAGCTGGTTCGATGAATTCGATGTGGTGCTAGCGCCCAGCGCGGCGGGCGAAGCGCCTTTCGCTGACTTGGGTACGGGTGACCCGCAGTTCTCGCGCGCCTGGACGCTGTTTGGCCTGCCCTGCCTGAACCTGCCCTTTGCAACCGGCCCGCAAGGCTTGCCCGTTGGCTTGCAGCTGATCGGGCAGCGCTACGACGACTACCGCACGCTGGCCATTGGCGCGTGGGTGCACAAGCAGTTGCTGGCCGCAAACACGCCTGACATCGGCGCATCCGACATGTGGCCGCGCGGCTGAAACCGGTGCGTTGAAAGCAGAAAGCCCGCCAGATAAGGCGGGCTTTTTTGTTGCCGTGCCGCGCCAAGAAGCGGTGGGTTCTTGGGGGCCGCAAGCCCATGTTTCGGGCTTGCGTCAGGCGCTTACTGGTGGCCAGAGATGCGGATTACGCGGTCTCGGCGGTTTCCGTTTCGGCCGCCGTGACGGCGCCCGAGTTGATGTGGCGGTTGACGGCGCTCAGCACAGCCTGGAACGACGCGGTGACGATGTCGCGGTCGATGCCCACGCCAAAGCCCGTGCTGGATTCACCCACGCGCAGTTCCACGTAGGAAGCGGCGCGCGTGTCGGTGCCGGTGCCGATGGCGTGCTCGTGGTAGTCCATGATGCGCACGGGCACGTCCAGCGCGGCCACAAAGGCCGAGATGGCGCCGTCGCCCTTGCCGGTCACGATGCGGCGTTCGCCGTTGTATTCGAGTTCGGCTTCGATGCTGAAGTGCTGGCCTTCGCCGGCCGACGGATTGCCGTCGATGCGGTGGCGGATCAGCTTCCACGGCGACTTCTGTTCAAGGTATTCGCGGTTGAAGATCGTGTGCACGTCGTCAGCGGTGACTTCGCGGCCGGTCTCGTCGGTGACGCGCTGAATGGCGCGGCTGAATTCGATTTGCAAGCGGCGCGGCAAGACCAGGCCGTGTTCCTGTTCAAGCAGGTACGACACGCCGCCCTTGCCCGATTGGCTGTTCACGCGGATGACGGCGTCGTAGCTGCGGCCGAGGTCGGCGGGGTCGATCGGCAAGTACGGAACTTCCCAAACGGCGTCGGCTGCTTGCAGCGCGAAGCCCTTCTTGATGGCGTCCTGGTGCGAACCAGAGAACGCGGTGAAGACGAGGTCGCCCGCGTACGGGTGGCGCGGGTGCACCGGCAATTGGTTGCAGTATTCGGCGCAGCGGCGCACTTCGTCGATGTCGGAGAAGTCCAGGCCCGGGTGCACGCCTTGCGTGTAGAGGTTCAAGGCGAGCGTGACAAGGTCAACGTTACCCGTGCGTTCGCCGCTGCCGAACAGGCAGCCTTCGATGCGGTCGGCGCCGGCCATCACGGCAAATTCGGCGGCGGCCACGGCGGTGCCGCGGTCGTTATGCGGGTGCACGCTGAGCACGATGCTGTCGCGGCGGGCCAGATTCTTGTGCATCCACTCGATCTGGTCGGCGTACAAGTTGGGGCTGGTGGCCTCGATCGTGGCGGGCAGGTTCAACACCATCTTGTGATCGGGCGTGGGCTGCCAGACGTCGGCCACGGCATCCGAGACTTCCAGCGCGAATTCGGGTTCAGTCGTGCTGAACACTTCGGGCGAGTACTCGTAGCTCCACTTGGTTTCCGGGCGCTGCGACGTGTATTGCTTGATCAGGCGCGTGCCGGTGGTGGCGATGCCCTTGATCTCTTCCTTCGTCATGTTGAACACGACCTTGCGGAAGGCCGGAGCGCACGCGTTGTACATGTGGACGATGGCTTGCTTGGCGCCCGCGGCGGCTTCCACGGTGCGGCTGATCAAATCTTCACGCGACTGGGTCAGCACGATGATGGTCACGTCGTCGGGAATGCGCTTTTCCTCGATGAGCTTGCGCACGAAATCGAAGTCGGTCTGGGAGGCCGACGGAAAACCGACTTCGATTTCCTTGAAGCCAATCTTCACCAGCTGTTCGAAGAAGCGGAGCTTGCGCTCGACGCTCATGGGTTCGATCAGGGCCTGGTTACCGTCGCGCAAGTCCGTGCTCATCCAGATCGGCGCCTTGGTGATGCGGCGGCTGGGCCAGGTGCGTTCGGAGAAATCGCGGGTGAAGGGCGCGAAGGGGACGTATTTGGTGGCGGGGTTGGCAAGCATCATTACTACACCTCGATCGGTTTCTTTTGAATCCCGGGAGCACTAAGTCTCGGCGGCACGTATGACCGGATGACGGTCTTGTGCCTGGATTTGCCGTGATTGACCGGCAGGATTCACATCTAAAAAGGGGAAATCGCGTGTGGCAAACGTGGCTGCCGAGCTACCACGGGGACACTAGGCCCGGCAACCGATCGGTAGGTATAGCGATAGCGCGGCGGCGTTGAAGGAACGAGCGCGCAGGCCGGCGACCGGAGCGGCGGAGCGTCCGGTGGCAATCGCGAGGGAGGTGCGGTAAGCGGCCATAGGTTGCTAGTCAAACACACTTTGCCAGCCAGCGCAAACAGAAAAAGCGGGGGACGCATCGCATCCCCGCGCGGGTTTGGCCAGAAATCAGACGAAGTTACTGCGTCTGCATATGCCCGTTTTTCACGACTTTACCCAGACGTTTGCGCTCACTTGCTGCGAATTCAACGAAGCTTGCGCGCGAGCCACCGCCCGGTTCGATGCTGCTTTGGCGCAAGGCGTCCTGCACTTCTTTGGTCTGCAAAGATTTTTCGACGGCGGCGTTCATCTTGTCCAATACGTCGGCGGGCGTCCCGGCGGGTGCGAACAAGCCTGCCCAGTGGCCGATGCGAATGGCCGGGAAGCCCTGTTCGGCGGTCGTCGGAATGTCGGGCGCGCTGGCCATGCGCTTGTCCCAGGTCGTGGCCAGCGCCTTGAGCTTGCCGCTCTGGATCAGTGGCAGCGTCACGATGCTGGCTTCCGAGGTGGCGTCGACCTGGTTGCCGATCACCGCCGTCACGCCTTCCGAACCGCTCTTGTAGGCAATGGGCTCCACGGGCAGGCCAGTCGCTTCCTTGACCATCTCCGCCACGAAATGCGGCGTGCTGCCGTTACCGGCGGTGGAAAACGTGATGCGGTCGGTCTTGGCCTGTTTGGCGCGCGCAACGAAGTCCTTCAGGTCTTTGGCGGGGTTGGACGGGTTGGCCACAATGACGGACGGCGTGATGGACAGCAGCGCCACAGGCGTCAGCTCTTCATCTTTGTAGGGCTGGTCTGACCGGATCAGGCTGTTGGTGACGGTGCCGTTGCTGCCGACCAGATACGTGTAGCCATCAGCGCCGCTGCGTGCGACGTGCGCAGCGCCCACGACGCCGCCTGCGCCGGGACGGTTTTCTACGATGACCGTCTGGTTCAAAGTCGAACCCACCGCTTTCGCGATGATCCGCGCAACGAGGTCATTGGCGCCGCCCGCGCTGAACGGGGCGACGAAGGTGATGGGCTTGTCAGGCCAGGCGGCCAGGGCCGGCGTGACGGCGAACGCGGCCGAACAGGCCAACAACAGGCCGGCGGCATACCGGACGGGGGGTCGGAACATGATGAACAACTCCAGGGGCCGGCCGCGCATCCGGCCTGTCTCGGTGCCGGTAGATATTGTTTGGTGTGTGCGCGGCCCGCGGTTGCGCGAGCCTGGAGGGGCCAGTATAGAAAAAGCCGGCTGGCAGAGGACTGAAACAAACAGGCCGCCTTGTGGGCGGCCTGAAGTCTGCGTGTGATGCGTTCGGCGCTTAGCGGGCCGGCCCGATGCGCGGTTCGACGTAGCGGTCGCCGCGGGGTTCGCCACGGACCTCACCGCGGACTTCGCTGCGCGGCTCGCGGCGCCCATCGTCGCGCGGATCGCGCGTGGGGCGGCTCGCGGCGCCTTCCAGAATTTGCGCCTGTTCGGCCACCATCGCGATCTTGCCGATGCGATTGTGGCGAATTTCAGACAGTGAGCGGCGCAAGTCGCCTACAGTGAAGGGCTCTTGGCGGTCGCCCCACGTCCAGCGCAGCACGCCGAGAGACTCTTCCGACAGGTTCGGCGCCAGTTCTGCCAGCACATCGGTACCCACCGGCGTTGCCGCGCCCGAGGCCAGGCTGGCCGAGAACCAGGCGCGCACCGAGAAGAAGACGATCAAGGTCCAGATGGCGGCGACGACCCACCAGATATACGGATTCACTTTCTGCGCCATGTCCTGGGTGGGCTGGCCCAGGGTATGCAGGAAGTCGTAGTTCATGCGTTTGCCGAAATCCAGTATCCACGAGGCGACCAGATACCAAAGGACGACGGCGACGGCGATGACTATCGCGCGCACAACGAGTCGGGGAAGCGCCAATTTGAGCAGGGTCTGGCCGATAAGTCGGCTGTCCTGGCGAACGCTTGCGGGCGAAGTCAGATTCATCATGCAAAATATTGTACCTATGACCCGTCCAATTTTAGAACTGCGACCTGGCCAGCATTTGACGCTGACCCCTCAGCTACAACAATCGATACGATTGTTGCAGTTGTCTACGCTCGACCTCGAGGCCGAGATCTCGCAAGTGCTCTCGGACAACCCCCTGCTGGAACGTGAAGACGACACGCCCGCGGCCGAGGCGCAAGCCGAGTCCGAGCGCGAATCTTCCGTGCAGGACGACGAGCCGGCGGCCGAACGCGAAACGCCGGTGGACGAAATGCCGGGTTCGGGCGGGGTCTATTCCGATGACGATTCCGGCCCGCCCGAGGCGGCGCGGCCCGATACGCTGCGCGAGCACCTGCTGGGCCAGCTGATGCTGACGCGCGCGGCGCCGCGAGACGCCGCGCTGGCGGGGCTGCTGATCGACGAGCTGGATGAGAACGGCTACCTGGGGTCTCCCCTGGAAGAAATCCTTAGCTGGCTGCCCGCCGAAATGGAGCCTGACCTGGACGAGCTGCGCGCGGCGTTGTCGCTGTTGCAATCGTTCGACCCGGTTGGCATCGGGGCCCGCGACATGGCCGACTGCCTGCTGTTGCAGCTGCGCAACCCCGACCTGACCCGCCTGCCCGAAGCCGCAGACCCCGCCGTGTTGGCGTGCGCGCGTCAAATCTGTGCGCAGCACCTTCCGCTGTTGGCGACGGGCAACGCCGCACGTGTGTGCGCAGCCGCTGGCTGTGACGACCCCACCTTCCGCGCCGCGCATTCACTGATCTTGCGGTTGGAACCGCGCCCGGGCCGCGCCTGGACCGTGCCGGCTGCCGACTATGCCGTGCCGGACGTCATCGTGCGTAAAACCCGGCGCGGCTGGCAAGTGACGCTTAATAGCGCCGCCGTGCCGCGCCTGCAGATCAACGGGCTGTATGCGCAGATGCTGGGCAACCAGAAAGAATCCGCGCATGCCGGGCTGCAATCCCAGTTGCAGCAGGCCAGATGGATGATCCGCAACGTCGAACAGCGCTTTGACACGATCCTGCGGGTGGCTCAAGCCATTGTTGAACGCCAGACTGCGTTCTTCAGCCAGGGGCCATCGGCCATGCGTCCGCTGATTCTGAAAGACATCGCGGGCGAGCTTGGTTTGCACGAATCGACCATTTCACGGGCCACAACGCAGAAGTACATGCTCACTCCGTTTGGCACGCTGGAGCTCAAGCGCTTCTTTGGCGCGGGCGTTTCCACCGATGGCGGCGACGCCACCTCGGCCACCGCGGTGCAGACGTTTATCCGCCAAATGGTGGCAGACGAGAACCGTGCCAAGCCTTTGTCCGACAGCCAGATCATGCAAAAACTGGCCGATCAGGGGATAGTGATCGCCCGCCGGACGGTGGCAAAGTACCGCGAAGCGCTGCGGATTGCCCCCGCAACGGTGCGCAAGGCGCAGGCCTCGGCGCGTTGAAATAGGGGACGAATCTTTTTAAGATTCGTCCAATCTTTCAAGGGCTTGCGTGACAAATCCGTTGCAAATTTTTTTATCGCAGGGGACTTGTCATCCGCTGAATAATTTTCGATAATCATTCGCATGTACATTTGCGTATGTAATGCCATCACCGAACGCCAAGTCCGCGCCAGCGTGGACGGAGGCGCGACGACCCTGTCCGACCTGCAATTCGAGCTGGGCGTAGCCACGTGCTGCGGCTGCTGCGCGGCAACCGCCGCCGAATACCTGCCAGGCGGCCGCTGCTCCAGCGTATGCGACGTCCGCTCCATTGCCGTTCCGGTCAATGCTCCTGCCACGCTCGTGGAGTCGGGTGCGGCTGCCAACAACAGCAGCTTCCCCATTCCGCTGGTCGCCGCAGGCTGAGCTTGACCCGCAATTTCCGGCTCGCTGCCTGACGCAGCGGGCCGCGCTGTTTTCTTCCCGCATTCTTTCCGCATTCTTTCCGCATTTCACCCGCGCCCCGTCGCTCCGCATTTCCTCCCGCAAGATCCCCCCGCTTTCTTAGAACCTCCCGGCCATTGCGATCCGCTCGCTGATGGGTTGCGCACGCCTGGGCAGGCGCGCAGAATGCCTGCTCCACGCGGCATGCGTGGCGCCCTGTCCACCTGGATCTCCGATGAAGGCCACGCCTGCCGTTTCCACCGCCTCGACCGCCAACGGCGCGCCGGGGATCAGTTGGGTGCCGATCGCCGCATTCTGCTTCTTGTGGAGTTCCGCCTTTGCCGCGGCCAAAATCGCGGTGCGGGACTGCCCGCCCCTGACGCTTCTGACCATCCGTTTCCTGATCGCCGGCGCCTTGATGCTGGGCATCGCCGTGGCCAGCCGCCAAGGCAAGCGGCCCAGCGCGCGTGACTTGGTCGCGCTGATTCTGTTGGGCGTGCTGAACAACGCGCTGTACCTGGGCCTGAGCTGGTCCGGGATGATCACCGTGTCCTCCGCCTTCACCGCCGTGCTGATCAGCACCAACCCCTTGTTGATCGGCGTGTTGGCGGGGCCAGTGCTGGGAGAGCAACTCAGCTGGCGCAAGCTGCTGGGCTTGTGCCTGGGGCTGGCGGGCGTGGCGCTGGTGCTGCGGTCGCGCTTGAGCGGCATGCAGGAGGACCTGCATGGCACGCTGCTCGTCACGGGTGGCCTGATTGCGCTCGTGGCCGGTACGCTGCTCTACAAGCGCTTGAAGCCGCAGGCGGGCCTGTGGACGGCGACCGGCATTCAATCGTTGGCAGCGGCCGTGGCCTTGCTGCCTTTCGCGCTGATGAACGAAAGCCTGGGCGATGCGCGCCTGACCGCGAGCCTCGCGTGGAGCATGGCCTACATGATCGTGGCGGTGTCGATGGGCGGCTACTACCTGTGGTTCATGATCCTGACTCGCGCCAGCGCCACATCGGCCAGCGCGCTGCACTTTCTGATGCCGCCGCTGGGCTTGTTGTTTGGTTGGCTGGTGCTGCGCGAACCGGTGTCGTGGCTGGATTTGCTGGGCATTGTGCCGATTGCATTCGGCATCTGGTTGACCACGCGCAAAGCGGCCTGATCGGCTCGCAAGACAGAATGTGAGGATTTGGCGCGTTTGGGTTGCCGATATGCAACGCAGCACATAACGCCATCTTCAGGTCGATATTCGTCGGTTGGCTGCGCGATATTGAACATGGCGCGCGCAATATAGGGGTCGATTCCCGCACATCGATGCCGCACAGGCCGCATAACCCTTGCCTTGTCTGTGCAAGGCATCACGCACGCATACTCATTCTCATTGGCGTATCGCTTTCTTGTAGCGGTTCTAAAGCGGTTTACCAAATGCAGCGCAAGGCTAGGCGCGGCCCGCCGGCTGATGGTAGTCTGCCGGGGTTGCGTACGCGCGGCATCGTGCGCTCCTCTGTCGCGATGCACTCGCGTCGCGCCTGACTGCAAGGAGTCCATTATGAAAGGCGACAAAACCGTCATCCAGTTTCTGAACAAGCAACTGACCAACGAACTGACGGCCATCAACCAATATTTCCTGCATGCCCGCATGCTGAATCATTGGGGCTTCGACAAGCTGGGCAAGCACGAGTACGAAGAATCCATCGGTGAAATGAAGCACGCGGATCGCCTGATCGCCCGCATCTTCATGCTGGATGGCCTGCCCAACCTGCAAGACCTGCACAAGCTGCTGATCGGTGAAGACGTGCCCGAGCTGCTGGCCTGTGACTTGAAGCTGGAACAAGCCGCGCACGCCACCGTCGTGGAAGCGATTGCCTACTGTGAATCGGTGCGTGATTACGTCTCGCGCGATCTGTTCCAGGACATCCTGGACGACACCGAAGAGCACATCGATTATCTGGAAACGCAGATCGATCTGATCGACAAGGTCGGTATTCAGAACTACCTGCAAAGCCAGATGTCCGTGCCGGAATAACGCGCACGCGTTATCTGCCAAGGCAAAAATAATGGCGCCCCACGGGGCGCCATTATTTTTTGCAGCATCAGCTGCGGATCGGGCTTACTGCGGGCGTGCCGGGCATTCGGCCATCGTGCCCCAGGCGCGGTTAGGCGCACAGTATTTATTGCGCGCGTTCCACGAGCACGACGGGCGTTCGAAGAAGCCTTGGGTCGCGCATTGGGCCAGTTCGCGCTTGAGCGCGTCTTGCCAGCCCGGCGCGCCCGGTGCCGGCGACGTATTGGGCGGGGGCGGAGGCGCTTGCACCATTTGCGGGGTGCCGTAGCCGCCCGCTTGCGCCTGGCCGCCATTAATGGCGGTAGAGGTGCCCGGTACTTGAAGATCCATCGTGGTCACGTCCGACGTACCCGACGGCAGCGGCACTTCGGAGGCGGCTGCGATTTCTCGAGCCTGTTCCGGGGTGATGCGTTCGCGGGAAAGTTTGACGGCCGGATCGCTGACGGTGTCGAACAACGACACCGTATTGACCTGCCATTGCCGGTCGGCCGGCTTGTCCGGCACACCCAACGTGCCGTCAATGCGCGGCTGCGGAGGCTGCGCCACATACGGACGTCCGTTGGCGTCCAGAACGGGCTGCTGCGAAGCTGCCGCGTCCTGACCAGGAGCAGGTGCGGCGGGCGGCGCATGCGCCACCAGCCAGTCACCCAATTGAATTCCGCCCCAGGCCGACGCGCCAAGCGCGATCAGGAGCGTTGCGAATAATAAACGCCAAGACATTGCTACCCTCATCTGCCGTGCGGAACCCGAACGGGTTTACGCCTTGTCCCCGAAAACCTTGCCGCCGTGTTCGCGCATGGCATGGAATTTCACTTCGGGATACAGATCCTCGGCTACGCGCAACTGCGCAGGGGAACTGATCAAAAACGCCGCCGCATCGACGACATCATAGGCGATATGAGCCGCATTGGCATCCATGAACTTGCGCAGCGCCTTCGGGTTTTCAGACGTAATCCAACGTGCCATTGTGTAGCGGGAAGGCAGCATTCTGGCGTCCGCGCCGTACTCCGTCTTGAGCCGGTGGGCGACCACTTCGAACTGCAGTTGGCCGATGGCGCCCAGCAGCAAGGAGCCGCCTGCCGCCTCGGGGCGGAACACCTGAATGGCGCCCTCTTCACCCAATTGGGTCAGGCCGGTGCGCAGTTGCTTGGTGCGCAACGGGTCCTTTACTTCCACCGCCTGGAACAGTTCCGGCGCGAAGAACGGCAGGCCGGTGAACTGCAGCGTTTCGCCTTCGGTCAGCACGTCGCCCAGTTGCAGCACGCCGTGGTTCGGAATACCGATCACGTCGCCGGCATAGGCTTCGTCCAGCAGCTCGCGCCGCTGCGACAGGAACGACACCACGTTGTTCGGGCGCATTTCCTTGTTGGTGCGAGCCACCTTCAAACGCATGCCGCGTTCAAAGCGGCCCGAGCTGACGCGCACGAAGGCGACGCGGTCGCGGTGGGCGGGGTCCATATTGGCTTGCACCTTGAACACCACACCGGTGAACTTGGGCTCTTCGGGCAGCACTTCGCGTTGCAGCGCCATGCGCGGGCCCGGGGGCGGCGCGTGGTCGACCAGCGCATCCAGCACTTCCTGGACACCGAAGTTGTTGATGGCCGAACCGAAGAACACCGGGGTCTGCTTGCCGGCCAGGAACTGCTCGCGGTCAAACGCGGGAGCGGCTTCGTTGATGAGTTCGATCTCACCGCTGGCCTGGTCGAATGCCGAGCCGTAACGGCGGGCGATTTCAGGGTTGCTCAGGCCTTCGATGACGTCGTCGTTGTCGGAACGGCGTTCCTGGCCGGGGCGGAACACGCGCATGCGGTCGCGGCGGATGTCGAACACGCCGCCAAACGCTTTGCCCATGCCCACCGGCCACGAGAACGGCACGGCGTCCATGCCCAGGTGGCCTTCAATTTCAGACAGCAGTTCCAGCGGCTCGCGCACTTCGCGGTCCATCTTGTTGATGAACGTGATGATGGGCGTGTTGCGCGCGCGGCAAACCTGCAGCAGGCGGATCGTCTGGGGTTCCACGCCGTTGGCGGCGTCGATCACCATCAGCGCGGCGTCCACCGCCGTCAGCACCCGGTAGGTATCTTCAGAGAAGTCCTGGTGACCCGGGGTGTCGAGCAGGTTGATGACGCAGTCGCGGTATTCCATCTGCATCACCGAGGACGCCACGGAAATGCCGCGTTGCTTTTCGATTTCCATCCAGTCGGACGAGGCGTGGCGCGACGCTTTGCGCGCTTTCACGCTGCCGGCGATCTGAATCGCGCCTGCGAACAGCAACAGCTTTTCGGTCAGCGTGGTCTTACCCGCGTCAGGGTGGGAAATGATGGCGAACGTTCTGCGCCGCGCGACTTCTTGAGGGATATTCATGATCGGGGGATTCTACTTAACGCCGCATCTTCCAGCCGGTGCGGTCCGGCGACGTGCATGAAACGCATGGGGCACGCACCGTTGCCGGTGCGTGCCCCACGGGGTCAGCGTCAGGAATGACGGCGGAATGACGCCAGAAAAACGCCCGCCAGGATGAACAGCKAACCGAAGGTCCGGTTCATCCAGCGGATGTGCTTGGCGTCTCGCAGCATGCGCAGCACGCGCGCGGCCAGCAGCGTGTACACGCCCATGGCCACGAGGTCGGTAAAAGCCAGCGTGGCGGCCAGCGCGGCGTACTGAGGGGTCAGCGCCAACGCCGGGTCCACGAATTGCGGCACCACGGCCAAGAGGAACACCGTGCCCTTGGGGTTCATGGTGTTGATCAGGAACCCGCGCATGACGAGGTCACGGATCGAGGCCTGCTTGGGGTCACCCGCATCCACCGCGACGGGCGCGGCATCGGTGCGGATCTGGCGCACGCCAAGATAAATCAGGTAAGCCACGCCCAGGTACTTGACCACATTGAAGGCCATTTCGGACGTGGCCAGCACCGCGCCTAACCCTACGGCCACGACGACGAACTGGAACAGGATGCCCATGATCAGGCCGGCCGTGTTCCAGTAGCCGCGTGCAAAGCCGTACTTCAATCCGGAAGACATCGCGGAAATCGCGCCCGCCCCAGGTGAGAACGAAATGGCCCAGGAGGCCAGGAAGAACGTCAACCAGGTGGATAAAGGCATGATGCGCGGGTCCTTGGATCGCAGGATGTGGGTGCCGGGATATTACCTGCTTGGAATTACTTGCCGAGCAGGGCTGCGCGCGGACCGCCGGACGGGCGGCCCGAACCGCCGTTGCCAGCCGGACGGCCAGAGCCCTCCGGACGGCGCTGGCTTTGCTGCGGACGGCTTTCGCCGCGGCCGGCGTGTGCCGGACGGTCAGCAGGCTTGCCATCACGCGCGCCGCCATTGCCACGGCCTTCGCCGCCAGCACGGGCCGGCGCGGGGGCGCGGCCGCCAGCAGCGGCGCGGGGTTGGCCTTGCGCGGGGCGCGAACGGCCGGCGCCGGCACCGCCGCCACCATTGCCGCGGCCGGCGTTACCGCCACGGCCGCCGCCGCCATTGCGATTGCCGCCGCGCGGGCTGCGCGCGTCTTCATCGCGTTCCTGGCGTTCGAAGGCGGCGGCGCTGGTGGGCGACGGGGTCCAGCCTTCCACGGGCTTGCGCTCGATCGTCTTCTTGATCAGGCGTTCGATGTCCTTCAACAGCTTGATTTCGCTGTTGTCGACCAGCGAGACCGCGGCGCCGGTGGCGCCTGCGCGGCCCGTGCGGCCGATGCGGTGCACGTAGTCTTCCGGCACGTTGGGCAGTTCGAAGTTCACCACTTGCGGCAGCTGGTCGATGTCCAGGCCACGGGCGGCGATGTCGGTCGCGACCAGCACCGTCACGGTGCTGTCCTTGAAGCCGGCCAGCGCACGGGTGCGGGCGGATTGGCTCTTGTTGCCGTGGATCGCGGCGGCGGTCAGGCCGTCCTTGACCAGCTTTTCAGCCAGGCGGTTCGCGCCGTGCTTCGTGCGCGTGAAGACCAGCACCTGATGCCAGCCGCTTTCACGGATGATGTGGCTGATCAGGTCGCGCTTGTGGTGCTGTTCGACCAGGTGAACCGTCTGCGTGACGAGTTCCGTGGCAGTGTTGCGCGGGGTGACCGAGACTTCGCCCGGGTTGTTCAGGACGCCGCGCGCCAGCGTGCGGATTTCGTCCGAGAACGTGGCCGAGAACAGCAGGTTCTGGCGTTGCTTGGGCAGCAGCGCGAGAATCTTGCGGATGTCGCGGATGAAGCCCATGTCCAGCATGCGGTCGGCTTCGTCCAGCACCAGGATTTCCACGCCCGACAGGTCAACCGTCTTCTGGCCGCAGTGGTCCAGCAGACGGCCGGGGGTGGCCACCAGGATGTCCAGCGGCTTGCGCAGCGCGGAGATCTGGGGGTTGATGTTGACGCCGCCGAACATCACCATGGACGTCAGCGAGGTGTACTTGCCGTAGGTTTGCACCGATTCCGCCACCTGCGCGGTCAATTCACGCGTCGGGGTCAGGATCAGGCAACGGGGGCGGCCGGGCTTGCGGCCTTCCGGCTTCTGCTGCGACAGCAGATGCAGAATGGGCAGCGTGAAGCCGGCGGTTTTGCCAGTGCCGGTTTGTGCGGCGGCCAGCAGGTCGCCGCCTTTCAGCACTTGAGGAATGGCTTGGGCTTGAATGGGGGTGGGCGCGGTGTAGCCGGTTTCGGCAATGGCGCGCAACAGGGAATCAGCCAGCCCGAGGTCGGCAAAAGGGGAAGAGGTAGTCAAAACAACTCCAGCGGCAGCCCGTCGCTCAAGTTGAGAGACTCCAATCCAGGCGGACGAATAAGGAGAAAAGGGAAGCGCCCTGATGGGCGAAGCTTGGCAGCGAAGGGCCTAGCGGACGTGTGCAGATTGGCAAAGCACACGGCGGGATTGTAGCTGATGTGGCGCTGCAGCACCGAATGGATTACGCACCGCAGTATCACCAAGTAACAAATTGCAGTGCCTCTGAACGAAATAAGTGTTTTCCCTAGGCTGCACTCCCTATAATCCGTGCGCTTATATCCATTTGAAGAATAAAGGATCGCTATGAAGAAATCGGCACTAGTGGGCGTTGTCGTCGTTCTGGGCGCGGTATGGACGGGTACTGCCTGGTTCACGGGCCAAAAGGCCGAGGACTTCGTCAAGCAGTCGATCGACAACGCCAACGTTGAACTGAAGAAGCTCAGCGACCAGTGGGGCATCGCATCGGCCGTTGAGCTGGTGTCGTTCGAACGTGGCGTGTTTTCGTCGACCGCGCGTTACCGCGTGAAGTTCACGACGCCCGCCGCCGAAGGCAAGCCCGCCGAAGACCGCGATCTGGTGTTCGTCGAGCACTTGTCGCACGGCCCCCTGCCCCTGTCGAACCTGAAGTCCGGCGCCTTCATGCCCGCCATGGTCGCCAGCGACTTCGCGCTGGAAGAGACCCCGACCGTCAAGGAATGGTTCGCGGCGTCCAAGGGCGCAACGCCCGTGACCGGCCACTACAGCGTCAGCTACGGCAAGAACATCAGCGGCAAGTTCAACGTCGCTCCCGCCGAAGTCACCAAGGGCGACACCAGCCTGACGTTCTCGGGCATGACCGGCAACGTGGAATACGCCACCGGCACCAAGCACGGCGTCTTCGATCTGAAGACTGACAAGCTGGTGCTGGCCGGCCAAAGCGAAAACAGCGACATCGTCAGCATGGCCCTGCAAGGCATCACGCTGACCAGCGACATGACGCCGTCGGCCAACGACCTGTACGTGGGCAGCCAGAAGCTGACGTTCAAGGACTGGACGATCACCTCGAAGGAAAAGCCGCCGGTTCAGTTCAAGGACACGTCGATCGCCGTCGACGTGACGGAGAACGGCTCGGCAATCGGCGCCAAGATGGCGCTGGACTTCGGCATGATCAACGTGCAGGCCAAGGACGTGGCGGGCATGAAGCTGGCGCTCGACCTGCAGAAGCTGGACGCCAAGGCGTTCAAGGCGCTGAACGACGTCTATGAAGCCGCCTCGCGCCGCATGATGCAAAGCAAGGGCGACCAGCAAACGCCCGAGTTCACGCCGGAAGAGCAACAGGTGCTGAAGACCAACGTTGAGCTGCTGCTGGCTGGCAACCCGACGCTGGCCGTGGCGCCGCTGGAAGTGCGCACCGCCAACGGCACGTCGACGTTCAACCTGAACCTGGACCTGGCCAAGCCGGCTTCCATGGAAGGTGACCTGTCTGACACGCTGACGCAAGCCGTGCGCAAGCTGGACGCCAAGCTGGTGCTGTCCAAGGGCAACCTGGGCGACCTGATGGCCATCGAACCGCAAATGCGCGGCGTGCCGGCCGAACAAGCCGTGCAAACCGCCAAGGGCCAGGCCGAAATGGTCGGCACCATGGCCACCGCAATGGGCATGGCCAAGGTCGAGAACAACAACATCGTGACGTACCTGAACTACGCGGATGGCCAAGTGGACTTCAACGGCAAGAAGATGCCGGTTGAGCAGTTCCTGATGATGGTCATGAGCGGCGCGATGGGTGGCGCGCGCTAAGGCGCGGGCAGTCCCCTGCAACGCCAATTAAAAAGCCGCCGCGCCGATGGGCGCGGCGGCTTTTTCCATGGTTGAACCCGGCGCGGTTCAGAAGGGCAAAGCCCCCGCCGCCAATTCACCATTGCGCAGCACCGCCACATGAAAGCGTTTGTCGGCCGCCTTCAGAATGTCTTCCGTGGGGTCGCCCTGCACCAGCAGCAGATCAGCGACCTTGCCATCGGCGATGACGCCGTGTTCCGTCAAGCCCATCAGGTCGTGGCCGCGTGATGTGCCGGCAATCAGCGCATCGATGGGCGTCATGCCGAACTCCACCATGTAGGCCAGCTCCATGGCGTTTTCGCCATGCAGGTTGAAGGGCGTGCCCGCGTCCGTGCCCATCGCGATGCGGCCGCCAGCCTTGTAGTACATCTGGAACGACTCACGATGGCGCTGTTCGACGGCGCGCGCCTTTTCCACCGCGTAGGCGGGGATGCCGTTGTCGGCGTTGGCGATGATGTTGCGCACCGCCGCGATGGTGGGCACCAGATAGGTTTCGGCCTCCAGCATTTCGCGCAGGCAATCGTCGTCCATGAAGATGCCGTGTTCGATGGAATCAATGCCCGCACGCACCGCGTTCAGAATGCCCTGCGTGCCTTGTGCGTGGCTGGCCGTGCTTTTGCGAAAGCGTTTGGCTTCATGCACGCCCGCCTTCATTTCGTCGAAGCTGTAGTGCGCATCCATCGGGCTCACGCCCGGCGTCATGACGCCGCCCGTGGCCATGATCTTCACGAGATCGCAGCCGGCGTGGACTTGTTCGCGCACGGCCTTGATGACGTCTTCACAGCCGTCGGCGATGCGGCCGATGCGGTTGCCGTGCCCGCCCGTCATGCAGATGATGCGGCCGGACGCCTTGATGGTGGGGCCGGGAAACACGCCGCGCGCAATCGCGTCGCGCACGCCGAATTCCAGATAGTCCTTTCCGCCGCAGTCGCGCAAGGCTGTGACGCCGCCGCGCAAGCTGGCTTGTGCGTTCTCCAGCGCGGTCAGCGTGATCTGCGCCGGACCCTGCTTGCTTAATTGCGCATTGGGATCGGCGCCGCCCGTGTAGACCAGATGCACGTGGCAGTCCGCCAGGCTGGGCATCAGCGTCATGCCGGTGGTGTTGATCTGCAAACCGGCATAGCCTTCGAATGCGCTGGCGGGCGCCACGCGCGCCACCCGCTTGTCTTCGACCAGCACGCCGTGATCGCGCAATACCTTGCCCTCGCCATCAAATACCTGGCCGCCGATGAAGAGGGTCTGTCGTGTCGCCGTCATGTCTCGCTCCGGTTGCGCTCGGGCGTCAGCCTTCCACTACATCCAGCCCCTTGCGGGACATGGTTTGCAGGCGGGGCATCAGCCCAAGCAGGTGTTGGCTGTAGGGGTGTTGCGGGTGATCGAACAGGCTTTCCGTTTCGGCCACTTCCAGCAATTCGCCGTAGCGCATGACGCCCACGCGGTCGCACATCTGGCGAATCACGGGCAAGTCGTGGCTGATGAACAGCATCGTCAGGCCCAGCTCTTCTTGCAGGTCTTTAAGCAGATTCAGAATCTGGGCCTGAATGGAAACGTCCAGCGCCGATGTGGGTTCATCGCAAATCAGGAATCGCGGACGCGTGGCGAGCGCGCGGGCAATACAGATGCGCTGACGCTGGCCGCCCGAGAACTCGTGCGGGAAGCGTTCGGCGGCGCGGTCGCCCAGGCCCACCACGTCAAGCAGGTTGGCGACGATGCGGCGCGTTTCAGCTTCGTTGGCCGCCAGCTTATGGAAGCGGATGGGTTCGGCAATGATGTCCAGCACGCGCATGCGCGGGTTCAACGACGAGAACGGATCCTGGAAGATCATCTGGATCTGCCGGCGGAAGGGGTTCAGCTGCTTCTCGCCCTTGAGCGCCGTGAGGTCAGTGCCGCCAAACGTGACTGAGCCTTCGGATGGCGTGTACAAGCCGGAGATCAGCCGCGCCACTGTGGATTTGCCCGAGCCGGATTCGCCCACCAGTCCGAAGACTTCGCCTTCGCCAATGGAAAAGTTCACGCGCTTGACGGCATCCAGCGTGCGCTGATTGCGCTTGAACAGCGCGCTCTTCAACACGAAGCGCATGGACAGGTCGCGCACCTGCACCAGCGGGCCGCCCGTCTGCACGCCGAAGTCGCGTCGCTGGCCCAGCCAATGCGTGGCCAGGTCCAACGGCTGCGACGGCGTCTTCACGTCTTCGATGTAAGTCACCAGCGGAAAGCGCTTGAGCTTGATGTCGGGGCGCGGCACGGCCGAAATCAGGCTGCGCGTGTAGGGATGATCGGGGTCGCCCAGAATCTTGGCGGTGGGGCCTTGCTCGACAAGCTTGCCGTGATACAGCACTGCCACGCGATCGGTCACGTCAGCAATCACGCCCATGTCGTGCGTGATGATGATCATGCCCACCTGCTCTTCGCGGCACAGCTTCTTCAAGAGCTCAAGAATCTGCGCCTGGATGGACACATCCAACGCGGTGGTGGGTTCATCTGCAATGATGACTTCGGGCTCGCAGCACAGCGCCAGCGCAATCACTACGCGTTGCCGCATGCCGCCCGAGAACTGATGCGGATATTGCTTGACGCGCAGTTCCGGCTGATCGATGYCCACTTGCACCAGCAGCTGCACCGCGCGTTTCTTCGCTTCGGCGTGCGACAGGTTCAGGTGCACCTGCATGGTTTCCACCAGCTGGCTTTCCACCGTTTGAAGCGGGTCGAGCGAGGTCAGCGGGTCTTGAAAGATCATGCCGATGCGGCGACCGCGCACCTTGCGTTTCTGCGCAGGGGTGAGCGTGTCGATGCGTTCGCCGTTCAGCAGCACGGAACCGCCGGCCAAACGCCCGGGCGCTTCCAGCAGGCCGATCACCGCGTTGCCGATGGTGGACTTGCCCGCCCCGGACTCGCCCACCACGCCCAGGATCTCGCCCTTTTCCAGGGACAGCGATACGCCATCCACCGCCACCAGCGTGCCGCGGCGGCTGGGGAATTCGATGCGGATATCTTCAATGTTCAACAGGGCCATGACGTCCTCAGCGCAGCTTGGGGTTGAGCGCGTCGCGCAGCCAGTCGCCCAGCAGGTTGACCGATAGCACCAGCGCCACCAGCGCAATGCCGGGGAAGATCGAAATCCACCACATGCCCGAGAACAGATAGCTGTTGCCAATGCGGATCAGCGTGCCCAGCGACGGCGCCGTAGGCGGCACACCAACGCCCAGGAACGACAGCGTGGCTTCGGTGATGATGGCGATCGCCAGGTGAATGGTGGCGATGACCAGCACCGGGCCCATGACGTTGGGCAGGATGTGGCGGCGCAAAATGGTGAAGGGGCCGATGCCGATCAGACGCGCCGCCTGCACGTATTCCTTGTTGCGCTCGACCAGCGTGGAGCCGCGCACGGTGCGCGCGTACTGCACCCAGCCCGAGATGCCGATGGCGAAGATCAGCACATACAGCGCTAGCTGGTCGTGCATGTCGCGCGGCAATAGCCCGCGCGCTACGCCGTCGATCAAGAGCGCCACCAGGATGGCCGGAAACGACAGCTGCACGTCTGCAATACGCATGATGAAGCTGTCAATACGGCCGCCGGCGTAGCCGCTGATGAGGCCGAGCGTGACGCCCAGCACCATCGAGAACAGCACCGACGCAAACCCCACCAGCAGCGACACGCGCGAGCCATACATCACGGCCGACAGGATGTCGCGGCCCTGGTCGTCGGTGCCCAGCAGGAAGTCAGGGCTGCCGCCCTCTTCCCAGGCCGGCGGCGTGTTGGCGTCCATGATGCTGAGCGACGCCAGGTCAAACGGGTTGTGCGGCGCGACGACGGGCGCGAACAGCGCACCCAACAAAATGATCAGCGTGAAGATGGCGGCGATGATGGCGCCGGGCGAACGCTTGAAGCTGTGCCACAGGTCGCTGTCGGCGGCGCGGGCGAACATTGGAGCGATGCGAGCAATCATGTTGATTCCCTTATTTGCTCTGCACGCGCAGACGCGGGTCCACGGCGAAGTACAGCAGGTCGACGACCAGGTTGATGACCACGAACATGAAGGCGATCAGCACCAGATAAGCCGCCATCACGGGGATGTCGACCATGCTGATGGCCTGGATGAACAAGAGGCCCATGCCCGGCCACTGGAACACCGTTTCCGTGATGATGGCGAACGCGATGATCGAGCCCAGCTGCAAGCCCGTGATGGTGATGACGGGCACCATCGTGTTCTTTAACGCATGGCGGAAATTGATGAGCCGTTCCGGCAGGCCGCGGGCGCGCGCGAACTTGATGAAGTCAGCGCGCAGCACTTCCAGCATTTCGGCGCGCACCAGCCGCATGATCAAAGTCATCTGAAACAGCGCCAATGTGATGGCCGGCATGATCAGCGCCAGCCATCCTGATTTGGTCAGAAAGCCCGTTGTCCACCAGCCCAAACTGACGACGTCGCCGCGTCCGAAGCTGGGCAGCCATCGCAGCTGCACGCCGAACACAAGAATGAGCAGAATGCCGATCAGGAACGTGGGCAGCGAGATGCCGGCAAGCGACACCGCCATGAAGGTCTTGGACAGAATGCCGTGGCGTTTGAGCGCGGTGTAGATGCCCATCGGAATGCCCAGCGCCAACGCCATCACGGCGGACACGAAAGACAATTCCAAGGTGGCGGGCATGCGTTCTTCAAGCAGCTCGCTGACGGGCCGGCGCTGACGGTACGAGATACCGAAGTCGCCTTGCACCGCGTTGCCGACAAAGCGCGCGAACTGCACCACGAAGGGGTCGTCCAGGCCGAGCTGTTCGCGCAGTTGCGTGCGTTGTTCAGGGGTGGTGTCCTGGCCGACCATGCTGGCGATCGGGTCGCCGACATAGCGGAACATGGAGAACGCGATCAGCGCCACCGTCAACATCACCAGCACCGACTGGATAAGCCGTTGCGCAATAAAGGAAAGCATTATCGGGTGCCCTCGTTTGCAGATAACGCCGGGCCGCGTTTGCGTAGAACGCTTGAAAGCGAAGCTGGGCCAGGTGCGCCCGGACGGCTTGCGCCATCCGGGGCATACAACGTCAAAGGTTTACGGCAGGTTTACGGCAACACCACATCGCGCAGGTCGAGCACGTCGTCGGCGCGTTGAATGACCTTGATGTTGTCCTTCACGCCCCACGACATGGGCTGCTGGTGCAGCGGCAAATAACCGTAGTCGCTGCGCACGATCTCGAAGGCTTCCTTGATCATTGCGTTGCGCTTGGTCTGATCGGTTTCAACACCGATCTTGTTGGTCAGGTCGTCAACCTTCTTGTTGCAGTAGCCGCCCAGGTTGAACTGGCCAGCCGCCGTCTTCGCATCACGGCACGCCGCCAGGTTCAGCAGCGCGTTGTGCGCGTCGGTAGAGCTGGGCGTCCAGCCCAGCATGTACATGCTGGTCTGGTTACCGGCTTGCAGCAGGATTTTGCCGAAGTACTTGGACTTGGTCTGCGCCAGCAGGTTGATCTTGATGCCCACGCGCGCCAACATGCCGGCCACCGCCTGGCAGACCTTTTCGTCGTTGACGTAGCGGTCGTTCGGGCAGTCCATGGTGACGGTGAAGCCCTTCGGGTAGCCCGCTTCGGCCAGCAGCTTCTTGGCGCGTTCGGGGTCGGGCTTGTACGGTGCGCCATAGGAATCGGCGTAGCCGTTGATGGCGGTAGCCACCAGCGAGCCCAGCGGCTTTGCTGCACCCCGCATGATCTTGTCGTTGATGGCCTTGGTGTCGACCGCCAGCACGACGGCTTCGCGCACCTTCGGGTCCTTGAACGGGTTCTTGCCCTTGACGTCCGAGAACAGCAGTTCGTCGCGGTCCTGGTCCATGCCGATGAAGATGGCGCGCGCTTCGGGCGCCGTCAGCGGTTTCACGCCCTTGGCGTCTTCCAGGCGCTTCCAGTCTTGCACGGGCACCGGCTGCACCAGGTCCATTTCGCCAGAGATCAGCGCGGCCACGCGCGTGGCTTCCTGCGTGATGGGCTGGAAGATGACCTCGTCGACGTTGGTCTTGATGTTCTTGTTCCAGTAGCCGTCATAACGCTTGAGCACCGTCTTCACATCCGGCTGGCGCGACACCAGCATGAAGGGGCCGGTGCCGTTGGCGTTCAGGTTGGCATAGTTGCCCTGGTTGTCGCCTTTGACGTTGGTGGCTTCAGTCGTCTTGTTCTTCTCGGCCCACGTCTTGCTCATGATGTACAGGAACACCCATTCGCGCGGCAAGATCGGGTTGGGCGTAGGGGTGGTGACTTCGATGGTGTAGTCGTCCACCTTCTTGATGTCGGACGCCTTGGCGCCGTAGCCCTTCATGTCGGAGCCAGGGGTCAGGCTGCGCTTCCACGAGAAGATGACGTCGTCCGCCGTGAAGGGCGAACCGTCGTGGAACTTCACGTCTTTGCGCAGCTTGAAGACCCACTTGGTGGGCTCGGGGTTTTCCCAGCTTTCGGCCAGCAGCGGCGTCAGTTTCAGGTTGCCGTCGTAGCCCGCCAGCGTTTCGTAGATGTTGCCCTGGAAGCCCAGCGTGAAGGTCTCGTTCAACGCCATCGGGTCCATCGATGTGGCGTCACCTTGATACGCCCAGTGGAAGGTCTTGGCGGCCGCGCCGGCGCTGAACGCCAGCGATGCGGCAATGGCGGCCGCCAGCGCAGCTTGCTTTAGGTGGGGAAAAGTACGCATAGCCCTCATGCTCCGTTGGTGCGCGTGTCGCGCGACAGAAGTGACAGGGCCCCGGCCCCTGTGGGACTCGGGGCATGGCGTTGCTGCTTACGACGAAAGACGGTGTTGGACTGGGCGGCGCGCGGCGCGAACTGCGCGCAGGCCGTGGAGGGCGATGCCGGAAATCACTGCCGAAGACTTCGACTTCACGATGGACCCAACCCCTTGTGATTGTCATGACGGGGACGGACCCGCGCCGATGCAGATCGAATCTTATAGAGCGATTCGTTTAAGCGTCAATCGGTTTGGGTTGGGGTTAGTCCGTGCTTGCCGTCAGCGTTGAATGGTGCGTTTGGCGCGGCTTGCGGCGGGGCGGATCAGGGGGCGGATGGCGGCGCGCTAGCAAGGGTTTTCGCCAAGTCGCGCACCACGCGCTTGCGGCGGTCGCTATCTTCGTAGTGCTTGCCCAGCGCCGACCATTCGGGCCGGCTGCGCGCTTCTTTCAGTGCTTCGGGCAATGGGCCTTTGCGCCACGCGTCATCATCCGGAAGACGTAGTGTCAAAGGCTCGCGCGCGGCGTGGCCGCGGCGTTCCAAGGCGTCGATCAGTTGCCGCTGGCGTAGCGCCAGCAAGCGCAGCACGGCGTCGTCCACGCTGATCTCGCGCCAGCCGCGCAGCTTGCCGGCCATGCGCTTGCCCAGCTTCTCAACGCCCTGCCACAAGCCGCCTGCCGCCGCGCCAATCAGCATGCCGGTGCCCAGGCTCAAGCCTGCACTGAACAGGTCCACCGCCGCGCCCGCCATCGCACCCGCCGCCGCACCCATGCCTACCTGCACGCCCATGTCTTTCAAGGCCTGCGGATGAAAGAGGTCCATGCCCCAGCGCTCGCCTTGCAGCGGCAGCGCGTCGTCGGTGACATCGGCGGGGCGGAAGTTGTAGAGCGCCAGCAAGGCGTTCACGCAGGCTTGCTCGCGCTGGCGCACCTGATCGCGCAATTGGTTCGATGTGGCGGCAAGCGCGTCGTCGTCGCTGGGGCTGGACAGATGCAGCGCCGCCACATCGATGAGCAGATCGGCCAGCAGTTCGTAGGCGGCGTCGTGGCGTTGGCGGCGTTGCGCGGACAGGCTGTCGGAGAGCTTTGCCAGCGCGGCGGCATGGCGGTCGAGCAAGACGCCCAGCTTGGCGTACAGCTGTTGCTCGCCATCTAGCGGCGGCGCAACGGTGTCGAACTCCACCACCGCATGCAGGCCCAAGCGCGCCATTGCGCCACGCCATTCATCGGCACGGTGCGCGGGCGCGTTGACGAAGTTCAGCACGGGCAGCAGAGGCCGGCCGCAAGCGGCCAGAATCGAGAGCTCGTCGCGATGCTTGCCCAGCACGGGGTCGCGCGCATCAATGACGTACAGCGCGGCGTCGCAGTCCAGCATCTTCGTCAACACGCGAGCTTCTTGCTCGAAGCGGCCGTGCGCTTCGGGCGTATCCAGAAAGCGGCGGATGCGCGCGGGGCCGTCCAGGCGTTCGTCGGGGCTGGCGAGCCGTTCCAGGTATTCCAGCAACGCGATGCTGTCTTCCATGCCCGGCGTGTCGAACCATTCCAGCACGGCGCGTCCGTCCAGACGCAGGCGCGCGCCTTCGACATGGCGCGTGGTGCCGGGGCTGTCGGCCACTTCGCCAAACGTGGTGTCGCGCGTCAACGTGCGCAAGAGCGAGGTCTTGCCCGTGTTGGTGTGGCCTACCAGCGCGATCTTGATCAAGTCGTCAGCCATGGCCGGACTCCAGCCACGCGAGCGGCGCGGCAGGCGTTTGCAGGATGGCGTCGGCGGCAAGGCCTAGCGCCAGCAGCCGCTCGCGCCACAACGCGGCGCGTGTGGCGTGTGCAGTGGCCCCGCACGGCGCGATGAGCCAGACGCGGGTGTGTTGCGCGTGCGCGGACAGTTCGGCGATCAGCGACAAGGTGCCGCGGTCAGGCGTCTGGCGCGCATCGCAGGCGATGACCAGGCGCGAGGCCGCGGCCTGCGCCAACGCATCCAGCACGCGGTTGCGTTCTTCGCGCGTGTCCAGGTTGCCGGCGACCTGGATGGGCGCAGGCACGTCGGCGGGCGGCCAGGGCAGGTCGGTTGGCAGTTCCAGGCCCAGCAGCACGGGCTGGCCCGCCAGGCCCGACAGCGGCGCCGATTGCACGCGCGGTTCGTGCAGCGGGTCTACAGGGCGGTCGATGCCGGTGGACTGCGCGGGCGGCTCAAGACGATCGCGCAAGGGCGCGAAACCGGCCAGCGAAGGATCAATGCGCAAGGCCCGCAGCGCGCGCAGCGTGGCAACGCCGCACAGCGCGCCGGCCAGCAGGCGGGGCAGGATGCCGTAGACAACCACCACGCCGATCAGCCATAGCGACCATTGCACCTGCGCCTCGGCGGCGAGTGTCTGCGTGCCGTCGCTGGCGAGGATGATGGCGGCGTCGGGCATCGGAAAGCCCAGATGCGCGGGCAGCCAGCCGATGGCTTGCGTCAGCCAGACGAAGGTGTCGGGCGCCAGCAGCGTGGTGGCCCAGATGAAGCGGTAGCTGGCGGTGGACAGCACCACCAGCAAGGCCGCCAGGGCGGCGCACAGCGCGGTCAGCCACAGCAGATGGCTGATGACGCCGAACAGCCAGCGCAACGCGCCTGCGCGCGCCAGCAGGTTCAGGAATGCTTGCGGCACCAGCGCGCCGTCGGGGCCGCGCGCGAGCTTGCGGGTGGCCCAGAGCCATAGACGGCCAAGACCTGTCATGGCGGAGGCCCGGAGCAGGAAGCTGGCCAGCCACAACAGGAAGGTCAGCGCGTGCAGGCCGAGCAACGCGCCCAGCGCCCACAACACATTGACGGGCCGGGCGCCGTCGCCCAGCGCGCCCAGGGCCACGCCAATGCCCGACAGCAGCGCAATCACGAACAACGCCGCCAGCATCGCTTTGGCGCTGCGGCTCCAGGTGTCGACGAGCGATGTCAGGTTTTCGCGCTGCGCGAGCAAGCCGGCGCGGGCGAGGATGCGGGAAGGCAGATCGGTGTCCAGCTGCCGCACGCGGCGCACGGCGTCGGCGTCATCCAGCGGACCCCAATGGGTTTCGCGCAGGCGGATGAGTTCAGCCAGCCAATGCGCGCGCAACGGACGCGGCGCGGCGGGGCCGGCCAGAGGATCAAAATCGCGAGAGTTCGAAGACGGCATCGCGTCGGGAGCAAGCGCGGTCGGGCCGCGGCGTCAGGCCGTTGAGGCGGTGGGCCATTGTAGACCGCGCAAGTCAGGAGCCGGGGCTGAGCGGGGGAATGGACGCGGGGCTGGACGGGACCCGGACGGCGGCGGGTTTCAGTGCTGGCGGCGGGCGCTGCGGTATTGGCCGGGCGTGACGCCGACTGCGTCGCGGAACACGCGGGACAGGTGGCTGGCGTTGCCGAAACCGCTGGCTTGCGCAATGCCGGCCAGGTCGCCCTTGCCGGCCGCCAGCAAACGCCGCGCGTGCGCCAGCCGGCGTGCGCGCACCCACGCGTGCGGCGGTTCACCGAACGAGGTGTGGAACATGCGGGCGAAGTGATAGGTGGATAAGGCGGCCACGCCGGCCAGCTCGTCCAGCGTCAGGGCCTCGTGCAGGTGCGCGTCCACATAGTCCATGATGCGGCGGCGCACGGCCGGCGCCAGCCCGCCGCGCGCGGGCTGCGCGGTCTTGCGGGTCACGCCCTGGATCAGCAGGTGGTGCAGCACGGTTTCGGCGGCGCTGCTGGCGGCCAGCCGGTCTGCCGGCTGCGCCCAGTCGGTGCCCAGCAGCTGCCGGCACACATCGATCAGCGAGTCGTCCTGAATGTAGGTGCGGTCGCGCAGTTCCAGCGTGCGGGGTTCGCAGTCCAGCCGCATCACGGCTTCGCGCGCCAGCCGTTCGGGCGAGATGTACAGGTGCAGGAAATGCACGGTGTCGTTCATGCACCAGCGCGAATAATGTTCCGCCGGCAGCACGCAGAACTTGCCGGCGCCGCCATGCAGTGTGTCGCGGCCGACGCGGAAGGATTTGTCGCCGCCATGCAGGTAGAGCGACAGCGTGTGGTGGCCGGGCGAGTCGTAGCCCAGCGTCTCGTGCGCGCTGCGCGCCCACTGCGAAATGGCCATTCCTTCGCCCAACGGCGCGGCGCGCTCCAGCGTGGCGGTGGAGCGCGAGAGGGTGCGGAAAACGGAGAAATCGGCCGGGGCCGAGGCAGCGGAACCCATAGGGTTCAAATGCTACTGCGATCTGGCGCGGGCCGCGCGAACGTTGACGGAATAACCGCAAGAATCGGCAATCGCGGATGAGTGGCCAGGCGCACACTCGCGGCCAGGCGATCCGGGTTTGACGGGTCGGCCTCACGTCCCCTTTTTCTTGCGTATCGCATCGTGAATCTCTTTCTGTATTTCCTGACCGTCGTCATCTGGGGCACCACCTGGATCGCCATCAAGTTGCAGCTTGGCGTGGTGGCCATTCCCGTGTCCATTTTCTATCGCTTCGCGCTGGCGGGCCTGGTGCTGTTCGCCGCCTTGCTGCTGACCCGCAAATTGCAGAAGCTGGACCGGCGCGGACACTGGCTCTGTGTGGGTCAGGGGCTGTGCTTGTTCTGTTTGAACTTCCTGTGCTTCTACACCGCAACGCAATGGATACCGAGCGGGCTGGTGTCGGTGGTGTTTTCGGCGGCCACCCTGTGGAACGCGCTGAACGCCCGGCTGTGGTTCGGCACCCGGATTGCGCCGCGCGTGATGCTGGCGGGCGCGTTCGGCTTTTCGGGCCTGGTGCTGCTGTTCTGGCCGGAGCTGTCCAGCCAGGCGGCCAGCCACGAAACGCTGCTGGGCCTGGGGTTTGCGCTGCTGGGCACGTTCTGCTTTTCCACGGGCAACATGCTGTCGTCCTTGCAGCAGCGCGCCGGCATCCGCCCGCTGACGGGCAATGCGTACAGCATGTTGTACGGCGCGTCGATCTTGCTGGCGGGGTGCCTGGTGGCGGGTCTGCCGTTTGAATTCGACAGATCTTCGCAGTATGTCGGCGCCCTGCTGTACCTGGCGATTCCGGGGTCGGTGATTGGTTTCACCGCATATCTGACGTTGGTCGGCCGGATGGGTCCGGCGCGCGCCGCGTATTGCACGGTGCTGTTTCCGGTGGTGGCGCTAAGCGTGTCGACGGTGGCCGAGGGCTATCAGTGGACACCGGCTGCGTTCGCCGGTTTGGCGCTGGTGATGGTGGGCAACCTGCTCGTCTTCACGAAGTGGTCGCCGTTTTTGCGCCGGCCGTGCGTCGCCCGGTGACGTAAGGCTTATCGCGCCAGCTTGCGCAAGCCATCCAGCAGCTGGCTGATTTCGTCGTCGCTCGTCAGGTAGCTGACGGAGGCCCGCGCAATCTGCGTCAGACCCCGCGCCTGCATGTCCAGCGGCGTGTAGGGCACGCCATTGCTGCCGATGGTGATGCCTTGCGCCGCCAGTGCGCGCTGCACATCGGCCGCGTCCTGGCCCGCCAGATTGAAGGCCACCAGCCCCGATTGTTCGTGGCCCTGATCCAGCACGGTGATGCCGTCAATGGCGGCAAGCTCCGTGCGCAGCGTGCGGGCGGTGGCGTCGATGGTGGCGCGGATCGTGTCCAAGCCCAGGTCCAGCGCTTCCTGCAAGGCGTTGGCCAGGCCGCAACGCAAGGCCAGCGCGCTCTCGGCGCCTTCCAGGCGCGCGGCATCGGCGCGCAGCACGGGCTGGCCGTCGGCGTTCAAGGGGGCGGAGTGGGTGTCGACGAAGGCGGGCGTGAGCTGATCCAGGAACGCGCGGCGCACATACAAGAGGCCGGTGCCGCGCGGGCCGCGCAAGGCTTTGCGCCCCGGGCCGGTCAACACGTCGCAGCCAACTTGCTCCACATCAATGGGTAGTTGGCCGAGCGCTTGCGCGGCGTCGACGAAGTACGGAATGCCGTGTTGGCGCGCCACGCGTCCGATCGCGGCGGCCGGGTTGATCAGGCCGCCGTTGGCAGGCAGCCACGTCAGCACAATGAGGCGCACGCGTTCGTCCACCATGGCGGCAAGCGCATCGGCGTCCACGCAGCCGCTCGCATCCGACGGAATCGTTTCAAGCACCGCGCCGGCGCGTTCGGCGTGAAGCCGCATCGTGGCCAGATTGCCGCCCCATTCGTGGCGGCCGACCAGAATGCGGCCACCGGGCTGCCAGCGCGGCAGCGCCGCGAAGGCCGCGCCCCAGCCATGGGAATTGCCGGTGGTCAGCGCAATCTCTTCAGGCTGCGCGTTAAGCAACTGCGCGCCCAGCGTGCGGGCGCTTTCGGTCAGCGCGCGTGACCGCACTCCGGCTTCCATCGGCCCTTGCGTGGCTTCGCGCAGCAGGTGCTCGTGGACGGCATCCACGGTCGCGGCGGACGGTAGCGACGAACCGGCATGGTTGAAGTGGACGCAGCGTTGCGCACCGGGCGTGCGGGCGCGCAAGGCGAGTCGGGCGTCGGAAGTCAGAGGGGCAGACATGGGGGGCTCGGAGCGTGTCGTAGGCGCAGGCTCAGACGAGCCTGCGATGGATGTTGTCGAAAAATCAGGCGGGCGTGAGCGCAATCACGGCTTCAACTTCCACGGCCACGCCTTGCGGCAACGAGGCCACACCCACCGCGCTGCGCGAATGGCGGCCGGCGTCGCCGAACACGTCCACCATCAGGTCGGACGCGCCATTGGCGACGGCGCTTTGGCGGTTGAAATCCGGCGTGCTGGCCACGAATACGCCCAGGCGCACCACGCGTGCAACGCGGTCCAGGCGGTCGCCGGTGGCGGCGGCGATTTGCGACAGGATGCCCAGGCCGGACAGCTTGGCGGCTTCAACGCCATCGGCATCGGAAATCTGGTTGCCCAATTGGCCCAGGTACTGGGGCTTGCCGCCTTTGCGCGAAATTTGGCCCGAGATATAGAGCAGGTTGCCTTCCAGAACAAACGGAACGTAGTTGGCGGCGGGGGCGGAGGCGGCTTCCAGGGCGTAGCCCAGTTCGGCCACGCGGCCAGAGATCGAGCGGGTCATGTCGGTGCACCTTAAACGGTTGGAGATAGCGTTGATGCTATCGGTGCGGGCCGCGTCTGACCAATCAATTCTTGCGCTTTACGTATGAGTAAAACTAATGCGTTCCGGTTCCGGTTCCGGTTCCGGTTCCAGTGCCGGAGCCAGTGGATTCGGCGGCGGCCTGCTTCAGCCAGTCATGCAGCATTTGCGCTGCGGGGGTGAGCGCGCCGCGCGGCGCGACGAACCACCAGCCGATGCGCGCATCTTCCAGCACGGCGTCAGGCAGCGCCTGCACCAGCGCGCCACTGGCCAGGTGCGGGGCAATCAGCCGGTGCCGGCCCATCGCCAGGCCCTGCCCCGCCAACGCCGCTTCGACGACGATGTTGTAGTCGTGCAGGCGCACGGTCTGCGCGCGGCCCAGGTCCATCCCATAGCGCCGTGCCCAGGCGTCCCATTCAAAGGGCTGCTTGGCGTGCGAGGTCAGTAGCGGATGGCGCAGCAGATCGTCCGGCGTGCGCGGGCGCTTGCGGCCGGCGACAAGGCTGGGCGCGCAGACCACAGACAGCCGCTCGGTCATCAACAGCCGCGATTTCACCCCGGGCCACACGCCGCGCCCATAGCGGATGGCGACGTCCACATCGCCGCCTGCCACGTCGGCCAGGCTGATGTCGGGTTGCAGTTGCAGGTCGATATCGGGATGCGCGGCCGCGAAGGCTGGCAAGCGCGGCGCGAGCCAGCGGGTGGCGAACGAGGCTAGCAGCCCTACCGTCAGCGTCGTACGCGCCACAGCCGGTGCGCGGATCGCGTCGGTGCCTTGCCGCAGCAATTCGAACGCGGCATGCACATGGTCGTAATATGCCTGCCCCGCGGGCGTCAACGCGACGGCGCGCGTGCGCCGTTCAAACAGCGCCAATCCCAATTCGCGTTCCAGCCGTTGGATATGGTGGCTGATGGCGCTTTGCGTGACGAAGAGTTCCTGCGCGGCCAGCGAAAAGCTCAAGCGGCGCGCGGCCGCTTCGAACGCGCGCAGGGAAACCAGGGCAGGCAGGGATCGCGTGGAACGCATGGAATCAGCAGTGCAGCATCAGGACGGGATGCGCGTCATCCTACGCTGATCGAAAGGCGCGGGGCAAAAGCCCAATGCAAAAAGCCCAATGCAAAAAGCCCAATGCAAAAAGCCCGCAACCAAAGTTGCGGGCTTTTTTAGGGGTACTGCGAGCAATGCGGATGAAGCTTGCATTGCTGAATTCTTGGCTCCCCGAGCTGGGCTCGAACCAGCGACCTGCGGATTAACAGTCCGTCGCTCTACCGACTGAGCTATCGGGGAACAGGTAGAGGGGCCGAATTATGCACAAAAAATCGAAAGAATGCAAAGCGGGTGGAAAATTTTCTGTCAGGCGTGCTGAATCGCCTGGGCCGTGCGGAACAGTTGCGGCACGATATCGCGCAGCAAACGGTCGCTGGGATAGTCGTGGCGGGGCGCGCTGACGCTGATTGCCGCCAGTGGCACGTCTCGCGCATCGCGTAGCAACACGGCCGCGCCAACCTGGTTTTGCAGCACCTGATCTTCGGTCAATGCATAGCCGTCGTCGCGCGCTTGCCGGATCAGCGCCAGCAAGGCGCCGGGCTCGACCACGGTGCGCGGCGTGAACGCGCGCGGGGGCGACCGCTGTAGGGTCTGGCCGATGGCGCTGTCGTCCAACTGCGTCAGCAGCATGCGCCCGCCGCTGTTGCACCAGGCCGGCATGCGGCGGCCCGGCAGCATTTCGGCCAACGTCAACTGCCGGCTGGGCAGGCGCAGCAGATAGATCATGTCATCGCCCGCCAGCACGCTCATGTGCACGGCCAGGCCGCAGCGATCACGCAGCGCGACCAGATGCGGTGCGGCCATGGATACCAGGCGGTCGCTGCGCAGAAAGTAATAGCCCAGCTCCACCACGCGCGGCCCCAGGCGGTAGCGGCGCGTGGCCGGGTCCTTGACCAAGTAGCCCAGGCGTTCCCACGTATGCGCAAAGCGTTGCGCCGCGCTTTTGCCCAGGCCGGTCAGGGTAGCGATGTCGGTCAGCCCCAAGGAGTCCGAGGCGTCACGAAAAGCGTCCAGCACGCGCATGCCCTTTTCCAGCGACGCGACGAACAAGGGGTCGTCGGCATCGGGAGTGGGGATGTCAGCAACCGGATGTTGGCGAGGGGTCATGAGCGTCTGGCCGAGGTCTTGCACAAGGGAAATGGCGGGGTGGCGCGGGTTTGGCGCGGCGGTGGCGCGGCGTTGGCGCACGTGGCGGGGCTAGTTTCCCCGAATTGTTCGCGCACCAAATACGCACTATAAAGTTGATTATTCAATACTTTGTATCGCATAGCAATACAACCAAGCCGCAATGACTTCGACTTCCCCCCTTTGCGAGATGACCGCCGTGGCCCTGCGCGCCGAGATCGCCGCCGGCCATGTCAGCGCCCGCGACGTCACCGCCGCCCATCTGGCGCGCATCGACGCCTGCAACCCCAGTGTGAACGCGATTGTGACGCTGGACGCCGAAGGCGCGCTGGCCCGCGCTGCGCAAGCCGACGAACGCCAGGCCGCCGGCCACCCGCTGGGCTTGCTGCATGGCTTGCCGATCGTGCACAAGGATTCGTTCCTGACGGCCGGCATGCGCACCACCTACGGCTCGCCGCTATATCGCGATTTCGTGCCTGAGCGCGACAGCCTCATCGTCAGCCGCGAACGCGCGGCCGGCGCCATTACGCTGGGCAAGACCAACCTGCCCGAATTCGGCGCGGGCTCGCAGACGTTCAACACGGTCTTCGGCGCCACCCGCAACCCCTACGACCTTCGCCTGACTGCGGGGGGCAGCAGTGGCGGCGCGGCCGCCGCGTTGGCCGCGCGCATGACGCCGCTGGCCGACGGCACGGACATGGGCGGCTCGCTGCGCAACCCCGCGTCATTCTGCAACGTGGTGGGCCTGCGCCCGTCGCCCGGCCGCGTGCCGCAATGGCCCACGGCCAGCCCGTACAACGCGCTGACGGTGGCCGGCCCCATGGCCCGCACGGTGGCCGATGTGGCGCTGCTGCTGGCCGCCACCGCGGGCAACGACGCGCGCGACCCGCTGGCCATCGACCAAGATCCCGCGCGCTTCCTGGACAGCTTGGCCCGTAATTTCAAGGGCGTGCGCATCGCCTACGCGCCGACGTGGGGCGGCCTGCCTGTCGAACGTGCGGTGTTGGAAGTGCTGGACCGCCAGCTGCCCGTCTTCGCCGAGTTAGGCGCGCACGTGGAACCCGCCTGCCCCGACTTCACCGGCGCGGACGCGTCGTTCCAGGCCTTGCGCGGCCAAACCTTCGCGGTGGGCTACGAAGCCGTGCTGCGCGAGCACCGGCATCTGTTGAAAGACACGGTCATCTGGAATATTGAACTGGGCTTGCAGCAATCGGCTGCGGCCGTCATCCAGGCCGAGCGCGACCGCGCCGCGCTGTTTGCGCGCATGCACGCCTTCATGCAGACGCACGAATTCCTGATCGGCCCGGTCAGTCAGGTGTTGCCGTTTCCGGTGGAACACGAAACCGTGAGCCGCATTGAAGACACGCCGATGCACAACTACATCGATTGGATGCGCTCGGGCTACTACCTGTCGTTGACGGGGCATCCGGCCATTTCCGTGCCCTGTGGCTTTACCGGCGAGGGGTTGCCAGTGGGCATCCAGATCGTTGGCCGGTATCGGCAGGAGCACGCCCTGCTGCAACTGGCACAAGCGTTCGAACACGCCACGCAGCACTGGCGCCGCGCGCCGGCATTGCCCAACTGACCTTCACACCTACAACACAAGGGGAAATCCATGAACCAGAAAGTCCTTCGCACGCTTGCGCTGTGCGTCCTGGCCGCCGCGCCGCTGATGGCGTCGGCGCAGAACTATCCGGCAAAACCGATCACCATGGTCGTGCCGTTCCCGCCGGGAGGCTCCACCGACGTCATCGGCCGCCTCTTTGCCGCCAAGCTGGGCGAACGGCTGGGCCAGACCGTCGTGGTCGAGAACAAGCCCGGCGCCAACACCAGCATCGGCGCGGTTGCCGTGGCGCGCGCCGCGCCTGACGGCTACACGTTCATGATCACCGGCGCGCCCACGTTCACGTTGAATCCGCTGCTGTATTCGAACCTGAACTACGACCCCATCAAGAGCTACGAATACGTCGCCATCGCGGGCAGCACGCCGTTCGTGATTCTGACGAATCCGCAAACCGGCATCGGCACGGTGGCCGACATCACCAGCAAGTCAGCCGCGCAGCCGCTTAGCTTTGGCTCGTTTGGCAACGGCTCCACGCCGCACATCGCGGGCGAGTCGCTGGCGCAGCGCACGGGAGCCAAGCTGTTGCACGTGCCCTATCGCGGCAGCGCACCGGCCATGACGGACTTGATCGGCAACCAGATTCCGCTGTCTATCGACACGCTGGTGGCTGGCCTGCCGCAAATCAAGGCAGGCAAGGCTCGCGCCGTTGCGCTGACGGGCAACGCCCGTTCGCCGCTGGTGCCCGACGTGCCCACCGTGGCCGAAAGCGGCGTCACCGGCTACGACTTCGAAACCTGGTTCGGCGTGGTCCTGCCGCACGGCACGCCGGCCCCCATCGTCAGCCGCTTGTCCAAGGAGATTCAGGCGGTCATGGCTGAACCGGATACCCGCGCCAAACTGCAAGATCTGGGCTTTGACGCCACCTATCAAGACCCGGCCGCGTTCCGCCGCAAGGTGGAAACGGAGCTGGAGCGCAATGTGGCGATCATCAAGGCGGCCGGGATCAAGCCGGATTGATGCGGATTTTGGGACGATAGCTGTTGCCAACGGCGGCAGCGCCCCACGAGCGGGATGCAGGTTGGCGACAGGCTGCATCCCTTATCATGGCACCCAGAAGGTTCGCGGCCTCTTTCGTCTTTTCTGGGTTCATCCATGTCTTCGTTCGACATTCAATTGCTGCTCACCGCCTTGGTGAGCGTCCTGGTGCTGGTCGCACTTATCGTCTCGCGCATCCGCATGCACCCGCTGCTGGCGCTGTTGATCGTCTCGATCGGCGTCGGTTTCGCCACAGGCATGGAGCCTGTGGCCATCGTCAAGAACCTGACCGATGGCGCGGGTAAAACCCTGGGCGCAGTAGGGGTAGTCATTGCGCTGGGCGCGATGCTGGGCAAGATCCTGGCGGACTCGGGCACCACCGAGCGCCTGGCCAACGCCATCTTGCAGCGCACCTCTACCCGCATGATCCCGTGGGCCATGACGCTGGTGGCTTTCGTCATCGGCATCCCGATGTTCTTTGAAGTGGGTCTGGTGGTGATGCTGCCGCTGATCTTCAGCGTGGCGCGCAAGCTGGAAAGCCAGCAGCGCTTCAAGGGGTCGGCCTATGTGTATGTGGGGGTGCCGGTGATTGCTGCGCTGGCGGCCATGCACGGCATGGTGCCGCCGCATCCGGGCCCGCTGACCGCCATTGCCACCTTGAAGACGACGGTCGGCCCGACCATGATCTACGGCTTCATCGCCGCCCTGCCCGCCATGATTTTCGGCGGGCCTCTGTATGGCGCCTTCATCGCGCCGCGCATGACGACGCGCCCCGACGCGGCGCTGCTCGATCAGTTCACCGCCACCAAGGAAACCGCAGGTGGCCACGCCGCACCCAGCGTCGGCCTGGGCGTGCTGGCGGCATTGCTGCCCGCCTTGCTGATGCTGGTGCATGCGGTGGCCGAGATGCTGCTGCCCAAGGGGTCAAGCACGCTGCACGTGGCCGCGTTTCTGGGCAACCCGATCGTCGCCATGCTGCTGGGCGTGCTGTTTGCGGCCGTGACGCTCGTCTTCATGCGCCAAGGCGATGCTGAGAAGCTGCGCGACGCGCTGGGCCAAAGCCTGAAGCCCATCGCCGGCATCATGCTGATCATTGCGGGTGGCGGCGCGTTCCAGCAGGTGCTGACCAGCGCCAAGGTCGGCGACGCCATCGTGCACCTGACGCACCAATTCGCCTTCCCGCCGCTGATCCTGGGCTGGCTGATCGCCATGCTGCTGTCGGTATCCACCGGCTCGGCCACCGTCGGCATCGTCGGTGCGGCGGGCCTGCTGGCTCCGCTGGCAGGCGCCGACCCCAACCTGAACCTGCCGCTGCTCGCGCTGTCGATCGGCTGCGGATCGCTGTTCTTCAACTACGCGAATCACGCCGGCTTCTGGATGGTGAAAGAGTCCTTTGGCATGACGATGGGCGAGGCCACGAAAACGATCTCGGTCGTGCAATCGATCGTGTCGGTGGTGGGCTTGGTGATGGTGCTGTTGTTCAACATGCTGCCGGCGTTGGGGTGATTGTGGGCCTGACGCATCGACGGGCTGCCTGAACGGCGCGCACAGGCGGTCCAAGCGGGGTATCCGACAAGGCTGCTTCGCGTCGCCGCCCCAGGCTCAGGCCTCGTAAAGCAGACCGTAGCCGCTGCCCGTTCGCTTGATTCGCGCGAAGCCGAGTTCGCCCAGATGCATGCCGGCGATCAACATACCTTCCGAGCTGACCATGTCCAGAAGCCGTGATCGTGTGGCGGCTGCCTGGGCTGCGTCTTGGTCGAATGCAATCGAGACGTCCGGCCGTTCAATCTGGATATGAGGGAAATGAACAATGTCTCCCCAGACAAGCAGGCTCTGAGCGGCGGATTCGAAAAGATAGCCGGAGTGTCCATCCGTGTGTCCCGGTAATGGCATCGCTTTGACACCGGGAAGCACCTCCCCTTCAGCGAACGTGCGAAGCGTGTTGCGGTAGCCGCTGAAGACCTGGCGTGCGATCAGGAAGTTGCCCCGGGCGCGCTCGCTGGCACGGCTTAAGTTGCCGTCGTCCTGCCAGAAGGCAAGCTCCCGCTGATGAACAACCAGTTCTGCATTCGGAAAGATGATGTGCCCGGCGGCGTCCACCAGCCCGCCGACATGGTCGGGATGGGCATGGGTGAGCAGAATGGTGTCGATATCGCCGGGTTCGACGCCAGCGAGCGACAAATTCCTTATCAGACGGCCGCCCCATTGCTTGATCCCTCCGGCCCCTGCATCGATAAGAATGGTGCGGCCAGCGCCGCGCACCACATAGCAGTTGATATGCACGGCGGCGGGCTCCTGCTGCCCGGCTTCGCTTTGCATTCTGGCGGCCTCGGATGGGTCGATATTCGAGAGAAAGTCCAGGCTGGCGGTGAGGTAGCCGTCGCTGATGGCGGTGATCGTGAAATCTCCGGCTTGCTGACTGGGAAAGGGAATGGCGGGCATCGCTATCTCCGGAAAATTTTGTTCGCTTCAAGCGCTGCGGGCGCTTGTCAGTTGGTCCGTCATCGGCGAATAGAGGTGGACGCCGTCGGGCAGCCTCTCGACAAGCTGAGCGGTTTGCCGAGGCAGTTTTGCGAGCCAACGGCGTTCCGGAAACTGTTCCAGCGCAACCGCTTGCATGCCTAAGGGCGTGAGGCCCATCTGGATCAGAGGGTCTGGGCCGCTTGCACAAAGCACGAGAAGCTCGGAGGCGCTGACCGCCGGTGCAAGGCCGATATCGCTGTACAGATTTCGGTGCCAGTCGGTGATGTGTTGCTGCCACGTTGCGAAATTACCGCCGCCTTTCTGGCGATATTCCTCGCCCGTCAGCACATCGAGACCGTCGATGGTGTGGACGGCCAGGTAGGTCGGGCAACCGTCGCTTAACGGCTTGAAGCGCTGCGACGTATGGAAGCCGGTTACCGAGATCAGGGCAGGTAGCTTTTCAAGGCTGTAGAAGGCGTTCCATTCGGCTTCGCTGGCGGGATCGGCGAAGCTGCATTCCACGGTGTAGATCATCAGATTGTCCTTCGTCACGGGCGAGGCGCTTGCGGCAGCCATCCCGTTTTCATTGCGGTAACGTAATGCTAAGTGGACAATCCCGGCCTATATAGCGATATAAAGTCAGCCTTCGGTGACATTTACTCAAGCTGATATCGAACCCATCCCCGTTGTCGAAACCCTTATGCGACGTAAGATTCCAAGCAATTCCGCGCTCCTTGCTTTTGAAGCCGCGGCTCGACATGGCAGCTTCGCGCGCGCAGCCGCGGAATTGGCGCTGACGGAAGGCGCGGTCAGTCGCCAGATCGGACGCCTTGAGGCATTTTTGAATGTCGCGCTATTCGAGCGCGTGGGAAATCGGGTTCGGCTTGCGCCCAACGGCAAGCGATACGCGGTGCAGGTGCGTGAGATTCTGGATCGGCTGGAACGTGACAGCCTCTATCTGATGGGGCAGCCCATCGAGGGGGGCAGCATTGATATTGCCGCCATTCCGACCTTCGCCACCCGTTGGCTAATTCCCCGGCTGAAGCGCTTTCAGACTGCGCATCCGAGCATTACCGTGCATATCGCCGAGCGTATGGAGCCCTTCATTCTTGCTGGCAGTGGATTCGACGCAGCCATTCATTTTGAGCATCCGGCATGGGCGGGTATGCATTTGCATCCGCTGCTGGAGGAGGTGCTTGTGCCCGTCTGTAGTCCGGCGCTGCTGGCGGAGGCCGGTGCGAATGTGTCGCTCGACCAATTGCCACGCCTTCACCGCAGGCAGAACCCGGACGCGTGGCAGCTTTATGCAAAAGAGGCCGGCATCTTGCTGACCAATTCGGCGGTAGGTGCGCGCTACGATCTGCATTCCATGCTGATAGCGGCGGCGGTCGCCGGCCTGGGAGTCGCGTTGGTGCCGCGTCTTTACATCGGGGCAGAGCTGGAACAAGGCCGTCTGGTCGCGCCTTGGGCGGACGGCAAAGCGATTACCAAGACCTTCTGCCTGGTTCTTCCTGAGCCGCTCGAGTTGAGTGCGGCCCCACTACAGGCATTTGCGAAATGGATGCTTCATGAAGCGCGGGGCTTGGCGTCGTGACGTAAGCGCCAGCGGTTTGGCGTACCCCTATGACGCTATCGCAATAGGGGTGTTGGTGCCGGTGAAAGGAATCGAACCCTCGACCTTCTCATTACAAGTGAGCTGCTCTACCAACTGAGCTACACCGGCACGGCGTGCCGGGGGCACGCGCAGGGACTGCATTGTAATGAAAAATCGGCGGGGCTGCGTGGCACCGCGGAAGATAGCGATGGCGGAGACGATGTGCCAGGCACGCCGTCCCCGCGTAGCAGATGCTATTTGACGATGGTCAGACGCGGACGCTTGGGTTCGTCGTCATCACCGCCGTCGTCGCCAGGCGCGGCGTCGGCGTCGGAGCCTTCGGGCGCGGCAGCGGTATCCGCCACGCCTTGAGCACCGGCTGCCGGCGGTTCATAGGGCTGCACTTCGAAGCCCATGCCTGCGCCGGTTTCTCGCGCGTAGATGGCGCTGACCGCGCCGACGGGAACGTAGACGTTCTCGGTCACGCCGCTGAAGCGGGCTTGGAATTCGATGAATTCATTGCCCAGCACCAGACGGTTGGTGGCCAGCGTGCCGACGTTCAGAGTGATCTGACCGTCACGCACATGCGCGACGGGCACCATGGTGTGCTCGTCAACTTGCACAGTGATGTACGGCGTGTAGCCGTTATCAGTGCACCATTCATGCAACGCGCGGATCAGATACGGTTTGGTCGAAGTTTCACCCATCACGCAACAGCCTTAACGACGCATCACTTTTTCCGAAGGCGTCAGCGCTTCGATGTAGGCCGGACGCGAGAAGATGCGTTCGGCGTACTTTTGCAGCGGGGCCGCATTCTTGGGCAGTTCAATGCCGTAGTGATCCAGGCGCCACAAGAGCGGAGCCACGGCCACGTCGAGCATCGAGAATTCTTCGCCCAGCATGTACTTGTTCTTCAGCAGCATCGGAGCCAGCTGAGCCAGGCGGTCGCGAATGTTCTGGCGCGCGTTGGCCAGCTTCTTCTCGTCGGGCTTGGCGCTGCGGTCTTCCAGCGTCGAGACGTGAACGAACAGTTCTTTCTCGAAGTTGTAGAGGAACAGGCGGGTACGGGCGCGCATCACCGGATCAGCGGGCATCAGCTGCGGGTGCGGGAAGCGCTCGTCGATGTACTCGTTGATGATGTTCGACTCGTACAGAACCAGGTCGCGTTCGACCAGAATGGGCACCTGACCGTACGGGTTCATCACCGAGATGTCTTCGGGCTTGTTGTACAGGTCGATGTCGCGGATCTCGAAATCCATACCCTTTTCGAACAACACGAAGCGGCAGCGTTGCGAAAACGGACACGTGGTTCCGGAATAGAGCACCATCATGGTGTAAGTCCTTTATTGAAAAACGAAAGGCCAGCGCCTAAATCTAGCAGGCGCTGGCCCCAATTGCCAGACGGGATAGGCGTACAGCCCTATCCTCCGCTACCGTCCCTTTTTATAGGGGGGACGGTCAAATTGCCTGGCGGGGCGTTGCGGTTAGCGCACGTGTTTCCAGTACGAGGCGTTCAAGCGCCACGTAACGAGGAAGAACAACAGCAGGAACAACATGACGCCGACGCCGATGCGGACGCGCAATGTCTGGACGGGCTCGGCCATCCAGGACATGAATGCGGTCAGATCAGCGACGTCGTTGTCGTATGTTGCGACTTGGGCCGGGTTGGCGGCCTTAAATTTGGCATCAAAGGTGGCATGGCCGTGGTAATCAGCTACCGGTTCGGCCTTGACCGTGGAAAAACCTTGAGCATCGTACACCGTCGTGACACGTTCCCAGGTTTTGGGTGTGCCTTCCTTGGCATCCTTGACTTCCACTTCATGCATCGCGGTGGTTGTCAGTTCGCGCGGACCTTGGCGTTCCCAGAGCGCGTGAGGCATGCCGACGGCGGGGAAAACCAGGTTATTCCAGCCGGTGGCGCGCGACGTGTCGCGGTAGAAAGTGCGCAGGTAGGTGTAGATGTAGTCGGCGCCGGACGGGCCGGCGTTGACCGATTTGGCGCGGGCGATCACGGACAAGTCCGGGGGCGTCGTGCCAAACCACTTCTTGGCGTCCTTGGGTGACATGGCGATATTCATCATGTCGCCCACCTTTTCGCCGGTGAACAGCAGGCTTTCCTTGATTTGCTGGTCGGTCAGACCGATGTCCTTCAGCTTGTTGTAGCGCATCGAAGAGGCGCTATGACAGTTCAGGCAGTAGTTGACGAACAGCTTGGCGCCGTTTTGCAGCGACGACATGTCGTTGACGCGGTACGGCGCCTTGTCCAGCGGGAACCCGCCCTCGGCGGCGAATGCGGCGGTGGTGCACGTGAGCATCAAGGCTACGGCACCAATCAGCTTCTTGATCATGGTTAATCCGTTATCTGGTGGGGCTCAGTGGGCGTGGAACGTAACGCGCTCAGGCACTTGCTTGAAGGTGCCAAGGCGGCTCCAGACCGGCATCAGGAAAAAGAATGCCAGGTACAGCAGCGTGCCAATTTGCGACGTGATGTTCAACGGCGGACTGGGCGGCTGCGTACCGATGTAGCCGAGCACCAGGAAGTTGACCATGAAGATGCCGTAGATCCACTTGTGCCACGTGGGCCGGTAGCGGATCGACTTGACCGGGGAATGGTCCAGCCAGGGCAGGAAGAACAAGATGACAACCGTGCCGCCCATGGCCACCACACCCCAGAACTTGGCGTCGATCACGCGCAGCAGCACGGCCACGACGATCAGGATGCCGGGGATGGCGACGCGCAGGATGCCCTTCAGGTTGCTCTTGACGAGCAACGCGATGGCGCCCAGCACCGATGCACCCGCCAGCACCCACGTGAATTCGTCGGTGGTGGCGCGCAGCATCGAGTAGAACGGCGTGAAGTACCAGACAGGCGCGATGTGCGGAGGCGTCTTCAGCGAGTCAGCAGGAATGAAGTTGTTGAACTCGAGGAAGTAGCCGCCCATCTCGGGGGCGAAGAACACGATGAACGCGAACACGAGCAAGAAGCCCGCCACGCCCATCAGGTCATGCACCGAGTAGAACGGGTGGAACGGAATGCCATCCTTCGGCCGGCCGTACTTGTCTTTCGGGCCCTGCTTGATCTCGATGCCGTCCGGGTTGTTGGAGCCCACTTCGTGCAGCGCCACCAGGTGAGCCGCCACCAGGCCCACGAGCACCAGCGGAATCGCGATGACGTGGAAGGCGAAGAAGCGGTTCAGGGTAGCGTCCGACACGACGTAGTCGCCGCGAATCCAGATCGACAGTTCAGGGCCGATGAACGGAATGGCCGCGAACAGGTTGACGATCACCTGGGCGCCCCAATACGACATCTGGCCCCACGGAAGCAGGTAGCCGAAGAAGGCTTCGGCCATCAGACAGAGGAAAATCGCCACGCCGAAAATCCACACGAGTTCGCGCGGCTTGCGGTAGGAACCGTAAAGCAGCCCGCGCAACATGTGCAGGTAGACGACGACAAAGAACATCGACGCGCCGGTGGAGTGCATATAGCGCACCAGCCAGCCCCACGGGACTTCGCGCATGATGTATTCGACGGACTGGAACGCGCGTTCGGCGTCCGGCTTGTAGTGCATGACCAGGAAAATACCGGTCACGATCTGCAGCACCAGGACCAATAAGGCCAGAGAGCCAAAGAAATACCAGAAGTTGAAATTCTTCGGTGCGTAGTACTCGGACAGATGGGCTTTCCAGGTGGAGGTCACCGGAAAGCGCCGGTCCAACCAGCCCAGCAGGCCTGTCGTCTCGACGGTTTTCTCGCCAGCCATGTAACGGCTCCTTCTCTAATACGTGTGCGTATTTGTTTTACTTACGTAATTCGGGAAAAAAGCGCGACGCGAGCGTCAGGCCTTGTTGTCTTCATCGACGCCCACAATGATGCGGGTATCGCTCAGATACTGGTAGGGCGGTACTTCGAGATTATCGGGAGCAGGCTTGTTCTTGTAGACCCGGCCGGCCAGGTCGAACGTGGAGCCATGGCACGGACAGAGGAATCCGCCTTGCCAATTGGCGCCCATGCCGCCACCGCCGCCTGTCTCGAAGTGCGAGGTGGGCGAGCAGCCCAGATGAGTACAAATGCCGACACAGACGAAGATCTCGGGCTTGCGCGAACGAGCTTCGTTTTCTGCGTATTTGGGAGTGAAACCAGGCCGCTTGGATTCGGGATCGGCCAGTAAAGGGTCGAGCGCTTTGAGACCGGCGAGTTGTTCGGGAGACCGGTGAATGATCCATACCGGCTTCCCACGCCATTCCACTGTTTTCATGGTGCCGACGGGTATATCGCCGATATCCACTTCTACAGGGGCCCCGGCCGCGCGGGCCTTTTCAGAGGGAGAAAATGTGCTCACAAGCGGCACTGCCGTTGCGACACCTGCTACGCCACCCACAGCACAGGCGGTGGTAACCCAGAAACGTCGCGAAGGATCAGGTGGCAGGTTGGGATCAACCGCACCGTCATCATCGTGCACCAGCGTATCCTGACTCATCTTCCTATCCTTGTTGATGCGCCCGCTCTACGAGTAGCATCACTTCTGCGGCATCGGGTTCGCGGGAATATGTAACAACATAGCAACCGCGTATTATAGCGCCAGCCCACTGACGGGCGTATCACGAAGGGAGTGCTTTTATGAGCAAAGCAACTGGTTTCGTCAAAGAATTCCGAGATTTCGCTGTTAAAGGCAATGCGGTTGACTTGGCGGTGGGTGTCATTATCGGCGCAGCGTTCGGCAGAATTGTTGATTCGCTAGTCAAAGACATCGTCATGCCTCTGGTCAACTTCATCCTGGGTGGTTCGGTCGATTTTTCGAACAAATTCTTGGTGCTGTCGATGCCTGCTGGCTACAACGGCCCGATGACGTATGCCGACCTCACGAAAGCCGGCGCGAACGTGTTCGCGTGGGGGAATTTCGTCACGATCATCATCAACTTTGTGTTGTTGGCGTTCGTGATTTTCTGGATGGTGAAAGCCATCTACAAGGCCCGCACCAAGGCCGAGGAAGCGCCGGCCGCACCGGCCGCAACGCCCGAAGATGTGGCGCTGCTGCGCGAGATCCGCGACCTGCTGAAAAAGCCATGAAGAAAGCGCCCCGTGGGGCGCTTTTTTATTAGGCTGGATTATCAAGGTCGACAAATTCGACCTTGATGCCGAAGTGCTCGGCAACTGCCTGGCCCAACGCTTGCGCGCCATAGCGCTCGGTGGCGTGATGACCGGCGGCGATGAACCCTACGCCGGTTTCGCGCGCCAGATGCACGGTGGATTCCGAGACTTCGCCTGTGATGTAGGCGCTGACGCCCGCGTCCACGGCGTCAGCCAGCATGCCTTGCGCGCCGCCCGTGCACCACGCCACGCGCGACACGGGTTGGTCGGGGTCGCCCACGACTAGCGGCTGGCGGCCCAGGCGTTCGGCCACGCGCGCGCCAAGTTCGCCAAGCGTTTGCACACCGGTGGCGTCGCCCAGCCACACCAGATTGTCCTGACCACAGGTTTGCGGTGAACCGTCATCGCGGCGCGCGGGTGTCAGGCCCAGCACGCGGGCCAATTGCGCGTTGTTGCCCAGTGTGGGGTGGGCGTCCAGCGGCAGGTGGTAGGCGTACAGGTTCAGGTCGTTTTTCAACGCCAACGCCATGCGCGTGCGGCGCGTGCCGATGACGCGGCGGTCTTCGTTGCGCCACATCCAGCCGTGATGCACCAGCACCGCGTCGGCGCCGCGTTCGACGGCCGTGCGCAACAACGCTTCGCTAGCGGTGACACCGGTGATAATGTGTCCGACTTCGGATCGGCCCTCCACCTGCATGCCGTTGGGGCAGTAGTCCTTGAAGCGCGCGGCTTGCAGGGTGTTGTCCAGCCAGCTGGCCAGCACGTGGGAGTCCACTTTTTTCATTGTTTGTCCTATCAGAATCATGCGCCGATATTGGCTGATCTTCTCTCAGGCCGTCACGGTCTGCCTGGGTATTCTATTCGTCGTCACGACGCTGCGGCCCGACCTGCTGCGCCTGGCCGTGCCGGGTGCGGCGCCTGCCGCGGTGGCGGCGGCCTCGCGGCCGGCCGCAGGCACGGGGACGGGCCCGGTGTCTTATGCGGATGGGGTGGCTCGCGCCGCGCCTTCTGTCGTGAACGTCTACACCACCAAGCACGTCAATGTGCCACTGATCCCGCTGCCGGATGATCCGGTGCTGCGCCAGCTGTTTGGCCAGTTGCCGGGCGTGAGCCGGCGCGAGGCCACGACCAGCCTGGGGTCCGGCGTTATCGTGAGCCAGGACGGCCATGTGCTGACCAACTATCACGTGGTGCAGGCGGCCGACGCCATTGAAGTGGCCTTGAGCGATGGCCGCCGCKACACCGCCAAGGTGGTGGGCGCCGACCCTGACACTGACCTGGCCGTGCTGAAGCTGGCCTCGTTGCGCACCCTGCCCGCCGCTGCGCTGGCTGCTGACCGCGGCTTGCGCGTGGGCGATGTGGTGCTGGCCATTGGCAATCCGTTTGGCGTGGGGCAAACCACCACGCAAGGCATTGTGTCGGCGCTGGGCCGCAATGGGCTGGGCTTGAACACGTACGAGAACTTCATTCAGACGGATGCAGCCATCAACCCGGGCAACTCGGGTGGCGCGCTGGTGGATGCGGAAGGCAACCTCGTCGGCATCAACACGGCGATCTACTCGGAATCGGGCGGGTCGATGGGCATTGGCTTTGCGACACCGGTGGAGATTGCGCGCAAGGTCATGGACGAAATCGTCAAGACGGGTGGCGTCAAGCGTGGCTGGTTGGGCGTGGAGCCGCAAGACGTCACGCCGGAACTGGCGCGCGCATTCGGGCTGGGCGGTGACGCCAAGGGCGCGATTATCGCGGGCGTGATGCGCGACGGCCCTGCCGCGCGCAGCGGCATGCGCGTGGGCGATATCGTGCAAAGCGTCAATGGCAAACGCATGGCCGACACGGCCCAGCTGTTGGCCGAGATTGCGCAGCTGCCCCCGGGCCAGCGCGCCACGCTGGGAATTCTGCGTTCAGGCAAGCCGCAGGACATGACGGTGGTGGTGGGCACGCGGCCGGGTAAGCCGCGCTGAACCGGATTCGCCTGTGAAGGCCTAGGAAGGTCTATGAGGGTCTATGAAGGCCCGTTCAGCCCCTTGAAGCCGCGCTAAGAAGAGGCGAGCGAATTCAAGGCCTGCGAACTTGCGCCCGTCGCCTGGCTGTCGACCATCAAGCGCACCATCGACAGCACGGTCTTCTTGGTGCTGTCAGGTTGCTGGCGCAGCAACACGCATATTTCGGCGCAATAGCCATCGACCTCCGGGGCGGACGCGGGTACTGCCGTGTGTATGAACGCATGCGCCGCCGCGCCCCTGTCCGCTTGCATGGCGGTATCAGTGCGTGGCACACCGTGTGGCGAACCGTGCGACACCGCATGTGGCGCCCCGAGTGGCACCGCATGTGGCACCGCATGTGGCACAGCATGTGGCACCCCATGCGGCTCGACCGCGCTGATGACGCCGTCTGACAGCCACGGCACGCTGGTATCCAGCGCGGCGGCCAGGCGTATCAACGTGGCGCGAGACGGCGAGTAGCCATCGGCACGAGTAAGGATGCGGTGAATGCAGGACTGCGGCACGCTGGAAATGCGTGCGAGCTGGTTCTGGCTATGGATACCGCGCCACCGCATCAGGGCGCGCAGTCTTTTGGCGAGGGACATGTCTGCAATGTAGGTTTGCAGCCATGTCCCGGCAAGAGTGAAACAGTCCTATATTGGCCGTCGCGGTGACGGCCGGGGCTGTCTTAATGGCGCTCGGTCAGCGAATCGGAACCGGCCTCTTCAGCCGCGCCCGCCTTGGGCTGCACCATGCGGGCGCAGATCAGCCCCACTTCGTACAGCAGGCACAGCGGCACGGCCAGCATGAACTGGCTGACCACATCGGGCGGCGTGACCACGGCGGCGATGATGAAGGCGCCGACCACGACATAGCCTCGCGCCGACCTCAGCTTGGACAGTTCAACAATGCCCATCTTCACCAGCAACACCACGGCCACCGGCACTTCGAAGGTGATGCCGAAGGCCATGAACATCGTCATCACGAAGCTCAGATAGGCCTCGATGTCCGGCGCCGGCGTGATGGATTGCGGCGCGAACGTGGCGATGAAGTGGAACACCGTGCGGAACACCACGAAATAGCAGAACGCCATGCCCGCGATGAACAGGAAGGTGCTGGAGATGATCAGCGGCAGCGCCAGGCGCTTTTCGTGGCGGTACAGGCCGGGCGCAACAAAGGCCCAGGCCTGGTACAGCACGACGGGCAGCGCCACGATGAAGGCGGCCATCATCGTGACCTTGACGGGCACCATGAACGGCGTGATGACGCCGGTGGCGATCATGCGCGTGCCTTCGGGCAGCGAGGCCAGCATGGGCGCCGCCAGCACGTCATAGATGGCCGATGCGCCCGGGTAGATGAACAGCACAATGAACACAGCCACCACGGCGCCTACGGCGCGCAGCAGACGGGTGCGCAATTCAACCAGGTGAGAGATGAAGGTCTCTTGCTGGCCTTCTTCTTGGGAGGCGTCCTGGGTCACGTCGGTGTTCCGGAGGGCGGGACGGGCTTGGCGGCGAGCGCAGCGTCGTCAGCCTGGGGCGCGCGAGGCGCCGGGGCGGGTTGTTGGGATGCGGCCGGCGCGATAACGGGCCCGTGAACCGGACCCGTCGCGGACGCCCGGACGGTAGCCGGAGCGGCAGCCGAAGCCGAGATGGCAGCGGGGCGGGGTTCGGATACGGCAGGCAGGTCCAGATCCAGGCTGTGATTCTGCCCTGGCGGCGCGATGGTGCGGGCGGCTTCGGCGGGGGCGGTGGAGGCGTTACCGACTGAGGCGTCCCCGGCAAAGGCGTCCCCGACTGACGCGTCACCCACGATCACCGGCGCGGCCTTGCCGCTGGCTTCACGGGCCACTTCGTCGAGTTCGGCGCGGAATTGCTGCACGGGTTCTTGCAGCGACGCATGCGTGTCGTTCAGCGATTGCTGCACACCTTGCGCGGCGTCTTCCATTTCGGTTTTGAACTTGCGCAGTTCATCGAGTTCGATTTCGCGCTGGATATCGGACTTCACGTCGTTGACGTAACGCTGCGCGCGCCCAAGCAGGTGGCCGACGGTGCGGGCTACTTTGGGCAGGCGTTCGGGGCCAATGACGATCAAGGCGACGACGCCGATCACCATCAGTTCAGTGAGGCTGACATCAAACATTCGACGGCCGCTCGGGAATTGAAGCAATAAGGGCCGGCCCGTTCAGGGCTGGCCCGGGAGACGAGCGGGAGCTCAGGAGTTGGTCTTTTCCTTGGCCTGCACGTCGATGGTTTCGCCGGACACGCGCTGCTGCGCGATCGGGTCAGCCGGCTTTTCGCCGTTGGCGTCCTTCATGCCTTCCTTGAAACCCTTCACTGCGCCGCCCAGGTCCGAGCCGATGTTGCGCAGTTTCTTGGTGCCGAAAATCAGCGCCACGATGACCAGAACGACCAACCAATGCCAAATGCTGAAACTACCCATGATGTTTCTCCGAATTACGCGGTGGGGGCCACGCGTCCTTTCCAGGGTCGCGAGCCGCCAATGATGTGGAAATGCAGATGCGGGACTTCCTGGCCGCCTTCGACGCCAGAGTTGATCATGATGCGAAATCCGCCATCAGGGCCCGGACGGCAACCGTTTTCGGCTGCTAGCCGCGGCGCCAACGACATCATTCTACCCAACCAACCTGCGTCCTCGCCCGTAATATCCTGCATGGATGTGACATGACGTCGAGGGATCAGCAGCAAATGTACCGGTGCTGCCGGATTGATATCGTGGAATGCAACAAAGTCCTCGTCCTCGTAGACCTTCTTGGACGGGATGTCGCCAGCGGCGATCTTGCAGAAAAGACAGTTGTCGCTCATGTTTCCGGGCTCCGTGGTCAGTCTTTGGGGCGGCTGGCCTTTTCCGCCAGGCCCGACAGGCCTTCGCGGCGGGCCAGTTCGGCCAGCACGTCTTCCGGCCGCAGGTTGAAGTGCGTCAGCGCGACCAGGCAGTGGAACCACAGGTCGGCGGTTTCGCTGACGATGCGGTCCGGCACGCCGTCTTTCGCGGCCATGACCAGTTCCGTGGCTTCTTCGCCGATCTTCTTCAGGAAGGAATCGGGGCCTTTGGCCAGCAGCTTGGCGGAATACGAGGCCGTGGGGTCGCCGCCATTTTCCGGGCGGCGGGTTTCCAGCGTGTCGGCGATGCGCGCCAGGATGTCGGCGGCGCTAAGGGTTTGATCGGTCATTTGTAGATCATTTCCGGGTCTTTGAGCACCGGGTCCACCGTTACCCACGACGCCTGGTCCGTCTGGCCTTCAAGGCGGCGGTAAAAGCAGCTGGCGCGGCCGGTGTGGCAGGCAATGCCGCCTTCCTGGTGGATTTTCAGCAAGATGACGTCGCCGTCACAGTCCAGGCGCAGTTCATGCACTTCCTGGATGTGGCCGGATTCCTCGCCCTTGCGCCACAGGCGTTTGCGCGACCGCGAGAAATACACGGCGCGCCCGGTGGCGGCGGTTTCGGCGAGCGCTTCGCGGTTCATCCAGGCCACCATCATGATCTGGCCGTTTTCGGCGTCTTGGGCGATGGCGGGGATCAGGCCGTTTTCGTCGAAGACGACGTCGGCCATCCAGGCGGGTTCAGTGCTCATGTTCAGGTATCCAGTCTTACGGCAATGCCTTGCTCGGCCATGAAGCGCTTGCATTCGCCAACGGTGTGTTGGCCGAAGTGGAAGATGCTGGCGGCCAGCACGGCGCTGGCGCGGCCGGTGGTGACGCCATCGGCCAGGTGCTGCAGGTTGCCCACGCCGCCCGAGGCGATGACGGGCACGGGCACGGCGTCCGACACCGCGCGCGTCAGTTCCAGGTCGAAGCCCGACTTGGTGCCGTCGCGGTCCATGCTGGTCAGCAGAATTTCACCCGCGCCATAGGCGGCCATGCGGCGCGCCCACGCCACGGCGTCCAGCCCGGTCGCCTTGCGGCCGCCGTGCGTGAAGACTTCCCAGCGCGCGGGTTCGCCCGCCGCCGACACGCGGCGCGCGTCGATGGCGACCACCACGCATTGCGAGCCGTGGTAATCGGAGGCGGCGCGAACCAGCTCCGGATTGGCCACGGCGGCGCTGTTGATGCTGATCTTGTCGGCGCCGGCATTCAGCAGACGCTGGATGTCCGACACCTGGCGCACGCCGCCACCCACCGTCAGCGGGATGAAGACTTGCGACGCCACCTGCTCGATGATGGGCAGGATCAGATCGCGGCCGTCGCTGGTCGCGGTGATGTCCAGGAACGTGAGCTCGTCTGCGCCCTGCTCGTTGTAGCGGCGGGCGATCTCGACGGGGTCGCCCGCGTCGAGCAGGTTGACGAAGTTCACGCCCTTGACGACGCGGCCTGCGGTCACGTCAAGGCAGGGAATGATGCGGCGGGTCAGCGCGCTTTGAACGGGCGCGCCGGCCCCGGGGGTGCTGCTGGAGGTGGTCATTTTGCCAATTCGTCGGCGCGAGCCTGGGCTGCCTGGAAGTCGAGCGTGCCTTCGTAGATGCTGCGGCCCAGAATGGCGCCTTCGACGCCCTCTTCTTCGACGGCGCACAGGGCTTCGATGTCCTGGATGCCGGCGATGCCGCCCGAGGCGTACACGGGAATGCGCACGTGTTGGGCCAGGCGCACCGTGGCTTCGACGTTGACGCCCGACAGCATGCCGTCACGGCCGATGTCGGTGTAGATAATGGCTTCGCAGCCGTAGTCTTCGAACTTCTTGGCCAGATCCAGCACGTCGTGGCGGGTCAGCTTGCTCCAGCCGTCGGTGGCGATCTTGCCGTCGCGGGCGTCCAGGCCAACGATGATCTGGCCGGGGAAAGCGCCGCAGGCGTCTTGCAGGAAGCCCGGGTTCTTGACCGCGGCGGTGCCGATGATCACGTAGGAGATGCCGGCGTCAAGGTAGCGTTCGATGGTGTCGAGGTCGCGAATGCCGCCGCCGATCTGGACGGGGATGTCGTCGCCGACAGCGTCCAGAATGGCCTTGATGGGCGCTTCGTTCTTCGGCTTGCCGGCAACGGCGCCGTTCAAGTCGACCAGATGCAGGCGGCGCGCGCCTTGGTCGAGCCAACGGGTGGCCATGGCGGCGGGGTCTTCGGAGAACACCGTTGCATCGTCCAGGTCACCCTGGCGCAGGCGCACGCAGCGCCCGTCTTTGAGATCGATGGCGGGGATCAGCAGCATGGTGGGCAGCAAAAAAGAAAGAGGGGTTGAATGGGCTGGAGCACGTGGACGCGAGGCCTACGGCTGCCAGTCTACAAAATTGCGATACAGGCGCAAACCGTGTTCGGCGCTCTTTTCGGGGTGGAACTGCACCGCGAAAATGTTAGCTGCCGCCACTGCGCAGGTAAAGGCGACGCCATAATCGGTTTCACCAACAATCAGGCCGGAATCATCCGGATCGGCGTAATAACTATGGACGAAATAGAAATGCGTGTCGTCCGGAATGCCGTCCCAGATGGGATGAGAGCGCGTCTGGCGCACTTTGTTCCATCCCATGTGCGGAACTTTCAGGCGTTCGGGGCGGGTGTCGGCCAGGCCTGCGGCGCCGGTGTCGGCCAGGCAGGCTTCGTCGTCGGCGGGGATCAGGTCGGCAAAGCGCGGGCCTGAAAAGCGGCGCACGACGCCGGGGAACAGGCCCAGGCACGACGTGCCGCCTTCTTCAGACGAGTCGAACAGCATCTGCTCGCCCACACACACGCCCAGCAGGGGCTTGTTGCGGGCGGCGCGCACGACGGCTTCGCGCAGGCCGGATTCATTCAGGGTGCGCATGCAGTCCGCCATGGCGCCCTGCCCGGGAAACACCACGCGGTCAGCGGCGTCGATGTCTTGGGGCTGGTTGCAGATGCGGATGTCCGCATCGGGGGCGGCGAACGTCAAGGCGCGTGCGACGGAGTGGAAATTGCCCATTCCATAGTCGACGATGGCGATAGTGGTCACTTCTTTCTGCCTGGTGCGAGGATTACGCGGACGGGAGTGAACGGAACGTCACAGCACGCCTTTGGTCGAGGGCACGACATCGCCCATGCGCGGGTCGACTTCCATGGCCATGCGCAGCGCGCGGCCACAGGCCTTGAACACGGTTTCGGCCTGGTGGTGGGCGTTGAAACCGCGCAGGTTGTCGATGTGCAGCGTGATCAGCGCGTGGTTGACCAGGCCCTGGAAGAATTCACGCGTCAGGTCGACATCGAAATTGCCGATGTGGGCGCGGGTGAACGGGATGTGATATTCCAGGCCGGGGCGGCCCGAGAAGTCCACCACGACGCGCGACAGCGCTTCGTCCAGCGGCACGTAGGCGTGGCCGTAGCGGCGCAGGCCGGCCTTGGTGCCCACGGCCTTGGCGATCGCCATGCCCAGCGTGATACCCACGTCTTCCACCGTGTGATGCGCATCGATGTGCAGGTCGCCCTCGGCCTTGATGTCCAGGTCGATCAGGCCGTGGCGCGCGATCTGGTCCAGCATGTGGTCCAGGAAGGGCACGCCCGTGTCGATGGTCTGCTTGCCGGTGCCATCAATGTTGATGGCCACGCGGATGCGGGTTTCGTTGGTGTTGCGGGTGATTTCTGCGGTACGCATGTTAAGCACTCAAAATCTCTTGCAAGGCAGCCAGCAAGGCGGCGTTCTCGGCCGGGGCGCCCACCGAGATGCGCAGGCAGTTCGCCAGGAGCGGATGGGCGTTGGAGAAGTTACGAATCAATATTTTGCGCGTTTTCAGCGCAAGATGCACGGCGTTGCCGTCCAGCTTGCCGGAAAAGCGGGCGAGTACGAAGTTGCCGGCGGAAGGGAATACCCTGACGCCGGGCAAGGCGGCCAATGCGGCGGCCAGCGGTGCGCGGTCGGCGCGCAGGCGCGCAGCCTGCTCGTCCAGCACGTTCTTGTGGCGCAGCACCGTCATCAGCGTGGCTTGCGTCAGCACGTCCAGGTTGTAGGGCGGGCGCACCTTGTTCAGTTCGGCGATCCAGGCGGGGTGGCCGGCCAGATAGCCGAAGCGCAGGCCCGCCAGGCCAATCTTGGACACCGTGCGCATGACGACGACGTTGGATGCGTCCAGCACCTCGGGCATCCAGCTGCGGTCGGCAAAGGGCTGATAGGCCTCGTCCAGCACCACCAGGCCGGGCGCGGCGTTGACGATCGCCTGCACGTCGGCGTCGGACCAGATCCCGCCCGTGGGGTTGTTGGGCACCGCCAGGAACACCACCTTGGGCTGGTGTTCGCGGATGGCGGCCAGCATGGCCGGCAGATCCAGCGCCAGGTCGGCGGTCAGCGGCACGCCCACGAAACGGGCGTGATCGAAGCGCGCCGCCATATCGAAATAGACGAACGACGGCCACGGTGACATCACCACGTCGCCGGGTTCGCAGCACGCCTGCACGATGATGTGGATGAGCTCGTCAGAGCCGTTGCCAAACAGCACGTCGGCCGCGTCCGGTACGCCAAAGCCGGCCTTCACCGCCTGTTGCAAGGCGGTGAGGTCGGCGGCGGGATAGCGGTTCAGCGGCGTGTCGCGCACGRCGCGCGCGATGTCGTCGCGCACCACTTCTGGCAGCTCGTACGGGCATTCCATCGCGTCCAGCTTGATACAGCCTTCAGCGTGGGCGACCGGGTACGCGGCCAGTTCGCGGATGTCGGCGCGAACCGTGCCCTGGATGCGGCCAGCGACGTCTGCCGCCGGGGCCGCGCTCATGGCTTGTCGATCCGGTACTGGGCGCTGGCGGCGTGGGCTTGCAGGCCCTCGCCCAGCGCCAGTTCGGCGGCGATGCGGCCCAGCGTTTGCGCGCCTTGGTGCGAAACCTGGATCAGGCTCGAACGCTTCTGGAAGTCGTACACGCCCAGCGGCGACGAAAAGCGGGCCGTGCGCGACGTGGGCAGCACGTGGTTGGGACCCGCGCAGTAATCGCCCAGCGATTCCGAGCTGAAGCGGCCCATGAAAATCGCGCCAGCGTGGCGGATCTTGGCCGTCCAGATTTCGGGTTGTTCGGTGGAAATTTCCAAGTGCTCGGGGGCGATGTCGTTGGCGATCTCGCAGGCTTCTTCCAGGCTTTGGACCTGGATCAGCGCGCCGCGGTTGGCCAGGCTGACGCGCAGAATGTCGGCGCGCGGCATCGTGGGCAACAGGCGTGCGATGGCGGCTTCCACTTCTTCAATGAAGGCGGCGTCCGGGCACAGCAGGATGGATTGCGCCAGTTCGTCGTGCTCGGCTTGCGAGAACAAGTCCATGGCGATCCAGTCGGCCGGCGTCTTGCCGTCACAGATGACCAGAATTTCGCTGGGGCCGGCGATCATGTCGATGCCCACCACGCCGAACACGCGGCGCTTGGCGGCGGCGACGTAGGCGTTGCCCGGGCCGACAATCTTGTCCACGGCGGGAACGGTATCGGTGCCATAGGCCAGCGCGCCCACGGCTTGCGCGCCGCCGATGGCGAACACGCGGTCCACGCCGCCAATGGCGGCCGCGGCCAGCACGATGGGGTTGCGCACGCCGTCGGGCGTGGGCGTGACCATGATCAATTCAGGCACGCCCGCGACCTTTGCCGGAATGGCGTTCATCAGCACTGACGACGGGTACGCGGCCTTGCCGCCCGGCACGTACAGGCCCACGCGGTCAAGCGGCGTGACCTGCTGGCCCAGCAAGGTGCCTTCGGCGTCGGTGTATGTCCAGGTCTCGGCGCGCTGGCGTTCGTGGTAGCTGCGCACGCGGTCGGCGGCGGCTTCCAGCGCGTTGCGCGTGGCGGCGGGCAGCGCGGCCAGCGCGGCATGCCAGTCGGCCTTGGGAATTTCCAGCGTGTCGGCCGATGCGGCGGGCATGCGGTCAAAGCGCTGCGTGTATTCCACCAGCGCGGCGTCGCCGCGGGTGCGCACGTCGGCCAGAATGCCGGCGGCGGCGCGGTCGATGGACTCGTCCTCGGCGGCCTCGAAGGCCAGCAGCTTGGACAGGGCGGATTTGAATCCGGGATCGCGGGAGTCGAGACGATTGATCAGGGCCATGGCGTCATGGAGCAAAGCAGAAAGCGGCCGCCGCGGCATCGCGGCGGGCGGGGGTCAGGCGTTGCGGGAGGCGGCTCTTTCGAAGGCGTCCAGCAAGGGTTGCAGGCGGGCGCCGCGGGTCTTCAGTGCGGCCTGGTTGACGATCAGGCGCGATGAGATCGGCATGACGTCTTCCACCGCGACCAGGTCATTGGCGCGCAGCGTGCCGCCGGTGGACACCAAGTCCACGATGCAGTCGGCCAAGCCCACGAGCGGCGCCAGTTCCATCGAACCATACAGCTTGATGATGTCCACGTACACACCCTTTGCCGCAAAGTGTTCACGGGCTGAGTGCACGTACTTCGTGGCCACGCGCAGGCGTGCGCCTTGGTGCACGGCGCCTTCATAGTCAAAGCCGTTGCGCACGGCCACGGCCAGGCGGCACTTGGCGATGTTCAGGTCGATGGGCTGATACAGGCCGCCGGGCTGTTCCTTGGCGTGCTCGATCAGCACGTCTTTGCCCGCGATGCCCAGGTCGGCCGCGCCGTACTGCACGTAGGTCGGCACGTCGGAGGCGCGCACGATGATCAGGCGCAGGCCAGGGTCGCTGGTCGGCAGGATCAGTTTGCGCGAGCTTTCGGGGCTCTCGGTTACTTCGATGCCGGCTTCAGCCAGCAGCGGCATGGTTTCTTCAAAAATCCGGCCCTTGGACAGTGCCAGGGTCAGGGGTTTCGTCGTGGCATCGTTCATTGCAGAGCCGCCTCAAAATGAACGGGCCCCCTCGGGGGGCAGCAAGCCGAAGGCGCAGCGTGGGGGCTATTACTTTTCATGCCTGTTCCTTGGCGGTAACGCGTTGGATGTTCGCGCCCAGGGCGCGCAGTTTGACTTCCATCTGGTCGTAACCCCGATCCAGATGGTAGATGCGGTCGACCAGCGTATCGCCGTCGGCGGCCAGGCCGGCGATGACGAGGCTGGCGGAGGCGCGCAGGTCGGTGGCCATGACGGTGGCGCCAGACAGGCGCTTCACGCCGCGCACAATCGCGGTGTGGCCGTCGATGTCGATATCGGCGCCCATGCGGCGCAGTTCCTGCACGTGCATGTAGCGGTTTTCGAAGATGGTCTCAACAATCACTGACGTGCCATCGGCCACGGCGTTCAACGCCATGACCTGGGCTTGCATGTCGGTGGCGAAACCCGGGTATTCATGTGTGCGCAAGCCCACGGCCTTGGGGCGCGTGGACATGGCGCCGCGAATCCAGTCGGGGCCGGTTTCGATGGTAAGGCCGGCTTCAACCAGCTTGTCCAGCGTGGCGCCCAGGATGACGGGGTCGGTGTTCTTCAGCAGGATGTCGCCGCCCGCCGCGCCCACCGCGCACAGGAACGTGCCGGCTTCGATGCGGTCGGAAATGACGCGATGTTCCGCGCCGTGCAGGCGTTCAACGCCGTCGATCACGATGCGGTCGGTGCCGTGGCCCTGGATGCGGGCGCCCATCTTGATGAGCAGTTCGGCCAGGTCCACCACTTCGGGTTCGCGCGCGGCGTTTTCCAGCACGGTCTGGCCGTCGGCCAGCACGGCGGCCATCAGCAGGTTTTCAGTGCCGGTGACGGTGACCATGTCGGTGCGGATGGACGCGCCCTTCAGGCGCTTGGCGCGCGCGACCACGAAGCCGTGTTCGATGCTGATCTCGGCGCCCAGCGCGGCCAGGCCCTTGATGTGCTGGTCCACCGGCCGCTGGCCGATGGTGCAGCCGCCCGGCAGGCTCACGCGCGCTTCGCCGAAGCGGGCCAGCAGCGGGCCCAGCACCAGGATCGATGCGCGCATCGTCTTGACCAGGTCGTACGGGGCTTCCAGATTGTCGACGCGGTCGGCCTGCAACATGACGACGCCATCCGTGCCGCGCTCGGCGCGCACGCCCATGCGGCCCAACAGGCGCAGCATGGTGGCCGTGTCATTCAGGTGCGGCACGTTGGCCAGCGTCAGCACATCGGCGGTCAGCAAGCCGGCGCACAGAATCGGCAAGGCCGAATTCTTCGCGCCCGAAATCGAGATCTCGCCGTGCAGCTGCGCGCCGCCGGTGATGCGGAGCTTATCCATCACTTGCCTGCTTGCTGGTATTCATCCGGCGTCAGTGTGCGCATCGACAAGGCATGGATTTCGGCCTTCATGCGGTCGCCCAAGGCGGCGTAAACCAGTTGATGGCGCTGGATCAGGCGCTTGCCTTCGAAGGCGGCGCTGACGATGACGGCATCGAAATGCGAACCGTCGCCTTGCACGTCAAGATGTTCACAGGACAGGCCGTCCGCGATGTATTGGCGGACTTGCGCGGGAGTGGGAAGCATGGACGTCAATTCCTGAGTTTGTAGCCGCTGGCCAGAAGCCGCAGTGCATAAAGCGATAGCGCCAGGAACACCCCCGTCACGACTGCCAGGCTGCGCCACGGCGAGACGTCCGACACCGAGAAGAATCCGTAGCGGAAGCCGTCGATGGCGTAGAAGATGGGGTTCCAGTGGGACACGCTTTGCCAGAAAGGCGGCAAGGTGTGAATGGAATAGAACACGCCGGACAGGAAGGTCGCGGGCATGATCAGGAAATTCTGGAAGGCGGCCAGCTGGTCGAACTTTTCAGACCACAGGCCCGCGACCACGCCCAGCACGGCCATGATGCCGCAGGACAGCACCGCGAAGACCAGCAGCCACAGCGGGTTTTCGGGCACCAGCGACACAAAGCACAGCGCCACGAACCACACGAACAGGCCAACGGTAAGGCCGCGCACCACGGCCGCCAGCACGAAGGCGCCGAAGATGTCGCGGTGCGACAGCGGCGGCAGCAGCATGAAGACGAGATTGCCCGTGATGCGGCTTTGGATCAGTGATGAAGACGGGTTGGCGAATGCGTTCTGCAGCATGCTCATCATCATGAGGCCGGGGATCAGGAACGCGGTGTACGGCACGGTGCCATAGACCATCAAGCGCCCTTCCAGCACATGCGCAAAGACCAGCAGGTACAGCAGCGCCGTGATGACGGGCGCGGCAATGGTCTGAAAACCGACCTTCCAGAAGCGCAGCAATTCCTTGCGCAGCAGGGTCGGAAAGCCGGAGCCCGCGTCCAGGCGGGGCTGCACCAGCGGTTGGCTGGCGGTCGCGATGGGCGGCGTCATGACGAAATCTCTTCAGGTTGCAGGGCGGGCTCGGCGGGTTCGTCGCCTTGGTGCATGATGCGCACGAACGCGTCTTCCAGGTCGACGCCGCCGACGCGGGCCATCAGCGCCTGCGTGGTGTCCAGCGCCACGACGCGGCCGCGCTTGAGCATGGCGATGCGGCCGCACAGGGCTTCCGCTTCTTCCAGGTAGTGCGTGGTCAGCATGATGGTGTGGCCGGCCTTGTTCAGGCGCGAAATGAATTCCCACAGCGTGCGGCGCAAGTCGACATCCACGCCCGCGGTGGGCTCGTCCAGCACGATGACCGGCGGGCGGTGCACCAGCGCCTGCGCCACCAGCACGCGGCGCTTCATGCCGCCAGACAGCGCGCGCATGTTGTTGTTGGCCTTGTCGGCCAGGCCCAGGTTGAACAGGATCTCGTCGATCCAGTCATCGTTGTTGCGCAGGCCGAAGTAGCCGGACTGGATGCGCAGCGTTTCGCGCACGGTGAAGAACGGGTCGTAGACCAGCTCTTGCGGCACGACGCCCAGCGCACGCCGTGCCGACTTGTAGTCGGACACGACGTCGTATCCACAGACGCTCGCGCGGCCAGACGTGGCATGGGCCAGGCCGGCAAGAATCGAGATCAGTGTGGTTTTGCCCGCGCCATTGGGGCCGAGCAGGCCGAAGAACTCGCCGTGCTCGATGTTCAGGCTGACGTTGTCCAGCGCCTGGAAGCCGGGGGCGGGCGTGCGCCCGAGCAGCTTCTGCCAGCCGCGGGTGCGCGGCGAGTAGATCTTGGAGACGTTTTCGAGACTGACGGCTGACATGACGGCGGGGGGATGCCCGGAAAAGAGCGAATTGATCATTATATAAGCGCGCCGTGACGGCAAGCGCCTATGGCCCCGGGAGCCGTGTGGGAGTCGGGTGTTATCCGTCCCCGAAATAATCGGCCCGGCGGGCCTTGAAGGGCGCGCCGGGCCGGAAGCAGCCGGAACCGCGGAATTACTGATTGCGCTGGTTCAGCGCCTTGATCAGGCCGTCGATACCGTTCTGGTTGATCTGCTGCGCGAACTGGTTGCGGTAGTTCTCGATCAGCCAGATGCCTTCGACGTTCATGTCGTAGATCTTCCAGCCTTGCGGCGTTTTTTCCAGGCGGTAGTCCACGCCCGTCGGCTGGCCGTTGCCCTGGCTGATCAGCGTGCGAACGACGACGTCGTCGGCCTTGGGGTCGCCACGGAACGGCAACGCCTTGACCGTGGTGCTGGGCGTGACGCGGGTCAGCGCGCCGCTGTAGGTACGCACCAGCGTGCCGCGAAACGCGTCGGCCAGCGCCGTCTTTTGCGGATCGGAAGCCTGGCGCCAGTAGCGGCCAGCGGCCAGGCGCGTCGTCTTCTGGAAGTTGACGTACGGCAGGATGTGCTGGTTGACGACTTCGTTGATGCGCGCGGTGTTGCCGGCTTTGACGGACCCGTCGGCTTTGAGCACGTCCAGCGCTTCGTTGGCGGTCGCGACGACGAATTGGTCAGGCGGGCCGTTGGGGTCGGGTTTGGCCTGTGCGGCGCTGGCGGCGGCAAGGCCGACGAGGCCTGCGAAAGTCAGGCGCTGCAACAGGGAAACAAAAGCAAATCGCATTAAAACTCCTTACTGTACCGATGAACGCAAGCCACAGCTTACTTGGTGGCGGGCGCAGGCACGGGGGCGGCCTTGCCGGCGGCAGGGGCATCGCCCTCGTCGTCTTCGTAGTTGGGCAGCGCATCTTCGTCGTTCACGCGCTGGCCCAGGACCATGGCGTTGCGGCGTTGCAGATACGCGTCGCGGATGAAGCTGTACGGGTCGAGCGCCACGCGGTCGATGGTGTCGGTGGCGTTCAGCAGGCTGGCGCGGGTGTCGACCAGACGCAGGCCCCACAACGAGTTGCGCAGGCGCACGTTGTCGATGGAGTCGATGCCCATGTAGCCGTAGGTGGTGCCGGCGAAGTCGCCGACCAGGCCCGCGCCGTCACGTACCGTCGACGAACCGAAGAACGGCAGCACCAGGTACGGGCCTTGGCTGAAGCCCCACACGCCCAGGGTCGTGCCGAAGTCGTTCGGGATCTTGCGCGCGCCGTTGGCCGAGGCAACGTCAAAGCAGCCGCCCACGCCCATGGTGGTGTTGAACAGGAAGCGGCCCAGCGTGTTCACGAAGTCGTGCCCGCGGCCTTGCAGGAAGCTGTTCGTGCCTGACCAGAGGTCGGTCATGTTGCTGAAGATGTTGTGCACACAGCTGCGCACGGGCTGCGGCGTGACGAAGGTATAGGCCTGAGCCACCGGCTTGAACACTGCGCGGTCGACCGTGTCGTTGAACTTGTAGACGCCCCGGTTGAAGCCTTCCCACGGATCGCGCGGATCGGGGTTCTGCGGCGCGGCGCAGCCGGCCATCAGGGCACCCGCCGCCGCGATGGTGGCAATTCGGGAAAGTGCGTTCTTGTTCATGATCAGGACATCCCTATCAACGATTCTTATGATATTGCGAAGGCGAAGCGAGGCCTGTTACGGCGTCTTTCGCATCGTCTTTAATTTGGTGCTTTTGCGGGCTCGGACGACGCCCCTTGCTTCTCGGCGGAGCCATACAGGAACTGGCTGATCAGCTGTTCCAGCACAACCGCGCTCTGTGTATAGCGGATTTTTCCGCCGTCGGTAAAGTTCTCTTCTTCGCTGCCCGCCGTCAGGCCCAGGTACTGTTCGCCCAGCAGACCCGACGTGAGAATCGACGCCGACGTGTCCTTGGGGAACTGATAGGCCTTTTCCAGATTCACCGAGACGACGGCCTGGAAGGTCTTGTCGTCGAACGTAATGCTGGACACGCGGCCCACCACGACGCCGGCGCTTTTCACCGCGGCGCGCGGCTTGAGGCCGCCTACATTATCGAAGTTGGCCGATAAGGTATAGGTCGGGGCGAAGGAAAAGGTGCTGAGGTTGCCAGCCCGCAACGCCAGGAACACCAGCGCGACCGCGCCCAGCAGTACAAACAGGCCTACCCAGAAGTCGGTTTTTTCGCGTGACATGATCGATCCGTTTCAATTTCCAAACATCAAGGCGGTGAGCAGGAAGTCCAGCCCAAGTACCGCCAGGGAACCCACCACCACGGTGCGCGTGGTGGCGCGCGCCACGCCTTCGGGCGTGGGCTTGGCTTGCCAGCCTTCGTAAAGCGCAACCAGCGTGACGGTGATGCCGAACACCACGCTCTTGATGACGCCGTTGGCCACGTCGTTCCAGACATCCACGCCGCTTTGCATCTGCGACCAGAAGGCGCCCGCGTCCACGCCGATCATCACGACGCCGACGACCCAGCCGCCCAGAATGCCCACCATCGAGAACACCGCCGCCAGAATGGGCATGGCGATGATGCCGCCCCACAGGCGCGGCACCAGCACGCGGCGAATGGGGTCGACGGCCATGACTTCCATGGCCGACAGTTGTTCGCCCGCTTTCATCAAACCGATTTCTGCGGTCAGCGAGGTGCCGGCGCGGCCGGCAAACAGCAGCGCCGTCACGACGGGGCCCAGTTCACGCACCAGCGACAGCGCAACCAGCAGGCCCAGCGCTTCTTCGGAGCCGTAGCGGTTCAGCGTGTAATAGCCTTGCAGCCCCAGCACGAAGCCCACGAACATGCCGGACACGGCAATGATGAGCAGCGAGTAGTTGCCGATGAAGTGAACTTGTTGCGACACCAGGCGCGGCCGCGAGAACACGATGCCGCTGCGCGCCAGCATGCCGCCAAAGAACCGGGTGAAGTAGCCGATGCCGCCGACTTGCTTGCGCACCCAGCCGCCCATTGCGCCAATGGCGTTGTTGGAACCGCTCATGTTTTGCGCCCTTTCTGTGCGGAAAGCCACTTTTGAAAAGCGGGCGTTTCGGGGTACTGGAACGCGACCGGGCCGTCGGGTTCGCCTTTCAGGAACTGCTGAACATACGGGTCTTGCGACGCCGACAGCGTTTCGGGCGTGCCCGAGGCGGCCAGCTTGCCCTGCCCGACCAGATACACCCGGTCGGCAATGGCGAAAGATTCCTGGACGTCGTGGGTGATCAGCACCGACGCGCAGCCCAGGCGATCGGCCAGGTTGCGGATCAGATTGGCGGTGATGCCCAGCGAGATCGGGTCCAGCCCGGCGAACGGCTCGTCGTACAGAATGAGTTCGGGTTCCAGCACGACGGCGCGGGCGAGCGCCACGCGGCGCGCCATGCCGCCAGAGATTTCGGACACCTTCAGGTGCGCGGCGGCGCGCAGGCCAACCGCGTCAAGTTTGTCCAGCACGCGGTCGGTGACGTCGGCTTCGGTCAGCTTGGTGTGCTCACGCAGCGGAAACGCCACGTTTTCGAAGACGTTCAGGTCGGTGAACAGCGCGCCCTGCTGGAACAGCACGCCCATGCGCTTGCGCAGGGATTGCAGTTCGTCGGGCGTGGCGCGGGCGATGTCCTGCCCAAACGCGATTACCTGGCCCTGCTGGGCGACGAGCTGGCCAGTGGCCGCGCGCAACAGCGTGGTCTTGCCCGAGCCAGAGCCGCCCATGATGGCGACCACCTGGCCCGCGCGCACGTCCATGGATATGTCGCGCAACACGGTGAAATCACCGTAGCCGAGCGCCACACCGTCCAGGCGCAGGGCAAATTCCGGGGTGCTGCTTGATTGAGCGGGCATGGGCAACGAAAGGGTGTTTCGGTGGCGGAGCTTGCCCTGTTGCCTTGCAGGCTCGCGAGACGGAAAACCGATGCGGCGGGGCAAGACAGGCGGCTGCGGGAAGCGCCCGGTTACTCAGGTGCCGGGGCCAAGGCGGACTCGGGCTCCCAGCGGCGAGGCGCCATTGTAGCCCGACGCTTTGCAATCACAACGCGACAGGCCGCCGGTGGAACAGTGTTTTCGGCATCAGGGACAATCCGGCCGGCCCCGATCAGCCGTGATGCGCCCAGATCCGCCCTGATCCACCCCTATCCGCCCTGATCCGCGCCGTGGGCGCGCCAGGGCGAGGGGCTGCGGCCAGAGATCGAGCCCCTAGCGGCGCGTTTGCGCGGCCTGGGTTTCCCGGGCCAGACGCTGGATCAGGTTCGCCGTGGATTCGCGCCGGGCCAGCGGTGCGCCCTGGCCCGCCCACAGGGACAGTACGTTGATATTGGCCGCCTTGCCGCCCGCCGTGCGCATGGGCCGCGTCAGGGCGTTCTGCAAGGGATACGGCAGGATATCGCCGGCGATGGCGTCGGCGTCGCGCATGAAGGCATTAGCTATCCCCCGCGCCGGCCGGCCGGAAAATGCCCGGGTCAGGCGGGATTGCTCGGACCGGGACGCCGGCAGCACCGCCTTATAGGCGTCGATGATGCCGCACTCGTCTGTCGTCAGGAAGGCCGTCCCCATTTGAACAACGTCCGCGCCCAAGGCGAGCGCCGCGGCGATACCGCGGCCGTCCATGATGCCGCCCGAGGCAATCACCGGTATCGACACCGCATCCGCCACTTGGGGCACCAGCGCCATGGTGCCGATCAGCGATTGTTCGAATTCATCGAGGAAGGTCCCACGGTGCCCGCCAGCTTCTGCGCCCTGGGCGACGACGGCATCCACGCCGTCCTGCTCCAGCGCCACCGCTTCGCGCACGGTCGTGGCGGTGCCGACGGTCAAGATGCCCAATTCCCGGCAACGCGCCAGCACGTCCGGCGCAATGCGGCCAAAGGTGAAGCTGAACACCGCCGGGCGCAGCCGCAGGATGGCGTCGATCTGGCCGGGCAGCGGGTCGGCCTGCGGGCCGGGCATGGCCGGGGCCGGCAGCCCCAGCTGTTCGTGGTAGCGGGCCACCAGCGCCAGCATCCGGCTGGCGTCGCCCTGCATCGGCACGTCCGGCACCGACGCGAACAGGTTGATGGCGAACGGACGCGCGGTACGGGCGCGGATGCCGTCCACGGCGGCTTCGATCTGCTCGGCGGTCAGGTAAGCCGCCCCGAGCGATCCCAAGGCCCCCGCTTTCGATGCTTCAGACACCAACTCCACCGTCGTGGCGCCGCCCGCCATGGGCGCCTGGATGATGGGGTGGTCCAGCTTCAGAAGATCAAGCAATCGGGTGGCCATGGGAAGACTCCTCGTGGTTATTGAAGCTGGATGTTTCCAGCCTTGATGACGTGGGCCCACTTATCGGTTTCGCTCTTGATGAAAGCCGCGAACTCCTCGGGCGTGCCGCCGCCGGCCTGGCTGCCGGTGTCGGCGATGGCTTTTTGCACATCCGGCTCTTTCAGAATCCGGTTGAACTCGCTGTTCAGGCGGGCAATGATCGGCGCGGGCGTACCGGCCGGGGCGACGATGCCCTGCCAGTTGTATGACTCAAAGCCGGGCAAGCCGGATTCCGCCATCGTCGGCACGTCGGGCAACACGGCCAGACGCTTGGCGGACGTGACGGCAATGGGGTGGATCTTGGCGCCCTGGATGGCCGGCAAGGCCGAGTAGCCCATTTCGAACATCATCGAGATGTGGCCGCCCATCAGGTCGGTTGCGGCCAGGCTGCCGCCCTTGTACGGCACGTGCACGATGTCGATCTTGGCCTGCTCACGGAACATTTCGCCCGACAGGTGATGCGCGCCGCCCACGCCCGACGAGCCAAACGACAGCTTGTTCGGTTCCTTCTTGGCCAGCGCGATCAGGTCGGCCAGCGTCTTGACCGGCAGTTCATTGTTCACGCTCAGCACCAGCGGGCTGTTCTCGATCAGGATGATCGGGGCCAGGTCCTTTTGCGGGTTGTACGGCATTTCCTTCATCAGCGACGGGTTCACCGCCATGGGGGCGAGGTTGCCCGTGCCGATGGTGTAGCCGTCAGGCGCCGCCTTCGCGATCAGGTTGGTGCCGACCACGCCGCCTGCGCCCGCCTTGTTCTCGACCACGATGGGCTGGCCCAGCGATTCGCCCAGCTTGCGCGCCAGCAGCCGCACGCGCGTGTCGGCAAAGCCGCCCGGCGCGTAGGGCACGATCATCGTGATGGGTTTGGCGGGCCAGTCGGCGGTCTGGGCTTGCGCGGCGCCGCTGAAGGCGGCAACGGCCGCCAACGCGGCGATCAGGGGGCGCAGTGATTTCATGCTGGGTGACTCCTCTTTCTCTTCTCTAATGTGTACGGCCTTGGGGGCCGATCGCATTATGCCCAGCACCGCTGCCGGCTGTCGTGACTTTTCCCAAGCCCCAGGCCGATAGCGCCAGCAACGCCGCGCCCGCGCCCAGCACCTGCGGCAGCCCCGCGCCCCAGTGCGCGGCCCATGACGCCAACAGCGGCCCCAGGATCTGGCCGGCGGCAAAGGCGGCCGTCATGACGGCGGCGGCGCGCGGTGCGGCGGCGCCTGCGGTGCGCCGCGCGGTCAGAATGCCGGCCTGCGTGATCACCATGAAGGTGCCGCCCACCAGCAATGCCGCCACAATGACAGCGGCGATGTGGTGCCACAGCGCCACCGTCAGCATGCCCAGCGCCATCAGCGCCTGCGCTGCCTGCCAGACACGCTTTTCATCGCGCGCCCGCGCCAGCCGGGGAACCAGCAGGCATGACACCGCCGCCGCCAGCCCGAACAGCGGCCATGCCCAGCCAAAGATGGCGGGGTCCGGAAAGATCTCCTTGGCCATCGCCGGCAGGAAGGTGGCCGGAATGATGTAGCCGACGCCGAACACGCCGTAGTGCAGCGCCAGTTGCCCGATGGCGGGCGGCAGGCGGGTGGCGGCGGGCGTGGGGTGTGACGTGGAGTGGGGCGTGGAGTGGGGCGTGGAGTGTGGCGTGGAATGGGTCGCGGCGTTGGGCGTGGTTGCCGTGGAAGCCGCCGCGCGCACCTGCGCCACAGGCTGGCGCAAGCCCGGCCACGCCATCAGGGACAGAGCCAGCGTCAACCCGCCCAGCGTCAGCCACATGCCGTCGGCGCGCACCTGCCCCGCCATCAACGCCAGACAAACCAGGCCAGTCAGCGCGATGCCCGCGCCCACGCCGGCGTAAGTCACCGCCGACGCGCCCGCTTCGCGCGGGTCTCCCGCCGGCACGGGCCGCCACGCCGCCACGCAAATGAAGGCGCTGGCGCTGGCGTAGCCCGCCGCCAGACGCAGCGCGCACCAGACGGCCACGTTGTGAAACAGCGGCATCGCCAGCGTCAGCACGGCCACCGCCAACAGGCTGACCGCCAATTGGCCGCGCAACCGGCGCACGGGCCATGCCACGGCGGCCAGCGCGCCCAGCAGATAGCCGGCGTAGTTGGCCGAGGCGATCCACCCGCCCTGCGCCAGCGACAACCCTCCTTCCTGTGCCATCAGCGGCCACACCGGCGTGAAGGCGAATCGCCCAATGCCCATCGCGGCCGCAAGCGCCAGCGCGGCGGGCCAGGCCAGGCGGGCGGGGCCACGCAGGTCAGCAACGGAATCGGACACAGAAGGGTAAGCAGGCGTTGACATACGCCCACTCTACGGCTGTACTTATATCTTGAATAATGAATTATTCAGAACATAGGTTCTTGAAATGAGAAACTTGGATCTCGACGCGTTGCAGATTTTCAAGGCGGTGGCCGATCAAGGCGGCGTGGCGCGCGCCGCCCAGCACCTGAACCGGGTGCAGTCCAACGTGTCGACCCGCTTGAAGCAGTTAGAGGCCTCGCTGAACGCCCCGCTCTTTCGGCGTCAAAACCGTCGGCTGGTGCTGTCTGACCAGGGCCGCGTGCTGCTGTCATACGCCGACCGTCTGCTGCGTTTGTCAGACGAAGCACAAGCCGCCGTGCGGGATGGCGCGCCTCAGGGCGTGTTGCGCATTGGCACCATGGAAAGCACGGCGGCCGCGCGCCTGCCGCCCATTCTGGCGGCCTATCACGCGGCCTGGCCGCAGGTGGGCATTGAACTGGTCACGGGCACATCGGGCGCGCTGGCGGCCAAGGTGCGCAACTTTGAGATCGAAGCGGCGTTCGTGGCCCAGCCATTTCCGGCCGAGGGGCTGGCCACCCTGGACGCCTTCCAGGAAGACCTGACGTTGATTTCACCCTTGGCATGGGGCGCCATTGCCAGCCCGCGCGATCTGGGCGACCGCAGCGTCATTGCGTTTGCCGCGGGGTGTTCGTACCGCCGCATTCTGGAATCGTGGCTGAACCACGAAGGCGTGGCGGCGGGCCGGGTGATGGAGTTTGCGTCGTATCACGCCATCGTGGCGTGTGTGGCGGCGGGGTCAGGCGTGGCCATCGTGCCGCGTTCGGTGCTGGCCGTGCTGGGGGCGGAGCATTCCGTTTGCGTCAGCGCACTGACGGGCCCTTATGCCACCGCCCTGACCCAGCTGGTCTGGCGCGCGGACGATGACTCGCCCGCCCTGCAAGCCTTGCGCCAACAGTTGCAGGCGCCGCGCTGACGCCATGCGGTTGCAAGCGGCATCAGCGCGCAACCGCAATCGTTAGAAGCGATAGCCGACGCCCAGCGTCGCCACCCACGGATCGATGCGCGCGGTGCCGATGTGCTGGCCGTCCAGCTTCACCTTCGACTTGATGTCGATGTAGCGGATGTCCGCGTTCATGAACCAGCGTTCATTGATCTTGAAGTCCGCGCCCAGTTGCGCGGCCACGCCCCACGAGTCGCCCATCTTCAGGTCGGAACCCTTCAACGCGCCTTCGGCCTTGGTGTCGAAGAAGTGCGTGTAGTTGATGCCGACGCCGATGTACGGCTGGATCATGCTGTCGGGAAGGATGTGCCATTGCAGGCTGAGCGTGGGCGGCAGTTGCTTGCTGGAGCCGATCTTGCCTAGGCCGCTGCCGCTGACATCGTGCTGGAACGGCCATGCGCCCAGCAGTTCGATACCGATGTTGCGCGTCACCATGTAGCCCAGCGTGAAGCTCGGGCGCACGTTGTTGTTGGCGTCGAGCTTGACGCTGCCGTCGAGCACGGTGCCGTTGTTGGAGGCGGGGCGAACCTGCGTCACGCCAACTCGGAACAACACGTCGCCGGCCTCATGGGCATGCGCGGGAGCGGCGAGTGCGCCAGCTGCGATCAGGCCGGCGATGGCGGTGGCGCGGATACGCCCATTCAGCGAAAACATTTTTCTTCTCCGATCTTTCCATGAGGGTGAGACGACAGGTTCTCAGAGCAGGCACCGGGCCCGATTGATATGTGTCAAACCGTGAAAAGATGCGGAACGCGCCGTGGCGGCTCGGCAACAGGAATGAGACCAGTCCTACCCCAACGCCACAAAAAATATCCCCGCGCCCAATCCCAACATGATGAACGGACTGACCCGCGTATACACAAGCGCCGCGGTCGACAACGCCGCCACGGCCCACGCCCACGCGCCGCCTTCGGCTGCGCGCAAGATCGTGCATGACGACGCCAGGATCATGCCCGCCGCCACCGGCACCAAGCCTGCTTCAATGGCACGAATGCACGTCGTGCGCCGGTACCTTGCCCACACGCGCGCCAGCGCATAGATCAGCAGCGAACACGGCAGGAAGATGGCTATCGACGCAGCAATTGCGCCCGCCCAGCCGCCCACATGCCAGCCGATCAGCGTCACCAGCAACGATGCCGGGCCGGGCGTGATGCGCGACAGTGCGAAGTAATCCAGGAACTGCGCGTCGTTGATCCAGCCATAGCTGTCGACCGCCTGGCGATGGATATCGGGCAGGATGCTCTGGCCGCCGCCCACCGTCAAAAACGACAGCGGCGTGAACACCGAAAACAGATCATGCAGCGTCGCCATATTCATTTGCGCGGCTCCTGGCGGCGGATGCGCGTGTAGGCAATGAAGATCGACAGCGGCGCCATTGCGCCCACCACCCACAGCAGCGGMAGACGCAGCAGAAAGATCGCGGCGAAGGTCGCGCCCATGATTGCCGCTGGCACYCAGCCGATCAGCGCACGGCGCGCCGCACGCAAGCCTGTTTGCAGCGACACGCCCACCGCCGCTGCGGCCACGCCGGCCATCGCTACATGCAGCCCGTGCGACTGCGCCATGCTGGCAAATAGCGCCGCCAGCGCAATCGCCACCAGCATTGGCGGCACGGTGATGCCCAGCCCGCCCAGCAAGGCGCCTGGCCCGCCGCGCAAGCGGAACCCGATCCAGATCGCCAGGTTCACGACATTCACGCCGGGAAAGGACTGCGCCAGCGCCAGTCCCGACAGGAAATCGGATTCCGACATCCATCGCCGCTGCTGCACGAATTCACGCATCATCCAGCCGCTTAAGCCGCCGCCAAAACTGGTCAGGCCGACTTTGGTGAACGCCAGAAAAATCTGCGGCAGCGTGGGCGGAGCAGCGAGTGTGTCGTGGGACATGGTGGCCAGAAAAGCGCGCGATGGCGCAGGGTTCCCACGTGCGTGCACGCAGGGGATTCCGCAGGGGTTTTCCGCGGTGGCTTGGTACGGCCTCACATCTTACGGAAACGAAAATGTCGGCTGCCTGAAAAGCATTCGCCGCCTTGGCGCAGGGGGCGCGAAGGCGGCGAATGGGGTTCGTCAGAACCGAAGATCAGCGCGGCAGTTCGCTGCTGCCCATCAGGTAAGCGTCCACCGAACGTGCGCACTGGCGGCCTTCGCGGATGGCCCAGACCACCAGCGACTGGCCACGGCGCATGTCGCCTGCAGCGAACACCTTCTCGACGTTGGTGCGGTAGTCGTCGGTGTTGGCACGCACGTTGCCGCGCGCATCGCGATCCACGCCGAAGGCATCCAGCACGGTTTGCACCGGCGACACGAAGCCCATGGCCAGCAGCACCAGGTCGGCCTTGATCTCAAACTCCGAGCCTTCGACTTCGCGCATCTTCATCTGGCCGGTGGCCTCGTCCTTGAACCACTCGACGCGCGCGCCGACCAGTTTTTCGACCTTGCCATTGCTGCCCTTGAGCAGCTTGGTGGTCACGGACCAGTCGCGGTCGCAGCCTTCTTCGTGCGACGACGACGTGCGCATCTTCAGCGGCCAGTACGGCCACGTCATGGTCTTGTTTTCAGACTCGGGCGGCTGAGGCATCAGTTCGAATTGCGTGACCGAGGCCGCGCCGTGGCGGTTGCTGGTGCCCACGCAATCGGAACCCGTATCGCCGCCGCCAATCACGATCACATGCTTGCCCTTGGCCAGCGTCTGGTCGGTCAGGCGGTCGCCGGCGACGGCCTTGTTCTGCTGGCGCAGGAAGTCCATGGCGAAGTACACGCCCGACAATTCACGGCCCGGCACCGGCAGGTCGCGCGGGGTTTCCGAACCGCCGGTCATGACGACCGCGTCGAATTCGGCCTTCAGCGATTCCGGCGTGCGCACCGTCAGGCCATCGGCCACGGGGTCTTTCGGGTTGCCGATGTAAGTGGACGGCGCAAACTCTACGCCTTCGGCTTCCATCTGCGAGATGCGGCGGTCGATCTGGTGCTTTTCCAGCTTGAAGTCGGGGATGCCATAACGCAGCAGGCCACCGATGCGGTCGCTCTTTTCGAACAGCGTCACGGAGTGGCCCGCGCGCGCCAGCTGCTGCGCGCACGCCATGCCGGCGGGGCCGGAGCCCACCACCGCAACCTTCTTGCCCGTCTTGCGCGCCGGCACCAGCGGGGCGACCCAGCCTTCGGCCCAACCCTTGTCGATGATGGCGTGCTCAATGGACTTGATGCCTACGGCGTCGCTGTTGATGTTCAAGGTACAGGCGGCTTCACACGGCGCCGGGCAGATGCGGCCCGTGAACTCCGGGAAGTTGTTCGTGGAGTGCAGCACGTCCAGCGCGCGGCGCCAGTCCTGCTTGTAAACCAGATCATTCCAGTCGGGGATGATGTTGTTGACCGGGCAGCCGTTATTGCAGAACGGGATGCCGCAGTCCATGCAGCGCGCAGCTTGCTGCTTGGCCTGGTCATCGGTCAGGTGCAGCACGAATTCGCGCCAGTTCTTCAGCCGCTTCTGCGGGGCCTCGGAGGCCTCCTGCAGACGCTGAAATTCCATAAAGCCGGTAATCTTTCCCATGGTATCCCTCACGCAGCCAGTTGTTGCTGGTTGGCTGCACGCCACATTTCACCCAATGCGCGACGGTAGTCCGTCGGCATGACCTTTACGAATTTGCCGCGCGAAGCTTCCCAGTCGCCCAGGATCTCGCGGGCGCGGTAGCTGCCGGTGTAGCGGAAGTGATCTTCCACCAGGCGGCGCAGGATGGTTTCATCCGTCTCGCGTTCGCCACCGCGCTGCGCGCTGTGCCAGATGTCGATATTGTTCAGCGCTTGCTGCTCTGCATGCGGCGCCACGCCTTCCAGTTCAACCATCGACAGGTTGACGCGGTGCTTGAGCGTGCGCTCCGGGTCCCACACATAGGCCACGCCGCCCGACATGCCGGCTGCGAAGTTGCGGCCCGTGGCGCCCAGCACCACGACCGTGCCGCCCGTCATGTATTCGCAGCCGTGGTCGCCCGTGCCTTCGACCACCGTCGCCGCGCCCGAGTTACGCACCGCGAAACGTTCGCCGGCCACGCCGTTGAAGAACGCTTCGCCTGCCAGCGCGCCATACAGCACGGTGTTGCCGGCAATGATGTGGTCGGGGCCGAAGCCGCGGAAGTCGTTGGGCGAGCGCACGATGATGCGGCCGCCGGACAAGCCCTTGCCGACGTAGTCGTTGCCTTCGCCCACCAGGTCCATCGTGATGCCGTGCGCCAGGAACGCGCCGAAGCTTTGGCCGGCGGTGCCGTTGCACTGAATGTGGATGGTGTCGTCGGGCAGACCGTCGTGGCCGTAGCGCGAGGCCACGGCGCCCGACAGCATGGCGCCGATCGTACGGTTGCGGTTGCGCACCGGCACGATGAACGACACCTTTTCGCCACGTTCCAGCGCGGGGCGGCTGCGGTCGATCAACTGGTGATCCAGCGCGCCGGCCAGGCCGTGATCCTGCTCTTCGGTCTGACGCACATCGGCGTCGGATTGCGTTTGATGGAACACGCGGGCGAAGTCCAGCCCTTGCGCCTTCCAGTGCTCAACGCCCGAACGCATGTCCAGCAGATCGGCGCGGCCGATCAGGTCGTCGAACTTGCGGATGCCCAGCTGCGCCATGATTTCGCGGACTTCTTCGGCGATGAAGAAGAAGAAGTTCACGACGTGTTCCGGCTTGCCCTGGAATTTCTTGCGCAGGACGGGGTCTTGCGTGGCCACGCCCACCGGGCAGGTGTTCAGGTGGCACTTGCGCATCATGATGCAGCCTTCAACGACGAGCGGCGCCGTCGCGAAACCGAATTCATCAGCGCCCAGCAGCGCGCCGATGACGACGTCGCGGCCGGTCTTCATCTGGCCGTCGGCCTGCACGCGGATGCGGCTGCGCAGGCGGTTCAAGACCAGCGTCTGTTGCGTTTCGGCCAGGCCCAGTTCCCAAGGCGTGCCCACGTGCTTGATGGACGACACCGGGGATGCGCCCGTGCCGCCGTCATGGCCGGCGATCACGACGTGGTCAGCCTTGGCTTTGGCGACACCAGCGGCCACCGTGCCCACGCCCACTTCGGACACGAGCTTGACCGACACCGACGCCTTGGAATTCACGTTCTTCAGATCGTGGATCAGCTGAGCCAAGTCTTCGATGGAATAGATGTCGTGGTGCGGCGGGGGCGAAATCAGGCCCACGCCCGGCACCGAATAACGCAGCTTGGCGATGTATTCCGACACCTTGTGGCCGGGCAGCTGGCCGCCTTCGCCGGGCTTGGCGCCCTGCGCCATCTTGATCTGGATCTGGTCGGCCGACGACAGGTACTCGGCCGTCACGCCAAACCGGCCCGACGCCACCTGCTTGATCTTCGAGCGCAGCGAATCGCCCTTCTTCAGCACGACGTCGGCTTCGATGCGGTCCGAACCCAGCAGCGAGGCCAGCGTGTCGCCGTCCTTGATGGTGCTCTTGCCTTCGCGCATTTCGGCGCGGTAGCGCAGTTCATCTTCGCCGCCTTCGCCGGTGTTCGACTTGCCGCCGATACGGTTCATGGCAACGGCCAGCACCGAGTGCGCTTCGGTCGAGATCGAACCCAGCGACATGGCGCCCGTGGCAAAGCGCTTGACGATGTCCTTGGCCGATTCCACGTCATCCAGCGGGATGGCGCGCGACGGCTCGAAGCGGAATTCGAACAAGCCGCGCAAGGTCATGTGGCGACGGCTTTGGTCGTTGATGATCTGCGCGTATTCCTTGTACGTGCGGTAATTGTTGGCGCGCGAGGCGTGCTGCAACTTGGCGATGGAATCCGGCGTCCACATGTGCTCTTCGCCGCGCACGCGGTAGGCGTATTCGCCGCCTGCCTCCAGGTCGTTGGCCAGCACCGGGTCGGTGCTGAAGGCGGCGCGATGCTGGCGCAGCGCTTCTTCGGCCACTTGGAAGATGCCGATGCCTTCGATGTTGGACGACGTGCCCGTGAAGTACTTGTTCACCAGGTTGCTTTGCAGGCCCACGGCTTCGAAGATCTGCGCGCCGGTGTAGGACATGTAGGTCGAAATGCCCATCTTGGACATGACCTTGTTCAAGCCCTTGCCGATCGCCTTGATGAAGTTCTTCACGGCCTTTTCGGGGTCATTCATCTTGCCCAGGGATTCCAGCGCCAGGTAGGGGTGAATGGCTTCGGCGCCGTAGCCGCCCAGCAGCGCAAAGTGGTGCACTTCGCGCGCCGAACCGGTTTCCACGACTAGGCCGGTGTTGGTGCGCAGGCCGGCGCGGATCAAGTGCTGGTGGACGGCCGAGGTGGCCAGCAGCGCGGGGATGGCCACGCGCTCGCTGTCGACCAGGCGGTCCGACACGATCAGGATGTTGTAGCCGCTTTGCACGGCATCAACGGCGCGCGCACACAGCGCGGCCACGCGGGCTTCAATGCCCTCGGGGCCCCAGGCGGCGGGGTACGTGATGTCGAGTTCGAAGCTGCGGAATTTCTTGCCCGTGACTTGCTCGATGTCGCGGATCTGCGCCATGGCGGCGAAGTCCAGCACCGGCTGGGACACTTCCAGACGCAGCGGCGGGTTGACGTTATTGATGTCCAGCAGGTTGGGCTTGGGGCCGATGAACGACACCAGCGACATCACCAGCTGTTCGCGGATGGGGTCGATGGGCGGGTTCGTGACCTGCGCAAACAGTTGGCGGAAGTAGTTGTAGAACGGCTTGGCGCGGTCAGACAGCACGGCCAGCGGGGCGTCGTTGCCCATCGAGCCGATCACTTCTTCGCCGGTGGACGCCATGGGTTCCAGGATGAACTTGTAGTCTTCCTGGGTCCAGCCGAAGGCTTGCTGGCGGTCCAGCAGCGACACGGCCGATTGCGTGGCAACGGCCACCTGACGCGGCGCGGGCAGCGATTCCAGCTTGATCTGCAGGCGTTCGATCCACTGGCGGTACGGGCGGCTGTTCGCCAGTTGCAGCTTGATCTCGGCGTCGTCGATGATGCGGCCTTGTTCCAGGTCGATCAGGAACATCTTGCCCGGCTGCAGGCGCCACTTCTTGACGATGCGGTTTTCGGGAATCGACAGCGTGCCGGCTTCGGATGCCAGGATGACCATATCGTCATCAGTGACCAGATAGCGGGCAGGGCGCAGGCCATTGCGGTCCAGCGTGGCGCCGATCTGGCGGCCATCGGTGAAGGCAACCGCGGCGGGGCCGTCCCACGGCTCCATCATGGCGGCGTGGTATTCGTAGAACGCGCGGCGCGACTCGTCCATCTGCGTGTGCTGTTCCCAGGCTTCCGGGATCATCATCATCATGGCGTGGGCCAGCGAGTAGCCCGAATTCACCAGCAGTTCCAGGCAGTTGTCGAACGTGGCGGTGTCCGACTGGCCTTCGTAGACGATGGGGTACAGCTTCTTCAGATCGTCGCCCAGCACGGCCGACTGCATCATGCCTTCGCGGGCGCGCAGCCAGTTGAAGTTGCCCTTGACCGTGTTGATTTCACCGTTGTGCGCAATCATGCGGTACGGGTGGGCCAGCGGCCAGGCGGGGAACGTGTTGGTCGAGAAGCGCTGGTGCACCAGCGCCAGGGCGGACACCGTGCGGGTGTCGGCCAGGTCGCGGTAGTAGCGGCCAACCTGGTCGGCCAGCAGCAGGCCTTTGTAGACCACGGTGCGCACCGATGCCGACGGCACGAAATATTCCTTGCCGTGAGCCAGATGCATGTTCTGGATGGCGTGGCTGGCGGTCTTGCGGATCACGTACAGCTTGCGTTCCAGTGCGTCCGGCACCATCACGTCGGCGCCGCGGCCGATGAACAGCTGGCGGATCACGGGCTCGCAATCGCGCACGGTGGGCGACATGGGCATGTCGACGTCCACCGGCACATTGCGCCAGCCCAGCACCACTTGGCCTTCCGCGCGCACCGAGCGTTCCAGCTCTTGCTCACAGGCCAGGCGCGAGGCGGTTTCCTTGGGCAGGAACACCATGGCCACGCCGTACTCGCCCGGAGGCGGCAGGATGATGCCTTGCTGGCTGAGTTCGTCGCGGTAGAGCGTGTCCGGAATCTGAATCAGGATGCCCGCGCCGTCGCCCATCAGCTTGTCCGCACCGACCGCGCCGCGGTGGTCCAGGTTTTCCAGGATCTTCAGACCCTGCTGGATGATCGCGTGGCTTTTCTTGCCCTTGATATGCGCAACAAAACCAACGCCGCAGGCGTCATGTTCGTTCTTGGGGTGGTAGAGCCCTTGAGCCGCAGGCAAACCGATGCGGCTGGCATCGATAGGGGTCGCCTTGGGGGTGGGACAGGATTCGATCGGGGTAATTTGGGGCATGGCGCGCTCCGCAGTGAGCCTGCGTCGTAATGTTGCAGTGCAGGAGACGGACAATACCCCCGCTGCAAGTAGGGTGCAACTGGAACAATAGGGGTGTGACCCTAATTATATTGATGCTCCATCATAGGGCATAAATATAGGGACACAACAACGGCCGCGCCGTTATTGGCTTGGCAGAGAGGGGCTTTGTGCCGCTGCCGCTGAAGGGTAGTGAAATCCCTATTTATGGCTCTACCTGTCCCTAAATAAAGTGACAATTTTGCTGCGGAATATCAATATCGCCTGTGGCGAAAACTGCACAGGTTTGCCGGCTTCGGGGCGCACAGGCGCAATGGCCGGACCGTTGCCGAATCAATGGGCGTCGCCGCCGACGGGATCAAGCCCAACGGCGAATGCTGCGAAAAACCCGCCGGAGAGGCGGGTTCGGGTATCAGGATGACGTCGAGGGCGTTGAGCTCGTCGGCGTAGCCGGGGAGGTTTCCGCGTCAGCGGACGCCGGGGCGGCAGGCTTCTTGCGCGGACGGCCGCGCTGGCCGGGCGCCACGCGCCGGCTGGCGGTATGGGCCAGGCTGGCGATGAAGCTCGCGCCGCCCAATGCCCATTGACCCGACACGGCTTGGTCAATGCGCTGCGATTCTTCGCGCGACAGGCCGTCTTGCAGGCGTTTGCGGTAATTGGCTTGGCGGTCGAATGGCGTGTTGCCACAAGCCCAGTAATCCGCGTGATCGGATTGCCACTGCGCGGGCGCCGCTGTCGTGTTGCCGGTGTGGCTCGCCGCGGACGACCAGGGCCAGGAATCAGGGTCTTGCGAAGCGCCACTGCGTACCGGGTACGTTTCCAGCCAGACCAGCGCCGGCAATACCCAGGCGCCCGGCTCCAGCAGCGCAGAGCGGTAACGCCCCGCGAACACCCGGCCGCCGCGCAAACGCGCCGCCAGGTTGCGGCCCAGCGTCTGCATCAGCCGGGGCAGGCCTTCCTCGTCAGCGGGCGTGGCCAGCAACAGGATGCGGTCATTGGCAAGCAGCCAGCCGTGAACCGACACGCGATGGCGCTGAGCGGATTCGCCCAGCCAGGTTGCGAGCTGATTCAGTATGTCGGCGGGCGCTGGTTGCGACGGCGCGGCCAGCGGCGAAATGAAGTTGGCCTGCACCAGTTGGGGCAGCCCGGGGGCGTACAGACGGGGCAGTCGGGCCATAGTGTCAGGGCTTGCGTATCTGGAAGAACGGGTTGTCTTCGCTCACGGTATATAAATAGTGCCACGGTGGGCGCTGGTCAAGTCCCGTGATCACAAATCGGGCACGGAATCCATTTTTTTTGTCATTCGGCCGCTTTCGAGTGCAGGTTAACATTCGGCGACGGAACGTCGTACCGTGGATATACCCTAACCCGTCGACGTTTTTTTCACCCCCCTGACCGGAGAAAATCCATGCCCACGGCCTTGGAACTCATTTCCCAGCATCGCTGCTTTGGCGGTACGCAGCGCTACTACCGCCATGAGTCCGCCCAGATCGGCCTGCCCATGCGATTTTCGGTCTACGTGCCGCCGCAGGCCGACAACGGCCCCGTGCCCGTGCTGTTCTATCTGGCGGGCCTGACCTGCACCGAAGAGACCTTCATGATCAAGGCGGGCGCCCAGCGTCTGGCTGCTGAACTTGGCGTGATGCTGGTCGCGCCTGACACCAGCCCGCGCGGCGCCAACGTGGCGGGTGAAGAAGAAAGCTGGGACCTCGGCACGGGCGCCGGCTTCTATGTGGACGCCACCACGCCCGCCTGGCGTGACCACTACCGCATGTACAGCTACGTCACCGAAGAACTGCACGGCATCGTCACGGGCGGCACCCTGCCCGGCGACGCGTCCCGCACCGGCATCTTCGGACACTCCATGGGCGGTCACGGCGCACTGGTGCTGGCGCTGCGCAACCCCGCCAAGTTCCGTTCGGTATCCGCGTTTGCGCCCATCGCCGCGCCCAGCCAGTGCCCCTGGGGCAAGAAGGCTTTCGGCGCCTACCTGGGCGACAACCCCGCCGAGTGGGCAGCTTACGACGCGTCGGCGCTGATGCGCGGCCTGAAGCGGCCCTTCCCCGGCGGCATCCTGATCGACCAGGGCGAATCAGACCAATTCCTGGCTGAACAGTTGTATCCCGAGGTATTCGAAGCCGCCTGCGCCGCCGCCGATCAGCCCTTATCGCTGCGCCGCCAGCCCGGCTACGACCATGGCTACTACTTCATCTCGACCTTCATCGAGGATCACATCCGGTTTCACGTCGAACGGCTTGGAAAACCGGCGGGCTGAAGACGCCCTTCTATACTGGGGAGCCTGCCGCGGCAGGCTCGCGGCGCCCTGGGCGCGACGGGCTGGAACCCGCGGCGTTCTGAATAGGAACGCCTGATTTGATCAACGGTATCGCTCCCTTTGTCTGGATTCTTCTGGGCGCCGTCGTCGTATTCCTGCCGGGCATCGTCATGTTGCTGGGCCGCGGCGGCCCGCGCGACGAGCGTGGCCGCAAGATGTTCCAGTTTCGGCCGGTGCGCCGCCTGTTCGGCTTGATGCTGGTGTTGCTGGGCTGCGTGTCCGGTTTGCTGGCGTTGTCACTGGTGCAGTTTTTCCGCCTGACCACGGATGAATCCGTGGCCCGCGTTGAAATCGCCCAGCAGGCGGACGGCCAGTTCCAGCTTACGACCACCGCACCCGGCATCGGCCCTAAACAATATGTGCTGTACGGCGACCAATGGCAGATCGATGCGCGCGTCGTGCGCTGGAAGCTGCCCGCGCTGATGGCGGGCGTGCCGCCGTTGTATCGCCTGGAACGTTTGTCCGGCCGCTATAGCGATACGGCGCGCGAAGCCTCGGCCACGCGCTCGGTCCATGCCTTGGACGACTGGCCCGCGCCCGACCTTGGATCGCTGAAGAAGAGTTTTCCGAACTGGTTCCCCTTTGTCGATGTCCAATTTGGCAGCGGCGCCTACATGCCCATGTTTGATGGCGCGAAGTATCAGGTCTTTATGGACCCCCGCGGCGCCTTGTTCATCCGTCCGGACGGCGACGCTACGGCAGAGGGGTTAAAGCGTCTGGGCTGGTAGAAATATATGGGGACGCGTCACGGAATTGAAACTTTGACGCACCGCAATAGTCCTATTAGCACTCCCTTTACTAGAGTGCTAACATCGAATCCATGTCGTTATCCCCTTGCTTTCCGGAGACCCCCGCTATGAAACAACCCAGTACCTCGTTGGCCGCTTCCGGCAACGCTCTGGCGTTGGCCATTGCCAATCCGGGCGCACTTGGCACGATCGACGCGTATATCTCTTCGGTCAACCGCCTGCCGGTGTTGTCCGCCGAACGCGAAACCGAGCTGGGCCGCCGCCTGCGTGACCAGGAAGACCTGGGCGCGGCGCGCGAACTGATTCTGTCCCACCTGCGTCTGGTGGTGTCCGTTGCCCGCCAGTACCTGGGCTACGGGTTGCCCCACGCTGACCTGATCCAAGAAGGCAACGTCGGCCTGATGAAGGCCGTGAAGCGTTTCGACCCCGAGCGCGGTGTGCGCCTGGTGTCGTTCGCCGTGCATTGGATCAAGGCTGAAATCCACGAATACATCATCCGCAACTGGCGCTTGGTCAAGGTGGCCACCACCAAGGCCCAGCGCAAGCTGTTCTTCAATCTGCGCAGCATGCGCCCCGACGGCCAGACGCTGGACCCTGAACAGGTCGATCACATCGCGCGCGAACTGAACGTGCGCCGCGAAGACGTCAGCGAAATGGAAGTGCGCCTGTCCGGCCGCGACATGTCGCTGGAAAACCAGGACGACGATGACGACAGCTACGCGCCCATCGCCTATCTGTCTGACGACGGCCGCCAGGAACCGACCCGCGTGCTGGAACGCGCCGCGCGCGATCAGCTGCAAAGCACCGGCCTGACCGGCGCGCTGGATGCGCTGGACGCCCGCTCGCGCCGCATCGTTGAAGCGCGCTGGCTGCAAGACGACGGCGGCGCTACGCTGCACGAATTGGCGCAAGAGTTTGGCGTGTCCGCTGAACGCATTCGCCAGATCGAAGCGGCTGCACTGAAAAAGATGCGCGGCAATCTGGCGGCGTAATCCGCCGGGGATGAACCTGCACGATGTTCGCAAGAAGGGCCGCTCGCAAGCGGCCCTTTTCTTTGGACGCGATCGTCACGGTCACTATGCACCTACATGGCGAGCGCTATGCATCGCTCAGGCGTCTTGGCGTATCAACGGCRCCACTAGGCATCGCGCAGCAGCGCCCACACCGCAACAATAAATTGATACAAATTCAGGCTCAAATTTCTGCGGTTTGCAGAAACTTAATGGGGATCGGCCCGCCTAACTTCATGTAGACCGCGAACTTCGGTTAGCAGTCTTGTCATCCGTCTCGGCTTCTCCTCTTTCCCCTCCCCTATGAGACGGATGCTTGCGGGGCACCACATATATTTCATATATCTGGTGCCCCGTTTTTTATGCGGCTTGCGCGTCGTCTGGCGCCAGCGCCGTGTGCCACAGCGCGTCCTGCACGCGACGCACGCCGGTGGCCATCGACCCATCCTGATAGAGCTTGATCCAGCGGTAGCCGGGCGCCATGTTGTCGACTACGTGCTTGCCATCGCGAATGCTGAACTGGAAGCAGGTAGAAGGCGTGGCCAGCATACGCAGGTTATGGCGGCGGCGGTCGAACTCGTGATGCACATGCCCCCACAACAGCACACGCACCTGCGGCCAGCGCGTCAGCCGCTTGAACAGCACCTGCGGGTTGTCGATCATCATCGAGTCATGCCAATGGCTGTCGATCTGCATGGGGTTGTGGTGCATCGCCACCAGGGTGTGGCGGCCGGGCGCGGCCTCCAGCGCCGCTTCCAGCATATCCAATTGGCTGTCGGGCAAATGGCCGGCGTTGGAGCCGGGCACGGTGGTGTCCAGCGTGACCACGCGCCAAGCGCCAACGTCGGTCACGGGCGTTGACCACTGCGGCAATTCCTGGCGCATCACGGCCGGCTGGTCGTGGTTGCCCGGCAGGCAGCGGATCTGTGCACCCGCCAACGAGCCGGCCTCGCCCAGAATGGCGGCAAAGCGGCGATACGCGGCGGCCTCGCCATCTTGGGACAGGTCGCCGGTGGCCAGCAGCAGGTCGGGATGCTTGCCGTCGGCCTCGATCTGGCGCAACACCGCGCGCAGGCTCGCGTCGGTATTGACGCCCAGCATCGCGACGTCGGGTTCGCCGAACAAATGGCTGTCGGTCAACTGGACGAGCATGGCGGGGGCGTCGTGACGCCGGGCCAGGGAATGGACGCGGGGCAAGTGCCGCTCCTGCGAAGTTTGCACGATTGCACATTACCCAAAAAACATCGCACGGCGCGTATCTGGCGCCGGGCTTGGGGTAACGAAACGTGCATTCTCTAACGCATCCAGGCCGGGGCCTAGGAAAAAAGCCGCTATTCTTTGGGAAAATTCTTAACTGCTCAAATGATCGGGACGCGGCGCTACCCATGGATGTAGGTTTTCTCGTATTCGGCCTGGCCGGTCTTCTCACACTGGTCTGCTTCATGCCTCCGCTGGCCGGCCGCCTCAAGCTGCCGTACTCGGTGCTGCTGGCTATTGTCGGCTGTCTGCTGGGCATCATTATTCATGTGCATGGCTGGGCGCCCAGCTGGATTGCTGACTTCCTGGATTCGCTGGAACGCTTTGAGATTTCGTCCGAAACGTTCCTGATGGTGTTCCTGCCGGTGCTGCTATTTGAGACCGCGTTGTCGATGAACGTGCGCCGCCTGATGGACGACATCGGCCCCATTCTCATGATGGCCATTGTGGCCGTGGTGGTTTGTACGGTGGTGGTGGGCGTGACGCTGGACGCGATCTCGCCCTATGGGATGGTGGTTTGCCTGCTGCTGGGCGCCATCGTCGCCACGACGGACCCGGTTGCGGTGGTGGGCATCTTCCGCGAAGTGGGCGCGCCCAAGCGGCTGACGACGCTGGTCGAAGGCGAAAGCCTGTTCAACGACGCGGCGTCCATCGCCTTGTACTCGGTGCTGCTGGCCGTGCTGAGCGGCCATGGCGAACTGACCGTCAGCGGCATCTTCAACGATTTCATCGTGCACTTCATCGGGGGCGGCATCGCCGGCTTTGCGATGGGGCGTCTGGCTTGCTTTCTGTTCGCGTGGCTGCGCGGGTTTCCCACGGCCGAGATCACGCTGACGCTGACGCTGGCGTATCTGTCGTTCTTTATCTCGGAGCATTATCTGAACGTGTCGGGCGTGGTCGCCACGGTGATCGCCGGTTTGGTCGTGGGGTCTACCGGCCGCACGCGCATGTCGCCTACTACCTTCGAATACCTGTCCAGCGCCTGGGAGCAGTTTGGCTTCTGGGCCAATTCGCTGATTTTCCTGTTCGCGGCCATGCTGATCCCGAAGCTGATGGCCGCAGCCGATTGGCAGGAACTGGTGCTGGTGGCCGTGGTGTTCGTGGCGACCCTGGTCGCGCGCGCCATTGTGGTGTTTGGCCTGCTGCCGTTGCTGGGGCTTACCCGGCTGGGCACCAAGGTCAGCAACCCGTACAAGGTGGTGATGTTGTGGGGGGGCTTGCGCGGCGCCGTGTCGCTGGCGCTGGCGCTGGCGGTTACCGAGCAGACCGGTGTGGCCGAAGAGGCGCGCCAGTTCATCGCGGTGGCCACCACCAGTTATGTGCTGCTGACGCTGTTCATCAACGGCATCAGCCTGCGGCCCTTGATTCGCATGCTGGGCTTGAACCAGCTGTCGTCGGTGGAGCGCACGATACGCAATCAGGCGCTGGCCGTGGCGTTGGAAGACCTGCAAGGCAAGACGGATGAAGTCGCCAAGACCGAGCACATCGGCACCGAAGTCCGCGACCGTATCCGCGCCGTGTTCGACGCCAGCCTGACCAGCGTGCACGACGGCCAGGTCAGCCAGATGAGCGACGAGCAGCGTGTCGCGGTGGGCCTGGCCATCGTGGCGCAGCGCGAAGAGGAAATGTTCTTCGACGTCTTGAAGGCGCAGATCGTCGACTGGCGCATGGCCGAAGCCTTGCTGGCGCGGGCCGAACGGCTGGAGGACGCCATCCGGCTGGGCGGCGTGCCGGGCTTTGAGCGCGCCATTGTGGCCGACGTGCGTTATTCCACCGCCTTCCGTCTGGCGCTGCGCATGCATTATCTGTTTGGCTTCCAGGGGTGGCTGGCGCGCGAGCTTGGCCAGCGCTTCGCCAACTTGATGAGCAAGCGCTCTGTCGCGCAGCGGCTAATCGTTTTTGCGCGCGAACAGATCACGCCATTGCTGGGCGAAGAAGCCACCCAGCGCATCGTGGCGCTGCACCAGCGCCGCCTGGACCTGATCGAAAGCGCCATGCAGGCGCTGAACCTGCAATATCCGTCCTACGCGCAGTGGCTGCAGGAAAGCTATCTGGGCCGCGTGGCGCGCGAGCTGGAACGCATCCGCTATCGCGACATGCTTGAGCAATTCCTGATCAGCGGCGAGGTCTACGCCGACCTGATGGCGCAGTTAAAAAGCCGCTGGGCGCATATCGACAAGCACCCGCCGCTGGACATCGAAATGAGCGCGGCCGAACTGATCAAGCGCGTGCCGCTGTTTGAAGGGCTGTCGCCCGATTCGCTGCGCGCGATCAGCAAGCTGCTCAAGCCGCGTTTGTCGCTGCCGGACCAGCGCGTGTTGACGCAGGGGCGTCATGGCGAAGAGATGTGTTTTGTGGCCTCGGGCGCCGTGGCCGTGCACTTGCCGGACAACACCATGATCGAGTTGGGCAGCGGCGAATTCTTTGGTGAACTCGGGCTGTTGGGCGAACAGCAGTTGACGCCAGACGTGACCTCGCTGGGCTACAGCAAGCTGCTGATGCTGTCATCACGCGATTTCCACGCCCTGCTGGCGCGCGACGAACATCTGCGTGAACGGATTCAGGTCGTGGCCAAGCAGCGCCTGCGCGCCATTGAAGTGTGGAAGCAGTTTTCGCAAGCGTCGGCCACACCGGCCACGCCAGCACCCGCACCCGCCTCGGCGCTGAGCCCCGCGCAGGCCGCGGAAGCGGCGGAAGCTGCAGGGGCGGAAACACCAGCAACACCAGCAGCACCAGCAACACCAGCAACAAATCCTGCGACGAATCCTCCGGCCGCCGTCTCGTCGTCTGCATCCGCTGCATCCGCTTCCCCGGCTGCACCGGTCTCACGCGAAGACCTGTCCGAGGCTCGCGCGCCGCGTGATGACGACGCGCCCGCTATCCTGGGCGAGCCGGGGGTTGCCCCGCGCTAGGTTCAGATCTGGCCGGCGGCCTGGCGTTGCATGATGTCTTCGACCAGCACCAGCGCCGCCTCCAGCGTGAACTCGCCGTCGGTGATCTGGCGCACCACCGTCGACACCTCCGCGACCGCGATTTCCATGACTTCGCCGTCGCGGTTGGCCGGCCGGGCATCGGCCGCCAGCACGCAGGTGCTGGTCAGCACGTCTTCCACCTGATAGCCCTCGGGCAGCCGGCGATGAATGCGCAGAATCGTACGCAAGGGCGTGCGCTGCGCGAGATCCGGCGCGTCCAGGCCCGCTTCTTCGCCGCATTCGCGCACCAACGCAAGCTCCAGGTCTTCACCGCTGCCGGCCAATCCGCCGACGAGCGTATCCCACATACCGGGATCAGTGGACTTGCTGAGCGCGCGCCGCGCGACCCAGATGCGGCCGTCCGGGGTCCAGGCGTTCAGATGCACGGCCTTGGTCAACAGGCCCAACGGACGGACCGCGGCGCGTTCGATCACGCCCAGCGGCGCTTCGCCATCCATGACATCCAGCAATTCGTCGCGCCATCCGCGCAAGCAGTTGGCTTGGCGCAACAGTTCGGCCGTCTGTTCCAGCACGGCATTGAGCGCCGCGCCGGGAGTCAGCGCCGCACCGATATGCAAAGCGGTGTCGTCACAGTCGATGCCGGGGGCGCCGCGCAGCGCATCGCACGCGGCATGCGTCGCCCAGCCGCAGCGGCGGCCCGCTATATATAAAGCGTGCGCGCCATCGGGAGCGGGTTCTTGTGCGCGCGCGCACAGCTCGGCATACAAATCGGACAACTGCTTGGGCATGGGTGAGCGTCGTGATGAGGTTGCCGCTGATTTTATGCCACACGGTTTACAGCGGGCGTCAAGGGGTGGACGGGTGGCGCGTGCAGATGGGGGCGGGCGCCATGAATTCAAGAGGCTTGTCTTACATCTGTTTGCGTGTCCGCTATAATCCGCCAGTTTCTTTGTGATTTCGAGTGGGAACGCGGGGGCCGCTCTATCTTCCCTGCTTAACCCTGCCATCTAATAATTGCGCGTAGTCCTGTTGAAGTGACACTCGTGCCACTAGGCGACAAGGGCCCTCGCGCCGTGTTTCGAGGTAAGCATGAAGAAGTGGAGAGGGATACTGGGGGCTTGTGCGATGCTGATTGGCAGCGTGGCCAGTGCTCAGGTGCAAGACATGCCCGGCGGCCCGAAGGTCAATCAGCTGAACCTGCATGAAGGCGTGACAGCAATATCACGCGACATCATGTGGCTGCACTGGCTGTTGCTCACGATCTGTATCGTGATCTTCATCGGTGTGTTCGGAGTGATGTTCTACTCCATCTGGGCGCACCGGAAGTCACGGGGGCACAAGGCCGCAACCTTCCATGAGCATCTGGGCGTGGAAGTCGCCTGGACGGTCATCCCCTTCATCATCGTCATCGCCATGGCGCTACCGGCCACCAAGACGGTCGTGGCCATGAAAGACACATCAAGCGCCGACCTCACCATCAAGGTCACCGGCTATCAATGGAAGTGGGGGTACGAGTACCTCGACGGCTCCGCCGCTGGCGTCAAGTTCCTGTCCACGCTGTCCACGCCCCGCGCGCAGATCGAGAACCGCGAGCCCAAGGGCGAGTTCTATCTGATGGAAGTGGACAACCACATGGTGGTCCCGGTGGACAAAAAGGTCCGGGTCGTGTTGACCGCGGCCGACGTGATCCACTCGTGGATGATTCCCGACTTCGGCGTCAAACAGGATGCCATCCCCGGCTTCCTGCGCGACGCCTGGTTCCGTGCTGAAAAACCCGGCATCTATCGCGGGCAATGCGCGGAACTCTGTGGCAAAGACCACGCCTTCATGCCCATCGTCGTTGAAGTGCTGGCGCAAGCCGACTACGACAAATGGGTAGAAGACCAAAAGAAGAAGATGGCGGCGAACGCCGACGATCCTAATAAAGAGTGGACGGAAGCCGAACTGGTTGCCCGTGGCGAAAAAGTCTTCGCCGCCAATTGCGTAGCCTGTCACCAGGCCAACGGCAAGGGCATTCCGGGCAGCTTCCCACCGCTTGACGGAGACAAGGTTGTTCTGGGCCCCAAGGCCGAACAGATCAACACCGTGCTGAAGGGCAAGCCCGGCACCGCGATGGCGGCATTCGGCGGGCAGCTCAATGATGTCGAGATCGCAGCGGTCATCAGCTATACGCGCCATGCCTGGAGCAATGCAGGCAAGGGGCAGGACCCGACGGTTCTACCGAAGGACGTCGCGGCTGCGCGTTGATTGCGCACCCACGTTCCTCCACCGATAGAACCGGTTCCGTTTAGTTAGAGATACCCTGCCGGTCCCGTGGATCGGGGCCGGCACTCAGCAGGAAGGAGTCCATCATGAGCAGCGTCACTGTAGACCACGTGTCGCCGGGCCACGGCCACGGTCACGATGACCACCATCACGCCATGCCCACGGGCTGGCGCCGCTGGCTATTCGCCACGAACCATAAAGACATCGGGACGATGTATCTCATCTTCTCGTTTGCCATGTTGCTGGAAGGCGGCACGCTCGCCTTGCTGCTGCGTACCGAATTGTTCGAGCCGGGCTTGCAGTTCTTCCGCCCCGAACTGTTCAACCAGTTCACGACCATGCACGGCATCATCATGGTGTTCGGCGCCATCATGCCGGCCTTCGTGGGCTTTGCGAACTGGATGATCCCGATGCAGATCGGCGCATCCGACATGGCGTTCGCGCGCATGAACAACTTCAGCTTCTGGCTGCTGCCGGTGGCCGCGATCATGCTGACGGCATCGTTCTTCGTGCCGGGCGGCGCCACCGCCGCGGGCTGGACGCTGTATGCGCCGCTGTCCTTGCAGATGGGGCCGGGCATGGACCTGGGCATCTTTGCGATGCACTTGATGGGCGCGTCCTCGATCATGGGCGCGATCAACATCATCGTGACCATCCTGAACATGCGCGCACCCGGCCTCACGCTGATGAAGATGCCGCTGTTCTGCTGGACCTGGCTGATCACCGCCTTCCTGCTGCTGGCCGTGATGCCGGTGCTGGCCGCCGCCATCACCATGGTGCTGACCGACCGCCACTTCGGCACGGGCTTCTTCAACGCAGCCGCAGGCGGCGACCCAGTCCTGTACCAGCACGTGTTCTGGTTCTTCGGGCACCCCGAGGTCTACATCATGATCTTGCCGGCGTTCGGTATCGTGTCGGCGATTGTGCCGGCCTTTGCCCGCAAGAAGCTGTTCGGCTACGCCTCGATGGTGTACGCCACCGCGTCGATTGCCGTGCTGTCCTTCATTGTGTGGGCGCACCACATGTTCACGACGGGCATGCCGGTGACCGGGCAGCTCTACTTCATGTACGCCACCATGCTCATCTCCATCCCGACCGGGGTGAAGGTGTTCAACTGGGTCGCCACGATGTGGCGCGGCTCCATGACGTTCGAAACCCCGATGCTGTTCTCCATCGGCTTCATCTTCGTGTTCACGATGGGCGGCTTTACCGGCCTGATCCTGTCGGTGGCCCCGATCGATATCCAGGTGCACGATACCTATTACGTGGTGGCGCACTTCCACTACGTGCTGGTGGCGGGTTCGCTGTTCGCGCTGTTTGCCGGCGCCTACTACTGGGTGCCGAAGTGGACGGGCCGCATGTACAGCGAAAAGCTGGGCAAGCTGCATTTCTGGTCGACGCTGATCTCGTTCAACGTGACCTTCTTCCCGATGCACTTCCTGGGCCTGGCCGGCATGCCGCGCCGCTACGCCGACTACGCCGCGCAGTTCACGACGTTCCACCAGATGGCCACCATTGGCGCGTTCTGGTTCGGCTTGTCGCAACTGATTTTCCTGTACGCGATTCTGCGTTGCTACATGGGCAAGGGCGAACCCGCGGCCGCCAAGCCGTGGGAAGGCGCCGAAGGGCTGGAATGGACGGTGCCGTCGCCCGCGCCGTTCCACACCTTCGAAACCCCGCCCGAAGTGAAGTGAACCCGTCTTTCATGTTCCAGGTAGCACAGCAATGACACCCGAGCAGCGCCGCCGTAACAAGATTGCAGGACTGGTCCTCGTGGCCTTTGTCATCGCTGTGTTTGCCTGGACCGTGTTGCGCGGTTCAGCGTTGCTGACAGGAAACGCGGTCAATTAGGCCCGAACCATGAGCGACGACCTGCACGAATCCACCCGGCGCAAGCTGAGTTTCCTTCAGACGATGAAGGCGGTGGCGTGGGGGTTCTTCGGCGTGCGCAAGGGCGCGGGCTACCGGGAAGACAGCGCCAAGCTGAACCCGGTGCACGTGATTCTGGCTGGGCTGCTGGCAGCGGCAATCTTCGTGACTGTGCTGGTATTAATTGTGCGTTGGGCGGTTTCAAGCCTGACTTGAATCACTTAATCTATAAATCTGTACCAGGGAGAAAGCCATGAGTGCAAGCCACTCGGTTCAAGGTAAAGAGGCACCGTACTACTTTGTGCCCGCCGACTCGGGTCACCCCGTGCGTACGGCGGTGGCGCTGCTGTTCATGGGGCTGGGCGCCGCAGCCTGGATCAACGGCGTCAGCTGGGCCAAGTGGTCCGTGCTGGCCGGGTTCATCGGCTTGATCGTGGTGCTGTACTACTGGTTTGGCGACGCCATCCAGGAATCTGAAGCGGGCTTGAACAGCAAGCGCATCGACGGCTCGTACCGTTGGGGCATGAGCTGGTTCATCTTCTCGGAAGTGATGTTCTTCGCGGCGTTCTTCGGCGCGCTCTGGTACACGCGCACCATCACCACGCCGTGGCTGGGCGATATCGACCACCGCCTGATGCTGTGGCCTGACTTCAAGGCCGCCTGGCCCAACTTCGGCCCCGCCGGCGTGGTTGAGGAATTCCAGACGGTTGGCCCGTTCTGGCTGCCCACGATCAACACCGCGCTGCTGCTGTCCTCGGGTGTCACGCTGACCATCGCCCACCATGCGCTGCGCGAAAATCATCGTGGCAAGACGATGTTCTGGCTGGCCGCAACCGTCATCCTGGGCTTTGTCTTCGTGGCCTGTCAGGCCGCCGAATACCATCACGCCTATACCGAGCTGAACCTGAAATTCAATTCGGGCGCGTACGGTTCGCTGTTCTACATGCTGACCGGTTTCCACGGCTTCCACGTGATTTTGGGCGCCACGATGTTGACGGTGATCCTGGTGCGCCTGATGCGGGGACACTTCACCGCCGACCACCACTTCGGCTTCGAAGGCGCGGCGTGGTACTGGCACTTTGTGGACGTGGTGTGGCTGGGCCTGTACTTGTTCGTGTACTGGTTCTGACGCCTGACGTGCCCGCTTGCGGGCACGTGTGATGGATAACGCGCGGGAACTCCTCGGCAACAACGCTGTCGATTAACCCGCGCTACCCATCTGCCTGGGGCCGATCAGCGCAGCCCCGTGCTTTCGATCCAGCCCATGTGATGGGCGAACAGCACGAACAGGAATAGCGCAACCGATAGTCCGATGCGCACGGTCAGCGCATTGACGGTGCGGCTGGTGGACCCTTTGTCCCGCATCAGATAGACCAGGGCGGATGCCAGACTGGCCAGAATTCCGATGAAGGCCAGTACGACGAAAACGCGCATGGTGGTCTCCGGACAAAATAGAGTGATTAGCAACGATACATGGCCCGACCGCACTCCACCCGCTACACGGTAGCTGCCCTACTTCTGCTTGGTATCGCCGTGGTGATTCTGGCGTCGCTCGGGCAGTGGCAGTTGCGTCGCAGCGATGAGCGACGCGCCATTCTGGCCGCTATCGAAGCCGGCCGCAAGCAAGCGCCGGTGCAGCTCACCCCCGCCACGCCCTCTGATTCGCTGGTACCTTGGCGCGTGGCGCAGGCGACTGGCACATGGTTGCCGCAATTCAGTGTACTGCTCGACAACCGCAATCACGATGGCCGCCCGGGCTATTGGCTGGCCACGCCGCTGCTGCTGGATTCGGCCTCGCGGCAAGCGGTGCTGGTGCTGCGCGGCTGGCTGCCGCGAGTGATTCAGGGCCAGGGCGAACCGGTGTTGCCCGCCACGCCCGAAGGGCCGCAAACGGTGACCGGCGAGTTGTCCGAACGCGTGCCGCGCATGTTCGAACTGTGGTCGTTGGGCGGGCAGGACCAATCCGCCCTGCCGGCGTTACCGGCGGCGGACGGCAAAACGCCGCAAGTGCAGAACCTGCCGCTGGACACTTACGCGCGCGCCACGGGCCTGAACCTCTTGCCTGTCGTGTTGAGCCAAACCAGCCAGCCCAGCCTGCCCAGCGACGCCAGCCAGACCAGCCAGACCAGCCAGCCCAGCCAGACCAGCGAAGCCAGCCAGTCCGGCCAGCCCGGCCAAACCAGCCCGGCCAGCGCCGACGGTCTCATACGCGACTGGCCAGAACCGCCCGTCGATTTTCAGAAGAACACGTCCTACGCCGTGCAGTGGTTTGCGTTTGCTTCGATTGCCGCCATCGCATGGCTGGTGGTGTTGGGGGGCGCCATCAAGCGCATGCGCCAGCGCGCAGAGCCAGGCCCCCGGGCCTGATCGCGCGCATCAATGAACGACTCTTCCAGGATATAAAGTGGCTCGCGACATTTCATCCAACCCGCCTGCGCGCAAGCGTTCGCTGATGCCGATGGTGCTGGTGTTTCTGTGTTCGCTGGCGCCCATCGTGGGCGCCTTCGTGGTGTACATGAACCCGCAATGGTGGCCGTCGGATTCTGCCAACTACGGCACGCTGGTGTCACCACAACGGCCGATGCCGGCTGCCAATGAACTGAAGCTGACCACGCTGGACGGCAAGCCGTTTGACCTGCAAAGCCTGAAAGGCAAATGGTTGCTGTTGGCGGCCGACGGCGCGGCGTGCCCGGAAAGCTGCGCCCGCAAGCTCTACATTACGCGCAACACGCACGCCAGCCAGGGCAAGAACGTGGACCGCCTGGCGCGGGTCTGGTTCATTACCGACGATGCGCCGGTGCCGGACAAGGTGCTGGAAGCGTATCAAGGCACGGTCATGCTGCGCGTGAATCCGGATCAGCTGGCGCACTACCTGCTGGCGCGCGATTCGGCCGCCGGGCAGCCGGCCCTGCAAGACCCGATCTGGGTAATCGACCCGCTGGGCAACCTGATGATGCAGTACCCTGCCGACGCTGACGGCGTGAAAGTCCGCAAAGACATCAGCAAGCTGGTCTATAACTCGCGCATTGGCTAAGGGAGTCTTTCCCGGCGAGTGCGCATGTGTGTGCATTTTTATTTGGTTGACATGGAACGCATCAAAGCGCGTTATCGCAAGCTCGTATTTTTCACCTGGTTCCTGACGCTGGACTTGATCATGTTCGGCGCCTTCGTGCGCCTGACGGACTCCGGCCTGGGCTGCCCCGACTGGCCCGGCTGCTACGGCAGCGCGACGCCGCTGGGCGCCATGGGCGACATCCACGAAGCCTCCCAGGCCATGCCGTTCGGCCCGGTGACCTTGTCCAAAGCCTGGATCGAAATGATCCATCGCTACGTCGGAACGATTCTGGGCATGCTGATCATCGGCATCGTCTACATGGCGTGGCGCTATCGCCGCGAACTGGGCCGTTCGCCGGCGCTGGCCATCACGACGCTTGTCGCCGTGTGCGTGCAGGGCGCGTTTGGCGCCTGGACCGTTACGCATAAGCTGATGCCAGCCGTGGTGACGTCGCATCTGGTGTTCGGGCTGTCGGTGCTGGCGCTGATGACCTGGTTGTCCGCGCGTGAACGCCCGCACCTGGCCATTGCCGCGGCTGCGGCGCGCTGGAAACCCTGGGTGGCGGTGGGCTTCGGCTTGCTGCTGGTGCAAGTGACGTTAGGTGGATGGGTCAGCACCAACTACGCTGCGCTGGCCTGCATGGACTTTCCCATGTGCCACGGGAAATGGGTGCCGGACATGGACTTCCACGGCGGGTACTCCGTGATCCGGGGCCTGGGCGAACTGCCATCCGGCGAGATGATTTCCCAGCCCGCACTCACCGCCATCCACTGGGTGCATCGCAATTTCGCCTTCGTCGTGTTCCTGTACCTGGGCACGCTGGCCTGGCGGTTGCGGGCGGAACCCGGCCTGCGCGGCCCCGCCACGCTGATGCTGGCATTGCTGGCCGCGCAGTTGTTCACCGGCCTGACGACCATCTTCTTCCAGTGGCCGCTCTTGATCGCGGTGCTGCACAATGGGGGCGCCGCCGGCCTGACCTTGGCTGCCGTGGTGCTGATGGTGCGTTTGTCCACGGCGGGACGCGCGCCGGCGGGGGGCTATGGCCCCAATTCGGTGCGCGTTTAAAATAGGGTCCACTATGACCAGTCTTGCCGCTCCTCAACCCGGATTGTTCCGCCAATACCTCGTACTCACCAAGCCGCGCGTGACGCAGCTTGCGGTGTTTTGCGCGGTCATCGGCATGTTTCTCGCCGTTCCGGGCATTCCCGATATGCGCCGTGTGCTGTTTGGCACCATCGGCATCTGGCTGCTTGCCGCAGCCGCCTTCGCCATCAACTGCCTGATCGAACAGGAAGTCGACGCCCGCATGCTGCGCACGGCGCGGCGCGCCACGGCGCGCGGCACGATCTCGGCGTTCCAGGTGCTGAGCCTGTCAGGCCTGTTGGGCGGCGCGGGCATGTTCGTGCTGTACACGCTGGTGAACCCGCTGACGATGTGGCTGACCTTCGCCACCTTCGTGGGCTACGCCGTCATCTATACCGTCATCCTCAAGCCGCGCACGCCGCAGAACATCGTGATCGGCGGCCTGTCGGGCGCCATGCCGCCTGCGCTGGGCTGGGCTGCCGTGGCAGACTCTGTGCCGGCGGAAGCCTGGGTGCTGGTGCTGATCATCTTCATCTGGACGCCGCCGCATTTCTGGGCGCTGGCGCTGTATCGCAACCACGATTACGCCAAAGCCGGCCTGCCCATGTTGCCCGTCACGCACGGCAACCAGTTCACGCGCCTGCACATCTTGCTGTACAGCGTGGCGCTGGTGGCCACGACGCTGTTGCCCTACGCCATCCGCATGAGCGGCGTGCTGTATGTGTTGTCGGCCTTGGTGCTGGGCGGCATGTTCCTGTCATATGCGTGGCGCTTGTACCGCGTCTACAGCGATGAGCTTGCGCGCAGCATGTTCCGTTTTTCCATTCTCTACCTGGCGCTGCTGTTTGGCGCCCTGCTGGTGGACCACTGGGTCGGCCTGCTGCGCTGACCCCCTGGAGGTTGTTGATGTCCATGTTTTCCGCCAGCCGCCGGCTGGCTCTGCGCTTGACCGTCGCCGCCGCGTTCACGGCCGCCCTGGCCGCTTGCGGCGAAAGCGCGCCCACGTTCAAAGGCAGCGACATCAGCGGCACCCAGCTTGGGCGCGGCATGGAACTGACCGACACCAACGGCAAGACCCGTCAGCTGTCCGATTTCGCCGGCAAGGTTGTGGTGGTGTTCTTCGGCTTCACACAATGCCCCGACGTCTGCCCGACCTCGCTGGCCGAGCTGACCGAAGTCATGAAGAAGCTGGGCCCGGACGCCGACCGCGTGCAGGTGCTGCTGATTACGGTGGACCCGGAACGCGATACGCAGGAAGTGCTCAAGCAATATGTGTCGGCGTTCGACCCGCGCTTTCTGGGCCTGACCGGCACGCCGGACCAAATCAAGAAGGCGGCCGCCTCGTTCAAGGCGTACTACGCCAAGGCGCCCACCAAGGATGGCAGCAACTACACGATGGACCACACGGCCGCGTTCTATTTGCTGGATGGCAAGGGCGAATCGCGCGTGTTGGCCAACAACAACCTGGGTGTGGACGCGCTGACGCACGACATCCAGGCGCTGCTGAAAGGCTAGTCCTGACAGGACGGGTTCGAAATCGGGCTAGTCCGCGAGGGCTAATTCGTAATCGGGCGATTCAGCCAGAAGTGATCAGCGGGCGCCGCCGCCCGCCGAAGCCCAGCCGGCCAGCGCCGCCTGGGCTTTTTCATTGAGTTCGGAAACGTCGATGTCGTGGCGGTGCGTCATGATCATCAGCGCATAGGGCGTGGCCAGCGCCGCGGCTTCGGGACACAGGCGCGATTCGTCACCGACCGAAGGCGACACGTTGCGCCAATAGTTGATCGCCTGTTCAAGCTGGGGCAGAGAAATGGAATCCATTCGGCTATTGTCCACGAATGCGCGCGGGTGTCCATCCGCCCGCCCTTGGGGCCATTACCCCTGCAAAGAAGCGTCACCATCGCAACATGCCGAAACCGCGCCCGGGTGCTATACCGATGCCGGTTAGTTACGATGGAGCATCGTCATGAATACATCCACCCGAATTGAGCACGCGCGCCGCGGCTTGCATCCCCTGGTTGCCGCCGCGTCGATCGCTGTCATCGTCATGTGCGCCGTGGGCGTCGCCGCTGTGATGGGCTGGCTGCCCTCGCCGTCGGCCAATCCGCACGCGGACACGCCTGTGGCCGAGGCCGGCCCGGAAAGCGCCAACCTGGCGCCGGCGCCGCAAGCTGCTGCACAGCAATCGCAGGCTCAGCAATCGCAGGCCCAGCAGGCGCAGGCCCAGCAGGCCCAAGCCCAGCAGGCCCAGGCGCAACAAACCCAGCAAGGCCGTCCGGCATCGGCGTCCGCGCCGCGGCCCGCCGCGCCCGCACCCGCGCAACAGGCTTGCCAGAGCTGCGGCGTGGTGGAAACCATCCGCCAGGTGCAGGTGCCTGTGAAGGACAACAGCGATCACCTCGTCGGCACCATTGGTGGTGGTGTGGTGGGCGGCGTAGTGGGTAATCAATTTGGCGGAGGCAGCGGCAAGACGGCGCTGACCGTGCTGGGCGCGGTCGGTGGTGCTTTGGCAGGCCGTGAAGTTGAGCGTAATATCAGACAGCAACAAACGGTGACGCACTATGAGCTTACGGTCCGCATGAGTGACGGTAGTGCGCGCCAGTTCCGCAGCGCGCAGCCCTTCGCCTTTGCATCCGGCGATCATGTGCGCGTTGAAAATAATCAGCTGCTGCCGGGTTGACCGGCAGCCAGCGGCAACCATCCGTACGCGGGGAGATCTGGCATGAGCGACTCATTCACCAATCCGTTCGTCCTACCTGGCATGGGGCAGAACTCGGATCTGTCGGGCAACCCTCTTCTGGCCAGCATGGAAATGATGCGCCAGGCTTGGGCGGGTTTGACCGGGCCGGGCGGCCTGGCCAGCAGCCTGCCCATGGCTCCCCCGATGAACCTGGAAGACCTGGACCGCCGCATCGCCGAGCTGCGTTCGGTGGAAAACTGGCTGCGCATGAACTTGTCCATGCTGTCGTCCACCATCCAGGGCATGGAAGTGCAGCGCTCCACCATCAGCACCTTGCGTGCGTTTGTGGACAGCGCGGCCAACATGGACTTGAACATGGTGCGCGAAAGCGGGGCGGCATCCCCACTGGAAGTGGTGCTGGGGTTGAAGCCCGCGCCCAAGTCCGCACCCAAGGCTGCGCCCACGTCCTCGTCAAAGGATACTGAGGCAGCCAAGGAACCCAACGCAGACAATGCCGCGGCGCCCGAATCCGGCATGGCCGGCATGAGCGAACAGATGGGCGCTGCGGCGCAATCGGCATCCAAGGCCTGGTGGGATCTGCTGCAACAGCAGTTCAACCAGATCGCGGCGGCCACGGCGGCGTCAATGCCGTCCAACCCCGCAGCACCGGGCGCGGCGTCGGCCCCGAAATCGGGCGAGGCCAAGTCCGGCGAATCCAAATCGGGTGAGTCCAAGCCGGGCGAATCCAAGGCTGCGGCCCGCACCGAGGCCAAGGCTTCGACGCCTGCCGCACGCAAGACGGCGGCTAAGTCCGGCGCCAAGGGCGCCACTAAGACCGCCTCCAAATCCGCGCCTCGCGCAAAGAAAACCGGGCCTGCCGACGGCACGCCCTGATCCTCCTTTCAATCTCGACTGGCGAGTGGCCGCAAGGCTGCTCCGCCGTCTCTCAACCTTTTAGAACTTATGCTTAATGTAGTGATCCTCGCCGCCGGACTGGGCAAACGCATGCAGTCCGACCTTCCCAAAGTGCTGCACACGCTGGCCGGCAAACCGATGCTGGCCCATGTGCTGGACAGCGCGCGCCAGTTGAAGCCGGCGCGCATCATCGTCGTGGTCGGCCATGGCGCAGACCGCGTCAAACAGGCGTTCGAAGGCCAGCCGGATCTGCACTTCGTGTTGCAGCAACCGCAGCAAGGCACCGGCCACGCCGTGCAGCAAGCGGTGCCGCTGCTGTTGGAAGGCGAAGGCAAGGATGACGTGACGCTGGTGCTGTACGGTGACGTGCCGCTGGTGCAGCCCGACACGCTGCAACGCCTGCTGAACGCGCGCGGCGCGGGCGCGGCGGTGCTGACCGAAGTGCTGGACGACTCCACCGGCTATGGCCGCATCGTGCGCGACGCCCAAGGCAATGTGTGCCGCATCGTCGAGCACAAGGACGCGTCCGACGCCGAACGCGCCATCAAGGAAGTGAACACCGGCATCCTGACGGCACCCACGGCCAAGCTGAAAGACTGGCTGACCCGCATCGACAACAAGAACGCACAGGGCGAGTACTACCTGACCGACGTCGTCGGGCTGGCTGTCGTTGACAGCGTGCCGGTGGGCGCGGCGCAACCGGCCGCCGGCTGGGAAACGCTGGGCGTGAACAGCCGCGTGCAGCAAGCCGAACTGGAACGCCGCTGGCAAGGCGAGCAAGCCCGCCGCCAGCTGGAAGCCGGCGTCACGCTGGCCGACCCCGCCCGCTTTGACGTGCGCGGTTCGCTCACGTGCGGCCGCGATGTGTTCATTGACGTGGGCTGCGTGTTCGAAGGCAATGTGACGTTGGCCGATGGCGTGCGCGTTGGCCCGCATTGCGTGCTGCGCGATGTCGCGGTGGGCGCGGGCACGCAGATCGAAGCGTTCAGCCATCTGCAACAGGCCGAAGTGGGCCGGGATGCGCGCGTGGGTCCGTATGCCCGCCTGCGTCCGGGCGCCGAATTGGGCGACCGCAGCCACGTCGGCAACTTCGTCGAAATCAAAAAGAGCGTGCTGGGCGCGGACAGCAAGGCCAATCACCTGGCCTACATCGGCGACGCCGACATCGGCGCGCGCGTGAACGTGGGCGCGGGCACCATCACCTGCAATTACGACGGCGTGAACAAGCACCGCACCGTCATCGAAGACGACGCCTTCATCGGTTCCGACACGCAGCTGGTTGCGCCGGTGCGTGTGGGCCGTGGCGCCACCTTGGGCGCAGGCACCACCCTGACGCGCGACGCGCCGGCTGAGAAGCTGACGGTGTCGCGTGCCAAACAGCTCACCGTTGAGGGTTGGCAGCGTCCCGTCAAGAAGTCGTGATGGCGGAGAACGACCCCGCCCAGGCTGCCGCTCAAGGCGCCGTCCCAAGCGGCGGCGCCAAGTCGGCCCAGCCTGACGGCCTGCCCACGCCGCGCCGGTATTGGGCGGCCGCTACGGTGATGACAGGCATCAGCCTGTCGGTGCTGGACACGACCATCGCCAACGTGGCCCTGCCCACGATCGCCGTCGACCTGAACGCATCCCCCGCGCAAGCCGTCTGGATCGTCAACGCCTACAACCTGGCGGTGGTGATGATGCTGCTGCCCTTGTCGGCGCTGGCCGAGCGCATCGGCTTTCGCCGCATGTTCACCTTCGGTCTGATACTTTTCACGTTGGCGTCGCTGGGCTGCGCGCTGGCCGGCACGTTGTGGCAGCTGACGGCGGCGCGCGTGTTCCAGGGCGTGGGCGCGGCCACCTTGATGTGCATGTTTGGCGGCCTGGTGCGCAACATCTATCCGCTGAAATTGCTGGGACGCGGCATCAGCATCAACGCCACCACCGTGGCCGTGATGTCGGTGCTGGGGCCCACCATCGGGTCCGCCATTCTGTCGGTGGCGCCGTGGCCATGGATCTTCGCGGTCAATCTGCCGATCTGCGTGCTGGCCATGTTCGGCCTGCGCCATCTGCCTGAAGTGCCGCGTAACGACGTCAAGCTGGATTGGGTCAGCGCGCTGCTCTGCATGGTGACGCTGGGCGTCTTCATTTCCGGCGTCGACATGATGGGGCAGGATCTGCTGCGCGGGATCGGCCTGGTTGCAATTGCGACGGTGGTTGGCTTGGTGCTGGTGCGCCGCGCCAGCCGCCAGCCCGCGCCGCTGGTGCCGGTGGACCTGCTGCGCATCCGTCCGCTGGCGTTCGCCGTGGGCGCGTCGGCCTGCACGTTCGCGGCGCAGATGGCGTCGTATGTGTCGCTGCCGTTCTACTTCCAGCAGGTGCTGGGCCGGCCGTACCTGGAAGTCGGCATGCTGATGGGCGCCTGGCCTGTTGGCACCGCCATCATCGCCCCGCTGGCGGGCCGGCTGTCCGACCGCTATTCCGCCGCCACGCTCAGTGGCGTGGGGGCGGCGACCATGGTGGCGGGCATGCTGTCGCTGGCGCTGCTGCCGTCGTCGGTGTCGAACTGGCCCATCGTGGCGGGCATGTTCGTGGCGGGCGTGGGATTTGGTTTCTTCCAGACGCCGAACAACCGCGCCATGTTGTCGGCCGCGCCCCGCTCGCGCAGTGGTGCGGCGGGTGGCTTGCAGGCCACGACCCGGGTGTTCGGCCAGAGCTTTGGCACGGCGCTGGTGGCCATCGCCTTCAGCGTCAGCGTGGTGCACGGCCCCGGGCTGGCGCTGGTGCTGGGGACGATCTGCGCGGCCCTGGCGGTGGTCGTGAACACCGTCCGTTTCAGCAAATTGCGGGTCTAGGGGCCATTCAGCCCCTGGTTCCCGGCCGCTTCTATAATGGCGGCCGGCGCCTGGTTCCTGAAGCCAGGCGCGCAAGATTCCCTATTTTGAAGGCGGGCAGGCATGAAAATCACGGTCGTGGGTACCGGTTACGTGGGGTTGGTGTCGGGAGCGTGCCTGGCCGACATGGGCAACGACGTCATGTGTCTGGATGTCGACGCGGCGAAGATCGCCCTGTTGCGCCAAGGCGGCATCCCCATCTATGAACCCGGCCTGGAAGATCTGGTCCGCCGCAACGTGCAGGCGGGCCGCCTGCATTTCACGGACGACGTGGCGCAAAGCGTGGCCTTTGGCGACGTGCAGTTCATCGCCGTGGGCACGCCGCCGGGCGAAGATGGCTCCGCCGATCTGAAGTACGTGCTGGCCGCCGCGCAGAACATCGCGCGCCACATGACCACGCGCAAACTCATCGTCGACAAGTCCACCGTGCCGGTCGGCACCGCCGACAAGGTGCGCGCGGTGGTGGCCAAGGAACTGGCGGCGCGCGGCGTCGACATTCCCTTCAGCGTGGCCTCCAACCCCGAATTCCTGAAGGAAGGGGCCGCCATCAATGACTTCATGAGCCCGGACCGCGTGGTCGTGGGCGCTGACGACGACTACACCATCGGCGTGATGCGCCGCATCTACGAACCCTTCCAGCGCACGCACGACCGCCTGATGGTGATGGACGTGCGTTCGGCAGAACTGACCAAGTACGCCGCCAACGCCATGCTGGCCACGCGCATCTCGTTCATGAACGAGATGGCGAACCTGGCCGAAGCCTTGGGCGCCGACATCGAGCAAGTGCGCCGCGGCATTGGCGCCGATCCGCGCATCGGCTATCACTTCCTGTATCCCGGCGCGGGCTACGGCGGTTCGTGCTTCCCCAAAGACGTGCAGGCGCTGGTCAACACCGCCGCCGAAAATTCCCTGCCCATGCGCGTCATCGAAGCCGCCGAAGCCGCCAACCACGCGCAGAAATTCCGCTTGTCGGAAAAGCTGGTGGAACGCTACGGCGAAGACCTGCGCGGCCGCAAGATTGCGCTATGGGGCTTGTCGTTCAAGCCGAACACGGACGACATGCGCGAAGCGCCCAGCCTGACGGTCATCGCCGAACTGACGCGCCGTGGCGCCGATGTGCGCGCCTATGACCCCGTTGCCATGCACGAGGCCGCCCGCGTGCTGGTCGGCCAGCCGGGCATCAGCTTCGCCACCGACATGTACGACGCGCTGGACGGCGCCGACGCGCTGCTGATTGCGACCGAATGGAAGGTGTTCCGCGCACCCGACTTCGACCGCGTGAAGGCGCTGCTGAAGACGCCGCTGATCATCGACGGCCGCAACCTGTACACGCCCGCCGACGTGCGCGGCCTGGGCTTCGAGTATTCGGGCATCGGCCGCGCATGAAGATCCTGCAACTGAACTTCGAAAAAGGCTGGCGCGGCGGCGAACGGCAGACGCTGTATTGCATGCGCGCCTTCCGCAAGGCGGGCCATGACGTCGAAGTGATGTGCCGCGAAGGCGCGCCGCTGGCCGAGCGCGCGCGCCAAGAGGGTTTCGTCGCCCACACCTGCCGCAATGTGCCGGGCCAACTGGCGTTCCTGGCGGGCGCCAGCCGCTACGACATCATCCACGCGCAAACCGCCAACACCATCACGTGGGCCGTGCTGACCAAGTGGCTGCATCGCAGCCCCGTGGTGTTCTCGCGCCGCACGTCGTTTGTGGTGAAGCCGGGCGACGAATGGAAAACCGGCTACAAGTGGCGCCACGCGAATCTGTTCGTGGCGATCAGCGAGATGGCCGCCAGCGAACCGCGCCGGCTGGGCATCGAACCCGTCATCATCCGCAGCGCGGTCGAACCGCACGCCATCAACGCCGAGAACGTCGCCAACCTGGTGCGCGAATTCGAACTGACCGGCAAGAAGGTCATGGCGACCTCCGCCGCGCTGATCCGCGACAAGGACCCCGTCACCTTGGTGCGCGCCGTGGGCGAACTGGCCAAGACGCGCCGCGACTTCGTCTTCCTGCACTTCGGCGCGGGCGGCGACCGCGAACAGCAGGCCAAGGACGAAGCCAAAAAGCTCGGTATCGAAGACGTCTACCGCTTCGCGGGCTTTCGCAAAGGCGTCGAAGATTTCTACAGCATCCTCGACGTGTTCGTCATGAGCTCCGAAGAAGAAGCGCTAGGCAGCAGCGTGCTGGACGCCTTCCTGCAACGCGTGCCAGTGGTGTCCACCGACGCCGGCGGCTTGAAAGAAAGCCTGGCCGACGGGCGCGGCGTGCTGGTGGCGGTGGGCGACCACCAGGCCATGGCCGCCGGCATGGCGCGCTGCCTGGACGACGCCGCATTCCGCCAAGATGTGACGGCGCGCGCGTACGAGTACGTCAAGAACGAACACGACGTGCAGAAAATGGGCAACCGGTATCTGGCGCAGTTCGAGCGGCTGCTGGGCGGGCGCTGACCCTTGCGGGGGCACTCACCCCCGCACATCAATCCTCGTTTCAAACTTCGCGCGGTGCACCGAGAAGAACGTGCGCACGTTGCGCACGTTGGCTTGCGCCGTGAAGGCGCGGTGGACCAGTGCGTGGTAGGCGGGCATGTCCTTTACCTGGGCGATCACCACGAAGTCCGGGCCGGGCGATACGCGGTAGCACTGAAGCACGGCGGGCTCGGTCAGCATGCTTTGTTCGAACGCGTCCAGGCTTTCGGCGGCCTGCACATCCAGCGTGATCTCGACGATTGCCGTCAGCGTGCTGCCCAGCTTTTCGGCCGCGAGGATGGCGACCTGGCGGGCAATCACGCCTTCATCCACCAGGCGCCGCACTCGCCGCAGGCAGGTGGGGGGCGAGGCATGCACGCGTGCGGCCAGATCCTGGTTGGTCAGTGAGCTGTCTTCTTGTAACTGTTCAAGAATGCGCAGGTCCAGATCATCGAGTTCCGGCAGCAGATTGGGCATATTTTGCATGATTAATTCAAAAACATCGTTTTGAAGAAAGATTATTTAATCACAAATATGTAAGGGAATTAACTTCCAAATATAGACGTATTAAGAAATCAAATTTCTTTGCGGGTCGCGCACAATGCGTCGGTACACGAACTTAGCGGAGTCTCTCCTATGTGCGGCATTGTTGGCGCCGTCGCCCAGCGCGACATCACCCCGATTCTTGTTGAAGGTCTGAAGCGGCTGGAATACCGCGGCTACGACTCTTGCGGCGTTGCCGTCTATGCCGACGGCCATCTGCGCCGTACGCGCAGCACGCAGCGCGTGGCTGAGCTGGCCGACCAGGTTGCCCAAGACAAGGTGCAGGGTTTCACGGGCATCGCCCATACGCGTTGGGCCACGCACGGCGTGCCGGCCACGCACAACGCGCACCCCCACTTCTCGCATCTGGGTAACGACGAGCCGCGCATCGCGCTCGTGCACAACGGCATCATCGAAAACCACGACGAACTGCGTGCTGAATTGCAGGCCGTGGGCTATGTCTTTGAAAGCCAGACCGACACCGAAGTGATCGCGCATTTGGTGAACCACCTGTACGCCGGCGACCTGTTCGAAGCCGTGCAGAACGCCGTGCGCCGCCTGCATGGCGCCTACGCCATCGCCGTGTTCTGCCGCGACGAACCGCATCGCGTCGTGGGCGCTCGCCAAGGCTCGCCGCTGGTGGTGGGCGTGGGCCAGAACGAAAACTTCCTGGCTTCCGACGCGCTGGCGCTGGCTGGCACGACCGACCAGATCATCTACCTGGAAGACGGCGACGTCGTTGACCTGCAGCTGTCGCGCGTGTGGATCGTGGACGCCAACGGCAAGAACGTGGATCGTGAAGTGCACACCGTGCACGTGCACACGGGCGCGGCTGAGTTGGGCCCGTACCGCCACTACATGCAGAAGGAAATCTTCGAGCAGCCGCGCGCCGTGGGCGACACGCTGCAAGACATCGAAGCCATCACGCCCGAGCTGTTCGGCGACCAGGCTTACAAGGTCTTCAAAGAGATCGATTCGCTGTTGATTCTGGCTTGCGGCACCAGCTACTACGCGGGTCTTACCGCCAAGTACTGGATCGAGTCCATCGCCAAGATCCCGGTGGCCGTGGAAATCGCCAGCGAATACCGCTACCGCGACAGCGTGCCCAACCCGCGTTCGCTGGTGGTCACGATCTCGCAGTCGGGCGAAACCGCCGACACGCTGGCCGCGTTGAAGCACGCGCGTTCGCTGGGCATGGAGCACACGCTGACCGTCTGCAACGTGTCCACCAGCGCCATGGTGCGTGAATGCAAGCTGTCGTACATCACGCGCGCCGGCGTTGAAATCGGCGTGGCGTCGACCAAGGCCTTCACCACCCAGCTGACCGCGCTGTTCCTGTTGACCCTGACGCTGGCGCAAGTGCGCGGACAGTTGTCGGACGAGCAGGAAGCCGATCACCTGAAGGCGCTGCGCCATCTGCCGGTGGCCATCGGTTCGGTGCTGGCGCTTGAGCCGCAGATCATGGCGTGGGCCGATCGCTTCGCGTCCAAGGAAAACGCCCTGTTCCTGGGCCGTGGCATGCACTACCCCATCGCGCTGGAAGGCGCGCTGAAGCTGAAGGAAATCAGCTACATCCACGCCGAAGCCTACCCGGCTGGCGAGCTCAAGCACGGCCCGCTGGCGCTGGTAACCGAGCACATGCCGGTTGTGACCATCGCGCCCAAGGACGAGCTGCTGGAAAAGCTGAAGTCCAACATGCAGGAAGTGCGTGCGCGCGGCGGCGAGCTCTATGTGTTTGCGGATGCCGACAGCAAGATCCAAAGCGCCGAAGGCATGCACGTGATCCGCATGCCCGAGAACTACGGCAAGCTGTCACCCATCCTGCACACCATTCCGCTGCAGCTGCTGTCCTACCACACGGCCTGCGCCCGCGGCACGGACGTGGACAAGCCGCGCAACCTGGCCAAGAGCGTGACGGTGGAATAACACCGCTGTTCGTCTTTTATATCAAGCACTTGGCCCACCGCATGCGGTGGGCCAAGTGCTTTGAAGACGGCGATTTTCAGGGGCATTATTCAGCGGATTATGACGGGCTTGTACACAACGATTTTGCATTACGGAATAATTGCTTTAGGCTATTAATAAATACCCGCTGAACAAGCATTATGTTTTTCAGTATGGTTAAACAAGAATAAGAAATACCCTTTTTAATATTCATTAACAATTGCCCGGCCATTCTGTGTTGCGGTTTGTGTAATGAATGTAATTATTTGAGGGAATTCCCGGGGTTTATTACGGAAACCCTGACTCATTTCCACAGCAATAATAATTTTTAGAAAGAATATTGCTGTCTGGCCCATCTACGATTCGTTGGCTCGTCATCCGACACGTATGTGTAGGTTTCGAGACGAAACATTTCTTAAGCAATAAGTCCGCCCAATGGGGACAGTCGTATATCGATTTTGAATCGATTTACGTGTCTTCGGGCGTCGATTTCTAGTGTCCACGACACGACGAAAACAGTGAGGCCCCCGTGGTAAAGAGAATCGCAGTGTGTGGCCTTGGATATGTCGGCCTGCCCGTAGCCGTCGCATTTTCCAAGCGCTTTGATGTCATCGGCTTTGATGTAGATAAGCGGAGAATCGCACGACTGAAAGAGGGACATGACTGGACCGGCGAGATTGACGACGACGCCCTGCGTGCCTCTGCCATGACCTTTACCGACCAGATTTCGGAACTGGAAGGCTGCGACTTTTTCGTGGTCGCCGTTCCCACGCCGGTCGACGAAAAGAACAACCCCGATTTTTCCCTGCTGGTGCGCGCATGCCAATCGATTGGCCCTGTGCTGCGTCCGGGTTCCATCGTGGTGTTTGAATCCACCGTCCACCCCGGCGCTACCGAGGAAATCTGCGGCCCCGAACTCGAAAAGGTGTCCGGCCTGCGCTGCGGCGTCGATTTCAAGCTGGGTTACAGCCCCGAACGGATCAACCCGGGCGACCGCGAGCATCCGCTGGAGAAGATCGTGAAGATCGTGTCCGGCCAGGATGAAGCATCGCTGGAGATCATTGCCGGCGTGTACGAGAAGATCATCGACGCCGGCGTGCACCGCGCCTCGTCCATCAAGGTGGCCGAAGCGGCGAAGGTGCTGGAAAACACCCAGCGCGACATCAACATCGCGCTGATGAACGAGATGTCGAAGATCTGCGATCTGGTCGGCATCCGCACCTCGGAAGTCCTGAACGCCGCCGGTACCAAGTGGAACTTCCTGAAGTTCTCGCCCGGCCTGGTGGGCGGACACTGCATCGGCGTCGACCCGTACTACCTGACGTCCAAAGCCCAGGAACTGGGCTATCACCCGGAAGTCATCCTGTCCGGCCGCCGCATCAATGACGGCATGGCGAACCATGTTGCACAGCGCATCGTGCAGACGCTGGCCCGCAACGGCCGCCTGAACGCGTCCACGCGCGTCGGCATCCTGGGGATGACGTTCAAGGAAAACGTGCCCGACATCCGTAACTCGAAGGTTGTCGACCTGTACCAGGCGCTGGGCAGCTACGGCATCACGCCGGTTGCGTGCGATCCGATGGTCGACCCCGAACAGATGGAACACGAATACGGCATCAAGCTCGTCCCTCGCGAAGCATTCGGTGGCATGGACGTGCTGATTCTCGCGGTCCCTCACCGCGAAACCATGGAGACCATCTGGGAAGACCTCCCCGGCTTGGTCAACAGCGGAGGCATGGTGTGCGACCTGAAGTCGGTGCTGGACAGCAAGCGCCTTGCCCCCGACCTCTTGTACTGGACTCTTTAAGTTCAGGCTCGCTATCCATCACTACAGGAGAGACCCTGGATGACTGCATTTACTATCGCTCCGATCGGCACCTGCCGAATTCATACGCCCCTGCGTGACGCCGTGGGACGCTACCCGATCAAGCTGCAACTGGGGCGCAACTACGGCTTTGTGCACACCAGCGCCGAGGCGCTACAGCAGGCGCGTTTCATGTTTGGCCAGATGGACATTCCGGCCGACGTGCAGCGCCTGATCTTCCGCCCTTCGAATGGCGAGCAAGCGCGCCGCGGCACGCACAAGCCGGCCGACCTGTACATGGTCGAGCTGTCTTCGCGCAAGCTGCTGACCATCGACGGCCATCCCATTCAGTCCAACTATCTGGTTCGCTATTTCAGCGAGTTCTTCGCCGACCGCGCGCGCACCCGGATGTTCTGGCAGCTGGCCAGCACCGACCGGCTTGCCGAACGCCGTGTGCAGCTGGACCAGGACGCCGTGTTCAAAAGCCTGTCGCGCGATGACCAGGACCTGCTGTCGCGCATCGTCAAGCGCGATCAGACCGACGAAGAAATCGAAGCCGAAATGCGCGAGCTGGTCGCGCTGCTGGGTCATGACAAGGTCGTGTTCGTCACGCATGTCAACGCACTGACGCCGGACAACGTGCCGATCGACCAACGCGCGCAGCTGATCGCCGCCGTGGCCGCAAGCGCGCAGCGCATCGGCGTGCCGTGCTATGACCCGACGCCGCTCATGAGCAAGATCGGCCAGGCCGACGCCATGGAAAACGGCGGGCTGGATTTGACGCACTACACGCAGGTCTTTGCCGAACGCCTGTGCCACGAGTGGTTCAAGAACTACATGCGCCCGCGCATGAGCGCATCGACCACGCAGGTGTCCGTGCCCAAGCTGGGCGCCGACGACAGCGCCGAGCGCATCGAAAAGATCTGGGATTCGGGCGACCTGCGCGAAGCCTCGCGCCGCGTGCGCGACGTGCTGCGCCGCCACCCCGGCCTGCCCGAGCACATGCTGCTGTTCGCACGCATCCAGGCAGAACTGGGCGACTACGAAGGTTCGCTTGAGCTCTTGGGCAGCGCGGACGGCGCTCTGGCTTCCGGCAGCAAGGCGGAACAGATCCTGATGCGCAACCACTTCAAGCTGGGCCGCCACGATCTGGCGTACTCGCTTGCGGCCGGCTTGCTGGGCGACGAAATCGAAACGCCCGAAATCGTCCGCATCGCCGCGGCCTCCGCCGGCCAGTTGGGTCACGTGGACGAGTCGCTGGGCAACTGGAAGCAGCTGTTCCGCATTTCGCCGCCCACCGACGCCACCGCGCTGGAAGCGGCCGACACCGTGTTGTCGCTGTTGCAAACCAGCGGCGACATGGACGCCGTCATCCGCTGGGTCAATGAAGTGCGCGAAGCCATCCCGACGTACGGCCGGGGCTTTGCGGTGCTGTGGCGCGACCGGCTGCTGGCGGGCGACCGCGCCGGCCTGCGCGCCCTGGCGTCGGAATCCCCCGCGTTGGAAGACGTGGACGCGCTGGAACTGGTCAAGGAAGCCTCGTGGCGCGGTTGCATCATGGCCGCCGCCGCGCTGGCCGTGTCTTGCGGCCTGGCCAAGAGCCAACACGAAGACATCAGCGCCTGGTTGCAATCGCAGTCGGCCGCATGGGCCGAGGACGGCACCCGCGCGCTGGAAGAAGGACGCCTGCGCGATGCCGCCGAACGCATCTGCGCGCACCGCCTGCTCAACCCCGACGCCCTGACCGCCCTGCGCGCGCAGCGTGCGTTCGAACGAGCGATGCGCCTTGGCGTACGCGCCGCGCTGCTGGCCGGCAATCACAAGGAAGTGATCGACCTGACCGACATCGCGTTGGATACGCAGGTTGATTTCCCCGAACTGGACGCAATGCGTGGCCGCGCGGCCGATGCGCTGGGCGACAAGCAGACCGCCATGCGCCATCTGGAACAAGCCGCCGCCGACAAGGCCGCACCGTTGAGCACGCAGCTGTACTTTGCCCGCGTGGCCTTCAACGGTGGCTGGTTCGGCGAAGCCATCGACGCCTACCAGGCCGTGCTGGCCAACGCCTCGGCCGACCAGAACGCCAAGGATGAAGCCGAACGCCAACTGGGCAGGCTGGGCCCGCGCGCCATTCGCGGCGCTCGCGAAATCCTCGCGGCAGGCGATCACCGCGCCGCCTGGAACCTGTTGGAACGCGTTGCCCAATCGTGGCCGCAGATGACGGAAGTCGATCACGAAAAGCGCCGCATCATCGCCGTGCTGTATGCCGAGGCGCGCGCGTTGGACCCGGCCAGCACCACCGAGCGCCTGGCGCTGGGCGAACGCATCCTGCAACTGGTTCCCACCGACGCCATCGGCCTGCGCCTGGCCGCCGTCGGCGCCATGCGTCTGCATCGTTTCGAACAGGCTTTGCCGTACTGGCGCCGCCTTCGCGAACTGTCCGATAACCCCACGCAGTTCGATCACTACATCGATCGCTGCTTGGTGTGGATCGAAAAAGCCAATCGAAGGAAGGCAGCATGAACCCACCACTGACTACCGAACGGGCGGACGTTGCGTCCGATCTTCAATGGGTGCATGCCCAGTTGGAGGAGATCGTCACGGCGTCGGTGCGGGTCCAGGTCGCACAAGAAAACCTGGCGCGCGCCGAAGCGTTGGCGCGCGACCATCTGCAAGACTCGAAGGTCCGCTTCCTGTTGCTTCGGCTGAAGGAATCGGCAGGCTTGAACGAGGGCATGGCCGAGCAGTGGGCAACCCTGCTGCAAGAGTGCCCGGACGACCTTCTTATCGTGCGCTACTGCGCGACGCGGCTGGTCAAGGAACGGCATGTCGACGAGGCCTTGTCCTTGGTCGACCGCCATCTGCCGGCAACGTCGGAGAACCCGTCGCGGCTGTTCGCCCGCGCCAAGTTGCTTAGCGACATCCGCGCACACGAGCAGTCGGACCAGTTGTTCCGGCGCTTGATTCTGGAACACACGGATCGCAATATCCGCGTTGAATTCGCCAAACGGCTGCGCAAGCGCGGCTTGCTGGCGGACGCGTATGAAGCGATCCGCCCCGTGGCCGCGCACCTGGCGCCGGGCAGCAAGGCGGCGGAGCTGGCCAACGCGCTGGCCACCGACTACGCCTTCTTCAAGGGCCTTGAGCCCGAAGGCGGCCTGGCGGGAAAGGACGTGCGGATCGTGTCGATGAAGCACGCCATCCTGCACTTTCGCAACCGCAAGATCGCCGAGCAGCCGCCAGAAAAGCCCGTGTCCGTCGCCCTGGTGACGGGCAGCCTGGGCCCCGGCGGCGCCGAGCGCCAGCTGACGCGCCTTGCCGGCGAATTGACGCGCATGGCGGAGCAGCCGGATCGGCAGCTGCCGGACGTGGTGATGCGGCCCGAGAAGGTCGAAGTCATGGTCAAGCAGCACACCGAGCCGGCGGGTTCGACGAAAAAGAAGCAAGGGCTCGACTTCTTTTTGCCGGTGCTGGTGCAGGCGCAGATTCCGGTCACCGAGATCAACAAGCTGCCCGCCATTTCGGTGGCGCATCAATCGGTGCCCGACGGCCGCCTGGGCCGCATGCTGGAACAGCTGCCCCCGCCCGTGCACTACGGCGTGACGCGGCTTGCGCCGGTGCTGCGCGCCAACCCGTTTGACGTCGTCAGCCTGTGGCAAGACGGCACGTGCCTGTTCGGCGCGCTGGCCGCGTTGCTTGCGGGTGTGCCGACCATCCACCTGGTGTTTCGCGGATTGCCGCCCAACATCCGCAAAGACCGCTTCCGCGAAGAGTATCCCGAGCTGTTCCAGGCCTTGGCGCAAGTGCCGGGCGTGTACTTCGTCAGCAACAGCCGCACGGCCGCCGAGGCGTACGCGCAGTGGCTGGGCATTCCCGTCGTGCGCTTTCACGTGCTGTACAACGGCGTGCCCGACCTGGCGACCAATGCATCCAGCGCCGACGAGCAAAAGTGGGAGTCCTTCAAGGAAGCCACCACCGACGCCACTGAAACGATTGGCGGCGTGTTCCGGCTGGAACCGGACAAGCGGCCGCAGCTCTGGATCAAGCTTGCCGCGATGTATCTGAAGCGGCGGCCTCAGGCGCGCTTTGTCATCGTGGGCGACGGACGCCTGCACGACAACATCGTGGCGCTGGCGGAAGAACTGCGCGTGACCGATCGCCTGTTGCTGGTGGGCCTGTCCAACCACGTGGGCTACTGGTATTCGCAGATGGACGCCAGCCTGCTGCTGTCGCGCTATGAGGGCTTGCCAAACGTGTTGATCGAAGCGCAGCTGTTGGGCGTTCCGGTGATCTCGACACCCGCTGGCGGCGCCGGAGAGTGCTTCGTGGAAAACGAAACAGGCCATCTGCTCAGCGATGTCGAACATCCGGACCTGACCGAAGCTTGCGACAAGGTTGAGTCGATGGTTGATCGGGTGCGCAGCAACGAGTCATTGAAGGCGCAGAGCCGTACCCGGGCACAAGACCTGTTTTCGCTCGACGCGATGCTGAGCAAGTTCCTGAGCCTGTGCGTGCCCGTCCTGCCCGTCTCGGAAAACGAGGAACGCATCGACTTCCAGCCCATGCAGCGCATGCTTGCCTGACACACGGCTGGTCTTCCCGAGGTCCTACAGATTTAAGGTTTTTATGCACATGAACGTCCCGGCTTTCGGCCTGCGGCGCAACGCGGCCTTCGCCCTGCTGGTGTTGGCCGCTCTTTCACTTTCGGGATGCCAGCTGCCGCGTTCCGGTCCGATGTTGAGCGAAATGACGGGGGCTCACGATGACAAGGATGTCGTCGTGATGCCCGCCTCGCGCGAGCTTGCGCGCGCGAGCCAGGTGCCAGAGGTGTCTGACTTTCCGGTGCCGTACCGGGATCTTACGCAGGCAGGATTCGACCGCCTGGTGCCGGGCGACGGCATCAACGTCAAAGTGTGGGAACGCGGTGGCCTGGGCGTATTCGCGGCGGACCCGTCCGGCGTCAGCGACCTGGGCAATCAGGAAATCGACCGGACAGGGTATGTCTCGTTCCCGATCCTGGGGAAATTCCGCGCCGCGGATTCGACGCTCTCGCAATTGCATGACGCCATCGTGCAGCGGCTGGCCAAGCTTGTCGTGGGCGCGGATGTGAGCGTCACGCGCGCAGCCGATGCGCGCGGGCAGATGGTGACGGTGCAGGGCAACCTGACCAAGCCCGGCATGTATCCCATCACGCAGACCGCGCAACGCCTGAGCAGCGCGCTGGCGCAGGCCGCGCCGGTGCAGACGAATCCCGAACAGCTCGTGATCAGCCTGCGCCGCGACAATCAGGTGGCGTCGGTGCGGTTGTCGGATATCTATCGCAACCAGAACAACGACATCATGCTGCGGCCGGGCGATGTCATCACCGCCTATGACTCGCGTGAATACCTGACCGTGTTGGGCGCTGCGGGTAACCAAGGCCGTGTGGCGATCAGCAAGCGCAACTACTCGGTGCTGGATGCACTGGCCGATTCCCGTGGCCTGGACGACAAGCTGGCCGACCCGCGTTCCGTGTTCCTGTTCACGCCCGCGAAGGCCGGGGTGGAAGGCAAGGCGGACCTGCTGCCGGTGGTGTATCAGTTTGATCTGACGCGTCCCGAGCAGGTGGCGCTGGCCCGCGAATTTACGGTCCATGAAGGCCAGGCCATCTATATCTCGGACGCGCCGTTCACACAGGTGCAGAAGGTCTTGTCGGCCTTCCGCGTCACGATGAGCGCCGGCTTCAGCGCCACGCGAGCCATCGATAGCGATTCGGGTTCGAGTTCGTCCGGCGTGCAATAGCGTGTCGATGAGTAACGAGGACCGGATCAAGGGGTGGCGTAACCGCCGCAAGGACAGTAACTACGCGGTGGGTTCGGGGGTCGATGCCTGGCGCCTGGACCCGGCCGCGCTCTTTGAAGCACAAGCCAAGCCGGGCGTGTTGCTGAAGCCGTTGCTGGCGCGCCTGCAAGGCGAGCCGCACGATTCCGTGGCCGCCCGCCGCGCAGTGTACGAGGCCGTGCAGGCCGAGCTGGACGCAGAGATTGCGCGCAGCAAGGTCGATGAGACGCTCGCCGATTTTTCCCGGCGGCGGCTGCGTCTGATCGTGCGCCTGCTGGAGCAGGACATCCGCGCGGGCGTCGACGTGTTCACGCCGGGCTACATGCCGCCCAAGCTGATCGCTGAAGACGAGCGGCTGGCGGCGGCGCATGCGCGGCGCGTGGAACGGCGCAAGCAGGACGAAGCGCGCGATGCGCGCCGTCATGCGTCACGCAACGACATCGCGCTGGAAATCGAGCTGCCGCAAGGCGAGGCCGGTGATCTTGCGATTCTGCGTGAACGCCTGCAAGCCTTGCATGAAGGGCATCACCCGGGCAATGCCGCGCGTGGGCGGCCCGTCGGGCGCACGCTGATGGCGTTGTTCGTGTATCAGCTGCGGGTGATTCATGGCGAAAGCCGGATTGCGCTGCTGTGGGCCTTGGTTGGCCCGGTGGTGCTGCTGACGCTGATCTCGTCGCTGTACATCCTGATGGGGACGCACTTCATTCTTGGCATGGACGTGCAAACGTTTTCGCTGTTGGGGGCCACCACATGGATCATGTTCCGGCAGATCGTTTTCCGAAGCAGCACCGCGTACGTGTCGGCCCGAGGCTTGCTGAACTTTCAGGGCGTCACGCCGCTGATGTGCGCGATGGTGCAGGCGCTGATCTACGTGTCGGTGTACCTCGTGGTGTTCGCGGTATTGATCAGCGCCGGCCACGCGTTGGGGCTCATCACGCTTCCCGAAAGCTGGGCGGGGTTCATTCTGTTCGTGGTGCTGATGGGATGCTGCGGCTCCGCCATGGGCGTGCTGTTCGGGTCGATCGCCACCTTCTGGCATTTCTTCCTGCGCCTGGCGCCCGTGATCGAGCGGGGTCTACAGATCTTCTCCAGCGTGTTCTTTGTGTCGGAGCAATTGCCCGAACACTTGCGGCCCTGGATTCTGTGGTCGCCCTTTGCCCACGGCATGCAGCTGCTGCGTTCGGCGTACTTCGCCGCCTACGATTCGCACGACGCCAGCCTGGGCTATTTCCTGACGGCATTGGTGTTCATGATGGTGGTTGCCTTGGCGGCCGAGCGTCTTGCGCGCCCCAATGTCCAACCGATGTGAGGCAAGCAGATGATCCATCTGAACGGCGTCACTGACGAACCCTATGCCTTTGGAAGCCGGCAGCCGCTGCTGGCTAACGCCACGCTCGACATTCCGGTGGGGCGCTACGCGCTGCTGTCGCATTCGCCGGAAATGCATCGCCAGATCGTCGACGTGCTGTGCTGCCTGCGTCCGCCGCGCCAGGGCTTTGTCAAACATGACGGCAACGTCTCGTGGGCGATCGGCCGGCAAGGCTTTATCCGCGGCAAGGCCAGCGGCATTGCCGTGATCGACTTCGTCTGCGAGATGTACGAAATCGATGTGGATGCCACGTTCGAACTGGTCGCAGACCTGATCAGCGATCCCAAATGCCTGGCCAAGCCCATGGAGCATTGGCCGCTCTACGTACGGCAGGAATTCTCGTTCGCCCTGGCGCTGGCGCCGGCGTTCGATGTCTACGTGATCGAAGGGGCCATCCCTTTCGAACCCTGCCGTTTCACCCGGCTATGGCTGGCGCTGTTCGAAGAGCGGCTGATCGGCCGAACCCTAATTCTCTCTAGCTACCGCCAGAACCAGATGGCGGACTATTGCCTAAAAGGCTTGATTTATGAACGAAGCGCTCTCAGCATCGAAGACGACCTCGACCAATGCCTCAGCAAATACCCCCCGCGACGATCACGAAGCGACTCCGGCACCGGCGATGACGTCTTCGGAGGCGGCTTCGAAGACAGCCAGCTCGGGATCTGAGGGCGGCTCCGAGATCGAACGCCGCCGTCGCGAACGGCAGGCGGCGCTGCGCGAGCGACGCCGCCACCGTTGGATCAACGCGTTCATCGTCATCGTGCCGGTGGCGCTGGCGCTGGTGTATGTGCTTGCCATCGCCACACCGCGTTATGAAGCGGAATCGCGGTTCTTCGTGCAATCGGGCTCTGGCCAGCAAGGCGGTGGCGGCGGCGCGGCCAGCCTGCTCACCACCGGCAACATGGGCGGCATGCTGGGCGGCTTTGTCGACGGCTGGGCCGTCAGCGACTTCCTGAAATCCCGCGACGCCATGCAGCAGCTGGACAAGAAAGTCGGCCTGCGCCAATACCTGATCCATGCGGGCGTGGACCCGTTCAACCATCTTTCCGAAGACTCCAGCGAAGACGATCTGTACCGCGCCTATCAGTCGTCGGTGCATGTGTCGTTCAATGCGTTGGAGCAGATTGACGTGCTGCGCGTCAGCGCGTTCTCGCCGGAAGATGCGGCAACGCTGTCCAAGGCGCTGATCAGCCTGGCCGAAGAGTTCGTCAGCTCGATGAACGAGAAAGGCGTGGCCGATAAGTTGAAGGTCAGCGAAGAGGCGGTGAAGCTGGCGGAACAAAAGGCGCTTGCCGCCCGCGACGCGCTGATGTCATGGCGGACAACGCACGGCAACATCGACCCCACGGCGACGGTGGCGATGCTGTTGAATCTGTCCAGCACGCTGGAGGCCGAGCTCAGCAGCGCGCAGATCAATCTGGACAAGATTCGCGCGCTGGGCAACAAAGACCACTTCATGCTCAAGCCGGCAGAAATGCAGGTGCTGGCGCTGCAAAAGCGGATTTCGTCGGTGCGCCGCCGTCTAAGCGGCGACGGCAATGCCGAAGCCAAGCAGCTGAAATCGTATGAGTCGCTGCGAAATGCCCAGGCGTTTGCGGATTCGAACCTGACCTTGGCGCAGCAGTCGTACCAGCAGGCCATGACGGACGCGCTGCGCTTGCAACGTTACCTGTCCATCATTGCTCAGCCGGTGCCCACCGACCGTCCGAGCAGCCCGCGCACGATGGTTCTGCTGCTGCAAGCGCTGGCGCTGGGCTTTGTGTTGATGTTCATCTCGCGCGTTGCGATGGCATTGTTGAGGGGGCTGCGTCATGGTTGATACGGCAATTGATACCCGTCGCGCTGCGGCCGACGCCACCGCGCGGCTGCGCGAGGTCATCAAGGACATTTACGCGGCGGGCGACCCCGCCCGCGAGATGGCCCGGCTGGACCCGGCGCTGGCCGAAGCCCATGACGGCTGGCGCGATGTGCGCCGTTTGATGGTGGCGCCGTGGATGCGCGAAGCGCGCTTCGAACCCGCTATCGCCGCGCTTGAAAAGCTGACGGTGGCTTACCCGACACGCGCTGATGACCGCCGCTTGCTGGCCAGCCTGTTGGGCCGCAGCAAGCAGTGGGACCGCGCCATTGCCGAGGCCGATGCCGCCGCCGGCATCGAGCCCGCCAACGCCTCGCTGCATGCCGCGCGCATTCAATTGCGCGTGCAGGCCGGGCGGGTGGCGGATGCCGCCGAGGTCGCGCGCGCAACCGTCGGCATGGCCAAAGACGATCCTGCTGAAGCGTATGCCTGGATGATGGCGTTCGTGCGCAACGGCGACGTGGCCGAGGCGGCGGGCATTGCGGCAAGCCTGGATTCGAACCAGCTGCCCAACGAACGCGTAGCAACGATGGCCGTGCGCGCCTTGCTGGAAGACGACCGCGCGGAAGCCGCCATCCAACTGGGCAATGCGGCCTTAAGCGCAAACCACGATTGCGCGGCATTGCGCGCCTCGCTGGGCCTCGCGCACCTTCGGCGCGCCTCTGAAGAGGATCGCAAGGTGCACGCGCTGACGCATTTCGAAGCGGGCCTGAGCGCCGCGCCTGCGGACGTCAGGCTGCTCACGCTGTATGGCGAAACGCTGTTGCGTGCTGGCCGCTACAAAGAAGCCGCGGCGCCGCTTGCGCAGGCCATGGAGTTGGCGCCGGACCTGGAACAGACGCGCGCGCTGTATGCCCGCGCGCTGCGCTATACGTTGCAGTACGACGAAGCCGCCGACCAGATGTTGAAGCTTGTGGAAAAGTCGCCCGACAAGCTGATGTGGCAGCGCGCCGCCATCGGCGCGCTGTCGCAGGCCGGCCGCAAGGGCGACGCCGAAACCCTGTACGAAAAATACGTCGCCACCCGCAGCGCGAACCTGCCGAAGACCTTCCAGGAAGCCATGGCCCAGATGGAAGCGCGGCTGGATACCGCCCCGATTCCGCAGGCGCGTCTGGATTGGGCGTGGTCGATGCGCGGTGACACGAATGTGGACCGCGCAGAATGGGAACGCCGCGCGCGCTGGGGCCACATGATCGATCACCTGTTGTTCGACTGGCTGGAATGCCGCGAGGATGACGTCGAAGAATCCATGCAGCTGTTGGGCGAACTTGATACCGGCGAACGCTTCTTTGCGCCGCTGCTGGCGGCCGGCAAAGGGGTGGTGGTGGCCACCGCGCACGTCGGCCCCATGTACGCGGGCCTGATGGCGTTGGAGCTGCTGGGCATCCCGTCGCGCTGGCTGGCCACCGCGCCCAGCATCGCCCAGAGCAGCTATTCCACGGCGCTGATCTCCACCGCCGACCAGACCGAAGCGCAGGTCGCCAAGGCCTGCATGCGCGCCATCAATTCGGGCTACGTGCTGTGTCTGGCGATTGACGGCGCGGCAAATCCCGCCGCACCGCGCACGACCTTCGAAGGGCAGGAAGTCACGTATTCCAGCTTCGCATCGCACCTGGCGCATCGTCTTGGCGTGCCGTCGGTGTTCTACGCGCCGCGATGGGAGAACGGCCACGTGGCTTACACGCTGGAGATGCTGCCCGCCGCCAACCCCGGTGAAGACGCCGACGCCTATGCCAAGCGCTGGCAGCAGGCGTATTTTGAACGGCTGCGCGAACACGTGGCCGGCCCCCCCGAAAATCTGCGCCTGAGCGGGGGCATCTGGCGCCATGTGCAGTCTGCGGATCGCTCCGCGCAGCAATAGGAATCAAGCCTTGATGAAGACAGCAATGAAAACGAGCCGGTGGACAGTGCGTCGGCCAATCCAGTGGCTGCTTGCCGTGGCCCTGTTGCAAGGCGGCGTGGCGGCCGCGAGTGAATCGTGCGCCAGCCCGGATGAACACTGCCCGCTCGTTTCGTCGCTGCTGTCCCAACGCGAAGGCTATGGCGCCAAGGCCACGGGCGGCTTGGGCGGAAAATTCATCGAGGTCACGTCCGACCAGGATTCCGGCCCAGGCACGCTGCGCGCCGCGCTCGCCCAAGCGAAGAAGGGGCCAACGTGGATACGCTTTGCGTCGGACATGACCATCGTGCTGGACAAGCAGCTGCGCGTGCCGTCGAACGTAACGATCGACGGTCGCGGCAAGCAGGTCACGTTGATTGACGACGGGCTGGGCGTGTACGGCAGCCAGAACGTCATCCTGACGCACCTGACCATCGACGGCCGTCTGAACCGGCTGACGCAAGCCGTGAACGTGGCCAACGGCAGCCGCGACGTGTGGGTCGACCACATGGACCTGTCGCGCATGTCTGACCGCTTGCTCAACGTGAAGAACGGCTCGACCGACGTGACGATTTCATGGACCAAGTTCCATAACTCGAACAAGGTCATGCTGCTGAACAACATCACATCGAAAAATCTGTTCGAAAACTACGACCGTGATTCGATTGCGCGCGTGACGCTGCACCACAACTATTTCTTCAACACCGTGCAGCGCAACCCTCGCGGGCAGTTCGGCACGTTCCACCTGTTCAACAACCTGTTGGAGAACTGGGACTTCTACGGCATGAGCTTCAGCCTGGAGGCCAAAGCCTTTGTGGAAGGAAACATCTTCAACAACACCACCCAGCGCAAGTGCGTGGAGCCGGCGTTCTTTCCCACGGTGGAAGGCATCAACGTCAACTACTGCCACTACATTCCCATCGCCGCCAAACGCAGCGCGCTGGACAACGGCGAATCCGATCGCGGCGCTTACGAAAAACTGAAGGCGCAGCATGGCTACACGCGCGACTACAAGGCGTTCCTGCGTCTGAAAGACAATCTTTATCTGGGCGACGCGAAGCCGGTGCTGGAAGACTACCGCCCCGAATCGGCGCCGACGCCGCCGTACTGCTACGGCTACGAGCGGCCCACGCCGGAATTGGCGGAAAAGATCCGCCAATTCGCGGGGAATACGGGTGGCGATACGCCGTTGCCGACGTCGCGCGTGGGCTCGGGCTGCGGCAAGTAACTCAGGAGGCCCAGCCGCCGTTTCCCGCGCTTGTCATTTCCCCTTCCCAGAGTGAAAATCGCCGCTTGGCGTGTTGCACAGCAACACAGGGACGACACACGATTCGGCCGCCAGGGGAAACGCAGTGAAGGACGCCGTCCAGTATCAGACTCACACCGCTTTCGACGGTGCCGCCGGCACTGAACCGGATCGCCCGTCAGACCGTTCGCCCGACTGGGTCTACCGTTGCGCGATGAGCCTGCTCAAGCGCCCGGCCGATGATGCGATATCCGAACAGTTGGCCTTCATGGGCGAGACGTCCGATGTGGATCGTTCGTGGCTGATCGAGTACCGGCCCGACATGCTGCGATTCCGCAATACCCATGAATGGTGCCGCGGCCAGACGCAGCCGTTTGTTGCCGAACTTCAAGATGTGCCGACCACGCTGATTGCGTGGCTGCACCGGTTCATGGTGAAGGGCTACGCCGTGGCCATTCATGATGTGCACGACCTGCCGCGCACGGCGCGGATCATCCAGGCCGAGTTCGTGCGCCAGGGCAACAAAAGCGTGCTGAGCGTGCCGGTGTTTCATGACAAGAAGCTGTACGGCATCATCGGTTTCGACACCACCGCCCGGCACCGCAGCTGGTCGGCCGCCGAGGTCAACGCGCTGTATCAATGCGCCAACCTGATCGGTCAGGCCAAGTATTCCAACAGCCTGGATCACAACCGCACAGCGATGCACGAGAGCTCGATGTCGGTGGTCTATCTGAACATGCGCGGCGTGGTGCGGGGCGTGCAGCCGGAGACCATCGTTGGCGTGCGGTCGGCAGGAAACTACAGCGAGATCTGGCTGGAAGACGGCTCGATGGTGCTGGACTCCCGCGCCCTCGGGATGTGGTCGACCTTGCTGCCCGAAAAGATCTTCTTCCGCGTACACCGCACCGCCATTGCCAATGCGTTGCATGTCATGGACGTTGACCGCCGCAGCGTCGACAAGTGGCTGATCAGGATGCGCTCGGTTGAGGGCGCATGGCCCGTGTCGCGCTCGTACCGCAAGCCGCTGCGCGAACGCATGGGGATCTGACCCGCCAGCCGGGGCCGCCGCGCCCCGCGCCTATGTCATTCGTCATGCGGGAATGTTGTTTCGTCCTGGCAAGGTGGTCAATTTCCAAGGTTTTGGGATGATCTCGCTTGCGGTGATCCTTCCCGCAACTCCCATCCCCCGGGCGACCCTTGAGAGAATTGGCATGCTGGCGACTCGCGCTTTCACACGTTTGACTTCCCTGGCTTTGACGGCGGCGTGCGCGTTGGGCGTGGCCCCGGCGCGCGCGACTGACCTGGCGTTGCAAGATGCCGTGTCCATGGCCGGCATGCAGCTGTTTCTGAACTCGGGTGCGCCGGCCGTCATCATCGCGGTGGTGCGGGGCGATGAGGTGGTCATCCAAGGCTATGGTGAGACAGCGCCGGGCAATGGCGTTGAGCCGGACGCGAATTCCATCTTCAGAATTGCGTCGGTGTCCAAGGTGTTCGCCGCCGATGTGCTGGCGTCGCTGGCCGCCAAGGGCAAGGTCAAGCTGACCGACCCGCTGGCCAAGTACGCGCCCGACAATGCCCGCGTCGAAGCTAACGGGCGGCCCATCACGCTGTTGGATCTGGCCACGCATTCCGCAGGCTTGCCGCGCGAATTGCCGGACCCGAACGCCAAGCCGTCCGACAACCCCTACGCCGCGTTTGACCGCGCGTACTACTGGAAATGGATCGGCAGCAACAAGCCGGCCTACGCGCCGGGCACCACCACGCTTTATTCGAACCTGGGATTCGGCTTGCTGGGCGATGCATTGGCCAAGGCGGGCGGCGCGGATTATTCAACGGTGCTGGCCCGCGAAGTCACGCAGCCCGCGGGCCTGACGGACACCACCAATGTGTTGAACGATGCGCAGAAGAAGCGCTTGATGACGGGGCTGGACCCGTTTGGCAAACCGGACCCGAACGCGCCGGTGCCGGACGTGATGTACGCCAGCGCGGGCATCTATTCCACGGCGGCCGACATGGCGCGCTGGATGCGCTGGCACCTGGACGGCGCGCGCCAGGCCAAGGAAGCCTTCGCGCTGGACCATGTCATGTGGCTGCCGTATGACGGCTTGAAATCCGTGGTGGGAACCGAAGTGACTAGCGCCGATGGCATGGGCTTGGGCTGGGTGGTGTCACTGCCGCGCAACGGCACGCCCTTGCTGTTGGGCAAGAGCGGCGGCCTGGGCGGCTTCATGAGCTATGCGGTGTTGTCGCCGAATCGCGACCTGGGCGTCTTCGTGGTGGCCAGCCGCGTGAACTTCGCGATGTTCGAAAACATCCATTCCCAGGTGCGCGAATTGGCGGCTGAGCTGGCGCGGTGATCGGGTCTGGCGGGTGCTTGGCGATGGGCAAGCGCATTGGATTATCGGTATGCCACGGGCTTGTGGCGGCAGTGGTGATGCATGGCGTTTTTGCGCAAGAGGTGTTTGCGCAAGAAGTGCCTGCGCAAGAGGTGTATGCGCAAGAAGTGCCTGCGCAAGAAGTGCCTGGGCAAGGCGGGCCCGACATCTTCAAGACCGAGATTTTCCTCACGCCGTACAGCCAGCTGGGCGAAGACGCAGGCACGTATCCGCAGCTGAACGGCCGTTTTCTGCTGATGACGGGCTACACCGGGTTTTTCGGCATCAAGGATGACAACGGACAGATTCCGCGGTCGCACTGGAGCAGCGTGCAGCCCACGGCGGAAGCCGCACTGGTGATGCAGCTGACGCAACGGTTTTCGATCCGCACCAAGGCAACGCTCAACTCGTCGAACAATGAGACCAAAGACAACGCGTTCTCGGACCTGGGCGTGAACCTGGACAACCTGTTCGCGGCCTATACCGCCGACCGCTATGCCTTGTACGGCGGCAAGATGGACTTGGGCTTTGGCGACGCGTGGCATGTCATCGATGGCCTGTACAGCGGCTTTAACGAGAACTCGGAGTTTCGCGGTTCCATCGGATTGGGCGGCCGCTACACCTTGGCCACCGGCGGCAACGGCACGCATTCGGTGGCGGCGGTGTTGTTCAAGCGTGATGACACCGCGTTGAACCAGCGCTTCAGTCTGAACGATGGTTTCATTCGCCAAGATCAGCCGCCGGCATTCAGCGACCAACTGAAGTCGTTCATCCTGTCTTATGACTTTCGTGATCTGCCGGGGCTGGAACGCTGGTCGGGCGGCGTGGACGCCGGCCGCCTGCATGTGGACCCGGGCATGGGCGAAAGCGCCAACACCGTCTCTGCCCGGCTTCGATACGACGCGCCGCTTGCCAATGCGTGGGCGCTCAGCTGGTTTAACGAAGCCACGTTTTCCAGCGCCTTTCGCGGCGCGCCCGTGCGCAACGGCAATGGCGTGACGTCAGTATCGCTGTCGCGCGACCGCTGGCAATTGACCGCCACCGCTGCCGCGCGCAAATTATCGGGCAGCGACGGCAGGCTGGCGCCGTACGGCTTGCAGAACGATTGGGACTGGGCGTTGTCCGGCGCCATCACCTACGTCACGCCGGTCGGGTTCATCGTGCAGGCCGGCGTGACGCATCAGCGCGATCAGGCCATCCGCATCAACCAAGGTGTTTTTCGCATCGCTTATCAAGCGGGATTCTGAGGTCACCATGACTAGCAAAACCAACTTCATTGCAGGCCTGTGCGTGTTGGCCCTGAGCGGCGCCGCGTCAGCGTGGGCGCAGCCGATTCCCGTTGAATCGCATGCCAGCCCGCCCGCCGACGTCGTCGCCATCCCCAAGGGCAGCCGCGAACAAGCCGTGAAGGATCTGCCGCGCGTGGTGGCAGACATCATGAAGCGCAGCCATGTGCCGGGCATGGCGGTGGCCGTGGTGATGGACGGCAAGACGGTGCTGACCCAGGGTTACGGCACGCGTGAAGTGGGCAAGAACGCGCCGGTGGATGCCGGCACTGTGTTCCAGATTGCGTCGATTTCAAAGTCGCTATCGGCCACTGTGGCGGCGATGGAAGTGTCGCAAGGCGTGGTGGCGTGGGACGACCCCGTGGCCCGCTATCTGCCGGACTTCAAGCTCAGCAACGCTTATGTGTCAGCGCACGGCACCATCGGCGACTTCTTCGCGCATCGCTCGGGTTTGCCTGGCACGGCGGGCGACGACCTGGAAGACTTGGGCTATACGCGCGGTGACGTCATGGCCCGCTTGCGGCTGCTGCCGCTGGACGCGTTTCGCACGTCGTATCACTACGCAAACTTCAGCACGACGATCGGCGCAGAAGCGGTGGCCAAGGCCGTGGGCCGCCCCTGGGAAAGCCTGGCGCAAGACGTGCTGTTCAAGCCGCTGGGCATGACGTCCACCAGCTATCGCTACGACGACTTCATGGCGCGCACGAATCGCGCCGTGCTGCATGGATATCAGAAGGGCGCGTTCGTGCCGCTGGGCCAGCGCAATGCGGATCAGCAGGCGCCCGCGGGCGGGGTGTCGTCCACCGTGGGAGACATGGCGCAATGGTTGAAGCTATTGCTGGCCGATGGTGAATTCCAGGGCAAGCGGATGATCGCGCCGGGCGCGCTGCTGCCGGCCTTGTCGCCGCAGTCGTTCAGTGCGCGCGCGCGCAACCTGGACGCGCGTTCGGGCTTTTACGGTTATGGCTTCAACGTCAATACCGAGCTGGGCGGACGCCCGTCGATGGGGCATTCCGGCGCGTTCCTGATGGGCACGGGCACGACGTTCCGGATCGTGCCGTCGGCGGGCATCGGCATCGTGGTGCTGACCAACGGCGCGCCCGTGGGTGCAGCAGAGTCGGTGGCGGCAACCTTCATCGACACGGCGCTGTATGGCAAGCCCACGCGCGATTGGTTCGCCGCGTACAACGGCGCCATGCAGGCCTTCTTTGCGCCACAAGCCGATCTTTCCGCGCAGGCCAAACCGGCGAACGGCAAGCCTGCCGGCGCGCTGTCGCAATACACCGGCCATTTCGACAACCCCTATTACGGTCCTGCGGAAATCCAGGAAGCCAATGGCGGGTTGAGCCTGGTGCTGGGACCCAAAGGAATGCGCTTTCCCGTCAAGCACTGGGACGGCGATACCTTCGCGTTCGCCCCGGTCGGCGAAGCCGAGCTGGTGGATTCGCTGGCGTCCATTGTGTTCAAGATGGATCAGGGCAAGGCCAGCGGATTCGACATCAAGTTCTATGACGATGCCGGCATGGGGCATTGGTCGCGCAAGTAATCTCAAGCGCCGCCACCGCCCCTTCAAAAGCGGTAGGCGGCGCGCAGCGTCAGCGATTGGTCGCGGTACTGTCCGTTGCCGCGCAAGGCGTATTCCGTCTTCAACTCCATGCCCTTGGGGCTCACGACTTCCAGGCCCGCCGATAGATTGCCGTAGGTGCGCGGCATGCCCGACTTCAGCGAGAACGGCGTGGCGTTGAAGCTGCTTAGCTGCATCGTCGTGACCACATCGCCACCGTTCAGAAAGCTCATGCCGCCGGCCACATACGAACGCAAGGTGGAGCCGTTAGCCAGGTCTTTCCGGCCGCCCAGTTCGATCATGGGCGACACCATGAACGACGTGGTGTCGTTGCCGCGCACCTTCAGGTTAAAGAGGCCCGCCCCGCTTTCCTGATAGCCGTCCTGGCGGATGTGGTTCACGTCCAGATCCACATAAGGCCGCAGATACCAGGTGGGCTGGCTGAATTCATACGCGGTGCGCAAGCGCGCGGCCAGGAAGGACGCATCAGGTTTGCTTTTGGCCACACCATCCAGCGTGCTGCGCGACATTCTGCTTTTCTCAACACCGCCATGAACGGCCACGGCAATCTGCCACGGCGCGCGGTTGTACTTCAGCGCCAAACCACCCGAGAATGTGTCGCTGTTGCCGGTCAAGTCATTCGAAGACGTCGTCTTGCCGGCGGCATAGGCCAGCGAGCCGCCCAGGAACCAGTTGTTGACGATTTCGCGCTGCGCGCCGAGGGTCAGCGCGGTCTGGCGGATGCGATAGCCCTGGTCATCCGACGTGCTCTTGCGTTGCGTCCAGTTGGTGTCCAGCCGCGACCAGACGCAATTGCCTTCACGCAGTATCGTGCTTTCGCCGACAAAGCCCGGGCAGCTCATCATGCGGCCCATGGATGCATAGGACTCATGTATCTGGTTTGCCGCGCGGGCGAATTGCCCATCGTGGGCCACGCCATTGAGCGCATCGCGGTATTGGCCGGCGGTTTGCACGCCCGTGAACTTGTCGAACAGCGCTGCGCTGCGTGAGTCGCCCTGGTTCCACAGGCTTTGCAAGGAATTCGCGATGCTCCGGTGGTCTGCGCTGACGGGCAATGCCGAGGGCGTGAAATTGGCGTCCACCGAAATCAGCGGATCGCGCCATCCGCCTGCGCCGTTGTTCTTCAGCGCATAACTGAACAAGGGGCTGTCGCTAGAGGTGGCGGGAATCTGCGATTGCTCGGCGTCGAAATGCGCGATGCCCATCCACACATTCTTCACGGGGTTATGCAGCACGGGTTGGATGATGCCCCCGAACGTGGATGGGCCAGACACCGAGATGAAGTCGCTGTGATGGTTGCCGAAATCCAGGTCGGGCCGATAGGTGCCGGTGTGGTTCAGCACGCCCGTTAACCGGGTGGCGGCGTACGCACCGGGGCCTGCCGGGTTGAGGATACCGGCGTTGTTCAGATCGCCCACGAACTGCGAACCGGTGTACAGGTTGCCACCCGCGTTGTTGTTGAACGTGCTGCCGTTGCCCAGCTGCACATCGCCGGCCACGGTGCCGGTGTTGTTGACGAGCGCCTGGCCCGACACCTCAATCGCGGTTTTGGCTTGAATGGTGCCGGCGTTGGTAATGGTGGTGGTGGCCAAGGGCGCCACGGCAAGAATGCCCGTGCCGGAGGTGGCGTTCGCGCTGACGAGTGCGCGCGTGCCCAGGCTGATCGACACGGCCCGCCCGCCGCCATTGGCGCCGTTGCTCAGGGCGACGATGGCGGGCGAGCCCGCGCCCGTGGCGACAACCTGGGCCGCTTCGCCCAGGCTGATCGTGACGGGGCCGCCGTAGGCCAGCGCGTTGTTGGGGGTGCCGTATTGGTAAAGCGTGCCGTCCTTGAAGACGCCGCCGCCGCCCACGCTCATGGCAAGAATAGCGGGCGCATTTGCGCCTGAGGTTTGCACGGTGCCGCCCGTGCCAATGGCCACATTGACCCCTGCCGAGTTGCCCGTGCCGCCCGTCAAGCCGGCGCTTTGGATGATGCGGGTGGAGTAGCTGGCGGACGACTGGTCGCCCGTCAGGCCGCCACCGCCGCCGATGCTTTGCGCCAGCACGCCCGCCGCGCCATTGCCCGACGTCGAGATCACGCCCGACAACGACAGGTTGACGGCGTTGCCGTCGCCGTCCTGGGTGGGGGCCGTCACGGCTTTCAAGGTGGTCAGATTGGGCTGGAGCGCCAAGCCGGCGATGCCGCCGCCACCGCCGATGCTCTGCGCGACGATGGCATGCGCGTTGGCGCCAGCGGTGACAATGCGGCCGCCCACGTCCTGCGTGACGGTCACAACGCCGCCCGCGCCCTGCATACTGCCATTCGATCCGAACGTGATGGTCATGGGGTTGGCCGCTGGCCGCGCGGTGTTATCCAGCGAGGCATACCCGCCACCGCCGCCCACGCTTTGCGCCAGCACGCCGAACGACAGCGCGCCGTTCGTGACGATGCTGCCGCCCGAGTTCGAGACGGTGACGTTGCCGCCGCTACCCGTCAGCGTGGAAAAGGGCGTGGCGACGGTCTGGAGGCTGCCCAGCTGCATATCGACGCTGCCCAGTGACGCGCTGGTCGACACGATGGCCGCACCGCCGCCGCCGCCCACACTTTGCGCGAAGATGCCCGGCGACAGCCAGCCCTGCGTTGTGATGAGGCCGGTGTTGTTCGCCACGCTGACCGCGCCACCCGACAGCAGCGCGCTATTGAATGCCGCGGAGTTGCTGAACGTGTAGTCACCACCCAAGGTGACCCCCACGGAGGCGGTTTGTGAAATGTTGGCCAGGCTGGTGTTGCGCAGGCTTAAGGTCGTCAACCCGCCGCCGCCGCCCACGCTCTGCGCCATGATGCCGGCCGCGCCGCCTGCCTGCGTAGTGAGCGCACCGCCATGGATGACGCTGGCCTGGCCGCCCAAAGTGAATTCTGCATTGCGTTGTGCGCCGGTGGCGCCCAGCGTCGTGGTGGTGGTGAACGCGCTCCATAGATACATCGGCTGGTCCAGCACCGACACGCCGCCGCCGCCGCCGATGCTTTGGGCCAGGATGCCGGGCGCTTGCAAGCCCTGTGTGTTGATGCGGCTGGTCGACGCGCTGGCGTCCACGGTGACGGCTCCGCCCGAGCCGCTTGCGCCATCGGAGCCGCCGTTTTGCACATGAATCAATGAGCCCAGCACGGACCCGCCCTTGGTGCCGAGGAGGTTGATGACTTGCGTGATCTTGTCGATGATCGCGGCGCTTTGATTCCCGGCCGCCGCGGTGACGACGTCTTGCAAGTCCTGGCCGCTTGCCGTGCTGCGGCCGCCGCCGCCGCCGATGCTCTGCGCCACGATGCCGGCCGATCCATCGCCTTGCGTGGCGAGGGTGCCGGTATTGATCACGATGGCGGGATCGCTTGCTGATCCCCCGCCCGCGCCGCCCGTGCCGCCGCTGCCGCCCGTTTGATGGGTGATGCTGGTTTGCGGCAGGGCGACGGTGAACAGATTCTGCGCGCCGGATTCCGCTGCCTTGATCAGCGCGTCGATGCTCGACAGCAGGCTCGACGCGCCTGTGGAATCGATCAATCCGGCGTTGCCGCCACCGCCGCCGATGCTTTGCGCGAGGATGCCGGGAGCATGGTCGCCTTGCGTGGTGATGGCGCCGTCATTGCGCACATTGAAGGCGCTGGCGCTGCCGCCTCCACCGCCTTGGCCGCCGGTTGTGACGCTGGTGGACAGGCTGATGGCTTTGCTGATCTGCATCTGCGGGGCCGCTTCCAGCCACTTCACGGCCTGTTGCAGCAAGCCGGGCAGCGCCGCCGGTGAGCCGACGATGGCGTTGAAGGCATTGGCGTCCAGCGCTTGAACGATGCCGCCGTTGCCGCCACCCCCGCCAATGCTCTGCGCCACGATGCCCGCAGCGCCTGTGCCCGCGGTGGCGATGATGCCGCTGCTGGAATTGGCGGCCTGCACGCTTGCGCCACCACCGCCTTGGCCGCCTTGCGCGCCGTGCCGGATGCTCAGGTCCAACGACACCAGCGAGTTGCCGATCGTCGGCGTCTTGACCGGGGCCAGCACGCCGCCGCCATTGCCGCCGCCGCCGCCCACGCTCTGCGCGACGATGCCATGGCTTTGCGCCGAGGCCGTGCGGATGCTGCCGTCGTTGGTGAGTGTGACGTTGCCGCCGTTGCCCGCGCCCTGTCCCGCCCCGCCATTGGTGATGGCGAGCGTGACCGTGCCGCTGGGGTTGTCGCCCGTGGGGGGTGCGATGGTGACGGTGCGCGAATTGGCCAGCCCGCCGTTGCCGCCGCCGCCGCCAATGCTCTGGGCCAGCACGCCATTGCTGTGCGGACCCAGTGTTGAGATCGTGCCGGTGCTGGCCTGCGTGAACGACACGGTGCTGCCCGAGCCGCCGCTGCCGCCCTTGCCGCCTGTGGCCACGGTGACGTTCAGCCCCATGCCCACGCCCACCGCGTTGGCCGACCCGGCCGTGCCGCCGCCGCCGCCGATGCTTTGCAAGACGACGCCGGGCGCATTGCCCGCCCGCGTCAAGATCTTGCCCTGCGATGAAAACTGCACCAGCCCGCCGTTACCCGCCGCGCCGCCCGTGCCGCCGATGGCGACGGTGGCGATGACGCCGGTGGCGTTGGCGTCACCGCCCGCGCCACCGCCGCCGCCTATGCTTTGCAGCGTCACGGCGGCGCTGTTGTCGCCCGAGGTATCGATGCTGCCGGTGTGCGTCATGGCGACGCCTCCACCCGCACCGCCCATGCCGCCATGTCCGCCGCCGACCGCGATGAAGCCGTTGCTGGCCTGCGCCAGTCCGCCGCCACCGCCCGCGCTGTTCACCAGCACGCCCGCGGCATCGTTGCCCAAGGTGCTGATGACGCCCGCGTTGGTTAGCGTGATGGCCTGGCCGGCCATCGCACCCGCGCCACCATTGCCGCCTGAGCCGAAGGCGCCGCTGGACCCGCCCGGCCCGCCTTCACCGCCCAGGACGCTGGCGACGATGCCCTTTGCGCCGACGGTGTTGGCGGCGCCTGTGGTGATGGCGCCGGTGTTGGTGATCGTGATGGCGCCGGGGTTGCCGCCCGCAGCGCCGTTGTGTCCGTCGGCCCAGGAACCATCGCCGCCGTTGCCGCCATTGCCGCCTTGGCTCAGCGCATAGATACCGATTGCGCGGTTGCCGGTGGTGGTGATCTTGCCGCCGTTGGTGATGGTGACCAGGCCCGCGTTGCCGCCTGCCGCTGCCTTGGTATCAGTGTCATTGCGCTGCGACGCATTGCCGCCGATGGATCGCGCAATCACGCCATACATGCCGTCGCCCAGCGCCGTCACCGCACTGTTTGCCGATGACGTGAACGTCACGGCCCCTGCATCGCCGCCGCGCCCGGCGTTGCTGTGGCCGCCGAAGTCGCCGGAATGTTCCGCCGCACCTCCATTGCCGCCAAGCGAGATCAGCCCCACGCCTGCGCTGACGTCGTCCGGGCCGGGTCCGCGCGCCGTGATCGATGTCGTGCCTTGCAAGATTGCGGTGGCGTCGCCGGCGTTGCCGCCTCGGCCCGAATCATTCGCGCCGCCAAACCCGCCAACGATGGCGCTGTCGGTGCCAGACCCGCCCCAGGATTGCACCGCCACGCCGAAGCCCGTGCCGGTGACGGTGGTGTTGTTGAGTGTGATGCGCGCCAGATGGCCATCGCCGCCATTGCCGAAATGGCCGGCGCGCCCGTCGGCATTGGCGTACAGACCGCCGTTGCCGCCGGCCGAGGTCAGGCTGATGCCACGGCCCGCGGCCGAGACCGAGCTGGCCGATAGCGTGTAGTCGATGATGCGCCCGCCGCCGCCATTGCCGCCCCAATGGTTGAAGTTGGACGGCGCGTCGCGGCCATCACCGCCCTTGCCGCCGCTGACGTCGATCAGAATGCCGGTTTGCCCAACTGCGGTTGCGGTGATGTTGACGTTGCGGTCCTGCTGGAGAAAGTCGCGCTGGCCCCATTGGCCGTCAAAGCCGTTGTCCGGGTAGTCGCCGCTGGTGCAGCAGGTGCCGTCCGCACCGCGAAAGACATATACCAACGCGGGCTGGGTCTGGATTTGGGCCTGGGCCGGGCGCCCGAACAAATACGCCGTCGACATGCCGGCTTGCAGCACCAGCAAGGCAAGTCGGGACGGCCGGAGCCGATGGCGCGAGGGGGCTTGCGGGACGGACATGGCGGCGCGGGCGTGTGGAATCGGGACAGATTAAGAAAATCGCCGTTCGCCGCGCGCTGGACAAGATCAAGATGACGAATCAACCATCCGGTGTGATGAGTCGCCTGTGGCGTGTGCAGGAGTCCGTTCTATGCCTCTTTCGTCGCCTTCCTGTCTGGCCGGGCGCTAAGCGGCTTGGCGTCATCCGCCGGCGATCCGATGCCGTCCGTGTCCTGCGATCGCGCGGATTGCTCGGCCTGCGCCAGCTTGTCTTTCAGCTCGGCGACCCGATTGCCGTCGGCATTCTCATCTTCACGCAACGCCTTTTCAGCGGCGGCCAGCAAGGCTTTCAGCTCTTGCATGACTTCCTTCACCAGGCGCGCATCGGCTTGACGCTGCCGGGCGTCGCGCTGGCGTTCGTCAGCGGGTGAGCTGGCGTCGATGCGTTCACTGTCTTCGCCGGACGCCGAGGCAGTTTCGGCGGCGTCGGCTGCGCGGTCTTCGGCCGTGGCCGCTCCGCCTGCATAAGCCGTCAATGCGCGAGACGCTGCGGTATTTGATGCTGGGGTACTTGATGCTGGGGCATTCGATGCTGGGGCATTCGATGCGGCGGCGTTCGATGCGGGGTTTGATGCCGCGGTATTCGTTGCGACGGCATTCGACGCGACGGCATTCGATGCGACGGCATTCGATGCGGGGGCTTCCGCCTGCGGTTGAGGGGCCGCAGCGGAAGTCGTAGCAAGACCGGCGGCGGGCGCCTCGGTCGTCGATGCGGCCGCGGCGCTGGTGATGCCAGCCGTGGCTGCCGCGGGCATGGCCGCGCTTGGCGCTGCGCTCGCACTATGCACCACGGGCGCTGTCATTGGCCCCACGGATGCCCCGCCTCCCGAGCCTTGCGATAGGGTCGCCGCCGCTTGGGCCAGTTGTCCGGCCAGTTGGCGCAGTTCCTGGATGATGCCCTTGGCGGCTTCCGGCCCCATCATCGCCAGCAACATTTTCAGCATCTTGATGCGTTGCTTGATTTCGGCGATGCGGCCGCGCGCCATGTCACTGCCAGATGGGCCTGCAGCCGCTGACTGGCCGGCGTCGGCCATTTGGGCTTTTCGGGCTTTTGCAGCGCGTTCAAGCGCGTCGCCGCTGATCGACACGCGAACGGAGGGCATGTCCGTCTTGGCCGCGTCGTCCTTTTCCTTGGCGTCGGCCGCGATGGCCGCTTCTTTTTTGGCCCCTTCCTTTTTGGCGTCTTCCTTGATGGCGGCGCGTGTGTCGTTGGCCAGGGCTGCTGCGCCCCAGATGGAATCGTCGGTCCGTAGACTAGAGGTCATATCGCCCGCCTTCAACGCGCCTGAGGCGCGAATAATTATGGTTTTCGTCGAGTCACGGGCGTGTGTGGCCGGTGACATGCAGGGGTATATCCCGTTAACGGCAGGCGATATAAATACTTAACGTGTGTACGGAATTGCGCGTTGTTGCCAAGGCGTGACGTTGCGAATTCAATTGCTACGGCGATCGGGATTCGTGCGCCGGATCTCCTATAGTTTTCCGGACGGGTCCGCCCTGCGGGCCGCTTCTGGGAGCACATCATGCGCATCCAAGTCAGGCATTTCATTAGTGCGGCAGCACTGGTTGCAGCGCAATGCGTCGCGGCAGGGGCGCACGCGCAACTGCTCGATTCCGTGAAGGGACAGATGGAGGGCCTGGGCGGCAGCGCCTCGTCCCTGTCATCGCTCAGCGCGGGCAGCGCAGGCAACGCAGCCGGCGTATTGCAGTACTGCATCAAGAACAATTACCTGAGCGGCGGCGACGCGCAGGCTGTGAAAGACAAGTTGATGGACAAGCTGCCAGGCGGCGCCAGCAAGGCCGAATCCGACACCGGTTACAGCTCGGGTGTGCAAGGCATTTTGAAGGGCAGCGATGGCAAGTCGCTCGACCTGAGCGGAAGCGGCCTGAAGAAAGAAATCACCCGTCAGGCGTGCGACCAGGTGCTAAAGCAAGGCAAATCGTTCCTGTAGGCGGCTGGGCGCAGGCGGCAAGCGGGTGCCGTCTGCCATGCGGATGGTATCTTGTGCCTGTTTTCACCCTCTGCCCTGCCCATGTCCGACTCTTCTTTTCCCGCCGACGCATCGCAACCTGACGAGCCGGCGGCCATCCACCGGCCCTTCGTCCAGAATGCCGGCACGCGCCGCACGCTGCATTTCACGCAGAAGGAAATTCAGAGCAGCATGTCTGTGCTGAACCCGGATGCGCTGGAAATCGAATACACGCGGATGATGATGGGCTTCGTGCTGTTCAAGCCCGAACCCGCCCGCATCCTGATGGTGGGCCTGGGCGGCGGCTCGTTGCCCAAGTTCTGCCATCGGTATCTGGCCACCACCCAGATTGAAGTGGTCGAGATCGACCCCGCCGTCATCGCCCTGCGCGACACCTTCATGGTGCCGCGCGACAGCGAGCGCTTTCAGGTGATCCAGGCCGACGCGGCCGATCACATGCGCGACGTGTCGGACCACGCCGACGTGATCTTCCTGGACGGCTACGGCGTGGGCGGCATCCCCGACGCGCTCTGCTCCGAAGCGTTCTACGCCGACTGCTACCGCGCGCTGCGCGACGACGGCATCCTGGTGATCAACTTCCACGTCAACCACCCCATGCACCACGAGTACCTGGACCGCGTGCGCGAATCGTTCGGCTCCGCGATGTTCGAAGTGGTCGACGACGACATGACCAACAGCATCGTCTTCGCCTGCAAGGGCGACCTGCTGAACGACCCCGCCGCCGCAGAGCTGAAACGCCCGGCGTCCATCCCCAAAGACGCATGGCGCCAGCTGATGCCGACGATGCGGGTGATTGGGGCGACGCTGGAGCTTAAGTAGCTTTCCGAATCACCACCGGAATCGACTTATAGCTGGGCGTGCCGCTTTGCTTGTCCTGATAATCCAGTGGGCACAGATCATTGGCTTCCGGGTAGTACGCGCCGACGGACCCCGCGGCGATGTCGTATTCAATGGCGGTCAGGCGCAGGTGGCGGTGGGATTCGCCGGGCAGGCTGGTGTGGATGTCGACTTCGTCGCCGGGTTCCAGGCCGTGCAGCTTCAGGTCGGACGGATTCATGAACAGCACGTCGCGGCGGCCGAACACGCCGCGGTAGCGGTCGTCCAGGCCATAGATGGTGGTGTTGTATTGGTCGTGGCTGCGCAGCGTGGTCAGTTTCAGGCTGCCGGGGGCGGTGGCGGCAACGTCTTCCTGCAAGCCTTTGAACGGCAGGAATTCGGCGCGCCCGGATGCGGTCTTCCAGATGCGTTCGGTGGGCGGCAATGACAGGCGGAAGCCGCCGGGTTTCAGGATGCGTTCGTTGTAGCCGTGAAAGTCCGGGTAGACCTTTTCGATCAGGTCGCGGATGCGGTTGTAGTCTTCAACCAGGTAATGCCAGGCGATGCGGCTGCCGGGCAGCGTAGCGGCTGCGATGCCGGCGATGATGGCGGGTTCCGAGCGCAGGTGCTCGGACGCTGGCGCCAGCTTGCCGCGCGAGGCATGCACCATCGACATCGAATCTTCGACGGTGATGGACTGCGCACCACTGGCCTGCACATCGCTTTCCGTGCGGCCCAGCACGGGCAGGATGATCGAATCGCGGCCAATCAGCAGGTGCGACCGGTTCAGCTTCGTGTTCATGTGCACCGCCAGATCCAGGCGGCGCATGCCGGCCGCGCATTGGCTGGTGTCGGACAGCGCCATCGCCAGGTTGCCGCCCAGGCAGATCAGCGCCTTCGCAGCGCCGTCGACCATCGCCTTCATGGCGTCAACGGCGTCATGCCCGTGGCGCTCGGGCGGCCGGAAGCCGAAAGTCTTTTCGAAGTTGTCGAACATCACGGGGTCGATCTTTTCGGTGATGCCGACGGTGCGATTGCCTTGCACATTCGAATGCCCGCGCAATGGGCAGATGCCGGCGCCGGGCTTGCCGAAGTTGCCGCGCATCAGCAGCAGCGCCGCAATCTGCTGCACGTTCTGCGTGCCGCGCGCGTGCTGGGTGATGCCCATGCCGTAGGTGACGATGGTGGCGTTCGACTTGGCGTAGGCGGCGGCGACGAGCTCCAGCTCGGCGCGCGTCAGGCCGCTGGCCTGTTCGATGTCGGACCAGGCGGTGTCGTCCAGGTCTTCTACGTAGGCGTCAAAGCCGTGGGTGTGTTCGGCGATGAAGGCGTGGTCCAGGACGCCGGGCGTGGCGCGGTCTGCGTCCACCAGCGCTTTCATGATGCCCTTGAGCGCGGCCGCGTCGCCGCCGACCTTCACCTGGTAGTACGTGGAGGCGATGCGCGTTGACCCCATGGTGCCCATTTCAATGGGGTTTTGAGGATCGGCGAAGCGTTCCAGCGCACGTTCGCGCAAGGGGTTGAACACGATGATGGGCACGCCGCGGCGGGCGCATTCATGCAAGGTGCCCATCATGCGCGGGTGGTTGGTGCCGGGGTTGTGGCCCATCGAGATGATCAGGTCGCAGGTGTCGAAGTCGTCCAGCGACACCGTGCCTTTGCCGATGCCGATGGCTTGCGGCAGGCCGACGCTGGTGGCCTCGTGGCACATGTTCGAGCAATCGGGAAAGTTGTTGGTGCCAAGCTCGCGCGCGAAGGCGCTGAACAGGAACGCGGCTTCGTTCGACGCGCGGCCCGAGGTATAGAACTCAACCGAATCCGGGTCAGGCAGGCTGGCCAGCGTGCGGCCGATGCGAGCGAAGGCGGCGTCCCATTCGATGGCTTGGTACGTGTCGCTGGCGGCGTCGTAAATCATCGGATGCGTCAGGCGGCCGGCGTCTTCCRGGTCGTGGTCGCTCCAGGTCAGCAATTCGGTGACGGTGTGCGCGGCGAAGAAGTCGGGCGTGACGCGCTTCTTGGTGGCTTCCCACGTCACCGCCTTGGCCCCGTTTTCACAGAACTGGAAGGTGGACGTGTGAGCCTTGTCGGGCCAGGCGCAGCCGGGGCAATCGAAGCCGTCGGGCTTGTTGGTGCGTAGAAGCAAAACAGGCGCTTCGGCAATGCGCATCTGGTCCGCCACGGCTTGGGCGGTGGCTTTCAGCGCGCCCCAACCGCCTGCGGGGGCGTCGTAGCGTTGGATGCCGGTAAGGTTGCGTGACTTCATGAAAATCTCGGGTCGGGAGGTGTTGCGTGCCGGGTCAGCGGGATAAGGCGGGATAAATCGGGATCAAGCGGATTCAAGCGGATTCAAGCGGATTCAAGCGGATTCAGGCCGCGGTGCGCGGGCGGCATCGGCGCTGCGGGCGGCGCGGGCCGTGCAAAAACGATGGGTTACCGCAGAGCCTGCCACAGCCAGGATCATCGGCACCAAAAAACCCTGATCTACACGCGTGAATTCGAGAATCAGCACGATGGCCGTCAGCGGCATGCTCATGGACGACGCCAGAAATGCCGCCGCGCCAACGACGGCATAGGCGCCAGGCGGCCCGTCAGGCCAGGCCAGGCTCCACAGCCCGCCCAGCACAACGGCCATCAAGGCGCCGATGGCGATGCCTGGCGTCAGCAGCCCGCCGGACGCACCTGCGCGCAGCGAACTGGTGGTGATGGCCACCTTCAGCACCAGCAAAATCGCCGCCATGCCTATCGTCAGCTCGCTGCTGAAGCCCAGTTGCGCCGGCCCTTTGCCGTTGCCCAGCAACGCAGGCAGAAGCATCGCCAGCCCGCCGATCATGGTGAAATTCAACAAAGCCGTCACGGGCAGCCGCCATCCGCGTGCGGCGCGGCGGCGGGCGGCGGTGGTCAGCCGCACAAAGCCATACGCGGCGCAGCCAAACAGCGGCCCTGTCACGACGGACCAGACGATCAGGCTGGCGCTGACTGACATGTCGGGAACGAGGTATTGGATGTCGTTGCCCAAGCCCGCCCACGCCACCACGGCGCCGATGCAGCAGGTTACCAACGCCAGCATGGCGGCGGGCCATGCGAAGGTGCCCAGCAACACTTCCAGCACGAAAAGCGCCGCGCCCAACGGCACGTTGTAGACCGCAGCCAGCCCCGCGCCCGCGCCGCAGGCGACGATCATCCGGTGTTGTTCGGGCGGCAGCCGCAGCCACGCTGCAAGCCGGCTGGCGGCCAGCGCGCCCACTTCTCGCGGAGCGACTTCGCGGCCCAACGGTGAGCCCAGCGCTACGGTGATGATTTGCAGTGTGGCGTGCGCCAGGGTCGTCATGGCGGGCATGCGCAGGGCGGGGTCTTGCACGGCCTGCGTCACGCTGACCAGCGGCCGTCCGTAGCGGTAGATCAGCCACCATCCGCCGCCCGCGATCAGCCCGCATAGCATCAAGACACCCAAGCGCCGCTCGCCGCTGGCGGCCTGGACGCCTTCCAGGAAGGTCTCGTGGCTGATGATGTGATCCAGGCTGTAGCCATAGGCCACGTGCTGGACCGCGTGCAACAGCATGCCGAGCAACATGCCGCCCAGGCCGGCAAGCAGCCCGGTCAGCAGCGCGGCGGCGATAAGGCGGCAGTGGAACCGGGGCGGATCGGTGGCTGGCGCTTCAGTCATTTCAGGATGGCTCCTGTCCGGGGCGGGCGAATTCGCCCGGGAACGGTTCATGATGAAGCACTGTATGCCAACTGGCGTCAACGAATGGTGAACACGTGACGCCGTTAATACCAATGGATGACGCGGTCATTCCAAATCGAAAGGAGACCGCCAGGCGCGCCCTAGGCGATGGGCCATTTCGGCAGGCGGATCTTGCGGTAAGGCAGGCTGCGCCAGTCCGGGCTGGCGGAACCCGGCGCGGCCACGTACACCACGGCGCGCGCCAGGGGCGCATAGCGGGCGTAGAAATGATGCGCCGATTTCACGACGATGAGCCGTTGCGCGGTCAGATCGCAACCCAGCTGGGTGAAGAGGTCGGTGTGATAGGCCTGCGTGCGCAGCGACACCAGCGCGATCAGGATGCCGTCCGCGTCGACCAGCGCGCAATCACCCAACGCGATTTGCGTATTGGAGTTGCCGGTCATCATCATGTTGGCGTGCGTGGCCACCACGCGGCAGCGCGCGTCGACGGGCGTGCCTGACAGCGGGCCCACCTTTCCGCCGATGCGCAGATCCAGCTCGGCACCCACGCCCGCATCGAACGCGATGCGCGCGGCAACCGGGTCCCACATCGGGCCGAGCGCGGCGTTGCGGATGCCGCGCTCTCGCATGCGCGCCAGGAGATAAGTGGAGTCGCCGGCGGCGCCGCTGCCCGGGTTATCGGAGCGGTCGGCCAGCACAATGGGTCCGCCATCGAACGCAAGCGCTTCGTCCAGCGCTTCATCTACGCTGCGGTAAGGCACCATCAGTTGTTCACGCATGCCGATCAGTTCGTCGGCAAGCGTGCGCGCAAGCGTCTGCGCGCGGGCCGCATCGCCGTCGGCATAGACCAGCACCTTCGTGCCCATCTCTGGCACATCGCCCGTGGCGAACCCCTGCGCCACCGAGATGGACAGAATGCCGTCGCGCCCTTCCAGCGCTTTGATGCGGCTGACGAAGCTGCGTGCCGGCTCGCGCGTGGTGTGCATGGGCACGACCATGTCGCAATCGACCAGGGCAGGCGCCGGACGCTGCTGGCGCAAGTGCGCAGCGTGGCACAGGTCCACGAGTTCACAGGCGCGCTCGTAGACGTCGATGTGCGGATATTCCTTGAACAGCACCAGCACCGTCGCCTGCTCCACCATCAGCGGCGTCAGGTGCGCGTGCGGGTCCAGCTCGGCGCCCACGATGACATCGGGGCCGACCAGCGCACGCACGCGTTGCAGGATGTCGCCTTCGCAGTCGTCGTAGCCATCGGCCACCATGGCGCCGTGCAGGCCCAGCAGCACCATGTCCACTGGCAGCGCGGCGCGCAGGTCGGCAAGCAGCTCGTCGCGCAGGGTTTCATAGGCGGCGCGTGTGGTGGTGCCGCCCGGCTGCGCCGAGGCCACCAAGCCTTCGATGACGGTCCATCCATATTCATCCGCGCGTTGGCGCGCGACCCACAAGGGGCCGCCGTAGAACGTCATGTGATCGGGGTGCGTGCCGGCAGGCAGATACTCGCGCGACGTGAAGGCGGCCAAGCCGGTTGGCAACGGCGAAAAGGTATTGGTTTCAGTGGCGAGTGCGCCGGTGAAGATACGCATGAGACGGCTCCAAGGCGCGCGCGGCGCCCGTTCAGGGTTGAAACGGCGCGGCGTCGATGGGCAAGGCGCTGCCGCTCATTTGCGCGGTCAACAAGGCCGCGCTGCCGCAGGCCAGCGTGAAGCCCAACGCGCCTTGGCCGATGTTCAGCCACAAGTTGCTGGCGGCGCGGCTCTTGCCAATAAGCGGCTTGCTGGTTGGCGTGGCGGGGCGCACGCCCGCCCAAGCTAACGCGCGCGTCAGGTCCAGCCGGGGAAACGCTTCACCGACCTGTCGCCGCAACGTCGCCAGCCGCGATGCGTCAACGTCCGCGTGCTTGGCGCCGATGTCCACCATGGCTGCGATGCGCAGCACATTGCCCAGGCGCGCGTAAACGATGCGCCGTTCGTAGTCGGTGACGCTGATGGCCGGGATATCGGCGGTGTCGGCGGTGATCGGCACGCTCAGGCTGTAGCCCTTGAGCGGGTAGAGCGGCACGCGCTGGCCCAACGCCGCCAGCAGCGGCCGGCTGCCGATGCCGGAGGCCACAACGAACGCATCCGCCTGCACGTCACCCGCCGGTGTTTGTGCGGCGACGATGCGGCCGCGTTCGCGCCGCAAGCCTTGCACGCGGGTGTTCATGTGGACGCTTACGTTCCCCGCGCTGTGCAGCCGCTGGAATAGCGCACCGGTAAAGCGATGGCAGTCGGCCGTCTCTTCGCTGGGGGTATAGACGGCGCCCGCAATACGCGCGCCCATGCCGGCAAGGGCGGGCTCGGCCGCCAGCGTCTCGTCGCGCGAGAGCACGCGCTGGTCCGTGCCGTGCTCGGCCTGGTAGCGCACCAGCGCGGCGGCCTTCTCCAGCTGCACGGCGTCCCGAAACACGATGAGCTTGCCGGTTCGGGACAAGCCGAAATCCATGGGCGCTTCCGCCAGCAAGGCGTGCAAGGTGTCGCGGCTGAGATAAGACAGCGATAGCAATTGCGCGGTGGATGCGCGCGACACCGATGCGCGGCACGCCCGCAAAAATCCCGCCAGCCAGAACCATTGCGACGGGTCGAAGCGATAGCGCAATCGCAGCGGCGAATCGCGCCGGAACAACCAGCCCGGCATGTCCGCCAATGCGCCCGGGCCGGCAAGCGGCGCCACATAGCTATAGCTGAGCTGCCCGCCGTTGGCGAAGCTGCTGCCCAGCGCCGGCTCCGCGCGTTCGTCCACCAGCGTGACCTCGTGGCCCGCCCGCGATAACAGGTGCGCCGTCGTAACGCCGACCACGCCCGCCCCAATTACGCATACCCGCATGACTCGCCTCGTAGGTTCAGGTAGGGCACGATTCTGAGCCGCGTGTGTGTGGCTGAGCAAATTCCAAAACACGCGCTATCCATAACCTTGCGATATGTGTGTGGCGACGCGTTGCCGCCCTATCGTTTTCCCTAGCGCACGCGCATCTCTGGGGCATTTCCCCCGCTTTTTTCCCGAAAAACGCGCACACCATAACCTTGGGTTATCCATAGCCGCACGTTAGCTATTTGTGCCGCGGGTGCCCGGCCGCCGATGATCCGCATACGGAACGCAGCGCCACCTTGTTGACCAGGCAGGCGATGACGGATAACCGGCCTATACAAGGGGAAATGATGACGTCTTACCGGATCGCCGCGCGTGCCGCGGCGCTTGCGCCAGCCTGTCCGGGAGCGCAGCCATGAAGGTCTTCAGCGCCGGTCTTGGCACCGAGACCAACACCTTCGCGCCCATGCCCACCAGTCTTGCCGCCTTTCAAGAGCGCGACTACTACCCGGCGGGCACGCACCCCGATTCCGTCACCTTCGCAGGCGCGCCGCTCTATGTGGCGCGTTTGCAGGGCCGCGAAGCCGGCTGGACGCTGGTGGAAGGGTTGGTCGCTTCGGCACAACCGGGGGGCAACACGACGCGCGCCGCCTACGAAACCTTGCGCGACCAAATTCTGTCGGACCTGCGCGCCGCGCTGCCCGTGGACATGGTGCTGCTGGGCTTGCATGGCGCCATGGTGGCCGATGGCTACGACGACTGCGAAGGCGACATGCTTCGCCGTGTGCGCGAGCTGGTTGGCCCGAACGTCATCGTGGGCGCCGAGCTGGACCCGCACGCGCACCTGACGCCGCTGATGGTGGAACAGGCGACGGTGCTGGTGCTGTTCAAGGAATATCCGCACACCGACATCCGCGAACGCGCAGAAGACCTGCTGGCCTTGTGCCTGGACGCGCACGCCCGCCGCACCCGGCCTGTGGCGGCGCTGGTCGACTGCCAGATGATCGTGCCCATGCACACCACGCGCGAACCGGCGCGTGGCTTTGTCAGCCGCATCAAGGCGCTGGAAGGGCGCGACGGCATTCTGTCGATCTCGGCCGCGCAAGGCTTCGCCACCGGTGACGTGCCCGAGATGGGCACCAAGGTGCTGGTCTATGCCGACGGTGATGCGGCCGCGGCGCAAACGCTTGCGCGCACGCTTGCCGACGAACTGATCGGCATGCGTGAACAACTGATGGTGCCTTACCGCAGCGTGGATGAAGCGCTGGACGAAGCGCTGGCGTTCGATGGCGGCCCGGTGGTGTTGGCCGACCGGCCCGATAACCCGGGCAGCGGCGCGCCGGGCGACGCCACCTTCGTGTTGCGCCGCATGCTTGAGCGCGGCATCACGAATGCGGCGCTGGGGCCCATGTGGGACCCGGTTGCCGCGCGCATCGCGTTCGATGCGGGCGTGGGCGCCGAGCTGGCCCTGCGCATCGGCGGCAAGGTCGGCCCGCTATCGGGTGACCCCGTCGACCTGCGTTGCACGGTGCTTGCCGTGCAGCCCGAAATGGTGATGACCGGCCTGTCTGGCGCGCCCGCGCCGATGGGCGACTGCGTGCTGGTCGAGGCGCAGGGCATCCAGATCGTGCTGACTTCCGTGCGCAACCAGGCCATCAATATGGATCTTTTCACGCAGCTGGAATGCGATCTGGCGGCCAAGAAGATCATCGTGGTCAAGTCGGCGCAGCACTTCCACGCGTCGTTCTCCAAAGTGGCGCGCCACATCATCTATGTGGGCGGCAAAGGCGTTGCGACGCCGGATTGGAAGACGCTGACGTATCGCAACATCCGGCTGCCGAAGTGGCCGCTTTAAGATCCTGCCGGCGCGAAGCCGCCGGCGAATCCACCAATTTGATGGGAGCCTAGTGCGATGAAAAACCGCCTGCTTTGCCTGTTCTCGACGACGACGCTGGCGCTGGCCTGCACCCTGGGTGCGGCGACCGCGCACGCGCAAGCCAATACGTCGCCCAAGACGTTGCGCATCGTGCCACACGCCGATCTGAAGGTGCTGGACCCCACCTTCACCACCGCCTACATCACGCGCAACTTCGGCTACATGGTCTACGACACGCTGTTCGCGATGGATACGCACAGCAAGCCGCAGCCGCAGATGGTTGAGAAGTACGAGGCCAGCGACGACAAGAAGACGTGGACGTTCACGCTTCTGCCTGGCTTGAAATTCAGCGATGGTCAGCCGCTGACCACGGCGGATGTCATTGCGTCGCTGGAACGCTGGTCGGCCCGCGACAACATCGGGCAGGCCATCACGCGCGCTGGCGGCAAATGGGAAGCGCTGGACGACACGCGTTTCAAGCTGACACTGACCCAGCCCTTCGACATGGTGCTGGACGGCTTGGCGAAGGTGTCCAGCTACCCCGCGTTCATCCTGCCCAAGCGCCTGGCGTCGCAGCCGGCGACCCGCCCGTTGACCGAAGTGGTGGGCTCTGGCCCTTACGTGTTCAAGCGCGATGAATGGGTGCCGGGCAGCAAGATCGTGTTCGAAAAGAACCCGCACTACATCGGCCCCAAGGCGCCCGCAGACGGACTCGCAGGCGACAAGACGCCGCACATTGGCCGCGTGGAATGGCGCGTGCTGCCCGACTCCAACAGCGCAACGGCCGCACTGACCAACGGCGAAGTCGACATGATCGAGCAGGCGCCCGCCGATTACATCGACGCATTGCGCGCCAACAAGAACGTGAAGATCGGCGTGTTGGAACGCGCTCAGGGCTACATCATCCTGAACCAATCCATGCCGCCGTTTGACAACCCGAAGGCGCGCCAAGCCATTGCGCATCTGGTGGATCAAGACAAGTTCACGGCCGCCATGGGCTACCCGGACGACTTGCGCATGAAGTACTGCGCCACGGTCTTCATCTGCGGCGGCCCCAACGACAGCACGGCCGGCGCGGCGCCTTACGCCAAACCCGACCCGGCGCTGGCCAAGAAGCTGCTGGCCGAAGCGGGCTACAAGGGCGAGAAGCTGGCGATTCTGTTGCCGACCGATCTGGCCTATCTGAATTCCGCCACGCTGGTCGCCATTCAGGCCTTGCAGGACATCGGCGTCAACCTGGACATTCAGTCGATGGACTGGGCCACGCTGACCGCCCGCCGCGCCCGCAAAGAAACGCTGGACAAGGGCGGCTGGAACATCTTCCTGTCGGCGGCCTCCGAGTTCAACGTGGACTCGCCCATCAGCAACACGTATCTGGGCGCGGTGTGCGGCAACAGCCTGCCGGGCTGGCCGTGCGACAAGAAGCTGGATGAGCTGCGCGAGCGGTGGATTTCCGCCACCAGTTCGGACGAGCGCAAGCGCGTGCTGGATCAGTTCCAGGAACGCGTCTACGAAGTCTTCCCCGTGATTTCCATCGGCCAGTATTCGCGCGCTTTCGCCGCGCATAACAGCCTGAAGCACGCGGACAAGATCTGGAGCTTGCCGAACCTTTGGGTGCTGGACAAGTAGTCCGCCGCCGTTACCGATACGCGAGACAACTATGGGTTACATCATTCGGCGCGTGCTGGCCATCGTGCCTGTCATGGCGGTGGTGGCAGTGATCGTGTTCCTGCTCATCCACCTGTCGCCCGGCGACCCGGCGGCGTTGATTGCCGGCGACTTCGCCACTGCCGAGGACATCGCCAAGCTGCACACGGCGCTGGGCCTGGACGAGCCACTGTGGCGCCAGTTTGGCCTGTGGGCGGCCAAACTGATGCAGGGCGATCTTGGCACCTCCATCTTCACTCAGGTGCCGGTGACGCAGCTGTTGTCGCAGCGGGTGGAACCCACGTTGTCGATTGCCGCCATCACGATGCTGGTGTCGATTCTGGTGGCGGTGCCGCTGGGCGTGCTGGCGGCCTACCGCGCCGGCACCTGGATCGACCGCCTGGTCATGCTGTTCGCGGTGCTGGCGTTTTCGTTGCCGGTGTTTCTGGTGGGCTACCTGCTGATCTACGGCTTTGCCGTCAAGTTGCAGTGGCTGCCGGTGCAGGGCTACGTCAGTTTGTCCCAAGGCATCGGGCCGTGGCTGCGCAACCTGACCTTGCCGTGCATCAATCTGGCATTGGTGTACATCGCGCTCATCACCCGCATGACGCGGGCGACGGTCGTTGAAGTGCTGCACGAAGACTACATCCGCACCGCGCGCGCCAAAGGCCTGGCGGTGCTGCCGGTGCTGGAGCACGCGTTGCGCAATGCCGCCATTCCCATTGCGACAACGGTGGGCGTGGGCATCGCGCTGCTGATTGGCGGCGTGGTCGTGACCGAAACCGTGTTCGCCATTCCGGGTATTGGCCGGCTGGTGATCGACGCCGTTCAGCATCATGACTATCCGGTGATCCAGAGCGTGCTGCTGATTTCGGCCGGCGCCTACGTGCTGATCAATCTGTTGATCGACCTCAGCTACCGGCTGTTCGATCCGCGTATCCGCTATTGACCCGCCGCGGGAGAACACCATGTCTGATAATTCCCTTTCCAACGCTGCGGCCCCCGCGCCCGCAGCGCCCATTCTGCTGCACGAGGCCTTGACGGCCAGCGGCCGGCGCTGGCGCTGGGTGCGCAAGCATCCGACGCTGATCATTGGCTTGGTGCTGCTGCTGATCGTGGCGGGCCTGTCGATTGCCGCGCCGTGGATCGCCACGCACAACCCCATTACGATCAACCCCTTGCAGCGCTTGAAGCCGCCGTCGGCGCAGCACTATTTCGGCACCGACGCGATGGGCCGCGATGTGTTCAGCCGCGTCGTGTGGGGCGGGCGCGTGTCGCTTGTGGTGGCGATTGTGGTGGCGCTGGTGGCCACGCTGTTGGGCGTGGTGCTGGGGCTCTTGGCCGGCTTTGTGCGCTGGGCCGACGCCATCATCATGCGCATCATGGACGGCATGATGGCCATCCCCGACATCCTGCTGGCCATCGCCTTGATGGCGGTGATACGCGCCAGCCTTACGACGGTGATCATCGCCATTGCGATTCCGCAGGTGCCGCGTGTGGTGCGGCTGGTGCGTTCGCTGGCGCTGACGCTGCGCGAACAGCTGTACGTGGAAGCGGCGCACGCCATCGGCACGCGTCTGCCGGTGATCCTGCGCCGGCATGTGTTGCCGAACATGGTGACGCCGCTGGTGGTGCAGGCCACGTTCATCGCGGCCACCGCCGTGCTGACCGAAGCGGTCTTGTCGTTCCTGGGCGTCGGCGTGCCGGCGCAGGTGCCCAGCTGGGGCAACATGATGGCCGACGCGCGCAACTATGTGGCCGTGGCGTTCTACACCATCCTGTACCCGGGCATTCTGCTGGCCATCACCGTGCTGGCGATCAACCTGATGGGTGACGGCCTGCGCGATGCGCTGGACCCGCGCCTGACCAACCAACGCTAGGAGGACGCCATGGCCCTATCCCCCGCCACCGCCGTCGCCCCTGGCGACGTGCTGCTTGAAGTTGATAATCTGCGCACGTACTTCGATACCGTTTCCGGCACCGTCCGGTCGGTTGACGGTGTGTCGTATCAAGTCCAGGCCGGCCGCACGCTAGGCGTGGTCGGTGAGTCCGGCTGCGGCAAGAGCGTGACGGCGCTGTCGATTCTGCGTCTGGTGCCGACGCCGCCGGGCCGCTTTGCCGGCGGACAGATCCGTTATCGCGGCACCGACCTGCTCAGCCTCACGGAAAAGCAGATGCGCCAGATTCGAGGCAACCGCATCTCGATGATCTTCCAGGAACCGATGACGTCGCTGAACCCGGTGCTGACCGTGGGGCGGCAGATCGCCGAGACGGTGATGGTGCACCAGAAGCTGGGCCGCCGCGACGCGTACCGGCGCGCCGAAGAGATGCTGCGCCTGGTGCAGATCGCCGAGCCGGAACGCCGGGTGCATGAGTACCCGTATCAGTTGTCGGGCGGCATGCGGCAACGGGTAATGATTGCGCTGGCGCTGGCCTGCAACCCCGAAGTGCTGATTGCGGATGAACCCACGACCGCGCTGGATGTGACGATTCAGGCGCAGATCATCGACCTGCTGCGCAACTTGCAGAAGACGCTGGGCATGGGCATCGTGCTGATCACGCACGACCTGGGCGTGGTGGCGGAATGCTGCGACCGGGTTGCGGTGATGTACGCAGGGCGCAAGGTCGAGGAAGCCTCGGTGACGGAATTGTTCGACACGCCGTTGCATCCCTACACACGCGCGCTGATGGGGTCGATGCCGTCGATGAATGCGTCCACGCAGCGCCTGGCGGAGATTCCCGGCATGGTGCCTGCGCCCAGCGAGTTGGGCAAAGGCTGTAGTTTCGCGCCGCGTTGCACCTACGCCACCGAGCGCTGCCGGATCGAAGCGCCCGAGCTGTCGTCGCACGGCGCGGATCATGTGGTGGCCTGCCATGAGGTGGCGCGCGTGCTGGCGCAGCCTGCTCTGCAAGCCCTGTCGTCCCCTGCCAACCCTGCCGCCCTGAATGGAGTGCAAGCATGAGCGCCCTGACGCAACAACCGGCGCCGGCTTCGCCTTTGCTAGAAGTCCGCGACTTGAAGATGCACTACCCCGGCGCGGGCGGCTGGTTCAAGCCGCGCCGCAAGGTCATCCAGGCGGTGGATGGCGTGTCGTTCAATGTGGCGCGAGGCGAAACGCTGGCGCTGGTTGGTGAGTCCGGCTGCGGCAAGACGACCACCGGCAAATCCGTCTTGCGGCTGATTCAGCCGACATCCGGCTCGGTCAAACTGGAAGGCGAAGAGATCCTGGCGCTGACGCCGGAGCAGATGCGCAACCGGCGGCGCGACATGCAGATCATTTTCCAAGACCCCTACGCGTCGTTGAACCCGCGCATGACCGCGGGCGATATCGTGGGTGAGCCGCTGCGCAACTATCCGATGCCGGGTGGCCGTGCGCGCGTGGACGAGCTGGCCTGGCTGTTCGGCAAGGTCGGGCTGCGTCCGGAAGCCATGAAGAAGTTTCCGCACGAATTTTCGGGCGGGCAGCGGCAGCGGCTGGGCATTGCGCGGGCGCTGGCGCTGCGGCCCAAGCTGATCGTGTGCGATGAACCGGTATCGGCGTTGGATGTGTCGGTGCAGGCGCAGGTGATCAACTTGCTGATGGACTTGCAGCAAGAGATGGGCATCGCCTATCTCTTCGTTGCGCACGACCTGGCCGTGGTGCGCCACATCAGCCACCGCGTGGCCGTGATGTATCTGGGCCGCATTGTTGAAGTGGCTGACCGCGATACGCTGTTCTCGCAGCCGCGGCATCCCTATACCGAGATCCTGCTGTCTGCCGTGCCCGTGCCCAACCCGCACAAGCCCGCGCAGCGAAAGCTGCTGCAAGGCGATCCGCCCAGCCCTGCGAACCCGCCCAGCGGTTGCCGCTTTCATACGCGCTGCCCGCTGGCGCAGCCCATCTGCCGCGAGACGCAGCCCGCGCTGACCGAACGGCCCGTTGCATCGGCCACGGGTCAGCAATGGGTGGCGTGCCATTTCCGATGAACCGGCCGGGCTTGCTGGCGGGGCCATTGCCCGATGGCGACGCGGTGTTCGCGCAGCCAGTCGCCGCGTTGCAAGCGGCGATGGCGGCGGGCAGCTTGACTGCGGCCGATCTGGTGCGCGCCTATCTGGCGCGCATCGCCGCTTATGACCCGCACGGGCCTGCGCTCAATGCCGTGCTGGCGATCAATCCGCACGCCGCGGACGAAGCCGCATTGCGCGACGCAGAGCGGCGCGCGGGGCAGCGGCGTGGCCCGCTGCACGGCATTCCTGTTCTGATCAAAGACAACATCGACGTCGTGGGCATGCCCGCCACCGCTGGCTCGCGGGCCTTGGCGCAACGGCGGCCTGAGCACGATGCGGACGTCGTGCAGCGCTTGCGTAACGCCGGCGCCATCGTGCTGGGCAAGACCACGCTGCACGAGCTGGCTTGCGGCATCACCAATGTGTCGTCCTTGTCTGGCCGGACGCGCAACGCGTATGACGCGGCGCGCGTGCCGGGCGGGTCCAGCGGCGGCAGCGCGGTAGCGGTGGCCTCAAGCTTTGCGGCGGTGGCGATTGGCAGCGACACCAGCGGTTCCATCCGCATCCCGGCCGCATTCAACCAAGTGTGGGGCTTGCGTCCGACGGCGGGCCGTTGCTGCACCGCAGGCGTGGTGCCGCTGTCGCCTACGCTGGATACCGTAGGGCCGATGGCGCGGTGCGCGGATGATCTGGCGGTCTTGTGGTCAGTGATGGCGGGGCCGGATGCGGGAACGGCGAGCGCGCCTCGGGCCGGTTCGCCGTGGCGCATCGGCATGCTTGATGCGCTTTACGGCGGCGCGGAGCAAGAGTGCGACGTGTCTGATCACGTGCGCGCCGCCTTGACGCGCATGCAGGCGAACGGCGCGCACGTTCAGCCCGTGCCGATGGCGTTGGATGATGCGCGGCTGGCGGCCGCGAATGTCACCGGCTACGAGTTCCGCGATGCGCTTGCAGACTGTCTGCGCGATGCCGGGTTGCCGGTGCGCAGCCTGGACGACATCCTGGACGGCGCGTATCCGCACCCGGAAGTCATGGCGATTTTGCGCGAGCGCAATGCCGTGCGCGATGCGGACGGCAGCGCACGTCAAGCCGCGCTTGACCGTGCGCACGCGATTCGCGCGGACGTCTTGGCGGCGCTGGCATCGGGGTCACTGGACATGTTGGCCTACCCCAGCGTGCGCGGCGCGCCCGTGCTATTGGGCGAGCCGCAACGCGGCGGCAATGGCTTGCTGGCCGCCGTAACCGGCTTGCCGGCGTTGAGTGTGCCGATCGGGTTTACGCCAGGCGGCATTCCGGTCGGCTTGGAGCTGCTAGGCGCGGCGGGCAGCGAAGCGATGCTGATCCAAGCCGCGCGTGGCTTCGATCAGGGTGCTGGCGCCGGCAATGCTTGCCGGTCTGCCGCCCATGCCAGCAACGCGTGATCCTGATCCGGGCGTGCGACCCATTGCACGCCGACGGGCAGGCCGCTGGCGGTCTTGCCCGTAGGCACGTGCAGCGCAGGCCAGCCCAGCAGCGACCAGACGCGGTTGAACACCGACGACCCTGTCGACTGCAAGCCTTCGGGCGCGGGGCCGGGCGCGCTGGGCGTGAGGATGACGTCGACGTCGGCAAAGCGTTCCAGCCATTCCCGCGCCAGGCGGTCGCGCGTCTGCTGGCATTGCACGTACTCCGCGTAAGGAATCGCCAAGCCCAGCGTCACCGCATCCCGCAAAGCGGGCGATAACTGGTCCGCCTGCGGGCTGTGTGCAACCGGCAGCATGGCGCGCGCCAGTTCGGCGTGCATGATTCGCGAGTGCAAGTGCAAAAGTTCTTTCAGGTCGGCGTCGTATCCGGGCGTGAAGAGGGTAGCGCCCTGCTGACGCAAGCGCGTTGCCTCGTCTTCCAGCGCTTGCCGCGATGCGGATTCCAGCGTTCCGATGCCGTCACAAACGAGCACGGCAACGCGCGGCGCGCGCGTGGGAACAATCAGCGGCGCGAGCGAGGGAACACTCAGCGCCGCGCGCGTGGTCGCAACCCGCGGCGCGTCCTGAGGCAGCAACACCGACGCCACGGTTTGAGACTGCGCCACCGTGCGGCTGAACCAGCCGATGGTGTCGAGCGAATCGCACAGCACCGTCATCCCTTGCCGGTGCACGCGGCCGAAGGTGGGCTTGAAGCCCACCACGCCGCAGAACGCCGCCGGACGGATCATGGACCCGCCGGTTTGTGTGCCCAAGGCGATATCGACCATACCAGCGGCGACGGCGGCCGCCGAACCGCTGGATGAGCCGCCGGGCGTGTGCGAGGCCCGGTGAGGGTTGCGGGTGGGCCCGGGTGACACGTACGCGAATTCCGCCGTGACCGTCTTGCCGATGGGAACCGCACCGGCTGCGCGCAGCTGCGCGACGCAGCTGGCGTCCCACCGCGCGGGGTCGGAAGACGTGGCGGGCGAGCCGCAACGGGTGGGCATACCGGCCACGTCAATCACATCCTTGACGCCGAATCCCACGCCCGCCAGCGCACCCGTGGCGGGCGCCGCATCGTTGGGCTCGGCCAGCCATGCCCAGGCTTGGATGGCGTCGTCCCGCTCCGTGCTGCGAGACCATGCGGCGTGCGCTTTCCGCATCATTGAACCTGGATCTGCTTGTGGCGGATCAGTTGCGTCCAGCGCTCGCTTTCGCTGGCGATGAAGGCGCTGAACTGTTCGGGCGTACCGCCTGCAACTTCACCCCCTTGTGATTCGACGACGTCACGGTACTGCTTGTCTTGCAGCGCGCGGTTGATGTGTTCGTTCAGCGTCTTGATCACATCAGGCGGCGTGCCGGCAGGCGCAACCACGCCGAACCAGTTCGATACCACCATGTTTGGCAAGCCCAGTTCCTTGAACGTCGGCACATCGGGCAGGCCCGGCACGCGCTTGTCGGCCGCAACGGCAAGCATCTTGATGCGCGGCGTGGCGCCGGTGGCATGCGGTAGGAACAGGCTGGGCAGTTCGATGTAGAAGTCCACATTGCCGGCGATCAAGTCATTGACCGCGGGCGCGCCGCCTCGGTACGGCACGTGGGTGGCGTTCATGCCGGCCTGCTCCTTGAACAATTCGGTGCTCAGGTGCGAAGCGCTGCCCGCGCCGGTAGAGGCGTAGTTCAGCTTTTCCGGATTGCGCTTGGCGTCATCAATCAGCGCGGCCGGATTGGCGTAGGGCGACTTGTCGTTCACGCCCAGCGCCATCGGCCCCCGTTCAATCAGGGCGATGGGCGCCAGGTCCCGTGCCGGATCGAAAGGCATGGTGTAGAGCGCCTTGTTGACGGCCAGCGGCGCGAAGTTGCCCAGGCCGATGGTGTAGCCGTCGGGCTTGGCGGTGGCGATTTGCCCGGTGCCGATGTTGCCGCTTGCGCCCGGCTTGTTGTCCACCACGACGGGTACGCCGAGTGAGTCGCTCAGCTTCTGGGCCAACTGGCGCGAGCGCGTGTCCGAACTGCCGCCTGCGGCGTAAGGCACGATGAATTTGATTGCCTGCGTGGGATACGCGGCTTGCGCGTGGGCGCTGGCCGAGGCCAGCGACAGGCTGGCGGCAAAGGCGCCGGCCAGCAGTTTGATGGTTGCGGTTGTCGTACCCATGGCACTCCCCTGATGGTCAGGGGAATTCCCCTGCTGTTGATTTGTCAGCGCATAGTAGGAAGCGGCGATTAGGTTGTCTAATACCTTATTCTCTTGTTATTGATTCTTCAGGAAAATAAATGCTGATCGACAGCCGATTGCTTCAGGTCTTTGCCGTGGTGGCCGAAGAGCTGCATTTTGGCCGCGCCGCGCAGCGGCTGCACCTGAGCCAGCCGCCATTGAGCCAAAGCGTGCGCAAGCTGGAAGAGGCATTGGGCGTGCAGCTGCTTGAGCGCACGACCCGGTCGGTCAGGCTGACGTCGGCGGGCGCTGAACTGCAACGCCGCATCCAGAAGATGGCGGTGGAACACGAGGCCACGCTACGCTATGTGCGCCAGGCGGCGCGGGGCGATGCGGGCCAGTTGACCATTGGCTTGACGCCGAGTGCGGCGTACTCAAACGTGCCGCAAGCGCTGTTTGCATTCCGCCAGCGCTATCCCGGCGTGATGCTGGATTTGCAAGAAATGAACTCCAGCGACATGCCCGATGCGCTGCATCAGCGCCGGCTGGACCTGGCGTTACTGCGTCCGCCTTTCGCCGATGCCGACCTGGCGCCGGTGCCGCTGTATGCCGAGCCGATGGTGCTGGCATTGCGCAACGATCACCCGCTGGCGGCCAAGCGCTGGGTAACGATGGCGCAGGTGCTGGAGTTGCCGCTGGTGGGTTATGCACGCGACCGCTCGCGTTACTTCAGCCAGGTGTTGCGGCAAATGATCGAAGCGGCGGGCAAGCCCGCCAACATCGTGCAGGAAAGCATGATTCCCACGATCCTGACCTTGGTCGAAGCGGGCTTTGGCGCCGCGGTGGTGCCGGCCTCGCTTGCGCGGATGCGCATGGACATCCTGGCTTACGTCGGTATTCGCGGGCCGGGCGCGTTTCGCGCAGAACTGGCCGCCGCCCGCCATCCGGATAATCCGAATCCGTTGATCGACGCGTTTGTGGCGATCATGCGGGAGAGCCCCGATAAACGCTTGGCCGGGGCGCGCGGCGGCCGCGCCCCTTAATCCCAAACCGCCGCCAACCCGTCCGGGCTGACTTCGCGGCCGTTCCTTTCCAGCGCAGCGATCTGCGCCATGTCTTCGCTCGTTAGCCGCAGTTGCTGCGCGAGCAGATTGCTGGCCAGGTTGTCGCGCTTGGTCGACGACGGGATCACCGAATACCCCAATTGCAAGGCCCAGGCCAGCGCCACTTGCGCAGGCGTGGCGTTGTGGCGGCTGGCGATCTGCTGGATGACGGGGTCTTTCAGCACCTTGCCGTAGGCGAGCGTCATGTAGGACGTTACATGGATGCCTTGTTCCTTCAGAAACGCGGTCAACGCGGCGTTCTGCAGATAGGGGCTGAGTTCGATCTGGTTGGTGGCAATGGCGTCGCGGCCCACGGCGGCGATGGCGGCGCGGGTTTCAGCGATGGGGAAGTTCGAGATACCGATCTGGCGGGTCAGGCCTTGCGACTTGGCGTCGGCCAACGCGGTCATGAATTCGTCGACGGATACGCCGTTGCCGGGCGCGGGCCAATGGATGAGCGTCAGGTCGACGTAGTCGGTACGCAGTTTCGTCAGGCTGTCGCGCAGGCTCGCGGCAAGCTTGGCCTGTGAATAGTTCGGCACCCAGATCTTGGTGGTGATGAACAGGTCTTCGCGCGCCACGCCGGACTCGGCGATGGCCTGGCCCACTTCGGCCTCGTTCTCGTAGATTTGCGCGGTGTCGATCGCGCGGTAGCCGACGTCCAGCGCGTTGCGCACCGAGTCGATGACGACCTGGCCTTGCAAGCGAAACGTGCCAACGCCAAATGCGGGAATGCTCATGTAAAACTCCGGAGAAGATTCGGGGGTCCAGGCGCTTTCGGCCTGGGAATGACGCTAGTGTGCCCGCGAGATACTTGATGAAAAAGCCCGGTATGGGCGAAAGACTTTTGATATAACGTCAAATATGAAAACCACTCTCGACGAAATGCAGGTCTTTATTGCGGTCGTGGACAGCGGGTCCATCACCGCTGCCGCCGACGTGCTGGGGCAGACCATTTCCGCCACCAGCCGCACGATGAGCCGGCTGGAAGAGAAGCTGCAGACGACGCTGATGCGCCGCACCACACGCCGGCTTGAGCTCACCGAAGAAGGCAAGACCTATCTGGAGCAGGTGCGGCGCATCATCGCGTCGGTGGAAGAAACCGAAGAACTCATGAACGTGCGCCGCAATCAGCCGGCGGGCCTGCTGCGTGTGGATGCGGCGTCGCCCTTCATGCTGCATGTGATTGCGCCGCTGGTGCCCGGTTACCGCAAGCGCTATCCGCAGGTGGAGCTGGAGCTCAACAGCAACGAGGGCAACATTGACTTGCTTGAGCGCCGCACGGATCTGGCGATACGCATCGGACGGCTGAAGGATTCTTCGCTGCATGCGGTGCTGTTGGGCCACAGCCGCGTGCGCGTGCTGGCCAGCCCCGGCTATCTGGCGGCGCATGGCACGCCGAAGCGCGTGGCCGATCTGGCGTCGCATACGCTGCTGGGTTTTTCGCAGCTGGAATCGCTGAATGAATGGCCGCTGCTGGAGGCCGATGGGCAGGCCCTGCATGTGAAACCCGCCGTGCGCGCCTTCAGCGGTGAAACCTTGCGGCAGCTGGCGTTAAACGATGGCGGCGTTGTGTGCCTGTCGGATTTCATGACGCGTGGCGACCGCAAGGCGGGCACGTTGCAGCAACTGCTGGTCAAGCAGACGCAGGATGTCAGGCAACCGATCAATGCGGTGTATTACCGCAACACGGCGATATCGTCGCGCATCAAGTCGTTCATTGATTACGTGGTGCAGGCCGTGGGGCCGGACGGATTCGCCGAATAACCCCCACGGTGAGAGATGTGTCCAATGGAGACAAGGGCGTCTCGGGCGAAAAGGGCAAACGTATACTGCCCCCGTTTTTATTCTTACCGCCCCAGACACCCCATGAGCATCTTTTCCCGCTTCTTTGGCCGCAAGGAAGAATCCGCCGACGCACGTGCGCTGGTGGCCAACCCCGCCATCGAGAACCCGCTGAGCCTGCAAGTGTTGTTCGCTGCGCCCTTGGCCGTGACCGAAGACACGCTGGCGGCTGCCCTGCGCGGCTATCACCCGTCGATGAGCGATGCGCGCGCAGAAGTTGCGCCGGACATGCCGGAGTTCCTGGGCCTGGTCGGCTGGGGCAAGCATGTGGTGCGGCTGGTGGGTTTCAACGCGCCCTATCCCAAGGACGCGCTGGAAATGTGCGTGGCGCCGGCGCATTACCCGGCCACGGTGAAGGAAGAAATTCGCGCGCACGCCAGCCATCTCATCCTGTACTACGCGGGCTTTGAAGAAGACGTGCTGGAGCAATACGTGGCGCTGGCCGCGGTAGCAGGCGCGCTGACGAGCTTCAAGGCGATGGCGGTGATGAACGAACACGCGCATACGTCGCTGCCGGCGGGCGTGTTCGATGGCGAATCGCTGGGTGAAGAAAGCCTGGACCTCTTGCGCACGCTGCCGTTGACGATGCTGTATTGCGGCTTCGTGAAGTACGAAGTCGAAGGCGTGGAAGGCGTGTGGATGCGCACCTATGGCGCAGACCAATTCGGCCTGCCCGACTTCGCCGCGCTGGCCCAGGGCCACCACGAAGGCGAGTACTACTCGGACATCTTCAACAATATCCTGGGCTACATGCGCGACAGCGGCGCTGAGCTGGCCGCCGGGCATACGATGCAGATCGGCGAGAACGCCTATATGAAGTTGCGCGCGCCCGCCCAGGAAGAGTATTACCTGGACGGGCCCGGCGTGGTGCTGGTGGCCGAGATCATCACGGCCGACGAGATCAACGCGCCGGAGTAAGCGCCACGCTGCGGCGCGCGCCCGGCCATACGCGCATGCCCAGCGCCAAGGCCGCCGCGCCTGCCGCTACCACGGTGACGCCCGTCCAGCCCCAGTGCGCCAGCGCCAGGCTGCCCAATGCACCCCCTGCCGCCATGCCGATGAACACGCCCGTCATCAGGATGGCGTTAAGACGGCTGCGCGCGGCGGGGTCGATGCCGTAGACGATGCTCTGATGCGCGATCAGCGAGGTCTGGATGCCCAGGTCAAAGCCGATGGCGCTGCCCGCAATCAACCACAGCGCGGCATGCGGCGACAGGATCGGCAGGAAGATCATCGCGGCAAACGACACCATCGTCAGCCCCGCGCCCAGGCTGGCCACGGCCAGCGGGCCGCGGGTGTCGGCGACGCGGCCAGCCAGCGGCGCGGCCAGTGCGCCGGCTGCACCCGCCAGACCGAACGCGCCCGCCGCGCCTGCACCCAAGTGAAACGGTGCGCCATGCAGCATCACCGCCAACGTCGACCAGAACGCGCTGAAGCCCAGCGACAGCAAGCCCTGCGCCGTGGCGGCGCGGCGCAGGCCGGGGTGTTGGCGCCACAGGGTGGCAAGCGACGCGAGCAAGGCCGCGTAAGACAACTGTGCGGTCGGCACGAAGCGCGGCAGGCCACGCCACAACGCCGCGCCCAACGCCACGATGGTGACGGCGGCCGCCACGAACATGGCGCGCCAGCCAAATTGCTCGGCGACAAAACCGCTGACCACGCGTGACAGCAGAATGCCCAGCAGCAGGCCGGTCATGACCGTGCCGACGATCTTGCCGCGTTGTTCAACGGGCGCCAGATGGGCGGCGGCGGGCACGATGTCTTGCGCCAGCGTCGCCGACAGGCCGACGACGAAACTTGCCGCCAGCAGCACGCCGATGGACGGCGACACGGCGGCGGCCAGCAGCGCCAGGCTCAGCACGGCGGCCTTGATCAGGATGATGTGCTTGCGGTCATGGCGGTCACCCAGCGGCGCCAGCATCAGGATGCCGAAGGCATAGCCCAGCTGCGTCAGCGTGGGAATCCAGCCCAGCGTTTCAGCGCTGGCGTGGATGTCCACGCCCAGCACGCCCAGCATGGGCTGGCTGTAATACAGGGACGCAACCGACAGGCCCGCGCCGACGGCAAGCAGGAAAACCAGGCCGCTGGATAGCGTGCTGGCTGGATGGGAGGCAGAGGTTTGGGAAGACATGATGGGCTATCCGAGGGATCGAGTACGGGGCAAATTCTGGGCTTCCGGCCCGCGTTTTGGTAGCCAACCTAGGGGTACATCCGTTATACGATAGGCGTATGACCACCTCTGCCCTGACCGCCGCAGCCGGCACCGACCGCATGCTGCTGATCGAAACTTTCGTGCGTATCGTCGAGGCCGGCAGCCTGTCAGCCGCCGCCGCGCAGATGGGCGGCACGCAGCCGACCGTCAGCCGCCGATTGCAATTGTTGGAGCGCACCTTTGGGGTGCGCTTGTTGCAACGGTCCACGCATGCCATCCGCCTGACCGAAGATGGGCAGCGCTGCTACGAACGCGCCAAGGAACTGATCGCAACGTGGCAGTCCTTTGAAAGCGAGGTGCGTGGCGCGGGCGATGAACCCATCGGCACGTTGCGCGTGGTGGCCCCGCATGCGTTCGGCCAGGACCAATTCGTGGAGCCGCTGGCGCGATATCTGAAGCAGTATCCGAACATGCGCGTGGAATGGCTGCTGCATGACCGCATGCCCGACCTGATTGCCGAGAACGTGGATTGCGCGATTCGGGTGGGCGCGGTGACGGACCCGTCAGTCATTGCCGTGAAGTTGGGCGAGGTGCCGCGCATCGTGATCGCGTCGCCCGATCTGTTGCAGGGCGCGCCCGTGCCGCAAGAACCTGCCGAGCTGGCGCGCTTGCCGTGGCTGGCGCTGCGTACGTTCTATCGCACCGAAGTCAGCCTGACGCATTGCACGACGGGAGCGACGGAACGCTTCGGCATTCAGCCGCGCTTATCCACCGATGGGCTGCATGCGTTGCGCAAGTCGGCCGTGCTGGGGCTGGGCGTGGCCTTGGGATCGGCCTGGGCGATGCAGGACGATTTGGCTGCGGGCCGCTTGGTGCATCTGGCGCCCGAGTGGCGCGCAGACGCTTTGCCCGTGTTCCTGGTGTATGCGCCGTCGCGCTTTCAGCCGGCGCGGCTACGCCGCTTTATCGAAATCATGCGCGAGCATCTGCCGGTGGAATTGGCCGAGCCGGACAGAAATCGCATTTGACCCATGCATCTCCCGCGCTTCACCTGCGCGTCTCCCCTCAAGCCGCGTCGCTCACCGCCTCATACACCAACGTCGCCAGCGTCAAATCCTCCAGCGCGCTGCCCACGGCCTTGAACACCGTAATCTCGTCATCACGTTGCCGGCCCGGACGTTGTCCCGTCGTCAACTGATGCAAATCTCCTTGAATCGCGTCTAGCGTCAGCACGCCCGCATCGAAAGCGGACAGCAGATCGCCGGACTTGGTCGGCGCTTCATCCGTGTCCACGTACACCGTCGTGCCGTCAAAGCAGGCGGGGTCAGTTTCGCGCATTTCGGGTTTGAAGCTGCCGATCAAATCCAGGTGTACGCCGGGGCGCAGCCACGCGCCCTGGATCAGCGGCACGGTGGACAGCGTGGCGCAGCTGATGATGTCGGCCTGGCGCGCGGCGGCTTCCAGGTCGGTCGTGGCGTTGGCGTCAAAGCCTTGTTCGCGCAGGCTCGCCGCCAGCGCGTCGGCGCCGGCTGCGCGCACGTTCCACACCAGCACACGTTCAATCGGGCGCACGGTGCGCATGGCTTGCGCGACCAGCCCCGCGATGCGGCCCGACCCCACGATCAACAACGTGCGGGCATCCTGTCTTGCCAGATAGTCCGCGCCCAATGCCGCCGCGCCCGCCGTGCGGTAAACGGTGACGATGTCGCCGTCGACTTGGGCAATGGGCACGCCGGTGGTGGCGCTGTACAGGTTGTAGGTGGCGTGCAGGCCCGGCAAGCCCTGATGCGTGTTCTCGGGAAAGATGTTGATGATCTTCACGCCGAAATAACCGCGGTCGCTCCATGCGGGCATGATCAGCGTGGTGCCATGCGCCGTGCCGGACTGGATGGCGTGGACGTGGCGGGGCGGCACGGTGGCGCCGTCGCGAAACGCGTCCCGCAAGGCGGGAATGACGGCGTCAAAGGACAGCGCGTTGCGGGTCTGTTCAGTGTCGATAAAGCGCATGGGATCACTGCCTGAAAGGGGTCAATCAATCAAAGGGCCGCAGGCAGTCTAGCAGCGCGTCCCCGGGCGGGTCCCTGGCAGGCCGTTCGCGGCTATCAATCTTTGCGCAGGCGTCATAACGCCCCGTTATCGGATGCCCTTTTGTGCGGTGCTCCGAATGCGCATAAATACATTGCAGATCAAGGGTTTGCGATGCGGAAGCGGCGATGTGCGCCATTCGCTTCATAGTGGATTTCCCTGGGTCCACGCGGCTCGGGCGCACTGGCATTCTTCGACCACCGTAAGCCCCCGGGGCGCACCAAGAGAGGTTGCTTTATGCCGAGATCCGTTCACCCTGCCGCCGCACAGTCCCTGCCGGGCTGCTGCAACGGCGGGCCGAATTCCGCGACCGGAGTTCGCGTCGCATGATCCGGCAACTGCTTAACCGTCTGTACATTTCCCTGCCCGTGCTGCTGGGCGTGATCGTGGTGTGCTTCGTGCTGCTGCAAGTGGCGCCCGCCGACCCCGCCGCCGTTATCGCCGGCCCGACCGCGTCCGCCGACGAACTGGCGCAGGTGCGCCAGGAGCTTGGTCTGGACAAGCCGCTCGCCGTGCAGCTGACCGGCTATATGTGGCGTCTGGTGCATCTGGACCTGGGCCGCTCGATGATTTCGAACGTACCCGTCATCGATGAAATCGGCAGCACCATCGGGGCCACCGTTGAATTGATGCTGGCCAGCGTGATCTGGTCGATACCGCTGGCGATCCTGCTGGGCACGCTGGCGGCGTATCGCCGCGGCAAGTTGATCGATCGATTCGTCATGACCTTGTCGGTGGTAGGCGTGTCGCTGCCTGTGTTCTGGGTGGGCCTGCTGCTGGTGCAGCACGTGGGCGGGGCTGGCATCCTGCCTTACATCGGCCGCAACGGCCCATTGTGGACGCTGGCCGGGCTGGAATCCATTGCGTTACCCGCGCTGACGCTGGGCTCGGTGCTGATCGGGCCGGTTGCGCGCATCACGCGCACTGCCGTGATCGAAACGCTGAGCGGTGATTACGTGCGCACGGCGCGCGCCAAGGGGGCGGGCGAGTCCCGCGTGGTGCTGCGCCATGCGTTGCGCAACGCGCTGCTGCCGATCGTGACGCTGGTGGGCCTGCAAGTGGGCAACCTGCTGGGCGGCGCGGTGGTGACCGAACAGATCTATTCCTGGCCCGGCGTGGGCCGCATGGCGGTGGGCGCCATCTTCGCTGGCGACTTTCCGCTGGCGCAAGGCGCGATTCTGGTCACGGCGCTGGGCTTCATCATCATCAACCTGATCGTGGATCTGCTTTACGGCTACCTGGACCCGCGAGGACACAAATCATGAGCGCAGGTTCGACTTCTTCGATGGGCGCCTTGCCGCCCCAGGCCATGGCCACGCCGCTGGCGCGCATCGGCGCCCGGCTGCGCCGCGATCCGATTCTGCTGCTATCGCTGCTGGCGGTCATCGCCATCTTGCTGACTGCGCTGTTCGCGCCGTGGCTTGCGCCGCATGATCCGTACTCCACCAACATGTCCATCGCGCGCAAGCTGCCGGGCTGGGTGTCGTCCGACGGCATCACGTATCTGCTGGGCACCGATGTGCAGGGCCGCGACATCCTGTCGCGCATCATCTACGGCATCCGCGCCACCTTGCTGCTGAGCGTGCTGGCGGTGATTGGCGGGTCGGGTATCGGCGCCATCCTGGGCATCCTGGCGGCGTACTACCGGCCGCTGGAAGGCGTGATCATGCGCGTCGTGGACGTGCTGCTGTCGTTTCCCGCCATTCTCTTCGGCCTGAGCCTGTCGGCGCTGCTGGGGCCTGGCACCGTGGCGATGGTGCTGGCGTTGGGCGTGTCGGCCATTCCAGGCATGGCGCGCATTGCACGCGGCTCCGCCATGGTGGTGATGAAGCAGGAATACATGGAAGCCGGCCATGCCATGGGCTTTGGCAACTTCTACCTGATCACGCGCTACCTGCTGCCGAACTGCTCGTCCATGCTGATGATCTACGCGACGCTGCAACTGGGCCACACGATTCTGCTGGGTTCGGTGCTGTCATTTCTGGGACTGGGTCCGCAGCCGCCGTTTGCCGAGCTGGGCAGCATGGCCGCCGATGGCCGCAAGTTTCTGCAGATCTTCCCGCACATCTCCACCATTCCCACGATGACGATCTTCTTCATCGTGCTGGCCTTCAACTTGCTGGGCGACAGCTTGCGCGATGCGCTCGACCCAAAGTTGCGCTTTTGATCCGTGCTTTTGATCCGCGCCAGAACCACATCACGCCACAACACACCACAACGGGGAATCCACCACCATGACGTTCATCAAAGGCCTGGCCGTTGCGCCCTTGGCGCTGACCTGCCTGCTCGCCGCACCGACGCACGCCGTCGCCCAAACTGACAAGACGGTGCTGATCCTGCGCGAGCTGGACACCGACAAATACGACCCGCATCGCACCACCGCGCGCGGCGCGGCTGAAGTGCTGTTCATGGCCGCCGACACCATGGTCGGCCTGGACTACGACATGAAGACGCCGGTGCCGGCGCTGGCCAAGAGCTGGACGGTGTCGCCCGATGGCCTGACCTACACCTTTGCGCTGCGCGACAACGTGACGTTTTGCAGCGGCAAGAAGATGACCGCCAAAGACGTGGTGGCCAGCTACGAGCGTTGGCTGAACCCGGAAACCAAAGGCCTGGAGCGCTGGCGCGCCGGCCCCGTCGACAGCATCACCGCGCCCGATGACGTCACCGTCGTCTACAAGCTGAAGAAGCCCTACAACGAGCTCTTGCAGCAGATGGCGCACTACATGCACTCGGTCATCAACATCGATCAGGTCAAGGAACTGGGCCCGGACTACGGCGTGAAAGCCTTTGACGGCACGGGCCCGTATTGCTTCCAGAGCTGGTCGCCGCGCAACGAAGTCGTGCTGACCAAGCATGCCGGCTACAACTGGGGCCCGTCGATCTACAAAGACCCGACGCCCAAGGTCGACAAGATCATCTGGAAGATCGTGCCCGAAGAAAGCACCCGCCTGACGGCGTTGCAAAGCGGGCAAGCCGACTTGTCGCGCTATCTGCCGCAATGGGCCATCAAAGACCTGAAGGCCGACAAGCGCCTGTTCGTGAGCCGCGCCGACCCGTTCTACTGGACGTTCTTCCTGGGCTTCAAGATCGACAAGCCCATGCTGACCGACGTGAATGTGCGCCGCGCCATCAATCTGGCGATCAACCGCCAGGCGCTGACCGAAGCCATCACCTTCGGCGAAGCGCAACCGGCGACCAGCATGCTGGCTACTAAAACGCCCGCCGGCAGCAATGACGCCTACCGCTACGACCCGGCTGCGGCCAACAAGCTGCTGGACGAAGCCGGCTGGAAGAAGGGGCCTGACGGCTACCGCTACAAAGACGGCCAGAAGTTGTCGCTGCTGCACTACGGCATCACCGGCTACTGGAAAGACATCATGGAAGCCGTGCAAGGCGACATGAAGAAAGTGGGCGTGGACCTGCGCGTGCAGCTGTTCGATTCGACCTCCGCCTGGGGCAAGCTGGCCACGCAGGAATTTGATGAATTCAGCATGAGCTTTGGCTACATGAGCACGGGCGAAGCGCTGAACAGCTACTTCCTGTCCAACAGCGTGCCCACGCCCAACCGCATGAACTGGAAAGACCCCGAGACCGACAAGTGGCTGGCCGAAGGCAGCGAGGCGCTGGACCCAGCCGCGGGCGACGCCATCGTGTCCAAGGCATTGACGAAGATCTCGGACGGCGCTGCGTGGATTCCGCTGTATCACGACTCGATGTACCTCGTGGGCGGCCCCCGCATGAAGCCGATGAAGGCGCATGGCATCTTCGGAGCTGCGGCCTACAAGGGTCTGGACATCGCGTTCAAGTAAACGACGACCCTGCGGCGCGGCCGGTGCCGCGCCGCAGGGGCTGCTTCGCCTCTTCATCGTTCCCCATCTTCAAGCTGTACTGAGAGCCTGCCGTGAGCGACACCAATCAAGCCCGCATTACCCACTTCAAGAACCTGTCCACGCTCGTCGCGTGGGATGCCGAACTGGGTTCGCACGTCTACATCGAAAACGCCGATCTGGTGATGCGCGGCAACACCGTCATCCACGCGGGCACCGGGTACGCCGGGCCGGCGGATAACGTCGTCGCGGGCCATGGCCTGATGGCGATGCCGGGTCTGGTCAACGTGCATACGCATCCGTCGTCGGAACCCGGCAACCGCGGCCTGCTCGAAGAGTTGGGCAGCGACAAGCTGGGCCAGAGCTCGTTGTACGAGTACATGCCCGTCTTCCGCATGGGCATCGAGACCGCGCAATATTCCAACCAGGTCGCCATATCGGAAATGCTGCTGTCGGGCGTGACCACGTTCGTGGACATGTCGCTGCCGCGCCCAGGTTGGGCCGACGTCGTGGCCGGCACCGGAATCCGTGGCGTGCTGGGCCCGATGTTCCGTTCCGCAGCATGGCGCACCACCGACGGCCACTCGGTGGAATACACCTGGGACGAGGCCAGCGCCGTTAAATCTTTCGAAGCTGCGCTGGACGTAGTGAATAGCGCCATCGATCATCCAAGCGGCCGTCTGAGCGCCATGCTGTGCCCCTCGCAGGTGGATACGTGTACGCCCGAACTGCTGAAGGAAGCGCAGGCCGCCGCGCGCCGCCTGGGCATCCCCATGCAGATTCACGCCGCGCAAAGCGTGGTGGAATTTTCCGAGATGACGCGCCGCCATGGCCGCACGCCCATCGAATGGCTGGACGACCAGGGCTTGCTGGACCCCGACCTGATCATCGGCCACGGCATCTTCCTGAACGATCACCGCACGCTGTACTGGCCGCATGCCGACGACTTCGGCCTGTTGCAACGCTCTGGCGCGCACGTGGCGCACTGTCCCACGGTGTTCGTGCGCCGCGGTATTGCGATGAGCTTCCTGGGCCGCTACCTGCGCGCCGGGATCAACGTGGGCATTGGCACCGACACCTTCCCGCACAACATGCTCGATGAGATGCGCCTGGCCTGCTATGTGGCCCGTTTGCAGGCCGGCCATTTCCGCGCCGCATCCACCGAAGAAGTGTTCAATGCCGCAACGGTGAACGGCGCCAAGATGCTGGACCGCGACGACATCGGCCGCATCAAGGTGGGCGGCAAGGCCGACTTTTCGCTGGTCGACTTGTCACACCCCTACATGCGCCCCGGCCGGGAACCGTTGCGCAGCCTGATCTATTCGGCTGGCGACCGCGCCATCCGCGACGTGTATGTGGACGGTGAACAGGTCGTGAAGAACGGCGAACTGCTGACCATCGACATCGAGCGCTGCATGCAGGAAGTGGAACGCGCGCAGGCGCAGACGATCGCGACGGTGTCGCAGCGCGACTACGCGGGACGCAGCATCGACGCCATGTCGCCGCGCGTGTTCCCCAGCCGCGCATGACGGAGAGCGCCTTGAACAACGAGACACTACTGGCGGTGGAAGGCCTGAGCGTGGCGTTTGGCGCCCGCGCCAACCCTTACCGCGCTGTGAAGTCGCTGGACTTCACCATCGGGCGTGGTGAAACGGTGGCGCTGGTGGGCGAGTCGGGGTCGGGCAAATCGGTGACGGCGCTGTCCATCTTGCGCCTGATCGAACGCGCTGGCGGCCGCATCGCCACGGGCGCGGCGCGCTTTGTGCCGCGTGACGGCCAGGAAGTGGACCTGTTCAAGCTGCCGGAGTCCAAGCTGCGCCGCATCCGCGGCAACGAGATCTCGATGATCTTCCAAGAACCCATGACATCGCTGAACCCGGTGATGACGGTGGGCGACCAGTTGGCCGAGGTCTATCTGCTGCATCAGGACATCTCGCGCGAGGAAGCCTGGACGAAGGCCGAAGCCATGCTGGTGGCGGTGAAGATGTCGGAACCGCAGCGCCGCATGACGCAGTATCCCGGTGACTTGTCTGGCGGCATGCGCCAACGCGTGATGATCGCGATGGCCTTGGCCTGCCGTCCGCAGCTGCTGATCGCCGATGAGCCGACCACCGCGCTGGACGTCACGGTGCAGGCCGAAATCATCGACTTGATCCGCGACCTGCAACGCGAAGTCGGCATGGCCGTGCTGTTCATCACGCACGACATGGGGGTGGTGGCTGAAATTGCAGACCGCGTGGTCGTGATGCGCCATGGCGACAAGGTCGAGGAAAACGCCACCGTGGCGCTGTTCGACGCGCCGCAACAGCCGTACACGCGTGACCTGCTGGCCGCCGTGCCCAAGCTGGGCGATGGGTCGCCTGACGAAGCCGTGGTGCACGACCGCCCCGCCGTGCTGGAAGTGGCGGGCCTGGCCAAGCGCTTTCCCGTGAAGGCGGGCGCGTTCGGCAAGGTGGTGGCCAACGTGCATGCGGTGGAAGGCGTGTCGTTCACGCTGCGCGCGGGCGAGACGCTGGCGCTGGTGGGTGAGTCCGGGTCGGGCAAGTCGACCACCGGACGCTTGCTGATGAAGCTGGTGCAGCCGACCGAAGGCGTGATCCGCCTGGCGGGCCAGGACGTCACGCATATGTCGCCTGACAAGATGCGCGACATGCGGCGGCATATTCAGATGATTTTCCAAGACCCCTACGCGTCCTTGAACCCGCGCCTGCATGCGTGGGACTTGGTCAGCGAGCCGTTGAAAGTACACGGCGGCTACACGCGCGAACAGCGCCGTGAACGCGCCGCGCAGCTGCTTGAACGCGTCAACCTGCCGCGTGAATTCCTGGACCGTTATGCGCACCAGTTTTCAGGCGGACAACGCCAGCGCCTGTGCATTGCACGCGCGCTATCGGTGAACCCGAAGATCATCGTGGCGGATGAACCGGTGTCGGCGCTGGACGTTTCCGTGCAGGCCCGCGTGATTGAACTGATGAAGGAATTGCAGGCCGAGATGGGCTTGTCGTACCTGTTCATTTCGCACGATATGGCCGTGGTGGAGAAGGTCAGCCACCGGGTTGCGGTCATGTATATGGGCCAGATCGTTGAGATCGGACCCACGCAGGAAGTGCTGCATCGGCCGCGTCATCCCTACACGCAGCGGCTGCTGTCGGCGGTGCCGATTCCCGATCCGGCGCGCCGCCATCAACGCACGGTGCGCGCGGCGCGGGATATCCCCAGCCCGATCCGCAAGGTGGGCGACAACCCGCACGTGGCAGAACTGGTGCAGGTCGCCGCAGGGCATTTTGTGCAGCAGGCGGCGTGATGAATGGCGCGCGATGGCGCGCCATCCATACTCTTCCTATCGGCTGAACACCCTTCCCGCCGCCATCGCCACCGCCGCCTGCGTGGGCTCCACTACCGGCAGGCCGCATGCGTCTTCCAGCCGGCCACGCAGGTCGGCCATGCCGGCGCAGCCCATGATCAGCACCTCGGCGCCATGCGCATCGCGCAGCGTCTTGCCCACCGTCGCCATGCGCGCGAACGCCAGCTCGGCGTCGGCCAGCTCGCTGACTTTCATATCCAGCGACAACTCCGCGCAGATACGATCGGCCACACCCATCGCGCGGAAATAGCGCAGGTGGCGTGGCACGGACGCGGCGGCGATGGCGATGACGCCGATGCGCGTCGCCATGCTCATGGCCGTCAACACCGAACTTTCACCGATGCCCAGCACCGGCGCGGACACCAGGTCGCGCAGCCCATGCAGGCCGGGGTCGCTGAAGCAGGCGACGATGAACGCATCCGTCGTGTCTGCTTCTTGTAGAAACAACTGCGCCATCGGCGCGATGCTGGCGTCGGCTTCTGCCTGGGTCTGAATGCCGGCGGGCCCGCCTGTCGACGTCAGGCAGCGGAACTCCAGCGGCAGGCGCTGGAACGGCACCACCGCCCGGGCGATGGCGTCGGTGACCTTGGTCAGCGAATTCGGGTTGACGAGCGTGATGCGAGCGGTGGACATGATTGAGTAGAATCCCTGCAAAAGAAGCGGAAAAAATTCGGCGCAAACGCGCGCTGACCCTACCGCTCAGGTCAAGAGGAAAGAAAGCAGCATGTCTGAATTACCCGGGAAGGTCCGGTCTGGCCCGCTGAACCTGCGGCAGATCGAGGTGTTTCACGCCATCATGATCACGGGCTCGCTTAGCGCCGCCGGGCGGCTGCTGCATGTGACGCAGCCCGCCATCAGCCGCGTCTTGGCGTCGATAGAACTGCGCTTGGGCTACGCGCTGTTTGAACGGTTCAAAGGCCGCCTGCATCCCACCAAGGAAGCGCGCAAACTTTTCCAGGAAGTGGAATCCATTCAGGCGGGCGTCAACCGGCTGAACGACATGGCTGCTGGCATGGCGGGCCATGGCGGCGGGCTGGTCAGCGTGGTGTCCAGCCCCAGCTTCGGCGAATGGCTGATCCCGGCGGCGACGGCGAAGTTCTGCGCGCGCAACCCGGGCGTGCGCATCCGCTATCGCCCATTGGGCATGGATGCGCTGCTGCCCCAGCTGCTGCTGGGGCATGCGGACATCGCTATCTCTACGTTCAAGCCCGAGCATCCCAACCTGATCACCAGCGAGCTCGCGCAGGGCGAGATCGTCTGCGTGCTGCCCGCGGGCCATCGGCTCGCGCGCGAAAGCGTCATCCATCCGGCGATGCTGGCTGGCGAGATGCTGGTGGGCTACGGCCGTGATACGCCGCTGGGCGAAACCTTGTTCAACTACCTGGAGCCCTTGGGCCAGGCGGTCACGCCAGCCATCGAGGTGCGTTCGTCCCAGACGGCGTGTTCGTTCGTGCGCCAGGGCGTCGGTGTGGCCCTGGTGGATTCGTACGGCCTCACGGATACGTTGATGCACGGCATCGTGGTGCGTCGTATCGAGCCAGCGATTTCGTTGTCCGTGCACGTGTCCCATTCCCGGATCGAACCTCCGCCATCCATCGCCAAGGCGTTTCTGACGCAGTTTTCCCAGATCGTCAAAAAAGAATTGCCTGCCATGACGCAGGCAATCATCAACCGGGCTTAAACCACTTCTGGCACGGGCAGCGGTTCGCCCGCGCCGGTGCGTTCGGTGATCAGCTTGTAGTGGTGCGGGCTGCGGTGCTTGGCGAAGTTGAACACGTGGTCGCGGAACGTCTGGCCCATGCCCAGGTCGATCTTCGCGGTGATGACTTCGTCTTCCTCGCCGCTGGAACGCGCCACGATTTCGCCCGACGGCGCCACGATCATCGAGCTGCCGATCATGTGGTGGCCGTCTTCATGGCCGCATTTGGCGGCGGCGCCGACCCACACTGCGTTCTGATACGCGCTGGCTTGCAGCACGATTTCGTGCGTGGTGGTGCGCCAGTGCGCGGGCTCGTCCCAGTGGATGTTCAACGACGGCGTGTTGTAGCCCAGCACGATCAGCTCGGCACTTTGCAGCGACATCACGCGATACGTCTCGGGCCAGCGGCGGTCATTGCACAGGCACATGCCGATCTTGACGTCGTTGGTCTCCCACACGCCAAAGCCCAGGTCGCCCACTTCAAAGAACTTCTTCTCCAGATGCTGGAACGGCGCGTCGACCTTGTGGTCCGAGTGGCCGGGCAAGTGAATCTTGCGGTACTTGCCGATGATCTTTGCGCTGCGGTCGACCAGGATGGCGGTGTTGAACTGGCGGCCTTCCGGCGTGAGCTCGGCATAGCCCAGATAAAAGCCGATGCCCAGCTCGCGCGCCGTGTCGAACAGCGGCTGCACATCGGCGTTGGGCATGGTTTTTTCGAAGTAGCGGTCGACAGCTTCGGCGTCTTCCATCCAGTAGCGCGGGAAGAACGTCGTCAGCGCCAGTTCCGGGAACACGACGAATTCGGCTTTGCGGGCGGCGGCCTCGCGCATCATGTCGACCAGGCGGCGCACGACCACCGCGCGGGTGTCGGCCAGGTTCACGGCGCCCATCTGGGCGACCGCCAGGCCCATTTTGCGGGAGGGGGTTGCGTTGCTCACGATATCAATCTCCAGGGTGTTCTTATCGAATGGGGTTCAGGTGATGGGCGTGGTGCATCACGGCTCAATCACGGTCGGGAAAATCTTGCGCAGCAAAGCAGCGCGCGGCGAGATTTCGCGCGTCTTCTGCAACGGGGCGGGCAGACCTCGCGCGATGAACTGGCCGCGGCCGCGTTCGGCATGCAGGGCGCCGTCATCCACGATGACGTCGCCGCGGCTGATCACGGTGGTGGGCCAGCCCGTAACCTGGCGGCCTTCATACGGCGTGTAGCCAACGTTGTCGTGCAGGCCATTGGCGGACAAGGTCACGACGCGTTCGGGGTCCCAGATGGCGATGTCGGCGTCAGCCCCAACGGAGATCGTGCCCTTCTTCGGATACAGGCCGTACATGCGGGCGTGGTTGGTGGACGTCAGCGCCACGAACTGCTGCAAAGTCAGGCGGCCGCTGCGCACGCCTTCGGAGAACAGCAGCGGCATGCGCACTTCCAGGCCGGGCAGGCCGTTGGCGATTTGCTTGAACGTGGTGGCGTCGCCAGCGGGCAACTTGCCGGATTCGTCGTAGCGGTACGGCGCATGGTCGGACGACAGCAGCGCCAGCGTGCCGCTATCCAGGCTTTGCCACAGCGCCTGTTGCGACACGGGGTCGCGCGGCGGGGGGCTGCAGCAGAACTTGGCACCTTCCACTCCGGGGATGTCGATGTCTTCGGCGGTCAGCAGCAAATAATGTGGGCAGGTTTCGCCGTAGACGGGTGCGCCCAGCGTCTGCGCGGCGTGAATCGCCTGCGCGCCGCCTTGCGTCGACACGTGCACGATCAGCACCGGCACTTCCAGCACAGAGGCCAGGCTGATGGCGCGTTGCGTGGCTTCGTTTTCGGCAATGGGGTCGTGGCTGACCGCGTGGTACTTCGGCGCGGTGTGTCCGGCCGCCAGCAGATGGCGCGCAATCCAGCTGATCACGTCGTTGTTCTCGGCGTGTACCATCGGCAACGCCCCTTCGCGCGCGGCAATGGCGAACACGTCCAGCAATTGCTTGTCGTCGAGCTTGAGCTTGTCGTAGGTCATGAAGACCTTGAACGACGTGATGCCGGCGCGGATCAGCTCGGGCAGGTCATGGTTCAGCGTCTGCGGCGTGGGGTCGGAAATGATCAGGTGGTAGCTGAAGTCGATGACTGACTTTGCCGCCGCCGATGCGGCGTACTCATCGGCCACCTGCCGCAGCGACTGGCCGCGATGCTGCGCCGCGAACGGCACGATGGTGGTGTTGCCGCCGTGCGCGGCCGAGACCGATGCGCTGTACCAGTCGTCGGCGCACAGCACGCCCATGCTCGACAGTTGTTCAACGTGGCAGTGGCTGTCGATGCCGCCGGGCATCACCAAGCGGCCCGCGGCGTCGATGGCGCGCTTGCCGGCAGGAAGCTTTGACGAGATCGCGGTGATGACGCCGTCAACGATGCCGATGTCGCCAATAAAATCGGCATCCGCGGTGACGATGCGGCCGTTGTGCAGAGTCAGGTCGAAGTCGGTCATGGAGTGTGGGGATGCAGGGTTGCCTGCCGCAAGGTGCCCAAAGCCGGGCGCGGCTGAAGATGCAAGCATGCATGCGTCCGCAGAAATTCGATACCGCGCGGCGGCGCCTCGTGCAAGGCGGTGGCGTGCGCGGGCGATTCTGCTAAGGCACTGATTGGATTGACGATTTAGCGGCGGCGGGCCAAGGCCAAGTGCCCCACGCATAACGCTGGATCATGGACGCTATGCAAAGTTTTATATCGGGTTTCCCCGCGCTCTCGTGCGTGGATTGCCCGAGGGCGCGATGTCTTAGAACGCCTTGAACGTCTTCAGATGAATGCTGGTCTCGGTGGCCGAGATGCCCTTGAGCGTGCGCAGGCGATCCAGCACTTCGGACAACTGGTCGATGGTGGGCACGCGCAATTCCGCCAGCAAGTCCCAGCGGCCATTGGTGTCGTGCAGGCCCGCCACGCTGGGTTCGCCCATCAGCAGGTTCACGATCTTGCGGGTTTCATGACCTTCGACGGCGATGCTCATCCAGGCCACGATGTCATCGGTTTCCGCTTCCGGGCGCAGCCGCACGGTATAGCCCACGATGATGCCGCGCTCTTCCAGTTTGCGGATGCGGTTGTCGATGGTGCCGCGCGAGACGTCCAGCTTCTTCGCCAGCGTCGCCACCGACAGGCGGGCATTGGCGCGTAACAGGCCCAGCAGGCTTTGATCCAGCGTATCCATTGTGAAAAGTGCTAATTGTGGCTGTCGAATTGCCAGAATCTTAGCGTTTCGTGTGGAATGTTGTCACTATGAATTGATTTGGCCGTCAGCCAGAATTTCTGTTCCATAACTTGGGGAGAAAAATATGACGACACTGCTGACGACTTCCGACGTTGCCAACATCGTGGCCTTGCAAGGCCCGCGCAAGGTCTTCACCGACCTGCTGGACTATGTGTTGGCCGACTTTCTGCGATGGCAGGAATTCGATAAATGCGCACGCGTAGCCAGCCATTCCGCCACCGGCGTCATCGAACTGATGCCCACTGCCGACAACGAGCTCTACAGCTTCAAGTTCGTGAACGGCCACCCCGACAACCCGCAAGCCGGCCTGTCCACCGTGATGGCCTTTGGCGCGCTGGCGCACGTCAGCACGGGTGAACCGCTGCTGATCAGCGAACTGACGTTGACCACCGCCTTGCGCACCGCCGTCACCTCGGCCCTGGCCGCGCGCGCGCTGGCCCGCCCCGATTCGCGTTCGATGGCCTTGATTGGCAACGGCGCGCAAGCCGAATTCCAGGCGCTGGCGTTCCACTATGTGCTGGGTATCGACACGCTGCATGTGTATGACGTGGACCCCGAGGCCACCCGCAAGCTGGAAAGCAATCTGGCTACCGTTGCGCCGTCGTTGCGCATCGTGCGTTTCGACAGCACCGCCCAGGCCGTCAAGGGCGTGGACATCATTACCACCGTCACCGCCGACAAGGCCTACGCCACCATCCTGACCGCCGACATGGTCGAACCCGGCATGCACATCAACGCGCTGGGTGGCGACTGCCCGGGCAAGACCGAGCTGCACGCGGACGTGCTGCGCATGGGCCCGGTGTTCGTGGAATACGAACCGCAGACGCGTATCGAAGGCGACTTGCAACAGATGCCGGCCGATTTTGCCGTGACGGAATTGTGGCGGGTGCTGACCGGCCAGAATGGCGGCCGCCCAAGCGCGGATGCCGTGACCATTTTTGATTCCGTGGGCTTTGCGCTGGAAGACTTCTCGGCCCTGCGCTGGTTGCGCGATAGCGCCGCGCGGCATGGCATTGGCGCCCAAATTGAAGTGGCGCCGCAATTGCAAGACCCGAAGAACCTGTTCAACGTGGTGCGCACGGCCCGCAATGGCCAGTCCGCCCTGGTTCAGGGATAAGCGGGCAGCAGGTTTTGCCAAAAAAAGAACGCCCATTCACGAGATGGGCGTTTTTCTTTTTGGGGGACGGGACGCTTGCGGTTACATTGCCTTACGCGCAGGTGCTCCCCTTGAGAAGCGCCGCCAGTGTCCCTCCCTTACCCCGATGTCACGTATTCGAATTACGGCCGTAGTCCTGTTGATGTCGACGCTGGGTTTCCTGGCGGGCTTGTTGGGCGGACGGCTGATTGAACTGAATCAGGTCGACGACCGGCTGGCGGCCCATAATTCCCGCCTGCTGGCCCACGCCCTGCGCGTGGCGCAGGAAAGCCATCGCCTGATCGACGCCGCCACGCACACGACGGCGCTTTGCTCGGCGTCCGACATTGCGACGTTGCGCGTGCTGTTGTTCAACGCCACCTTTCTGCGCGACATCGGCCGCCTGCGTGACGGCATGCTGGTGTGTTCCGCCGCGTGGGGGCTGTTGGCGGAACCCCACGCGTTGCCGCCCGAAGCCTTCAAGACCCGTAACGGCGTCACGCTATGGGTGGGCGCCGCCAATATCATCGACCGCCGCATCATCGGCGACATGGCCGCGCGCAATAACGTGGTGGTGTTTACCGCGCCGGGCGCCTTTGACGGATTTCCCGAACCGGGTTCCGGCATCGACGCCAAAGTCGAAACGCGCGATGGCGCCCATGTGTTCCGCCGCTTTGGCCGCACCGACGGGCTGGCATTCAACCAAGGCGACAACGCGTCGCAAACCAGTTGGCGGGCCGAACGCGTGATTGCGGAATGCGCGCCCGGCACGGTGGACATCTGCGCCGTATCGCGCGCCCATGTGCAGTCGTGGTTCCCCTTGCCCGCCTTGATCCTGGCCTCTGCCGGCGCGCTCGTGGGCGGGCTGCTGGCGGGCTTGTGCGTGTTGTGGCGCCAACAATCCAAGAGCGATCGCGCCACCTTGCGCAAAGCCATCCGGCGCGGCGATGTGCAGGTCCGCTATCAGCCTCTGCGCGAACTGGCGACGCGCCGGCTCGTGGGCGTGGAGGCCTTGGCGCGTTGGCGCGCGCGCGACGGCTCGGCCGTGCCGCCCGCGCTGTTCGTGCCGCTGGCGGAAGAGATCGGCCTGGGGCGTGAGCTGTCGCGGCTGGTGACGGAGCGGGCGCTGCACGAGCTGGCGGGACGCCTGCGCACCGACCCGGCGTTCTACGTCAGCATCAATGTGTCGGCGGAAGATTTGCAGAACGACGCGTATCCCGATTTCTTGCTGCGCCGGGTGAACGAACAAGGCATCGCGCCGCAACGGGTGGCGCTGGAAATCACCGAAGGCACGCCGCTGGCGGACAGCCATGTGCTGGGCACGATTCGCACCTTGCGCCGTCAGGGGTTCCGGATACTGATCGACGATTTCGGCACCGGCAATTCCAACCTGAACTACCTGGCCGAGATCCAGGCCGACGCCATCAAGCTGGACCGCCGCTTCACGCAGGCGATTGGCGCGGAGCAGGCGGGCACGCTCATCATTGACCACGTCATCGATATCTCGCGCGAGCTGGGCCTGGGGCTGATCGTCGAAGGCATCGAAACCGAAGAGCAGGCGCAATACCTGTCGTCGCGCCAACCCGCCACCATCGGCCAGGGCTGGCTGCTGGGGCGGGCGGTGCGGGCGGAGGATATTCCGCGGGAGTAGCGCGTGGGGTGCAAGGTGCCCCCCCACGGCCGTGACACCTTGCACCCGTATACTGGCCCCCTTTAAATCGCCAAAAGGACCCGCCACGATGACGCCTGCGCCCGGAGATATCTACGTCGTTCATAACAGCCGACTCGATGCCTATACGGCGGTGCAAGTGACCCATGTGGGGGGCGAAAATCGCGCGGGGCTACTGGCGGTGTTGACGCTGGACTGGCTGGGCAAGAGCCTGCCCGACGACGCGGCGCTGGACGCCATGCGGCCCGGCAGTTTCGACTTCATGTTCTGGAATGCGCACCGCCAGCACCTGTGGCTGCAAGGTCCTGTGCCGCAGCGCTTTCAGCATGTGGGCCGGCGCGAGCCGCTGGTCACGGCCGATACCCAGAGCTTTGGCGGTGGCTGGCCGGATGGCGATACGCATTTTCTGCAACGCCGCTGGGATGCCATCGACGCCGATGTGCGCGCGCGTTTCAAGACGGCGGCCCGGGTAGAACGCCACGACAAGACGGTGGTGCTGGAGGCGGGCGGCCTGGCATTGACGCGGTCCACGGGCCGCGTGAACGGCAAGGTGCTGAGCGCGCTGGCCGCGCTGGCGGACCTGGATGCCCTGCCCTTGCTGACCACGGTGGAAGCCGATGCGCCCGTGCCTGGGCTGCTGCCGTGGCTGCGCACACGGCCTACGATCAACGAACTGATTCTGTCGGGCCAGGACACGCCCGTCATTGATCTGCGCGGCACGAACCTGGGGCGTGTGGCCATCGACATGACGGGCGTGCACGAAATCCATCTGAACGACGGCCTGGATACGTTGACGTTGAACGGCACGGCCAGCGCCGATCTGGTGGTGCATGGCGAAGACAACGGCCGTTGGCTCACGGTGAACCTGCAAGCCGTGGCGCCCGTGTGGTCGGGCTTGCCTGAGGTGTCGTCGCTGAACCTGCATGGCGTGAAGTCGTTGGACGCCAACGACATCGTGCAGGCGTTCCCGCGTTTGCAGGACCTGCGCATCTGGGGTGCACCGGGAATCTTGCAGGGCTTGGAACGCTTGGCGGCATTGAAGTCGCTGTCCACGTTGATGCTTAACGACGTGTTCCCGCCTGCGGATGCCGCCCTGCCGGGGCCGTCGGCATGGCCAGCGCTGGTCATGCTGTGGCTGACCAGCGTGCCGGCTGATTTGGCGGCGGCCGCCAAGAAAGCCTACAAGGCCGAGACGGCGCGCGGCTTGAACCTGAGCGTGCGCCAGCCGCGCAAGCCCGAGTGGCTGGCCGCGAATCTGGACAACCCGTTTCGCGAATGGGATGGCAGCGAATTCGTGACGTCGGCGCAAGCCAAGAAGGCCGCCACGCTGTACCGCAAGGCACGCACCGATGCGCTGAAGCTGGCGGCTGACATGGCCACGCAAGCCGGTCCGCTGGCCGACGCCTTGCGGCCCGTTGTGCTGGCGTACACCGAAGGCTTCAACGCCATGGACCGCCGTTCCAGCTTCATTGAAACGGTGGAACGCGAGCAGATCTACATGGCGCTGATGGGCATCGTCGACGCGGTGGAGGCCAAGCGGCGCGAGGTGGCGGGCGACGGCATCGACGCACTGGACCGCGCGCGCGTGGAAGAGGCCATGGACGAAGTGCGGGAGTTTTAAGATGACGCCCATGCTCACCCCTCTGACTCGCACGCTGCTTGCCGCCGCGCTCTTGTCCGCCAGCGCAACCCTCTGGCCCGCTGCGGCATGGGCGGAGAATCAGGACGCCGCCACAAGCGTTCCGGCATCCGCCGACGCCAGCCCGCCGCAGGCTTCCCCCTTCGTGCAGCACATGCAGGAGGCCCATCGCCTGATCGCTGAAAAGGACTGGCCCGCCGCTACCGGCGCGGCCCGCAAGGCAGTCGAAGCGGCGCGTCAGGGCGAAAACCACTACGAAGAATACGATGCCGTCGCCACGCTCGTCCGCCTGCTGCACAAGCAACAGCGCTACGACGAAGCGCGCCGCGAGGCCGAAGCGCAAATCGTCATTTTCGACAAGCGCAACGCCAGCGAAGACGCCACGGAACAACTGCTGGTGATGGCCGTGCGCGAAGCCGCCGCCGCCAACGAAGCCGCCGATGTGGCGCGCTTGCAGGCGCGCATTTACGCGCAGGGCAACGCCTACCCCGGACTTTGGACGCGTGATGCTGCCGCTGGCCGCTTGAACTACACGCTGGCCGGCATGAGCCTGCCGCTTGCCACGGGCCGCTGGGCCTTGGTCAGCTTCAAGCCGGCCGACAGCCGCACGGAGCGCGCGCAGCTGGATTACATGCAAACCCTGGACGACGGCAGTGCGCTGTCGGCCCGCATCTGGGTCTTGTATCGCGAAGACCTGCGCGCCAAAGACGCGCAAGCGCGGCGCCAGGCATTGGCCAGGCGGATGGGCGAACCCGAAGGCGACCAGACACCGGCGCCCGACACGGAAGCCGCGTTGCCGGGCTTGCCGTTCAAGGACGCCGTGGCCGCCAAGCGCGCGTTGCAGGCCGACTACCCCGGCGGCAAGGGCATTGAAGCGCAATGGATCGCGGCGCGCGGCGAGTGGTATGTCGAGGCGCGCGCCTCGTTCCCGCAAGGCAAGCAGGACGCGGCCATCGCCCAACTGCGTGAGCTGTTTGAGGCCATGACGTGGACGGGGGATGTGCGCCTCTTCCGTGACAAGACCATGCAGGAGCAGGACCGCGAAATCGATTCGTATTGGTCGATGGCGCATGACTGGGACCAGGCCGCCGAGCTGTCTGAAGCCGCCCTGCCCGATGCGGTCTTTCCGCTGGAGATTGCGCGCTTGAATACCGTGATCGGCCGCGCCGCCTATGACCGCGACGATCTGCCCGAAGCCCGGCGCAGCCTGGAGCTGGCGCTGCCGGCCTGGGCGCATGCGAGCAAGGCGTATCACGACGAATCGCTCTATCAGACCGCGCTGGATATCGCGGCTGACGTCGCGTACCGCCAAGGCCGCACGCAGGAAGCAGTGGCGTTGAATCGTCAGTTCATCCAGTGGGTGGGCAGCCTGGGCGATGGATGGTCACTCGCTGAAAAAAGCCCGGTGGTGGTGTACGACGACACGGGCATGACGCTGCCGTTGCGCATCGGCGAATTCCGGCTGGAGCCCATCGACTCGAACCGCTTTTACTATCGCAAGCTGAAGACAGGCGAACAATTGGGCCTGGCGCTGAACCAGAACGCAGCGGTGCCGGACGACAAGCTGGAAGCGTCCATGCGGTCCTTCATTGAAGACAACCTGGGCCTGCGCATTCTGAACCTGAAAACCGAGGCCTTCGCGCCGCACGCGCAGGAAGGCATGAAGGGTGCGGTACAAGGCCGTCAATATACGTTCCAGGTGGAAGCCAAGCCCCATGATGGCCGCACGATCAGCCTGAGCGGGCCGTTCGGTGCGCCGCCTGCGCAGATGGTGTTCTGGGTGGTGGACCGGGACAAGCGCCGCAGCATTCTAAGGGCGCCCCTGCCGGCGGAGGGTATCCAGACCGGCGTCGCGCAGTTTGTGCAGACGCTGGCCTGGTAAGCAGCGCGGTCAAACGCGCTGCGGTGAATCTGCGGGCGGCGTACCGTCGCGGAACATGCCTTTTAGTTGTGTGCGCAGTTCGGGCGAGTCGGTGTGTTTGTGTACGGTGGTGGCGTGCTGCACGGCGGTTTCCAACAGCTCGTCGTCGGAATCCGCGGCAAAGGCCACCGAGCAATTGATGTCGCTCGGAAATTCGCGGCAGTCGATGTATTTGCGAGTCATGGAATTCTCCTTGCGCAGCGCTCCGGGGGAGACCCCGCTGGGGCGGCTTGCGTGATGGCACTTCCGACGCGCGGCACGGCAGGCATCGGGCAGGATGGCGCGTCGCAGCGCACCCGATGATTTGAAAAGTATAGGTCTGGCCGGGCGCGCCAGGGGCCGCGAATTGCGGGGACGGCCCCTGATTCCGGGGCCGTCCGGCCGCGCTAGTCCGCGGCGCCGGGTGCGGCGTTGTGTGGGGCGTTGGGTGTGGCGTCGGCTGTGGCTTCGGCTGTGGCGTCGTGCGACACCGGCCGGCCCAGCAGATAGCCCTGGAAATGCGAGCAGCCTTCCTGCGTCAGCCGGTCCAGCTGCTCGGCGGTTTCCACGCCTTCCGCCGTGGTGGGAATGTCCAGGCTGCGCCCGATGCCGTTGATGGCGCGGATGATGGCCAGCGCCTCTTTGCTGGATTCCACGTCTTGCGTGAACGACTTGTCGATCTTGATCTTGTCGAACTCGAACGAACGCAGATAGCCCAGCGACGAATAGCCCGTGCCGAAGTCGTCCAGCGCCACCTTCACGCCCAGCTCCTTCAGGCGATTCAGTGTGTTCAGGTTGGCGGCGGAATTGGCCAGCAGCACGGATTCGGTAATTTCCAGCTCCAGCCGGCGCGCCGGCAGCCCGGACTTCGACAGCGCCGACTCCACCAGCGACACCAGCGCGCTATTGGTGAACTGGCTGGCCGACAGGTTCACGGCCACGGTTTCATGGTCGTCCCAGCGCATCGCTTCGGCGCAGGCCTCGTGCAAGGTGAAGGCGCCCAGCTCGTGGATCAGCCCGGTTTCTTCGGCGATGGGGATGAAGTCACTGGGCATGATCAGGCCCTTCACCGGATGCTGCCAGCGCATCAGCGCCTCGCGGCCCACGATGCGCACATGGCTTACGTCCATGATGGGCTGGTAATGCAGTTGCAGCTGCTGCCACATGATGGCCTGGCGCAAATCCATTTCGACTTCATGCCGCTTGAGCGCCGCCGTCTCCATCTCTGGCTTGAAGAAGGCCAGGCAATTGCGGCCATTGCGCTTGGCTTCGTACAGCGCCATGTCGGCGTAGCGCAGCAGATGGTCGGCGGTGCAGTCAGCCGTTTCGGCCAGCGCGATGCCGATGCTGACGCTGATGGGCACGGTGTGGCCGTCCACTTCAAACGGCTGGCGCACCACGTCGATGAGCCGTTCCGCCATCTTGCGCACGTCGTCTTTTTCGCCGATGTTGGGCAGCACCACGGCGAACTCGTCGCCACCCAGGCGGGCCAGCGTGTCGTGCTCGCGCAAACTCTTGGGCAGGCGCTTGGCCAGCAGCCGCAAGAGTTCGTCGCCGCAGGGGTGGCCCAGCGTGTCGTTCACGCTCTTGAAGTTGTCCAGGTCCAGGCACAGCACTGCCGTGCTGCGCCCGCCCGTCCGGCTGCTCAAGGCCTTGAGCAATTGTTCGCGGAACAGGCGCCGGTTCGGCATGCCGGTCAGCGTGTCGTGGTGGGCCATGTAGCGCACTTGCGCATGCGCCGCGTTTTCGTCGGTGACGTCGTCCGTAATCAGCAGCACGTAGCGCGAGCGCGGGTCGTTGCTGTGGAAAACCAGTGTCTTCGTGCGCAAGGTGCGCGGGCCGCGCGCGGTGATCAGTTCTTCTTCGGCTTCGCGCAAGCCGCCATCCGAGCGCAGCGCTTCATTGGTCAGCCGGTCGAACAGCGCGCAGACAGGCGGGGGCAGGCTGCGCTGCGCGGGCTTGCCCATCATGTCGCTGCGCGACGCGCCGAAGGTGGTCTCCGCCTGGCGGTTGGCCAGCAGGATGTTGCGCGACACCGCGTCCAGCACCAGCACGCACGACGGAATGTGCGACACCACGGCTTCCAGGAAGCTCGACAGCGACGTCAGTTCGCTATTGAAGTGTTCGGCCAGTTCCTTGGCCTTCAAGAGCTGTTGCTCGCGTTCGCGCCGTTCGGTGACGTCGCGCGTGATCTTCGCAAAGCCCAGCAGCGCACCCTGCTCGTCGTAGATCGCATCGATGACGACGTTGGCCCAGAACAGCGTGCCGTCCTTGCGCACCCGCCATCCCTCGGCCTCGAAGCGTCCTTGTTCGCGCGCGGTCGCCAGGCCGAATTGCGGCAGTCCGGCCGCCTGGTCGTCTTCGCTGTAGAAGCAGGCGAAATTTTTGCCGACGATTTCTTCTTGGGTGTAGCCCTTGGCGCGCTGGGCGCCGGCATTCCAGTTGGCGACGGTGCCGTCCGGATGGAGCATGTAAATGGCGTAGTCGACGACGCCCTGCACAAGGTGCCGGTACATGACGTCGGAGTTGTCGATGATCATTGGATGGGGGGCGGGCTGGAGCGGCCGCGTCTTGCGCGCCTTGCCGGCGCACACGTGGGCTGTCCCGCGAAAAAACTGAGGGATATACGGCTTAACGTCGTGGAGCGCGCAATATTTAACGCGTTAGCAGGAAAAGCGCGATTCTTGCGAATCGTGTCGCTGAAACACATTTGATTGCAGCGATCTACAGCTTCACCCGCTGTTTCAACGCCTGCGCAATCATGCCGATGTCGATGTCCTTGCCGGGGTTCTTCTGGCTGAAGTCATACAGCACCGCCACGTAGGCGTTGCCCAGCAGCTTGGTGATGGCGCCCGCCGTGGTGGCGGCGATGGTGCCGCCGATTGCGCTGCCCGCGCCGGGAATGAACTTCAGCATGCCCGACACGACCGAACGCCCGATCAGCGTGGCTGCCGACGCGCCCAGCGTGGACGTGACGAGCGTGGTGATGGCGGTGGTGTCCAGCTCCATGCCGAAGGTGATGCCGATCTTGGCGATCATGCCCACCTGAATGGGCACCAGCGCAAAGGCGTCCGAGAACGGAATGGGCGCGGCGGCGGCCGATGCGGCCAGCCCTGCGGCCACATTCACTTCTATCTCAGCCCGCTTTTTTTTTACTTCCAGGGCCTTCTTGTTGCGGGTGGACAGCGCGTTGGCGTAGGCGCGTTGCTGCGCCTCGGGGATGTATTCAGCCGTTGCTTCGATCAGGTTGTCCAGGCCCATCGGCGGCAGCTCGGCGTCCAGCTCGTCGATCCATTCTGGCAGCGCGCGCACCGCCACAACCTGCTTTGCGCGCGGCAAAAGCTTGCGCGCCTCGTCCAGAAAGGGGCTGTTCTTGCGCGCTTTCGTCAGCACGGCCACGACGGGAATGCCGGCGTTGGCCAGCATGTCGCACAGTTCGATTTCGGCGTCTTCAACGCGGTGGCTGCTGTCTTGAATGCACAGCCATGCCACGTGCACATGCTTGTCGTGGTCGTCCGAGGCGGAACGTTCCTGGATCAGGTCCGTCAGCTGTTGGCGCGAGCGCGCGTAGTCGCCCACTTCCAGGCCGCGCGTGTCGATGATGGTGAGCGGGTGGCCCGGCTTTGTGTATTCCTGCGTGCTTTGCGTGACGGGTTTGCCCGCGCCGGTCTTGGCCAGTTCGCCGCGAAAGACGGCGTTGATCAACGTGCTTTTGCCTACCCCCGTTTTGCCGGCGATAAGAATGTTCACACGGCCTGCGCCGCGCGTGGCCGTGCTGATGGCGTCGGCGATGGCGTCTTGCAAGGCGGGGGAGTCGGGGCGTAGCGGCATCGGGCGTGGGTGAAAGGCGTAAGGGCGTTCGGGAACAATATCAGATGCCGCTGACTTCCGTGCGGCCAGGGTGGCCGCCCGCGCCGTCATTGGCCGCAACCCCCAGCGCCGCCCGGATGTCCTCCAGGAACGCCACCGTGATGTCGTTCAGATACGGGCGCTTCTTGGCCACCATGCTGATGTCGACGTCATAGCGGAACGTGTTGGCGTCCAGCGCGTGCAAGAGGCCCGCCGCAACATAGGGCGCGGCAAAGTGTTCAGGCAGATAGCCCAGATGCGCGCCCGACAGAATCAGCATGGCGGCGGCCTCCATGTTGTCGGCCTGTGACGTGATGCGGCGGGGCCGGCCCGTGAACGAGGCTTCTGGCAGCGGATACGTGCGCCAGGTCCAGTCGGCGTTGGCCACCTCGTCCACTGTGACGCGGCCGGCGCGCGGCGCCAGCGGATGCGTTGCGCCGCAGTACGCCACCTGGCGCTCCTGGAATAGCGGCGTGTAGTCCAGCATCGGCACGCGGTGCAGAAAGTAGCCCACGGCAACTTGCATGTCGTCTTTCAACAGCAGCTCTTCCAGTTCGCGCGGCCCGCGGATCAGTACTGACAAGCGCACGGCTTCGTCGCGCTGGCGGAAGCGTTCGATGGCCTGTCCGATGCGCACGTTGTGCGCCATCGTGGCGTTGCCGATCAGGCCCAGCGTCAGGTCGCCCACCAACTGCCGATGCATGTTGCGCGCTTCGGCGCTGAAGGTGTTCAACGACGCCAGCGCGCCGCGCGCCAGTTTTTCAAAACGCTGGCCTTTCGCCGTCAGCCGGAAGCCGCCGCGTCCGCGTTCGCACAGCTTGAAATCCAGCCGCGTTTCCAGCGTGGCCAGCTGGCTGCTGATGGTGGACTGCCCCACGCCCAGCATGTCCTGCGCGGCCGACACGCCGCCCGCATCCACGATGGCGATAAACACCCGGATCAAGCGGAGATCAAGGTCGGAAACTTGGGAGAGCATAGGGTTAGCACCTATAAAACATCGACGTGCATCGATGCTTGTAAGTCGAACGAGATATGGATCAGCGTTGGCGTCATTCCTATTATCCACAGGGCTGTCGGGGCGGCTGAAGGAAGCCATCGACCGCACATCAAAACGGCCGGGCACTGCAATACGGTGAAACGGCGATTAATAACTTCTATCCGGCTCGGTGTGATGCCGGCGATAGGCGTGTGGGGAGGTGTGGGACATGATTCTGGACATTGGCGTCGTCTTGATTTATCTGGCGGGCATGTTGCTGCTGGGCTGGTACGGCATGCGGCGCGCGAAGACGCAGGAAGACTTTCTGGTGGCCGGGCGCAATCTGGGGCCGAGCCTGTACATGGGCACCATGGCCGCCACCGTGCTGGGCGGCGCCAGCACCGTCGGCACAGTGCGGCTGGGTTATGTGTACGGCATCTCGGGCTTCTGGCTATGCGCCGCGCTGGGGCTGGGCATCATGGTGCTGAACCTGGTGTTGGCCAAGCCCTTGCTGAAGCTGCGCATCTACACGGTGACGCAGGTGCTTGAACGGCGGTTCAGCGCCAACACCAAGCACGTCAGCGCGCTGGTGATGATGGCGTATGCATTGATGCTGGCGGCCACTTCCGTCATTGCCATCGGCACCGTCATGCAGGTGCTGTTCGGCCTGCCGTTCTGGGTGTCGGTGGTGGTGGGCGGCGGCGTCGTTGCGCTGTATTCCGCCGTGGGCGGCATGTGGTCGCTGACGCTGACCGACATCGTGCAGTTCGTGATCAAGACGGTGGGGCTGATGTTCATTTTGCTGCCCATCTGTTTGATGCGAGTCGGTGGCTGGGATGAGCTCGTCGCGCGTTTGCCTGCCGCCAGCTTCGACATGGCGGCCATCGGCTGGAGCACGATCATCACGTACTTTGTCATCTACTTCCTGGGCATCCTGATCGGGCAGGAAATCTGGCAGCGCGTCTTCACCGCCCGCACGACCCGCGTGGCGCAGGTGGCGGGCACCGTGGCGGGGCTGTACTGCATTGTCTACGGCCTGGTGGGCGCGCTGATCGGCATGACCGCCAAAGTGCTGCTGCCCGATCTGGACAATGTGAACAACGCGTTTGCCGCCATCGTGCAGGCCAGCTTGCCGGACGGTATCCGGGGGCTGGTCATCGCGGCGGCGCTGGCGGCCATGATGTCCACCGCCAGCGCGGCGATGCTGGCCACGTCCACCGTCTTGACCGAAGACCTGCTGCCCGCGCTGCGCGGCGGCCGCGCGTTCACGGATGTGCGCCTGAACCGGCTGATCACGCTGCTGGCGGGCGTGTCGGCGCTGGGTATCGCGCTGGTGGTGGACGACGTGCTCAGCGCCCTGACCTGCGCCTACAACCTGCTGGTGGGCGGCATGCTGGTGCCGTTACTGGGCGCCATCTACTGGCGCCGCGCCACCACCGCGGGCGCCATCGCCAGCATGCTGCTGGGCTGCTTCACCGCGATTGGCTTCATGTTGAAAGACGGGCTGGCGGCCAACACGCCGGTGTATGCCGCGCTGGCAGCCAGCGCCATCAGTTTCATTGCGATCAGCCTGCTGGGCCGCGCGGAGGCGGCGCGGGCATACCGCGACGCGCCCGCCCCGCAGCGACACCGGGAAGCGCCCGCCCCGCAGCGGCATCGCGACGCGCCCGCCCGCCCAGCCGGGGCGGAATGATCCCGCCGACATCAGCCATCCCCCCATCCATCCCTGACAGGAGACCAGCATGACCTACACCCCCGACAAGCTCGCGGCCTTGCGCGCCCGCTTTGGCGGCGACAACGAAGCGCAGATTCACGACCCGCATTTCAGCGCCGTGGCCGCCAACATCATCGACGCCAGCGGCACGCGCAGCGCGCCTTACGCGGGCATGCCCACGCTGATGGATGCGCCCGCACACCAGATCGATTGGAGCGCGCCCGACTTCGGTGACCTGCAAGTGGCGCTGACAGGCGTGCCGATGGATTTGGGCGCCAGCAACCGCAGCGGTTGCCGCTTCGGGCCGCGCGCGCTGCGCGCCATTGAACGCGTCGGCCCGTACCACCACGTGCTGCGCTGTACCCCCACGCGCGACCTGCGCGTGGCCGACATTGGCGACGTGCCCATGCGCAGCCGCTTCAGCCTGGACCAATCGCATCAGGACATCGAAGACACGTATGCCAAGATTCACGCGGCGGGCGTCATGCCGTTGTCCGCCGGCGGCGACCATTCCGTCACGCTGCCGATCCTGCGGGCGCTGGGGCGCGAACAACCGTTGGCGTTGATCCACTTTGATGCGCACTGTGACACCGGTGGCCCGTTCGATGGCAGCCGCTTCCATCACGGCGGCCCGTTCCGCCAGGCCGTGCTGGATGGCGTGCTGGACCCCACCCGCACCATTCAAATCGGCATCCGCGGCGCGGCGGAATACCTGTGGGAATTCTCGTACGCGTCCGGCATGACGGTGATTCACGCCGAAGACATCGCCACGATGGGCGTCCCGGCCATCATCGCCCGCGCCCGCGAGGTGGTGGGCGACTCGCCCGTGTACGTCTCGTTCGATATTGATTGCCTGGACCCGGCGTTCGCACCCGGCACCGGCACGCCAGAGGTTGGCGGCGTGACGGTGCGCGAAGCGCAGGCGATGCTGCGCGGGCTGGCGGGCATCAACATCGTGGGCGGGGATCTGGTTGAAGTGGCGCCGGCCTATGACGCCACGGCGAACACCGCGCATGCGGGCGCGCAGATCATGTTCGAGATCCTGAGCCTGATGAGCGTGCGCCACGCGCGCTGAACGCGGCAACCGGCGGCTGCGGTGCTTGCTTGCAGTCGCCTTTCGTTTTGGCGCAAAACGTAATGGAAGGTACGTTGGCGCGTCCCGCCCGGATCAGGCCGGCTAGTGCCGAAGGCACAGTGCGCATGCACGGTTCTGGTGCAATGTCGACGCGTTTGGCTGCCCCCGTTCCGCTATGTGGGAAGCCCGGAAACGCCAGGTGGCAGCCGCCAAATTAAGGGGCAAATGGCGGCCGCCAATGCTGTTACATCTCAAATGTTTCGAACCCGTCGTGAGGGGGGGCGGCTGAGTAGAATCCGCCTCTCGCTAGGTTTCGCCGCGCTTTCAGTGGCACCCATTCATGACCCGTTTTGCGCTTGTCCCTCGCCTGCTCCGCTCGCGTCCGTTGACCAAAGGCTTTCGCTATTTTTACCGCTACACGCGTGGCGGAGCCTATCGGCACAACGAGACGCTGTGGCCATTGGTGAAGGTGCGGCGCGAAGGCAGTGAGCAACTGGTGGCGTGCGATCTGGTGGGCGTGCGCGGGCCGGCCACGCTGCCGATGGGACAGGTGCCGCGCGCCATTCACGGCGACGCACACCTGATTCTTAGCGGTCCGTCGGTTGCGCAGATCGATTACGCGCAATGCGGTCTACGTTCCGTCATGGGCGTGAACGGGTCCATCGCGCTGCGCCGCCAGCATCCGGCGTTGCGCTTCGATTACTACGCGATGCTGGACGCCGGCTTCGTCAAGCGCCGGCGCGATCTTGTGGCCGAGGTGCTGTCGCAAGACCTGCTGCTGTTCGTCACGCCCGAGGTCTATCGCTGGATTGCCTTCCTGTTTGATGCCGGCGCCATCCGTTGCCGCATCGCGCTGTTCGAAGAAGTGCACCAGCGCGCGCTGCAACCGCGCGCGCAACCTGATGAACTCGAAGCGCAACTGGCGCGTGACCCCGAGCTGGTGCTGTTCGACGCGCACAACCCTGAACACGCGCACGGCTTCAGCCTGAACCCCGCGCGCGGCCTCTTTGGCGGCGGCACCGTGGCATACACGGCGTTGCAGCTGCTGGCCTGGATGGGGGCGCACACCGTGTACCTGCACGGCCTGGACCTGACCGCGGCGGCTGGGCCGCGCTTCTACGAACAACCCGGGGCGCAGTTGGCCACCGCACTTGACCGCCAATTCACCGGCCACATCGAACCCGCTTTCCGCGCGGCCAGCCGCTTGCTCGCCGCACGTGGCGTCAAGGTCTACAACTTGTCTCCCGGCAGCCGTCTGGGCGATGACGTATTCGAAAAGCGTCATTGGAGCTGTTTGCTCAATCAAGGGGAGTCTCCGCCTTCCCCGCAACTGCTCTCGGGCCTTACATCATGAAGATTCTCTACACCAATTTCCATCAGGGCGATGGCGGCGGCCACACCACTTATGTGATGTCGCTGGCGCGCATGCTGCGCCAGCGCGCGCACATTACGGTTGCCGCGCCGCGCGGCAGCCGTCTGCTGGCCGAGGCGCATGCCTTGCCCGGCGTGCATTCCATCGACCTGGAGTTCAAGGGGCGCCCGTTTCAGCAGTTAAGCGCGTTGCGCCGCTTGCGCACCTTGCTGCGCAAAGAGCAGTTCGACGTCATCCATGTGAATGGGTCTGCCGACCACCGCCTGTGCATGCTGGCTACGGTGGGCATGGGCGCCAAGCGTCCGTTCATCGTCTACACGCAACACACCGATCGGGCCTCGAACAGCCTGGGCGTGCGCATGCGCGCGAAGTGGGGCACGAACCGCGTCATCTGCGTGTGCGGCCATACCTTTCGCCGTATGAAAGATTCCGTGTTCCGCGATGAAGACCTGCGGGTGGTGCACAACGGCGTTTGCACGCAGCAATATCAACCGGCCAGCGCAGAAGAAGCGGCGGCGGCGCGTGCCGCCCTGTTGCCGGCCAGCATGCAGCGCCGGCTGGTGATCGGCAGCAACGCCGGCACCGCCATCTACAAGAATTGGCTGGACATGGTGACCGCCGTGTCGCTCTTGCCCGAGCATCAGCGGGATCAGGTCGTGATTCTGATCGCCGGCAAGGCGCCCGATGACGAGCAGCGCCAGCGCGTGGCCGATCTGGCCATGACGGATCAGGTTATTTTCACGGGTCTGCTGGATGACGTGCGCCCGTTCCTGGCGGCGTTGGATGTGGGCTTCGTGCTGTCGTCGCGGCTTGAGACGATTTCGTTTGCCTGCCGCGAAATGATGGCGGCCGGCAAGCCCGTCATCGTCAGCAAGGTGGGCGGATTGACCGAGAACGTGACCGACGGCCGCAACGGCTGGGTGGTGCCGCCCGGTTCAGTCAGCAGCGTGCTGACGACGGTATCGTCGATTTTGAATGACCGCAGCATCGCCGTGAAGATGGGGCAAGAAGCCCGCAACACGGCGCTGCGGGAATTTTCGCTGGCGCGCTTCGTCGGCCAGACCGAAAAGGTGTACTTGGAAGGCCAGACGCCAGGCCGGCAATTCGGCCTGACCTCCTGATCCGTTCCTTTATTCGCTATACGACTTGGTGCTGTACAGGCTGACGGGCAGCAGGTTCAGCACGGGCAGGCCGGACACGGGGTCCTTGGCTTGCTTGTCGATATAGCTTTGCAGCACGTCGGCGTCCAGCACGCCGATGTCCTGACGGCGTTCGGCGGGCACGCTCGCCAGCGTCTTGTAGCCGTCGCCGCCGGTTGCGTTAAAGCTCAACACGAACAACTTGTAGGTGCGCGCGGCGTTAAGCGGCTGCCACGTGCTGGTGGCCGCATCCAGCACTTCGATGTTGGTGACGCGGCTGCCCTGCGCTTGCGCGCCGTTCACATCCCAGCGCAAGCCGCCCGTGTACGGGTACGGGCCGGTGGAGCCGCCTGCGCCAAACACTGCCTGCATGCCGTCTTCCAACATGCCCTTGACCTCGGCGCCGGTTACGTCCAGACGCCACAGCATGTTGCCGAACGGCACCACCTCGATCACATTGGCCGCCGTCACATTGCCCTTGAGCGCCACGCGCACGCCGCCGCCGCTTTGCAGCGTGATGTCTGCGCCGCCGTAGTTGGCGTTGGCCACATCCAGATAGGCTTGCGCCACCAGTTGCTGCATGTCGCCACCGCGCAGGTCGACGCTGCCCAGGGTGTTGCAGTCAGCGCTTGAGCGGCTGCGGTCACGCGTCAGCCCCGGCACGCGGCGCGAGCACAGCTCTTGCGGAACCGAGGCCACGATGCTGGCGCTGAAGGTGTCCACCTTTGCCTTGAACGGCTGCAACACGGCCGTGGCCTGGGCGTCCGGCTGCTGGATGCGCAGGAAGCCGCTGGCCGCCACATCGGCAAGCATGGCGGTGTTGTCGGCGGCGGCGGGGGCGGCGCCGCCCACCGTCAGCGCGTCGCCCATCAGCACGTGCGGCGTGCCGGCGCATTCGGTCACGTCGCCGTTGGCGTCGAAGCTGACCTTCAGTTCGCCCACCACCTGCGAGTATTCCCAGGCCTGCACCAGGCAGACGCGCTTGCCGTCCTTGTTTTGCAGCACGGTCGGGTAAGCGCCCGACGGCGTGCCCACGCCGTAGCTCACCATCGAATCCGGGCCCAGCAGCGTGTGTGAATCACCGCCCACCACGACGTCAACGCCGCTCAGCTTGGGAATGATCTGCTTGTCGTAGTCGTAGCCGATATGGCTCATCACCACGATCTTGTTCACGCCTTGGGCGCGCAGTGCGTCGATCTGCGTTTGCGCGGCGGCGGCTTCATCCGAGAACAGCGTGCCCGCGTCGGGGCTGGACGATTGCTGCGTCTTGTTGGCGATGGTCAGGCCAACCAGGCCGATCGCCTGGCCGTCGCGCTGCAACACGATCGACGGCTTGACCATGCCGGGGGCGCGTGACGGATTCAACGCCGAGGCGTCGGCGAACGTGACGTTGGCGCTCAGCACCGGCGTCTGGCATGTGCCGGCGTGCAGCAGGTCGATAAAGCGCTTCAATCCGGTGTCGCCCTTGTCGAACTCGTGGTTGCCGAGCGTCATCGCGTCAAAGCACACCGTGTTCATCATGGCCGCATCGGCCTCGCCGGCTTCGCCCGCGCGGTTGAAGTACAGCGTGCCGGTGTTGGCGTCGCCCGCGTGCAGTTTCAGCACGTTGGCGGACTGCGCCGACAGCGCGTTGATGGCGCCGGTGACGCGCGGGAAACCTCCCACGTCCACATTCGCCGTCACCGCCGTACCGGCGGCGTTCTTCAGCTTCAGATCTTTTTTCTTGCTGTCCAGATTGGAGTGATGATCGTTGATGTGCAGGATCGTCAGTTCCATCGGCCGGCTGGCGGCGGGTTGCTCGGGCGCGGGCTGTTCTGGCGCCGGGCTGGCGGACGTGTCGTCATCATCGTCATTGCCGCCGCAACCGGCCAGCAACAGGGCGCTCAGCATGGCCGCGCCCGCATTCCTCTTCCACGTAATCATTCGTGTGATCCCTCGTTTATGAAGGGCGAATGGTTGCGGCCGAAGATGACGTGAAGATGAATGACAGCGGTGTCATGAACGCGCGCGAACTTGTCTTGGGCGCGTCATAAAAAAACAGGCCCGGCGCATTGCGCGCCGGGCCTGCCGGAACCTGCCGCGAACGTGACGCTTAGAAGTGAATCACGGTGCGGATCGACTTGCCTTCATGCATCAGGTCGAAGGCTTCGTTGATGCGTTCCAGCGGCAGCGTGTGCGTCACGAACGGGTCCAGATCGATCTTGCCGCTCATGGCGTCTTCGACCATGCCCGGCAGCTGCGTGCGGCCCTTCACGCCACCGAAGGCGGAACCGCGCCACACGCGGCCCGTGACCAGCTGGAACGGACGCGTGCTGATTTCCTGGCCCGCGCCGGCCACGCCGATGATGATGCTTTCGCCCCAGCCCTTGTGGCAGCATTCCAGCGCCGCGCGCATCACGTGCACGTTGCCGATGCACTCGAACGAGAAGTCCACGCCGCCGTCGGTCAGTTCGACGATGACGTCCTGGATGGGCTTGTCGTAGTCCTTGGGGTTGATGCAATCGGTGGCGCCCATGGCGCTGGCCAGCACGAACTTGTTCGGGTTGGTGTCCACCGCGATGATGCGGCCGGCCTTGGCCTGCACCGCGCCCTGGATCACGGCCAGGCCAATGCCGCCCAGGCCGAACACGGCGACGGTGTCGCCTTCCTTGACCTTCGCGGTGTTGTGCACGGCGCCAATGCCCGTGGTAACGCCACAGCCCAGCAGGCAGACCTTTTCATGGGGGGCGGCGGGGTTGATCTTGGCCAGCGAGATCTCGTTGACGACCGAGTATTCGCTGAACGTCGAGCAGCCCATGTAGTGGTAGATCGGCTTGCCTTCGTAGCTGAAGCGCGACGTGCCATCGGGCATCAGGCCCTTGCCCTGGGTGGCGCGCACCTTCTGGCACAGGTTGGTCTTGCCGGACAGGCAGAACTTGCACTCGCGGCATTCGGCCGTGTAGAGCGGAATGACGTGGTCGCCGGGTTTCAGGGACGTGACGCCTTCGCCCACTTCCACGACGATGCCCGCGCCTTCGTGGCCCAGCACGGCGGGGAACAGGCCTTCAGGGTCGTCGCCGCTGAGGGTGAAGGCGTCGGTGTGGCAGACGCCGGTGTGGGTGATCTGCACCAGCACCTCGCCGCGCTGCGGCGGGGCGACGTCGATTTCAACAATTTCCAGCGGCTTGCCGGGTCCGAATGCGACTGCTGCGCGTGATTTCATAGCGGTTACTCCACGAATGTCGGGTGGGCTTACTTCAAATAGGAACGGACGATGCGCATCAGTTGATCGACCTCGGCTGCGGGGTCGATCTTCGCGTCTGGCGGCCCGCCCTGGGCGGATTGCAGGAAGGTTTCCCGGAGATGGCTTTCCAGCACTTCGGCCATCAGGCCGGTGGCGGCGCCGCGCAAGGCGGCCAGTTGCTGCAACAGCGCGCCGCACTCCGTGCCTTCATTGACCGCGCGTTCCAATGCTAACGCCTGCCCCTGGATACGGCGCAGGCGGGTGACGACACGCTTCTTTTCTTCCGGCGAATGCGGCACGGCAGGCTCCGAAAACGATACAGGGGGGGAGTATACGGAAATTCGGTTCCCGTTCGCAAGACATGTGTACCTGTCTATACTAGAACCCGATTTTTCCCGTCGCACACCAGGACTCCCCCGTGGCTTCTTCCCCCCCTCGATTGCCCGCCCAGACCAACGCCCTGCCCGCCCCGCTATACGCACAGGTCAAGCAGATGATTGCGCAGCAGATACGCAGCGGCGCCTGGCCCGCGCACTACCGTGTGCCGTCCGAAAGCGAACTGGTCGATGAATTGGGTTTCAGCCGCATGACGATCAACCGCGCGCTGCGCGAGCTGACGTCCGAGGGCCTGCTGGTGCGCATGCAGGGCGTGGGCACGTTTGTGGCGCAGCCCAAGGCGCGGTCGGCGCTGTTTGCCGTCAACAACATTGCCGACGAGATTGCGGCGCGCAATCACCGCCATCACAGCCGCGTCGTGCGCCTGGCCGAAGAGGCGGCGGGCGCGGAACAGGCGCAGGCGCTGGAGATCCGTGCGGGCCAGCCGGTGTTCCATTCCATCATCGTCCATTTCGAAGACGACGTGCCGATTCAGCTGGAAGACCGTTACGTCAATGTGCGGCTTGCGCCGGACTATCTGAAGCAGGATTTCACGCAGAGCACGCCCTACGAATACCTGACGCGTGTTGCGCCCTTGAGCGAAGGCGAACACGTCGTTGAAGCCATTCTGGCCAAGCCGCGAGAATGCCAGTTGCTACAGATCGAACGCGATGAACCCTGCTTGCTGATCAGCCGCCGCACGTGGTCGGGCGACCGCGCCGTCACCCTGGCGCGCCTGATCCACCCCGGCTCACGCCACCGCCTGGAAGGCAAGTTCACGACATGACTACCCCCGACATCCATCTGTACCGCGCGGCCGATTATCCGCGCATGCCGTGGCGCAACGGCGGCGGCACGACACAAGAGGTTGCCTGCAACCCGGGCGGCAGCACGGCGGCGTTCGATTGGCGCCTGTCCATTGCTGATGTGGCGCAGGACGGCGGCTTCTCTGCGTTTACGGGGTATCAGCGCATCATCACGGTGCTGGAAGGCCAGGGCATCCAGCTGACGGTCGATGGCCACGAACAAGCGCCGCTTGCGCCGCGCAAGGCCTACGCGTTCTTGGGTGATGCGCAGGTGGATTGCCGGCTGCTCGGCGGCGCCATCCGCGATTTCAATCTGTTCTATGCGCCGGCGCGTTATCACGCGCGGCTGCAATGGGTGTCGGCGGCCTGCACCTTTCACAGCGCGGCGCACAGCGTGCTGGTGCTGAATGCGGGCCAGGAGTTGACGGTGCGCATCAACGGCGCGGCGCACGCGTTGCCGTCGCGCTATGACTGCCTGCATGTGGAAGGCCAGAGCGGGCTCGCGCAATACCAGCTGGATGCCGCGGGCGCGGTGGATGCCTGCGTCATTGAATTGCAGCCCCGCGCTTGCTGAACGCCTGACCCCTGGCCGGGGTGATCCCATTGGTTATCGAACATGCCGGACCTGATCAAGGTCCGGCATTTTTCATTGGGGAAATCCCTGAGCCAAATAATGGTCTTCTCATCTTGTATATACAAGCATAGGCATCCTATGATTCGGGCAACCGCCGCGCCGCGTCGTTCGCGCGGCCGAACCGATCAAGGAGAGCCTCTTGGACCAACCGACCCGATATCGCGACGTCGTCATCCGCGCCCCGCGCGGCAATCAACTGACCGCCAAGAGCTGGCTCACCGAAGCCCCTTTGCGCATGCTGATGAACAACCTCGACCCCGACGTGGCCGAGAACCCCAAAGAACTGGTGGTGTATGGCGGCATTGGCCGCGCCGCGCGCGACTGGGACTGCTACGACAAAATCGTTGAATCGCTCAAGGAACTGAACGACGACGAGACGCTGCTGGTGCAATCGGGCAAGCCCGTTGGCGTGTTCAAGACGCATGCCAACGCGCCGCGCGTGCTGATCGCAAACTCGAACCTGGTGCCGCACTGGGCCACGTGGGAACACTTCAACGAGCTCGACGCCAAGGGTCTGGCCATGTACGGCCAGATGACCGCCGGCAGCTGGATCTACATCGGCAGCCAGGGCATCGTCCAAGGCACCTACGAAACCTTTGTCGAAGCCGGCCGCCAGCACTATGGCGGCAGCCTGACGGGCCGCTGGGTGTTGACGGCGGGCCTGGGCGGCATGGGCGGCGCGCAGCCGCTGGCGGCAACGCTTGCCGGCGCGTGCTCGCTGAACATCGAATGCCAGCAAAGCCGCATCGATTTCCGCCTGCGCACACGCTATGTCGACGAACAAGCCACCGATCTGGATGACGCGCTGGCGCGCATCGGCCGCTACACCAAGGAAGGCCGCGCGGTGTCCATCGCGCTGTGCGGCAACGCCGCCGACGTCCTGCCCGAGCTGGTGCGCCGTGGCGTGAAGCCTGACCTTGTCACCGACCAGACCAGCGCGCATGATCCGCTGAACGGTTATCTGCCCGCCGGCTGGACGTGGGACGACTACCGCGAACGCGCCAAGCGCGAACCTGCCGCCGTCATCAAGGCCGCCAAGCAATCGATGGCAGTGCATGTGCAAGCGATGCTGGCGTTCAAGCATCAGGGCATTCCCACGTTCGACTACGGCAACAACATCCGGCAGATGGCCAAGGAAGAAGGCGTGGCCGATGCGTTCGACTTTCCCGGCTTTGTGCCCGCCTACATCCGGCCGCTGTTCTGCCGTGGCGTGGGCCCGTTCCGCTGGGCCGCGCTGTCGGGCGACCCGCAAGACATCTACAAAACGGACGCCAAGGTCAAGGAACTGATTCCCGACGACGCGCATCTGCACCACTGGTTAAGCATGGCGCGCGAGCGCATCAGCTTCCAGGGCTTGCCGGCGCGTATCTGCTGGGTCGGCTTGGGCGCACGCGCCAAGCTCGGTCTGGCCTTCAATGAAATGGTGCGGTCTGGCGAATTGTCTGCGCCCATCGTCATCGGCCGCGACCACCTGGATTCCGGCTCGGTCGCCAGCCCCAACCGCGAAACCGAAGCCATGCGCGACGGCTCGGACGCCGTGTCTGACTGGCCGCTGCTGAACGCCCTGCTGAACACCGCCAGCGGCGCAACCTGGGTTTCGCTGCATCATGGCGGCGGCGTGGGCATGGGCTTCTCGCAGCATTCGGGCATGGTGATCGTGTGCGACGGCACCGACGCCGCCGCCGAACGCATCGCCCGCGTACTGACCAACGACCCGGCCACCGGCGTGATGCGGCATGCCGACGCCGGCTACGACATCGCGATCGAATGCGCGAAGGAACAGGGCTTGAACCTGCCCATGGTGACCTCGGGGCAACGCGATGGCGCAACACGGTGAGCCAGGCGCCGCGCCGCTGATCGAGCGGCGCTCCATTGACTACATTCCGGAATCTGAGCGGCACGGCAAGCTCTACAGCCAGTTCACGCTGTGGATGGGCGCCAACCTGCAGATCACGGCCATTGTCACCGGGGCGCTTGCCGTGGTGTTGGGGGGTGACGTCTTCTGGTCGCTGATTGGCTTGTTCATCGGGCAGGTGCTGGGCGGCGGGGTGATGGCGCTGCATGCGGCGCAAGGCCCGAAGCTGGGCCTGCCGCAGATGATCTCCAGCCGCGTGCAGTTCGGCGTGTACGGCGCGGCGATACCGATCGTGCTGGTGTGCCTGATGTACCTGGGCTTCACCGCCACGGGCACGGTGTTGTCGGGGCAGGCGCTGGGCCAGTTGTTCGGCGTCAGCGACACCTCCGGCATCCTGATCTTCGCGGCCGTGATCATCGCGGCCACGCTGTTCGGCTACCGCGTGATCCACATCATCGGCCGCATCGCCACGGTGTTCGGGCTGATCGCCTTCGTGTACCTGTTCAGCCGCGTTATTGCGGTGGGAGACGTGGGCCAGCTGCTGCAGATCCGGCATTTCAGTTGGGACAAATTCCTGCTGGCCGTGTCGCTCGCGGCATCGTGGCAGATCGCGTATGGCCCTTACGTAGCGGACTATTCGCGTTACCTGCCCAGCCGCACGTCTCCGGTGAAGACGTTTCTGGCGGTGGGGCTGGGGTCTGTCTTGGGCGCGCAGATTGCGATGGTGCTGGGCGTGCTGGCTGCGGCCATGGCGGCGGGCCAGTTCGCGGGGCGCGAGGTGGCGTACATCGTCGGGCTGGGCGGCACGGGCACGATGGCGGCGCTGCTGTACTTCAGCATCGCGTTTGGCAAGGTCACGATTTCCACGCTGAATTCGTACGGCAGCTTCATGTGCATCGCAACCATCGTCAGCGGCTTTCGGGGCCATGTCGAGATCACGCGGCGCCAGCGTGCGGTGGCGGTGGTGCTGATCGTGGGTGCGGCGACGGCCGTGGCGCTGATCGGCCAGCATTCTTTCCTGAACGCATTCAAGTCCTTCATCCTGTTCCTGCTGGCGTTCTTCGTGCCGTGGAGCGCGGTGAATCTGGTGGACTACTACTTCGTCAACCGCGAGCGCTACGACGTGCCGGCGCTGTCCGACCCGAACGGGCGTTACGGGCGTTGGAATATGCCCGGCATTCTGGTTTATGCGTTTGGCGTGCTGGTGCAGATGCCCTTTATCTCGACGAAGCTTTACACCGGCCCGATGGTCGAGCGGCTGGGGGGTGTGGATATCTCGTGGATCATCGGGCTGATCGTGCCCAGCATCCTTTATTACCTGTTTGCGCGGCGCGGGCCGCGTCCTGAGGCCGATGCGTGCGACGCGTCGGCGCGGCGGCCCACGCATGAACCCGCGTAACCACGACATTGCATGAAGCCGGCTGACCGGCGTAGGAGATCAAGAATGGATTTGCATATCAAGCCCGGCCACCTGACCTTGTCGGATCTGCGCCGTGTGTATCACGAGCCCGTGCGCCTGACGCTGGACGCCAGTGCGGCGGACCCCATCGACGCCAGCGTGGCGACGGTTGAACGCATCATCGCGGAAGGCCGTACCGTGTACGGCATCAACACCGGGTTTGGCTTGCTGGCCTCTACCAAGATCGCGCGCGAAGACCTGCAAGCCTTGCAGACGTCGCTGGTGCGCTCGCACGCGGCGGGCGTGGGCGAGGCGCTGGATGACGCGATGGTTCGCCTGATCATGGTGTTGAAAATCAACAGCCTGGCGCGTGGTTATTCCGGTATCCGCCGCCACGTCATCGACAGCCTGATTGCGCTGGTGAACGCGGGCGTCTACCCGCACATCCCGCTGAAAGGCTCGGTCGGCGCATCGGGTGACCTGGCCCCGCTTGCGCATATGTCGCTGGTGCTGCTGGGCGAAAGCCGCGCGCGCTTCCAAGGCGAATGGCTGCCTGCGCAAGAGGCGCTGGCGCGTGCAGGCCTTGTGCCGCTGACGCTTGCCGCCAAGGAAGGGCTGGCGCTGCTGAACGGCACGCAGGTGTCCACGGCCTACGCGTTGCGTGGCCTGTTCGAAGCCGAAGACATGATGGCTGCGGGGCTGGTTTGCGGCAGCCTGAGCGTGGAAGCCATGCTGGGCTCGCGCGTGCCGTTTGACGCCCGCATTCACGCCGCACGCGGCCAGCCCGGCCAGATCGCCGTGGCGGCCGTGTACCGCGAACTGTTGGGCGACGATAGCGAAGTCGGCCATTCGCATGCGGATTGCGAAAAGGTGCAAGACCCCTACTCCCTGCGCTGCCAGCCGCAAGTGATGGGCGCCTGCCTGACGCAGATTCGTCATGCGGCGCAGGTGCTGCAAATTGAAGCAAACGCGGTGTCCGACAACCCGCTGGTGTTCACCGCCCAAGGCGACGTGATTTCTGGCGGCAACTTCCATGCGGAACCGGTGGCGCTGGTGGCCGACAACCTGGCGCTGGCGCTGGCGGAAATTGGCGCGCTGTCTGAACGGCGCATCGCGCTGATGATGGACAAGCATATGTCGCAGCTGCCGCCGTTCCTGGTTGCAAAGGGCGGCGTCAACTCGGGCTTCATGATCGCCCAGGTCACGGCCGCCGCGCTGGCCAGCGACAACAAGGCGCTGGCGCACCCCGCCAGCATTGACAGCATGCCCACGTCCGCCAACCAGGAAGACCACGTTTCCATGGCGCCCAACGCGGGCAAGCGCCTGTGGGCCATGGCTGAGAACGTGCGCGACATCCTGGCCATCGAATGGCTGGGCGCCTGCCAGGGCCTGGACTTCCGCGAAGGCTTGAAGACGTCGCCCAAGCTTGAGCAGGCGCGCCGCGCGCTGCGCGAGCAGGTGCCGCATTACGAAGAAGACCGCTTCTTCGCGCCTGACATCGCGGCGGCCAGCGGCCTGCTCAGCGCGCATGTCATGAATGGCCTGATGCCCGCCGGCCTGCTGCCCAGCCTTTGATTTCGATGTTGCGGCCGTCGTTTGACGGCCGCCATTGCTGCGCCGTGCGCACGCGCCCATAGAAGGCGCTCGCGCGGCGTTTGATGCTGTACGCCTATAAAACAAGTACGGAGACAGACATGCAAGCACAACCGCAGGATCTCAAACGGGGACTCAACGCCAGACATATCCGGTTCATGGCGTTGGGTTCGGCCATTGGCACGGGGCTGTTCTACGGATCAGCCAAGGCCATTCAAGAGGCTGGCCCGTCGGTGCTGCTGGCCTACATCGTGGCGGGCGCCGCCGTGTACATGGTGATGCGCGCGTTAGGGGAAATGGCGGTGCGCAACCCGGTGTCGGGTTCGTTCGGGCATTACGCCACCAGCTATCTCGGCCCGATTGCGGGCTTTCTCACGGGCTGGACCTATGCGTTTGAGATGATCATCGTGTGCCTGGCCGACATCACGGCGTTCGGGCTTTACATGGGTTTCTGGTACCCCGACGTGCCGCGCTGGATCTGGGTGCTGTCGATCGTGTTCTTCATTGGCGCCATCAACCTGCTGTCGGTGAAGGTGTTTGGCGAACTGGAATTCTGGCTGTCGCTGCTGAAGGTGGGCGCCATCATTGCGATGATCGCGGGCGGCCTGGGCATCATGCTGTTTGGTTTCGGCCTGAGCGCGGATACCGCGGCAACCGGTGTGCATAACCTGTGGGAGCACGGCGGCTTCATGCCCAATGGCGTGGGCGGGCTGATTGCGTCGCTGGCGGTGGTGGTGTTTGCGTTTGGCGGCATTGAAATCATCGGTATCACGGCGGGCGAAGCCAAGGACCCGGGCCGCACCATTCCGCGCGCCATCAACGCGGTGCCGATGCGCATTCTGCTGTTCTATGTGCTGACGCTGTTCGTGCTGATGTCGATCTTCCCCTGGACCCAGATCGGCAGCAAGGGCAGCCCTTTCGTGCAGATCTTCGATAGCCTGGGCATTGGCTCCGCGGCCACCATTCTCAATATCGTGGTGATCTCGGCGGCGGTGTCGGCTATCAACAGCGACATCTTCGGCGCGGGCCGCATGCTGTATGGCATGGCGCAGCAAGGCCAGGCGCCGCGCGGGTTCGCGGCCGTCTCCCAGAACGGCGTGCCGTGGATGACCGTGGTGGTGATGTCGATTGCGCTGCTGCTGGGCGTGCTGCTGAACTACCTGATTCCCGAGGGCGTGTTCATGCTGATCGCTTCCATCGCTACCTTTGCCACGGTGTGGGTCTGGCTGATGATCCTGTTGTCGCAAGTGGCGATGCGGCGCAAGATGAGCGCGGAAGAGGTCGCGGAATTGAAATTCCCGGTGCCGTTCTGGCCTGTGGGTCCGCTGCTGGCCATTGCGTTCATGGTGTTCGTGATTGCCGTGCTGGGTTATTTCCCGCGCACGCAGGCCGCGCTGGCCGTGGGCGTGGTGTGGATTGCGCTGCTTTGCGTGGCGTACCGTTTCTGGGTCTATCCCAATCGTCCGGGTGACGGCGGCATTTCCGTGCCGTTGGCGCAAGGTTCGGACTGATGTAGTTGCTTTCAGGAGATGTGCATGAGACAGGTCTGGCGACACTGCCACGCCGCCACGATGGCGGGTGGCGGCTATGCGGTGATTGAGCGCGCGGCCATCGTGACGCGCGCCGATCGTATCGAATGGATCGGGCCAGAGGCCGAGTTGCCAGGCGTGGATGCGGCGCATGTCCATGATCTGGGCGGGGCGTGGGTTACGCCCGGCCTGATCGACTGCCATACCCATCTGGTGTTTGGCGGCAACCGCAGCACCGAGTTCGAACAACGCCTGCAAGGCGTGGACTATGCAACGATCGCCGCGCAAGGCGGCGGCATTGCCAGCACCGTGCGCGCCACCCGCGAAGCCTCGGAAGACGAACTCTATGTCAGCGCGCGCAAGCGTGCGCTGCATCTGCTGCGCGACGGCGTCACCACGCTTGAGGTCAAGTCGGGCTACGGGCTGGATTTGCCCAACGAACGCAAGATGCTGCGCGTGGCGCGCCGGCTGGGCCAGACGCTGCCGCTGACGGTGCAGGCGACCTGCCTTGCCGCGCACGCGCTGCCGCCCGAATTCCGCGGGCGGCCCGACGATTACATCGACGAAGTGGCGCGCCGCATGTTGCCGGTGCTGGCCGCCGAAGGGCTGGTGGATGCGGTGGATGCGTTCTGTGAGCATCTGGCGTTTTCGCCTGAACAGGTCGAACGCGTGTTCCAGGCCGCGAGGCATCTGGATTTGCCCGTGAAGCTGCATGCCGAGCAGTTGTCGTCGCTGCATGGCGCAAGTTTGGCGGCGCGTTATGGCGCCTTGTCGGCGGACCATCTTGAATACCTGACCGAAAGCGATGTGCTGGCCATGGCCCAGGCTGGCACGGTGGCGGTGTTGTTGCCCGGCGCGTTCTACGCCTTGCGTGAAACGCAGCTGCCACCGCTGGAACTGCTGCGCCGCCATGGTGTGCCGATTGCGATTTCCACCGACCTGAACCCGGGTACGTCGCCCGTGTTGTCGTTGCGGCTGATGCTGAGCATGGCATGTACCTTGTTCAAGATGACGCCGGAAGAGGCGCTGGCGGGCGCCACCGTACACGCGGCACGCGCGTTGGGCTTGCAGGCCACGCATGGGGCGCTTGAGGCCGGCAAGGTGGCGGACTTTGTCGCGTGGGACATCGCGCATCCGTCGGAGTTGGCGTACTGGATTGGCGGGGACCTGCCCAAGCGCGTGATTCGCCACGGCGCGTTGCTGGACATGGCGGCGCTGGCCTGAACCGCGCGGAACGCGCACGGCTTTGCGGTCGAAGGGGATGCCGTGCGCGGCCACACGGCTGCGGCGGAAAACGGACCACGACGCGCCGGATACGGACCACGACGCGCCGGATACGGACCACGACGCGTCGGATACGGACCACGACGCGACAGATACGGACCACGTGCGCCGCTACCGCACTATCGCCACGCGCGGCGTTCTACGATGTGGCCTGACCGTGCCCGATGCCGGGCGCGCCGCGCATCCAGGAGAACGTATGCGGATCTGCATGATGGAAGGGCCGGTGGATCTGGCCCCCGATAGCCCCACGTGGGCAGGCATTGCCGAGCGCATTGCCGAATTGGAACCCGACCTGCTCGTCACGAACGAGATGCCTTTTGGCGAGTGGCTCGCGGGCTCGCCCGTCTACGATCCGGCGCGTGCGGCCGAATCCGTGCGCATGCACGAAGCGGGCCTGACCGCGCTGGCGGCTCTGCCGGTGCCGGCTATTGTCTCGTCCCGCCCCATACCCGCAGGCGACCGGCTGGCAAACGAAGCCTTCGCCTTGCAGGGCGGGCGCTACACGCGCCTGCATCACAAGCAGTACTTTCCGGAAGAGCCGGGGTTCTTTGAAGCCACCTGGTTTCGTCCGGCGATGGAGGGGTTTGAAGTCGTCGACGTGGGCGGCATTCGTCTGGGCGTGCAGCTGTGCACCGAGCTGATGTTCAACGAACGGTCGCGTCGATACGGACGCGACGGGGCAGAGCTGATCGTGGTGCCGCGCGCAAGCGGCGCATCCATCGGGCGTTGGCTGACCGCGGGCGCGATGGCGGCCATCACGTCCGGTTGCTACGTGGTCAGTTCCAACCGCGCTGGGCGCACCGCCGACGGCCAGGTATTCGGTGGCCGCGCGTTCGCCTTCCAGCCCAACGGCGAGCCGCTGGCGCAATCCACCGACACGGAATCCATCGTGGTGGTCGACGTGGACCCGGCGCGTTCACGCGCGCAGCAGTCGCAATACCCCTGCTACGTGAAGGAATAGGTGGGGGGCGCCGAGCTGGGAGCGCCGAGCTGGGGGCGCCGAGTTGGGTGCGCCTGGCCGGCCGGACCTGGCCGGCCGCACCTGGCCGGCCGGACCTGGCCGGCCGCACCTGGCCGGCCGCACCTGGCCGGCCGCACCTAGCCGGCCGCCGCCCTCAGGCCGCGATGGCGATGGCGCGTTGGTCCTGGATCAGCGGCGGCAAACGGAACGCGCTGACCGCGCTCTGCAAACGCTGCGCCTGCGTTTCAAGCGAAGACGCGGCGGCCGCCGCTTCTTCGACCAGCGCCGCGTTTTGCTGCGTGACCTGATCCATCTGGTTCACCGCGGTGTTCACTTGGTCGATACCCGTCACCTGTTCGTGCGATGCGGATGCGATGTCGTTGACCAGCAGGGTCAGGCGTTCGATGGTCGACAGAATCTCTTCCATCGTGCGCCCCGCAGCTTCCACCTGCACTGAGCCCGCCTGCACCGTGGCGCCGGACGTGTTGAGCAGCTGCTTGATTTCTTTGGCGGCGCCCGCGCTGCGCTGCGCCAGCGACCGCACTTCAGCCGCCACCACGGCAAAGCCCTTGCCCTCCTCGCCCGCACGCGCCGCTTCCACTGCTGCGTTCAAGGCCAGGATGTTGGTCTGGAAAGCGATGCCGTCGATCACGCTGACAATGTCTTCGATGCGGCCCGAGTCCTGCGCAATTTCGCGCATGGTGCTGACGGCTTGCTTGACCGCCTGGCCGCCGCGCTGAACCACTTCGCTGGCGGTGGCCGCCATCTGGTTGGCCTGGCGGGCATTTTCGGCGTTGCTGGTGACGGTGGACAGCAGCTGCTCCATGCTGGCGGCGGTTTCCTCAAGCGAGGCCGCCTGCTGCTCGGTGCGGCTGGACAAGTCCTGGTTGCCGGCCGCGATCTCGCTGGACCCCGTGTTGATCTCGATGACGCCTTCGCGCACCGCGTGCACCGTGTGTACCAGGCTCGCCTGCATCTCTTGCAGGTACGGAATCATCTGGCCCACGCAGTTGGCGCCATAGTGCGGAATGGGCGCCGTCAGGTCGCCGCTGGCGATGCGCCGGAAATGGGCTTTGATGGATTCCAGCGGTTGCCGCACGAACACCACCACATAGCGGTCGCCCAGCACCAGCAGCAACAGGCAGATGCCCAGCACAACGCCCATGCCGATGTAAGCCTGCTGGCGCTTGTTGGCCGCATCGGCCCACAACTGGGTTTCGCGTTCCTTGGCGTAAGCCTCGTAGTTTTCGATGCTCTTGCCGAAGGCGCGGCTGGAGGCGACGACGGCGCTTGCCGCGTGCGCACGGGCGCGCGGGATGTCGCCCGCGTCCAGATGCTGACGCTGCACGGCGATGCCGCCGTTGACCAGCGCGTCAAAGCCCGCTTGCATGGGCTCCAGGATGGCGGCGGGCGCGTCCTTTTTGGCCAGTTCGATAAAGACCGCTTGCTGCTTGCGGGCTTCGTTCAGCGCGGCGTCGATGCTGCGCCCTTCTTCGGCGGCTTGGGCCGCCTGGCCATCGCTGGCGTATTCCAGCTGGCGCGACAGGCGCAAGCGCGCTCGCATGATCTGATCATTGACCCGGGACAGGGCGGAGACTTCGTGCAGGAGTTCGTTGCTGTCGGCAAGCGCCTCGCCGGCGCTGTGCAATCCGTTGACGCTGATGGCCGACAGGCCGGTAATCAGGGCGCTGATCATGAGCAAAGTGCACAGAATCATGCGGCGGATCGTGATGTCTTTCAAAAACTGTGTCATGCGTGTCGTTCCCAGATACAGCGAGTGCTGCAACGACAATTACGACCTCGCCGCTGGGATATTTAGCGGCTGTTTCACAACTTACGAATATGTCGGCGTGTTGCTTGAATATATTGAAAGATAGCGCAACATTGTTGCGTTTTGGTGCCATCTGAGCGATGCGTTGCCGGCTGGGTTGGCGGCATAGTCGGTGGCTTAGTCGGCGGCTTCGTTGCCCCGGTCCAAGCCCACGCTGGATCGCCCCTGCGGACGGCCCTGCCGTCCTACCGCGTCGCGGACGCCTGCGTGGGTTCCGACGCGTCAAACCGCAATCGGGAAAAGCTGGCGATGCAGGCCAGCGCCGCACACAATCCGCCCAGCCACAAGGCGGCAATCGCGCCGTGCGTGGTGGACACATGGAAGCAGGCGGCCACCAGCGCCGCGCCGGTGGCCTGGCCCAACAGGCGCACGGTGCCGATCATGCCGCTTGCGCCACCGGCCCGCGATGCCGGGGCAGAGGTCATGATGGCGCGCAGATTGGGAGACTGGAAAAAACCAAAGCCCGCGCCGCAAATCGCCATGCGCCACGAGATGTCCCACACCGACGGCGTGGCGGGCATCAATGCCAGCAGCACCATGCCCAGCGCCAACAGCGCAAGGCCGACGCCGCCCAAGATGCCGGCGGGATACTTGTCGGACAGGCGCCCTGCAATCGGCGCCATGATGGCCACAACGACCGGCCACGGGGTAATCAGAAAGCCGGTATGCACCTGGCTGTAGCCCAGCACCGTCTGGAACAGAAAAGGCAGCGAGACGAACGCCAGCGCCTGCGCGGCGAAGGCGCAAACGGCGGTGGCGGCGGACAAGGCGAACAAGGGCCGGCGCAGCAGGTCCACGGCCAGGATCGGGGCGGGATGCCCCGCTTGCCGGCGCATCAGCAGCCACAGGCTGGCGATGGCGCCGCCCCACTCCAGCACCACGCGCGGCCACGGCGCGGCATGCGCCAGTTCGTTGGACCCCAGCACGAACAAACCCAACGTCAGCGCGCACAGCAAGGCGGCGACGCCATCAAACCCGTGCGGCGCGCGGGCGGTTTCGGGCAGGCCGCGCAGGCCCAGCACCGCCGCCAGAATGCCGATCGGCACATTGATCAGGAACAGCCAGTGCCACGACCCCAGCAGCAGAATGGCCGATGCGGCCGTGGGGCCGGCGGCGAACGACAAGCCCACCACCATCGCGTTCAGCCCCAGGCCGCGGCCCAGCATGTGCGACGGATAGATAAAGCGCAGCAGCGCGCCGTTCACGCTCATCACGCCCGCTGCGCCCAAGCCCTGCAAGATGCGCGCCACCACCAGCGTGGGCAGCGACGGCGCCAGCCCGCAAGCCAGCGACGACAACGTGAACACCACCAGCCCCACGATGTACACGCGCCGATGGCCCAGGATTTCACCGAGCGCCGCCGCAGGCAGCAGCCCCGCCACCATCGCCAGCTGATAGCCGCTGATGACCCAGATGGAGCCCGCGTCGCTGGCTTGCAGGTCGCGCGCGATGGTGGGCAGCGCGGTGTTGGCGATGGCCGTGTCCAGGCTGGCCATGCAAACCGCCAGCATGACGGCTAACAGCGCGCCCAGGCGTTCCGATGCAGGCAAGCCGGCGCCAGCCGGATAAACGGTGTTGCGGGAGAACGAGAGCATGGGGCGGAGGTAACAGCGAGGGTTCCGGGCGGGGCGTCCGGAATCAAGAGCACTGATTCTAATGCCGCATCGCGATTCAACGCTTCGTCAGCCGAAGGGCGTGGCGGCGCCAATGGTGTTTGGTTTGGCCGGTCAGGCATTAATAATGCGACCGCATGGTCACATGGCTTAATGCCTTTACTGAATCAGTTATTCGCACCGCCCGAACGGGTTTGTTTGAATATTGTCACGGTGGGACACGGGCTTCGGTGCATAAATATAACTAAATGTATGTGGCGAACTTGTTTGAGTTTTCATAGATAAACTGACGGCTTCGGATAATCCGATATGCGTGGGTTTAGTTAGAAAACGTAATAATGGCGCAGGTAAATTGAAACGAAGTCGTGCCGGATTTATTTATTCGACGTACGATTATTTTCCGTACGTCGCATGGTGCAACTATTTGGTGGAGGGTTTCCTTATGAAACGCTTGTTCTGGTATGCAGCAACGTTGTCCTTAATCGGCGCTGGCGCCGCGCCCGGTATGGTTTCCGCGCAAAGCACCGCCACCGCCACCTTCAACGTCACACTGACCATCAACGCCAACTGCGCGATCGCCGCGAATGATCTGGCGTTTGGCGCACACGGCGTCTTGAATGCCGCCGTTCCCGGCTCCACCACGCTGAACGTCACGTGCAGCAACACCACGCCTTATGCGGTGGGGTTGAGCGCAGGCACCGGCACCGGGTCCACCGCGACCACGCGCTTCATGAGCGCCACCGGCGCCAACACCGCCACCGTTTCCTACCAGCTGTACAAGCCGGGCAGCCAGACCGTGGTGTGGGGCGACGCCCAGGTTGCCGACCGCGTCAGCGGTGTGGGCAACGGTACGGCGCAGCCGCTGGTGGTCAATGGCATCGTGCCGGCCCAGACCACGCCCGCCCCTGACAACTATTCGTCCACGGTCACCGCCACGGTCTACTTCTAGTGGGCGCGCCAATGCAGAGGCTGTGTCGGGCGGTATTGGCGTTGTGCATGGCGGGCTGGTCGGGGCTTCTATCCGCAGCGGCGTTGCAGATATCGCCGGTGCTGGTGGATATCGCGCCGCAGCAGGCGGCAAGCGGCATCATGCTGCGCAATCCCGGCACGACACCCGTCTATGGACAGGTTCGGATCTACCGCTGGGAGCAGGCCAATGGCGACGATGTTCTGACGCCCACCGAAGAAGTTCAGGCCAGCCCCCCCATCATTCAGGTGCCGCCCGGCGGCGAGCAATTGGTGCGGCTCGTGCGCGCATCCAAGGAACTCGCGCCGCTGGAGCGCGGCTACCGGCTGGTTATCGACGAAATCCCCGACCCGGCCACGCCCGGCATCAATGGCGTGGTTTTGCGCCTGCGGTATTCCGTGCCCGTGTTCGTGGCGGGCGCTACGCCCTCGCCCGAACCCGAGCTGGCCTGGAACGCCACGCGCGCGGGCGGCGACTGGGTGCTGCGGCTGGCTAACACCGGCACGCGATACGCGCAGGTGGCGGCGTTGCAGGTGCTCAACAGCGCAGGCAAACCGGTGGCGGGTATTGAAGGATTGGTGGGATACGCCTTGGCGCAGCGCGAACGCGAATGGCGCATCCCCGCAAAACAAAACGCATCGGGACCGGTGCGGATCAAAGCCCTGATCAACGGTGACGTCGTCACCGTAACGCCTCGCGTTGATTGATCGCGCGCCGGCACGCCCGGCACCAACGAGGAAGGCAGCACATGGCAGTACGCGCTCCCCGTGTTCGCGGGCGACGCGCCTGGTGCCTTGCCCTCTGTTTTCTGGGGGCGCCGGCCCTGGCGGCGGAATCGCCCGATCTATTGTCGTTCGGCAATATCGCCGAGCGGGATGTCTTTCTGGAGGTCAGCATCAACGGGGTCAACACTTCGCAACTGCTGCGCTTTCGCGATGCGCAAGGCCGCTTGTCCGCCAGCGGCGATGCGCTGCGTTCGGTGGGCGTGGATGTGTCCAAGCTGGGCCTGCCCGACACGCGTGAGGTCGCGCTGGACCGGGTGGCGGGCTTGCGCTATTCCTACAACGCGGCGGCGCAGACGGTGGACATCGTGCTGCCCGACAACTTGCGCACGCCTTATCAGGTGGGGCGCAACCTGGCGGCTACGCCGCTTGCCACCGCGGGCCGCGGGCTGGTGCTGAACTACGACGCGTATACGCAAACGGACGCCATGTACAAGCTGTCGCTGTTTACCGAGCAGCGCTACTTTGATTCCAATGGTGTGTTCAGCAACACCGGCACGGCCTACTTCGGCGGCGAGGGGGATCGAGGCGACCGCTACGTGCGCTATGACACCTACTGGACGCGCTCTGATCAGGAAACCCTGCGCACGCTGCGGCTGGGCGACACGATTTCTTCGTCGTTGAACTGGTCGCGGTCGGTGCGCATGGCGGGCGTGCAGTGGGGCCGGAATTTTGCGCTGCGCCCCGACTTGGTTACCTTCCCGGTGTCATCGTTAAGCGCTTCGTCGGTGGTGCCGTCATCGGTGGCGCTCTACATCAACGGCGTGCAGCAGTATTCGGGCAATGTGCCGCCCGGGCCGTTCGTGGTGAACCAGATTCCCGGCATCACGGGCGCGGGCCAGGCCACGCTGATTACGCGCGATGCGCTGGGCCGCACGGTCAGCACGTCGGTGCCGTTGTATATCGATACCCGCATGCTGGCCGGGGGACTGTCCAGCTATTCGCTTGAAGCCGGATTCGTGCGGCGCCAGTTCAGCATTCGTTCGTTCGATTACGACAACCAGCCGGTGGCGACGGCGTCCGGGCGCTATGGGTACAGCGATGACCTGACGCTGGAAGCGCACGGCGAAGCCAGCGCGGGCCTGTACAACGTGGGCGCGGGGGCCATGGTCAAGCTGGGCCAGGCGGGCGTGCTGAGCGGCTCGCTGTCGGGCAGCGCGGGCCAGTATGACGGCGGCCAGATCAGCCTGGGGTATCAGTACATCCGCCCGGAATTCAGTATCGATTCCCAAGTGACGCGCGTGGTGGGCGACTACGGCGACCTGGGCTCGCGCGAAGATGCGCCGGTGCCGACGCAAACAGAGCGGGTGACGGTGTCGCTGCCGCTGACCACCTCGCAAAGCGTGGCCGTGAGCTACATCGGCTACCGCATGCCGCAACTGCCCACCGCCAAGCTGGGCTCGGCGTCGTACATGGTCAATCTGCACAGCCGTGTCGTCATGACGCTGAGCGCCTATAACGATTTCACGCAGTCCAACACGCGTGGCGTGTACTTGGGGTTGACGATGATGCTGGGCGAACGTTCCCAGTTGAACGCGTCGGTGGGCCGGCAAGGCGGCGACTCGACCTACAGCGTGGGGGCGCAAAGCAGTGTGGCTTACGAGGGCGGCTGGGGCTGGGGCGTGCAGAACGGGCGCGTGGGCGGCATGGGCTACAACCAGGGCCAGGCCCAGTATCTGGGGCGCTACGGCCAGGTGGCCGGCATCGTGCAGGACTACGGCGGCCGCACGCAGGGCGCGTTGCAGGCGTCGGGTTCATTGGTGTTGATGGACGGAACGGTGCTGCCCACGCGCCGCATCAACGACAGCTTTGCGCTGGTGTCGACCGATGGCGAGCCGGATGTTGCCGTGCTGCACGAAAACCGCAAGCTGGGCAGAACCAACCGCAGCGGCTACCTGTTGGTGCCCGACTTGAATTCCTATCAGACCAACCGCATCGCCATCGACCCCGAGGACTTGCCGGTGGACGTGAAGCTCGACACCACCAAGACCGTCGTCGTGCCGCAAGGCGGCTCTGGCGTGCTGGCGAAATTCCAGATCGAGAAATACGCGGCGGCCTCGGTCATTCTGAAATTGCCGGACGGCGCGTTCGTGCCGGTGGGCGCCGAAGTGGCGCACGTGGAAAGCGGCAAGCGTTCGGTGCTGGGATACGAAGGCCTGACGTTCGTTGAAGACCTGGTGGCGCGCAACCACTTGCGCGTCAAAGGCGCGGGCGTGTCGTGCACCGTGGAGTTCGACTACGAACATGATCCGAAACGGCCGCTGCCCACCTTGGGGCCGTTTGTCTGCGAACCGTTGGCGCGGGGGCGGCCATGAAGGCGGCAATGACGGCGGCCTTGGGGGTGGCAATGAGGGCGGCGCGGGGCCGATACGCGCCGTGGCTGCTGGCGGCGCTGTGCATGGGCTCGGCCGCAACAGCAGAGGCAAGCTCCTGCGCATTGGGCGCGGGCACCACCGGCACAATGGATTTCGGCACGATCAACCCGTTGCTGTCAGCGGATACGGTGAACTCGGGCGGGCAAATCGTTGTGACGTGCGACTTCACCGCCCTGTCGTTGGCGGCGCGGCTCTGCTTCAACCTGGGGCTGGGCAACACCAGCACGTCGAACAACCCCCGCACCTTGGGCGCGGGTGTGAACCGCATGAACTACAACCTGTACACGGATGCCGCGACCAGCCAGGTATGGGGCACGGCGCTGACGACCGCACCCACGTCGGTGACGCTGATCGGCCCGTTGCTGGGCGGCACGGCGTCCACCACGTTCAGGTTCTACGGCAAGGTGCCGGGCAACCAGCCGCTGGTCAAGACCGTGAACAATGCCGACACGCGCTATTCCGAAACGTACTCGACGACCGCAACAGTGGATGTGTCGATCGGCCTGTTGAGCGGCCTGACGAATTGCCCGCTGACCTCGCCCACGCGCATCTCCATTCCCCTGACCGTGACCGCGCTGGTGCAGAAGAACTGCACGATCAACGCCACCAACATGGCGTTTCCGCCCAAGGGGGTGCTGAGCTCTGCCACCACCGCCACCAGCCAGATCACCGTGAAGTGCACCAACAACAACGCGTACTCGGTGGCGTTGGATGGCGGCTCCGTCGCCAACAACGTGCTGGCGCGCAAGATGAAGCACGCGACGCAGGCCGACACGGTCAGCTATCAGCTCTACCAGGACGCGGCTTACGCCACGATCTGGGGCAACGCCAGCGGCGGCGCGCCGCGGGCGGGAACCGGCACGGGGTCCAATCAAACGTACACGGTGTATGGCCGCGTGCCGGCGCAAGCGACGCCCCGGCCGGGGGACTACAAGGACGTCGTCACCGCCACCATCACGTTCTAAGCCACACCACGTTCAAGGCTGCTCGGGCGCGGGCCGGGGTTTGACCGGCCAGAACAGCGTGGCGGGCCGCTGCCAGATGCGCTGGCGCACACCGGCCGACAGCGAATCGCGATCGCCCCGGCGCAGGTTGCGCGAGCGCAGCGCCACGTTGAACGCCAGCGCGAAGCTTACGCCCACGTTCAACAGCCCCGTCATGGCGGTGCCTGCCACGGCCATCCAGAACGTTTGCGTACGCACGACGTCCCAGCCCAAGGTGCCGATGGCGGTGCCGATCTGCCCCGCGCTGAGCGTCACGTGGCGCACTTCCACGTGCGGGCCGAAGAAGCTCACGATGGCCGGGCCCAGGCCCAGCATCAGCCCCAGCGACACATTGCCCGCGATGCCCGACACGTTGCGTTGCCAGAATCCCGCCCAGCGCACGGCGCCGCGCTCGCCAAACAGATGCCGCACGCGGCGGTTGTATGCCATCACGTCGTGCACCCGGTGCAACGCAAACCAGTTGTCGGCCCATCCGGCGATCAGGCTGGACAGCCATAGCAGCACGCCGGTGGCCGCGGCGTAGATGGGGGTGGCGCCCCAGATGGAAAACGAGGCCAGCGTTTCCTGCGCCTTCTCCGCGTTGATCAAGGGATGGTCCAGCGCGTTCACGGCCACCCATTGCACGGCCCACGCCAGCGGAAACACCACGGCCAGGTTGCCCAGGATGGCGGCCGCGTTGGACCGGATCATGGCGAGCGTGTCGTCCAGAAAGGCGTCGCGCCCTTCCGGCGTGTAGGCATCATCCAGCCGGTGAGCCAGCGCCGGCCCGGTCATGGCGGGCTGCTTCGTGGCCAGCGTGTAGTGGGCGAAGTGGATCACCAGGAAGCCGCCCGCGTAGTTCAGCGACGCAAGCAGCCCTTCGATGAACTTGTCCAGATGCAGCGAGACGATGAAGAACTTCAGGTAGACGGTGAACACCATGATGAAGCCGCCGCCCAGCGACGCTTTCAGCATCGTCAGGTATTCGGTGGCGTCACGCGCGATGTAGTGCTCGCCGGTTTCGGCGGTGCGCTCCATCACGCGGCGCGCCAGCTGCGCAAACGAGGACGCGGCCAGATGGCGGATGCTGCTGCGCGCTTGGGTTGAGCGGATCAGCTCGGCGGTCAGGTGCACATACTTGTGGCGCTGCGTGGGGTCCACCCACACGCTCAGCAGCAGTTCGATGCGGTCCAGACGCAGTTTCATGCGTTCGATCTGGAACACGACTTCGACGGATACGCCGTTTTTTTCCAGCTCGTCGTAGACGCCTTGCGAGGCGGCGCGGCAGCCATCAAGCAAGGCGCGGAACATGTTCAGGCGGCGGCCGAAAACCTCGCGGGGAGTGTCGGCGGTGCTGTCGCACAGTTCAGCCGCGGCGGCGGCCAGCGCAAAGAAAGGCGTGTCTTGCACGCGGCCGGGCAGGCGCGAGCGGATGTCCTGGCTCAGACCCGTGGCGCGCACCTGGCTGACCAGCACCTGGATGCTGCTGGTTAGTGCTTGCGTGAGCCGCGGGGTGGGCGGTTCGGGCGCGATGGGGTCGGGCCGCGCCACGCCGTCGCTGATGCGAAATAGTGCGCGCATGCGGGCGAGCGTGTCGTCGTCCAGCGTCTCGATCCATTGCGCGTCGCCGGCGCGGCGGAAGATCAGCGAGAACAGGCCGAACATGTCGCTGCGGTTGGGCGGCGGCGGCAACAGGCGCGCCTGCGCGCGTTCCCAGAATTCGCCCCAGAAGCCAGGGTGTGAAGCCACACCGGTGTCGCAGAGCAACGAGGTGGGATCGTTGTCGGCCACCAGCGAGCGCAGCGTGGCGGCGACGGGCGCGGCGCGCTCGGGATTGTTTTCCAGCACTTGCAGCACGTAGCGCAGGCGCGCGTGCTGGGGGTGGCGGACGGGGGCGTCGGGGGTGGCGCTGGTGGTGGCGTCGGTGGCGGGTGTGCGCGCTGGCCGCCCCGGGCGGTCGAGCCAGCGGCACAGGTCCACCATCCACAGGTTGCGTTCGGCTAAGGGGGCGTCGGGGTTGGCGTTCGCCAGGATGACGTCCAGCTGAGGCCCGCCGTGCCGCGCGGCCCGCCATGTGCGCCAAAGAGAGGTAAGCATCGACGGGCCTCGCGGGTCATAGGGATTCGGGGTCTCGGCGCAGCGAGAAGCCTTGCGCTTCGTTCATGGCCAGATAACTGACATTGCGCGATACCACGGGCGGTTTGTCGCCGCTGTGCAGCGCGCGGACTTCGTCCAGCACCATCTTGTCGGCCAGCGTCAGGCGGTCGAGCATGCGCAGGTATTGCATCCAGCTTTCCACCAGGAAGACTTCGCGCCAGACGCCCTCACGTTCCAGGTCGCGGAACAGCTGCCATTGCTGCGCGCCGTTGCGCAGGCGCAGTAATCGCAGCGGATGCGCGGCGCTGAGCAGCGCCGGCAGTCTGTCGTGTTCGATCAGGTATTCCACGGCGACCAGCACGGAGCCATGTTGCGTGTTGAAGCCGGCGGCAGCCAGCGCCGGTTCGGTGCTGTCGACCCGGGCGAGCGATTGGGTGTCGACGTGTTCGGGCAGGCGCGAGCGGTACAGCAGCGCAACGGTAATGCCCAGCATGATGCCGGCGGTGACCAGCGCGCCGGATACGCCCATGGTGCCGGCGAAGTGGCCCCACATGAATGAGCCCGCGGCCAGGCCGCCGAAGATGGCGGTCTGGTAGAGCGCCAGCGCGCGGGCCTTGACCCAGTCGGGCACGAGCATCTGGACGGTGGTGTTGTAGGTGGCCAGCACGCCGATCCAGCAGCTGCCTGACACCAGCAGCGCGGGAAAGGCGACCCACAGGCTGCCGGTCAGGCCCAGCGCCAGCAAGCACACGGCCAGCAGCCCTGCGGCGACGGTGACAAGTCCGCCCGAGCCCCATGCTGCCTGCACGCGGCGCACGAAGGCGCTGCCCAGGATGGCGCCCAGGCCAAGCGCGCCCAGCATGTAGCCGTAGAGCAAGGCGCTGCCGTCTTCCTGGTCGTGCGCCAGCAGCGGCAGCAGTGCCCACAGGGCGCTGGCCGACAGGCCGAAGGCGAACGAGCGCAGCATGACCACGCGCGTGACGGTGGAGTGCTGGGTGTAGCGCAGGGCGGCGACGACGCCTTCGAACAGGCCTTCGGGCGGCAGGCGGCGTTCAGGCAGGTCTCGCTTCCATCGCCAGATGGCCCAGATCAGGCCGCCGTAGCAGAAGCAGTTCAGCAGGAAGACCCAGGGGGCGCCCATGGCGCCCAGCAGCAGGCCGCCAATGGCGGGGCCGACGGCGCGCGCAACGTTGTAGTTGACGCTGTTGAGCAGGACGGCGCTGCCGACGTGGGCGCGCGGCACCTGTTCGCCAACGGCGGCTTGCCAGGCGGGGGTGACGATGGCGCTGCCGATGGCGATGCAGAAGACGGAGGCGATGAGGGTGATGGGGTGCAGGAGGCCGGCGAACGCCAGGATGGTGATGAAGACGCCGCCGGACAGTTCCAGCAGCATGCCGGTCAGCATGACTTTGCGGCGGTCGTAGTTGTCGGCGAGCACGCCGGTCAGGATGGATAGCGCGACCAGCGGGAAGGCGGCGGCGACCTGGATCATGGCGACCATCAGGGGGCTGCTCTGTTCGGTGGTGATGATCCAGGCGGCGGCGACGGATTGCGCCCAGGTGCCTAGATTGGCGAACAGGTTCGCGATCCAGATGATGCGGAAGGCGGGGAAGGATAAGGGGGAGAGGGTGCTGACGGTCAGGGGTTCTGCCGGGGCGGCAGGGGGGGCGGCGGGAAGGTCCGCGGAGGGGGAGACGGGTTGGAGCATGGGCTCGTCTGTCTTTTTTGGGGGGGATTTTTTACGGCGGGGTGAGGGGTATGGTACGCCTGAAATTGGGGGTTGTTGGGGGTTGATTTGGGGTTGTTGGTTTGGTCGCGGGTTGGGTTCTTGATCCGCCTGGGGCGTGGGGGGCAGGGGGTGCGCGGGTCAACGATTGCGGTCCGGAGCCTTCGCTCCGGACGGCCCCTTCGTCATCTTCGTCAGCGCCTGCGGCGCTTCCTTCAGATTCCCTCGGGCGCATCGACTCCCCGCGCACCCCCTGCCCCCCACGCCCCAGGCTGCGTTGTCGGAAACTTTGCGGGCGCTGGGGCGGGGGGTGTGCTTGGCGTTTTTGGGCAGGACTTGCTGGGTGGGGAAGAGTTTGCGGGGACGCCAAAGTCGGCCGCGCGGGCGGCCTGTTTTGGCATATGGCTGTGCTGTGCGTGTGGGTGTTCGCTGCGCGTTTTGGGGGGATTGTTTGTGGGGGCTGTGGATAAGGGTGTGGGTAAGGCGGTGGATTTTGGGTGGATAGGCGGTGGATATGGTGGGATAACTTTTGGTGACGCATTTGGTGCGGGCTTGAGTCGGGTTTTCCCTTGATTTCTAGTACGCTGCGCGGTGGCCCGGCGCTTGCCGGGCTGGACTCTGTTTGGATGCACTGTTTGCCATGACCCTGACGTTCAATGGGCGCGCGTTTGCCGCCCTGCTTGCCGTGACCGCGCTGCTGGCGCTGATTGCCCTGTATGGCGCGCCCTATCCGTTCTTGCGTGGGTTTTTGGGGGATGTGATTGCCGTGGGGTGGGCGTATCTGGTGTATCGCACCTTTATCCGGGCGCGCGTGATGACGCTGGCGGTGGCGGCGTTGCTGACGGGGTATGCGGTGGAGTTTGGCCAGTATCTGGCGCGCGTGTACGGGTGGCAGCTTGAGCAGCCGGTGTTGCGCGTGGTGTTGGGCAGCGTGCCCGACTGGTGGGACGTGCTGGCTTACACGGTGGGGTTTGTGGTGGTGTTGATGCTGACGCTGGGTAAAGAGCGGCGGCAGCAGAAGGCTGAATTGCTGAATGCCCGGATGCGGGCCAGCTTGCGCGCCCGCCGTTAGGCGGCGGGGCGATGTAGCCGGGGCGCTCGCCCCGGCTGATTCCGATTGATCACGCTTGGCAGATCGGTTCGTCGTCGTTGCGACGGACTGCGGGGGCGGCTGCGCGCAGCGGTTGCAGGCGGGCGGCGCGGAACGGGGCGAAGAGTTCGGCCCAGGACGACGGGAACAGCGGGGTTGCGTGGCGCACCGCGTCGCGGCGGGCGTAGTGGCTCAACAGTTGCTGGCCGATCGGGGCGTCTCCCAGAGGATGGTGGGTAGTCATGGTATTTCCGTATTGCATTGATAATGTATTCATTGTACTCGTCGAGGCCCTGCTCGTAAACCCTGCCCCGCGTTTGGCTGCTACGCGGCAAGTCATTGATATGCAACGGTCTGACCCTGTTTAGGTTGTGCATCTTCGGGATTGCCCTAGCAGTTTGAAACGGTAGACGGTATACAATGTTCTTCATGGCCGGGCTGAGCCAGCCTGGAATCTCTCCCACTGGACTGGAGCGTGTCATGGCAGAACTGATGAACCGAGATGAATTCCGCACCGCGTTGGAAAACGCGATCAAGGGCAAGAGCGCGAATGCGTCGCCCTTTTCCATTGCCTGGGCGGAAGGCAAGCTGAGCCGCGAGCATTTGCAGCGCTGGGCGGAAAACCACTATCACTACGTCGGCCCCTTCGCGGACTACCTGGGCTATCTGTACGCCCGCACGCCCGACACCTATACCGAGGCCAAGGACTTCCTGCTGGCCAATATGTACGAAGAAGAAATCGGCGGCGACCGCCATACCGATCTGTTGATCCGCTTTGCCGAAGCCTGCGGCACCACCCGCGAACGGGTGACGAATCCGGACAACATGTCGCCCACTACGCGCGCCCTGCAAAGCTGGTGTTACGCCGTGGCCATGCGTGAAGACCCTATCGTGGCGGTGGCGGGTTTGGTGGTGGGGCTGGAATCGCAGGTGCCGTCGATCTACCGCAAGCAGACGCCGACGCTGCGCGACAAGTACGGCTTCACGGATGAAGAGGTGGAGTTCTTTGATCTGCACATCGTGTCGGACGAGATCCACGGCGAACGCGGCTATCAGATTGTGCTGGAGCATGCCAATACGGTGGAGCTTCAGCAGCGCTGCCTGAAGATCTGCGAAATCGGCGCGCAGATGCGGCTGCTGTACACCACGGCGCTTTACACGGATTACGTGCAAAGCGACATCAAGCTGCCCGAGCTGGGCCTGGCCGCCTGATTGCCTGGCTGGCCGATACCCGCCGGTTGCACGGTGTATGCCGGGCAACCGGCCCGCAGTTCCTGGACGACAGACTCATGCCTACCGTTGTATTTCATAAAGGCGGCCAGACCTACACCGACGAGGTGAAGGACAACACCAATCTGGTGGTGCGGGCCGGCATCAAGCAATTTCCGTATCCGCATCTGCGCTACGAATGCGGCATGGGCAAGTGCGCGAAGTGCGCGTGCCGCGTGCTGGCGGGGGCGGAGCATCTGCCGCCGGTGAACTGGAAAGAAAAGAAGCAGCTGGGTGATCGTATCGATCAAGGCTATCGGCTGGCGTGCCAGTTGTGGCTGAGCAGCGATGTGGAATTGCTTCAGGACGTGGAGGCATGACGGCCATGGATTCCGCATACGTGATTTTGACGACCAAGCCCGGCGTGTTCCGCACCGAAGTCGGCGACGAGGTGGACATCATCGAGACCTATGACTACGTGTTCTACGGGCGCGCGCTGGCGGTCTTTCGCATTGCGCGCCTGCATGGCGATACCCGGCTGATCGTCACCGAAGAGACGCCGCCTTACGTGGTGAATCGCGTGCCGTCCAAGTTTCTGGAGAAGTTCTCGTCGGTGGAGGCGGCTCGCAAGGAGCTCGCGCATCTGACGCGCTTTGGCAGTATGGAATCGACCTTGACGCTGCGGCCCGCCGCCGCTGTCGCGGAGCATTGAGCATCATGGTTCAGATCACATTTATTTCGAACGGCGGCAAAGTCGCGACGGCGCCCGAGAACAGCAATCTGCTGCGCGTCTCGTTGAAAGAGAAAGGCGGCATCCCGTTCAAATGCGGGGGCGGCCTGTGTGGCACGTGCAAGTGCCGCATTGAAGAAGGGCTGGAACACACCGACGCCATCAAACCCAAAGAGCGCAAGCACTTGCGGCCCGAGGACTTCGAGGCCGGCTACCGCATGGCGTGTCAGACCTTCGTGAACGGCGACGTGAAGGTGTCGTGGGTGGTGCAGAACGGCAAGGGCGTAGTGGTGGGCGCGGCGTCCGATCCGATCGAAGCGGCGACTTGAAAAGACGCGGCGTGATTAGACGCGCGACGACAAGACGAAAATGAAAAGACGGGGGCCTTGCGGCCCCCTCTTCTCTTTGCGCCTTTTTTAGTCCGCCGACCCGTGTTGCTGCGCGTCGGTATACGCCTTGGCGGCGTTGTGTACATGCTGGCTGGCCAGCAGCGCGGCCAGGTCGCCATTGCCGGCGATGACGGCGTTCAGAATCTGCGAGTGCTCGTCCCAGTTCGCCTTGGCGCGATGCATGTTGCTGGGGGCGAACAGCAGCGCCGTGCGGTCACGCAGCGAACGCATCAGATCGGTCAGCACCACGTTGCCGCCAATCGTGGCCAGCATTTCGTGGAACTGCGAATTCAGCGCCAGGAACTTGTCCAGCTGTTCGCTGCGGGCGGCTTCCGTGCCTTCGCGCAGGAACGCTTGCAGGCGTTCAACGGTTTTGGCGTCGCGCCGCTGCGCCGCGAGTTTCGCGTTCAGGCCTTCCAGGGTGGCGCGCACTTCGACCATGTCGTAGGCAATGGCGTCGGACAGCACCGATACCGATGCGCCGCGGCGCGGCTCGATGGTGACGAGCCCTTCAGCGGCCAGCGCGCGCAGCGCCTCGCGCACGGGAATGCGCGACACGCCCATCTCTTCGGATAAGCGGCCTTCCACCAGGCGGTCACCGGGGGTGAATTCGCCGCTAAGAATGCGTTCGCGCAGCTTGTCGCGAATGACGGCGAACAACTGGGGGTGCTGCTCGCCGATCTTCAGCGGTGCGGAAGACTGCGTCTCTACGGCTTGGGTGCTGACAGGCGAAGTGGTCATGGCGAGCATGGTTGGATTAATGGATACATTCTCCATTGTATTACCGGGTGTAGCCGAATGCAGGTTCGGAAGCGACGCAAATCAAGCACCCCAGAACGCCTTGGCCAACACGCCTATCGCGCCCAGCGCGCAAGCCGCGAGCAAAACGCTGCGCACGGCATGCGGTGGCAACAGGGTGCGCAACCGGTTGGAGACCGCAAAACCGGCCAGCAGAAAGGGCGCAAGGCTCAGCGCCAGCCCCGCGTGGTAACCCGTATAGCGATCAGCCAGCGCCAGCATCGCCAGCGAGAAAATCGACCCCAGGAACAACACCACGCCCAAGGTGGCGCGCAGCTGCGGGGGCGCGGTGTGTTGCAGCACGATGGCGATGGGCGGCGCGCCTACAGAGGTCATCGTGCCCATGATGCCCGAGGCCACTCCCGCGCCCGACACGCGGCCCGGCGTGGCCGTAAAGCGCAAGCCCGCCACGCTTAAGCCCACTGCGGCCAGGATCATGCAGGCGAACAGCACGCCCAGCGTTTGCGGGGCGAAGCGCGCCATGGCGTAGATGGCGATCAGCGTGCCGACCGCGCGGCCGGCCAGCGCATAGGACACGGCGGACCAGTCGATGAAGGCGCGTTCGCGCAGCGCGGTCAATAACGAGATGAAGCCGCCAAGCGTCAACAACGGGCCGGGCGCCAGCTGCGGAAAGAACATCGCCGCCACAGGCGCGGCAAACATCGCAAAGCCGATGCCGCCCACGCCTTGCGCCACGGCGGCGCCGAACACCACCACCGCCATGGCGGCGTAGTGCCAGGCATCCGGGAACGTCAGGGTGGATAGCATCTAGGGCTATGTTCCTTTTTGTATACGATAGTCAGATAGGCCTAAGTGCCCGGTTCGCGAACGCACCGCAAATCCTAGGGTAATCCCTTGATTTTCGGCGCTTATTCATGGGTTTTTCAGAATTATCGGTTTCCCTAGGCGCTGCATATTTCGGTTGGTATGGCTTACAACGAAATATAGTATACCGATTGTGGCGACCTAACAGCCACGTCACAAGGGGAATCGCGCATGCAAGCGGACGTCGTGCTCAACGCTGCTCACTGGATGTATCTGATCAGCGTGGCCGCCATCATCCTGACGATGATTTTGCGGGCCAACGTGGTTGTGCCATCGGTAATCGGCACGTTTCTGGTGGTGCTTGCCATCACCGGCAATCCGATCAGCGCGCTGATCGGCATCTTCTCGGCCAGCTTCGTGGCCGCCAAAGAGCTTTTCAATATCTTCCTGGTCATTACCTTCATGACCGCCCTGCTCAACGCCTTGAAGACCTTGCAGGCGGATGTGCGCATGGTGCAGCCGTTCCGGCGGGTGATGCGGGGCGGCCACTCGTCGTTCGTGATCATCGCGCTCTGTACCTATGTGATTTCGCTGTTCTTCTGGCCCACGCCCGCCGTGCCGCTGGTGTCCGCGATTTTGCTGCCCGCCGCCATCGCGGCCGGGCTGCCCCCGCTGGCCGGCGCCATGGCGATTGCCATTGCCGGCCAGGGCATGGCGCTGTCGTCCGACTATGTGATCGGGGTGGCGCCCAGCATCAGCGCCAAGGCGGCGGGCGCGGCGGTCAGCGCGGCCGTGGTGGCCGACCGCGCGCTGGTGCTGTCGCTGATCACCGGCGCGGTGGCGCTGGTGACGGCCTACCTGCTGATCCGCAAGCACATCGTGCCCGCCAACGCCGCGCTGCTGGACGCCTGGCAGGCCCGCGCGCAAGACGGCAGCCTGGCGCGCATCGAGCAATCGGGTTCCTTTGACAAGGCCGAGCTGGCGCGCGGCACCATGGGCGCTGATCCGGCATTGCCTACCGGCCCCGCCATCAGCGACGAAGAGCGCCGCCGTGTGCGCTGGTCGAAAACCTTCGCGGTGGTGACGCCGCTGGCGTTCCTGGCGGTGATTGCGGTGATGGTGTTGCCCCGCATGTTTCCGTCGCTGCCCGCCTTGCGCGGCGGCGATGCGGCGGCGCTGGTGGGCGGCGTGGCCTTCGTGGTGATGATGTTCGTGACGCTAGCCGCCGAAGGCCCGCGCAAGATGCTGGACGTCTGCCCCGAACACGTCACGGACGGCTTCGTCTTCGCTTTCAAGGCGATGGGGTCGGTGCTGCCGATTGCGGGCTTCTTCTTCGTGGGCGCCAATGAAACCGCCGCGCAGATCCTGGGCGTGCCGCAGGCGCAAGCCCCGGGCCTGTTGTTCGAAGTCATCTCGGCCGGCCAGCACCTGATCCCCGAGAACCACTTCCTGGTGGCCTTTGGCGTGCTGCTGGTGGGCATGATCACCGGCATCGACGGCTCGGGTTTCGCCGGCCTGCCGCTGACCGGCACGCTGTCTGGCGCGCTGGGTCCGGTGGTGGGCGTGGACCCGGCCACGCTGGCGGCGGTGGGCCAGATGGGCGCGGTGTGGACGGGCGGCGGCACGCTGATCGCGTGGTCGTCACTGATTGCGGTGGCGGGGTTTGCGCGGGTGAACGTGCTGTCGCTCGTGCGGGCATTACTGCTGCCAGTGTTGCTGGCGCTGTTCGTTTCGACGATTTGCGCCGTGCTGATCTGGAGTTGACCCGGACCGGAAGGCAAAAAGGGCCCTGCGGGGCCCTTTTTCTTATCTCTGGCGGTGACCCCTGACCCATCAGCCAGGGTTTCCACGGATCGTCGCCTACTGATTAAAGTATACAATGTTCATAAGCTATCTCAGACGACCAATCCGGCCACTCCGTATCAATAAAGGAAGCGCACCCGTGGACGATCTTTCGCAGCAGGCCTTCATGAATCACATCGGCGGCGCCTGGGTGCCCAGCGCCACCGGCCGCACGGCCCCGAATATCAATCCGGCGGACACGTCCGACGTGGTGGGCTTGTTCCCCCTGTCCGACGCCGAAGATGCCGGCCGCGCGGTGGCCGCCGCCGACGCCGCGTTCGCCGCTTGGCGCGACGTGCCCATCTCCAAGCGCGCTGCCATCCTGTTTCGCGCCGCCCAATATCTGGAAGACCACGCCGACGCCTTCGCCCGCGAGCTGACCCGGGAAGAGGGCAAAAGCCTGAACCTGGCCAAGGACGAAGTGATGCGCTCGGCGCAGACGATCCGGTTCTATGCGGTGGAAGGGCAGTCTTTCACCGGTGAAACCTTCGTCAACGATGATCCCGACATGGTCGTCTACAGCCAGCGCGAGCCGCTGGGCGTGGTCACCGTGATCTCGCCGTGGAACTTCCCCATTTCGATTCCCGCCCGCAAGATCGCGCCCGCGCTGATCGCCGGCAACACCGTCGTGTTCAAGCCGTCGTCGGATGCGCCGTTGTCCGGCTACCGGCTGACCGAGGCCTTCGTGCAGGCGGGCTTGCCCGCGGGCGTGCTGAACCTGGTGATCGGCCCGGCGTCGGCGGTTGGCCCGGCCATCACCAGCGCGCGCGCCGTGCGCGCGATTTCGTTTACCGGCTCGACCGCCGCAGGCGAACAGATCCACCGCAGCGCGGGCCTGACTACCCGCACGCAGATGGAGCTAGGCGGCAAGAACCCGCTGATCGTGCTGGCCGACGCCGATCTTGACCGGGCGGTAGACCTGGCGGTCAAGGGCGGATTCTCGTTGAGCGGGCAGGCCTGCACCGGCACCAGCCGCGTCCTGGTCGACGCCCGCGTGCGCCAGGCGTTCACCGACAAGCTCGTCGCGCGCGTCAAGACGCTGACCATCGGCAACGGGCTGGACGGCAATTTCGACCTGGGTCCGCTGGCCACGCGCAAGCAGCTGGACAACGTGCTGAGCTACATCGCCGTGGGCAAGCAGGAAGCCACGCACCTGTGCGGCGGCGACGTGCTCACCGGCCCGGGCTTTGAACGCGGCTATTACGTGACGCCCGCGCTGTTCACCGACGTGACGCAGCAGATGCGCATCGCGCGCGAAGAAATCTTCGGCCCGGTGATCGCACTGATCGAAGTCGACGGCTATGACGACGCCATCGCCAAAGCCAACGACACCGAATACGGCTTGTCGGCCGCCATCGCCACCACCGACGCGCGCTACGCGCACCGCTTCGCCCGCGACATTCAGGCGGGCACGGTGAAGATCAACCGCACCACCACCGGCAACTTGATCAACGCGCCGTTTGGCGGATTGAAGCATTCCAGCACCTCCACGTTCCGCGAATCGGGACGCGTCGGCCTGGAGTTCTACACGCAGATCAAAACCATCTACCGCGCCGGCTGAACCCGCGCAAACAAAGAGGCTACGAAATGAAGCAGATCTATCGCCTGGAACTGGAAGAAGCCCGCCTGATGGTGCGCGCGGCTATCGCCAAGTCGGAAGCTATCGGCGTCCTGGAATCCATTTGCATCGTGGATGACGGCGGCTATCCCATCGCGCTGGAACGCATGGACGGCGCGCGCATCACCGGCCCGCAGATTGCGTGGAACAAGGCGTTCACCGCAGCGGGGCACAAGCGCTCGACGCATCTGTTCAACACGCCGCCCAACGGCCCCGCGCTGCCCGGCAACGAAGCCTTCGGCATCCAATGGAGTTTCGACGGCAAGTTCGCGGTGTTCGTCGGCGGCTTTCCGATCGTGGTGAATGACGAGGTGATCGGCGGCGTGGGCTTGAGCGGCGGCAACGGCGAACAGGACACGCAAGCCGGCCTGGCCGCCTTGGCGGCATTGGCCGAACTGCTGGAGCCGCGCGGCATGAAAGTGCTGGTGCAGGCCGACATCAAAAAATAACGACGAAACGAGCGAGGCCGCGATGGCATACCGCGTGCATATCCTGGAAACGGACGAGGCGTTCGTTGTGGAGCCGGACGAATCCGTGCTGGACGCCGCCGTGCGCGCGGCGGTGAAGCTGCCGCACGAATGCACGTTCGGCGGCTGCGGCACCTGCCGCATCAAGCTGGAATCCGGCGCCGTGCGCTACGACGAATTCCCCATGGCCCTGACGCCCGAGGAAGCCGCCGATGGCTACGCGCTGGCCTGCCAGGCCCGCCCGGAAAGCGATTTGTGCATCAGCGTGGCCAGCAGCCGGCAGCAGTTTCCCGAGCCGCGCCAGCTGCCGGCCACCGTGCACCGCATTGAGGCGTACACGGACGACATCATTCATCTGACGTTGGCGCTGCCCGATGACGCGCTGGACTACGTGCCGGGCCAGTACATGAATGTGCTGCTGCCCGATGGCGAAACGCGCAGTTTTTCGATGGCGTCGGCGCCTGCCAGCGGGCTGCTGGATTTCCATGTGCGCCGCATTCCCGGCGGCCGGTATACCGACCACTGGCTGGGGCAGGCGCAGGCCGGCGCAGCGTTGAATATCGAAGCGCCGCTGGGCGTGTTCAGCTATCACGAGGAAGACTGGCGTCCGCTCATCATGATGGCCACGGGCACCGGCATTGCGCCGATCAAGGCCATTCTGGAATCCTTGCTGGACAAGGAAGACTGCCCGCCGGTCAGCCTGTATTGGGGCATGCGCACCGAAGCCGACTTGTATCTGCAAGACGAGATCGCAAGCTGGGCAGGGCGCTTGTACGAATTCACCTACGTGCCGGTGCTGTCGCGTGCAAGCGCCAGCTGGGAAGGCCGGCGCGGCCATGTGCAGGACGCGGTGTTGCAAGACCACGCCGACTTGTCCGAGCACGCCTTCTACCTGTGCGGGGCGCCCGCGATGATCCTGGACGCCAAACACCAGCTGGCCGCGCGCGGGGCCAGCCTGGACCATCTGTACGCCGACAGCTTCACCTTCCAACACGCGCTGGCGCCTGTCGCCTGACGCGGTCCGACGTGGCCTGGCGGCGTCCGGCTCGGACGCCGCCACCATCGCCACCTTTGCCTGCGCAGCCGCTACCGGAACACCAGCACCGGTAGCCGCGTCTTGTTCAGCACGCGCTGCGTTTCACTGCCCAACAGAAAGCCGGTCATGCCGTGCCGCCCGTGCGAGCCCATGATGATCAGGTCGCAGCCTTCGCTTTTCGCAGTCTCGACGATGGCCTCGTGCGGGTGATCGTTGACCATGACAACGGTGCTGCAAGGCACCAACGCATGGCGGGCTTCCATCTCCAGGCCTTCCAGATAGCTCTGCGCGTTTTTCCGCGCCTGGTCAGTATGGTGCGCTTGGGTCGTGCCCAGCATCTCGGCCTGATAGACCAGCAGATGGTCCTCCGGTATGGCGCGGATAACGGTGATGGTCGCGCCCATTTCCTTGGCGAAAACGAGCGCGCGCTTGAAAGCCGATTCGGACAGCAGGGAGCCATCCACGGCGATGAGCAAGTGCCGATACATGTCGCTTCTCCTTTAGAAAAAGGAATGTCGAGCAACGAAGGTCGAGCAACGGCGAAATCAGTATAGGCTCGCCGTTATCGGCAATCCAGTCCCGCATAAGGACGAGGCAGCTCTCGCCTTCAGGCGCGGCGGCGCAACGCGTCGTCGCGGGTCGCCAGGCCCTGGGGCAGTGCGTCGATCAGGCTGCGCGTGTAGGGGTGGCGGGGGTGGCGCCATAGGGTGGCGTTGGGGCCTTCTTCCACGATCCGGCCCGCATTCATCACCAGCACCCGGTCCGCCAGATAGTGCACCACCGACAGATCGTGCGAAATGAACAGGTACGACAAGCGGAACTCGGCCTTCAGGTCCACCAGCAGATTCAGAATCTGTGCCTGCACGGACACGTCCAGCGCGGACACTGGCTCGTCGCAGATGACAACGGCCGGCCGCAGCACCAGCGCCCGGGCGATGCCGATGCGCTGTCGTTGCCCGCCCGAGAACTCGCTGGGATAGCGCGCCAGCGCCGCCCGTGGCAAGCCCACGGCATCCAGGATGTGGTCGATGCGCCGCCGCCGCTCATGCCGGTCCGACACACGGTGGATGCGCAGCGCCGCTTCCAGAATGTCGTTCACCGTATGCCGGGGGTTCAGCGACGCATACGGGTCCTGGAAAATCATTTGCACGCTCTGGCGGTAAGCGGCCAGGCGGCGGCGGTCCAGTTGCGCGGTGTCTTCGCCACGCAGCAGGATGCGGCCGGACGCCGGTGTCAGCAGGCGCACCAGCGTGCGCGACAAGGTGGATTTTCCGCAGCCGGATTCGCCGACCAGCCCCAGGGTTTCCCCGGGCGCCAGCTGGAATGACACCCCGTCCACCGCCGTCGCCGCGCCTTCGCGCGTGGCGTATTGCACGCGCAGGTTTTCCACTCGCAGCAAGGGCGGCGTGCCGGGCGGCGCGGGGTCATTGGCCGCGGCGGCCACGCGCGGGGGCGTGACCAGGCCAAACACCGGCCGCCCAGACTCCGGGTCCAGGCGGGTGCGGATTTCCGGCAGGCGGCGCGTGCGGTAGTGGGTGGCGTCGTCCAGCTGTAACGAGGCGCCCAGCAAGCCTTGTGTGTACGGATGGCGCGGCTGGCTCAGCAGTGTTGCCGCCGGACCTTCTTCGACCTTCTCGCCGCCCACCATCACGGCCACACGGTCCGCCCATTCCCCGACCACGGCCAGATCGTGGGTGATCAGCAGCAGCCCCATGCCAAGCTCGGCGCGCAGGTCGTCCAGCAATTGCAGAATCTGCGCCTGCACGGTCACATCCAGCGCCGTGGTGGGCTCATCCGCCACCAGCAGTGCAGGCTGGCAGGCGATGGCGGCGGCGATCATGGCGCGCTGGCGTTGGCCACCCGACAGCCGATGCGGATAGTCGTCCACGCGGCGCTGCGGTTCCGGCACGCGCACCAGGTCCAGCAATTCGATGGCGCGCGCGCGGGCCGCGCGAGCGCTGGCGCCGCGGTGCAGGCGCAGTGCCTCGCCAATCTGCTCGCCCAGCGTCAGCACCGGGTTCAGGCTTGTCATCGGCTCCTGGAAAATCATGGCGATGCGGTCGCCGCGCAAGGCGCAGCGCTGGCGTTCGGTCAGCGCCAACAGGTCCTGTCCGTTAAACGCGATACGGCCAGCGACGCGCGCATGGCGCGGCAGCAAGCCCAGCAAGGCGAGCGCGGTGGTGGATTTGCCGCAGCCGGATTCGCCTACGAGCGCCAGCGTTTCGCCAGCATGGATGTGCAGGTCCAGCCCGCGTACGGCCTGATGCCCGGGAAAGGACACGTTCAAGCCTTGGATGTCGATCAGCGTGGTCATGATGGTTCGCAGGGCGGGCTAGCGCGCGGCGGCGGGCGCAACGGCCCGATGGCGGCGCAGTTTGGGATTGAGCGCGTCGTTCACCGCATCGCTCAGCAGGTTCAGCGCCAGCACGGTGGCCATGATGGTCAACCCCGGCAGCGCCGTCATGTACCAGGCGGTGCGCAACGCCTCGCGTCCGGCGCCAACCATGCTGCCCCAGCTGACCACATTGGGGTCGCCCAGGCCCAGGAACGCCAGGCCGGCCTCTGACAGGATGGCGTGTGCGACCAGCACAGCGGTGGTCACGATGATGGGCGGCAACGCGTTGGGCAGAATTTCAAGAAAGATGATGCGCGCATGGCCCGCGCCCAAGGTCTGCGCCGCCCGCACGAACTCGCGTTCACGCAGCGCGATGAATTCGCCGCGCGTCAGGCGCGCGATGCCCGTCCACGACGTCACGCCCAGCGCGAAGATGATGGTGGATAACGACGGCCCCAGAATTGCCACCAGCACAATCGCCAGCAGGAAGGACGGCACCGTCTGGAACAGTTCGGTGATGCGCATCAGCACCGCATCGACGCGCGGCCCCGCATAGCCGGCAAAGGCGCCCACCATCAGCCCGATGAAAAGCGCGATGGCGGCGGACGCGCCGCCCACCAGCAGCGACACGCGCGCACCGTGAAACAGGCCGGCCAGGATGTCGCGGCCCATCAGGTCGGTGCCGGCCGGAAACTCCACGTCTTCGCCGGGCCAGGTAAAGGGCGCGCCGACCATTTCAAGCGGGTCACCCGGGAACAGCCACGACGCCGTTGCGGCAGCGCCCAGCACGATCAACAGGATGCCCGCGCCCACGGCAGCGGAAGGGGCGCGCAAGAGGCGCAGCACGGCCAGCAGATTCTGCTTCATGTCTTTCTTACCCGAGGGTCCAGCAAGCCGTAGGTGGCATCCACGGCAATGTTCATCAAGGCGACCAGCGCCGCGCTCATCAGCAGGATGCCCAGCAACAGATTGACGTCGCGGCTGGCGATGGCTTCGAACGACAGCTGGCCCAGGCCCGGCCACGCGAACACGGTTTCGACCACGATGCTGCCGCCCAGCAACGCGCTGCTTTGCAAGCCCAGCATGGTGATGACGGGCAGGATGGCGTTCTTCAACGCATGCCGCCAGATCACCCGCGCTTCGCCGTTGCCGCGCGCGCGGGCGGTGCGGATGTAGTCCTCTTGCAGCGTTTCAATCATGGAGGCGCGCGACAGCCGCGCGTAGATGGCCACGTAGTAGATCGCAACCGTTGTCACCGGCAGCGCCAGGTGCCGCGCGTAGTCCAGCCACTTTTCCCAGCCGGTGTAGGCCGCGCCCACATCGCGGATGCCGCCCACGGGCAGCCAGTTCAGGTGCACGCCAAAGCCTACGATAAGCATCAGCGCCGTCCAGAACATCGGCGCGGAATACCCCGCCGTGGCCAGGGCCGACAGCAGGGTGTCCAGCACGCCGTGGGGGCGCCGGGCGGCCAGTACGCCCAACAGCACGCCCAGCGCTACCGACAACGCCAGGCCGGTGCCAATCAGCGCCAGCGTTGCGGGCAAACGGCCGGCGATCAGATCGGCCACCGGCTCGCCATAGCGAAACGAATAGCCCAGGTCCAGTGACGCCAGGCTCTTCAGGTAATAGCCCAGTTGCGCCCACACGCTTTGGTCCAGCCCATATGCCACGCGCAACTGCGCCACGTGTTCCGGCGTAATGCCGCTGTTTTCAGAGGCGATGACGTCCACCAGATCCCCCGGCACCAGCTTGAGCAGGAAGAAATTGGCGACGGCGGTGGCTCCTACGACAAAAAGAATCTGAAGCAGGTAACGCAAGGGGCGGGGCAGGCGCATGGTGAGGTTCCCGCGGCCGTCAGGCCTTGCCTAGCCAGACGTTGGCAAAGTTGTTGCGCGAATGTGAGGACGCGTCCGTCACGTTGCGCACCTGCTTGTCCCACACGCCGAACCAGCGGAATTCAAAGAGCCCGATCAGCGGCAGGTCGCGTTGCGCCAGGCGCTGCACCTCGTTGTATTGCTCAATGCGCTTTTTCGGATCGGTCTCGACCTGGGCCGCTTCAATCGCGCGGTCCATGTCGGGGTTGTTGTAGCCCGACACGTTGTACCAGGGCGTGCCTTTCGCTTCGGCCTTGCTCCAGTACCGCGTTTCCACGCCCAGCTGCGGATCGATCAGCACCGTGCCCCACGAACTGATCAGCTGGAAGTTGTAGTCGGTGAAAACGTTGCGCGTCCACGTCGCCAGATCCAGCCCACGCAAGGTGACGTCAATACCGATCTTGCGCAACGCCTGACGCACGAATTCGCCGGTGCGGCGGTAGTCATCGCCAAAGGGGATGTAGTCATGCGTCAACGCAAAGCGCCAGCCGTCGGCCTTGCGGGGAAAGCCCGCTTCGTCCAGCAGCTTTTCCGCCAGCGCCGGGTCATAGGGATACTGCTGCACGTTCGGGTTGTGATACGGCTTCACCAGCGACGGCACCGGGCTTACGAAGGGTTCGGCATAGCCGTTCCATACCGTCTTCACCAGCACTTGCTTGTTGACCGCGTGGGCGATGGCCTGGCGCACTTTCAGCTGCGACAAAATCGGGTCGCGCAGATTCGCTTCCAGCCACAGCCAGGCGGCAAAGCCGTTGTAGCCCGACGTGTCCACCGCCAGCTTGGGCAGTTTGGACAGGCGCGTGGCATCGGTGAAGGCGACAGGGTTGCGTTCGCCGTAGGCCACGCCGCCCGTCTCCAGCGCCGTGGCGCGGCCCGACACATCGGGAATGATCTTCCACACGATGCGGTCCAGGTACGGGCGTTCCGGCTGCCAGTACTTGTCGTTCTTTTCCAGCACGATGTAGTTGCCCCGGTTCCATTCCTTGAACACAAAGGGGCCGGTGCCAATCGGCTTGTTGTTGTAGGGGTTGTTCTGGATGTCGGTGCCTTCGAACAGGTGGCGCGGCAGAATGGGCGCGCCCAACGAGTCGATGGCGTTCAACGCCACGGGCGTGGGTTGCGACAGGTGCAGCACCACGGTGTGGTCGTCGGGCGTTTCCACCTTCTGCAAGTACTGAAACACGCGGCGCGCGCTGGGCGCATGCTTCAACCACACCGCTTCCGCCGACCACTTCACATCGGCCGCCGTGAACGGCTTGCCGTCATGCCACAAGACGCCTTGGCGCAGCTTGAACGTGATGGTCTTGCCGTCATCCGACACGGCCCAGCTTTCAGCCAGTTGCGGGCGCGGCTTCAAGTCCGGTCCGTATTCGACCAGCCCGTCGAAGATCTTGCTGACCACGGCGCCGGTGGGCGTGGACGAGTTCAGGTAGAAGGCCAGCGTGGGCGGCTCGGGGTGGACCACGGCGTTCAGCACGCCGCCGCGCGCCGCGCCGTCCACGGTGTTGGGCAGGCTTTGGGTGTCGGCATAAGCGGGCGCGAAGATCACGTTGGGAAACAGCGCACCCGCGCCCATCAGCGCGCCGGCGCTCAGCAGCCAGCGGCGCAGCGGGTTGGTCGGTTCGTCTTGCGGGTCGAGATGGCCGCCCGGAGGCAGTTGCTGCGTCATGAAGGTTTCCTTCTTTGGAAGAGAGTGCCGGCGGTGTCAGGCGGCCAGGCTGGTCAGAGCGGGAAGTTCGTCGGGGTCCAGGCGCAGCAGCGTGGCCAGCAGTTCGCGGCGCCAGGCGTCATACAGCGCAACATGGTTGCGGGTGTCCAGACCGGTGGCGCGCAGGTTCAACTGCCAGGAATCGCGCAGATAGGGGCCCAGCAGGCGCTGCACGTCCTCGTCAGCCTGGATCAGCCCTGCGACCCAGTCTTCGCGTTGTGCGGGGTCGGTGCGCGCCAGTTTTTCCAGCCACCATTGCGTGATGCGGATGCGGTGCGCTTCTTCATCGGGCAGGATGCGGTTCTCGCCGAATTCCCGATGTCCCGCGTCCAGCACGCGTGCCGTGCGCCGGTTCACGAACAGCCGCGCCAGGATGTAGTGCTCGTAATGGAATTGCCAGGCCAGGAAGTTCTGCCAATTGCGCAGCGCGAAGCCGCCAACGAGATCCCAGGCTTCCTGCACGCCTTGCTCAACAGCAGCCAGCGGCGATGCGCCTAGCAGCACCGTCGCGCGGCCGAGCGAAAACTCTGCGTGCGCCGCGTCGTCGCCCAGCTGGCGCGCCAGGGCGAATTGAAAGCCGGTGTCCTCCTTGAACGGGCCAGCAATCGCCTGCGCGGCGACCTGGGTGATGAACAAGTCGTGCACCGTGTTCCAGATGGCGTAATCAGCGGCAGCGTGGCGCTCTTCGGCCGTAGCCAGATCACGCGGTGGCTCCAGACGCACGGCAGGAATGTTGGGCGCGACAACCAGCCGGATGTCGTCGAACAAGCGCGCCTCCAAGGCGCCGTCATAGTCCAGCGTCAGAGGCAAGCGGGGCAGGTCCAGTTCAGGCATGGCAGGTGTCGGACGCGGAAAAGTCTCGACTCTAAGCAAGCGCTGACGCCGCCCGCAAACATTCTTTGGTCATGTCGATATGTGCCTATGCGCGCTGCTAACAGTAGGCAACGGGCGCGCCGCGCGCATATACCGATTTCAAATAACCGCATGAGAAATCCGTCCTTCCGCGTGTGATGGCGCGCCGATAGGCTGCATGTTTCCTCAACGCCGGGGCGCACCATGCCGCACGGGTCCAGCAATACGGCTTCAAGCCTTTCACCCCACCACGAACCGGATCAGGCGCCGCGGCGGATACGCCCGGCCCGCATTCATGACGATGCCCAGGCCATTGCCTCCGCGCACGAGCTGGCCGCCGACTTCGCGTTGGGTGCGGCAGAACGCGACCGCGAACGCGGGCTGCCTTGGCGAGAGATCGAACGCTATACGGCAAGCGGATTGGGCGGCATCACCGTGCCGAGCGAATATGGCGGCGCAGAGGTGTCGCATGTGACGCTGGCCGATGTGTTTCGCATCATCAGCGCCGCTGACCCGTCGTTGGGCCAGATTCCGCAAAACCATTTTGGCTTCCTCAATTTGCTTCGCCTGACCGGCACGCCCGCGCAGCAGCGCCGCTACTACGACGGCGTGCTGGACGGCTACCGGCTGGGTAATGCGGGCCCCGAGCGGCATACGAAACACACTAGCGATATCGAAGCGCGGCTCACGCCCGATGGTGACGGCTACCGCGTCAGTGGACGCAAGTTCTATTCAACGGGCGCGTTATTCGCGCACTGGATACCCGCCAAGGTGTTGGACACCGAAGGCCGGCTGGTGACCGTGATTCTGGAGCGCGGTGCGCCGGGGCTGTCCGTCGTGGACGATTGGTCCAGCTTCGGCCAACGCACCACGGCCAGCGGCACGGTGCTGCTGGATAACGTGCGTGTCGAACCTCATGCCATCTTGCCTGCCTGGCAAGCTCAGCAGGCCTTCGTGTTGATCGGGCCATTCGCGCAACTAATGCAGGCTGCCATCGACGTCGGCATCGCCGAAGGGGCGTTGCAAGACGCGGTGGCGTTTCTGCGCGAGCGCTCGCGTCCGTGGGTAGAGGCCAACGTTGAACGCGCCACGCAAGACCCGTATGTGATTGCGGACGTGGGGCAGCTTTACATCGAACTGCATGCGGCCCAGGCCTTGCTGACGGAAGCTGCGCAGCACCTGGACGATGCCCGTGGGCGCGCGCTGAACGGAGACGACGTTGCCGCCGCGTCGATCTCCGTGGCGCGCGCCAAGGCGTTGTCTACCGAGATTGCGCTGGCGGCCAGCGAAAAGCTGTTCGAACTGAGCGGTGCGCGGGCGTCGCTGGCCGAGTTCAATCTGGACCGTCATTGGCGCAACGCGCGCACGCACACGCTGCACGACCCCGTGCGTTGGAAGTATCACGCGGTGGGCCACTACGTGCTTAACGGCCAGCGCCCCAACCGCCATTCCTGGATCTGACGCGATGACGCACGAGAAAATATCCACGTTGGCGCCGCGCCGCGCCGCTGTCATCGAGTCGGGTGCGCAAGCGTTGTCGGTAGCGCGGGCGCTGGCCGAAGACTTCGCACGCGAAGCCTCCCAACGCGACCGCGAACGGCGTCTGCCGCTGGCGGAGCTGGAGCGCTATTCCTTGTCGGGCCTGTGGGGCATCACCGTGCCGCGCGAGCATGGCGGCGCGGGCGTGTCGCGCGTGACGCTGGCCGAAATCACCGCCATCATCTCGGCCGCCGATGGCTCGTTGGGCCAGACTCCGCAGAATCACTACTACGCGCTGGAAGTGTTGCGCGTGAACGGCAGCGCCGACCAGCAGCGCCGCTTCTACGCACGCGCGCTGGCGGGTGAACGCTTCGGCAACGCATTGGCCGAAACCGGCACGCGCACGGCAGCCGAGCGCCGCACCCGGCTGGACCCGGATGGCGCGGGCGGATGGCGCATCAACGGCAGCAAGTTCTATTGCACGGGCGCGCTGTACGCGCAGTGGATACCGACGGCCACTGTGGATGGCGACGGCATTCAGCGCCTGGCCATCGTGCGCCGCGACAGCCCCGGTGTGGAAGTCATCGACGACTGGTCAGGCTTTGGCCAGCGCGTCACGGGCAGCGGCACCGTGCATTTCACCGACGTGGCGGTGCTTGCCGAAGACGTGTTGCTGCTGGCCGATCCGGTGGCCCCCCCGAACACGATCAAGCCGCTGGCGCAGATCATCCACGCCGCTATCGATTTGGGCATCGGCCAGGCCGCGTTGCAAGACGCGCTGAGCTTTGTGCGCGAACGGTCGCGTCCGTGGATCGACGCCAACGTTGAACGTGCCGCCGATGATCCGCTGACGATCAGCGAGTTCGGCCGCCTGTCCATCCGGCTGGAAGCGGCGCGCGCGCTGGTCGCCCGCGCCGGCCGCATTCTGGATGTGGCTACGGCCGACGGCACCGCCGCCAACGTGGCCGCCGCCGCCATCGCGGTGGCGGAGGCCCGTGTGTTGACGACCGAAGCCTCGCTGGCCGCAGGCACCAAGCTATTCGAGCTGGCGGGCACGCAATCCACGCTGGACCACCTGAATCTTGACCGCCACTGGCGCAATGCCCGCACGCACACGCTGCACGATCCGGTGCGCTGGAAGCGGCACGCGGTGGGCAATTACTACCTGAACGACATTGCGCACGGCCGCGTGGGCACCACCTGATCCTGACGGAGCCAACTTTCATGGCGAAAAAGAAAATCCTGCTCAACGCGTTCAACATGAATTGCGTCGGCCACATCAATCACGGTTTGTGGACGCATCCGCGAGACACGTCCACGCAATACAAGACGCTGGAATACTGGACGCACCTTGCGAAGTTGCTGGAACGAGGCCTGTTCGACGGCTTGTTTCTGGCTGACATCGTGGGCGTGTATGACGTGTACCAGGACTCGGCGGACCTGACGTTGCGGGAATCGATTCAGCTGCCGGTGAATGACCCGCTGCTGACGGTGTCGGCGATGGCGGCGGTGACGCAGCACCTGGGCTTTGGTGTGACGGTGAACCTGACTTACGAAGCGCCGTATCTGCTGGCGCGTCGCTTTTCCACGCTGGACCACCTGAGCAACGGCCGCATCGGCTGGAACATCGTGACGGGCTATCTGGAAAGCGCCGCGCGTGCGATGGGCTTGTCGGAACAGATTGCGCACGATGAACGCTATGACCGCGCGGATGAGTTTCTGGAGGTGGCCTACAAACTGTGGGAAGAAAGCTGGGACCGCGATGCGGTGAAGGCAGACAAGCGTGCGCGTGTGTATGCGAGCCCGGATGCGGTGCGGCGAATTGATCACGAGGGCAAGTACTACAAGGTGCAGGGCTATCACCTGTCGGAACCGTCGCGGCAGCGCACGCCGGTGCTGTATCAGGCAGGCTCGTCGGGCCGGGGCCAAGCGTTTGCGGCACGTCATGCGGAGTGCGTATTTGTGTCGAGCCAGACGAAGGAAGGCTTGCGTAAGCTGGTGGCAAGCGTGCGCGAGTCGGTGGCGCGCGAGGGGCGTGATCCGCGTGATATCAAGTTCTTCATGGGGGTGACGGCGGTGGTGGGCAAGACGGAAGCCGAGGCTCGGGAGAAGCATTCGGAGTATTTGCGGTATGCGAATCCGGAGGCGGGGCTGGCGCATTACGCAAGTTCTACGGGCATCGACTTTTCACGTTATGCGGCGGACGAGCCAATCCGGTATGTGAAGAACAACGCGATTGAGTCGGCGGTGAAGAATCTGACGGTGTCGAGAACGGATCGGACGGTGACGGATCTGCTTGCCGATATGGCGTTGGGGGGGAGATATCCGGCGCTGGTGGGTAGCGCGTCGCAAGTGGCGGACGAGTTGGAGTCTTGGGTGGCTGAGACGGATATTGATGGGTTCAATGTGGCCAGGACGGTGACGCCGGAGTGCTATGAGGACTTTGTGGATCTGGTGATTCCGGAGTTGCAGGAACGGGGGGCTTATAAGACGGCTTACTCGGAAGGGGGGTTACGGGAGAAGCTGTTTGGGGCGGGTAGGGGGGAGCTGCCGTTGGAGCATGTGGGTAAGCGGGGAGTGCGGGTGTATTGAGTTGTGGTGGGTGCGCGCACACATAACCTCATACCGACTAAGTATTTTTCGCCATCTCATCCCGGTGCCAGAATCCTCAAATCATCTCTCGCTCCGAGCCAAAAATCATGCCCTCGCTTCGTTACCTGTTAGCCGCCTCACTCCTCGCGATTCCGTTCATCACCCCCGCACACGCCGCAGATAAATCCACCATCACCGTTGGCATCTCTGTCGGCACGGCGGAAAAGATATTCGATGTTGTTCAGAAAGTCGCCGCCCGTGACGGCCTCACCATCAAGCTCGTCAAGTTCAACGACTATCAGCTTCCGAACGCGGCCCTCAACGCCGGTGACCTCGATGCCAACGCCTTTCAACACAAGCCGTTTCTCGACAATCAGATCAAAGCCCGCGGCTTCGATATTGTTCCGGTTGGCCTGACGATCACGGCGCCGCTGGGCTTCTACTCGCGCAAAATCAAATCACTCAACGACCTGCCTGAAGGCGCGTCTGTTGGCATTCAGAACGACCCGTCCAATGGCAACCGCGCGCTTCGCTTGCTGGCTGCCTACAAGCTCATCACGCTGAAGCCCGAAGCCGAACAGAAGAACACCGCCACGCCGCTGGACGTCGTATCCAACCCGCGCAAGATCAAGCTGGTGGCGCTGGATGCCGCGCAATTGCCGCGTTCGCTGGATGACTTGACGGCGGCCTCCATCAACAACGACTACGCCGAACAAGCTGGCCTGGTGCCTGCCCGTGACGCTATTGGCCGTGAGGCGGCTGACGGCCCCTATGCGAACTTGATCGCTGTCCGCACCAAAGACCGCGACGAGCCTTGGGTGAAGAAACTGGTGTCTGCCTACCAGTCGCCCGAAGTGCGCGCCTACATCGAGAAGGAATTCAAGGGTTCCCTCATTCCTGCGTTCTGACGCGACCTTTGCGAACCCCCATGAGCATCCTTACCTTGACGGGCAGCCCGTCTCAGCGTTCCCGGTCTTCTGCTTTGCTTCGCCATGCCGCGCAACGGTTGCGCGCGTTGGGGCTGGGTGTCAGTGAACTGGGCTTGCGCGATATTCCGGCCGAAGAATTGATTGAAGGCCATTACTCGGGCGCGGCCGCCGGCGCGTTGCGGGCGCGGGTTGGCGCCGCGGATGCGGTGCTGATTTCGACGCCGGTCTACAAGGCTTCGTTCGCCGGCGGGCTGAAGGCCGTGCTGGATCTGTTGGATGAGAAGGCGCTGGCCGGCAAGGTGGTGCTGCCGATTGCCACGGGCGGAAGCCCTGCGCATTTGCTGGCGCTGGAATACGGGCTGAAGCCGGTGTTGTCGGCGCTGGGCGCCCGCCACATCCTGGCAGGCGTGTACGCCACCGACAAGCAGGTGCGCGTCGATGATGACGGCGCCATTCATATCGACGATGACGTGCGCGCGCGCCTGGACGACGCCGTTGACCGCTTGAGCGAGCAGGTGCTGCCGCGCACCATCGTTGTCAACGAAGCCTATGACCTGGGCCGCCTCGCGCTTGCGGGCGGGTTCAGCGTCTGACCCGGAGCTGCACATGGATGTTTTCTGGTTCATTCCCACGCATGGCGACTCGCGCTACCTTGGCACCAGCCAGGGCGCGCGCGCGGCAAGCTATGACTACTTTCGTCAGGTCGCGGTAGCGGCCGACACGCTGGGCTATGACGGCGTGCTGCTGCCCACCGGCAGGTCTTGCGAAGATGCGTGGGTCGTGGCGTCCAGCCTCATCGGCGCCACGCGCCGGTTGAAGTTTCTGGTGGCGATACGCCCCGGCGTCAGCTCCCCGCAGGTGTCGGCGCGCATGGCCGCCACGTTTGACCGTCTGTCCGAAGGGCGTTTGCTGGTCAACGTGGTGACGGGCGGCGACCCGGGTGAGCTGGAAGGCGACGGTGTCTTTGTCAGCCATGACGAGCGCTACGCCATCACGGCTGACTATCTGCACATCTGGCGCGGCATTCTGGAAAACAGCCATCAGGCCGAAGGCTACAGCTTCGAAGGCGAACAGCTGGTGTCCAAGGGCGGCAAGGTGATTTATCCGCCCGTGCAAAGGCCGTATCCGCCTTTGTACTTCGGTGGCTCGTCCGAGGCCGCACATGCGCTGGCCGCCGAGCAGTTGGACGTTTATCTGACCTGGGGCGAGCCGCCCGAAGCTGTGGCCAGGAAAATCGCGGACATCCGTGCACGGGCGGCGGAGCATGGGCGCACCTTGCGCTTTGGTATCCGCTTGCACGTCATCGTGCGCGAAACGGAAGAAGCGGCATGGGCGGCCGCCGACGAGCTCATCAGCCACTTGAGCGAAGACGCGGTGAGCGCGGCGCAAGCAGCGTTTGCCAAGATGGATTCCGAAGGCCAGCGGCGCATGGCCGCCTTGCATGGCGGAAAGCTTAGCGACGGGCAGGGCGGCCGTTCGCATCTGGAAATCGCTCCAAACCTGTGGGCGGGTGTGGGGCTGGTGCGTGGCGGGGCGGGCACCGCGCTGGTGGGTGATCCCAAGACCGTCGCCGCCCGCATCCAGGAATACGCCGATCTGGGCATCGACACCTTCATCTTCTCGGGCTATCCGCATCTGGAAGAGTCGTATCGCTTTGCCGAGCTGGTGTTTCCGCTGCTGCCTGGCAAGGGCCAGCGCCACGCGGGCAACACGGTGCTGACAGGACCGTTTGGCGAAGTCATGGCGACCGAACTGGTGCCAAAGGAATCGGCAAGCTGATGTCTGCGCTCTGGCTGCCGGTGCTGTCCACGCCGTCTTCGTTGGTCTCCGCTGCGGCAGAGGCTTGGAGGTCGGGCGACGCATGGGCGCTGCTGCGCGTCAGCGTGTGGCGTGTGTCGGTGGCGCTGCTGTTGGGCGGCGCCGTGGGGGTGGCATTGGGTGCGCTGAACGGGTTGTCGCGCACGGCCGGCAACGTGTTGGACGCAGGAGTGCGCGTGTTGCGCGGCGTGGCGGTGTTGGCGAGCATTCCCTTGCTGCTGCTGAGCGCGGGCGCAATAGGGGAAACAAAAGAAGGCGCAACGCTGGGCCTGTTGGCCGTGGGCGTGTTCTTTCCGGTGTATGCCGCCGCGTTCCAAGGGGTGCGCGGGGTGGACGCAACGCTGATCGAGCTGGGCCGCACGGCAGGTCTTGCCCGTTGGCCGCTGTTGCGCGACGTGATCTTGCTGGGCGCCTTGCCGTCGGTACTGTCCGGGCTGCGAGGGGCGCTGGTGCTGCTGTGGGGCTTGCTGCTTGGCGTCGAAGCCATTCGCACCCTGGCGGCCCATCCCGATGGCAGCACGGCCGTTGACCGCATCGTGCTGACCTTTTTGATTTACGCCGTGCTGGCCCAGGCGGCCGATCGCTTGCTGTCTGCCTGGTCGCGTCATGCGTCGCGCTGGAGCCGCGCGCGGCCCGCCGCTGGCGCTTATTAGGATTTCAACCATGGCCAAGATTCAAGCCATACGAACAACATCCGTGGCGCAGGCCGCTGAAGCCGATGATGTCACTCCGGCGTTCTCCGCAGACCCGGCGCAGGCGCTGGAAACACTGGCGTCGCAGTTGGCCGCGACCGCTGTCGAGCGCGACCGGCAGGGCGGACACGCCGCGCACGAACGTGAACTGATTCGCGCGAGCGGCTTGCTGCGCTTGTCAGTGCCAACAGAATTTGGCGGCGCGGGCGCAAGCTGGTCCGCGGTGTTGGCGGCGGTGCGCCGCTTGGCCGAAGCCGACAGCGCCTTGGCGCACGTCTTTGGTTTTCACCATTTGCAAGTCGCCGGCGTACTGCTCTACGGCACGCCCGCACAGCACGCGTATTTCTTGAAACCCACCGTCGAACGCAATCTGTTCTGGGGCAATGCGCTGAACCCGCTGGACCGCCGCGTGGTTGCGCGCGCCGAACTGGATGGCTACCGCATCGACGGGGTGAAGAGTTTCAGCTCGGGCTCGGTGGGTTCGGATGTGCTGACGTTTTCTGCCTGGCACAAGGCGTCGGATACCGCGTTGATCGCGGCGGTGCCGACGCGGGCTGAGGGCATTACCGTAAACCCGGATTGGGATGCCTTCGGACAACGCCAGACCGATAGCGGCACGGTGCGTTTCGACCACGTCCGCCTGGAAGCCATTCAGGTGCTGCAAGCGCCGGGCGTGACGGCAACGCCACGCGCCACGCTGCGGTCGCAGGTGGCGCAGCTGATCATGACGAATCTGTACCTGGGGCTGGCGCGCGGCGCATTCCAGGAAGCGCGCCGCTATGTGCGCGAGGATGCGCGCGCGTGGTTTGCCGCAGGCGTGCAGCGCCATGCCGACGACCCGTATGTGCAGGAGCGCTTCGGCGAGTTCTGGTTGCGCCTGCAAGCCGCAGAGGCCCTGACGGACCAGGCGGGTCTGGCGCTGGATGCCGCCTTGGAACGCGGCCCGTCCGTGACGGCGGACGAGCGCGGCCGGGTGGCGGTGGCGGGCGCACAAGCCAAGGTGCTGGCGCATCGCGCCGCGCTGGAAGTGGGGTCGGAATTGTTCGACGTCACCGGCGCCAGTTCCACCGCCGCGCGTTTCGGCTACGACCGCTTCTGGCGCAATGCGCGCGTGCACACGTTGCACGACCCGGTGGCCTACAAGGTCCGCGATCTGGGCCGCTACGCGCTGCTGGACCAGATTCCTGAACCCACCGCTTACTCCTGATGCCTTCCCGATGACCCAGATTTCTTCTCTTCCCAGCGCGCCGCAGACCGTGATCCGGCTGGACGCCGTCAGCAAGGCCTACGCCACGCGCGCGGGCCGCTTCGATGCCGTGCGCGATGTGTCCTTGTCGATTCGCGCGGGCGACACCTTCGGCATCATCGGCAAAAGCGGCGCGGGCAAGTCCACGCTGCTGCGCCTGATCAACCTGCTGGAACGGCCAGACGAAGGCGCGGTGCATGTGGCCGGCACGGAATTGACGGCGCTGCCCAAGCGCGCGCTGCGAGGCGCCCGGCAGAACATCGGCATGATCTTTCAGCAATTCAATCTGCTGCAAAACGAGACCGTGTTCGAGAACGTGGCCTTTGCATTGCGCGTGCATGGCGGACGCAGCCGCGAACAGATTGCGGCGCGCGTGCGCGACTGCCTGGACATCGTGGGCCTGACCGACAAGATCGCCAGCTACCCCGCGCAATTGTCGGGCGGCCAGAAGCAGCGCGTGGCGATCGCACGCGCCTTGGCCAGCGAGCCCGCGGTGCTGCTGTGCGACGAGCCCACTTCCGCGCTGGACCCCGAGACCACGCGTTCCGTGCTCGCCGTGCTGCGCGACGTCAACAAGCGGCTGGGCGTGACGATTGTGATCGTCACACACGAACTCGCCGTCGTGCGCGCGCTATGCCGCCATGTGGCGGTGATGGAAGACGGCCGCGTGCTTGAGCAGGCAGAAATCTCGGGCGCCAACGTGCACCTGTCGTCCGCGCTGGGCCGCGAGCTCATCCGCGAGGCCACCCACCCGTATGAAGAGGTTGCGTAATGCTGGATACCTTTGTGCAGTTGCTGCCCGAACTGGGCGTGGCGGTCGGCCAGACGTTTCTGATGCTGGCCATCGCGTTGGCTGCGTCCATTCTGTTTGGAGGGCCGTTGGGTGTGCTGGTGTTTCTGACGGGGCCCGGCCAGTCGCTGGACCGTCCGGTGTTGCATCGGCTGCTGAGCTGGACGGTGAATACGGTGCGTTCGTTTCCGTTCATCATTTTGCTGGTGGCGCTGGTGCCGTTTACGCGTGCGATTGCGGGCACGTCGATCGGTCCCGTTGCGGCGGCGGTGCCGCTGTCTTTCGCGGCCATTCCTTACTTTGCCCGCCTGGTCGAGCAATGCCTGCGGGAAGTGCCGCGCGGCGTGATCGAGGCCGCCCATGCGGCCGGCGCGTCGGAGCTTCAGATTGTGCGGCGCGTGCTGCTCGTTGAGGCGCGCTCTGGCCTGGTGCTTGCCTTGACGGTGCTGGCCGTGAGCTTTCTTTCCTATTCGGCGGTGGCCGGCGTGGTGGGCGGCGGCGGCATCGGCGACCTGGCCATTCGCTACGGCTACTACCGCTTCCAGACCGACGTGATGGTGCTGACCGTGGCGCTGCTTGTCGTGCTGGTGCAAATCATTCAGGTAGCGGGCAATACCGTCGCGCGCCATATCGACAAGCGTTGAACGCTTGAGGACTCACATGTCATTCCCTCGACTTGCCCTGTTCGCGGCGCTGGCCGCGCTGACCCTCGGTGCGGCGCATGCTGCCGACCCCGCGAAGAAAGAAATCGTGTTCGGCGCCACGGCCGGGCCGTACAGCGACCAGATCAAACTTGGCATCAAGCCCATCCTGGAAAAGCAGGGCTACACGGTCAAGATCGTGGAATTCAACGACTACATCCAGCCCAACTTCGCGCTGGCGCAGGGCGCGTTGGACGCCAACGCGTTTCAGCACGAGGTGTATCTGAAGAACTTCGCGGCCAAGAACAAGCTGGCGCTGTCCGAGCTGGTGAAGGTGCCCACTGCGCCCATCGCCATCTACAGCAAGAAATACAATAGCGTGGACGCGGCGCCTGACGGCGTCACCGTGGCCTTGCCGAACGACCCGACCAATCAGGCGCGTGCGCTGGTGGTGTTGCAGGAGCTGGGCTGGGTGAAGCTGCGCGATGGCTACGACCCCTTGCAGGCGTCAGAAAAGGACGTGGCCGTGAACGTGAAGAAGATCAAGCTGATTCCGCTTGAAGCGGCGCAGTTGCCGCGTTCGCTGGACGACACCGATTACTCGTTTGTGAACGGCAACTTTGCGCTGGCCTCGGGCCTGAAGCTGACCTCGGCGCTGGCGCTGGAGAAGACCACGCCCACCTACCAGAACCTGGTCGCCGTGCGCACCGCTGATATCGGCAAGCCGTATGTGAAAGACATCGCGGCGGCTTACGCGTCGCGCGAATTCCTGGCGGTGACCGATAAGTCATTTGCGGGTTTCGTGAAGACCGATTATCAGCAAAAGCTGGAGGCGGCCCGCTAGGGTGGCGGCCGGCACGCTGATGTTCATCCCGCCGCAGGAGTTCGAGCTGTTGCAGCATCTGGAGGTGCCTGACCGGACGCGGCGCGATGACGCGGACGCGCCCGTGGAGGAACCCGGCCGGCCGCTGCGCATCAGCCTGCGCAAGCTGGCCAAGCGGGATGGCGCGCGCGTGGTGCTCAAGGGGCTGGATCTGGATATTGCCGCGGGCGAGTTCGTGGCCGTCGTGGGACGTGGCGGCGCGGGAAAGAGCAGGTTGCTGCGCATTCTGGCGGGTCTTGACCGGCCAAGCGGCGCGCAGGGGGGGCCGCCCACGCGTTCGCCCGTGCTGTTCGACAACTTTCCGCAATGGGCGTCCGACGAACGGGTGCGGCTGGTGTTTCCCGAAGACCGGCTGCTGCCGTGGAAGCGCGTGTGGCAGAACGTGGCGCTGGGTGTGCCGGGCGATGCGCGGGGCCGGGCGCTTGATGCGCTGCGGCAAGTGGGCTTGGCGGAACACGCCAGCGACTGGCCGGCGCAGTTGAATGCTGCGCAGCGCCAGCGCGTGGCGTTGGCGCGAGCGCTATTGCGCCAACCCGGCCTGTTGTTGCTGGATGACCCGTTAAGCGGGCTGGATGCGCTGTCGCGCATCGACGCGCAAGCGCTGATCGAACAGGCGTGGCAGCGCGGCGGTTTTACGTCCGTGCTGGCCACGCGTGACGTGCACGAAGCCGTGGCGCTGGCCGATCGCATTGTGGTGATCGACGAGGGTGCGGTGATTTTTGACGAGCGCGTGGCATTGACGCGCCCGCGCGCACGCGGTTCCGCCGCTTTTGCCGCGCTGGCCGCGCGGGTGTTGCGCGCCATCTTGAAAGAAGCAGAGCCGCCGTTGACCGACCGGCCGCTTGCGCCCGTGATCCAGATTCGGCATTTGCGGCTGGCGGTGTAGCGCCGTCAGTCATTTCCCTTTTACGTGGCGCCCCGATGGCGCCGACCCTTTCATCAGGAGCAAGCCATGAGCATTCAATCCATCAACGCCCGTAACCAGTTCCGCGGCAAGATCAAGGAAATCATCCTGGGACCGGTGGTGTCCGAAGTGGACGTGGACACGCCGGCAGGTATCGTCACGTCCGTGATCACCACGCGTTCCGTGAAGGAACTGGACCTGCAAGTCGGCACCGAGGTGCTGGCCTTCGTCAAAGCCACCGAGGTGTCCGTCGCCAAACTGTAAGAAAGCGAGATTGGCGCCGGCGCTTCCCCTGCGCCGGCGTTAGGCATATATTGTCAGCGCGTTATCCGGCGGTTTCTTCCTGGTGTTCAGCTTCATGCGTTGCTACACGGAGAACGGTTCATGCGTCGACTGCAAAGGTGGTTCATCGGCTGGTTGTGCCTGGGGCTTGCAGTCTGCCTGCCCGCCGTGGCGCAGACCAAGCTGGACAATGGGCAGTTGGATCAGCTGATGGCGCCGGTGGCGCTGTACCCTGATTCGCTGCTGTCACAAATCCTGATGGGGGCCACGTACCCCGACGACATTGCCGCTGCGGCCAAATGGTCGGCGGCGCATACGTCCGAGTCGGGCGATGCGGCGGTCAAGGCGGTTGAAGGCGAAAGCTGGGACCCCAGCGTCAAATCCCTGGTGGCGTTTCCTTCCGTCATGGACATGATGGGGCGTCAGCCCGACTGGGTGAAATCCGTGGGCGACGCCTTCCTGGCGCAGCCGGACGGGGTGATGGATTCGGTTCAGCGGCTGCGCACGCAAGCGCAAAAGGCCGGCAACCTGAAGAGCACGCCGCAGCAGACGGTGAAGTCCACGACCACCGACACCAACAAGACGGTGGTGGTGATTGAGCCGACCGACCCGCAAGTGGTCTATGTGCCCAGCTACAACCCGACGGTGGTGTACGGGGCGTGGTCCTATCCGTCGTATCCGCCTTATTACTATCCCCCGCCTCCGGGCTCGGTATTTGCGACCGCGCTTGTATCCGGCATCGGGTTTGGCCTGGGGGTGGCGGCCGTGAATTCGATGTGGGGCGGATTCAACTGGGGACACAACGACGTTGATATCGACGTGAACCGCTACAATAACATCAACGTCAATAACCGGATCGACAACGCCAGAAACAACAACGTGTCGTGGCAGCACAACCCGGCCAACCGCGGCAACACGCCCTATGCGGATGCGGGCAACCGCCAGCGTTTCGACAGCCAACGCCAGGCGGGTTTGCAGAACCGCCAGGCAGCGCAGGGTCAGAGGCAAGGGCAGGGGCTTGGGCAGAGCCAGGGCGGCCGCGCTGCCGGCGCCGCGCCCGCAGCGAATTCCCGGGAAGCCGCACGTGACCGCGCCGCGCAGTCTTTCGAGGGGCGCACGGGGCAATCGATAGCCGGTCATGAAGAACGGGGCGGGGCACGCGGCCAAGGCGCAGCGGGCCGGGGCGGCGAGGGCGCAGCCGGGCGAGGCGGCGAGGGCGCCGCAGGTCGAGGCGGCCAGGCTGCGGCGGACCGGGGTGGTGAGGGTGCGGCAGGCCGGGGTGGTGACGCGGCGGCCAGCCGTGGACAAGGCGCCAACGCAGGCGCCGGGCAAGGCTCCCGCGACCGGGCGCAAAGCGGCGCCAACCACACACCACGTTCTTCCAGCGTTTCCACGCAGGACCACCAGGCAGCGGCCCAACGCCAGCGCGCGGACGAATCCGCCGCCCGCGATCGTGCCCGCGCCTCCAACAGCAGCAGCGCGCTGCACGACGCCGGCAACGGCGACCGGATGCGCCAGCAGAGCCAACGCAGCGAGATGAATCGGGGCGGCGGCGGTGGCGGACATCGGGCTAGCGGCGGCGGCAGCGGACGTGCGGGTGGCGGCGGCGGCGGTCATTTCGGCGGCCGGAGGTAAGCACCATGGACAAGGGAGCTTTCATGACGAATGCCTGGGTTCGTGCCCGTACGCTAAGCGCCGCAACATTGTTGGCGCTGGGCTTGGCCGCGCCGGTGGCGGCGCAAAGCGTGTATCCGACGTCGCAGGCCGCGGCCGACGCCTTTGCCGACGCGCTGGCCACCAGCGATTCCGCCGCCATGGCCAAGGTGCTGGGGCCAAACCATAACCAGATCGTGCCGGGCGGCGTGGCGCAGGACGACATCTACCGATTCCTGTCGGCCTGGGCAAAGAAGCACGAGATCATCGCCGACGGCGGCCGTTCCTGGCTGGCGGTGGGAGATTCCGGCTGGACGATGCCCGTGCCGATCGTGCAGTCGGGCAAGGGTTGGCGTTTCGACCCGGCAGCGGGCAAAGCGGAAATCCAGCGCCGCACGATTGGCCGCAATGAATTGAGCGCCATCGAAGCCTTGAAGCAATTGCAGGCGGCGCAGACCCGATACATGCAAGGCGTGGGCCAGGGCCGTTATGCGAGCCGCCTCGTCAGCCGGCCCGGCAGCATGGACGGCCTGTACTGGCCCGAAGTGCCCGGCGCGCCCGAGCAGGCGTTTGGGCCGGACGCGCTCGTCATGGGGCCGGAAACCCCGGTGGCGGATGCCTATTCCGGTTATCGCTTCAAGGTGTTGCCGGGCAGCCAGGACACGGCATACCGCATCGTCGCGTGGCCCGCGCAGTACGGACGCACCGGCATCGGCACCTTTGTCATCGGCCCGCAAGGCGGGGTGCTGGAATCGGACCTGGGGCCGTCATCCGCATCCCGTGCAGCGGCCTTGCGCGAACGCGATATCACCGCTGGCGCGTGGGTCGACGCCGACGCGCAACCCGTTGGAACCAAATGATTTTTTGGCGATTCGGGGGACGCTTCGGGCAGGGGTTGTTGCTGGACGGCAACAGGCGCATTCGTTTGTCGCCAAACCCCTGCTTGTTGCCCTTTTGAAAGGCCGCTGTGCCTAAAATGGCGACCATTGGGATCGGTGCCCGATCCTTACTTGCCGGACCTTGAAATTGAATCTCATGCATTTTGTCCGCTACGCCCTGGCAGGCGTGGGGATGGCGCTTAGCGCAGCGGCGGCATCGGCCCCGATTTTCGTCCTGAATTCCCTGGACGCCAACGTCAGCATCATCGACCCGGTCACCTACAAGGAAGTGCGGCGCGTGCCCACCGGCAAAGAGCCGCATCACCTGTACCTGACGCCTGATGAGAAGTCGCTGATGGTGGCCAACGCTACCGGCAACACCATCACGATGATGGACCCCAAGACGGGTGAAGTGCAGCGCACGCTGACCGGCATCGTCGACCCCTACCAGTTGCAGTTCTCGCCGGACATGAAGTGGTTCGTCACGGCGGCCAACCGCCTGGATCACATCGACATCTACGCCTGGCAGCCGCAGCAAAAGGGCGCCGAGCTGAAACTCGTCAAGCGCGTGCCGGCGGGCAAGACGCCCAGCCACATCATGATCGACAAGAAAAGCACCACGGCCTACGTGACGCTGCAAGACAGCGACCAGCTGATCGCCATCGATCTGGCCACGCAGACGCCCAAGTGGACGGTGTCGGTAGGCAAGACGCCGGCCGACGTGTTCCTGACGCCCGACCAGAAGACCCTGCTGGTGGCGCTGACGGGCGACTCCTTCGTCGAAGCCTATGACGTCAGCAACGGCCCGGCCAAGCTGGTCAAACGCATCCCGACTGCGGCCGGCGCACACGCGTTCCGCGCGCAGGGCGACAAGCGCCACCTGTTCGTCAGCAACCGCACCGCCAACTCCATCAGTCGCATCGACATGCAGACGCTGACGGTTGCCGACACGTTCCCCGTGCCGGGCGGCCCGGACTGCATGGACGTGCTGGCCGACGGCAAGACGCTGCTGGTCACGTCGCGCTGGGCGCGCAAGCTGACGGTGGTGGACCTGGAGCAGAAGAAGGTCGTGAACCAGGTGACGGTGGGCAAGTCGCCTCACGGCGTCTGGACGCTGAACCATGCGCCAACGCGTTAAAGGCCCCCACGCCGCGCCCGCTGTCGCGAGCTTGCTGCCCCCCAAGGGGGCTTTTTCGCCTTGGGGCGGCCCGGCGGCGAAAAGCGTTCTGGCCATCTGTCTCGCTATTGCCGTCCCGATGGCAAACGCCGCCCCGGTGCAGGCCACCTGCGACAAACCCGTCTACCTGACGTTCGACACCGGCCACATGGGTGTTGCGCCGCTGATCGCCGACGTGCTCAACCGCCATCACGTGAAGGTCACGTTCTTCCTGGCCAACGAACGCACGAAGACCGAGGGCTCGAGCCTGGACGACGTGTGGGCGCCGTGGTGGAAGGCGCGCGCGGCCGAAGGCCACGCCTTTGGCTCGCACACCTATGACCACGTCTACTGGCAGGGCGACCTGCCCGGCGGCAAGTTCCGCGTGAAGCCCAGCGCCGGCCCCGACACGGGCAAGACGGCGCAGTGGACGGCCGAGCAGTACTGCGCCGAGATCAAGCGTTCCGCCACCCGTTTCCATCAGATGACGGGCCAGAACATGCTGCCGATCTACCGTGCGCCGGGCGGCAAGACCTCGCCCGCTTTGCTGAAGGCGGCCAAGGCCTGCGGCTACGAACACGTGGGCTGGGCGCCTGCCGGCTTCCTGGGCGATGAGTTGCCCAGCGACAAATTCCCCAATGCCAAGCTGCTGGACCAGGCGCTGCGCACCATCAAGCCCGGCGACATCCTGTTGGCGCATCTGGGCATCTGGTCGCGCCAGGACCCCTGGGCGCCCGCGGTGCTGGAGCCCTTGATTGTGGGCTTGCAGCAGAAGGGCTATTGTTTCGCTACCTTGAACACGCATCCCGCTTATCGCGATTGGATCGCTACGCATCATTGATTATGGATACGCTTAGTCAATTCTTCGGGGCTTGCCAGCAATGGCTCTTCGAGACGCTGATCCAGCCCGCTCTGTTCCATTTGGGGCTGAGCAACTTCATCGAAGACGGCTACGACGCCACCATGTGGCTGCTGGTCGGCCTGGTGCAGATCGCCGTCCTGGTGCTGGTGTTCGGCCCGCTGCAACGCCTGCGGCCCGTTGAAGCCGTCACCGACCGCCGCCAGATCGGCATCGACGTGCTCTACACGCTGATCCATCGCCTGGGCGTGTTCCGGCTGGCGCTGTTCTTCACGATCGATCCCTTCTGGGACAGCGTGTTCGGCCAGTTGCACATCTGGGGCTTTGCGCCGTTTCAGCTGGACCAGTACTGGCCCGGCGTTACCGACAAGGCCTGGGTCAGCCTGATCATCTACCTGCTGCTGTTTGACGCGGTCGATTATTTCTACCATCGCGCGCAGCATCGTTTCGGCTGGCTCTGGGCGCTGCACGCCGTGCATCACAGCCAACGCCAGATGACGATCTGGAGCGACGACCGCAACCACTTGCTGGACGACATGCTGCGCGACGTGCTGGTCGTGTTCGTGTCGCAACTGGTGGGCGTGCCGCCCGCGCAGTTCGTGATGGTGGTGGCCATTACCCAACTGGCGCAGAGCTTTTCGCACGCCAACCTGCGCATGCACTTCGGCGCGATTGGCGAACGTTTGCTGGTCAGCCCGCGCTTTCACCGCCATCACCATTCCATCGCCTACGACGCCTCGTCGCCGGGTCCGGTGGGCGGCTACAACTTCGCCGCGCTGTTCCCCATCTGGGACGTGCTGTTCCGTACCGCCCGCTTCGGCGTGGGCTACGGCCCCACGGGCATCCACGACCAGCAGGCGGAATTGGGCGGGCGCGATTACGGCCGCAGCTTCTGGTCGCAGCAATGGCTGGGATTGAAACGCATGGTGGGCCGCGACCGCGAGCCCGCATCGGCGCCACCCGCGCCTCCTGGCGCGGCAGAACGCGCGTGATTCTGCACATGAAAAAACCGAGCCTGCGTGGCTCGGTTTTTTTTATGGCGTCCGGCGCGCGGAATCAGGCTTGCGGCGTGTCGTGCGTGGTTTCACGTTTGATCTGATCGTGGCGGCGCTCCATTTCCTGGCGCAGTTCGCGGCGCAGGCCGGCGGCTTCGAAGCGTTGCCGTTCTTCCAGGTTGCGCGGTTCCAGCGGCGGCACGGCGGTGGGCGCGCCCTTGTCGTCTACCGCCACCATCGTGAAGTAACAGCTGTTGGTGTGGCGCACGAGCTTTTTGCGGATGTCTTCGGTGACGACCTTGATGCCGATTTCCATCGACGTGCGGCCGGTGTAGTTCACCGCCGCCAGGAACGTGACCAGTTCGCCCACATGAATGGGTTCGCGGAACACAACCTGATCCACGGACAGCGTCACCACGTATTGGCCGGCATACCGGCTCGCACAGGCATAAGCGACCTGGTCCAGATACTTGAGGATGGTGCCGCCGTGTACGTTTCCTGAAAAATTCGCCATGTCTGGCGTCATCAGGATGGTCATCGTCAATTGGTGGCTAAAGGCGTCGTCCATGGCGGGCGCTCATCATTCGTGAATAAAACGCCTATGGTAGCGGCAGGCGCCTGTCATTGCGCCGACATTCGTACGGCGATCAGGGTTTCTTGGGCGTGGCGGTTGACGGTTTGGCGGGGGCGGCAGCGGGCGCGGCGACAGGCGGCGCGGCCTGCACCAGCGGCGCGGTCTCCGCAGGGGCGGGGGCAGGTTCCATGTGGGGGGCGAGTTCGGATTGGGGTTCGGGTTTGGTCTCCCCTTCATCGCGCACCATTCCCGGCGGCATCCACAACCCGTCCAGCAAGGCCGGGCCCGGCTCATAGACGCGCAGCAGCAGCGTCACGGGGCCCACGGCCGGCACGGGCAGCCAGTTGGCCTGGACTTCAGGCGCGGGCGGCAGCGCGCTGACATGCACGTCCAGCGATCCGTCGGCGTTGTAGGCCAACGGCGCGCGGTCTCCCAGCGCGTAGCGGTTCAGCATATTGGCCACCGGCATGCCCTGGCCGTCGTACACGGCCAGCGACCACAGGGCGCCTGCGGGCGGCAACTGGCCGCTTTCAAAATGCAGCATGTAGCGGTGCGCGCCGTCGATCGGCGCACCGTGGCTGTCAGCCGCCAGCAGCAACACGCTCAGGTCTTCGGGCAGGCCGGCGCCGGGCTGGGCCTGGGCCGCCAGCGCGCGGCGCAAATAGCCATTGCCATAGACGCCGACGCTGCCCGTTTCCTGCTGCCAGCCGTTCAGGTTGCGCAATGATTGGCCGGCGGCGGCGTCCATGCGCTCGCGCGCGGCGCGCAGGCCCCGGCGCATGCCTTGCTTGGCGGGGTGGTCAAGCTTGTCGAAATCGAAGGTGCGGCCGGGGATGAGGCCCACCCGGCGCAGCTGCGCCAGCACGGGCTGGTCGGTGGCGTGCGGCGGGTGCTTGCGCATCAGCTCGGAGGCGTAGGTGAAGAAGGCGTCGGTCGGCATGGATTCCACCTGTTCGCGCACGGCAATCTTCAAGTCCAGGTTCGGGTCCGACTTCACGCGTTGCGATTGCGCGGGCAGGTTCCATTGCGACAGCGGCGTCAGCGTGAAGCCGTCTTGCAAGGCGTTGACCGCAGAAAGGTCCGCCGGCCCGTCAGCCTGGATCAGGATCTTTGCCCACACGTGCGCCGTGGGGGCGTCTAGGCGCGCCATGCCCGAGGGCAGGGTGCCCGTCCAGCCGGGCGGCACGATCACGGTGTTGCCCTTGGCCGTGCCGGTGGTGCGCTTGCCCAGCGTGGCGAAGACGTCTGTCCACATGTCCAGCAGGCTTAGCGTGTACAGACGGTCTTGCGTATCGGGCGCCGACAGCACCACGGGGCCGGCAGTCAGGTCCAGCCAGCCCGTGCTGCGCAGCATGTCGGGGTTGGTCCACGGCGCCGCCGTGCCGGGCTGGGGCAGGGTGCGGCCATGCAGAAAGGTGTTGGCGGGTGCGCCCTGAGCCCCTTGCGACGGGTGGGTGAACTGGCGCCGCGTCAGGTCCATGGTGACCAGCGGGTAGAAGTACAGATAGCCTTCCATCGCCGCCTGCTGCGCGGCTTCGGTGGCGGCCGCGGCGGGACTCAGCGCGGGCCGGGCGGGGGCGGCCAGGGCGGCGGGGGCGGTGGTCCATGCCAGGGCGGCAAGAGACAGGGCCAACGGGGCAAAGCGGCGCATCGGCGCTCCAGCGATCAGGCAAAAAGGGGCAACAGGGGCAAGCAGGGTGCAAGCGAGGGGCAAGCGAAGGTGCGATCGAAGGTGCAAGCGGGGGGCAAGCGGGCCAAGAACCACGCCGCTGCACATTACGACAGCCGGCAATGGTAGCAGCCGGCCGACCGTCCAAAATCTGCGAACAACTCCCATTTCGCCTGTAAATCCGCGCAGAAAAGGGGGATAGACCCATGGCATGCTGGGTCGGCTTCGGAATATACTCATTGAAATATCCTTGGAAGTTGTAGGGCTTCTTCCTTCGGGCAGGCCTCCGGCTTTCTTCATTCACCAGGAGAGGAGTGCTTCATGGTCAACATGAATCGCCGCCAGTTCTTCAAGGTGACAGGTGCAACCCTGGCAGGCTCCAGCCTGGCATTGCTCGGGGTTGCTCCCGGCACAGCCATGGCCGAAGTTCGCCAGTACAAACTTGCGCGCATGACTGAAACGCGCAACACCTGTCCCTACTGTTCGGTCGCCTGCGGTTTGCTGATGTACGGTCTGGGCGACGGCGCCAAGAACGCGCGCGCCAGCATCATGCACATCGAAGGCGACCCCGATCACCCCGTCAATCGCGGCACGCTCTGTCCGAAGGGCGCAGCCCTGATCGACTTCATCCACAGCCCCAACCGTCTCAAGTTCCCGGAATACCGGGCGCCCGGGTCGGACAAATGGGTGCGGATGTCGTGGGACGACGCCCTGACGCGCATCACCAAACTCATGAAAGCCGACCGCGATGCGAACTTCGTCGAGAAGACCGCGGACGGCAAAACCGTTAACCGGTGGCTGACCACCGGCATGCTGGCCGCCTCGGCAAGTAGCAACGAGGTGGGCTACATCACGCACAAAACCGTGCGCAGCATGGGGATGTTGGCATTCGATAACCAAGCCCGTGTCTGACATGGCCCGACGGTGGCAGGTCTTGCCCCGACGTTTGGCCGTGGAGCGATGACGAACCATTGGGTCGACATCAAGAACGCGGACGTAGTACTGATCATGGGTGGCAACGCCGCCGAGGCCCACCCGTGCGGGTTCAAATGGGTCACGGAAGCCAAAGCCCATAACAAGGCGAAGCTGATCGTCGTGGACCCGCGCTTTACGCGCTCGGCTTCCGTGGCGGACTTCTATGCGCCCATACGCACCGGCACCGACATCATCTTCCTGGGTGGCGTCATCAAGTACCTGTTGGATCACGACAAGATCCAGCACGAGTACGTGCGCAACTACACCGACTTTTCCTACATCGTGCGCGAGGACTTCACGTTCGACGCGGGCCTGTACTCCGGCTACAACGCCGAGAAGCGCACGTACGACAAGGCAAGCTGGGACTACGAGCGCGGCGATGACGGCTTCGTCAAGACGGACCCGACGCTGACGCATCCGCGCACCGTCTACCAGCTGATGAAGAAGCACTACTCGCGCTACACCGAAGACATGGTTGAGCGCGTGTGCGGCACGCCCCGCGACAAGTTCCTGAAGGTGTGCGACATGCTGGCCTCTACGGCCACGACGAATCGCGCCGCCACCATCCTGTACGCGCTGGGCTGGACGCAGCATTCCATCGGGTCGCAGATCATCCGCACCGGCGCAATGGTGCAGCTGCTGCTGGGCAATATCGGTATCGCCGGCGGCGGCATGAACGCGCTGCGCGGGCACTCGAACATTCAAGGCCTGACTGACCTGGGCCTGATGTCGAACCTGCTGCCCGGCTACATGACGCTGCCCAACGAGCCCGAGCAGGATTACGCCAAGTACATCGAGACGCGTGCGTTAAAGCCCTTGCGTCCGAATCAGCTGAGCTACTGGCAGAACTACGGCAAGTTCCACGTGAGCCTGATGAAGGCCTGGTGGGGCAAGTCGGCCACTGCCGAGAACAACTGGGCGTTTGACTATCTGCCCAAGCTCGACAAGATGTACGACATGCTGCAAGTCTACGAGCTCATGGTCCAGGGCAAGATGAACGGCTACATCGCGCAGGGTTTCAACCCGCTTGCGGCGGCGCCGAACAAGAGCAAGCTGAACGACGGCTTCGCCAAGCTGAAGTACCTGGTCATCATGGACCCGCTGGTCACTGAGACCTCGGAGTTCTGGCGCAACGCGGGCGAACACAACGATGTGGATTCGTCCAAGATCCAGACCGAAGTCTTCCGCCTGCCCACCACCTGTTTTGCCGAAGAAGATGGCGCGCTGGTGAACTCCGGACGCTGGCTGCAATGGCACTGGAAGGGCGCCGAGCCTCCGGGCGAAGCCAAGAGCGACATCGAAATCATGTCGCTCATCTTCACGCGCCTGCGCAAGATGTACCAGGAGGAAGGCGGCAAGTACCCCGACCCCATCGTCAACCTGTCCTGGCCGTACTCCAACCCGCAGAACCCCACCGCGGAAGAGTTGGCCAAGGAATATTCGGGCAAGGCGCTGGTGGACGTCATGGACCCCAAGGACCCCACCAAGCTCGTGCGCAAGGGCGGCGAACAAGTGGCGGGCTTTGCGGAATTGCGCGACGATGGCTCAACGGCCAGCGGCTGTTGGATCTTCGCCGGCGCCTGGGGCCCCGGCGGCAACCTGATGGCGCGCCGCGACAACAGCGACCCGACCGGCATCGGCCAAACCCTGAACTGGGCGTGGGCGTGGCCGGCCAACCGCCGCATCCTGTACAACCGCGCATCGTGCGACGTGTCGGGCAAGCCATTCAACCCGCGCCGCAGCCTGATCTCGTGGAACGGCAAGATCTGGACGGGCGCCGACATCCCCGACTTCAAGGGCGATGAAAACCCCGATGGCGGCATGGGTCCGTTCATCATGAACCCGGAAGGGGTGGCGCGCTTCTTCGCGAAGGCGGGCATGGCCGAAGGGCCGTTCCCCGAGCACTACGAACCCTTCGAGACGCCGCTGGGCTACAACCCGCTGTATCCGAAGGCCAAGGGTGTCACCAGCAATCCGGCCGCGCGCGTCTTCAAGGACGACCTGGCCGCGATGGGCACGGTGGACAAGTTCCCCTATGTGGCCACCACGTACCGTCTGACGGAGCACTTCCACTACTGGACCAAGAACGTCCGCATCAACGCGATTCTCCAGCCGGAGCAATTCGTTGAAATCGGCGACGCGCTGGCCAAGGAACTGGGCATCGCCAACGGGTCACGTGTGAAGGTCTCGTCCAACCGCGGCTACATCAAGGCCGTGGCGCTGGTCACCAAGCGCCTGCGCGCGCTGACCATCGAGGGCAAGACCGTGCACCACGTAGGCATACCCATCCACTGGGGTTTCGTGGGCCTGGCCAAACCCGGCTTCCTGACCAACACGTTGACGCCGGTCGTGGGCGACGGCAATTCCCAAACACCGGAATTCAAGTCGTTCCTGGTCAAGGTCGAGAAGGCTTAGGAGAACCGACATGTCCCTGCAATCCCTAGACATCAAGCGGCGCTCCGCCACCACGACCCCGCCGCCGGGCATCCGTGAACCCATCACGGGCTCGGTGGCCAAGCTGATCGACGTCTCCAAATGCATCGGGTGCAAGGCTTGCCAAAGCGCCTGTATGGAATGGAACGATCTGCGCGACGAGATCGGCACCAACGTGGGCGTCTACGACAACCCGGCCGACCTGACCGAGCATTCCTGGACCGTCATGCGTTTCTCGGAATACGAGAACCCCGCAGGCGACCTGGAATGGCTGATCCGCAAAGACGGCTGCATGCACTGCGAGGACCCGGGCTGTTTGAAAGCCTGTCCCTCGCCGGGCGCCATCATCCAATACACCAATGGCATCGTGGACTTCCACGAAGAAAACTGTATTGGCTGCGGCTACTGCATCACCGGCTGCCCGTTCAACGTGCCGCGCATTTCCAAGAAAGACCACAAGGCGTACAAGTGCACCTTGTGTTCCGACCGCGTGGCCGTCGGCCAGGAGCCGGCGTGCGTCAAGGCCTGTCCCACCGGCGCCATCGTGTTCGGCACCAAAGAAGACATGAAGCAGCATGCCGAAGAACGGATCGTGGACTTGAAGTCCCGCGGTTTCGATCAGGCTGGCCTGTATGACCCGCAAGGCGTGGGCGGCACCCACGTCATGTATGTGCTGCATCACGCCGACCAGCCCGGGCTGTATCACGGGCTGCCCAAAGACCCGCATATCAGCCCCATGGTGTCGTTGTGGAAGGGGCTGGCCAAACCGCTGGGCGTGGCCATGATGGCCCTGACCGCCTTGGCGGGCTTCTTCCACTACGCCCGCGTGGGCCGCAACGAGGTCTCGGAAGAAGACGAACGCCGTGCCGAAGAGGAGGTGCGCCATGAGTGAAGACCACCGTCACCGCCGGATCAAGCGCTATACGCCGGGCGAGCGCACCAACCACTGGATCATTGCCCTCACGTTCATCTTGTTGGCGTTGTCCGGGCTGGCGCTGTTCCACCCGTCGATGTACTGGTTGTCCAACCTGTTTGGCGGCGGCCCCTGGACGCGCATCCTGCACCCCTTCATCGGGGTGGTGATGTTCGCCTGCTTCGTCGTGTTCGCCGGCCACATGTGGCGGCACAACCTGATGACGAAGGCCGACCGCCAGTGGTTGAAGCAACTGAACGACGTGGTCGAGAACCGCGAAGAAAAGCTGCCCGAAGTCGGCAAGTACAACGCCGGCCAGAAGCTGCTGTTCTACGTGCTGGTGCTGTGCATGCTGGGGCTGTTTGCCAGCGGCATCGTGATCTGGCGCGAGTTCTTCGCGTTCTACTTCCCCATCTGGGTGGTGCGGGTGGCGTCCGTCGTGCATGCCGTGACGGCGCTGGTGCTGATCTGCTCGATCATCGTGCACATCTACGCGGCCATCTGGGTCAAGGGATCGCTCACCGCGATGCTGCGCGGTTATGTCACCGCTGGCTGGGCGTGGAAACACCACCGCGCCTGGTTCCGCGAACAGATCCGAAAGTAGCGCCAGTTTTATCCTGACCGCACGGCTGCTATCCTTCTTCGAAGGCTGGCAGCCGTGTTTGTTTTCTTGGAGACGCAATTGCAGCGAATTCTTCCGCGCGGCGAGATCGAAGCGCTAGACCACAATGTCATCCCCCGCGTCAGCCTGCCCGACCGCGCGTCGGTGTTTGCGACGCGTGCCGCGCGCTTGCGGCAATTGGCGGCCGACAGCCCCGTGGCTGACTATCTTTTGCTGATGGCGCAATTGGTTGACGCCCAGCAGCGCGCGCTGAAAGACTGTGCGGCGCCGGGTGCATCGGAAGATCGCCTTGCCCTGGCGCAGGCGCACGGCATGCCGCCGTTGCAAGCCGTGGGCTGGCCGCGCGACCCGATGTGGCGGGGCATCCTGGCGCAATTGGTGGACGACGTTTCGCGCGGCCAGAACGTGCCCGCCGAAGCCGTTGACGTCTGCCGCGCGCTGCGCCGCGCCGTGGACGAAGACCCCGAATCGCTCGAAGACCTGGCCGAAGCCGTGCTGTCCGAACAGGACCAGGGCGTGGACGGCGCCGCCGCCCCGTTCGTGATGGCGGCCTTGCAGGTGTACTGGACGGACCTGGCCAGCCGCTTTGACGACAAGCAATTGCCCGTGGTCAGCCCGTTTGGCGTCTGCCCCGTGTGCGCCAGCCTGCCGGTGGCCAGCGTGGTGCGCGTCGGCGGCCAGTACGAAGGCTACCGCTACCTGTGTTGCAGCCTGTGCGCTACGCAATGGCACATGGTGCGTGTGAAATGCTCGCATTGTGAAGACGTGGAATCGGTGGCGTATCAAGCCATCGACGGCCGCTCGCCCGCCATCAAGGCGGAAACCTGCGACCACTGCCACACCTATCGCAAGATCTTCTACCAAGACAAAGACCTGTACGTAGAGCCGGTGGCCGATGACCTGGCCAGCCTGATGCTGGACGTGCTGGTAGGCGAGGCGGGCTATTCACGCGCAAGCGGCAACCCCCTGCTGTGGCACGGCAACGAGGAATAGCATGGCCCAGCACCCGTCAGAAGGCAGTGTGGCCGCCGTTTCCGATATTCCCCCGCTAGACCGCTTGCTGAATGCCGACGCGTTGCGCACGGCGCTCGACACGCATGGCCGCACTCAAGTGGTTGCGGCGTTGCGGCGCGATCTGGATGCCTTGCGCCAACGGGCGCTGGCGGGCGGCTTGATGCGCCAGGAACTCGATGCGCCGGTTGTTGCGGCCCGGGTGTCGGCGGCATTGGATAAAGCGGCCCAGCCGCGTCTGCGCGCCGTCTACAACCTGACCGGCACGGTGTTGCACACCAACCTGGGCCGCGCGCTGCTGCCCGACGAAGCGGTGGCGTCCGTATTGCGCGCGCTGACCACGCCCGCCAACCTGGAGTTCGACCTGGACACCGGCGGCCGGGGCGACCGCGACGATCTCATCGACGAGCTGCTGTGCGAACTGACGGGCGCGGAAGCGGCCACCGTCGTCAACAACAATGCGGCCGCTGTGCTGCTGATGCTGAACGCGCTGGCCGACAAACGTGAAGTGGTTGTGTCACGCGGCGAGCTCGTCGAAATCGGCGGCGCGTTTCGTATCCCCGACATCATGAAGCGCGCGGGCGCCAAGCTGGTTGAAGTGGGCACCACCAACCGCACGCACGCCACCGATTACGACACCGCCATCGGCCCGCGCACCGCGATGCTGATGAAGGTGCATTGCAGCAACTACGCGGTCACCGGCTTCACCAAGAGCGTGAGCGTGGCCGAGGTAGCGGCGCTGGCGCACGCCAAGGGTTTGCCGGCCACGGTGGACCTGGGCAGCGGCACGCTGGTGGACCTGACCCAATTCGGCCTGCCCAAGGAAGACACCGTGCGCGAGACCATCGAGGCTGGCGCCGACCTGGTTACCTTCAGCGGCGACAAGCTGCTGGGCGGCCCGCAGGCGGGACTGCTGGTGGGCCGCGCCGACCTGATCCGCAAGATCAAGAAGAATCCGCTCAAGCGCGCGCTACGCGTCAGCAAGCTGACGCTGGCCGCGCTGGAACCCGTACTGGGCCTGTACCGCGCACCGGAATTCCTGTCGCAACGCCTGACCACGCTGCGCCTGCTGACGCGTCCGCAACGCCAGATTCAGCCGCAAGCCGAAGCCCTGCGCGGCACGCTGGCGCATGCCGTGGGGCCGAACTACGCGGTGGAAGCCGTGCCGATGTTCAGCCAGATTGGCAGCGGTGCGTTGCCGGTGGACCAGTTGCCCAGCTACGGCCTGGCCGTGCGCTACACGGGCAGCGGCCGTCCGGGACGCCATCTGGACAAGCTGGAAGCGCAGCTGCGCCGCTTGCCCACGCCCGTTATCGGCCGTATTGCCGACGACGCGCTGTGGCTGGATTTGCGCTGCCTGGAAGCGCGCGACGAAGCCGCGTTTGCCGCGCAATTGGCGGAGCCGTTGGCATGATCATCGGCACCGCGGGGCATATCGACCACGGCAAGACCACCTTGGTACGCGCGCTGACGGGCGTGGACACCGACCGCCTGAAGGAAGAGAAAGCGCGCGGTATTTCCATTGAACTCGGCTACGCCTACACGCCGCTGGCCAATGGCGACGTGCTGGGCTTCATCGACGTGCCCGGCCATGAAAAGCTGGTGCACACGATGGCGGCGGGCGCCAGCGGCATCGACTTCGGCTTGCTGGTGGTGGCGGCGGACGACGGCGTGATGCCGCAGACGCGCGAGCATCTGGCCATTCTGTCGTTGCTGGGCGTGGCGCAAGGCGCCGTCGCCCTGACCAAAGCCGACCGCGCCGACGCCGCGCAACAAGCTGCCGTGCTCGCGCAGATTGCCGAGCTGACGGCAGGCACGTTTCTGGATGGCGCGCCAGTGTTCGCCGTGTGCGCGTCACAACCCGGCGACACCGCCACGGCCGAACTCAACACCTATTTGCACGCGCAAGCCGAAGCGTTGCGTCAGCGCGATGCGGCGGGCCTGTTCCGGCTGGCCGTGGACCGCGTGTTCACGCTGGCGGGCCACGGCACGGTGGTGACCGGCACGGCGCACGCGGGGCAGGTGCGCGCGGGCGACGACGCTGCCGATCTGCGCCTGATGCCCGCTGGCACACGCGTGCGGGTGCGCAGCATCCATGCGCAGAATCAGCCCAGCGAAACCGGCGTGGCAGGTCAGCGTTGCGCCTTGAATCTGGCCGGGATCGACAAGCAGGCCATCGCACGCGGCGACTGGATTGCGGATGCGCGCTGCTTTCTGCCGTCGCGCCATGTTGATGTGGCGTTGACCCTGCTGCCGTCCGCCGATGCGCCCGTGCGCGCCTGGGCGCCGCTGCATGTGCACATCGGCGCGGCGCGCCATGTGGCGCACGTGGTGCCGCTTAGCGCCGAAACCTTGGCGCCCGGGCAGTCAGGCTGGGTGCAGTTGGTGTTCGACGAGCCCGTCTGCGCCATGCCCGGCGACCGCTACATCGTGCGCAATGCGCAGGCCACGCGCACCGTCGGCGGCGGCCGGGTGCTGGACCCGAACGCGCCCGACCGCAAGCGCCGCGCCGCCTCGCGCCTGCAAGGCTTGCAGGCGCTGTCCGACATGCTGGATGGCGGCGGCCTGGCGCCGGTGCTGGAGCATGCGCCGTTGGGTCTGGACGAAGCCACATTGCAACGCCTGACCGGCAAGCCGGTACGCGACATCGAAGCGCCGCACGGCGCTTTGTGGCTCGAGACGCGCAATGCCCAAGCCCCGCGCACCTTGATCTTGTCTGCCCATTGGGACGCGCTGCGCGCGCGCGTGGAACAAGCGTTGGCGGCCTTCCACCACAGCGCGCCGGATGAACCCGGCCCCGATGGCGCGCGCTTGCGCCGGATGGCGATGCCGGTGGGGCCTGATGCGTTGTGGACGGCGGTGCTGGATGCGCTGCAACGCGATGGCCGCATTGTGCGCAACGGGCCGTGGCTGCATCTGCCGGCGCACACATCCACGTTGGCGGATGCCGAAATCGCCCTGGCGGCGCGGCTGTTGCCGCTGCTGGAGGCCGGTGCGTTTGATCCCCCTTGGGTGCGGGATCTGGCGCGATCACTGGAAGCGTCCGAAGAGCACGTGCGGCAATTGCTACGCAAGCTGCTGCGGCGCGGCGAGGTGGCGCAGGTGGTCAAGGACCTGTTCTATCACCGCAATCAGGTGCGGGTGTTGGCGGGGTTGGCGGCGGATCTGGCCGCGCAGCCGGGCGGTTTGAACGCAGCCGTGTTCCGTGACGCCACCGGGCTGGGCCGCAAGCGCGCCATCCAGATTCTGGAATTCTTTGATCGCGTGGGCTACACGCGGCGGGTGCGGGACACGCATGTGCTGCGCGCCGAAAGCGCGTATGCCGTTGCGCAAGGGGTGCAGCAAGAGCGTCCGTAATACGGACGGCAAGAGCGGCTGCAAAAATCGCAGCAGCCGGTATCATAGGCGGTCCGCTGCGGAAGGCATTCGTGCCCGGCGGCACGGCTGGGCTTCAAACCCAGTTGGGGGCGTCAGACGCTCCCAGGTAGGTTCGACTCCTGCTGCCTTCCGCCACGTTGTTTCAGGTGCGCAATTCAGCGGCCCACGTCAACAATGCAAGACATCCGCGCGAGTCATCTGCGCACTTCATCCGCGCACTTCAGCTGCGCAGCATCCGCGTCACCACGCTCGTCACGCGCGCCGACGTCCAATCCAGTTCCCCCAAGTGCCAATACCGGATTGATCCGCCTCGGTCCACCAGGTAGTTGGCGGGTAACCCAATCGCTTCCCACTTCTTCGACGCCGCGCTGTTCCGGTCGTGCAAGACCGTGCCGGCCACTGGCCATTTCGCCAGAAAGGTCGACACCTTGCCCAGCGCTTCGCCCACGTTCACCGCAACCAGCCGCAGGCCTTCTTCGCGATGGCGCTTGGCCATGGTGGACATCAACGGAATTTCATCGCGGCAGGGATCGCACCAGGTAGCCCAGAAGCTGACGATGACGACGTTGCCGCGCCACGCCGACAGCTTCTGTTCGCGGCCGGAAAGGTCAGGCAGGATGAGCGGGGGGGTGGGCGCGGTCCAGGGCGCCCAGTCGGGGCCGGTGGCGGTTTTCAGCGCGGAGTCGGTGGCGGCCCGCACCCAGGCAGGCACGGCCGCCAACGACAGGCCGGATTGAAGCAGACGGCGACGACTGATCAAGGCGGCTTCCTCCGCAGGGGTCAGATGGACACGGGTTTTGCCGTGAGCGTGTAGCTGAAGCTTGCCGGGTCCAGGCTGTCCAGACGCCCGGCGGCCGTCTCGCCGTTGGGGTACATCAGGAACGGCACGGGGTCATGCGCGGAACCGGGCAGGACGACATCGTGGCCGTGGTTATAGGCGACCCAGTTCATTTCCCAGGCGCCAAACAACATGACGCGCGCGGCGCGCACCTTGGCGTCGGTCAAGGGCAATTCGCCGGGCGGCTCTTCCAGCATGACCTTGCGCACGTCCGCCGGGTCGACCGGCACCCAGCCATAACCCGACGCATAGAACTCGGCGCGGCAGTGCTGCGCTTTGGTGACGTCGCCCGCTTTGCCCAGGCTCTTGTAGCCCAGCTCGGAATTCGCCACGCGCAGGCCGTAGGCATCGCGCGCGGGAATGCCGGCCGCACGCGCCAAGGCCACGAACAGCGCATTGATGTCGGCGCACTTGCCGTTCAGATCATTGGCCGTGAGCATGTAGCGCACGTCGCCCACACCGCAGCCGCGCGTGGATGCCGTGCGGCAGGTGTTTTCAACGACCCATTCGTAGATGGCGCGCGCACGCGCCACGTCGCCCTGATGGCCGCGTGTGATCTGGTCGGCGGTGGTTTTGACGATGCCGTCGGTGGGCAGCAGCGCGGTGGGCTTCAAGTATTCGCGCAGCGCGTCGGGCGTTTCCAAGACGGCATCGGCGGACGGTGGCGCGGTCAGGTCCACGCGGCGGTTGCGCGTCTGGAAGCGGCTTGTCATCGTGACCGCGCGCGGGGTCTGTGCATCGGGCCATTGCACGGCCAGCATCTGCACGTCGTAGCCCGGCGCCCGCATTAACTGGGCGGTGCCGCCGCCGCTGACTTGCCACGTGGTTTGCGCGCCGCGCTGGTAAGCAGTGTCGGTGGCGTAAGGCACCGGAATCCAGATGCGCGTGTGTGCGCCGGGGTCGGTGACTCGAATATCGGTGGTGAGTTCGAAGCTGCGCCAACCGGCGCTGACGGGCGCCTGCTGCGCGCGCAGCGCTTGCGGCAAGGCGGTTGTGGCGGCGCACAACGCGCCTGAGAAACGGAGAAAGTGTCGGCGATCCATGAAGCCCCCACGCACGGTGAAGATTGGCTGTCGGTGCGCCCGGAGCCGGGCGGCCGTCCGTTGCTGCTGAATGCGATGCGATCTGCCAAAACATCATAGGGCCAACAGCGGGGCCGATGCTATCCTTTTTCGATTGATCCACGGAGACTGAAATGACCCAGGACGTCGCGGCCCCGCCCGCACCGCGTTTGACTTCGCTTTCGCACGGTGGCGGCTGCGGCTGCAAGATTGCGCCGGGCGTGCTGTCGGAATTGCTCAAGCGTTTCGGGCCTGCCGCCAGCTATCCAAATTTGATGGTGGGCACTGAAACCGCCGACGACGCGGCGGTGTATCGGCTGAACGACGAGCAAGCGCTGATCGCCACCACTGATTTCTTCATGCCCATCGTTGACGACCCGCACGACTTCGGCCGCATCGCGGCCACCAACGCGCTGTCGGACGTCTACGCAATGGGCGGCACGCCCATCATGGCGCTGGCGATCGTCGGCATGCCGATCAACGTATTGCCGCACAGCGTCATCGCCGACATCCTGCGCGGCGGCGAATCGGTGTGCGCGGAGGCCGGCATTCCGGTGGCGGGCGGCCACAGCATTGATTCCGTCGAACCCATTTACGGTCTGGCGGTGATGGGGCTGGTGCACCCGGATCGCGTGAAGCGCAATGCCGATGCGCGCGCGGGCGACGTGCTGATTCTGGGCAAGGCGCTTGGGGTGGGCATTTTGTCGGCCGCACTGAAAAAGAATCGGCTGGACGAGGCCGGCTACCGCGTCATGATCGACACCACCACCCGCTTGAACCGCCCCGGTGCGGCGCTGGCCACGCTAGATGGCGTGCACGCGGTGACCGACGTGACGGGCTTTGGTTTGCTGGGCCACGCGCTGGAGATGGCGCGCGGCGCAAAGCTGACGGCGCGGCTGCATCTGGATGCCTTGCCCTGGCTGCCGGGCGTGGAAGCCTTTGCGGCCGAAGGCATCATCACCGGCGCGTCTGGCCGCAACTGGGCGTCGTATGGCGACGCCGTGCGTTTGGGCGCTGGGGTCACCGACACACAGCGCGCCTTGCTGACCGATCCGCAAACGTCGGGCGGTTTGCTCGTGTCATGCGCGCCCGAGGCCGCGGAATCGGTGCTGGCGCTGTTCCGCAGCCAGGGCTTTGATCAGGCGGCGGTGGTGGGCGAGATGATCGCGGGCGATGGGCAGGTGCAGGCCGGCTGACCCGCGTCAGTGCCGCGCTTGCGATTGCACCTGGTGGTTGATCTGCCAGAGCATCAGCTTGGGGTAGGCGGCAAGCCGCGCCTGTTCTTCGCGCTGCGCCGGCGTGGTGGCCTGTTCGCTGTCTAGCGCCAGGCCCGTTGCGTTGGCCCAGGGCAGAATCTTGCCCGGCTGGTTGCGCCGGTAAGCGCCGTCTTGCGTGATCGTGACGTTCGGGTCATTGATGCCAAAACACCAGACCGGGTCCGGCTGCGCCGCCAGCAAATCGCAGCCGCTGCGAAAGTAGGGCGTGCCGGGCAGGCTCAGCTGATACAGCGTGGGCATGATGTCTTTGTGGCTGCCCACGCGGGCCGGGTCAAACACGGCGCGGCTGCGGTACTCCTGCGGCACGTACAGGTAGAACGGCACGGCGCGGGCCAGCGCGGCGTCGCGCTCGTCCGGGTAATGCAGGCCAAGCAGGTTGTGGTCGCCCGTTGCTGCAACGATGGTGCGGGCGCCGCTGGGCGATGCCTTGACGCGAGTCAGGAAGCGGCCCAATTGGTCGTTGGCGTAGCGCAGCGTGTCAAAGACGTCTTCTGCCGAATCCCAGGATTTGAAGTACGGCAAGCGCGTCACATCGTTCAGTGCCAGGCCGCCGCGTGGGGCGCCTTTGGGCGTGATGAAGGGCGGGTGGTGGGTCGTGGACAGCGCGATGATGAACAGCGGCGTGCCGTCGCGGTCGGCGTCGGCCAGGCGGCTTTCGATGTAGCGGAACATGTATTCGTCGGGCACGCCCCAGGTGCCGGCTTCGGCCTCGGGATACTTGGCGCGCAACGTCTGCTGGTCGATGAATTCGTGCGCGCCCAAGTGCGTGGCGAAGGTGCCCAGGTTGCGCCAGGTGGCGGCGCCTGACGTCACGAACAGCACGCGGTATCCGCGCGCCAGATACGGCGTGAAGGCGTTGCTGGCGAAGGTGTCGTCGGCGGCTGACGATTGGCCGATGGCTGGCACCGGGCTGCGCACCAGCAGACGGGACAGCGAATCAATCGTGCCATTGCCTTCCGACAGGAAACGGTCAAAGCGCCAGTCCTGTTCCCAGTGCGGGCGCAGCGCGCCCAGCAGATCCCGCCCCGGCTGATCGTAGGTGTTCAGGTGATGGCCCATGCTTTCCATGACTTGCAGCACCACGTGCGGGGGCCGCGCCTGCGCGGCGGGGTGCGCGCCGGTGACGGCCATGAACGGTTGCAGGTCCGGCGTTCCCGGCGCCCCAAGAAAGCGCGCGTACAGCGCTTCGCCTTCAGCCGCCGTGACCGGCAGAAAGCGCTTGTCGTTGCCGCGTTCGCCCAGCGCCCAGAAAAACGCGGAGATGCCGTTGGGCGCAATGGCGTTCAAAAAGCGCATGTTGGAAATGCTGGTGTCGTCCCGGTTCAGCGGAAACCGCCCCACCGACCCGCGGCACGCCAGTACGGTGATGGCCAGGATGAGCAGCAGTTGCAGCACCGTCGGCAGCAGCCCCCGGCGGCGCAAAGAAATGCGCATCACGTTGCGCCGCCAGCGCGACCCCAGCCACCAGGTGCAGGCCAGCACGGCCGAGAGCAGCAGGCCCGCCTGCACCACGGGGTAGCCGTGCCACAGCGTCATCAGAATGGCGCGCGTGTCGTCGTCGACCATGCCGAACACGAAGATGTCGATGGACCGCGAGAACGTGGCGAAGTAGCAGACGCTTACGACGGTGGATGCGGCAAACAGGGCGGCCAGGCCCGCGCCGACCCCCGGCGCCAGCCGCAGCCAACGCGCATATAGCGGCCGGCTGCCCGCCGCCAGCATCGCCATCGCCAGCAAGGCCGAGAACACGATGCTGGCCACTTTGATGTCAAACAGCAGCCCGATTCCCAGGGTGCGGCCGACGTCTTGCGGCAGCGCCGTATAGGTGGCCGAGGGGGCGTACTTCACCAGCAGATAGCTGCGGCCAATGAACTGCGCCAGCACGCTGACCAGCCAGGGCGCCAGGATCAGCAGGAAGGCGCGCTGAACATTCAGAAACCAGTCTTGCCACGCGTCGGTGAGACGTAAACGCTTCATCTGCATCAATGGGGTGGGCTAAGCAAAAACGCCGATAACGGCGACAAAACGCCCTTGGCCCCAGTCTCGGGGGCCTTCAAGGGAAGGGATGCATGCAAGAAACTCCGGCCCCAATATCAGGGACAGCACCGGGAAGGGGCGCCGGAATGGCTGGAGCAATCAGCGGGGATCGTGGTTCGGGTTATGGCCGCTGTTCGCCATGCAGCGCGAACTGTACTTGAGGCGCACCGGAAATGTACAAAGGTTTGTATAGCTTTGTGAGCGCCGTGTACCGGTGGGCCTGATTCAGGGGAACCGCAGAATCAGGGGCCGTAGGGCCTCGGGGCGGCAGCGTCTGAGGCCCCTTTATTCAACGCAGATTCATCACGCAGATCGCGCTCGGTGGCCGCAGCTTGCTCCATCAGCCACTGCGCGACCACATCGGCGTCGGGTGTGCTGCGCCGCGCATTGCGCACCAGCCAGTACGCGTGTTCAGTGGCCAGGGCCGCCTGTCCGCCTACCGCGTGCAACCGGCCATCAGCCAGCATGGGCGCAATCAGCGCCACCCGGCCCAGGGCGATGCCGTGGCCGGCCAGCGCCGCCAGCACGATCTGGTCGTATTGGTTAAAGCGCAGCATGCCTTTGGCGCGCGCCCGGTTCAGCCCGCGCGCGTTCAGCCATTCCGACCATTGCAGCCAGGGCCGCGTCGGGTCGTCGAATTCCAGCAAAACATGGCGTTGCAGTTCTCGCGCGTCCAGCTCGCGGGCGTCCAGCGACGGATGCGCCACTGGCACGACCGATTCGCCGAACATCCAGGCCGCGGCGTCTGGAACCATGGCTCGCAAGCTGTAGCGGATGGCGATGTCCACGCTTTCGCGGTCGATATCGATCAGGCGGTTGTCGGCCGCCACACGCACGTCGATATGCGGATGCGCCGCCTGGAACGCGCCCAGCCGGGGCAGCAGCCACAGCGAGGCCACGCCGATGGTTGTGGTGACGGTAACGGGCGTGCGGCGCTCGGGCGCGCGCAGTTGTTCGGTCAAGTCGCCCAACTGGCTTAGCCAGACGTCGGCCATGCGAAACAGCTGCGCCCCTTCAGACGTAAACGACACGCTGCGAAATCCGCGCACCAGCAGCGGCACGCCCAGATGCGCTTCCAGCGCCCGGATCTGGCGGCTGACGGCAGACTGCGTCACATGCAGATCCTGCGCGGCAAGGGTGATGCTCATGCGGCGGCCCACGGCGACGAAGCCTCGGACCAGATCAAGGGGCGGGAGTTTGGCCAGCGGATATGACATTCGTAAAACTCATGCGTATCGGGCGGAAATGTCGCTTGAGCAATAGTACGCCGACGGCGTTCAATAGAAGCCTGTGACGGGCGCTTGGCCTTACCGCCTGCCATTACCGCCTGCCATTACCGCTTGCCCTTACCGCTTGCCCTTACCGCCTGCCATAACCGCTTGTCCCTGCCGTTCGCCTCTGCCGTTCGTGTCGTTTGCCCCTACTGTTCGCGCCCCATTCCCGCCGGAGCCTTCCCGATGACCGCGCCTTCGCCTGACTCGCCCCGCATGCAGATGTGGTTCGATTTCGCCAGCCCCTACAGCTATCTGGCCATTGAGCGGGTCGGCGCACTGGCTGAAGCGGCGGGCGTCGTGGTCGATCTGCGCCCCTTTCTGCTGGGTCCGATCTTCCAGGCGCAGGGGTGGAATGATTCGCCGTTTCGCCTGTTTCCGGGCAAGGGCGCGTACATGATGCGCGACATCGCCCGTCTGGCCGACAAGTACGGCGTGACGTACAACCGCCCGCGCCTGTTCCCGCGCATGAGCGTGCTGCCCGCGCGCATTGCGCTGCTGGGCCAGGACGAACCGTGGGGCCAGGACTTTTGCGTGGCGGTGTTTCGCGCCAATTTCCAGCACGACCTGGACATCCAGGCCGAAGATGTCGTGCATCAGGTGTTGAAGGATCTGTCGCTGGACGCCGACATGCTGATCGAACGCGCCAAGACCGAAGCCGCCAAGGAGGCGCTGCGCCGCCAGGTGGACCGGGCGCGCAACCTGGGTTTGTTCGGCGCGCCGACGTTCTTTGTCGGCGATGAAATGTTCTGGGGCAATGACCGCCTGGAAGACGCCTTGGAGTGGGCTCGAAAATGAAGAATGCCAGCAGTGCTTATCGTGGCGCGCCCATGCCGGGCGGCCGCTCGTTCACGCAGTTCCGCGCGGCCCGCATTCGGCGGGTGTCGTTTCAGTGGGAGCAGGCAGCGCAGGCCGATTTGCAGCCGGCGATGCCGCAGCCGATGATGCCGCATGCAAAGGGGCCGCATGCGAAGGGGCCACATGAAAAGGGGCGCTCCGGCGCCCATCGCGGCAAGGGCGGTTGATTCACCCCTTCGTCACGGGCGCCACTTGCGCCCATTCCTCATCGGAGTACAAGCGCGACCGCAGCAGGAAGCGCTTGCCTTCCGCGCTGTCCAGTGAGAATGCGCCGCCGCGCCCCGGCACGGCGTCGATGATGAGCTGGGTGTGCTCCCAATACGCGAACTGGTCTTCGCCCATGTAGAACGGGCAGCCCTCCAGTTCGCCCAGCAGCACGTCCGATCCGCCCACCATGAATTCGCCCAGCGCATAGCACATGGGCGAGCTGCCGTCGCAGCATCCGCCCGATTGGTGAAACATCAGCGGGCCGTGCTTCGTGCGCAGCGTGTCGATCAGTTGGCGCGCGTCGTCAGTGGCGACGACGCGTGGCGTGGGTTCTGCCATGTTGTGACTCCTGTCTGGCGTGTGTTCCGATGCACTTCGCTTCGGCGTCGGCGTCGGCTTCGGCTTCGGCTTCCGCTTCCGCTTCCGCTTCCGCTTCCGCTTCCGCCTCCGCCTCCGCCTCCGCTTCCGCTTGCCTTGCCCGCGCGCCAGGCCCGAAGGCCCGGCGCGCGGATTGCGGCAGGTGCAGGATGCGCGATCAGAAGAAACCCAGCTTCTTCGGCGAATAGCTCACCAGCAGGTTCTTCGTCTGCTGATAGTGGTTGAGCATCATCTTGTGGTTCTCGCGTCCGATGCCCGATTGTTTGTAGCCGCCGAAGGCCGCATGCGCCGGATACGCGTGATAGCAGTTGGTCCACACGCGTCCGGCCTTGATGGCGCGTCCCATCCGGTAGCACGTATTGGCGTCGCGCGACCACACGCCGGCGCCCAGGCCATAGAGCGTGTCGTTCGCCAGCGCCAGCGCGTCATCGGCGTCTTTGAACGTCGTCACGGCCACGACCGGCCCGAAGATTTCCTCCTGGAACACGCGCATCTTGTTGTGGCCCTTGAAGACGGTGGGCTGCACGTAATAGCCGCCTTCCAGCGCGCCTTGCATCTGCGCGCGCGAGCCGCCGGCCAGCACGTCGGCGCCTTCCTGCTTGCCGATGTCCAGGTACGACAGGATTTTTTCCAGCTGCTCGGTGGACGCCTGCGCGCCCAGCATGGTGTCGCCGTCCAGTGGGTTGCCCTGCTTGATTTCGGCCACACGCTTGAGCGCGCGTTCCATGAACTTGTCGTAGAGCGATTCCTGGATCAGGGCGCGGCTGGGGCACGTGCACACTTCGCCTTGGTTCAGCGCGAACATCACGAAGCCCTCGATGGCCTTGTCCAGGAAGTCGTCGTCTTGCGCGGCCACGTCGGCGAAGAAGATGTTGGGCGACTTGCCGCCCAGCTCCAGCGTGACGGGGATGATGTTCTGCGACGCGTACTGCATGATCAGCCGGCCGGTGGTGGTTTCACCGGTGAACGCGATCTTGGCGATGCGCTTGCTTGAGGCCAGCGGCTTGCCGGCTTCCAGGCCAAAGCCCGTCACCACGTTCAGAACGCCCGGGGGCAGGATGTCGCCAATCAGCTCCATCAGCAGCAGGATGCCCAGCGGGGTTTGCTCGGCGGGTTTGAGCACCACGCAATTGCCCGCGGCCAATGCCGGCGCGAGCTTCCACGCGGCCATCAGGATGGGGAAGTTCCACGGGATGATCTGGCCGACCACGCCCAGCGGTTCGTTGAAGTGATAGGCCACGGTGTCGCTGTCGATTTCCGACAGGCCGCCTTCCTGGCTGCGGATGCACGAGGCGAAATAGCGGAAGTGGTCGATGGCCAGCGGGATGTCGGCGGCGCGGGCTTCGCGGATCGGTTTGCCGTTGTCCCAGGTTTCGGCGGTGGCCAGGCGTTCCAGGTTGGCTTCCATCACGTCGGCAATCTGCATCAGCATGCGCGCGCGTTCGGCGGCCGGGGTCGCACCCCATTTCGGTGCGGCACGATGCGCGGCGTCCAGCGCCAGGTCGATGTCGCGTTCCTTCGAGCGCGCGTTGCGGCTCAGCACCTGGCCCGTGACCGGCGTGACGTTATCGAAGTACTCACCGTCCGCCGGCTTCTGCCACTTTCCATCAATGAAATTGTCGTACTGCGTTTTCAGGTCCAGACGGGTGCCATACGAGTCCGGGGTGATGCGGGTCGCGATGTCCATACTTGTCTCCGATATTGTTGGGATAGCGGCAGTCGGCTGCCTATCCCTTACCAAGCAAGGACCATGCCAAGGTGCGGGGTTCCCCGCTGGACAGCGCGCGCCCCGGCGTGCGAAAGTTGACCAACCCGCGCAGCGGACTCGGCGCGGGCAACATCCAGTGCCGTTTTTTGCGACATTGTCGCGGAACAGGTGTCGCAGAACGCCTGTCCTAGGAGACACGCATGGCCACTCATTCCCGTCAGCAAGCGCTGACGCAAGCGCGCCTGCTGTTCAACCAGCAGGGGGCGGTGCCGGGCGGCATCGTCGCGGAACCCATCCTGCAATCCTGGCGGCGTTGTGCTGACCTGGGCTTCGACATGCGTGGTGTGCGCCGCGCCGAACTCATGACGCAAGGCGAACTGCGCGAAGCCCAGCAGCGCAACGAAGCGTTGCGCCGGCTGTCCGAACCCGCCATGTCGTATCTGCGCCGCGAGGCGGGCGGCAGCGGCAACCTGGTGATTCTGTCTGACGCCCAAGGGCTGGTGCTGGATAGCGACGGCGATGCGGGGTTCGCCAGCCGCGCGTCGCGCGTGGCGCTGATGCCTGGCGCGCCGTGGGATGAAGCTGCCGCAGGCACCAACGCCATCGGCACCGCGCTGGTCGAAGGCCGGCCCATCACAGTGCATGGCGCGGAACATTACTTCGAACCCAATCGCATCCTGACCTGCGCCGCGGTGCCCATTACCGATAGCGAAGGCCGCACGCTCGGCGTGCTGGATTTATCCAGCCAGGCGCGCGATATCCGCCCTGACGTCCTGGAGCTGGTGCGCGCCGCGGTTGATCTGATCGAACACCGCTTGTTCGAACAAGCCTATGACCACCATGCCGTGCTGCGGCTGCACGACCACCATTCCGGCCTGGGCGCGCCGGGCGAAGGCCTGCTGGCGTTTCAGGGCGATGTGCTGATCGGCGCCAACCGCCGCGCCTTGCAGGCGCTGGGGCTGGCGGCAACGGCGTTGGGGGTGTACCGCTACAGCGATGTTTTCGATGGCGCACTGGAACGTTGCCCCGATGCCGCGGGCCGCGTGCATACGCGCACCGGCACGAGCTATCACGCGCGGCTGCGCTTGCCGCGTTCGCGTCCGCCGCAGCCGGTGGCGCCGGCCTTGCCAAGCGCCGATGCCACGCGCCCGGCCGCGCCCAGTTTCGACGCCGCCACACTTGGCGCACTGGCGCGCGCCGTGCACCTGTCAGACGCGGGCGTGTCCATTTTGCTGCAAGGCGAAACGGGCGTGGGCAAAGAGGTCTTCGCGCGCCAATTGCATGCGCGCGGCAAGCGGGCGGCCGGCCCGTTCGTGGCGGTGAACTGCGCCGCCTTGCCCGAAAGCCTGATCGAATCCGAATTGTTCGGCTATGAAGATGGCGCGTTCACGGGGGCGCGGCGTCAAGGCAGCAAGGGTTTGCTGCGGCAGGCGCATGGCGGCGTGCTGTTCCTGGATGAGATCGGCGACATGCCGCTGATGCTGCAATCACGGCTGCTACGCGTGTTGCAGACGCGAGAGGTGTCGCCACTGGGCGCAGCGCGGCCGGTGCCGGTGGATTTTGCGCTGGTGTGCGCCACGCACCGTCCGCTGGCCCACGAAGGCGCCGATGCGCCGGTGCGCCCCGACCTGTATTTCCGTATCGCCGAATACACCGTCACGCTGGAGCCGTTGCGCACGCGCGCCGACCGTCTTGAATTGCTGCGGGCGCTCTGGGCGGCGCAAGGGGCGGGGCCGGTGTTGCCGCCGCCCATCGAAGCGCTGCTGGCTGCGTACCCGTGGCCGGGCAATTACCGGCAGCTGGTGGCCGTGCTGCGCACCTTGCATGTGTTGGCGGGGCCGTCGGGCGTGGTCGATGCGGACATGCTGCCCGCCGAACTGCGGCCCGTGGCGAATAACGCGCATGCCACCGCCGCCGCGCCGCCCGAAGGCGGTACGGCAGATCTGCAATCGATGACGGATGCCGCCGTTCGCGGCGCACTGGCCGCGCATGGCGGCAATGTCAGCAGAGCGGCGCGGGCGCTGGGTGTGCACCGCAGCACCGTGTACCGGCGCGCGGCGGCGTTGGGTTTGCCGCGCGCGCGATAGCCTGGGTAAGCGGCGTTAGCCGACCAGGCGTGCGAGTTCGGCGCCCGGGTCTTTGGCGCGCATGAATGCTTCGCCCACCAGGAAGGCGTTGACCTTGTGGTCGCGCATGAGCTTGACGTCTTCCGGCTTGAGAATGCCGCTTTCGGTCACGACGCGCTTGCCTGCCGGGATGTTGGGCAGCAGGTCCAGCGTGTTCTTCAGGCTGGTCTCGAAGGTGCGCAGGTTGCGGTTATTGATGCCCAAGAGCGGCGTCTTCATGGTCAGCGCCACGTCGAGCTCGCGGGCGTCATGCACTTCCACCAGCACGTCCATGCCCAGTTCCATCGCCAGCGTTTCGTAGTCGCGCAGTTGTGCGGGCGTGAGGGCGGCCACGATCAGCAGCACGCAGTCGGCGCCCATCGCGCGCGCGGCGATGATCTGGTACTGATCGATCACGAAGTCCTTGCGCAGCACCGGCAACGAGCAGGCGGCGCGCGCCTGGCGCAGGTGGTCGTGTGAACCCTGGAAGAATTGCACGTCGGTCAGTACCGACAGGCAGGCCGCGCCGTGCACCGCGTACGTCGACGCGATGTCGGCGGGGGCGAAGGTCTCGCGCAGCACGCCTTTGGACGGCGATGCTTTCTTGATTTCGGCGATGACGCCGGCTTTGCCCTGCGAGATCTTGTCTTCGATGGCTTGGGCGAAGCCACGCACGTCCTGCCGCGCCTGCGCTTCGCGCAAGACTTCGGCTTCGCTGCGCATCTGGCGAGCGGCGGCGACTTCCTCAACCTTGACGGCGAGGATCTTCGCGAGAATATCGTTCATTTCAGGAATTTCCGGGTGGTTGCGCAGAATTCTTCCAGCTTGGCTCGCGCCGCACCGGTGGCAATCATTTCAAATGCTAGCGCTAAGGCTTCGGGAATGGAATCGGCTTTATTGCCGGCGTAGATGGCGAGACCTGCGTTCAGGGCGACGATGTCTCGGGCGGTGCCCTCGACATTTTCCAGCGCCTCGATGACAAGTTCGCGTGACTGCTCGCGATTGGACACCTTGATAGACCGATTGGACATCATGGATAGCCCGTAGTCCTCGGGGTGGATTTCATATTCCCGTATTTGACCATCTTTCAATTCACCGACCAGCGTGGCCCCGCCCAGCGACGCTTCGTCCATGCCGTCCTTGCCGTGCACGACCAGTACGTGGCGCGATCCCAGCCGTTCCAGCACGCGCACCTGGATGCCGACGAGGTCGGGGTGGAACACGCCCATCAGCTGGTTGCCGGCGCCGGCCGGGTTGGTGAGCGGCCCCAGGATGTTGAAGATGGTGCGCACGGCCAGTTCCTTGCGCACGGCGGCCACGTTCTTCATCGCGCCGTGGTGGGCGGGGGCGAACATGAAGCCGATGCCGGTGGTCTGGATGCACTCGGCGACTTCTTCCGGCGTCAGCACAAGGTTGGCGCCCAACGCTTCCAGCACATCGGCGCTGCCGCTGGAGGACGACGCGCTGCGGTTGCCGTGCTTGGCGATCGGCACGCCGGCCGCCGCCGCCACGAACATGGCGGTGGTGGAAATGTTGAACGTGTGGCTGCCGTCGCCGCCCGTGCCGCACATGTCCAGCAGGTCTTCGGGGTTGGGGGTGACGACAGGGGTGGCGAACTCGCGCATGACCTGGGCGGCCGCGGTGATCTCGCCGATGGTTTCCTTCTTGACGCGCAGGCCCATCAGCAGCGCGCTGGCGATCTGCGGCGTCATCTCGCCGCGCATCAGCATGCGCATCAGATGCAGCATTTCGTCGTGGAAAATTTCGCGGTGTTCAATGCAGCGCGTCAGGGCTTCGGTGGGGGAAATGGTCACGATGCGTCCTTCTTGTCTTAGGCGAGGTTCAGAAAATTGCGCAGCAGGGCGTGGCCGTGCTCGCTGAGCACCGACTCCGGATGAAACTGTACTCCGTACAAGGGCAGCGTCTTGTGACGCACGCCCATGATGTCGCCGTCCGGCGCCGTGGCCGTCACGGCCAGGCAGTCGGGCAGGGTGGCGGGGTCGATCGTCAGCGAGTTGTAACGGATCACCGTGTACGGCGTGGGCAGGTCCGTGAAGATATCGGTGCCGGTGTGCGAGATGCGCACGGTCTTGCCGTGCATGATCTGCTGGGCGCGCACGATGTCGCCGCCGTAAGCCGCGCCGATGGCCTGATGGCCCAGGCACACGCCCAGAATGGGCTTCTTGCCGGCAAAGGCCTGAATGGCGGCAACCGAGATCCCGGCTTCAGCCGGCGAGCACGGGCCGGGCGACACGCAGATGCGGTCCGGGTTCAGGGCGGCAATCTCTTCCAGCGTGATCTGGTCGTTGCGCGCCACGCGCACGTCTTCGCCCAGTTCGCCAAAGTACTGGACCAGGTTGTAGGTAAAAGAGTCGTAGTTATCGATCATCAACAGCATTTTTTTCTCCGTGCGGGCAGGGTTCGTTTTGGCCGTGGCCGGAATCAGATGGGTTCGTCCAGGCCGTGCTGCACCTGCTCGGCGGCGCGCAGCACGGCGCGGGCCTTGGCTTCGGTTTCGGCGTATTCGGCTTCGGGGTTCGAATCAGCCACGATGCCGGCGGCGGCTTGCACGTACAGCGTGCCGTCCTTGATGACGCCGGTGCGGATGGCGATGGCCACGTCCATTTCGCCGCCGTAGCTCAGGTAGCCGGCCGCACCGCCATAGATGCCGCGGCGCACGGGTTCGAGTTCGTCGATGATCTTCATGGCTTCGACCTTGGGCGCGCCCGTCAGCGTGCCCGCCGGGAACGACGCGCGCAGCACGTCCATGCTGCTCATGCCCGGGTTCAGGTTGCCGGTCACGTTGGACACCAGGTGCATCACGTGCGAATAGCGTTCGATGACCATGGTGTCGCTGACCTTCACCGAGCCCACTTCGGCTACCCGGCCCACGTCGTTGCGCGCCAGGTCGATCAGCATCACGTGTTCGGCCACTTCCTTGGGGTCGGCCTTCAGTTCGGCGGCAAGCGCCGCATCTTCCTCGGGCGTGGCGCCGCGCTTGCGGGTGCCGGCCAGCGGGCGGATGGTGATCTGCGACTTCGGCACGCCGTTGTCCACCACACGTTCCTGGCGCACCAGGATCTCGGGCGACGCGCCCACCACCTGGAAGTCACCGAAGTTCCAGAAGTACATATAGGGGGAGGGGTTCAGCGACCGCAGCGCGCGGTAGAGGGACAGCGGGGAATCACGGAAAGGCTTGGCGATGACCTGTCCGATCTGGACTTGCATCAGGTCGCCAGCGGCGATGTGTTCCTTGGCGCGCAGCACAGCCGCCAGATAGTCTTCTTTCTTGAAATCGCGCCGCTCTTCGGTCTGCATGCTGGCGTGGCTGTACGGAATTTCCACGGGGCGTCGCAGGCGGGCGCGCAGATCATGCAGGCGCTGCTGCGAGCGGCTGTAGGACTCGGGCTGGCTGGGGTCGGCATAGACCATCAGGTAGATACGGCCGGCCAGGTTGTCGACGATGACCAGTTCGTCCACGTGCATCAGCATCAGGTCGGGCGTGCCGCCGTCCATGCCGGCCGGGAAGGGCTTCACGGCCGGACCCAGGCAGGGCTCGATGTGGCGCACGGTGTCGTAGCCGAAGTAGCCGGCCAGACCGCCGCAAAAGCGCGGCATGCCGGGGCGCAGCGCCACCTTGAAGCGGCTTTGGTACTGCTCGATGAAGGCCAGCGGGTCGCCTTCGTGCGTTTCCACGACCTGGCCGTCGTGCAGCACTTCCGTCAGCGTGCCGCTGGCGCGGATGACCGTGCGGGCGGGCAGGCCGATGAAGGAGTAGCGGCCGAAGCGTTCGCCGCCCACCACCGATTCCATCAGGCAGGTCATGCGGCCGGCCAAGGGGCCTGCATGCGCCAGCTTCAGGTAGATGCCCAGCGGCGTATCCAGGTCGGCATAGGTTTCGGCCACCAGCGGGATGCGGTTGTAGCCTTGGGCGGCGAGGGCTTTGAATTCGATTTCGGTCATGGCGGGTCTCGTAAGCGATTTTTGATTTGCTTTCAGACCGGGCGCACAACAAAAAGCCCGGTCCAGGTAACTGGTTCCGGGCTTGGCTCTGTGTTTACACAGCTACGGCACTAGGCGGCATACGCGTCCAGGGCCGGGAGGGATCATCGCCACCCGGAAGACAAACGCCACCAGCGCCACGAGGCGCCGAGCATTTGGTTCTGGGGGTAAGCGTTCATTGATCCGGGTGTGTGTATTCAGGTGTTCGGGTTGCCGACACCGATTCAGGGGGGAAATCAGGAAGCGATTTTTGCGGCGTTCTGGTTTTGATTCCAGAGCGCTACCCACTGAGCGGCGTTCACAAGCGTGTCCACTATACCATCGACATCCAGCTCGCGCACGTCACGGCCTTCGTTGTAGCCGTAAGGCACCACCAGCACCTGCGTGCCGGCCGTGCGCCCGGCCTGGGCGTCGTTGATCGAGTCGCCGATGGTGACGGCTTCGGTCACGGCCACGCCCAGCAGCTCGCAGGCGTGCAGCACCTGGTCGGGGTCGGGCTTGCGGCGCTCGCAGGTGTCGCCGCAGACGACCGCGTCGAAAAAGCCCGCCAGGCCGGTGCGTTGCAGCAGCGGCAGCGTGAATTCGGTGGGCTTGTTGGTGACGACGGCCAGCTTCAGGCCCTGGTCGCGCATGTGCTTTAAGCCATCAAGCACGCCGGGGTAGACCTGCGCGCGTTCGCCGTTGACCAGGTGGTAGTGGCGGTAAAAGGCCTCGCGGGCGCGGGCGAAATCTTCTGCCGACGGGTCGGCGGCGTCCAGGCTGCCCGCCAGACTGCGGCGCACCAGGTTGTCCACGCCCTTGCCCACGAAGGTGGCCACCACGTCTTCGCGCAGCGCGGTCATGCCAAGTTCCACGCGCATGGCGTTGGCGGCGAAGGCCAGGTCGGGAATGGAGTCGAGCAGGGTGCCGTCCAGGTCCAGCAGCGCGGCGCGAAAAGCGGTCATGTCGATTCCTGATTAAACGGCGGTGGTTTCGCCGATGGCGATCTGTTCGCGCATCGATTTGATGATGCCGGCGTAGTCGGGCTTGCCGAAAATGGCGGAGCCGGCCACGAAGGTGTCGGCGCCCGCGCGACGGATCTCGGCGATGTTGTCGATTTTGACGCCGCCATCCACTTGCAGCATGATTTCCTGGCCGCCGGCCTGCGTCCAGGCGTCGATGCGGGCGCGCGCTTCGCGCAGCTTGGTCAATGCGCCGGGAATGAAGCTCTGGCCGCCAAAGCCCGGGTTCACCGACATGATCAGGATCAGGTCGATCTTGTCCATGACGTAGTCCAGGTAGGACAGCGGCGTGGCGGGGTTGAAGACCAGGCCGGCCTTACAGCCGTTTTCGCGGATGAGCGACAGCGTGCGGTCCACGTGGCGGCTGGCGTCCGGGTGGAAGCTGATGTAGTCGGCGCCGGCCTTGGCGAACATCGGAACCAGGTCGTCCACCGGTTCAACCATCAAGTGCACGTCGATCGGCACTTCGACGTGGGGGCGGATCGCCGCGCACACCATCGGGCCGATGGTCAGGTTGGGGACATAGTGGTTGTCCATCACGTCCACGTGAATCCAGTCGGCGCCTGCGGCGACGACGTTGCGGACTTCCTCGCCCAGGCGGGCGAAGTCAGCCGACAGGATGCTGGGGGTGATGCGAGTGGAGGCCGTGGAGGATGACATGATGTTCGGGATCGGGGAGGGCATAATGTGCCATTATTGCAGTTTGGGGCGCGGGTTCGGGAAAGACCCGGTTCCGCGGGCCGAAAACTGCGTTTTCAAAACGCTCAGGCGCCGCGCTTCGGCCCCCGCGTCCAGCAGCCACACAGGGAAGGACTGTGAAACCTTACGACCTTAGCGTCTCTGTCACTCCGCGCTTCGTGCCTGAACAGTCCGATCCCGGCGAACAGCAATTCGTGTTTGCCTATACCGTGCGCATCACCAATACGGGGGAACACCCCGCCCAGGTGATCAGCCGGCACTGGGTCATCACCGACGGCAACCAGCGCGTGCAAGAAGTGCGCGGGCTGGGCATTGTTGGCCAGCAACCGTTGCTGGCGCCCGGCGAGACCTTCGAATACACCAGCGGCTGTCCCTTGCCCACTCCGGTGGGCACGATGCGCGGCACGTACCACTGCGTCGGCGAGAACGGCATTCCGTTCGAAGTGCCGATCTCCGAATTCGTCCTGGCCATGCCTCGCACCCTGCATTGAATGGCCCGGCCCGTCGCCCGTTTTTCCAATTGCTCATGAAGCGCATTCTTAGCCTGTCCCTGCTGCCGATTCTGCTGGCGGCATGTTCCACGCCCTCGGAAGTCCCCCCTGAATCTGGCGCGCCCGGCACCCCCGGCGTGCGTACCCCGGCGGCTGATGGCCCCTTGGTGGTGCCGTCGTTGTCGGCCCTGCCCGATACTCCGCCGCGCGCCCTGGCCGGCAAATTCAAGGCCGGCACCTGGTCTGAAATGCCCGGCTGGAGCACCGACGACCTGACCCAGTTCTGGCCGCTGTTCCTGCGCAATTGCCGTGGGCTGATGCGGCCCACCAGCGGCAACCTGGCCGCACCCGCCCGCGCCACCCCGCGCGCGTGGCAGCCGGTGTGCGCCGCCGCCATCGACCCGTCCCGGGCGCCGGCGGCAGGCGATGCCGAAGGCGTGCGCCGCTTTCTGCAAACCTATCTGCAACCGTGGCGCCTGAATGCCGCAGACGGCAAACCGGCCACCAACACGGTCACCGGATACTACGAACCGCTGGTGCGCGGATCGCGCCGCCAGGGCGGCAACTATCAATGGCCGCTGTACGCGGTGCCGGCGGATCTGCTGACGATCGACCTGGGCGCGGTATACCCGGACCTGGCTGGCAAGCGCGTGCGCGGCAAGCTCGAAGGCAAACGTGTGGTGCCTTATGACACCCGCGCCGCCATCGAATCGTCTGGCCGCCGCCCGCCCGTGGTGGTCTGGGTGGACGACCCGGTGGATAACTTCTTCCTGCAAGTGCAGGGGTCGGGCCGCGTCCAGCTGACCGACGGGCCCGACACGGGCAAGACCATCCGCGTGGCGTATGCCGACCACAACGGCCAGCCTTATGTATCGATCGGCCGCTGGCTGATCGACCGCGGCGAGCTGACTGCCGACCAGGCGTCCATGCAGAACATTCGCGCCTGGGCGCAGCGCAATCCCAAGCGCGTGCCGGAAATGCTGAACGCCAACCCGGCGGTGGTTTTCTTCCGCGAAGAGCCGGTGATTGACCCCGAACAAGGGCCCAAGGGCGCGTACGCGATTCCGCTGGCGCCCAAGCGCTCGATTGCGGTCGACGCCACCTTCGTGCCGCTGGGTACGCCGGTGTATTTGGCCACCACGTTCCCGGCGTCTGACCGGCCGCTGCAACGCCTGGTGTTTGCGCAGGACACGGGCACGGCCATCCGGGGCGCGGCGCGCGCCGACTTCTACTGGGGTTACGGCGAAGAAGCCGGCCAGCAGGCGGGCCGCATGAAACAACGGGGCCAGATGTGGGTGCTGTGGCCCAAGCAAGCTGGGGAGCCCTCGGCACGATGAGCCATCAAATTGTTGTTTGCGGGGCCGGCATCGTCGGCCTGTCGACGGCCCTGGCGCTGGCCCGGCGCGGCCAGCGCGTGGCCGTCCTGGCGCCGCGCACGGCCGTGCCCGCCGCCGACCCCAACCGCTATCACCCGCGTGTCTACGCCATTTCGCCCGCCAGCCAGCGTTTTCTGGCTGACCTGGGCGTCTGGGACGCCATGCCCTCGGGCCGGTTGATGCCGGTCGAGGCCATGGAAATCCATGGCGACGCCGACGGGCAGGTCAACCTGAACGCCTGGCAGGCGGCGCTGCCGCAGCTGGCCTGGATTGTGGAGTCCGGCGAGATCGAGCGCGTGCTGATCCAGGCGGTGCGGATGTTTGGCATCCCCTGGCTGGAAGACCGCTGCACGGGCTACCGGGATGGCGAGATCGATACCGAAAGCGGTGCACGCATTCAGGCTGAATTGTTCGTGGGCGCTGATGGCGCGGCCTCGCCGCTGCGCACGGCGGCCGGCATGAAACATGACGCCGTGTCCTACGAGGACACGGGTTTGGTCGTGCATCTGGACGCCGAGCGCGCCCACCATGGCACAGCCATCCAATGGTTCCGCGACGACGGCGTGCTGGCTTTGCTGCCGCTGCCCGATACGGCGGACGGCCCGCAGGTGTCGATGGTGTGGTCCATGCGCAATGAACCGGCCCAGGCGCTGCTGGCGTTGCCGCCAGAAGAACAGGCCGCCCGGCTTGAAACTTTGTTGGCCCAAGCGGCCGAGGGCCGGTTGGGCCGCCTGAAGGTGCGCAGCAAGTTGCATGGTTTTCCCTTGACGCTTGAACGTGCGCAGATGGTTGCGCCCGGGATCGCGCTGGCGGGCGACGCCGCGCACCGGCTGCATCCGCTGGCCGGCCAGGGCTTGAACCTGGGGTTGGGCGACGTCGAAGCGCTGGCCCGCACGGTGGCGGGTCGCGAGCCTTACCGCACGGCGGGCGACTTGCGCGTGCTGCATCGTTATCAGCGCGCGCGCGCCGAACCGGTGCTGGCCATGCGCCTGGCAACCGACGGCCTGCACAAGCTGTTCGCCTCGCACGCGACCCCGCTGGTGTGGCTGCGTAACGCCGGCATGCACTGGGTGGAAAAGGCGCCGCTGATCAAGCGCCGCCTGATCGCGGGGGCGTCGGCCAACTGACGGGGACGGATGCCGGTTTGAGACATCGGGGTGTAGAAATTCCGGTTGGAGGCATCCTGGTTTGAGAAGTCCGGGTTTGAGAAATCCTTTTGGAACCTTGAGGGCGGGCAGACGTCTGACAGACACTGCACCCCTCTCTCTCAAAACCATCCCGGCTCAGCCCCCCGCCCGGATGCGTTACGCTTCCCACCAAAGAACACGATAAGTACAGGAGTACAAATGAACTTCCGCATCTCCGCCACGCTGGCGGCATGTTTCCTGGCCGGTGGCCTGGGACTGACCGCCACCGCCCACGCGCAAGCGCCCGCCAAGGGTGACAAGGCCGTCTCCACGCAGTCCGTCGGACAGCCGGGCAAGGGCGAAAAAAGCGTGTCCACCACGCAGATCGACCCCGTGGCGGAGGCTGTGAAGGAACGTTTCCAGCAGCGCTTCACCGGCATGGACGTCACCACCGTGCGCCAAACGCCCTATGGCCTGTTCGAAGTCCAGTTGGGCATGGACCTGATCTACACGGATGAAAAGGTTACCTGGGTCATGGAAGGTCCGTTGATAGACGCGATGACCCGCCGCGACGTCACCCGTGAATCCCAGGAAAAGCTCAGCGCCGTCACGTTCGACCAGTTGCCGCTGGAACTTGCCATCAAGCAGGTCAAGGGCAATGGCGCGAAGAAGGTTGCGATCTTCGAAGACCCCAACTGCGGCTACTGCAAGCAATTGCGCCACACGATGGAAGAGCTGGACAACGTCACCGTGTACACCTTCATGTACCCGATTCTGTCGCCGGATTCCAAGACGAAGGTGCGTGACGTCTGGTGCGCCAAGGACCAGGGCAAAGCCTGGGACGACTGGATGGTGCGCGGCAAGAAGCCGGCTACCGCCAGCTGCGACGTGCCCGAAGACAAGCTGCTTGCCCTGGGCCAGCAACTGATGGTGCGCGGCACGCCCACCCTGTTCTTTGCCGATGGTTCGCGCGTTAGCGGCGCCATCCCGCTGGACCAACTCAAAGCCCGTTTGAACTGACCGGCGCCCCGCGCGCCGGCCGGGTGGCTGGCGCGGCAGGCGCCTCGCCACCCGGAGACATGACTTGAAAATCGCAATACTCGACGATTACCACGACGTAGCCCGGCGCTATGCAGATTGGACCTCGCTGGGCGGTGACGCCGAGGTGCAGATCTTCAACAACTTCATCCCGGCCGAACAGGTCGACGTCACGCTCGAATCTTTCGACGTGATCGTGGCGATGCGGGAACGCACGCCGTTCCCCGCCGAGCGCATCCGCGCGCTGCCCAAGCTGCGCCTGTTGATCACGACCGGCATGCGCAACAACGCCATCGACATGGCCGCCTGCACCGAGCAGGGCATCGTCGTGTGCGGCGCACCCGGCAGCGCCGACGCCAATACCGCCACCGCCGAACTGGCGTGGGCGCACATCCTGGGCTTGTTCAAGCATCTGACCACCGAAGACGCGGCGATGCGTCGCGGCATGTGGCAAACCGCCATGCCCGAGCCGCTGGCTGGCAAGCGGCTGGGTGTGTTGGGCCTGGGCAAGCTGGGCGCTGCCGTCGCCAAGGTGGGGCAGGCGTTCGGCATGGATGTCGTGGCCTGGAGCCCCAACCTGACCGACGAACGCGCCGAAGCGGCGGGCGTGACGCGGGTCGACAAGCATGAACTCTTTGCCACGTCCGACGTGGTCAGCCTGCACCTGATTCTGTCCGACCGCAGCCGCCACGTGGTGGACGCCGCGGCGCTTGCCGCGATGAAGCCGACGGCCTATCTGGTGAACACATCGCGCGCCGGCCTGGTGGACCACGAAGCGCTGATGGACGCACTGGTCAAATTCCGCATCGCGGGCGCCGGCCTGGACGTCTATCCCGAAGAGCCGCTGTCGCCCACCGACACCGTGCGCGATCTGGACAACGTGATCCTGACGCCGCACCTGGGCTATGTCAGCCGCGAGAATTTCGAGGCGTTCTACCAGAACGCGCTGGACGCCGTGAAGGCGTTTCAGGCGGGCAAGCCGATTCGGGTGCTGAACGCGTAGCGGGGCGAGTCCGGGCTTGAACCCCGGACCCGCACCCGCATCACCGCGCGTCTTATCCCCGGGATATCACCCGGCCCATCATCCACCCGGGCCGAATGCTCCACCGGTCGCGACGGCCTCCTCCAGATATTTCCATAAGAGATTCAGCACCGGCCCCTGCGGCCGGTCGCTGCGTCGCGCCGCCACCAGCGCTTCGACGCTGCCTGGCAGATGGCGGCTGGTGATGTCCAGCAGCCGTCCATCGCGCAATTCATCCTCGATCAAAAAGCGCGGCAGGTGGCCCCAGCCCATGCCTTGCAGGATGACCTCTTTTTTCATCTGCTGATCCGCCACCGTGCATTGATGCGCGCCTTCGATCATGAAGTAGTTGCGCGCGGGCGTATGGCGCGCGGTGTCGCGCATGACGCACTGCGTGTAGTCGCGCAGCAAACGCGGCGTGATGGGTTGCTGGGCCGTCGCGGGCAGAAAGCCCGGCGCCACGACGGGCGTGAACGGCACCGCCAGCAAATCCAGGCACTCGATGCGGGACTCGCCGTCATCCACCCGGTGCAGGATCAGGTCGGCATCCCCGTCCAGCAAGCGTTCCACCGGCCCGCCCACCGCCTCGAAGTGCAGGTGCAGGCGTGTGGCCGGACACTGCGCGAAGAAGCGGCTCAGCAGGCCCAGCATCTGTGGCCGGGGACACAGATCGCCAATCACCACATGCAGCTCGCTTTCCTCACCCATCGCCAATTGCGCGGCATGCGTGCGCAAGGCGTCCAGCTCGCGCAGCAAACCTTGCGCCTGCCGGTGAAACGATTCGCCTGCCGGCGTGGGCCGCACGCGGTAGCCGCCGCGGTCGAACAGCGTCAGGTCCAGTTGGCGTTCCAGCTTGGCTACCGCGGCGAACACGGCGGGATGCGAGCGGTGCAGTGCAGCCGCCGCCGCCTGGAATCCGCCCAGGCGCACCACGGCGTCAAAGCACTGGAGGTCGTGCAGGGTGAAGTCGCTCATGTCTGCTTTTCCGACAAAGACTGTGCGAACTTTGTAATTTCTTCTTCAATCCGCCGCCACTACGCTGTGCGTCATGTTCAACGCTCAAGGCGGATTCCTCATGCAAGCACGCTCCACGTTCACCACCGGCGATGGCGTCCGAATCGCCTACCAGATTGACGGCGGCGACCGTCTGCCCGTGCTGGTGCTATCGAATTCCATCGGCACCACGCTGCACATGTGGGACGGCCAGATCGACGTGCTGTCCCAACGCTTCCGGGTGCTGCGTTACGACACGCGCGGCCATGGCGCATCCGGCGTGCCGGCGGGCGCGTATTCAATGGACCGCCTGGGCCGCGACGTGATCGAGCTGCTCGACGCATTGGGCATTGCCCGCGCGCATTTTCTGGGGCTGTCGCTGGGCGGGTTCATCGGCCAGTGGCTGGGCGTGCATGCGCCCGAGCGCATTGACCATTTGATTCTGGCCAACACGTCTTCCTACCTGGGGCCCGCGCCACAATGGGACGCGCGCATCGCCGCGACCTTGCAGGCGCCGGACATGATGGACACCGCCGCGATGTTTCTGGGGAACTGGTTTCCGGCAGCCATGTTGAAAGCGGGCGGCCCGGTCATTGATCACTTCCGCACCATGCTGCTGGCGACGAACCCCCAAGGTCTTGCGGGCGCCTTCGCGGCAGTTCGGGATGCAGACTTGCGACGCACGATTGCCCTGATCAATCGCCCGACGCTGGTGATTGCCGGCCGCGACGATACGGTCACCGCCGCGAGCCATGGCGCACTGATCGCCGCCACGGTGCCGGGTGCGATGTGGGTGGAAATGCCCACCGTGCATTTGTCGAACATTGAACGGCCCGCAGAGTTTGTGGACGCGGTGCTGTCGTTCTTGCCGCGGCCTTGAATTAATTCTGGCCACGAAAAAGAGAAGGGCCGCTGTGGGCGGCCCTTTCTCGTGACTTGCTTGCGTGGCCTGTTCTCCGAGTTTTGTCTCGGGGCCTGGCCTTTTACTGACGCGTGAACATCACTTTCTTTTCAACAATCGCACCCGGCTCCAACGCTTCGGGCGTGTCGCCGCAGGCTTCGTCCGCGTCGTCATCCGGGTCCACCGCGTCAAACGCCGTGTCGCCATTGGCGTCCGGCACGCCGGTGGGCTTTAAGCCCACGAAATCGAACAGGTCGCGGTCCATCAAATGCGACGGCACCACGCGCGACAGCGCATTGAACACGTTCCACGAACGGCCCGGATGCTGCTTGTCCCAATCCTTGATCATCCGGCCCACTTCCTTGCGCTTCAGGTTTTCCTGCGAGCCGCAGAGGTTGCACGGAATGATCGGGAATTGCTTCAGTTCGGCATACGCAATCAGGTCCGTTTCGGCCACATAAGCCAGCGGGCGGATCACCGTGTGGCGGCCGTCGTCGGACACGAGCTTGGGCGGCATGCCCTTGGCCTTGCCACCGTAGAACAGGTTCAGGAAGAACGTGGCCAGGATGTCGTCGCGGTGGTGGCCCAGCGCAATCTTGGTGGCGCCCAGCTCAGACGCGACGCGGTACAGAATGCCGCGGCGCAAGCGCGAACAGAGCGAGCACATCGTCTTGCCTTCTTCCAGCACGCGGGTCACGATGGAATACGTGTCCTGCGTCTCGATGTGGAAGGGCACGCCCAGATCTTTCAGGTACTGGGGCAGGATGTGGTCGGGAAAGCCCGGCTGCTTCTGGTCCAGGTTGACCGCGATCAGCTCAAACTTGAACGGCGCGCGCTTTTGCAGCTGGAGCAGGATGTCCAGCATCGCATAGGAATCCTTGCCGCCCGACAAGCAGACCATGACGCGGTCGCCTTCTCCGATCATGTTGTAGTCGGACAGGGCGCGCGTGGTTTCGCGCGCCAGGCGCTTGGTCAGCTTGTTGCCTTCGTGGCGGGCTTTTTCTTCGGCTTCCGTGCGGAAGCGGATGCCAGGGGGAGCGATATCGTTCATGGTCAACGCGTGATCTGAATTTCCACGCCCACCGCCGCACAGTCGGAAAAGGCCATGGGCTTGCTGATGCGCAGGCGCAGCGAGCGGATTTCCTGGAAGTCGGCCAGCAGGCGCGCGGCCACTTGTTCGGACAGGGTTTCGATCAGGTTCACATGCGCCTGCGTGCATTCTTCAACGATGGCTTCGCGCAGGCGGCGGTAGTCCAGCACGCTGTGGATATCGTGGTCGTCGACCGAGCGCTGGATATCCACGTCGAATTCGGCGTCGACATGCAGGGGCTGGGTAGCGCGGCGCTCGTGCTCGAGGATGCCGATGCGGGCGTCGAGCGCAAGCCCGGAAAGGATGATGCGGCGTGTGGGCATGATGGAAACCTGGTGGGACAGCCGGAATTGTAAAGGGACAGCGGATCGGGGGCGGCGCGCTGGCTACAATTCAGCCATGTCCGGGCGCCCGAGAGACGCCGGCGCAGTCAATAAGGGGTGAAATGCAACAGTTGCACGATGCGGTCATTGTAGGCGGCGGGCCGGCGGGCGCTTCCTGCGCGCTCTGGCTGGCCAGACTTGGTTTGTCCCCATTATTGGTGGAAGCCAGCGCCCGCCTGGGCGGTTTAAGCAGTGACAACCCGTTTTCCGACGACTGGATCGCCGTCTTGCCCGGCGTGACTGGCCAGCAGGTGGCGGCCAATATCGACACCAGCGTGCGCGCGGCCAATGTGCCGCTGCGGCTGGAAACCCGCGTGACCCGCGTCTTGCCCTGCAAGGGCGGCATCCAGGCCACGCTGCACGGGCCGGATGGCGAAACGTCCGTGCGCGGCCGCACCTTGGTGATCGCCTCGGGCGTGCGCGCCAAGGGCCTGCCGGATCACCCGCCGGGCGCCAATTGGCCCGGCGTGCTGATCGGCCCGGGTTCGCCCATCGTCGCGCAGGACTATTCCGGTTTGTCGGTGGCCGTGCTGGGCGGCGGCGACAACGCGTTTGAGAATTACGTCTACGTGCGCAACCGCGGCGCGCGCGCCGTGCACCTGTACGCCCGCAGCGTCCGCGCGCAGCAGCAATGGGTGACGCGCGCCGGGCGGGATGGCGTGCGTATCGGCCCCTATACCGTCGACCCCGCGACCCGCAGCGTGGATGGCCGTCAATACGATCTGATCCTGGTCTTCTACGGCTGGGAACCGCAAGCCGCCTTCGCCGACAGCCTGCAATTGGCCCGCGACGAACGCGGCTATATCCGCACCGACTTCGCTACCGCCGAAACCAGCGTGCCCGACATTTATGCCGTGGGCGAAGTGGCGCACCGCATGCATCCTTGCGTGGTGACGTCGATGGCGGATGGCGTGGTCGCGGCCAAGGCCATCCAGCGCCGGTGGGAACGGGCCGCAGGGTAAGGCGAGGGGAAAGGCGGCGGTTGAAGGGGCCGCGGGGTAAGGCGAGGGCAGAGGCGGCGGTTGAAAGGGCCGCGGGGTAAGGCGAGGGCTAAGGCGGCGGTTGAAAGGGCGGGCCGACGCGCGTTCAGCTCAGGCGAAGCCTGACCTCCACATTGCAGAATAGGCATTTGCCAGCGCGGCGCACACACTCCTCCCACAAGTTGATCAATCAATGATCACGTCGGGAGACAAGCATGTTGCACTCGCATCGCTGGCTGGCTGCCGGCGCGATGGCCTTCGCCTTGGCGGGCCCCGCGCACGCCGCCTGGCCTGAACGGCCAATCACCCTCATCATTCCCGCCGCACCCGGCGGCACCACCGACATCGCTGCGCGGCTGATTGCCGACAAGCTGGGCGCCAAGCTTGGCCAGCAGGTCATCGTTGAGAACCGCGCGGGGGCCGCCGGCATCATCGGCGCGCAAACGCTGGCCCGCGCCAAGCCCGACGGCTACACGCTGCTGATGGGCAACATCGGCCCCAACGCCATCAACTACGCGCTGTACAAGACGCTGCCCTACAAGCCCGCGGACTTCGCACCCGTCACGCTGGTGATCTCGGTGCCTAACGTGCTGGTCGTGAATGAAGCGTCACCCGTGCGCTCGGTGGCGGACCTTCAGGCGCAGTCCAGGCGGGACCCGTCCAAGGTGTCGTTCGGAAGCTCCGGCGCCGGCCAATCGCCGCATCTGTCGGGCGAACTCTTCAAGCAACGCGCGGGGGTGGCCGGCACGCATATTCCGTACAAGGGCGCCGGCCCCGCCGTGGCCGCGCTGCTGGGCCAGCAGTTCACCTTCATGATCGACAACCTGCCCAGCTCCATGCCGTACATCCAGTCGGGCAAGCTGCGTGCGCTGGCCGTCACCAGCGAGCGGCGGCTGGCTGAATTGCCCGACGTGCCGACCATGGCCGAAGCCGGCGTGAAAGACATGGTGGTGACCGCCTGGTTCGGGCTCATCGCCCCGGCTGGCACGCCAGAAGACGTGGTCGGCAAGCTCTACGCCGCCACCCGCGATGTGGTGCGCAGCCCCGATATCTCCGACCGCTTCAAAGCCATGGGCGGGCAGGCGGGCGGCAACACGCCGGCCGAGTTCACGGCCTTCATCAACCAGGAACGCACCCGCTGGAAACAGATCGTGGACGCGGCCGGATTGGCGCAGGAGCAATAAGTGATCGACAAGATTCAAGCATCCATGGCCGACGCCATTGCCGTCATTCCCGATGGCGCGTCCGTGCTGGTGGGCGGGTTTGGCGAAGCGGGCGTGCCTTACGAGCTTTTGCATTGCCTGGCGGAATCGGGCCGGCGCGATCTCACCATCATTTCGAACAATGCGGGCACCTTCGAACGGGGCATCGCCGCGCTGCTGATTCGCAAGCAGGTCAGAAAGATCATCTGCTCGCATCCGCGTCCGCCCAATTCCGACGCGTTTGCGCGCGCCTACCGCGCGGGCGAAGTCGAACTGGAATGCGTGCCGCAAGGCACCTTGGCTGAACGCCTGCGCGCGGCCGGCGCGGGCCTGGGCCCGTTCTACACGCCCACGGGCTATGGCACCGAGCTGGCCGAGGGCCGCCGCCAGGAAGTGATCGACGGCGTGGGCTACGTGCTGGAACACCCCCTGCGCGCCGACTACGCGCTGATTCGTGCGCACTTGGGCGACCGCTGGGGCAACCTGATGTACCGGCACGCCGCGCGCAACTTCAATCCGGTGATGTGCATGGCCGCGGACCACGCGATTGCGCAGGTGGACGAAGTGGTGCCGTTGGGCACGTTCGTGCCAGAGCAGGTCATGACGCAAGGCATCTTCGTGAAATCCGTGGTGCGGGTGGAGGCCTGACATGCAACACACACAAGGCACACAAGACACGCAACCCATCACGGGCCTGACCCGGCAACAGATCGCGCAGCTGCTGGCCAGCGATATCCCCGACGGCTCCATCGTCAACCTGGGTATCGGCATGCCCACGCTGGTGGGCGACTACCTTCCGCCCGACAAAGACATCCTGCTGCACAGCGAAAACGGCATCCTGGGCATGGGCCCCGCCGCCAGCGGCGAGCACGTGGACCCGGACCTGATCAACGCCAGCCGCCAGCCCATCACCTTGCTGGACGGCGCATCCATCACCGAGCACACCATCTCGTTCGCGATGATGCGCGGCGGCCATCTGGACTACGCCGTGCTGGGCGCGTTTCAGGTGTCGGAAACGGGCGACCTGGCCAACTGGAAAACCGACGCCGCCGACGCCATTCCCGCCGTGGGCGGCGCCATGGACCTGGCGGTAGGCGCCAAGCAGGTGCTGGTCACGATGGAGCATCGGGGCCGCGACGGCACGCCCAAGGTGCTGCGCGAATGCACGTATCCGCTGACGGGCAAGGGCGTGGTCACGCGTATCTATACCGATCTGGCCGTGATTGATGTGACGCCAGAGGGGCTGAAGGTTCACGCCATGACGGCGGGCGTCAGCGCGGCGTATCTGCGGTCGGTCACGGATGCACCGTTGAACTTCCCCGAGACACCGCGCGTGATCGTGCTGGATGCCGCTGGCGCGCCGCGTTACGCCTGACGGCGGGGGCATGGAGGCGCCCGCGCTCCGATCCCGCCCTTCTATCCCGGCCCCTTCGATCCCGCCCTTCGATCCCCGCCCCTTCGATTCCGGCCCTCGGGCCAAGGAGACTGCTGATGATCCGTTCCCTGCTGGCCGCAGCGTCGCTGTGCGTGTTGTCCATCGGCGCCGCGCAGGCCGCCCCGGTCTACCCCGACAAGCCCATCACACTGCTGATTCCGTATCCGCCCGGGGGCAGCGCCGACATGCTGGCGCGTCCCTTGGGGGCGGAGCTGCAAAAGAAGTGGGGCCAGCCCGTGGTGCTGGAATACAAGCCGGGCGCGGGCGGGGCGATCGCGTCGGCTCAACTGGCGCGCGCCAAGCCCGATGGCTACACCTTGCTGATGGTGCTGGCGGCGCACGCCATCAACCCCAGCCTGTATCCGTCTTTGCCCTACGACACGCGCAAGGATTTTGCGCCGGTCTCGCTGGTGGCGACCTTGCCGATGCTGGTGGCCGCGCCATTGAATACGCCCGCCTCCACGGTTCCTGAATTGATCGCCTACGCCAAGAGCCATCCCGGCAAACTCAGCTTCGCGTCGGCCGGCAACGGCAATACCAGCCATCTGGCCGCCGAAATGTTCAAGCACCAGACGGGCATCGACATGATGCATGTGCCGTACAAAGGCAGCGGCCCGGCGGTTGTCGCCTTGCTGGGCGGCGAAGTCTCGCTGATGTTCGACAGCATTTCCACATCGCTGCCCCAGGTGCAGGCCGGCAAGCTGAAGGCCATTGCCGTAACGGGCGAACGGCGTTCGCCTTTGCTGCCCGATGTGCCGACGGTGGCCGAAAGCGTGCCGGGCTTCGTGGTCAATGGCTGGTACGGCGTGTTGGCGCCTGCTGGCACGCCGCCTGATGTCGTCAACGCCCTGAGCCGGGGTATCGCGGACGCGGTAGCGCTGCCTGCCTTGAAGCAGCAGTTGGCGGGCTACGGATATGAAACGGTCGGCTCCACGCCCGCTGAATTTGCGGCGCATATCGACCATGAGTTGGGGGCATGGAAAGAGGCGGTAGAGGTGTCGGGAGCCAAGCTCAACTGATATTTCTGTAATGCCCTGCGCAGATGTGTTGTGCATCGTCCTCACCGCAGGGCCGCAAAATTTTCTTTGAGAAATTTCTCGTATTTCACGACCGACGGATTCGAAACAATGCTTCTGGTCCTCTGCACTGATCAAGTGACGGCTTCGTCCTGATTCTGCGCGGCGGACCAAGGCGTGGCAGGTCGCCCGCCTTGGTGAGAAGTCAGTCGGAGAGTGCGGTGAATAAGAAGATTGTTGCGGCAGGCCTGGCATTGTCGTCATTGGTACTGTGCGGCAGTGCGTTGGCGGCGGATGTGAAGTTGGTGTTCAAGGGCGAGGTGTCTTCCTCCACCTGCAAAATCGAGGGTGTGGCCAGCGAAGGCGTCAAACAGGTGTCGCTTGACCCCGTCAGCGTCAGCGCTCTGGCTAACCAAAATGATGTCGCCGGCCGTAAGCTCGTCGAATTGAACCTGACTGGCTGCACGGGCAGCAAAGTGACAACGCGCTTTAACCGTGATTCKAACGTCGATCCTTCCACGGGCGCCTTGATCAACCAGGCGGCGTCCCAAGATGGCAAGGATGCTTCCAGCGCGCAGGTGCAGTTGCTGAACAGCAAATATCAGCCCATCAACCTGTTTACGGGCGATGGCGCTGAAACGGTCAGCATCGATGCTGGCACGGCAAAGCTCGAGTTCTACGCCCAGTACCTGGCCGCAACCGCAGCCACCACGGCGGGTCTCGTCCAGACCGAAGTGCTGCTGGACCTGATCTACGAATGAAGCCGGCTCCCCTTGAGCGCACGCTCAGGGGGCTTTCAGATTCCGCCAGCCGGGCCATGCTCCGCCATCTATGCGCGGCGCTATGCCTGGCTTGTGCGACCCTGCTGCCCCCTTCCGCCCAGTCCAACGTGGTGATCGGCGGCACGCGCATCATCTATCCCGCCCAAGAACGCGAAGTCACCTTGCGCTTGACCAACGACGGCGGCCAGCCAGCATTGGTGCAGGCCTGGATCGACGACGGCGACGCGAACTCCACCCCGGATGAAGTGAACGTGCCGTTCATGATCATGCCGCCGCTTGCGCGCATCAACCCGGGCAAGGGCCAGACGCTGCGCATCGCGTATGCACCGTCATCTGGCGTGCCTTCCGACCGCGAATCCGTTTTCTGGATGAACGTGCTCGACGTCCCGCCGCTGCCGTCCGCGCAAGTGGCGAACCACATGCAGCTGGCCTTCCGCAGCCGCATCAAGCTGTTCTTCCGCCCGATGGGCCTGTCCGGCACGGTGGGCGAGGCAGCCGCGCAGTTGCAGTGGCGCATCGTGCAAGGCAGCAACGGCCCGACGCTGCAAGTGCGCAATGACAGCGCTTTTCATGTGTCATTGACCACCGTCGAACTGACGCTGCAGAACGGGCGCACCCTGCCGGTGCCGAGCCGCATGCTGGCCCCAAAGTCCGTAACGGAACTGGGCGGCGGAAAACTGCCGAACGCGGCGGGCGCCAAGGGCGCCGTAGTGTTCGAATGGATCAACGACTACGGCGCCACGGTTCGGCGCGAAAGTCGCCTTGACTCTTAGCGGCGTCATGTTCCGCCGTCTACGCATCGGCCATTGGCTTCTACTTGGGTCCGGTTTGGCAAGCGCAGCGGCCCAGGCCAGCGAGTCCGTCGAATTCAACCCCGCATTCTTTGGCAGCCGCCGAGGGCAAACGGTGGACTTGTCGCGCTTCCAGCGCGGCAATTCCCTGGAGCCGGGTGTCTACCAATTGGACCTGTACCTGAACGGAAACCGGGTGGGCCGTGAGCAGATCTACGTCAAGGCCATGCCGTCGCCCACGTCCCCGGGCCAGCCGGCGGTGCAGCCCTGTCTGCCGGCCAAGGTCTATGAGCGGCTGGGGGTCAACCTGGCAATGTTGGCCACGCCCTCGGGCGCTGTGGAACAGGAAACTGATTGCCTGGGCGTCGACAGCCTGCCGCCCGCGAGCCAATTCGATGTCGATTTGGGTGACCTGCGCGCCGATCTTTCCATTGCTCAGCTCTACCTGAAGTCGGTGGCGCGCGGTTACGTGCCGCCGGAAGAATGGGATTCGGGCGTGGATGCCGGCTTTCTGGGATACGGGCTTAACCTGTCGTCCAACCGTGTCGGCAATCGCACGCAACGCCGCTTCTACAGCAGCGCGAACGCGGGCGTCAATCTGGGCGAGTGGCGCTTTCGGCACAACGGTTCTTTCAGCTATACCGACGACCCCGGCGCATCCGAGCGCAGCCGCTATCAGGCATTGAGCACCTACGCGCAGCGCGATGTGACGGCGGCCAGTGCGCAACTGACCCTGGGCCAGTTCTACACGCCGGGCAATCTCTTTGACAGCGTGCCGTACACCGGCGTCCAGCTCAGCAGCGACGAACGCATGCTGCCGGACTCGATGCGCGGCTTTGCACCGGTGGTGCGCGGCGTGGCCGACACCACAGCCAAAGTCAGCGTGCGCCAGGGCAACAACCTGCTATACGAAACCACGGTATCGCCCGGGCCATTTGCCATCGACGATCTGTACAACACCGGTTACGCGGGCGATCTTGACGTCACGATCACCGAAGCGGATGGGCGCAGCAAGCACTTCGTGGTGCCTTATGCGTCGGTGGCGCAGTTGCTGCGCCCCGGCAGTTCGCGCTTCAGCGTGACGGGCGGCCGGTATCGCGACGACGCCCTCAGTACGCCGCCCGCGTTTGTGCAGGGCACGTATCAGCGTGGCCTGTCCGATACGGTGACGGGCTATGGCGGCGTCATCGTGGCGCAGCAGTATCGGGCCATTCAGGCCGGCGTGGCGGTGAGTACGCCGCTGGGGGCGTTGGCGGCGGATCTGACGCAGTCGCACGCAACGGGTCTGGGCGGGCGATGGGGGCAGTTGAATGACCTGTCGCGTGACTCGGAAAATGACGCGGCAACCCGCGTTGCAGACAACCCTGCCGGCAGCTCTTCAAGCGGGCGCAGCGTGCGGCTAAGTTATAGCAAGCTGCTTGAGCCCACTTCCACAAACTTCAGCGTGATGGCGTATCGGTTTTCAAGCGAGGGCTATCTGGGCTTTGGGGAATTCGCACGGGCGCGTGAATCGCGCGGCGCATGGGCATACGGCGGCAAAGAGCGCAGCCGGTTCCAATTCAATATCAGCCAACCCTTGGGCGATGGCTGGGGGCACGTGACGCTGTCTGGAATCGCGCAGAACTACTGGAACCGCAACCGCCGCGATACGAGCTACTACACCAGCTACTCCAACGGCTACGCGTGGGGCAGTGTCACGATCAGCATGTCGCGCACGCGCGACGAGCGCGGCCGCTTCGGTAATCAGTATTTGCTAAGCCTGAGCCTGCCATTGGGACGCGGCGCGAATGCGGCGTATCTCAGCACATCCATGAATCTTGAAGGCAACGGCAAGCGCGGCGCCAACGCGTCTGTCAGCGGGTCCGCAGGCGATACGGGGCAGTTCGGCTATGGCGTTTACGGATCGTATGACCGCACGAACGGCCAGGGCAGCGGCAACCAGGGCGGCAGCCTGCGCTACGACACCGCGCACGCCAACTACACGCTGTCTGGCAGCGGCGGCACGGGCGGCAGCGGCGGTAGCAGCTATCGCCAATTCGGCGCAGGCATGCGCGGGACCTTGATCGCCCACGCGGGAGGCATCAACGCGACCCAGGCCCAAGGCGAAACCATGGCGGTGCTTGAAGCGCCCGACGCCCATGGCGCCGGAATTGTCTCGGGTTCGCGTGGCCGCATCGGTCGTAATGGATACGGCGTCGTGGCGGGCCTGATGCCCTACCGCCGCAATGAAGTCGCGCTTGATCCCAAAGGCACGTCGCGAGATGTCGAATTGGCAATGACGTCGCAGCAAGTATCACCGCGCGCGGGTGCGATCGTGTTGTTGCGCTATCCCACCGTGGCGGGCCGGCCCATCCTGTTGAAACTGGTGCGCGAGAACGGCGCAACCATTCCCATGGGCGCCGAAGTCATCATCCCGGGCATGGATGCCATCACCCTGGTGGGTCAGGGCGGCCGGGCTTTCGTGCGCGGCTTGCAGGGGCAAGGGCAGCTGGCGGTCAAGTGGGGAGAACAGGCCGATCAGCAATGTCAGGCCATCTATCAGGTCGACGAGCAAACGGCGTCCGAAGACGCGCATTACTACCCGCAGCTGGAGTTGCCATGCACGCCAGTCCAACCATCGTCACGACAGGATTCGGCATCATGAAAACAACCTTGCGACTCGCGGCCTTCGGGTTTGCATTGTTGATGTTCGCGGGCCGTCCAGCGTGGGCGGCATGCACTGGTGAGTCCCTGTCTACGACCATTACCGCGCAGAATCTGCAAGAAATGAAACCGCCGCGAGACGCGCTGGTGGGCAGCACGATCTACACGAAATTCATCGACGAGGGCATTGGCTATCTTCGCTGCACCACCAACGGCGAGTGGTTCGCGTATGGTTTGCAACCGGGCGCGAAGGCGGTGCCGGGCTACGAACACGTGTATGAGTCCGGCATTCCGGGTATCGGCATGYGGATATTCTGGACGCACGAGGGCGGGGTCTACATGAACTACCCGGGACATCGGCACCGGATCAGAAACTGGCAGTATTACCCGCCGCAGAAGTTCGTGTTTGAACTCATCAAGATCGGCCCGATCAAATCCGGCGTGTCCTTCGCGCATCGCGCTGAAGTCTATTACGGTGCGTTGCGCAGCAATATGGTGGACTTCAGCAACGTGGCTTACGAGGCCAGCAGCATTGGTTGCACGGTCAGCGAGAAAACGGTAGAGGTGGAGCTCCTGACGATCAACAACCGTCACCTGGGTCATCGCGGCGCCACGGCCGCGGACAAGGCGTTTGACATCAAGCTGGAATGCGATCAAGGCGTCAAGGTGGCCTATCGGATCGATGCGGACGGCACGCCCGAACACGTCATCAAGAACGCCCAAGGGGGCGATATGGCGCGGGGCGTTGGCGTGCAATTGCTGCAGGGCGAACTCGGCAGCAATGTCATCCAACCGCTTGCGACCCGCACTGAATTCACGACCGCCGTGACGACGGTTGACAAGGAACAGCTGACGATCCCGCTGGTGGCGCGGTACTACCAAACCGAAGACACACTGGTGGCGGGGCACGTCAACGCCACCGCCACCGTGACGCTGTTCTACGAATAAGGACCCGTGAACAGGGCGGGCCGAGAGATCGGCCCGCCCGCTTTCTTACACCGTCAGCACGCAGTCCAGCGCTTCAGGCGCGCGCAGCTTCACGCGGTACGCGCGCAGCTCATCGCGGCGGAACACGTGCACGATCACGCGGTCGCCGGGCCGGTATTGCGCCAGCAGCAGATCCAGGCCGGCGGGCGCATCGACCCGCAACCCCCCCACCGCGACCAGCACATCGCCCGCCGATAGCCCGGCCTGATGACCCGCGCCGCCTTCCAGCACCGTCGCCAGCGTCAGCGTGTCGCCCTGCTTGCGCGTGCGCACATCCATCGACGGAATGTTGGCCGTTGCTTTCCAATGCATCGAAATGCCGTGAGGCGCCAGCAGTTCCGCCAGCGGGACATCCGCCGTGCCATAGGCGTGGCGCGCGATGAAGCGGCGGGTATCAACGCCCGTGGCCTCCTGAATCAGCGCAGGCAAGCCGTCTTCCGGCAGGCCTTGCGGCTTGCCCTGATAGAAGTCGCGGCCATAACGGTCCCATAGCATGCGCATCACGTCATCAAGCGAGTGGACGCCCGCGCTGTCGCGGCGGATCAGCAAGTCCAGGCCCAGGGCCACCAGCGCGCCCTTGGTGTAATAGCTGACCAGCGCGTTGGGCGAGTTCTCGTCCTGCTTGTAATAACGCGTCCAGGCGTCGAAGGAACTTTCCGCCACCGATTGCTTGGCCCGGCCGGGCGTGCGATGCACGCTGGTGATGGTCTTGGCCAAGAGGCGCAGGTAATCGGATTGTGGGATCACGCCCGAGCGCAGCAGCAGCAGGTCGTCGTAATAAGACGTGAAACCTTCAAACACCCACAACAGGCGCGTCAGGTCGGGCTGCTCAAGATGGTAGGGCGCAAACGCCTGCGGCTTGATCCGCTTGACGTTCCAGGTGTGGAAGTATTCGTGGCTGACCAAGCCCAGAAAGCCGCGATAGCCTTCGCCCTGGCCTTGCTGGCCCAGCACGGGCAAGTCCTTGCGCGAGGTCATCAGCGCGGTGCTGGCGCGATGTTCCAGGCCGCCGTAGCCGTCGCCGGTGACCATCGTCATGAACACGTAGCGATCAGCGCTGTCCAGGAACGGCGCGCGTTTGGTGCGCGGTTCAAAGAACTCAATCTGGGTTTCGCAGATTTTCTTCACGTCGGCCGTGATGCGCGCCAGATCCAGATTCGCGGCAACACCGGTGAACACCAGTTCATGCTCGGCGCCATGGGCGGTAAAGCGGGCGACTTGCGGCGTGCCCATTTCCACGGGGTGATCAATCAGCGCGTCATAGTCCGGCGCCAGGTACAGGCCGAAGCCGTGGCGGCGCGCCGCGCCCTGATGGCCGCGCGCTTCCGGCAAGCTGGTGTAGACCTTCCAGCCGTCCAGGCCACGCGGCGGCGCCAGGTCGACGAGGCAGGGCAGATGGTCCTGTCCATGCACGCGCAGGAAGACGCTGGTGCCGTTGAAGAAGCCGTGGCTGTCATCCAGATGCGCGCCGCGCACCGACAAGTCCCAGGCGTAGACGACGTATTCGATTTGCAGCGGGCCGTCGCATGGAGCGGCCTGCCAGGTGTGGTTGTCAATTTTGTCGACATTCACGCGCTTTGATCCGGCACGCGCCGAGACGGATTCGATTTGGCGGGAAAAGTCGCGGATCAGGTAGCTGCCCGGAATCCAGGCCGGCAACGACAGGCGCTGGCCGTCGGGCGAGGGCGTATCGATCGTTAGGGTTATCCGGTAGCGGTGTCCGGCGGGATCATGAGGCTCAAGGCGGTAAAGTATCGGAAAAGCGGCATCTGATTTTTTCATGCTTCTATCTTATTACTGGAGACATTCAATGAGCGAGTCGTTTGTACTGGTCGAAACCCGGGGCCGCGTTGGGCTGTTGACGCTGAACCGCCCCAAGGCGCTCAACGCGCTGAACGATCAACTGATGGATGAGCTCGGGGCGGCGCTGCTGGCGTTTGAAGCCAATGCCGACGTCGGCTGCGTGGTCATCACCGGCAGCGAAAAGGCGTTCGCCGCCGGCGCCGACATCGGCGCCATGAAAGACTGGTCGTACATGGACGTGTACGGCAGCGAATACATCACCCGCAACTGGGAAACCCTCAAGCGCATCAAGAAGCCCGTGATTGCGGCCGTCGCCGGCTACGCGCTGGGCGGCGGCTGCGAACTCGCGATGATGTGCGACATCATCATCGCCGCCGACACCGCCAAGTTCGGCCAGCCCGAAATCAAGCTGGGCGTGATCCCCGGCGCAGGCGGCACGCAGCGTCTGCCGCGCGCGGTGGGCAAGGCCAAGGCCATGGACCTGGCGCTTACCGCTCGCATGATGGGCGCCGAGGAAGCCGAGCGCGCGGGTCTGGTGTCGCGTGTGGTCGCCGCCGACAAGCTGATGGAAGAAGCGCTGGACGCCGCCACCGTCATCGCATCGATGTCGCTGCCGTCCGTCATGATGGCCAAGGAATGCGTGAACCGCGCCTTTGAAGGTTCGCTGAACGAAGGCCTGCTGTTCGAACGCCGCGTGTTCCATTCGCTGTTCGCCACCGAAGACCAGAAGGAAGGCATGGCCGCCTTCACGGAAAAACGTAAACCGGACTTCAAACACCGTTAAGCCTTGTTACGTCCGTGCTTTTGATGCGGACAGGCCTGAATAGTGACGGCGCGCCCCATGTGGCGCGCTTTTTCTTTGGTGGCAGGCAGGGATTCGGCGTTGCGCTTTGAAACGTCTAGGCAGCACCTTGTTGCAGGCTTCTTCCCTATCCTGAATGAGCGTCATCTAGAGGTGCCGCGCCAGAGCGGCTTGCCCCACCTGGCAAGTTCCGCGCGGCGGCTCGCTCGCAAACAAAATCAAGAAGGAGCCTTGCATGCGTACTTTTATCGCTAACCGCCGGTGGTCGACCGCGGTACTCGCCGGCGCGTTGAGCGCCTGCTTCATGACCGCCACTCAGGCTCAATCGCCGCAGCCTACGCTGCGCCTGGTGTCCGAAACGCCTTACTCGGCGCCCGCGCCGCAGATGAGCGAGCAGGAACTGCGCGACACCGCCATCGACGCTTACGTCTACGCGTACCCCATGGTGTTGATGGAACTGGCGCGCCGCAAGGCCACCGCCGTGCAAAGCCCGCTGGAGGGCCGCGCGCCGGTGAATCAATTTGGCCACAAGGCCGCTTTCCCTGATCCGCGCGCGGCGGATACGCCGTGGCCCACCGCCGACGCCCTGTATTCCAGCCTGTGGTTTGACGTGACGAAAGCCCCGCTGGTGGTGAACCTGCCCGACACGGGCAACCGCTACTTCGTGCTGTCGGCGCTGGATATGTGGAGCGATGTGTTCGCCTCGCGCGGCACGCGCACCAATGGTCCGGGCGCGCAATCCTTCGTCATCGTCGGCCCCAACTGGCAGGGCAGCGTGCCCGCCGGCGTCGACGTGATCCGCAGCCCGACCTCAACCGGCTGGCTGATCGGCTGGACGCAAACGGGTGGCCCGCAAGACTATGCCGCGGTCAATCAGATTCAGGCGGGCATGACGGCATCGCCCCTGATCACGGCAACCGCCGCCACGCCGCCGATGCGCGGCCGCGCCCCGGCCTCTGCGTATCCGCAGACGGGTTCGGGCGTGGGTTCGGCGCCCATCGGCAGCGACTTGCCGATGCCGACGCCGGTGAATCTGCCCGAAGGCACACCGGCGGAGCAAGCCGCCAGCATGGACGCGGCGTCTTTCTTCACGGTGTTCTTCGATGTGCTGCGCAACAACCCGGCGCACGCCAATGACACGCCGATCATTGACCGCATGCGCCGCATCGGCCTGGATAGCCGCCAACCGTTCTCGTATGGGCGCTTGAGCCCGGCCGTGCAGCAGGCGCTGGCCGATGCGCAGCCGCTGGCCGGCCGCCGCATCGCCGATGGCGTGTCGCGCCTGGGTACGCCGATCAATGGCTGGAACACGGTGCTGTCGGGTATCGGCACCTATGGCACAGACTACGCGCGCCGTGCGTCCATCGCGTATGCGGGGCTGGGCGCGCCGACGCCGGAAGATGTGCTGTACCCGGTCACCGTGTCGGATTCCAAGGGCCGCGCCCTGAATTCCAATGAAGACTACGTGCTGCATTTCGACAAGGGCCAGCTGCCGCCGGCCAACGCGTTCTGGTCGTTGCAGGTCTACAACGACAAGCACGGCTTTGCGGATAACCCCGCCAACCGCTATGCGCTGCGCAGCACCGACCAGCTGAAGTACAACTCGGACGGCTCGCTGGACATCTATATCCAGCGCCGCGACCCGGGCGAGAAGAAGCGTTCGAACTGGTTGAGCACGCCCGCCACCGATGGCCCGTTCCTGCTGAGCATGCGCTTGTACTGGCCGCAAGACACGGCGCTGGACGGCCTGTGGGCGCCGCCGCCGGTCAAGGAAGATTGATGCTGAAGGCCTGATAGCACCGCCAGGCAGAACAAAGCGGCCCCCATTGCGGGGGCCGCTTTTTCGTCCCTAATTTTGGTACGATGCGCCCGTTGTTGGCACCTTACAAACGCCCGAAAGTTCATTTGCTTGGCGAAAAAGATTCAAGCTATACTCTGCGGGTTTGACGCTTGCGGGATAAGAACACGTGGCGGCTGGTAAGCAGTGGATGGGAACGGATTGCGTGAATGTGGCAGAAGTAGCGAAGCGAAAGCAACGCAATGCAATGCAATGCAACGCAGGCAAGCCGAACCGAGACACTAGCGCGCACTGAAGTACGGTGTCTTTGCTCTATGTAGGGCCAAAGCATCCGGTTTCAAGTGCGGGCACGCCGGTTCTGATAGGAGCAAGAAGTAAAGCGGGGATGTTTGATGCAGAACTCGATGCAAAATGTGCAGCAGGGTTTGTTGGACCAGGATGATGAGATCAAAGTTCTGGTTCTCAGCGATGCGGATCGCGCAGCGCTGAATGCTCAAGCAAGCCGCGGGCTCCTGTTGGCATTGGCGGCGCAAGGCGCCATGGGGCTCGCAGCAGCAGTAATTGCGGGGGTTGTCGGAGGGGCGGCGGCTGGTTGGTCGGCGCTGGCGGGGGCGGGAGCGTATTTCATACCCAATGCATTGTTTGCATTGCGCCTGGTTGTCAGCGTTCGGGCCGGCAAGGCCAGTCCCTTTACCTTTCTCTCTGGTGAGTTGATCAAGTTGTTCGCAACGGCGTTGCTGTTGTGGCTGCTTTCGCGTGTGGCGCAGGACAGTCTGGTTTGGCCTGCCGCATTGATCGGTTTGATACTCACATTGAAGGGCTACCTCCTGCTCTTGATGTTCCGCAAGTTGTCTTAGCGCCGAGTAGTAAGTAGCGGCAAACGTGATCGTGGAATCGTCCGGCTCGCAAGGGCCGGGCATACAGCAAATAGGGTAGGATTCAAATGGCTGCTGCCAGCGACGTGTCGCCTCAGTCCGCGTATATTCAGCATCACTTGGTGCACCTGAACAATACCGGTGAGAAACAGAGCGCAATTGCTCAGTTCGACATCATCAATTACGACTCGTTGTTCTGGTCCGGCCTGATGGGCCTGATCGTCATTTTCTTCCTGTGGCGCGCAGCTCGCCGCGCCACCAGTGGCGTGCCGACCCGCTTCCAGGCATTTGTGGAAATGATCGTCGACATGGTCGACGACCAGGCCAAGGGCATCGTCCACAACGCCAAAAGCCGTCTTTTCATCGCCCCGCTGGCGCTGACCGTGTTCCTCTGGATCATCCTGATGAACGCGCTCGACTTGCTGCCGGTTGACCTGTTGCCCTCCATCTGGCGCCTGACCGGCCTGGGTGCCGAGCACGGCGATCCCCTGTACTACCACCGCATTCTGCCGACGGCCGACCTGAACGTGCCGATGGGCATGTCGCTGGGCGTGCTGCTGTTGATGTTCTATTACGGCATCAAGATCAAGCACCCGGGCGGCTTCGTCAAAGAACTGTTCACTGCGCCGTTCCATGCGCATGGCATCGGCGCCGTTGTGCTGGCCCCGTTCAACCTGCTGCTGAACCTGATCGAATACGCCGCCAAGTCCGTGTCGCTGGGCATGCGGTTGTTCGGCAACATGTTCGCCGGCGAACTGATTTTCATGCTGATCGCCCTCTTGGGTGGCGCCTGGACCGGCTTTAACGGCGCCAGCATCGGCTTGGGAATCGGCCACATCCTGGCCGGCTCCATCTGGGCGATCTTCCACATCCTGATCGTCCTTCTGCAGGCCTTCATCTTCATGATGCTGACGCTGGTATACCTCGGCCAGGCACACGAAGGCCACTGATCCCCCGAATTTCTCGCGCTGGCCACCCGGCCAGCGTGGGATAGCAAGATTATCTTGCATTGAGCTGTACCCCTTTTTCAATTTTTGACTTCAGATTTCTAACCAAGGAGTTGTCATGACCAACGTCGCTTTCGTTGCCCTCGCTTGCGGTCTCATCATCGGTTTGGGTGCTATCGGCGCTTGCATCGGCATCGCACTGATGGGCGGCAAGTATCTGGAAGCTTCGGCTCGTCAGCCTGAGCTGATGAACGCTCTGCAAACGAAGATGTTCCTGCTGGCTGGCCTGATCGACGCGGCATTCCTGATCGGCGTGGGTATTGCCATGCTGTTCGCCTTCGCCAACCCGTTCGTCGGCTAAGGCAGCGCCCGCCGGCGAATAGGCGGGTCATGACGTTGGCGGCGATGTGGGCACAAGCCCCGTCGCCGGCCAGCAAAGTATCGAGTGCTCCGTGACGCCCCTTTCCGGGTGCGGTCGGAGCCGCAAGGTGTTAAAGGAACGACCGTGAATCTGAACGCGACGATCATTTTCCAGATGCTCGTGTTCTTCGTTCTGGGCTGGTTCACGATGAAATTCGTGTGGCCTCCTCTGACGAAGGCGATGGACGAGCGCCGCCAAAAAATCGCCGACGGCCTTGCCGCCGCCGAGAAGGGCAAAGCCGACTTGGCTCAAGCCCAGGCGCGTGTCAGTCTGATCGAGGCTTCTGCCAAGTCCGAAAACCACGCCCGCATCATCGAGGCCGAGAAGCAAGCCGCCTCCCTGATCGAGCAAGCCCGCCGTGAAGCGGAAGCTGAACGCGCCCGTATCGTGGCTCAAGCCGCTCAGGATGCCGCGCAGGAAGTCCAGCGCGCTCGTGACTCGCTGCGCGACGATGTTGCCGCGTTGGCTGTCAAGGGTGCTGAACAGATCCTCAAGCGCGAGGTTGACGCCCGCGCCCACGCCGAGCTGCTCAACCAGCTTCGCGCGCAGCTTTAATCCGGGACCGTCATGGCTGAACTTTCCACTGTTGCCCGGCCCTACGCTGAAGCGCTCTTCAGCGCAGCGCGCGACGACAAGGCCGGCTTGCCGGCTTGGGCCGACCTGGTCAGCGAAATGTCGCAGGTCGCCTCCAACCCCGACGTGCGCGAGGCCATGGCCGACCCGCGTCTGGGTGACAAGCAGCGCGTCGAGCTGTTTTCCGGCCTGATCAAGGCCGAACTGCCCCAGGCCGCCCGTAATTTCATCGAGCTGCTGGTCGAAAATGACCGGCTGCTGCTGCTGCCCGATATCGCCACGCAATTCGTGGTGCTGCGGAATCGTCACGAGGGCACGGCGCAGGCGGAAATCACCAGCGCGTTCGAACTGAGCGACGCCCAGGTCAAAGAACTGGTCGCCGCGCTCGAACAAAAATTCGGCCTCAAGCTCAAGCCCAACGTCACCGTCGACCAGTCGTTGATCGGCGGCGTGCGCGTGGCTGTCGGTGACCAGGTGCTCGATACTTCCGTACAAGCCCAATTGGTCCGCATGCGCGATCAGCTCGCCGCTTAAGGCAACTAACAGGATTCCAGGAGTCAATATGCAACTCAATCCCTCCGAGATCAGCGAACTGCTCAAGAGCCGCATCGAGGGCCTGGGCGCTTCGGCTGATGTCCGTACTCAGGGCACCGTCGTGTCCGTGACCGACGGTATTACCCGCATCCACGGCTTGTCCGATGTGATGCAGGGCGAAATGCTCGAATTTCCCAACAACGTTTTCGGTCTGGCGCTCAACCTCGAGCGCGATTCCGTCGGCGCCGTTATTCTCGGTGACTACACCGGCATCTCCGAAGGCGACCAGGTCAAGACGACCGGCCGCATTCTGGAAGTTCCGGTTGGTCCCGAACTGAAAGGCCGCGTGGTCAACACGCTGGGCGAGCCGATCGACGGCAAGGGCCCGATCAATGCCAAGGCTACCGACATCATCGAAAAAGTGGCGCCTGGCGTTATCGCCCGCCGCTCGGTGTCGCAGCCGCTGCAAACCGGCGTCAAGGCTATTGACTCGATGGTGCCGATCGGCCGCGGTCAACGCGAACTGATCATTGGCGACCGCCAGACCGGCAAGACCGCCGTCGCTGTCGACACGATCATCAGCCAGAAGGGCAAGGGCGTCACCTGCGTGTACGTCGCTATCGGCCAGAAGGCTTCCACGATCAACAACGTGGTTCGCAAGCTGGAAGAGCACGGCGCGATGGAATACACCATCGTCGTGGCCGCTACCGCTTCTGACTCCGCCGCCATGCAATACCTGGCCGCTTACGCCGGTTGCACGATGGGCGAATACTTCCGCGATCGTGGCGAAGACGCCCTGATCGTTTATGACGATCTGACCAAGCAAGCCTGGGCCTATCGCCAAGTGTCGCTGCTGCTGCGCCGTCCGCCGGGCCGTGAAGCCTACCCGGGCGACGTGTTCTACCTGCACTCGCGTTTGCTGGAACGTGCTGCCCGCGTGAACGAAGACTACGTCGAAAAGTTCACCAATGGCGCCGTCAAGGGCAAGACCGGTTCGCTGACCGCACTGCCGATCATCGAAACGCAAGCGGGTGACGTGTCCGCCTTCGTTCCGACCAACGTGATCTCGATCACCGACGGCCAGATCTTCCTGGAAACCGACCTGTTCAACGCCGGTGTCCGCCCCGCAATCAACGCCGGTATTTCGGTGTCGCGTGTGGGTGGCGCTGCTCAGACCAAGGTCGTGAAGAAGCTGTCCGGCGGTATCCGTACCGACTTGGCGCAGTACCGTGAATTGGCCGCCTTCGCGCAATTCGCTTCCGACCTGGACGACGCAACCCGTCGCCAGCTGGAACGCGGCAAGCGCGTGGTCGAACTGCTCAAGCAGCCGCAATACCAGCCGCTGCAAGTGTGGGAACTGGCCGTCACGCTGTACACGGTCAACAACGGCTACCTGGATGACGTGGACGTGGCCCAAGTGCTGTCGTTCGAGAAGTCGCTGAAGGATCAACTGAAGGCCAAGCATGCGGCCATGATCCAGCGCATCGAAGACACCAAGGAACTGTCCAAGGACGACGAAGCCGAATTGGCTACCGCCGTTCAGGAATTCAAGAAGCACGGTGCTTTTTAAGAAAGTGATGGGTTAGGCGTCTGCAACGCCTCACCCATCCTTACCGGATGGTTGAGGCGTGAGCGGAACCCATCGGCCAGTCTTCACAGGAAAGCGCAATGCCCGGAATTAAGGAAATCCGAACCAAGATCAAGAGCGTGCAAAACACGCGCAAGATCACCAAGGCGATGGAAATGGTCGCCGCATCCAAAATGCGCAAGGCGCAGGAACGGATGCGTGCTGGTCGTCCGTACGCCACCAAGGTGCGCGAGATTGCTGCGCACCTGATGCAGGCCAACCCCGAGTACAGCCACCCGTACCTGGTCGAACGCGAAATCAAAGCGGTCGGCGTGGTTATGGTGACGACGGACAAGGGTTTGTGCGGCGGCTTGAACACCAACATCACTCGCGTGACGTTGAGCAAGCTGAAAGAGTTCGAGAAAAACGGCGTTGCCGTGCAAGCGACCGCTTTCGGCAACAAGGGCGTGGGTGTGCTGACCCGTATCGGCGCCAAACTGGTTTCCCAGGAAGTGCAACTGGGCGACAAGCCGCAACTGGACCGCCTCTTGGGCGCGATCAAGGTGCAGCTGGACGCCTACCTGGATGGCCGCATCGACGCGCTGTACGTGGCTTCGACCCGCTTCGTCAACACGATGAAGCAGGAGCCGCTGTTCTTGCGCCTGCTGCCGTTGGCCAATGGTTTGGAAGATCCGTACCAAACGGGTGCTGAGAGCCTGGCCAAGACGTCGGAAGTGAAGTCGGACTACAGCTGGGATTACATCTACGAACCCGACGCCCGTAGCGTGATCGACGACCTGCTGCAGCGTTACGTTGAAGGCCTGCTGTATCAAGCCGTGGCCGAGAACATGGCTTCGGAGCAGTCGGCCCGGATGGTCGCCATGAAGGCGGCGTCGGACAACGCCAAGAAGGTCATCGGAGAGCTGCAACTGGTCTACAACAAGACCCGTCAGGCCGCGATCACCAAAGAAATTTCGGAAATCGTAGGGGGCGCTGCCGCCGTTTAAGGCAGGCAGCTCCCGTCTAAAGCTATCAAGCAAGGAATCGACATGAGCAACGGAACCATCGTTCAGTGCATCGGCGCCGTGGTGGATATTCAGTTCCCCCGCGATCACATGCCCAAGATCTATGAAGCGCTTACTCTGGCTGAGGACGAGTCTTCGTCGTTCGCCGAAAAGGGTCTGACGCTGGAAGTGCAGCAACAGTTGGGCGACGGCGTGGTGCGTACCATTGCGCTGGGCTCCAGCGACGGCCTGCGCCGCGGCATGAAGGTCAACGGCACGGGCGCCCCGATCTCGGTGCCGGTCGGCACCGGCACGCTGGGCCGCATCATGGACGTGCTGGGTCGTCCCATCGACGAAGCTGGCCCGATCCAACACGAAGAAAAGCGTGGCATTCACCAATCGGCTCCCCGTTTCGACGAACTGTCGCCGTCGGTGGAACTGCTGGAAACCGGCATCAAGGTTATTGACTTGGTCTGCCCGTTCGCAAAGGGCGGCAAGGTCGGCCTGTTCGGCGGCGCCGGCGTGGGCAAGACCGTGAACATGATGGAACTCATCAACAACATCGCTAAGCAGCACAGCGGTTTGTCGGTGTTTGCCGGCGTGGGTGAGCGTACCCGTGAAGGCAACGACTTCTACCACGAAATGGAAGAGTCGAACGTTCTGGACAAGGTCGCCATGGTGTTCGGTCAGATGAACGAACCCCCGGGCAACCGTCTGCGCGTGGCGCTGACCGGCCTGACGATGGCCGAGAAGTTCCGTGACGAAGGCCGTGACATCCTGTTCTTCGTGGACAACATCTACCGCTACACCCTGGCCGGTACCGAAGTGTCCGCACTGCTGGGCCGTATGCCGTCGGCCGTGGGCTACCAGCCCACGCTGGCTGAAGAAATGGGCAAGCTGCAAGAGCGCATCACGTCGACCAAGACGGGCTCGATCACGTCCATCCAGGCCGTGTACGTCCCTGCGGATGACTTGACCGATCCGTCGCCTGCCACGACCTTCCAGCATTTGGACTCCACTGTCGTGCTGTCGCGTGACATCGCTTCGCTGGGTATCTACCCGGCCGTGGACCCGCTGGATTCATCCAGCCGCCAGCTCGACCCGCAAGTCGTTGGCGAAGAGCACTACTCGGTTGCTCGTGGCGTGCAGCAAACGCTGCAGCGCTACAAGGAACTGCGCGACATTATCGCGATTCTGGGTATGGACGAACTGTCGCCGGACGACAAGCAGGCCGTGGCCCGCGCGCGTAAGATCCAGCGCTTCCTGTCGCAGCCGTTCCACGTTGCTGAAGTGTTCACCGGCTCGCCGGGCAAGTACGTTCCGCTGGCTGAAACCATCCGTGGTTTCAAGATGATCGTGAACGGCGAGTGCGATTCCCTGCCGGAACAGGCCTTCTACATGGTCGGTTCGATCGACGAGGCCTTCGAGAAGGCCAAGAAACTGCAATAAGGAACCGATATGGCTACCCTGCATGTGGATGTCGTCAGCGCAGAGGAAGCGATCTTCTCCGGTGAGGCGAAGTTCGTGGTGCTGCCTGGCGAAGCGGGTGAACTGGGCATTCTGCCCGGCCACACCCCGCTGATTTCGCGCATACGCCCCGGGACGGTCAAGATCGTTCGTGCCGACCAAGGCGAGGAAAACATCTTCGTCGCCGGGGGCATTCTGGAAGTGCAGCCGGGCAGCGTGACGGTTTTGGCCGACACCGCTATCCGTGCTTCCGACCTGGACGAAGCCCGCGCCGTGGAAGCGCGCAAGAAGGCCGAAGAGGCCCTTGCGAACGCCAAGGACAAGGCTGACATCGCGGTTGTCGAAGCCGAACTCGCCATGCTGGCTGCGCAAGCCATCGCGGCGCGTAAGCTGCGCCAAGGCGGTCGCTCGCACTAAGCGGCAAAGCAGTACGCCGGGGTTCGCCCCGGTTTGGAAAAAGCGGCCATTGGCCGCTTTTTTCATGCGCGCACGGTTTGCGGCGAGGGGATGACGTTTTTATCTGCATCGCCCGGCGGGGCGACCGCAATGCGTTCGATACGAATAGCTGGCCCGGTTTTGCACCAGTAGCCTTCAACTTTGCCAATTGAGCCAAAGGGGGAAGCGTGCGAAAAGTCCTGGATTGCGGCGTGCTGCTGGCGCCCGGCCACGAAGATGACATGCGCGAGTGGGTGGCCCTGCATCGGGGTGGGTTGCCACGCATCCGGTTGCACCTGGTGCCGTTGGCCCCCCTGGCGGCCGCTGCGCAAGACGCCCCGGCGCCGGCACCGCCCGATCTCTTGCGGGCCACGCCAGACACCTCGCAAGACGTGCAGGCCTTGGCGCGGCTTGCGGTCTCGCTGCGGCGTTATGACAGCTGCATCCTTCCCGTTGCTCCGTCTTCGGTGGCGTGGGCGCGCATGGCGCTGTCGCAAGCCGGGGCGTTGCTGACGACGCCCATCCTGCTGTTGATGAACGGCATGAAAGCGCCCGCCATCGAAGACCTGCTCGGTTTGGGCGCGGCCGACTTCATGGCGCAGCCGGCGTGTTTGGAAAGCATGCGGGTGCGCCTGGGGCGTCTGGGCCGGCCACTGCTCTGGCGGCAGGCGTTGCAGGCGGGCGTGCAAGAGCCGCCAGCCGATTATCATGCCGCAGGCAGCGGGTCTGCGGCCCTGAGGGATGCCGCAAGGCCGCGCGTATCTGCGGACGTGTTGGAAGATGCCTTGGCGGGGGTGCTGGAGTGGGATGGCTATTCCAGACGCAGCCCGCGGCAAGACATCCGGCACGACTTACGGCAAGACATCCGGCACGACGGCCGGCGAAATTTGCGACTGGACCCGCAGCCAGACCCGCGCCGAGACCCCCGCCATCCTTCCGCGCAGGAATCGTTTCGTCTGGCCAAAGCGCGGGTGGTGGATGGGTTTGAGCGCGATTACATCTGCCGCGCGCTGTCGCGGCATGGCGGCAACGTGGCGCAGGCGGCCCGCGCTTGCGCCAAGCATCGGCGCGCCTTCTGGGCACTGATGCAAAAGCACGGCATCGAAGCCGCGCCGTACCGGCATGCCGCGCACGTGCGACGGCTGTTGGGATGAGTTGTGCGGCAAACGTTGCGTGGTGAACGTTACGTGGTGAACATCGCGTGGTGAACCTTGCGCGGCAAACATTGCGCGGTGACCATCACGCGGCAAACCGCGTCTTGCGCACCGGTCTTGAGGCCCGACAAACCGTGCTTTCCGGCTGGCCGCGCCTTGTCAGCTAGGGGGAAGTAAAATCACGGCTTCCGATCATCGAGGATAGTCGTGTCTGCTTCCAGCTTGAAGAACGATGTGTTCTTGCGCTCGCTCTTGCGCGAGCCCGTGCCCTACACCCCGATCTGGCTGATGCGCCAGGCGGGTCGCTACCTGCCCGAGTACCGCGCCACGCGCGCGCGCGCAGGTTCCTTCATGGGCCTGGCTCAAAATCCGGACTACGCCATGGAGGTCACATTGCAGCCGCTGGCGCGCTTTGACCTGGACGCAGCCATCCTGTTCTCGGACATCCTGACCGTGCCGCACGCGATGGGTCTGGGCCTGGACTTCGCGGAAGGCGAAGGCCCGCGCTTCGCGCACCCGGTGCGCACCGAAGAAGACGTGGCCCGTCTGGCCGTGCCTGACATGGACAAGCTGCGCTATGTGTTCGACGCCGTCAGCGTCATCCGGCGCGAGCTGGACGGCAAGGTGCCGCTGATCGGCTTTGCCGGCAGCCCGTTCACCATTGCGTGCTACATGGTTGAGGGCAAGGGCAGCGACGATTACCGCCTGATCAAGACGATGCTGTATTCGCGTCCTGACCTGCTGCATCGCATCCTGGAAATCAACGCCGAAGCCACCCTGCAATATCTGAACGCGCAGATTGCCGCGGGCGCGCAGGCCGTCATGCTGTTCGACAGCTGGGGCGGCGTGCTGGCTGATGGCCTGTTCCAGCAATTCTCGCTGGCCTACACGAAGAAGGTCGTGGCCGGCCTGACCCGCGAACACGAAGGCCGCCGTGTGCCGGTCATCGTGTTCACCAAGGGCGGCGGCCAATGGCTTGAGCAGATCGCCGCTTGCGGTTGCGACGCCGTGGGCCTGGACTGGACCGTTGACCTGGCGGCGGCGCGCCGCCGCACGGGTGACTCCGTGGCCTTCCAGGGCAACCTGGACCCGATGGCGCTGTTCGGTGGCGGCCCGGCTATTCGCACGGAAGCCCGCCGCGTGCTGGATGCCTTCGGCCCGGTGGGCAAGGGCGGCCACGTGTTCAACCTGGGACACGGCATTTCGCGTTTCACTCCGCCAGAAGCGGTAGCCGAATTGGTCGACGAAGTCCACCAACACAGCCGCTCGCTGCGGGGGTAAGTGAGTGGACGCTTCGGTCCGAAGGGCCGAAGTTTGAGGGCCCCGGCGAGCACTTGTGCACAGCAAGATTTCGCTCGGGGAAAACCCTTTATAACCTGGTTTACAATCTTGGAAGCTGCCTTAAGCTATTGTTTTTAAAGCTTAAAGTTGAGTTTTCCACCGGATTGCACCGTGCTGCGCAATCTAGGCTTATTCCAAAATTTGATGTTGCTCCAGCCTTTTCCCCAAAGTTATCCACAGGCGGGTCTGGAGCAAGCGACGGCCGCCGGGCGACAATTGCCCGGCCGCGCCATTCCCCTGTCCTTTTCCGCCTTGCAGGCGACTCCCGCCCCATGATCCTTCCGAGCATCCATGTCTGAACTGCCGTCTATGCCGACTCCCGCAGCCGTTTGCTGGGTGCGCGTGGCGCTGGACGTGCCGTTGCCCGGCCCCTTCGACTACCGCAGCGATGCGCCGGTCCCCGTGGGCTTGCGGGTCATCGTTCCTTTCGGGCGGCGCAAGATGATCGGGGTGGTGGTGGAAAATCCGGCCGAACCTTCGTTCGACCCGAAACAGATCCGGCCCATTGAGCAGGTGCTGGACGACCTGCCCCCCTTTGACGAGGACTGGCTGCGCCTGGCCCGTTTCGCGGCCGAGTACTACCAGCGGCCCCTGGGCGAAGTGATGTTGCCAACGCTGCCGCCGCCGCTGCGCAAGCCGACGGCGTATCAGGGCAAGCGCTCGGCAGGCGGCCCGGTGGCGCGGCTGGACAACCGCAAGCGCAAGGCAGCGCRCGCGCCTGCCAAAGCCGATCAGCCGCCGGAACTGAACGACGCGCAACGCACCGCGGTGGACACCATCGGCGCGCTGACGGGGTTCAAACCCGTGTTGCTGCATGGCGTGACGGGCAGCGGCAAGACCGAGGTCTATCTGCGGGCGGCCGAAAAAGTGTTGGCCCAAGGGCGGCAGGTGCTGCTGATGGTGCCCGAAATCAACCTGACTCCGCAGCTGGAAGGCGCATTGCGTGCGCGCCTGGAAGCCTTGGTGGGGCCGGATGGGCTGGCCGTCATGCATAGCGGGCTGTCGGACGGCGAACGCCTGCAAGCCTGGGCTCGCGCCCAGCGCGGCGACGCCCGCATGCTGCTGGGCACGCGCATGTCGATCTTCGCACCGCTCAGCAAGCTGGGCTTGATCGTGGTGGACGAAGAGCATGACGCGTCTTACAAGCAGCAAGATGGCCTGCGCTATTCGGCGCGCGACCTGGCCGTGTGGCGCGCGCATGATCTGAACATTCCCGTGGTGCTGGGGTCGGCTACGCCGTCTTTGGAAACCTGGCAGCACGCGGAGCGCGGCCGGTATCTGCGCCTGACGCTGCCGGGCCGTGCCCGGTCCAGCACGCTGCCGTCCATGCGGCTGGTGGACACGCGCCGGCTACAGATGAAGCACGGGATGTCGCCGCAACTGCTGGAGGCCATCGGCCTGCGCCTGGAGCGCAAAGAGCAGTCGCTGATCTTCCTGAACCGGCGCGGCTATTCGCCCGTGCTGCATTGCCAGTCGTGCGCGTGGGTCAGCAATTGCCCGCGGTGCACCGCGTTTACCGTGTTGCACCGTACGGACGGCCGCGGCCATCGCCTGCAATGTCACCACTGCGGTTACCAAGCGCCGGTGCCGCGCGCCTGCCCCGAATGCGGCGACCAGGACCTGGCCCCGATGGGCCGTGGCACGCAGCGTGTCGAAGAGCATCTGGCCGAGCTGTTCCCCGAGGCGCGCATTCTGCGTATCGATGCCGACAGCACGCGCAAGAAGGGCAGCGCCGAAGCCCTCTTCGCGTCGGTGCATGCGGGCGATGTGGATATCCTGGTCGGCACGCAAATGGTGGCCAAGGGCCATGACTTCGCGCGGCTGGGTCTGGTGGGCGTGCTGAATTCCGATTCGATGCTGTTCGCCCACGATTTTCGTGCGCCCGAACGCCTGTTCGCGCAGCTGATGCAAGTGGCGGGCCGTGCCGGCCGCCACCAAGGCAACGGCGAGGTGCTGATACAGACGGGCTACCCCGAGCAGCCCGTCTATCAGGCGCTGCTGCGTCACGACTACGCGGGCTTTGCGCGCCACGCGCTGCATGAACGCGAAAGCACGGGCCTGCCCCCGTTTGTGTATCAGGCGCTGCTGACCGCTGAAGCGCGCGAGCTGAAGGTGGCGCAGGCCTTCCTGGAGCGCGCCCGCGTATTGCCAGAAGGCGAATGGGCGGCGGACTTTCCGGGCCTGGACGCCATCATGCTGTATGACCCCGTGCCGCTGCGCGTGGTGCGCGTGGCGAACATCGAGCGCGCGCAGTTGCTGGTGGAAAGCAGCAGCCGGCCGGCCCTGCAGGCCTTCCTGGCGTCGTGGTCGCACCACCTGCCTTACATCGCCAACGAAGCGCGCGTGCGTTGGCAACTGGAGGTCGATCCGCTGGAGATCTGACCCCTCGGTCTGTACCGATGCGTGCTCCAACTGATTGATCTATGATCTTCATCCTCTATCGCGCTGGCGCGGCCGCCACCGCATGACGACGCCAGCAACACGGGCGTCAGCGCAAACTGGCGGCCCCCCGCACTGCAAGACCATCCCACTCAAAAATGTCCGCTAGCGAAACCATTGCTCTAGGTATGAACCCCGCCCAGAAAGAGGCGGTGTTGTACCTTGACGGCCCCTGTCTGGTGCTGGCCGGCGCGGGCAGCGGCAAGACGCGCGTGATCACGCAGAAGATCGCCTATCTGCTGCGTGAATGCGGCTACATGGGCCGCAACGTGGTGGCGCTGACCTTCACCAACAAGGCCGCGCGCGAGATGGACGAACGCGTGAAGACGCTGGTCGACCGCAAGCTGTCCAAGGGCCTGATCATCAGCACGTTCCACTCGCTGGGCGTGAAGATGCTGCGCGAAGAAGCGCGCAACGCAGGGCTTAAGCCCACGTTTTCCATCCTGGACGCCGATGACGCCATGTCCATCATCCAGGAACTGCTGGCCACCACCGACAAGGCGCGCCTGCGCCACGTGCAGGGCATTATCTCGTTGTGGAAAAACGCGTTGCTGGAACCGGACGACGCCGCGCGCGAAGCCGTGACGCCCGGCGACGTCGAAGCCGCCAATGTCTACCGCAGCTACGCCGCTACGCTGGCGGCCTATCAGGCGGTGGATTTCGATGACCTGATCCGCATCCCCGCCTTGCTGCTGGCCAGCAACGAAGAAGTGCGCACGCGCTGGCAGAACCGCGTGCGCTATCTGCTGGTGGATGAATATCAAGACACCAACGTGTGCCAATACCGGCTGGTGCAATTGCTGACGGGCTCGCGCGCCATGTTCACGGCGGTGGGCGACGACGACCAGGCCATCTACGCCTGGCGCGGCGCCACCATTGAAAACCTGGCCAAGCTCACCACCGATTACCCCAACATCAAGCTCATCAAGCTCGAACAGAATTACCGTTCGGTGCAGCGCATTCTGGCGGCCGCCAACCAGGTCATTGAAAAGAATCCCAAGCTGTTCGAAAAGAAGCTGTGGTCCGAGCTGGGCGTGGGTGAACCGATCCTGGTGTCGGCCATGGACGGCGAAGAGCAGGAAGCGGAATCCATCGCCATGAAGGTCTCGGCCTCGCGCTTCGAGCGTCAGGCGCAGTGGAAAGATTTCGCCATTCTGTATCGCAGTAATCATCAGTCGCGCATTCTGGAGCAGGCGCTGCGCAACCTGAAGATTCCATACACGATCTCGGGCGGGCAGAGCTTTTTCGATAAGGCCGAAGTGCGCGATGTGCTGGCGTATCTGCGGCTCCTGGCCAACGACGATGACGACCCCGCGTTCATCCGCGCGGCCACCACGCCCAAGCGCGGCATCGGTCAGGCGACCTTGCAGGTGCTGGGCCAATACGCGGCCACGCGCGAGCAGTCCTTGTTGTCGGCCGTGGCCGAAACCGGTATTGAAAGCCTGCTGGCCCCGCGCCAGCTGGAACCCCTGCGCACGTTCGCGGAATTCATCCGGCGCATGCAGTGGCGCGCCGGCCGTGGCGCGGCATCGGGCAAGGACGCGGCGCCGGCCGAACCGGCGGGCGTCATCCTGGACGATCTGGTTGAAGCCATCCAGTACGAGCGCCATCTGTTCGAGCTGTTCGAAGAACGCCCCGCGCAGACGCGCTGGCAGAACGTGCTGGAACTCACCGGCTGGCTCAAGCGCAAGGCCGAAGAAGACAACATGTCGCTCTTCGATCTGGTCCAGCACGTGGCGCTGGTCACGATGCTGGAACGCGGTGAAGAAGACGAGCCTGACGCCGTCAAGATGTCGACGTTGCATGCGTCCAAAGGGCTGGAGTATCCGCACGTGTATCTGGCCGGCGTGGAAGAGGGCTTGCTGCCCCACCTGGGTAAAGACGACGAAGTGGGCGACCCGGCGCGTGCGGCCGAGAACCTGGCGTCACGCATCCAGGAAGAACGCCGGCTGATGTACGTGGGCATCACGCGCGCGCAACGCAGCTTGAACCTGAGCTGGTGCAAGCGCCGCCGCCGTGCGCGCGAAGACTTGGTGCGCGAGCCGTCGCGCTTTATCGAAGAAATGGGCCTGGGCGATGTGCGCATCCAGGAAGACGAGGCCACAGCCGCCATGAATCCCAAAGAGCGCATGGCGATGCTGAAGGCCTTGCTCAAGAAATAACGCACGCATAGGGATGGCGGGGCCATGAAAGACGACGTCCGATACCACCCTGTTCCCGGCACCCCTGGCCTGGTGCTCGGGCAAGCGCGCTTCAGTGAATTCGAGTTCGACCGCCACTACCATGTGGACTATCACATCGGTCTTGTCACTCAAGGCGTGCAGCGCCAGCGGTTCCGCGGCAAGAGCATTCTGCTGGGCCCGGGCGGCATCGCGTTGATGCCGCCAGGCGAAATCCACGACGGCGCGGGGGTCAGTGACTACGGCGCGGCCTACACGTTGAAGACGTTCCGCTTATCTGCCGAGCTGATGCGCAGCTTCATCGAAGATGTGTCGGGGGCGGCTGCCAACGAACGCTTCTTCGGCACGCTGTTGGAAGACGCGGCGCTGGCCGGCCGCTTCATGGCGCTGCACAGCGCATGGATGTCCGGCGCGCCGGATGAGCCTTTGGCGCAGGAGTCGCAGTCGCTGGCGTTGATGGGCGCGTTGTTCGCGCGCACCGGCGCCGTGTCACCCCAGGAAATTCGGGGCGGGTTGTCGGCGGCGCATCTGCGCGCGGTGCATGACTACTGTCAGGCGCATTTGTGCGAAAAGATCGCACTGGACGATCTGGCGCGGCTATGCGGGCTGAGCCGCTTCCAGTTCCTGCGCCGCTTCACGCATTCCGCTGGCCTGACGCCGCATGCGTGGCTGGTCCGCCTGCGGCTGGAACGCGCATGCGCCGCGCTGGCCACGTCCCGCGTGTCGGTGGCACAAGTGGCGGCGGACGTGGGCTTCTACGATCAAAGCCATTTCAACCGAGCGTTCCGCATGGCTTACGGCGCGCCGCCCTCCGCGTATCAGCCCGCCGCATAAGGGCGGGCAGCCAACGCTAAGCCACCTGCGCGCGCAACGCCGACAGGAAGTAATCCACCTCTTGTTCCTGCGTGGCGAACGACGTGACCAGGCGCACCACGCCCGGGCCCCAACGGTCGTAATAGAAGCGGAAGCCTTGCTCCAGCAGGCCCTCGATGGCGTGGGCCGGCAATTGGCAGAACAGGATGTTGGCGTCGGCCGGGCCTTGCAGCGTGACACCCGGCAGGCCTTGCATGCCCGCGGCAAGCCGCGTGGCCATGGCGTTGGCCTGGCGCGCATTCTTCAGCCATAAATCGTCGTGCAGATACGCTTCCATCTGCGCGGACAGCAGACGCATCTTCGAGAACAGATGGCCGCCACGCTTGCGGCGAAACGCCAGTTCGCGTGCGCGCGCCGGGTTGAACAGCACGATGGCCTCGGCGCCCAGCACGCCGTTTTTCGTTGCGCCAAACGACAGCGCTTCGACGCCCGCCTTCCACGTCATCTCGGCCGGCGTGCAGCCCAGGCTGACCAGCGCATTCGCAAAGCGCGCGCCGTCCATATGCAGTGGCAAGCCCGCGTCGCGGCAGATGCCGCCAATGGCTTGGATCTCGTCCAGCGTATAGACGCTGCCGGTTTCGGTCGCCTGGGTAATGCTGACGCACGACGGTTGCACGGAATGCACGTCGCCCACTTTGCGGCGCGCTTCGGCCGCCAACTGCACCGGGTCGATCTTGGCGGCCTCGCCACCCAGCAGCATCAGCCGCGCGCCGTTGGTAAAGAACTCGGGCGCGCCGCATTCATCGTTAGCGATATGGCTTTGCGTATGGCACAGCACGGCGCCCCAGGGCGGCGTCATGGCGGCCAGGCTGAGCGAGTTGGCGGCGGTGCCGGTGGGCACCAGCAGCACCTCGACGTCATGTTCGAAGATCTCGGCCAGCTTGCGTTGCACGCGCAGCGAGCCGTCATCGGCGCCGTAGGCGGGGGCCTGACCGGCATTGGCGCGCAGCAATGCCTCCATGACTTCGGGGCTGGCGCCCGCGATGTTGTCGCTGGAAAAGCCCTGTTGCAGGGCGGGGACGGATGAGGGCGTATTCAAGATGCGGTTCCGGGGTGATCGGGAAAGGGGACACTATGCCGGGGCGTGGTCACGCAAGCTTGTAGAAAATTGCAGGTGGCTCCTACACTGGGCAGTCTGTCTTGAAGGAGCGCATCATGTGTCGTTGGCTGGCTTACACCGGTAGTCCCCTGCAGATGGAGAGTGTGCTGTTCAAGGCCAAGCACTCGCTGATCGACCAGAGCCTGCATTCGCGGCTGGGCGCAACCACAACGAATGGCGACGGCTTCGGGCTGGGCTGGTATGGGCGGCCGCAGGCTGATGTGCCGCCGGATGCGCCCTTTCGCTACCGCAGCGTGCACCCCGCGTGGAACGATCGCAATCTGCGCGAAGCCGCGCGTGCGATTCACGCATCCTTGTTTGTGGCGCACATCCGCGCGGCCACCGACACGCCCGCGCAAGAAACCAACTGCCATCCGTTCCGGCATGGACAGTGGCTGTTCGTGCACAACGGCCTTATCCGCGACTATCCGCTGCTGCGCCGTGACTTGATGCTGATGATTGCGCCGGCATACTTCGGGTCGCTGGAAGGGTCCACCGATTCTGAAGTCATGTTCCTGCTGGCGCTGACGTTCGGCCTGGAGGAAGACCCCATCCCTGCGTTGGCCCGCATGGTGGGCGCGGTGGAAGAGACGGGCCGCCGACACGGCGTGGCGCATCCCATCAACATGACCGTGTGCGCGCTGGATGGCGAACGGCTGATTGCGGTGCGCTATTCCAGCGAAGGCGATTCACGCACGCTGTTCCACAACACCTGCGTGCGGCATCTGCGCGAGCTCTATCCCGATAATCCGCAACTCGCGACGCTGGACGACAGCGCCTTCCTGCTGCTGTCTGAGCCGCTGAGCGAGATGCCCGGTGTGTGGGAAGAAGTGCCGGAGTCCACCGCGATCATCGCGGGCAGGGGCGATGTGACGCACTATCCGTTCACGCCGATCCCACCGGGTGAATGACGCATTTGCCCGTCTGGCAAGGTAATTGGGTCAAAAACGGCCGAAAACGAGCGATATATTGGGGTCATCAAGCACGCCTCGCCCATATAGGGGAGAATGCGTGTCGCATGACTTTGCGACGTCCTGGGCCGCGAAAGCACCCCAACTTGATAAGGAAGTTGCATGACTGATAGCAAAACCCCGCAGGTCTCAGACGCATTAGCGGTGTTTACGCACACGGGGAGCGCCCCGGTTTGCTTTGAATTGCATGACAAAGGTGTGGTTCGCCAACAAGGCGACGCACGTCAATACACCGCGTTCGCGGATGTTCTGGACCTTTGCCTGTTCGCCTCCGGGCCGGACGCCACGGCAGGTTCCATCAACCAATTTGCCTACCGCACGCAAGCGACGCAGGACTGGACCATTGTGTCCGGCGACGTCAGCGAGTTTGCCCAGTTCATGGATGCGTTCCGCTCGCGCTACGTCGCGCAACGCCTGCCGGTGCTGGAAGCTGCGATCGCGGAAGGCGAGCGTGTGACGTTCCGTTATATCGAGGCCGGTGAGTTCCCCAGCCTGCAAACGCAGGAATTGGCCCTGTCGGCCGAAGGCCTGCACATTGATGGCATGACCTGGTCCTTCGAGTCGCTGCAACGCATCGACCTGAACGATTGGACCGAGACGATCACGCTGCAAGACGACAGCGGCAAGACCGTGTTTTCGTGCCTGGGCACGCGGATTCTCAGCTCCGATCTGCTGGTGAACCTGGTGTACGACCAGTTGGGACAGACGGCGGAATACGCCTGAGCGGTACATCCCCGCAAGCGGCGTAACGGGCGCGCTTGATGTTCGGGAAATAAGAAAGGGCCGCTGACTTCGCGGCCCTTTTCCATTTGGACTTTCCGTTCAATGTCCTGAGTGCAGCGCCGGATTCAAGGTGCCCCACGCCGCCGTGCGCACCAGCGCTTCCACCGCGCCCGTCTGTGAGTTGCGGCGAAACAGCAGGCCATGTTGGCCGGCGAGTGCGGCGGCCTTCACGACGGCGCCTTCGGGCGTCAGCACGCGCGTGCCGGCGGTGATGTAGCAGCCGGCTTCCACGACGCAATCGTCACCCAACGAAATGCCAATGCCGGAGTTCGCGCCCAACAGGCAGCGCTTGCCGATGGACACGACTTGTTTGCCGCCGCCCGACATGGTGCCCATGATGGACGCGCCGCCGCCGATGTCGCTGCCGTCATCGACGATGACGCCTGCACTGATGCGGCCTTCAACCATCGAGGCGCCCAACGTGCCGGCATTGAAGTTGCAGAAGCCTTCATGCAGCACGGTGGTGCCGGGCGACAAGTGCGCACCCAGCCGCACGCGCGCGGTGTCGGCAATACGCACGCCGGCAGGCACGACGTAGTCGGTCATGCGGGGAATCTTGTCCACGCCGCGGATTTCCAGCGTTTGCCCGGTGGCGCGCAATTGCCAGCGCAGCGCATCCACTTGATCGACGGCGCAAGGGCCAACAGACGTCCATGCGACGTTGGACAACACGCTGAACAAGCCATCGAGGTTGGCGTCGTGCGGGCGGATCAGACGATGGCTGAGCAGATGCAGCCGGAGGTAGGCGTCATGCGCGTCGGCGGGCGGTTCATCCAGCGAGGCGATGGCGGTGCGGACCGCAACGATATCGACTTTGCGGCGGGTGTCACGAATGAGCGCCGTCGGCACATGCTCGCCCAGCGCAGCACGCGCTTCTTCAGGCGTGAGATGACGCGTGCCAGCAGCGGGCGTGTGATCGGCCAGCGACGGGCGCGGATACCAGGTGTCGAGGACGGAGCCATCGGAGGCTAATGTGGCAAGGCCGTAGGCGATGGCGCTGATGGGGGCGGCGGACATGATGTTTCGGGATGAGAGACGAATGGGGAATTCTAGGCGATGTGAATTCCTGGTGTCAGACTGCATATTAATTTGGCAGTCATAATTTGGCAGTCAGACTGCATTTATTTTCGGGGAGTCCGACTGCATTTTCTTCGTTGGGAGCGATCGGGGAAATGCAGTCTCGGGGAAATGCAGTCTGACTTCGGGATGGTTGTGTCTTTGGGGGGAGGGTCGTAGATCTTCGTAGGTCGCCCATCGTCGGGGTGGGCGTGACGGCGCGCGCCCACGATTGCGGTCCGGAGCCTTCGCTCCGGACGTCCCCCTCGTCATCTTCGTCCAGGCCTTCGGCCTTCCCTTCAGATTCCCTCGGGCGCATCGAGGTTGCGCGCCGTCACGCCCACCCCGACGACGGGCTACTGTCGTCTTGGTTCGTAGCGCTGCTAGGGTGTGCCTTAGTGACGAGTGCTGCGGGGCCCGCCGAGTGGCGGCCGCGCGGGCGGCCTTACTCGGCATACGCGGTGGTGGGCGTTTGCGCGGTGTTCGCTTTCGCGAATGTGGGGGAGTCGTTTGCTAGTGGTCCTCCCCGCACGTTTTTTGGGGGGGAGAGGGGTGGCGCGCGTCCGGCACTGCCTTGCGCGTGCCGACCCATCGCGCGCCACCGCACCGGAGTTCAACGGGTGACCGTGCCTCGCGGGATGGATGACGCGCGGCAAGCCATCAAGAAGAACCTGTGCAATGCCGCCACACGCGAAGCGAACACCGCGACGACGTCTCACCACGCGTAAGCCCCCAAAGGCCGCCCGCGCGGCCGGCCGGGGGCGGGCCCCGCAAAATCTTCCACCACCCAAATCCTCGTGGCGAGAACCTCAAGAACCCTGATCGCCCCAGCTGACGTCAGATTGCAACTACCAGAGCCCGTGAGGCCGGCGCCCTGGGGTGCGCGGGGCGTCGATAAGCCCGAGGGAATCCGAAGGCAGTTGCCGCAGGCAACAACGAGGATGACAAGGGGGCAGTCCGGAGCGAAGGCTCCGGACCGCAATCGTTGCCCCGCGCACCCCAGGGCGCCGGCCTCACGGGCGTCTAAAGAACCAACACCCGCCAACAGAAAACCCTTAAGCCAATTCCTTCAACAGCAATTCCCAAAACTTCAACCGCTGCTCCAACGTCGACACCAGCACATACTCATTCAACGTATGCGCCCCATCGCCATCAGCGCCCAATCCATCCAGCGTCGGAATCCCCATCGCAGACGTAAAGTTGGCATCGCTGCCACCCCCCGTCATCGGCGCGTCTTCCAGCAGGAAGCCGGCCCGATCCGCATAACCCTGCACCAGCGCCAGCAGTGCCGAAGCTGCTTCCGTCTTCACCATCGGCGGACGATTCAGTTCCACGTTGATGTCCAGTTCAACGTCCGGACCCACCGCGCACAACTCACGCATCCGGCGCAGCACGTCTTCGGCGGCCCCCATGTCCGGCACGCGGAAGTCCACCACGCAACGGCACAGGGCCGGCACGGTGTTGGTCACGGTGCCGCCTGCGATCGTGCCCACGCTGACCGTGATGCCGCGGTCGTAGTCGGTCATCGCTTCCAGCGCCAGCACCTGGTGCGCCATTTCGCGGATTGCGCTGCGGCCCTTCTCGTGCTGCATGCCGGCGTGCGCCGGGCGGCCCTTCACGTTCAGGTTCAGCATCCCCGTGCCCTTGCGCGCCGTCACGCACTTGCCGCCGTTCGGGCGGGCCGGTTCGCAGACCAGCGCGTACTTGGCGTTGGCGGCAAAGCGTTCGATGTGCACGCGCGAAGCGTGGCTGCCGGTTTCTTCGTCGGGCACCACCAGGAAGTCCACCGGCAGTTGCGTTGCGCCGGGGCGCGCAACGCCAGCCTGCGCGGTCAGCGCCAGGTAGATGCCGGCCTTCATGTCATAGCTGCCCGGGCCGTAGAGGCGGTCGCCGTCGATGCGCACCGGGTTCTCAAGCAGCGTGCCCACCGGATGCACCGTGTCCATGTGCGCCAGGATCAGGATGCCCGGGCGCGTGTCGCCAGGCGCGCGGTTGGTCGCGTACAGCAGCGGGCCGGTGGTGGGGCCCAGCGACGACAACTCCACGGTCAGGCCGGCAGCGGCTGCGTAGTCGGCGATGATGCGCGCCATCGCGGCGATGCCGTCGGGGAAGTTCGACGGCGACTCGCATTGCAGCCAGCTTTGAATGCCAGCGACGATCTGTTCAGTGCTCTGAGTGTTGGACATGGCGGTATCGGGTTTCAGCAATGAAAAAAGAAAGGGCGATCAGGCGACCTGCTGGCCAGCCAGGCGGGCCAGTTCGGCGTCGTCGGGCATCTTGCCGTCGAACCACAGGCTGGCGCACACGGCCGACATGGCGCGGCCGTCGTGGCCGATGCCGGGCACCACTTGCAGCGTCCAGCCAAACGGCACGCCGCGGCGCTCGGCTTCCTGCTTGCCGAACTCGTAGTAGTTCTTGGCGCGCGCGAAGCGGTGCGGGCCTTGGCGCATGGCGGCGGGTTCGGCGGGCAGGTTGGGGTCGTCGGTGGCGATGTCCTGATCGCCCGCCAGAATCGTCATTGGATAGGCCAGCAGCTTCACCAGATGCTCTTCGGTCAGGCCGACGCCATCCATGCCTTCGGGGAACGGGTGATCGAACGTGGGCAACGTGTACCAGCCGGGGTTGCCGGCCGTGACCGCCTTGAACGGCGCGTGCGACTGGCTGCTCATCAAGCGGTGCACGAACTGGCCGCCGGCCGAATGGCCGAACAGGTAGACGTTCTGGCCGTCGGTGATTTCACCGTCGATCATGTCTTTGATGACGTTGCCCACCAGCGCATACGTCCAGCCGTCGATGTGGCGCGGATTGCCGCCCGCCGAGAACACGCGGCCGTTGTTGTAGCTTTCAACGCCAGGCCAGATTTCGTTCGAGAACGTCAGCGCCACGATCAGCAGCTTGTGCTTGTCGGCGGCTTCAACCCAGAAGTCGCGGTATTCATCGCCGTTGCGCAGCACGCCGTGCTGCACGATAACGACCGGGCGGTCCGGCGTGTAGCCGTAAGGGCGGTACGTTTGCAGCTTGAAGGGACGATCCGAATTGCGGTCTTCGTCGATGTACTGAATGGTGTTGCGGCCCGCATGGCCCATTTCGATGGCGATGCGGTCCACATTGGACATGTCGGAGGGTTTCATCAGGCGCTCGCTTCGTTCAGGTGACAGGCCGACCAGTGGCCCGCCGAGATTTCTTTCAGGACCGGCGCCTGCTCGCGGCAGCGCGGCATGGCGTGGGGGCAACGGGGGTTGAACGTGCAGCCCGGGGGCGGGTTCAGCGGCGACGGGATTTCTCCCTTGATCGGCGTGAACTTGCGGCCGCGGCGGGCCACGTCCGGCACTTCGGCCATCAAGGCCTGAGTGTAGGGGTGATTGGCGCGCGCGAAGATCTCGGCCGACGTGGAGATTTCCACGATTTTGCCCAGATACATGATCGCGACGCGGTCCGAGATGTGCTTGACCACACCCAGGTCATGGCTGATGAACAGATACGTAAAGCCGTGCTGTTCGCGCAAGTCCATGAACAGGTTGATCACCTGCGCCTGGATGGACACGTCCAGCGCGGCCACGGGCTCGTCACACACCAGGAACTTCGGCGCCACCATCAGCGCGCGGGCGATGCCGATGCGCTGGCGTTGGCCGCCGGAAATCTGGTGCGGGAAACGGTCGCGGTATTCGGCGTCCAGGCCCACTTCCTTTAGCGCCTGGTCAATGCGCGCCGGGATCTCGGCAGGCGGCGCCAGCTTGTGGACCTTCAGCGATTCGCCCAGGATCTGGCGCAGGCGCTGACGCGGATTCAAGGACGCTTGCGGGTCCTGGAAAATCATCTGCACGCCCAGCGTATACGCCAGCTTTTCAGCGCCGCGCAGGCGCACGGCGTCATGGCCTTGATACAGCAGTTCGCCTTCGGTCTGGCGGTGCAGGCCCGCAACCACGCGGCCCAGCGTGGACTTGCCACAGCCGGATTCACCCACCAGGCCAACCACTTCGCCGCGCTTGATGGACAAGTCCACGCCATTGACGGCATACACCGTGCGGCGGTCGATGGGGCGGCCGGTCAGGGCCAGGATGCGTTGGGCCAGGTCGGGTCGCTGCTCGAAGCGCTTGTGGACGTTCTTGAGCTCGATGACGGGAGTATCGGCTTGGCTCATGCTTGCTGTGCCTCGCGGGCTATCGGCACGTAACAGCGGTAGCTGCGCGGACCTTCGGTGGTAACGGAGGGGGCTTGTTCRGTGCACCGGGGGATAACCTTGGTGCAACGCGGACGGAAGGCACAGCCCGACGGGCGGCCCGCCAGGCTGGGCGCCATGCCGTTGATCTGATGCAGGCGCGCGCCGGGTTGCGTGGCGCCGGGCATCGAATCCAGCAGGCCCTTGGTGTAGGGGTGGCGCGGCGATGCCAGCACCTGTTCAACCGGGCCGCTTTCAACAATGCGGCCGGCATACATCACGGCCACGCGGTCGGCCAGTTCGGCCACCACGCCCAGATCGTGCGTAATCCAGATAAGCGCGGTGTTGTGTTCACGGCAGATCTCTTGCATGCGGTAGAGAATCTGGCCCTGGATGGTGACGTCCAGCGCGGTCGTGGGCTCGTCGCAGATGATGAGATCGGGCTTGTTCAGCATGGCGATGGCGATTGCCACGCGCTGACGCATGCCACCCGAGAACTCGTGCGGGTAGCTCTTCAAACGCTTTTCAGGCGCAGGAATACCCACCATCGCCAGCGCTTCGCGGCAGCGTTCCTCGGCCTCGGCGCGCGACACGTTCTCGTGCGTGAGGATGGCTTCCATCATCTGCTCGCCGATGCGCAGCACCGGGTTCAGCGTCATCAGCGGGTCTTGGAAGATCATGGCGATGCGGTTGCCGCGCAACTGGCGCATCTGCTCTTCCGTGAGCTTGCGCAGGTCGGTGCCCTTGAACTTCACTTCGCCCTCCACGACTTCCCCGGGCGGGTCGATCAGACCCAGCAGCGAGAAGCCCGTGACGGATTTGCCGGAACCGGATTCACCGACCAGGCCCACGATTTCGCCGCGGCGGACAGTCAGGTCGACACCGTCGACCGCCAGCCACGCGCCGGCTTCGGTATGGAATGCAGTGCGCAGGCCGCGCACATCAAGAAGAATGTCGCTCATGCTCGTCGCGGGTCCAGGCTTTCACGCAGGCGGTCGCCCACGATGTTGATGGAAAGGATCAGCAGCAGCAGGGCAATGCCCGGGAACAAGCTGATCCAGTAGTCGCCCGACAGCAGGTATTGGAAACCGTTCGAGATCAAGAGGCCCAACGACGGCTCGGTGATCGGTACGCCGACGCCCAGGAAGGACAGCGTGGCTTCCAGCGCGATGGCGGTGGCGATCTGAATGGTGGCGAACACCATGACGGGGCCCAGGCAGTTGGGCAGCAGGTGAAACGCCATGATGCGCCAGGCCGGAAAGCCCAGGTTGGCGGCGGCTTCCACGTATTCCTTGCGGCGCTCTTGCAGCGCGCGGCTGCGCATGATGCGGGCGTAGTGGCCCCATTGCACCAGCACCAGCGCCAGAATCACCTTGTCCACGCCCCGCCCCAGCACCACCAGCAGCACCAGCGCCACGAGAATGGTCGGGAAACCCAGGATGAAATCGACGATGCGCATCAGCACGGTGTCGACCAGGCCGCCGACATAGGCGGCGATCAGGCCGACCGCGCCGCCGATGGCGGTGGCCAGCACGACGGCGGACAGGCCCACCATCAGGCTGATACGCAGGCCATACAGAATGGCGCTGAGCATGTCGCGGCCCTGGTCGTCGGTGCCGAGCCAGGCGATGCTGCCGTCCATGAAAGCTTGGCGCGGCGCCAGGCGGCCGTCCAGCAGCGACAGGTTGGCCAGGTCATACGGGTTTTGCGGCGCGAAAAAGGGTGCGAACACCACCAGCACCACCAGGATGGCCAGCGCGATTGCAGAGCCGCGCACCGTGGGGCGCGCACGCAGTTTCTTCAGGATGGAGGCGCGCTGCGGCGTCTCAGCCAGGGGCTGGACGGTGCGGGTGCGGCCGGGATTGGGAGAGTTAGCCATGGCGGATTATTGAGCGGGGGTCACGAGCTGCACGCGCGGGTCGAGCGCGGCGTACAGGATGTCCACAACCAGGTTGATGACCACGAAGATCAGGGTGACCAGCATCACGTACGCGACCACCACAGGGCGGTCCAGCTGGTAGATGCTATCGATCAGCAGCTTGCCCATGCCAGGCCACGCGAACACGGTTTCGGTGATGGTGGAGTAGGCGATCAGGCTGCCGAACTCCATGCMGATCACGGTCACGACGGGGATCAGGATGTTGCGCAGGATGTGGCGGCGCACGATGCGTCCGGGCTTCACGCCCTTGGCGCGCGCGAATTTCACGTAGTCCTGGCTGCGCGCTTCGACCACACCCGAGGCCGTCAGCCGCAGCACCAGCGCAATGTTCGCCAGTGCCAGGTTGATGGCCGGCATGATCAGGTGCGACCAGCCGTTGGCGGTCAGGATGGACAGGCGCACGCCCAGCACGGTGACGGTGTCGCCGCGGCCCGTGGCGGGCAGCCATCCCAGCCAGACGGCGAACAGCAGAATCAGCATCATGCCCTGCCAGAAGTTCGGCAGCGAAAAGCCCAGCACCGACGTCGACATGATGCCGCGGCCCAGGTAGTCATCGCGGTACAGGCCAGCGACCAGACCCAGCGGAATCCCGATCACACAGGTCAGCATGATGGCCACGAACACGAGCTCGAACGTGGCGGGAATGCGTTGCACGATCAGTTCAACGGCGGGGATGCCGTGCACGAAAGACGTGCCCAGGTCACCATGCAGCGCGCGCCACAGGAACCCGGTGTATTGCTGCCACACGGGCAGATCCAGGCCCAGGCGGGCGATCATCGCCTCGCGCGCGGCCTGACTGGCTTCGGGGCTGACCAGCAGTTCAATCGGGTCGCCCACGGCATACACCGCGAAGAAGACCACGACCGAAACGGCCAGCAGTACGAACAGACTCTGGATCAGTCTGCGTAGGATGAACAAGGCCACGTGATGATTTCCTTGGTGGGCTCAGGGTTGCTTGGCGCCGAGTGCTTACTTGGCGGGTTTGGCCGACATGGCCAGGGTGTACTGATCGGCCCGGCCTTCGTAGACCAGCCCCTTCTTGAACGCCCAGATGCTGCTTTCGAAATGCAGGGGAATGCTGGGCAGGTCAGCCAGTGCAAGCGTCAGCGACTGTTGCAGCAGCTTTTCCCGTTCGGCGGGGTCCACGGTGACCAGGGCGCGCTTGAACACGGCATCGAACTCGGGGTTGTCGTAACCGCCGTAGTTGCTCGTGCCCAGGCCATGCTCTTTGTCGAACCGGGTAACCCAGTATTGTAGGAAAGACGAGGCCTCGCCGGTCTCGGACGACCAGCCGCCCATCGCGAAGCTGAATTCGCGCTTGGCGCGCTTGGGGAAATACACCGAGCGCGTCATTGCGTCCACGGTCGTCTTGATGCCCACGCGCGACAGGTATTGCGCCACGGCTTGCGAGATCTGGGCGTCGTTGATGTAGCGGTCGTTGGTGGAGGAGATGGCCAGCTCAAAGCCGTTGGGGTAGCCGGCGTCCGCCAGCAGCTTCTTCGCGCCTTCGGGGTCGTACTTCAGTTCCGGCGGGTGCGGCAGCGTGCCGAACATGCCGTCGGGCAGGAACTGGTTGGCGGGTGTGGCGGCGCCGTCCATGATGCGGGCGGCGATGGTCTTGCGGTCGATCGCCATGGAAATGGCGCGGCGCACGCGCACATCCTGCAAGGGGTTTTTGCCGTCGGCGGCCTTGACCGTTGGGCTGGGGCTGCGGGCCACATCAAACTGGAAATACACCACGCGCACCGACGGCGTGATCACATGGCCGAAGCCCGGCGTTTCCGAAATACGCTTCACGTCGCGCGCGGCGGGGTTTTCGATCAGGTCGAAATCACCGGCCAACAGACCCGTCAGGCGCGGGCCGGCGGCCGGCACCGGGATCAGCTTGACCGTCTGCCAGGCGGGCTTGTCGCCCCAGTAGGCGTCGTTGCGGGTGAGCTCGATGCCCGTGCCCTTCACGTAGGACTTCAGCGTGTAGGGGCCGGTGCCGATGACGTCGCGGCCATTGTTGAAGTCGGCCACCGTGGGCCAGGGGCCGGTCACGCCGCACTTGTTCTTCAGGTCGAAGGTGATGGGGCCGTGCTCGACGATGCCGCTCCACAGCATGCCCGTGCGGGTCAGGTCGTTGGGCAACAGCGGGTAGGGCTTGTGCGTCTTGATGACCAGCTTGTTGCCGTCGCGTGCTTCAACATTGGCGAATTTCTGCACGATGGCCGGGTACGAACCGCCAATGGACTGCTCGTTGTTCATCACGCGGCAGAACGTGAAGATCACGTCCTGGGCGGTGAAGGGCTGGCCATTGGAGAATTTGGCGCCGTCGCGCAGCGTGAATTCCCAGGTGGTGTCGTCCACCGACTTCCAGGCGGTCGCCAGGCGCGGAATCAGGTCCATCTTGGCGTTCTGGCCAATCAGCGTTTCGAACATGTGCGAGGTCATCGCATCGTTCGGCGTCGCCTGGTGATAGTGCGGGTCCATCGAGGTCGGCTCGGACGATAAGCCGATCTTTAGCGTGGAGCCGGCTGCGGGCGCCTGCGCCTGGGCGGCGGAGGCGGCCAGCGTACAGGCCAGTAATGCGCTGCGTAGGTAAACCTTGGCGGACATGCTTTTCCCGTTGTTATGGATGTTTCCGGCGGCGCCTCGTTGGTGGGCGCCGCTCGTTTGCTTGAATCAGACGATGGGTTGCGCCAGCCGGACAACGGTCACGCCGGGCCGCAGATTCGCGGTGGACGGCATGATCAGGACGCAGTTGTCATAGGGCGTGACGACGGGCTCGCCTTCGGACCAGCCGATGACGGTGCCGGCGGCGGCCAGCGTTTCCAGGCCCTTCCAGGGCTGGGCGAAACGGAAGTCGGCGCTTTTGGCGGCGACGGCATGCGTGACGCGCAAGGCGCGTTGGGTGGAGGCGGCGGGCACGAACCAGTCCGCGGGCAAGTCTTCGCTGTCCACCGTGCCAGCTTCCACCAGGAAGCGCGCCATCTGGTCGACCGCCACGCCGCGCGCTTCGGGTGCGCCGTGGAACCCGCATTCGATCAGCAGCGAACGCGTGCCGTTGTCGCCGGCTTCGCCAAAACGGCCGTAGTCGCGCATGCGCACGCCCGCAGCGTGGCCCGCGTCAGCAATGATGGTGGCGGGGTTGCCCAGCGCCAGGGCCAGGTCGATGTTGCGTTGTTCCATGCCGGTCAGTTGCAGCGGCACATCGGAATTGCTCATCGAGTGAAAGTCCAGCAGCCAGTCGGCCTGTTCCACCCAGGGGCGAATTTCGGCGGCGCGGCGGCGTTCCTGGCTGATCGGCAGGCTGAGCTTGTCGTCGCTCCAGACGCGGTTCATGTCTTCGTCGACGAAGCGCGCGGGGGCGTAATTGGTGGAGTCAAAGCGGTCGAACGCCGCCAGGTTGCAGAACGCCAGGGTGAGCGCGCCGCGGCGGGGACGCAGCCCAGCGGTCAACGCTTCTTTCAGAGCCCAGGCGCCGCACAGTTCATTGCCATGAATCAGCGCGCTCAACATGACGCGCTTGCCCGGCACGCCGGAGTCAAAATGCCAGACACCGGGGGTATCCGTATTGCCCAAGCGTTCTGCCGACAGATCCGGACAGGCAAGAAGAAAAGGGCGCGGATGGGCCGCGGGGGTCGACGTGGGCATGGGAACTCCGATGAAGCGAGGGGATTGTATAGGGGATAGACGTCTAGGGCTTCAATCGCGCGCCAGTAAGACGCGGTCCCGGCGAATTCTAGGAGCTTGGGAGCTTTCTCTACAATTAGAATATTTATCGGCGGCTTTGCATAAAAGGCAAAGCTTGAGCGTTGGATGACCCGCGTAGCAACCGAGGACGGAACGTGCACGGCATTGCCTTGAAGTATTTTCTGGAGGTGGCCCAGGCGGGCAGCCTGAGCGGGGCGTCCGAACGCCTGCATGTGGCGGTGTCCGCCATCAGCCGGCAGATCGCCAAGCTTGAGGAAGAGGCCGGCGCACCGTTGTTCGAGCGCGCTGCGCGGGGGATGGTGCTGAGCGAAGCGGGCCAGCTGCTGCTGGTGCACGCCCGGCGCACCATGCTCGAGGCCGAGACGGTGCTGCAAGAGATAGCGGCGACCAAGGGCGTGGCCCGCAACGAAATCCGGGTGGCGGCAGTAGAAGGCGTGGCGCGTATTTTTGTGCCGTCGGTGATGGCGCGTTTCCGCCAGGAACGGCCCAACATCCGCTTCGACCTGTTCGTGGGGTCGCCCGCCGAAGTCAGCCGCAAGGTGGCCGAAGGCAGCGTCGAGCTGGGCATGACCTTCATCGCCGAGCGCACAGAAGGGGTCAGCGTCCGCTATTCGCGCCGCGCGCCGGTGCACGCGGTGATGGCGGCCGACCACCCGCTGGCGGGCCGGCGCAGCGTCAGCCTGCAAGATCTCAGCCAGTTCCCGTTGGCGCTCACGGGACCCGGCACCACCACGCGGCAACTGTTCGACATGGGCTGCGCGCTGGAATCCGTGCAGATGGAGCCCGTGCTGACGTGCAACGATTCCTCGCCTTTGCACGGCTTCGTGTTCGGATCGGACGCCATCATGTTGAGCGGCTATATCTCGGTGGCGTGGAGCTTGCGGCGCGATGAGCTGGTGGCCGTGCCCATTTCCAACGCCGAATTGCAGTCGCGCACCTTGCAGATCCAGGTCATGCCGGGCCGCGTGCTGCCGCCGAAGGCGGAGGCGTTCATTGATCTGCTGTCACGCGAGCTGGACCAGGCCCTGGCGGCCGGCCCGGTAGCGGCGAAGGCATAAAAAAACGGCTGCCCGAAGGCAGCCGTTTTTCGTTCAGGCGGACCTGATTACTTCTTGTCGGGCGTCACCGAGGTGGCCAGCGTGTACTGGTCGCGGCGGCCTTCGTACGTGATTCCCTTGCGGAAAGCCCAGATGCTGCTTTCAAAGTGCAGCGGGATCAGCGGCACGTTGTCCAGGGCGATCTGCGTGGATTGCTGCAACAGCTTCTCGCGCTTGGGCGCGTCCACGGTCACGATGGCTTCCTTGTAGACCTTGTCAAAATCGGCATTGGAGAAGCCGCCGTAGTTGCTGGTGCCCAGGCTGGCGGGCGAGTCGAGCGACGCCACCCACAGCTGGAACAGCGCCGAGGCTTCACCCGTTTCCGCCGGCCAGCCACCCATCGAGAAGCTGAACTCGCGCTTGGCGCGCTTGGGGAAATAGATGGAAGCCGTCATGGCGTCCACGTTGGTCTTGATGCCGACGCGGGCCAGGTACTGGGCCACGGCTTGGGCGACTTGGCCGTCGTTGACATAGCGGTCGTTGGTGGACGACAGCGTCAGTTCAAAGCCATTCGGGTAGCCGGCTTCGGCCAGCAGCTTCTTGGCGCCTTCCGGGTCGTACTTGATTTCCGGAGCCTTGGGCAGCGCGCCGAACATGCCGTCGGGCATGAACTGGTAGGCCGGGGTGGCCATGCCGTCCATGATGCGGGCGGTGATGGTCTTGCGGTCGATGGCCATCGAAATAGCCTTGCGCACACGCAGGTCCTGCAGCGGGTTCTTGCCGTCGGCGCTCTTGACGAACGGGCTCGGGTTGCGGCCCACGTCCGGCTGGAAGAACACCAGGCGGGTGGACGGCGTGGCCACGAAACCGAACTTCGGGTTGTCCTTCAGGCGCGGCAGGTCGCGGGCGGCGGGGTTTTCGATCATGTCGAAGTCACCGGACAAGAGGCCCGTCAGGCGCGGGCCGGCGGACGGCACCGGCACAAACTTCACTTCCTTCCAGTACGGCTTCTCGCCCCAATATTGTTCATTGCGGACCAGCTCGATGCCAGTGCCCTTCACGTAGGACTTCAGCGTGTACGGGCCGGTGCCGATAGCGTCTTTGCCGTTGTTGAAGTCAGCCACGGTGGGCCAGGCGCCCGTCACGCCGCAACCCTTCTTCGGGTCAAACGTCAGCTTGCCGTGTTCGACGATGCCGTTCCACACGATGGGCAGCGAGCGGGCCAGCTCGGCGGGCATCAGCGGGAAGGGCTCGCCAGTCTTGATGATGACGGTGTGCGCGTCCGGCGTTTGCACGTCGGTGATGCGCTTGGTCATGTCCATATAGGACTGCGACACGTTGGTTTCGTTGTTCAGCGTGCGGCAGATCGTGAACAGCACGTCTTCGGACGTGAACGGCTTGCCGTTCGAGAACTTGACGTCATCACGCAGCTTGAATTCCCAGGTCAGGTCGTCCAGGTTTTTCCAGGACTTGGCCAGTTGGGGCGTCAGTTTCATGTCGGCGCTACGGCCCACCAGAGAACTGTAGACGTGCGCGGAGAACGCGTCGTTCTGCGTCATCTTGTGATAGTGGGGGTCTGCCGAAGTGGGTTCGGCCGACAGGCCGATCTTCAGCGTCTGGGCTTGGGCGGCAGCCAAGGGGATGGCGGCGGCCACAAGGGCCAGGGTGGTGCGCAACTTCATGGTGACAACTCCGGATGGATAACGAACCGGATCGTGCTTGCGGGAAAACCACCGGGGCCGGGCGGACAGCGGGTGTCGGCCACAGAGCTCAGGGTGTGTTGGCGCCAGGCACGACGGCAAGGGGCCGATTATCGGTAGGGGCTTCGCGCGCTGTCAATGAAGAATGGCAATCCGGGCGCTAGGGAAAACGCCGAGAGGATGCGGGGATTGCGGGGGAAGTGAGGGCGCCGCGGGGGCCTCGCAATGCTTCAAAGCGAGGCCGGCGCGGCGCGATGGCGCCAGGTGAGGGTCGGGCGCCGAAGGTTCGTTGCAAGGGGCGCTTGGGCCAGCAAGCGGGCGTTGCAACGGCAGCGCGCCGGGCGAAATCGCGGGAGATCGTTCGCGATTCAGCCCAGCGCAGCTGTGCTTACCACTGAGAGCCGGAGAAGCGCGAGCTGGCGGCGCGGGCCTTGTTCATCGATTCGTTCACTTCGTCGATGAAAGCAAAGACGCCAGCAACAGCGGCGATCACGGCTTGGCCAGCCTTCTTCAGGTTGGTCAGCGGGTGGGAATTCGGTTGATTTTCGAGGGCGCCGCGAAGCAGGTCACGTTCGAGGGCGTCGGTCAGGCGGGCAGTGTGGTTCAAGGTCAGTTCGCTCATGGTCTTCTCCAGTCCGTTTCGTCTTGGGGTAATCCATTATAGGGATAACCCTAAATAGAAAGCAACGACCATTTCAGGGAAAACCCTAGTATGTTGTAAAAATGTTTATTTGGCAGGGACTTAGCGCGGGTTGCGCAGGGCGCGAGCGGCATCTGCGAGCTCGCCTGCCGTCAAACCGATGGGGCCGATGCCTTGTGCGACCAGGGCGTCGGCGGCGGCGCCGTGCAGCCAGACGGCGCCCGCGACCGCCTGGTCCCAGGGCAGCTTTTGCGCGATCAACGAACCCAGCATGCCGGCCAATACGTCCCCGGTTCCGGCGGTGGCCAGGCCCGGGTTGCCACTGGTATTGATGCGCGTGGAGCCATCCGGCGCGCAGACGATCGTGCCTGCGCCCTTCAACACCACCCAGCACTGATAGCGCTGAGCCAGCTTCCACGCCGCGCCCGGCCGGTCGGCCTGGACGTCGGCGGTGCTGATACCTAATAGGCGGCCGGCTTCGGCAGGGTGGGGGGTGAGCACGACGGGGCCCTCGCCCCAGTTGGGCTGGACATCCCCCCAGGCCAGCAGGTTTAGCCCGTCGGCGTCCAGCACCAGCGGCGCCTCCCGGCGCAGCACGAACAGTTCGGACAGCGTGTTGGCCGCCAGCGCGCCCGTGCCGATGCCGCAGCCCGCGACCCAGGCGGTTACGCCCAGGTCTTCATCCAGCAATGAGCGCGCATCCCGCAGCATCAGCTCGGGCTGCTGCGGGTCGCAGGGCAGCGGGGATGTTTCCTGCGCAAAGCCGACCAGCACCTTGCCCGCACCGATCTTCAAGGCGGCGCGTGCCGCCAGCAACGCCGCGCCCGCCATGCCCGGCCCGCCGCCCACCACGCCAACCGTGCCAAAACTGCCCTTATGCGTGTCCGCCTCCCGGGGGGAGAACAGGGCAGAAAGCGCGGCGCGGTCGATGGGGGCGGGGGTGTTCATTGGCTGAGGCTCCGAAGGGACAACGGCAAGGTGGGGGCCGATCTATCCACTATAGTGCGCAAAAACACGCCGGCCTTCAGGCCCGCCCCACTGCGAAAGACAATGCGGAGAAGACAATGACAGATATCACGCTGCAACATTATTCGGCCTATGAATCCCTGAAGTTGCGCCGGCATCCCGGGGGCGTTCTGGAGCTGATCATGGGCGCCAAGGGCGGCCAGCCGGGCAAGTTGTCCACGGCCGATGACCGCATGCACCGCGAGCTGGCCGACATCTGGCGCGACATCGACACGGACCCGGACACCCGCGTGGTGGTGATCCGCGGCGAGGGCAAAGGCTTCTCGGGCGGTGGCGACCTGGACTTGGTGCAGCAGATGGCGGATGACTTCGACGTGCGCACCCGTGTCTGGCGAGAGGCCCGCGACCTGGTCTACAACATCATCAACTGCAACAAGCCCATCGTGTCCGCCATGCATGGCGCGGCCGTGGGGGCGGGGCTGGTAGCGGGCTTGCTTGCCGACATCTCGATTGCCGCACGCGACGCGCGCATCATCGACGGCCACACCCGCCTGGGCGTCACGGCAGGCGACCACGCCGCCATCGTCTGGCCGCTGCTGTGCGGCATGGCCAAAGCCAAGTACTACCTGATGCTGTGCGAAACCGTCACGGGCGAAGAAGCCGAGCGCATCGGCTTGGTGTCGCTGTGCGTGGACGAGGCCGAACTCATCACCCGCGCGTTCGAGGTGGCCAACAAGCTGGCCGCGGGTTCGCAGACGGCGATCCGCTGGACGAAGTACTCGCTGAACAACTGGTTGCGCATGGCCGGGCCGACGTTTGATACGTCGTTGGCGCTGGAATTCATGGGATTTGGCGGGCCGGACGTCAAGGAAGGGGTGAAGTCCTTGCGCGAACGGCGGGCGCCGAATTTCCGGCCGGATTCGCCGTTTTAAGGCGATGGGTTGCGCGCCTCAGACCGCGCGCAACCCATCATCACTTCGCCATCATCACTTCTTAAAGAACTTCGCAAACGCCGCTTGCGCTTCGTCTGTTTGCAAGCGGGCGCGGAATTGCTGGGCTTCGTAGTCCAGCGTTTCCTGAATCGCCTGGCGATCCGCCCGTTTCATCATGGCCTTGGTCAAGCGCAGCGCGGCGGGCGGTTGGCGGGCCAGATCCGCAGCGGTCGCCTGAGCGGCCGCCAGCGCCTGGCCTTTTTCCGTGACCGACGTGGCCAGCCCGGCCTCGTGCGCGTCTTGCGCGGTAAAGGCCTTGCCCTGCAACAGCCATTCGGCTGCGCGGCGGCCCACCAGTCGAGGCATCAGCAGGCTGGATGCGCCTTCCGGGCACAAGCCCAGCGCCACGAACGGCATGCGCAAGGTGGCGCCGTCGCCGATGTGAACAAAATCGCAGTGCTGCAATAAGGTCACGCCGATGCCGATCGCGTAGCCCTCAACCGCGGCGACGACCGGCACCTCGGCCGTGGTCAGTGCGCGCAGGAACGTCAGGCCGGCGCTGTCGCCCGCGCCGCGCTCCGCCTGGAATTCGCGCAGGTCGTTGCCGGCCGTGAAGTGTTCGCCCGCGCCCGTCAGGATCACGGCGGATACGGACTGATCCGCCGATGCCTGCACGATCTGTTCCGTCAGCGCGGCGTAGGTCGCCGTGTCCAGCGCGTTACGGCGGTCCTGGCGGTCGATCGTGAGAGTCAGAACGGCGCCGTCGCGGGCAAGCTTCAGGCCCGCGCTCATGCGTACGTCCGGCTGGCCAGCCGGGCCTTTGCGTCGTCGTACTCGCGGCGCAGCGTGTCGACGATCTTGCGGGTGGGTTCCACGCTGGCGATGCCGCCCACGCCCTGGCCCGCGCCCCAAATGTCCTTCCAGGGCTTCACGCGCGAAGATCCGAAGTTGGACGCGCCGCTGTCGGGCTGCGGCAGGTTGGCCGGGTCCAGTCCCGATGCGGTGATGCTGGCCTTCAGGTAGTTGCCCGGGATGCCGGTGAAGAAGGGCGTGTACAGAACGTCGGACGCGCTGGCCTCGACGATGGCTGACTTATAGCCTTCGCTGGCGTTGGCTTCCTCGCTGGCGATGAAGCGCGTACCCATATAGGCGAAGTCCGCACCCATGGCCAGCGCGGCCAGCACGTGCTCGCCGGTGGTGATGGCGCCCGACAGGATCAGCGGGCCGTCGTAGAAGCGGCGCACTTCGGACACCAGCGCGAACGGGCTCAGCGTGCCTGCGTGGCCGCCGGCGCCTGCGCACACCAGGATCAATCCGTCGACCCCCGCTTCCAGCGCCTTTTCGGCGTGGCGCAGGGTGGTGACGTCGTGGAATACCTTGCCGCCCCAATCGTGCACGCCTTTGACCAGGTCGCCGGGCGCGCGCAGGCTGGTGATGATCAGCGGCACGCGGTGGCTGGCGCACACGGCCAGGTCTTGCTCCAGGCGGTCGTTGGACTGGTGAATGATCTGGTTGACGGCAAACGGCGCAACAACGGTGCCGGGGTTGGCTTCGCGGTGCGAGGCCAGACCCGCCTGGGCTTCATCCAGCCAGTCGGTCAGCAGGCTTTGCGGACGCGCGTTCAGCGCGGGAAATGACCCGACGATGCCGCTCGTGCACTGGGCGATGACCAGTTTCGGGTTGGAGACGATGAACATGGGGGCGCTGATGACCGGCAGGGACATCTGGCCATACAAATCTGTCACGAGAGAGTGGGGCATAGCGTCGTCGCGTTGTGTCCAGGTCAGTCCAGAAAAGGCGGGCCTGCATTCAGGCTTGAGCACCCAAGGCGGATGTGCCTATAATTACCTACCGACCGTCCGGTAATTAATTAATCTTTATTTAACGGCATGCGCCGAACCGCTGTCAATCCACGCCGCGTGCTGGTTGACCGCTTCCGTCGCAGCCCCCTGTAAAGGCTGTCATGGCGACCTCCGCCCCTCCCGCCCAAAAGCGCGCCCGCGCCGGCCGGCCCCCCACGCTGGTCGCGCCGCGCGAACGCATTCTGGAAGAAGCCGCCAAGCTGTTCGCCCAAAGCGGTTACGACGGCAGTTCCGTGTCGGATCTGGCCGCCGCCATTGGCGTGTCCAAAGCGGCCATCTATCACTACTACACCACCAAGCAGGACATTTACGACGCCATCATCCTGGGCGTGCTAAGTGGGCTGACCCAGAACGTGGGCCAGGATGTGGCCGCTGCCGACGGCGCCGCCGCGCGCTTGCGCGCCTTCATGGTGGGTCACGCCCGCTACTTCGAACAGCACCATGCTGAATTCGTCACGATGCTGATTGGTTATTCCGGCATGGCGCTGCCCGAACGCGAAGACGCGGCCCGGCTGCGCGACGGCTACGAAAAGCGCCTGCGCGAACTGATTGCGCAGGGCGTGGCCGACGGCGTATTCCGGCCGCTGGATGTGGCCGCCACGGGCCGCGCCGTGTTGTCCATGCTGAATTGGATGGTGCGCTGGTACAAGCCCGGCCAGGGCGACAGCGCCGAAACCATTGCTGCCGGTTATTTCGATTTATTGGTTGGCGGCATGCGCGCCTGACGCGCCGCCGCCCATGTTCCGTACTGAACCTTCCGTACCTGTCCCCCCGATTCGCTCCTCTTCCTGAGACTTCCATCATGGCCCTCGACACCGAAACCCTGAACCTGTTGCTGGACGCCGTGCGCCGCTTTGTGCACGAACGCCTGATCCCCGCCGAAGACGAGCTTGCCGAGAGCGGCCAGGTTCCGCCGGCCATCGTCAACGAAATGCGCGAACTGGGTTTGTTCGGCCTGTCGATCTCGCCTGACTTTGGCGGCCTGGGCCTGACGATGGAAGAGGAAGTGCGCGTGGTGTTCGAACTGGGCCAGACCTCGCCCGCGTTCCGTTCGCTGGCCGGCACCAACATCGGCATCGGCTCGCAAGCCATCGTGCTGGCAGGCACCGACGAGCAACGCGCGCGCTACCTGCCCAAGCTGGCCAGCGGTGAACTGATTGGCTCGTTCGCCCTGACCGAGCCGGACGCCGGTTCCGACGCCATGGCGCTGCGCCTGTCCGCCGAACGCGACGGCGACAGCTACGTGCTGAACGGCACCAAGCGCTACATCACCAACGCGCCCATCGCCGGCTTGTTCTCGGTCATGGCGCGCACCGCACCCGAGCGCCGCGCCAATTCGATTTCGTGCTTCCTGGTTGAAGCGGGCACGCCCGGTCTCATCATCGGCAAGCCCGACAAGAAAATGGGCCAGGCCGGCGCCTTGACCAGCGACGTCGTGTTCGACAACTGCCGCGTGCCCGCCAGCGCCTTGTTGGGCGGCGAAGAAGGCAATGGCTTCAAGACGTCGATGCGCGTGCTGGACAAGGGCCGTCTGCATATCTCGGCGCTGTGCGTGGGCATTGCCGACCGCCTGCTGTCGGACGCCGTCAAATACGCCATGGACCGCAAGCAATTCGGCCAGCCCATTGCAGAATTCCAGCTGATCCAGGCGATGATCGCCGACAGCCAGGCCGAACTCTATGCCGCACGTTGCATGGTGCTGGACGCCGCCCGCATGCGTGACCGCGGCGAGAACACCACCATGCAAGCTGCATGCTGCAAGCTGTTCTCGACCGAAATGGTGGGCCGCGTGGCCGACCGCGCCGTGCAGATCCACGGCGGCGCGGGCTACATGTCCGAGTACGCCGTTGAACGCTTCTACCGCGATGTGCGCCTGTTCCGCATCTTTGAAGGCACCTCGCAAATTCAGCAGCTGGTGATCGCCCGCGAGACCATCAAGGCGCATTCCTGAGGCGGCAGCACGCGGAAATCCGGGTTTAGTGTCCAAACGGCTAATATCCGGATTGACGAATTGGTGCTCCGGGCGCGACCCTAGCGGTCCGCCGTTTTCATTTCTCATCTAGCGAAAAGAACACAGATGTCGCAACGTCCCGCTCCCCTTACCGGCATACGCGTGCTGGACCTGACCCGCGTGCTGGCGGGCCCCTGGTGCACTCAAAACCTGGCCGATCTTGGCGCCGAGGTGATCAAGATCGAACGCCCCGGCTCGGGTGACGACACGCGCGCCTGGGGGCCTCCGTACCTGAAGGACGAAGCGGGCAACGACACCACCGAAGCGGCGTACTACCTGTCGGCCAACCGCAACAAGATGTCGGTGGCGCTGGACATCGCATCGCCGCGTGGCGCCGAGCTGGTGCGCGAACTGGCGCTGCAAAGCGACATCCTTGTTGAAAACTTCAAAGTTGGCGGCCTGAAAAAATACGGGCTGGACTACGAAAGCCTGAAGGCCATCAACCCGCGCCTGATCTACTGCTCGATCACCGGCTTCGGCCAAACCGGCCCCTACGCCAGCCGCCCCGGCTATGACTTCATGATCCAGGGCATGGGCGGGCTGATGAGCATCACCGGCGAACGCGATGACCTGGCTGGCGGCGGCCCGCAAAAGGCGGGCGTGGCCGTGGCCGATCTGATGACCGGCATGTATTCCACCGTGGGCATTTTGGCTGCGCTGCTTGAGCGCGCCAACAGCGGCCAGGGTCAGCATATCGACATGGCTTTGCTGGACTGCCAGGTCACGATGCTGGCCAACCAGAATCTGAACTTCATGACGTCCGGCGTCGCGCCCAAGCGCGCGGGCAACGCGCATCAGAACCTGGTGCCGTATCAGGTGTTTGCGGCGGCCGATGGTCACCTGATTGTGGCGGTCGGCAACGACAGCCAATTCCGCAATTACTGCGGTGCGATCGGTCTGCCAGAGTTGTCGGCGGACCCGCGCTTTTCAACCAACCCGCAGCGTGTGAAGAACCGCGCCGAGCTCGTGCCGCTGTTGGCCGAGCGCATGGCCACTGGCGCGCGCGACCACTGGCTGGCTGCGCTGGAAGGCGTTGGCGTGCCGGCCGGCCCGATCAATACGCTGGACCAGGTCTATGAAGACCCGCACGTGCTGGCGCGCGGCATGAAGCGCGAGCTGCCGCATCCGGCCGCCGGCCGCGTACCGATGGCGTCGAGCCCGCTGAAGTTCTCGGACAGCCCGGTGGAATACCGCCGTCCGCCGCCCATGCTGGGCGAACACACCGCACAGGTCCTGGCTGAAAAGCTGGGCCTGTCGGCCGAAGAAATCCAGGCGCTGGCGCAGACCCAGCCCTGACCGGAAACGGGGCGGCCAGGCGCCGCCCCGTTTTCCTTGCGCCCCGCCACGGCGCGCACGATCCATTCCAATACAGGCAGGAGAGAGTTGATGACGGAGATTCAAACCATCGGCGTCGTAGGCGCCGGGGCCATGGGGCGCGGCATTGCGCAGATCGCGGCGCAAGCCGGCCTGCGCGTGCGCTTGTACGACACCAGCGCCGATGCGGTTGCCGCCGCGCGCGAGTCGTTGCGCCAGACCTGGGACAAGCTGGCTCAAAAGGGCAAGCTGACCGCCGCCGACGCGCAAGCCGCGCTGGAACGCGTGGAATCCGCCACGGCGCTGACCGACATGTCGGCGTGCCAGTTGGTGGTGGAAGCCATCGTCGAACGCCTGGACGTCAAGCGCGACTTGTTCGCCGCGCTGGAAGGCGTGGTGTCGGAAGACTGCATCCTGGCGTCGAATACGTCGTCGCTGTCCATCACCGCCATTGCCGCTGCCTGCAAGCATCCGCGCCGGGTGGCGGGCTATCACTTCTTCAACCCCGTGGCGTTGATGAAGGTGGTTGAGGTGATCGACGGCCTGCGCAGCGCGCCGGAAGTCGGCGACGCGCTGGCCGAGCTGGCCCGCCGCATGGGCCATACCCCCGTGCGCGCCAAAGACATGCCGGGCTTCATCGTCAACCACGCCGGCCGTGGCATGAATACCGAAGGCTTGCGCGTGGCGCAGGAATCGGTCGCGACCTTTGCGCAAGTGGATGCCGTCATGCGCGAGCAGGCGGGCTTTCGCATGGGCCCGTTCGAGCTGCTGGACCTGACGGCGCTTGACGTGTCGCACCCGGTGATGGAATCCATCTACCGCCAGTTCTTCGACGAGCCGCGTTTCCGCCCGTCGCCGATCACGACCGTGCGTCTGGCCGGTGGCCTGATCGGCCGCAAGGTGGGCGAAGGTTTCTACGTTTACGCCGACGGCCAGAAGCAGGTGCCGGCCGAGCCGCCCGTGCCGGCGCTGCCGGAAGGCCTGAAGGTCTGGGTCAGCCCCAAGCACGCGGAAGGGTATGCGCGTGCGTCGGCGCTGGTCGAAAAGCTGGGCGCAACGCTCGTCACCGGCGCCACGCCGGATGCCGACGCGCTGATCATCGTCACGCCGTTTGGCGACGACGTGTCGACGTCGGTGTCCGCACAAGGCTTGAACGCGGGCCGCACGGTGGGTCTGGACACGCTGTACGCATTCGATAGCGCCAAGCGCCGCACCATCATGGTGTCGCCCGCTACCGACACCAAGTGGCGCGACGCCGCCCACGCGCTGCTGGCCGCCGATGGCGTGCCGGTGACGGTGATCGAGGATTCGCCGGGCTTTGTCGCACAGCGCATCGTGGCCATGATCGTCAACATCGCCAGCGACATCGCGCAGCAGCAGATCGCCACGCCCGAAGACATCGACCAGGCCGTGACGTTGGGCTTGGGCTATCCGGTTGGCCCGCTGGCCTTGGGCGACAAGTTGGGCGCTGAGCGCATTCTGGAAATCCTGAAGAGCATGCAGCGCGTGACGGGCGACCCCCGCTATCGCCCCAGCCTGTGGCTGCAACGCCGCGTGCAGTTGGGCATGTCGCTGCTGAAGTCGTCGGCGGAATAAGCGCTGAACATTCTGCGGCGATAAAAAAAGCCCCTTGAGCAATCAAGGGGCTTTTTGTTTGAGCGCCGGATTTATTTCGCGGCGTCCACCATGTATTGCACGGCGGCGCGGATGTCGTCTTCCGAGGCGTTGGCCGCGCCACCCTTCGGGGGCATCGGCGGCTTGCCTTGCATGGCGACCTTCACCATGGCGTCCATGCCGGTCTTGATGTACGGGTCCCACGCGGCCTTGTCGCCGAACTTGGGCGCGTTGGCCACGCCGGTTGCGTGACAGGCGAAGCAGACGCTCTTGTAGAGCTTTTCACCAGCCGGGTTGACGGCGGCGGCCTGTTGAGGCGCGGCGGCGGCAGCGGGCGCGGCAGGCGCGGCAGCAGCAGGAGCCGCCGCCGTGGGAGCTGCGGCAGCCGGAGCTGCGGCAGCCGTTGCTGCGGCGGCCGGCGCTGCGGCAGCCGGAGCAGTTGCAGCGGCAGGCGCGGCATCCGCTTCCTTCTTCGCGCCTTCTTCCGCGGGAGCGGCGGGTTCGGGCAGCGAGGCGCCGGACTTGTTGGCCATATAGACCACGGCGCGCGCGACTTCGTAGTCGGACAGCGTGGGGTTGCCGCCCTTGGCAGGCATGCCGCCCTTGCCGTGCAACGCCACGTTCAACATCGTGTCGTAACCGGACTTGATGAAGGGCGCCCAGGCCGCGTTGTCGCCCATCTTGGGTGCGCCGGCCACACCGGCGGTGTGACAGGCCGTACAGACCGCGGCAAAGACCTGCTCGCCCGTCTTGAAGACCTTGGGCGCGTTGGCGTCAACCAGTTCAAAACCCGCGACGGGTGCAATACGTTTGGTGATGGCTTCTTGCGTCAGCGTGTCAGAGCCGGCGCCGACCTTATTGCCGGAGACCACCATGTTCACCAGGAGGATGATGATGGCGATTGGGATCACGAAAGATAGAACGATCGTGACGACCAGTTGCTTGGGGGTCTTGATGGGGGAGGAGTGCTCTTCTATGTGTTCCTGCTCGTTGCTCATGACCAAATCCTGCTAACGGGTGGGGCGCCTGGCGGCGGCAACAGAAAATCAGTAACTGCACAAATCGGCGGACCATTGACGCATCCGCCTGCAAGCAAACGCTGGATTATATAACGGTGTCAGGGACGCACGTCCAATGCCTCTGCCGGGGTTTTCGATGAGATTGCAGGAGGTTTTGATCCACTTCATGCACGCTAGCGAAAACTAGGTACAATGTCGCCTCCTTGCGCTGCGCCCGTAGTTCAATGGATAGAATGAGAGTTTCCGAAGCTCTTGATACAGGTTCGATTCCTGTCGGGCGCGCCACTTGAAACCAGCCTCTGATGGTTTTACGCGCAACGGCCAGCCAGCCTCTTGGCAATATTTCCCGATATTCAAAAAGAAAAAATCACGCGCTGAGTTTTCTCGTCGCGCAATAGCCGTGCGCGGTCGTGCGTGGTCGTGCGCGAAAATGACAACGCCCGCTTCCGGATTTGAACGGCAGCGGGCGTAATCCAAGCAAACAACGCAAACAACGCAAACAGCACAACCAACGCCATCAGCGCAAAGATTACCAATCAGCGATCAACGCAAACCCGGCAATCAACGCAACAGCAGATCAATCATCCAGCGACGGCACCGTGCCGATTTGCGTGAGGATGCGCGGCGACTCCATGTCGCCGGTTTCTTTGTCGATCCAGACTTCGTAAGCGGCGACGCCTGCGAATTTGGAGGCCATGGAATTGGCGATTCGGATGGCTCCGAATTCGCTGCTGGCCGGACGGATTTCCCCGGGCGCCACGCCATTGGCGGCGGCGCGATAGGGAACGACGATGTACTGAACGAGATGAGCGGCTTCGGACACAGGATTCTCCCTGGACGACAGTTTTTCGGGCGAGCGAAATGTATCACGTCGCACTGTGTTTTTGTACAGTATTTTTTGACGTTGCGCCAACAAAATCCTTCGCACGGGAAAACCCCTAGCGGGCAATCGTTGCTCAAATTCTGGCCCACCTCTAATATTTTCGAAAATCCACAAAGTTTTATAAAAAACGAGGCAAGGGATGGAAGCGAACCGGTACGACGCCTATCGCGAGGACACCGCAGGCCGCGCCAATGTGGCCGACTCGCCTGAGCGCATCGCCTATTACCAGGAGCTTGCGCGCCTGGAAACGGGCGCCTTGTGGACGGTGGCGAACAAGATTGAGCCCTGGGCGCCGCGCTCGGCGTCGGTGCCAGTGGTGTGGCGCTACCAGGAGTTGCGCGGCCATGTGCTGCGCTCGGCCGAACTGGTGTCGCCCGAAGAGGCCGGCCGGCGCGTCATCTATCTGAACAACCCCGGCCGGCGTGATGTGGCTGCCGCCGTGGGTTGGCTGTATTCGGGCTTGCAGGTGATGCAGCCCGGCGAGCTGGCCTCGGCGCACAAGCATTCGCATTCGGCGTTGCGCTTCATCATGGAAGGCCAGGGCGCGTACACCGTCGTCGACGGCCACAAGATGACGCTGGGCGCGAACGATTTCGTGTTGACGCCCAACGGCACCTGGCACGAGCACGGCGTGGCCGAAGACGGCACCACCTGCATCTGGCAAGACGGGCTGGACATTCCGCTGGTCAACGCGCTGGAAGCGGGCTTCTACGCCGTGCATCCCGACCTGAACCAGACGGTGACTTATCCCGTGGATGACACCAGCGCCGCATGGGGCAACGCGGCATTGCGCCCGCAGGTGTCGGGCTGGACGAAGCCGTATTCGCCGCTCTTCAAGTACGAATGGGAACCCACCTACGACGCGCTGCGCCGTTACGCGCGCACCACCGCGGGCAGCCCCTTTGACGGCATCCTGCTGGAATACGTGAACCCGGCGACAGGCGGTTCGGTCATGCCGACCATCGGCGCCAGCATGCAGCTGTTGCGCCCCGGCGAGCACACCAAGGCGCATCGGCACACCGGCAGCTTCATCTATCAAGTGGCCAAGGGCAGCGGCTTTTCCATCATTGATGGCAAGCGCTACGACTGGACTGAACGCGACATTTTCTGTGTGCCGTCGTGGGCCATCCACGAACACGTCAACCTGTCGTCCAACGACGACGCCTGCCTGTTCTGCTTCAACGACCTGCCCGTGATGCGTTCGCTGGCGCTGTACCGCGAAGAAGCGGTCAAGGAAAACGACGGCCATCAAGTGCTGATCTAGCGTCGCCTGATTCCCCTTTTCATTTTTTTATTCGCCGCGCGGGCCTGGCTCGCGCGTTGGCTCAACTCGTCCTGATTCAATGGAGTTCCTATGCGCTTGGTGACTTTTCGCGCTCATCCCACGGCCGCCGCAAGGCTTGGCGCGCTGGCCGAAGGCTATGTGATTGACCTGGCTTTGCTGGGGCAAGCGGGCGGCGTGGACCTGCCCGACGACATGCTGGCGTTCATCGACTTAGGCCCCGTGGCCGTTGCGCAAGCCACGCGCCTGATGGACGCGTATCGCGGCGAATGGCCCGTTGGCACGGCGCTGCCGCAGGAAAACGTGAAGCTGCTGGCGCCCATTCCGCGCCCGCGCAAGAACATTTTCGGCATCGGCCTGAACTATGTGGAGCACGTCGCGGAATCCAGCCGCACGCTGGACACGTCCGCCGACTTGCCCAAGCAGCCGGTGATTTTTTCCAAGCCGCCCACCACCGTCATCGGCCCGGGCGACGCCATCGAACACAACGCCAAGATCACGCAACAGCTGGACTGGGAAGTGGAACTGGCCGTGATCATGGGCCGGCGCGCGTCCCGCGTGGCCGAGGCCGACGCCTTGTCTTATGTGTTCGGCTACAGCGTCATGCTGGACATGAGCGCGCGCGATTGCCGCCGCGCGGGCCAGTGGATCTATTCCAAGGGCCAGGACACGTACGCGCCGTTCGGCCCGTGCATCGTCACCGCCGACGAAATCCCGGACCCGCAGGTGCTGGACTTGTGGCTCACCGTCAACGGTGAGAAGAAGCAGGGCTCCAACACGCGCCACATGCTGTTCAAGGTGCCGTTCCTGATTTCGGACATCAGCGCCGGCATCACGCTGGAGCCGGGCGACATCATCGCCACCGGCACGCCCGAAGGCGTGGGCGCGGGCCGCAAGCCGCAGGAATGGTTGTGGCCGGGCGATGTGGTGGTGGCGTGCGTGGAAGGCATCGGCACGCTGCGTCATCCGGTGGTGGCGGTGTAGGCAACGCCCGGCCGCAAGGCGGGCAACGCAGTCTTCAAGGGGAAAACATGATCAAGAAACAAACACTGGGCGGCGTGGCCGCTGTGTTGTCCGTCGCCGTTGCCATGGGCACGGCAGTTGCCGCCGAACCCGTCAAGATCGGCTTCATCGCCACCTTGTCCACGCCGGCGGGCTACATCGGCGAAGACGAGCGCGATGCGTTCAACCTGGCGATCAAGCAGGGCGATGGCAAGCTGGGCGGCGTGCCTGTGCAGCTGGTCATCGAAGACGATGGATTGAAGCCCGCCAACGCCAAGCAGGCCGCCGACCGGCTGCTGCAATCGGGCGTGAAGCTCTTTACCGGCGTGAACTTTTCCAACGTGCTGGCGGCGGTGGTGCCCAGCGTGGTGAAGTCGGGCGCGTTCTACGTGAGCTTGAACCCCGGCCCGTCGAACTTCGCGGGCGAAAAGTGCGACCCGAACTATTTCGTGGCGTCGTATCAGAACGATGCGTTCCACACGGCGGGCGGCGTGGCCGCCAATGAGCTGGGCTACAAACGTGTGGTGCTGCTGGCGCCGAACTATCAGGCCGGGCGCGACGCCATCGAAGGCTTCAAGCGCACGTACAAGGGCGAGGTCGTGGCCGAGATCTACACCAAGCTCGACCAGTCTGATTTTTCTGTGGAGCTTGCGCGCCTGCGATCGCTGGCGCCGGAAGCCATCTACCAGTTTCATCCCGGCGGCACCGGCATCAACTTCGTCAAGCAATATGCGGCGGCGGGCCTGAACAAAACCATCCCGATGCTGATGCCCAGCTTCTCGATGGATGCGCGGATGATCCAGGCAACGGGCGACGCTTCCGCCGGGTCTTACACCACCGGCATCTGGTCGCAAGACTTCAATAACCCGCAATCGCAGGCCTTCGTGAAGGCGTTCAAGGATGCTTACGGACGCGTGCCCACCGACTACGCGATGCAAGCCTACGACACCGCGCAACTGATTGGCGTGGGGCTGAAGGCAACGGGTGGCGACTTGTCCAAGGCAGCGGAATTTCGTGCGGCATTGCGCAAGCCCGAGTTCACGTCGTTGCGCGGCAAGTTCAGCATGAACACCAATCAGCATCCCATTCAGGACCTGTACCTGATGCGTATCGAAAAGGACAGCGCGGGCGGCTTGTCGCCGCATCTGGTGCGCAAGCTGGTGTCTGACGATAAGGATGCCTACGCCCAATTTTGCAAGATGCCATCATGACGCTTCTGTTTGAACAGCTGCTCAACGGCTTGCAGTTCGGCGCCATGCTTTTCATGCTGGCGGCCGGACTGACGCTGATCTTCGGGATCATGGGCGTCGTGAACCTGACGCACGGTTCCTTCTACATGGTGGGCGCGTACTGCGCGGCCTACGCCATCGGCACCACGGGTTCGTTTCTGGCGGGCGTGCTGGCTGCGCTGCTAGGCGCGGGCCTGTATGGCATTTCGGTAGAAGTGCTGGTGATACGCAAGCTGTACAAGCGTGATCACCTGTACCAGGTGCTGGCAACTTTTGGGCTGCTGCTGTTTTCGAACGAAGCGGTCAGCCTGATCTTTGGCCGGCGTCCGCCGCTGGTGGGCATTCCGTCTTTTCTGGAAGGCGCGGTGACGCTGGCGCCGGGCTTTCAGTATCCGCTGATCCGCCTGTCGTTCATCGCCATTGGCGCGTTGGTGGCGGTGGGCTTGTGGTGGCTCGTCAACCGCACGCGCATCGGCATGTTGATCCGCGCAGGCGCTGACGACCGCGAGATGGTGGACGCCCTGGGCGTTGACATCCGCAAGCTCTACACGCTGGTGTTCGGCCTGGGCGCTTTGCTGTGCGGGTTGGCCGGCGTGATGGCCGCGCCGCTGTTGGCCGTTGAAATCGGCATGGGCGAACGCATCCTGATCACCACCTTTGTCGTCATCGTGATTGGCGGGGTGGGCTCGGTGCGCGGCGCGCTGGCGGGCGCCTTGTTGGTGGGCATGGTCGACAGCCTGGGGCGCGCGTTCCTGCCGCAACTGCTGTCCACGATGTTCTCGCCCGCCACGGCAGACCCGCTGGCGGCCGGCATGGCCTCGGCCAGTATCTATGTGTTGATGGCGATCGTGCTGATCGCCAAGCCCGGCGGCTTGTTTCCGGCGCGAGGATGATGATGACAAACACGCTTTCAAATCGCGCCCGCTGGGGCTTGGGCGGCCTGGTGGTATTGATCCTGCTGCCCGCGGCCGCTGTGGCGTCGGGCTCGCCGTTCCTGATCGGCGTGGTGACGCGCTTTCTGATCTACGGGCTGGCCGCGGTCAGCCTGGATCTTGTCATTGGCTACGGCGCCATGGTCAGCTTCGGCCACGCCATGTTCTTCGGCCTGGGCGGTTACGCCGTGGGCATCATCGCGTTTCATACGGCCGAGGCCGGCCCGATCTTCGGCTGGGCGGGCAGCAACGCGGCGCTGGTGGTGTGGCCGATTGCGCTGGCGGTGTGCGCGCTGGCTGGCTGGATCTTCGGCTATCTGGCGCTGCGTACGCGCGGCGTGCAGTTCATCATGATCACGCTGGCGTTCGGGCAGATGGTGTATTTCATTCTGGTGTCGTTGCAGTTTTACGGCGGCGACGACGGCTTGATGATTCCGCAACGCAACGTGCTGCCGGGCGTCAATCTGGAAAGCCCCATGGCCTTTTACTACGTGTGTCTGGCGTTGCTGACGGCGTGGACGCTGCTGTGCATCCGCGTCACCAACTCGCGCTTTGGCATGGTGCTGCAAGCGTTGCGCCAGAGCGAGCGGCGCGCGCTGAACTTGGGCGTTGCGCCGACGCCGTACCGGCTGAGCGCATTTGTGCTGTCAGCGGTGGGCACAGGCCTGGCGGGCGTGCTGTGGGCCAACTACGCCGGGCTTGTCACGCCGGATATGGCGGCATGGACCAAGTCGGGTGAGCTCATGGCCATCGTGATTCTGGGCGGCGTGGGCACCTTGCTGGGGCCAATTGCGGGCGCTGCCGTGTTCCTGGGGCTGGAGCAGATGTTGTCGTCGCTGACCGAGCATTGGCTGCTGTACATGGGGCCGATTCTGGTGCTGGTGGTGTTGTGGGGGCAGAAGGGCCTGTTCGGAAAACTGCTGGAGACGCGCCATGCCGACTGACCCCCGCACGAGCCTGCTGCAACTGACGCAGCTGCGCAAAGCGTTTGACGCGGTGGTGGCCACCAACGGCGTCGACCTGGACGTACAGGCAGGCGAGATCCACGCCATCATCGGCCCTAACGGCGCGGGCAAGTCGACGTTGATTGCGCAGATTTGTGGCGAGATCCGGCCGGACTCGGGCACGATTCATCTGGACGGGCGCGACGTGACCGCGCTGCGCGCTTTTGAACGCGCGCGGCTGGGCCTGGGCCGTTCGTTTCAGATCACTGAGCTTTGCCACGAATACACCGCGCTGGAAAACGTGATTCTGTCGCGCATGTTGAAAGACGGCCGCGCGTTTGGCGCGTGGTCTGATCCGCGCCGCGATGCCGGGCTGAAGGCCGAAGCCATGCAATGGCTGACGCACGTCGGGCTGGAAGACCGCCGCCATGTACGGTCGGCAGACCTGGCGCATGGCGAAAAGCGGCAGCTGGAACTGGCGGTGGCGCTGGCGCGTTCGCCTCGGCTGTTGCTGTTGGACGAACCCATGGCCGGCATGGGGCCCGAGGAATCGGCGCGCATGACGCGGCTGCTGCAAGGCATGAAGGGCGACTACGGCATCTTGCTGGTTGAGCACGATATGGACGCCGTGTTTGCGCTGGCCGACCGCATCAGCGTGCTGGTGTATGGGCGCGTGGTGTTCAGCGGGCCGCCCGACGAGGTGCGCCGCCATCCGGATGTGCGCGCGGCCTATCTGGGAGAAGAACATGTTGAAGGTTGATGGGCTGACGGGCGGCTACGGGTCGAGCAAGGTGCTGTTCGGCATGTCGTTCGAAGCCAGCGAAGGCGAGGTGATTTCGCTGATTGGCCGCAACGGCATGGGCAAGACCACCACGGTGAAAACCGTGATGGGCATGTTGCCGGCAACGGGTGGCGCGGTGCAGTTTCGCGGGCAGACATTGGGCCGGTCTGCGCCCAGCACCGTGGCCCGCCTGGGCGTGGGGCTGGTGCCGGAAGGGCGGCGCGTGTTCGGTTCGCTGACGGTGCAGGAAAACCTGGTGGCGACGTCACGCGCGGCGCCGGGCGGGTGGGACCTGGAACGGGTCTACACCTTGTTCCCGCGCTTGAAGGAACGGCGTGGGCAGTCGTCGCGCACCTTGTCGGGCGGCGAGCAGCAGATGCTGGTGGTGGGCCGCGCGCTGATGACCAACCCCAAGCTGCTGATTCTGGACGAGGCCACCGAAGGGCTGGCGCCGCTGATTCGCCAGGAAATCTGGCGCTGCCTGCGCGCGCTGAAGTCCGAGGGACAGACCATTCTGGTCATCGACAAGAACCTGCCCGAGATGGCGACGCTGGTCGACCGCCATTACATCGTCGACAAGGGGCGCGTGGCCTGGTCGGGCAAGCCGGCCGAGCTGTCTGCGCAGCCCGAGCTGGCGCATCGGTATCTGGGCATCTGACGGCGACGCCGCGCGGGTAGAATGGGCCGCCTGTGCGCGGATCGGCGGACAAGCCGCTGACATCTGGAGAGCATGTTGAAGCCAAGAATCAAAGCTTCCCGCCAGGACGATCCCGGATCGGACGGGAATGCTGACGTGGAAGAAATTACGCTGTCGGAGCAGGTGTATCGCCTGCTTCGGCGCGACATCATGAGCGGTGCGTTCGCGCCGGGCCAGTCGCTGCGGCTGGAGTTGCTGAAGCAGCGCTACGGCAGCAGTTTTTCGCCCATTCGCGAAGCGCTCAACCGCTTGCGCAGCGAACGCATGGTGGTGAACACCACATCGCGCGGTTTCAGCATCGCGCCCTTGTCGGTCGAGGAAATGTGGGACGCCTGTGAAACGCGCATCCTGATTGATTGCGATGCCCTGCGCCGCTCGCTGGCCAATGCGGACGATGCCTGGGAAACGCGGCTGGTGGGGGCGTATCACGCGCTGACGCTGGCGGCGCAGCGCGCGGGCGAGGCCTCGCCGCCGTCGGAAGAACGGGAAGAACTGCTCGAAGCGCGCCATCTGGATTTCCACCATGCCTTGATCGGCGCGTGCCGGTCGCACTGGCTGCTGGACTTGTCCACGCAGCTGTATGCGCAAACCGAGCGTTACCGCCGCCCTGCGCGCGCGGGCGCCACGGCCTACGGGCCGGAACGCAACGTGGATGACGAACACCGCCAATTGCTTGACGCGGCGATCTCGCGCGACGCGGATCGTTCCGTCGCCATGCTGGCGGCCCACTACCGCAAGACCGCGCAATTCATCGAACGGATCATTTCACAGCCCGACTCGCAGGCACGACATGCATAACGCCGACATCGACCTTTTCTTTCCCACCATCGCCGAGCGCGAGGTGCAATACAACGCGCGCGAATCGGTGGCGGATTTTGACGCCTGCGTGCGGCGCTACGCGGAATCGTCCGCGCGCGTGCGCACGCGCCGCCCCGGCGTGCTGGACTTGCGCTACGGCATGGGCCAGGACGAGCGGCTGGACTTGTTCCTGCCTGCCGCGTCGCGCGCCCCGGCGCCGCTGTTTGTGTTCATCCACGGCGGTTACTGGCGTGCGCAGCGCAAGGAAGATGCGCCGGTCATGGCCGAAGCCTTCAACGCCGCCGGCGCCGCCGTGGCCACGCTGGAATACACGCTGGTGCCGGAAGCCACGTTGGGCGAAGTGGTGCGCGAAGTGCGTTCCGCCGTGGCGTGGCTGTACCAGAACGTGGCGGCCTATGGCGTGGACCCTGACCGCATCTATGTGGGCGGCAGCTCGGCAGGCGGCCATTTGGCCGGCATGCTGGTCGCGCCCGGCTGGCCCGCGCGCTATGGCGTCCCGGACGACGTCATCAAGGGCACGCTGGCGCTGAGCGGGCTGTTCGACTTGCGGCCGCTGTGCGACATCCTGCCGAACACGTGGCTGCGCCTGACGCCCGAGCAAGCCGCGCATCAAAGCCCGATCTTCAATCTGCCCGAACACGCGGGGCCGATGCTGCTGGCAGTGGGCGGCCTGGAGACGCAAGGGTTCAAGAATCAGACTTCCGCGTTCGAAGCGGCCTGGAACGCCGCGGGTCTGGCGTCCACCCGCATCCCCATGCCGCATTGCAATCACTTCGATCTGGTCAACGAGCTTGAAGACCCGGACAGCGACCTGACGCGTGCGACCTTGGCGATGATGGGGCTGGCGGCGCGCTGAGCGACGGTCTGATTGGCCGGTCAACCCAAGGGCCAGCCAATCTACGGGACGGTCAATCGCTTAAACGGGACGGTCAATCGCTTAAGCTACTGCCTTGTGCTTTCGTACGCTCGCCTTATGGCCGACCTGAAACTCCTTGAAGACCTGATCGCGCTGGCGCGTACCGGCAGCTTTGTGCGCGCGGCCGAGCTGCGCCACGTCACGCATCCCGCTTTCGGGCGGCGCATACGCGCGCTGGAAGTCTGGGCCGGCGCGCCGCTGGTCGAACGCCAGCATTTGCCCGTCACGCTGACGCCCGAAGGCGAAGCCCTGCTGAAGACGGCCACCCAGGTGGTCGAGCAGATGGGGCTGGTGCGCCATCGCATCCGCAGTTCAGGGGCGGGCGGTGAAGCGGTGTTGCGCATCGCCACCGGCCGCAGCCTGGCGCGCACCCTGGTCGCGGACTGGATTGCCCGGCTGCGGCATCGCACGCCCAAGGTGCTGACCGAGGGCACGCAAGTGGAGCTGTCCACCGGCAAGGCGCAGGATCTGGTGGTGCGGCTGGAGCAGGGCAAGGTGGATTTGCTGTGCTGCTACGAGCATCCGGCGCTGTCCGTGCCGCTGAGCCCGGCGCGCTATCGCTACATGACGCTGGCCACCGACAAGCTGGTGCCGGTCAGCCAGGTGGATACGCGCGGCCGCGCCCGCTACACGCTGCAAGATGGCGGGCCGCCGGTGCCGCTGATTACCTATACGGGCGGGCTGGCGATGGAACGCATCGTCGGCGACCGCCTGGAAACCACGCCTTATGCGCTGACGCCGTTCGTGCGCAGCGATTCGCTGGACGCCGCCCATGGTGCGGTTGCCAAGGGGGTGGGGGTGGCGTGGTTGCCGTGGTCGATGGTGGCGGCGGATTGCCGGCGAGGCGTGTTGGCCGCGCTGGGTGGCCGCAGCGAGGAAATCGCTTTTGAAGTGCGCTTGTACCGGCCGCGCGCGCGCTTGACGGATTTGGCGGAAGCCGCCTGGGAAGCCACCGCCAATCGCAAGGCCTGATCGCCGTTCTGCGGCTGCCCATCATTATCGAAAAACAAGATAAGCACGAAGATGTGCCGTTTTGGCACGGATGACGTACGTGCGCGCCACGAAAATGTGAGCCTAAACCTCAAATGAGACGGCCACGCCGTCCACCCCCAGCACCCCAAGGAAGAAAACCATGAAGTCCATTCTGCATCCGCTGCGTGCAGCGCTTGTTGCGTTGTGTGCCGCCTCGGCCCTGGCTGCCGCCCCGGCCGCGTCTGCCGCGGATTACCCCGCCCGTACCATTTCGCTGATCGTCGGCTACCCCGCCGGCGGCAGCCTGGACCTGACCGCGCGCCTGTTGGGCGAAGAGCTGGGCAAGCGCCTGGGCCAGACCGTGGTGGTCGAAAACGTGGGCGGCGCCGGCGGCACCATCGGCGCGCAACGCGTGGCGCGTGCGGCCCCCGACGGCTACACCATCTTTCTGGGCTCGACCAATGAAATGGTGATTGCCCGCATGATCAACACGGCGGTGAAGTACGACAGCGCCAAGGATTTCACGGCGCTGGGCCTCGTGGCCTCGCAGCCGATGCTGCTGGCCGCCAGCAAGAATTCCGGCGTGAAAACTGCCGCCGACTATCTGAAGAAGCTGCGCGGCGCTGACGCCGGCACGTTCAACTACGGCTCGTCGGGCGTGGGCACCACGCTGCATCTGGCGGGCGAAATGATCAACCAGGCCACCGGCACGCGCGCCGAACACGTGCCGTACCGCGGTGTGTCGCCGCTGGTGACGGACCTGATGAGCGGCCAGCTGGACTACGGCATGCTGGTGCTGTCTTCGGGCCTGCCGCAAGTGCGCAGCGGCAACATCGTGGCGCTGGGGCTGACCGAGAACAAGCGTTCGCCGGCCGCGCCCGAGATCGCGCCGTTGGCCGCTACCCCGGGCTTTGAATCCGTCGATATCAACCTGTGGTTCGCGCTGTATGGCCCGGCGGGTTTGCCGGAGCCGGTGGTCACCAAGCTGCGCACCGTGCTGGATGAAACGCTGAAGTCCGAACCGTTCCGCAACAAGATGCAGGACGCAGGTGGCGAAGTGGCCAAGCCGGGCGTGGACATGGTGGCCTATCAGGCCGAAGAGACGAAGAAGTACGGCGCGCTGGTCAAGGCCGCCAAGATCGAAGCACAGTAAACGTGCAGAGTAAACGTCCAGTAGACGTGCACTAAATCCACAGCCATCAACCCCATCGCATCACCAGGCAACACAGCGGATCACACCATGGAATTCAAGCTTCCCGTTCCCGACCTGAGCGCCGAGCGCGCCGGCAACACTGGCACGCCGGGCGTGTGGCATTTTGATTCGGGCGTGCCGGGACGCACGCTCATGGTGTCCGCGCTGGTGCACGGCAACGAGCTGTGCGGCGCGTGGGCGTTGAAAGACTTGCTGGCCGCTGGCGTGAAGCCGCGCCGCGGCAGCCTGACGCTGGCGTTTTGCAACCTGGACGCGTTCGACCGCTTTGATCATGCCAACCACGATGCCTCGCGCTTCGTGGCCGAAGACATGAACCGCGTCTGGAGCGCCGAGCGCCTGGACAACCCGACCACGCCCGACCGCCAACGCGGCGCGGCCCTGCGCCCCTTCGTGGAGCGCGCGGACTGGCTGCTGGATTTGCATTCCATGCATGAGCCGGGCGCGCCCTTGTTGTTGACGGGCGTTTTGCCGCGCAACATCGCGTTGGCGCGCCGCCTGAAGGCGCCGCAACACGTGATCGTGGATGCGGGCCACAAGGACGGCGTGCGCATGCGTGACTTTGCGCAGTTCGGCGACCCGGCGCGCGAAGACGCCTGCGCCTTGCTGATCGAATGCGGTTTCCACGGCGAGCTGGCCGCGCGCGACGTGGCGCGCGACATGGTGGCGCGCATGCTGGTGGAGTCGGGCGTGCTGGATGCGGCTGACCTGCCGGCGGGCTGGCTGATGCCTGATCCTGCCGTGCAACGTGTGCTGGAAGTGACGAATGCCGTCGTTGCACCGTCAATGGACGTGCAATTTGCGCAGGGCTGGACAGGGCTGGAAACGCTGGAAGCAGCGGGTTCGGTGATCGGCTGGGCAGATGGCCAGCCCATCGTGACGCCGTACGATCACTGCACGCTGATCATGCCGTCGTTGCGGCAGTTGAAGCCCGGCGTGACGGTCGTGCGTCTGGCGCGAGACTACGCGGGCTGACCTGTCGTGGGCTGATACCTGGCCAAATGACAACCGGCGCAATCATGCGCCGGTTGTGTCATTGCTGAGAGACTGCTGAGCGGCTGCTGAGCTACAGCTGCGTCAGTGCTGCGTCACTTCTGCGGTGTGTAGCGCAGTTCATCCAATTGATAGCCCTGAGCCGTGGCCGCGGCCAGGGCTTTGTCCAATTCTTCCTTGGGCAGTTGCGGCGAACGCGACAGAATCCACAGGTACTTGCGGTCGGGCGTGCCCACCACCGCCCAGCGGTATTCCGGGTCCAGGCCGATGACCCAGTAGTCGCCCTTGAAGGGTTTGACGAACGTGACTTCTAGCTTGGCGTTGTTGCTGCCTTCCACGACAGTGGCGGTACCAGAGGCCGAATCGATATCGCCATCCTTCGTGCGGCAGCGATTGTTCACGCCTATCGTGCCATCGGGATGCGCGGTGTATTCCGCCGTGGTGTCGCCGACGCAGTTGCGCTGGAAGAACATCGGAAAATTCGCGATCTCGTACCACATGCCTGCGTAGCGTTTCAGGTCTACCGATTCCACGGTCTGCATGGCGGGCGGCGCGGCATGGGCGATACCCGCCATGCTGGCTGCCAAGGCCAGCAAGAGTGTTGCAGTGCGGCGCATGGAAAAAACCTCCTGAGTGACTGACGTGATTCGCGGCGCCCAGGAACGGGCGCCGCAAAACCAAACCCTAACGATACGCCTTATTTGCGCGGCGCTTTCAGCGCCTCGTGGTAGCGGGCGACATAGGTGTCGAAATCCACCGTGTCGGATTGCTCCAGGCGTTGTTGTTCCACCGTGGACTGCGCGGCGGCTTGCTCATAGGCGGCCGCCAGATCCGACGGCAGCGCTTGCGCGCGCAGCGTGTCTGCGTGTTGGCGGCTTTGTTGCAGCGAATAATCATGGAACGACAAGCCGCTTTGCGTCAGCGCTTCAAGCAAGCGCGCCGACGGCGTGGTGTCGGGGTGATCAAGCTTGGCGCGCTGCGCGGACAAGGCTTCGGCATAGGCGTTGCCGCCCAGCGCGGAATCGAACAACGCGGCGTACGGCGCGATCTGGTCCAGCAGTTCGTGGCCCCATTGCGTGAGCGATACGGCCTGGCCTTCGCGGTCGAGCATCAGGCCGGGCTTGCGGCCTTCCTTGACGACGGTCGAGAAGTTGTCGGCGCTGCGTTGGCAGTAGCCGCTGGCGGGGAAGAACGGGCTGTCGGACGTGGTGCAGAACAGCAGGAAGGCGTCGACGAAGCGGCTGGTGCTGGCGTCGATGCCCACGGGCGAGCTAGGGTCGATATCCAGGCAGCGCACTTCCACGTACTGCACGCCGCGTTCCGCAAGCGCCGTGATGGGGCGTTCGCAGCGGCCGGTGGCGCGCTTGGGGCGGATGCTGGAGTAGTACTCGTTTTCGATCTGAAGCACGTTGGTGTTCAACTGAATCCATTCGCCGTTGCGATGCGTGCCCAGCTTTTGGTAATCGGGCCAGGGCTGCGTCACGGCGTCGTACAAACGGCCCAGGAACGTGTCCAGGTCGTTGTAGCAAAGCTTCAACTGCGACTGCGCCTTGTTCTGGTAACCCAGGTCGCTCATGCGCAGGCTGGTGGCATGCGGCAGGTAGAGCGTGTGGTCGCCCAGGCGATTCAAGGGATGCTCGCGGCCGCGCAGGAAGTCACTGGCCAGCGCGGGGGCCGCGCCGAACAGATACATCAGCAACCAGGAATAGCGCGTGAAGTTCCGGATCAGCCCGATGTAGCCGCGCGAACGGCGGTCTTGCACCGAGCCAGGCTGCGTATCCAGCACCGACCACAAGTCTTCGGCTAGCGAGAAGTTGTAATGCACGCCGGCGATGCATTGCATCGTCTTGCCATAGCGTTCGGCCAGACCCCGGCGGTAAACATGCTTGAGCATGCCGGTGTTCGACTTGCCGTACCAGGCGATGGGAATGTCGGCTTCTGCGGGCAGCGTGGCCGGCATCGACTGATTCCAGATCAGCTCGTGGTCCAGCACGCTGTAAACGTGGCGGTGGGTATTGGTGAGCTCGGCCAGCAGCGCGTCCACATCCGTGTGGGTGCCCGTGATCAGTTCGAGCAGCGACTCGGAATAATCGGTGGTGACGTGTTCGTTGGTCAGTGCCGAACCCAGGCCAGCGGGGTGCGGGGTGCGCGACAGGATGCCCTGTTCGTCCACGCGCAGGCCTTCTTTCTCAATGCCTCGCAGCGTCTGGGTCAGCAGCGAGCGGTTGGCCTCTAGGCGGGAGAGGCGGTTGGCGGCGGTATCAGTCACGGATTCTTCTCGTATGGGTCTGTCGCCGGATTTTACGGGGTGCCGGCTTCCTGTGCCGAGGGAGCCAATACTGGGCGCAGGGACAATGCCTGAGCCGTACGCGCCAGCCACTCGTCCAGGTCAGCATAAACCGGATCGGAAATAGGGGCCGTTTCATTGAAAATCTCGTGCCAGGCGGTGTCGTACCAGCGCAGAGTCAGCAATTCGGCGGGCGCCCGCTGTGCGAATTGGCGGCTGCCTTCGGCCGCGACGATGGAATCGTCGCCCGCCACCATCAGCAGGGTGCGGCAGGGCAGCAGCCCGGCCTCGCGCAGGGCTTCCTGGCCGCCTTCGTCCACGAAGCGCGCCAGCCTGCCTGTCATGCGGCGCCGCACCAGCGGGTCGGACCGGTAGGCTTTGACGACCGCCCGGTCATGCGAGATACGGGCGGGCGCCAGCCCGTGGGGCACGCGCAGGTCCGGGGCATGCAGGGACATCCAGGTCAGCGTGCGGCGCACCCATAGCGGGACGTTGACCACGAAAGGCGGCGAACTGAGCACCAGCGCATCCAGTTCGGCCATGCGGCGCAGCGCAATGCGCACCGCCACCAGCGCGCCCAGACTGTGGGCCAGCACGATGGGCGGGCGGCCTTGGGCTTGCGTCCAGGCGGTCAGCCGTTCGACGGCGTCAGTGACCAGGTCTTCCTGGTGGGCGAGCGTGGCGGGGGCGCCGCCCGAGCGGCCGTGGCCGCGGTGGTCGTGCGCGCCCACCGTCCAGCCGCGTGCGGCCAGCCAGCGGGCCAGGCGGTCATAGCGCCCGGCGTGTTCGCTCAGCCCGTGCAGCAGGTAGATGCCGGGGGTGCCCGCGCCGGTAATCGGCGGGGGCGCATTGGGGGCGGCGGGCCAAAGATAATTGGCCAGTGGCGTGCCGTCAGGCGCAGGGGTCATCGAAATCGGCGACAATTTCCAGATTCCTCGAAATGATTAGGCGTCACGGGCCTCGGGTAATGACGATTTCATCGCTGTTTCGTTTCATGTTCAAGAAAGCCGGCGTGATTGTGGGGTTGGCGCTGCTGGTAGCCGCCTGCTCGCCCCGGTACAACTGGCGCGAAGTGGACGTGGCCGACGGGCATGTGCGCGCCGCGTTCCCCGACCGCGTGTCGACGGAAACCCGCGACTTGCGCCTGGATACCCATACCTTGCGTTTTACCCTGGCCACGGCCACGGTGGGTGAAGCCGTGTTTGCCATCGGCAGCGCGCCGCTGCCGCCCGACATTGCGGCGGACCCGGTGGCCAAGCAGGCGTTGGGCGTGGCGCTGATGCATTCGCTGTACGCCAACATGCAGGCCCCCCCGCCCATGGCGTGGCCGCCCTATGGCCAGGAAATCGAGGTGCACGGCAAAGCCATGGGCAAGCCGGGATGGTTGCAGGCGAAGGTCTGGGTCACTGACGCCATGCTGATCGAAGCGGTGGCGGCGGGCACGACGGAAAGCCTGCCCGCCGAACGCGCGCGGGAATTCCTGCGGTCGGTAGTGGTGAACCCGGCCAAACCCGTCAAACCATGACGGTGTCCAGCAGCCCCTGGCGTATTGCCGCCACCACGGCGGCTCGCCGGCCCCGGACGCCGAGCTTTGTGCAGGCGTTGCGCAGGTGGAAATTCACGGTGCTTTCACTGACATCCAGGATGCGGGCCGTTTCCCAGCTGGTTTTGCCTGCGGCCGACCAGAACAGGCAGATGGCCTGGCGGTCTGACAGGGGCTTGGCGGCCGACATCTCGCTGGGCAAGGGCGCCGACAGCGAGGTCAGCGGCGAAATCGGCGGGTGCAAGCGGGACAAGGGCGGGTTGCTGGGCAACAGGTCGGGGCAATATGCGGACAGCGGACGATTGACGGACATGGCGGCAATGGGCGGTGCGCCCTGTAGTTGACAAGGTGCCCCCATGCTGCGGCCCACATCGCCCCTGGGCAAGCATTGATGCCTTGGCGCATCAATCTCTTTATCTCTGACGGAATAGTTGTATGTTTGCCATTGCCCAGTTTTACCTGTCAGCCATTGTGCTGATGCTGCCTTTGTTGTCGTGCGTCGGCATCGGGGTGTTGTGGGGCAAGCGCGATATCCCTTTTGGCGGGGCGTTCATCACCACGCTCGTCACCTCCGTGACCACGCCGGCCCTGGTGTTCCACACCTTTGTCACGACCCACCTGGACGATCGCGCGTTGGCCGACGTGGCGGCGGCCACGTTGCTGGCGCTGCTGCTGTGCGCCGCGGTTGGCGCGCTGCTGCTGAAATTGTGGAAGTTGCCGGTGCGCACGCTGCTGCCCACGGCCTTCCTGCCCAACGCCGGCAACCTGGGCCTGCCCATTTCGCAACTGGCGTTTGGCGATGCGGGCCTGTCGGTGGCCGTGGCATTCTTTGCCGTGAATTCCTTTGTCATGCACACAATCGCCGTGCGGCTGCTGCCGGGCGTGAACACCAAGGGCAGCTGGAAAAGCCCCATTCTGCTGGCGTCGATGGTGGCGGTGGCGTTGCGCATGCTGCATATCCCCGTCCCGGAATGGATGATTGAAACGGCCCGCATGCTGGGCGCGGTGACGGTGCCGCTGATGCTGCTGAGCCTGGGCCATGCGCTGGCGCTGATTCCGTCCAACGGCCTGCGCGATGGCGCGAAAGTCGCGGCGATCCGGCTGGTGGTGGGCCTGGCGGCAGGTTTGGCCGTGGTGTGGGCGCTGGACCTGGAACCCGTGCTGGCCGGCGCGCTGAGCCTGCAAATGGCCATGCCGTGCGCCGTGGTCAGCTACATGTACGCCAAGCGTTATACGACGCTGGGCGACACCGCCGCTGGCGCGGTGCTGGTGTCGACGGTCGTGTTCCTGTTGCTGGCGCCCTTGATGTTGTGGTTCACCCAGGGCGCCTAGCGCGCTAGGCCACGCCCGCCATCTCGCGCAGTTGCGCCATGAGCGGGTCGGGGATGTCGACCCCGTGCTTCACGGCTTCGTCGCGCAGCTTGCGGCGGCGGTCGCCGGGCAGGCGCACGCCGTCGTCTTCCAGCATGGCGTCAACCAGGGTTTCGACACGTTCCAGGTAGGTGTTGTTGCCCGCCAGCGCGCCCGGGTCGATCGCCATGAAGGCCTGGCCCAGCTGCGCGGGGCCGCCTGCGTCGACAAAGAACGATTCCGTTTCGAAACCGAAGTGCGCGCCGGTCAGTGCGCACGCCAGCAGTTCGACAATCAGCGCCAGCATCGCGCCCTTGACGCCGCCTGCGGGCAGCATGCTGCCTGCGAGCCCGGCCTTGGGGTCAGTGGTGGGCTGGCCGTCGGCGTCCAATGCCCAGCCCAGCGGAATGGGCTGGTGGTCGCGCGCGGCGATCATCAGCTTGCCGCGCGCCACTTGCGACAGAGACAAATCAATCACCAGCCGCGCGCCATTGCGGCGGGGAAAGATGGCGGCGATGGGGTTGGTGCCAAACAGCGGACGCTTGCCGCCCCAGGCCGGCATGGCGGCGGGCGAATTGCTCAGCGCCAGCGCCACCAGCCCGGCATCGGCCAGCGCTTCCAGGTGGTAGGCGGCTTCGCCGAAATGATGGCTGTTGGCCACGCCGATGAAGGCGATGCCGTGTTCGCGGGCGCGCAGGGCGGCTTGCTCGACCGCCATGGCGCAGGCGGGATAGGCCAGGCCCGAACCCGCGTCGATCAGCGCTGCGCCGCCGCGCTCGTGCACGATGCGCGGCACGGCCGAGCCGATGGCGCGGCCGGCGCGCAGATGGCCGGCGTAGAACGGCACGCGCGACAGGCCGTGGGAACTGATGCCCTGGCTTTCGGCAAAGACCAGCGCGCGGGCGGTGCTGTCCGCCATCGCCGGATTGGCGCCGGCGGCGGCCAGGGCGGCGGCCGCCAGGTGTTGAAGTTCGTCCAGATAGATGTGAGCCATATCCTTCCTGTCAGGGGGGCGCGCCGCGCGAAATGGGTGGGGGCTGGCGAAGCGCGCCGCCGGTAAGCGCTATTGTCACACCGGCGGCCCGCTTCAGCAGCCCCGCCAAGCAGTGCTAGAATTCTTTCCGCTGTACCTGAGTGCAGTACCCATATTTCGGCGCCGATTTGCCTGATCCGCTTGCGGGCGCCTTCCAATAAATCCAGCTAAAGAGGTCCGTATGACCACTCCTGCCCAACATTTGGCCGGTGATTCGGCCAGCGGGTTCGTCCCCGCCACCGTCACGACGTCCGACTCCGCTGATCCCGGTTCCGTCGGTCTTGTCGCACCCACCTTCATCCGCTTCGATGAGCCGCTGCCCTTGCTTAGCGGCCAGTCGCTGGCTGCGTACGAACTTGCCGTGGAAACCTACGGCACGCTCAACGCGCAGCGCACCAACGCGGTCCTGATCTGCCATGCGCTCAATGCCTCGCACCACGTGGCGGGCCTGGCGGCAGACAACCCCAGCGATGTCGGCTGGTGGGACAACATGGTCGGCCCCGGCAAACCGGTGGACACCAACATCTTCTTCGTCATCGGCGTGAACAACCTGGGCTCCTGCTTCGGTTCGACGGGTCCGGCCAGCGTCAACCCCGAAACCGGCAAGCCCTGGGGCGCCGCGTTCCCGGTGCTGACCGTGGAAGACTGGGTGCGCGCGCAGGCTCGCGTGGCCGATCACTTCGGCATCGATCGCTTCGCGGCGGTGATGGGCGGATCGCTGGGCGGCATGCAAGCGCTCAGCTGGGCCATTACCTTGCCCGACCGCGTGGCCAACTGCGTTGTGATCGCCAGCACGCCGCGCCTGTCGGCGCAGAACATCGGCTTTAACGAAGTGGCGCGCCGCGCCATCATCACCGACCCGGATTTCCACGGCGGCGACTACTACGCGCAAGACACCGTGCCGCGCCGCGGCCTGTCGGTGGCGCGCATGATTGGTCACATCACCTACTTGTCCGATGACGACATGGCCGAAAAATTTGGCCGTGCGCAACGCGCGCCCGCCGAAAACGGCGCCTACCACTACGGCTACGACGTCGAGTTCGAAGTGGAGTCGTACCTGCGTTACCAGGGCGAGAAATTCACCCGCTATTTCGACGCCAACACCTATCTGCTGATCACGCGCGCGCTGGATTATTTTGATCCGGCCCGCACGACGGGCGGCGACTTGGCGCGTGCGCTGGCGCCCGCCAAGGCCGACTTCCTGCTGGTGTCGTTCTCGACTGATTGGCGCTTCCCGCCCGAGCGCTCGCGCGAAATCGTGCGCGCGCTGCTGAAGAACGCCAGCCCCGTCACCTATGCCGAAATCGACGCGCCGCACGGGCACGACGCCTTCCTGCTGGAAGACGCGCGCTACCATGCCGTGGTTCGTGGCTACTACGAACGTATCGCGCGCGAGCTTGGGCTGGCGGGCGATACCGCCCTGACCGAAGGACGTTCCGCATGACTCCTGCCACCCCCCGCTATGCCCATAACGCGCTGCGGCCCGACCTGGCGCGCATCGCGGGCTGGATCGAACCCGGCAGCCGCGTCCTGGACTTGGGCTGCGGCGACGGCGCGCTATTGGCGCACTTGCGCGACAACCGCCAGGTGCGCGGCGCGGGCGTTGAGCTGGACGACACCTGCGTGATCGCCTGCGTGCGGCGCGGGGTGGAAGTCATTCAGCAAAACCTGGAAGACGGCCTGGCGCTGTTTGACGACAAGCAGTTCGACACGGTGGTGCTGTCGCAGACGCTTCAGTCCATGCACCGCACCGAACACATCCTGCGCGAAATGGCGCGGGTGGCGCGCCACGGCATCGTGTCGTTTCCCAACTTCGGTTACTGGCCGCACGGCTGGGCCATCCTGCGTGGCCGCATGCCGGTCACGGGCCAGATGCCGTACCAGTGGTACAACACGCCGAACATTCACCTGTGCACGCTGCGCGACTTCGAACAGCTGGCCGGCGAGCTGAAGCTGCGCATTCTTGAACGCGCCACGTTCAACGAAGGGCACGAGGTCAAGCTGTTCCCCAGCTGGCGCAGCACGCTGGCGGTTTATCGTTTCGCGACGCCCTGACATTCCGACACCGATCGCCCTGACGGCGCGGCCGAACAGGCCCTAAAATGCCGCAAGCCTCGCGGCGCAACGCCTGTTGCGCCGTGCTGGCGCGTTTCAGGAGACCGTCATTACCGCTGTATCCAACGTCTACACCAGCCCCCGCGTGGCCCCCTTGCTGGTCCTGGGCTTTGCCAGCGGATTGCCTCTGGCCTTGACCGGCGGCACCTTGCAAGCCTGGGCCACCGTGGAAGGCGTCCCGCTCCAGGAAATCGGTTTCCTGACGCTCGTAGGCACGGCCTACACCATCAAATTCCTGTGGGCCCCCCTCATCGACCGCTATGTGCCGCCGCTGCTTGGCCGCCGCCGCGGCTGGATGCTGGTCACGCAAGTGCTGCTGGGCCTGGCCATCATGCTGATGGGGCTGATGTCGCCCTCCACCGCGCTGATGCCGCTGGCGATGCTGGCCGTGGGGGTGGCGTTTCTGTCCGCCACCCAGGACATCGCGTTTGACGCGTATTGCACGGACGTGTTGCGCAAGGAGGAACGCGGCGCCGGCGTTGCCATGAAGGTGATGGGGTACCGGCTGGCCATGATTGCCTCAGGCGGGTTGGCGCTGATCCTGGCGGACCAGTGGATCGGCTGGGGCAATACCTATGTGCTGATGGGCGGGTTGATGCTGCTGTGCGTGCTGGCCACGCTGTGGGCGCCCGAGCCGGAACACGTCGCTCGCGCCCCGCGCAATCTGGGGCAGGCGGTGGGCGAGCCTTTGGTCGAATTCTTTACGCGGCCGGGCGCTATCTCCATCCTGCTGCTCATCGTGATGTACAAGCTGGGCGACGCGTTCGCGGGCGCCTTGTCCACCACCTTCCTGATCCGCGGCGCGGGCTTCACGCCCACCGAAGTCGGCACCGTGAACAAAGTGCTGGGGCTGGCCGCCACCATCGTGGGCGCGCTGGCCGGCGGCACGCTGATGTCGCGCTGGGGCCTGTACCGGTCGCTGATGGCGTTCGGGCTGCTGCAAGCGGTGTCGAATCTGGCGTACTGGCTGATTGCGGTCAGCCCGAAAAATATCTGGCTGATGGCCACCGGCGTGGGGATCGAAAACCTGTGCGGCGGCTTGGGCACCGCGTCGTTCGTGGGCCTGTTGATGGCGTTGTGCCGGCAGCGGTTTTCGGCCACGCAGTTCGCGCTGCTGTCGGCGCTATCTGCCGTGGGGCGCACGTATCTGGCGGGGCCGCTGACGCCGCCGCTGGTGGCGTACCTGGACTGGCCGGGGTTTTTCCTGCTGACGGTGGTGATTGCCGTGCCGGGGCTGGTGCTGTTGAAAATGCTGCGTGGCACGATCGAAACCATGGAAAAGCAGGGCGACGAGGCGTAATCGTTTCCCAGACACATCGCAGCACAGCAAAAAGCGGCGCCAGAAGCGCCGCTTTTTCATGGGGCCGTGCTGATCCTGCCGGCCCGCTTATTCGCCGTCGATCAGCCGGACGATCAGCACGTCGCTCGGCAGGGATTCCAACAGGCGCTCAGCCACGCTGCCGATGGCGGTGCGCAGGATGCCGGTGCGGCCGTGCGTGCCGGTCACGACCAGGTCGGAGCGATGGTTGAACGAATATTCCGACAGCACGGTTTCGGGTTGGCCGGGTTCCAGCACCACCTTGGGCGGCGTCAGCCCAGCCAGTTCCGGCGTTTGCGCCGTGAATTCCTGCGCGCTTTGTTCCGCGCCCTTGTAGAAGCTGCGCGTGACGGCGTCGTCAGGCACGGACTTGCCCTGGAACGGCACGTCGTACGCATGGAACAGTGTCAGGTTGGCGTTGGGCACCAGTTGCAGCGCGGCGCGCAGGGCCTGGCGCGAGCCGGGCGAGAAGTCGGTGGCGACCAGCACGTCGCGATACGGCTTGCGCGGGCGGGTCTTCACGACCAGCACCGGCTGGCGCGCTTGCCGGGCCAGCTTCTCAACGGTGGTGCCCAGCAGCAGCCGGCCCAGCGTTTCGTCGCGGGCGATGCCGGTGACGATCAGCGAGCAACCATAGCTATCGGCGGTTTCCATGATGCGCGTCAGCGGATCGCCCGACACCACCACCACTTCCGACGGCACGTCAGCCGCAGACAGGTCTTCAGCCAGCTCGCGTTCGGCCAGCGACTTGTGGTCGGACGACAGGCGCCGCCAGACCGGCGTGGTCAGGCGCGCAGGCGTGGCATGGCTTTCCATGACATGCAGGACGATCAGCTTGGTATTGAGTTCCTTCGTGAGCTGTAGCGCGCGGTCCAAGGCGCGATCGCCGCGCGCGCTCAGGTCAGTCGCCAGAAGGATGGGGCCTGTTTGCTGTGTCATACGTTATCTCCCGGTTGTGGCCAGAGTGGCGACTCCCGCGTCCGCGCAGCCTGGCTTGTACTGCCCTGTCAGGGCGTTATCCCATTGTCTCGCCGCGACGCAGACAGGGGATTGATCGATGTCAACGCACGGTCCAGCGTAAGGGACGCGCCGCAACCAGGCAATGGCGGATTGCGCAATATCAGCGTCAATACAATGTGGGGTTGGCCGCGCCTGTTTCCCTGGCCCCTTTTTTCTATAACTGTTATCTCCATGTTCTCCGACATTTCCCCCGCCTTGCTGCACACGCTGTATTTAGTCGCCATCGTGGCCGAAGCCATGACGGCGGCGCTGTCGGCCGGCCGGCGCGACATGGACTGGATGGGCGTCTGCATCATCGCCTGCGTCACCGCACTGGGCGGCGGGTCGCTGCGCGACGTGCTGTTGGGGCATTACCCGCTGACCTGGGTCATCCATCCCGAGTACCTGTGGATGACCGGCGGGGCCGCCATCCTAACGGCCTTGATCGCGCCCGTGATGCGGCGCTTGCGCAGCGTGTTCCTGCTGGCCGACGCGCTGGGTTTGGTGGCGTTCACCGTCATCGGCTGCCAGGTGGCGCAGATGATGCAGCTGCCGGTCACCGTCGTTTTGATCAGCGGCATGATCACCGGTTGCGCAGGCGGGGTGCTGCGCGATGTGCTCTGCAACGAAGTGCCGCTGCTGTTCCGCAAAGAGCTGTACGCCAGCGTATCGGTATTGACCGGCGCCTTGTACCTGGGCGGCCAGTCGCTGGGCTTGTCGGCCAATGCCGCCGTACCGCTGGCGTTGGCGGTGGGGCTGGCCATGCGTCTGTTGGCTCTGCGCTTTAACTGGCAGATGCCAAAGTTCGTCTATCGGGATGATTGGGATTGAAAGGCGGGGACTGAGACAAACCCATTTTGACCTCTGCAACAATTTTCCTATTTGTGTTTCAAGAGATTTCTAGTATCTTCTCGGTGTCTCATACCATGCCTCGCGCAGTACAAGGGGAGCCGATTGGACGTCAAAGCGCCCGCCACGATTCCGTATTTCCTTCAGGAACAGATTCGTGAGTTGATAGTGGATGGCACTATCCGGCCCGGGCAGCCCTTGCGGGAGCAAGAACTAGAGCAGCGTTTCGGCACCAGCCGCAGCCCGATCCGGGAAGCACTGCGTTTGCTGGAGTTGAGCGGCCTGGTCACGCATATCCAACGCAAGGGCTTTCGGGTCACCCTCTATACCGAAACGCAAATCCGCCACCTGTACATGTTGCGCGCGGAGCTGGAGGCGTATTGCCTGCGCCAGCTGGCCGACGTGACGGATCTGTCGCCGCTGGTGGCCGAGCTGCGCAGCTACGACGAAGCGATTGCGTCGTCGATGGCCAAGCGCGACGTGCGCGCCAGCATCGCGGCATGCCGCGAGTTCTATCTGGCCAGCGCCCGCTACACCGGCAACACGCCGCTGACCAGCATGCTGAGCAAGCTCTACGAACAGGTGGAGCCGCTGCGCTTCCTGCTGGCCCGGCGCTCGATTGAAACCAACACCATCCAGACCTACACCCACGGCATCACGCAGGCCGTGGCAGTGCGCGATTTTGAGCGCGCTGCGGGGTTGACGCGCACGTACGTGCTGGAAGTGCTGCCGAGCATTGTGCAGGTGTATCGCGACGCCATTGAACCCGTAAGGCAAGAGGCGGCGCCGCGTTACGGCCGGGCCTGACCCCTTGCTTTAAGGGGCTGCGCGTTCAGCCGCGCGCAGGCGTGCGGACTTCAATGCCCGCCTGCTCCAGCGCCTGGCGGATGCCGTTGGCGAACAACAGGGCGTTGGGCTGGTCGCCATGAATGCAGAGCGTGTCGGCTTGCACCGGCACATCGCGGCCATCTACCGAACGCACCTTGCCTTCGCGCACCATGCCTATGACTTGCGCCACCGCTTGCTCCAGGTCTTCGATCATGGCGCCCGCGCGGGTGCGCGGCGTCAGCGAGCCGTCGTCCTGGTAAGAGCGGTCGGCGAACACTTCGCTGGCGGCCGCAAGCCCAATGGCGCGCGCGGCGTCGATCAGCTTGCTGCCGGCCAGCCCATACAGAATCAGTGACGCGTCCACATCCTTGACCGCCTGGCAGATGGCGCGCGACAGGCCTTCGTCTTTTGCGGCCATGTTGTACAACGCGCCGTGCGCCTTCACGTGATGCAGCCGCGCCCCTTGCGAGGCGGCCACGCCGGCCAGCGCGCCGATCTGATAGACCACGATGTCATAGGCTTCATCGGGCGTGGTCGGGATGCTGCGGCGGCCAAAGCCCGCCAGGTCCTGCAAGCTGGGGTGGGCGCCCAGCGCCACGCCCTGCTTGAGCGCGGCCGCCACCGTTTTGCGCATGGTGGCCGGGTCGCCGCCATGAAATCCACAGGCGATGTTGGCGGAGCTGACGTATTGCAGCACCGCCGCGTCGTTGCCCATGGTCCACGCGCCATAGCTTTCGCCCATGTCGCAATTCAAATCGATGCGGGTCGTCATTGCAGGTTCCTTTATGCGGGGGTCAACAAGGCGCGCAGCGGGGCCAGCGCGTCGTGCAATTGCGTGAACGCGCGTTCGCGTTCGGCATCCAGCCGCTGCGCATCGTCCAGGCTGATCAGGGCAAAGCGCAGCGTGTCGCCGGGGGCGGTCTGCGCCAACGCGGGCAGGTCCACCGTAGCAATCTGCGCGATCTTGGGATAGCCGCCCGTGGTTTGGCGGTCGGCCATGAGGATGATGGCCTCGCCGCCCGACGGCACCTGCACGGTGCCGAAACAGGCGGCTTCCGACAGCATTTGGCGCGGCTGTTCCAGCGCCAGCGCCGGGCCCGTCAAACGATAGCCCATGCGGTCAGATTGCGGGCTGACGCGAAATTCCGCGCCGCTGAACGCGTCGCGCGTGGCATCCGAAAATTCGTGCCAATGCAGGCCGGGCAGAAAGCGGATGGCGGCGCGGCGCGTGTTGCCCAGCGTGCCGGGCAGATAGATGCGCAGGTTCCACAACGCGTCGCGCAGCGCCTTCAGGTCCCGGTGCGCGGCAAGCGGGGTCCGCAGGGCAATGCAATCGCCCTTGGCCAGCGCGCGGCCTTGGAAGCCGCCAAAGCCGCTGCGCAAATACGTGGATTCGCTACCCATCACCGCAGGCAAGGCAAAGCCGCCATGCACCGCCAGATACGCGCGCACACCGGTGGCGGGGCGCGCGCCAAAGGCCAGCGTATCGCCCGCGCAGGCCACTAGCGGGCGGTGCGGGGAAATGTCTTGTCCGTTCAGCGTGGCGCCAAGGTCTGCGCCGGCCAGCGCAAAGCAAGCCGGCGCATCAAAGCGCAAGGTCGGCCCGGTCAGCGTTATTTCCAGCGTGGCGGGGTCACCGGCGTTGCCCGCCAGCGCATTGGCCAGCCGGTGCGCGCGTTCGTCCATGGCGCCAGCGGCGGGTATGCCTTGATGCTGATACCCGTTGCGGCCGGCGTCCTGGAAGCTGGACAGCATGCCGGGCTTGATGACGGTCAGGCTCATGGCTGTGCCTTCCGGATGCGGTTGAACTCGTCGGCGCTGATGGGCACGAAGCGCACCGAATCGCCCGGTTGCAGCAGCGAGGCCGGTTCGCGGGTCGGGTCGAACAGCGTCAGCGGCGTGGCGCCGATGATGTTCCACCCGCCGGGCAGCCGGTTCGGGTAGATCACCGTTTGCCGGTTGGCGACCGCAACGGAACCGATGGGCACCACGGTGCGCGGCGACGGCCGGCGCGGGATGTTCAGTTTTTCGTCGTGCAGGCCCAGGTAGGGGTGGCCTGGCGCAAACCCCAGCATGAACACCATGCTGCGCGGTCCGCTGTGCAGGGCGATGATGTCGTCGGGCGTTACGCCAGCGGCGCGCGCCACGTCGTCCAGGTCGGGGCCATGTTCGCCGCCGTAGCAAACCGGGATATCAATGTCACGTTCGGCCGAGGCGTCGGCAGGGATGCCATCGGCAAGCAGCGCGTTGACGCGGGCGGTCAGCGCGGAACAGGTGGGGCCGCCGCCGACGCCGTCGGGCCGGTAATGCACGGCCACGGCGACGAATGACGGCACCACGTCGGTCACGCCGGCCAATTGCGCGTCGCGCAGTTTGCGCGCCGCGGCCAGACAGGTCCGGCCGACCGACGCGTCAATCCGGTCGCCAAAGGTGATGATCAGGCAGCGATCACCCTGGGGCTGGATGCGCCAGGAGGGTTCGGCCGGAGAAGGGGGTTCGGAAGAAGCGTTCAACGGCGCGACACCTCTGGCGGCGGATTACTTGGCGAACAAGGAATCCATGTTCTTGAAGGCTTTGAATTCCAGCGCGTTGCCCGACGGGTCCAGGAAGAACATCGTGGCCTGTTCGCCGACTTCGCCCTTGAAGCGGATGTAGGGTTCGATGACGAATTCGGTGCCGGCGTCGATCAGGCGCTTGGACATGGCTTCCCATTGTTCCATGGAAAGAACCGCGCCGAAATGGCGCACGGGCACGTTGTGCGAGTCCACGGCGCTGGTGGCCTTGTGGCCGCATTCGCTGGGCGCCAGGTGGGCGACGATCTGGTGGCCGTAGAAGTTGAAGTCGATCCATTCGGACGAGCTACGGCCTTCCGGACAGCCCAGCTTTTCGCCGTAGAAGGCGCGGGCTTCGGCCAGGTCGCGAACCGGGAAGGCCAGGTGGAACGGCGGCAGGTTGGTTTGAGCGGTCATGAGAATTTCCGGGTCATTCAAAAGAGGGTGATCGGCATGCGGGCTGCCGCGGGTGCAAAACAGCGCTAGCACCAGCCCCTAGTTTAGGTATTGTTTTTTTGATTGAAAAACGATATTTTTTGTGTCTTAGCATCAAAAATATTGATCGTGATCAAAGAGTTCAAAACCTTCATCGCCGTGGCCCGTGATGGCACCTTTACCGGGGCGGGCACGCATCTTGGGCTGACGCAGTCGGCGGTCAGCGCGCAAATCAAGCGCCTGGAGGAATACCTGGGCGTGGAATTGTTCGACCGCAGCGCGCGCGCCGCGGTGTTGAACGCGCACGGCCGAGAGATGCTGCCGCAGGCCGAAGAATTGGTCGCCATGGCTGAACGCATGGTCACCACGGCGGGGGCGGGGCATGTCAGCGGTTCGTTGCGCATTGGCGCAATCGCCTCGGTGCAGCAAGGCCTGCTGGTGGATGCGCTGGGCCGCTTTCGCGCGGTGTATCCCGATGTGCGGGTGCGGATTGTGCCGGGGGTGTCGCTGTCGCTGCTGGGTCAGGTGGACGCGGGCGAAGTGGACATGGCCGTGCTGATCCGCCCGCCTTTCACGCTGCCGCCGGAGCTGGGCTGGCAGCCGCTGTTAAGTGAACCCGTGGTGCTGGCCATGCCGGAATCCATGCCGGCCGCGCCTTGGCGCGACGTGCTGGCGACGCAGCCCTTCATCCGCTATGACCGGGCGTCATTCGGCGGGCGGGTGGTGGATATTTTCTTGAAGAAGCACCGCTTGAATGTGCACGAAGCGGTGGAGCTCGATGAAATTGAAGCCATCGCCAATTTGGTGCGTCACGGGCTGGGGGTGGCGCTGTTGCCGCGCCTGCGCGGGCTGGACATGACGGGCTTGCGCCTGGTGCCGTTGGGCGACCAGGCGTTTCACCGCGACATCGGCATCATCGGCCGGCTGCCGTTCGACGCGGGCAGCGTGCGGGAAAAGATGGCGGAATGCCTGGTGGCGGCAGCCGGTGAAGGCGTGCCATAAACAAGAATGGCGTCATGGCAAATTCAGCCACAACGCCATCCGCAATCAAGCGATCAACCTCGCCCGGTTTACAGCCGGTCGCAACGCACCGTGATCGGGTGGCTGCGCAGCGTGGACATCACCACGTCATCCACCTGGCCTTCCACGTCCGTAATCACATAACCAATCTGGCCCTTGGTTTGCAGCGTCTGGCTGACGATGTTCAACCCGTGTTGCGCCATCAGGTTGTCCAGCGTGCCCAGCGCGCCCGGGGCGTTGCGGTGCACGTGCAGGATACGGGTGGCGCCCGCCGGTTCCAGATACGGCAGTTCGGGGAAGTTGACCGCGCCCTTGGTCGTGCCGGCCTGCATGAAGCGCACCAGCTTCTCGGCCACTTCGCGGCCGATGTTCTCTTGCGATTCCTGCGTGCTGCCGCCAATGTGCGGGGTCAGGATGACGTTGGGCAGGCCGATCAGCGGGCTTGCCAGCGGCTCGTCCGCGCCCTTGGGTTCGGTGGGGAACACGTCCAGCGCAGCGCCCGCCAGGTGGCCGGACTTCAGCGCGGCGTGCAGCGCGTCGATGTCGACCACGGTGCCGCGCGACGCGTTGATCAGGATGGCCCCGCGACGCATGCGCGCGATGGTCTCTGCGTTCATGATGTTTTCGGTGGACTTGCCGCCCGGCACGTGCAGCGTCACCACGTCGGCCTGCTCCAGCAGGTCGTTCAGCGTTCCGGCCGGACGCGCGTTGCCCAGCGGCAGCTTGGCTTCCACGTCGTGATAGATGACGCGCATGCCCAAGCCTTCGGCTAGCGTGCTGATCTGCGAGCCGATGTTGCCGTAGCCCACGATGCCCAGCGTCTTGCCGCGCGTTTCAAACGCGCCTGACGCGCTCTTGTCCCAGTGGCCCAGATGCACGCGGGCGTTCTTTTCCGGAATCCGGCGCAGCAGCAGGATGGCTTCGCCCAGCACCAGTTCGGCAACGGAACGGGTATTGGAGAAGGGCGCGTTGAACACGGGAATGCCGCGCTGCATGGCCGAATCCAGGTCGACCTGATTGGTGCCGATGCAGAAGCAGCCCACGACGCGCAGGTCGGGGCTGGCCAGCAAGGCGGCATCCAGGTGCGTGCGAGAACGAATCCCCGCCACGTGCACGCCACGCAGGGCGTCGTGCATCTGCGCCGGCGGCAGGGCCGCGGCGTGCGTGACGATATCGGTGTAGCCGGCGGCTTCGAAGACCGCGCGGGCACTCGGGTGGATGTTCTCGAACAGGACGATTTTTGCCATGACTGCCAGGGGGTGGGTGAGAAATGCGTGTTATTTATTGTGGCGCATTTTTGCTGCAGTGCAAGGAGTAGCCATTGAGACGGTGTGGATGAATTGTTTCAATGGCCTTCCCACCCCCACCCCCGCGCCCTAGCGATACGCCTGGAACACCTTGGCGCCGCCCTGCTTGTCGACCAGCACCACGTCGTGCGGCGTCTTGCGGCCGCCGTACTCCGGGCCGTCCATGCCGGGCGAACCCAGCGGCATGCCGGGGGCGGCCAGGCCCGCTGCGTCGGGCTTTTCAAGCAGCAGACGCCGCACATCGCTGGCCGGCACATGGCCTTCGACCGCATAGCCTTCAACCATGGCGGTGTGGCAGGAACCGTAGTCCGCCATGCCCGCGTTGCGGCGGATCGGGCCGGTGTCTTGCACATCGTGCGTGGTCACGGTGAAGCCGTTGTCACGCATGTGCTTGACCCAGTCTTCGCAACAGCCGCAGGTTGGCGTCTTCCAGACGTCCACCTTGACGGGCGTTTGCGCCGCCGTGATCGCGGGGGCGAATAGCGGGGTGAACAGCGCCGCGGCAATAACCAGGCGGCGCGTAACTCGGGATGCGTTCATGATGCTCCGTAGGGTAAATGTCGAAAAGGCGGGGGGTGTCAAAACCAGAACCGCACACCGGCCATCACGGCCGTCTGCGAGCGGCTGGCCCCAGCGTCCGAGGCGTAGCTTGCCGTCTGGCCAAACTTTCGCTCAAAGGATACGCCGATGTAGGGCGCGAATTCCCGCGTGACTTCATAACGCAGCCGCAACGACAGTGAGCCCGTCGACAGCCCCGACCCGATCCCGCGTTCGGGGTCGGATTTTCCGTACAGGCTGGCTTCGAGTTCCGGCGTGAAGATCAGCCGTTGCGTCAGCAGCAGGTCGTACTCGGCCTTCAGCGCCAGCGCCGTGCGGCCCGACGAACCCACATAGCCGGTCGTCTCCAGTTCGATGTTGTACGGCAGGACGCCTTCAATGCCAATGGCGGCCCAGTTGCGCTTGGGGCCCGTGCCGATGTCGCGGCGCGCACCCAGTTGCAGGTCCCAGAAGGGCGAGACCGCGTGGCTCCAGAACGCTTCAACCTTTCCGTCCGAGCCGCCACCGTTTTCGCGTTCGCCTTCGCTCTTCACGACCAGCCGGTCGGTGGCCGTGCCGAACCAGAAGCGGCCATCCCAATCCAGCGCATTCTGTCCATCGCGGTTGCGCGACATGCCGAACTTGTCGAACAGCACTTGCCACGTGGGGTCGTTGTCCATCATGTGCGGATGGATACCGTAGCTGTCGTAGCTGCGATCGCCCGCGCCATCGCTGGACGGCAGGCTGCCGATGGGGGGCGGCGCATTCGATGCTGCGGAGTCGCCGTGACCCATGCTGGCATGGTCTATGGCGGCTGGCGCCGGACGCGTCGCGCCGTGGTCCATGCCCGGCATGCTGGCATGGTCCATCGCGCCGTGATCGGTCGCTGCGGTTTGCGCGTGCGCACCCGCAGCCACCAGCATCATCGCCAGGGCGCAGGCGCCCAATCGTTTTGTCTTAGGCGTCATCGCTTACTCCACCACGACCGCTCTGAACATGCCGGCCTCCATGTGATACAGCAGGTGGCAGTGGTAGGCCCAATGCCCGCGCGCATCGGCGCTGACGCGGTAGCTCAGCCGCTGCGCCGGGTTGAGCGTGATTGTGTGCTTGCGCACCTGGAACGCGCCGTCGGGCGATTCCAGGTCGCTCCACAGGCCGTGCAGATGGATGGGGTGCGTCATCATCGTGTCGTTGACCAGCACGAAGCGCACGCGCTCGCCGTAGCGCAGCACGATGGGTTTCGCGTCCGAGAACTTCACGCCATTGAACGACCACATGTAGCGTTCCATGTTGCCCGTCAGATGCAGCTCGATCTCGCGCGAGGGCGCGCGGTTGTCGGCGGGTTCGCGGATGGAATGCAGGTCGGCGTATGTGAGCACGCGGCGGCCGTTGTCGCGCAAGCCCACGCCCTGATCGTCCAGACGCGTTGACACCACGTCGGGCAGCATCGAATTGCCCACGCCGCGCTCGGCGGGGTAGGGATGCTTCACTTCGACCATGCCGCCCTGGCCAGCGCCGGAACCGTGCTGCATGCCATGGTCCATGCCGGGCATGGCGCTGTGGTCCATGGCGGCTGCGTCTGCCCCGGCCCCTGCATTGGCAGCCGCGCCCGCACCGGCATGGTCTCCACCGCCCATGTCGTGCGCCATGCCCATGTCCATCATGCCCAGCAGCTGCACGCGGTCCAGCGCCGGCACGTCTGCCTGCATGCCGGCGCGCGGGGCCAGCGTGGCGCGGGCGTAGCCGGAACGGTCCATGGCCTGCGAGAAGATCGTGTAGGCGCGGTCGTCTTGCGGCTCGACGATTACGTCATACGTTTCCGCCACGCCGATGCGGAACTCTTCCACGTCCACCGGGCGCACATCCTGCCCGTCCGCCGCCACCACCGTCATCTTCAAACCTGGAATACGCACGTCGAAGTACGTCATCGCCGAGCCGTTGATGAAGCGCAGCCGGATGCGTTCGCCCGGCGCGAACAGCCCGGTCCAGTTGCCCGCGGGCGTCGCGCCGTTGGTCAGGAAGGTGTAGGTTGCGCCCGACACATCCGCCAGGTCCGACGGGTTCATGCGCATCTGTTCCCACATCAGGCGTTCAGACAGCGCGGCGCGCCAGCCACGGCCGTCCGCGTCGGTGCGCAGGCTTTGCACGCTGGGCTGAATGCCGTTGTAGTAGTCGGGCATCACCTTCAGCTTGTTGAAAAGCCGCATCGGATCTTCGTCTGTCCAGTCGGACAGCAGCACGGTGTAGTCGCGGTCGGACGCGATGGGGTCGCGGCGGCGCGGGTCGATGACGATGGCGCCGTACAGGCCCGTCTGTTCCTGAAAGCCCGAATGGCTGTGATACCAATACGTGCCGCTTTGGCGCACGTCGAAACGGTAGGTGAAGGTCTGGCCCGGGTCGATGCCGTCAAAGCTCAGGCCCGGTACGCCATCCATGTTCGACGGCAGCAGAATGCCGTGCCAATGAATGGACGTTTGCTCGCGCAGCCGGTTGGTGACGTGCAGCGTCACCGTGTCGCCTTCGCGCCAGCGCAGGATGGGCGCGGGCAGTTGGCCGTTGACGGTGGTGCCGATGCGGGCCGCGCCCGTGAAGTTGACCGGCGTTTCGCCAATTTCAAGATGAAACTCGGTGCCGCGTAATTCGGTGGCGGAGGCAGGGTGCAATGGCGACTGCAGCGGGGACAGCGACGGCGATTGTGCCAGCGCCGCGCGCCAGCCGCCAAGCGCCGCCAGCGCGCCGCCGGCCGCCACGCCCTGCACGAATCTCCGGCGGGCAAGAGGGGGAAGTGTGCGCATGGGTAGTCTGTGCCGGGCGTCAAAGCACCGACACGGCTCCCTTCATGCCGGCCGAGTAATGGCCGGGTTCCAGGCAGCCGAAAGACACCGTACCCGCCTTGTCGAAGCGCCAGACGATCTGCCCGGTCTTGCCCGCCTCCAGCGACACCGCGTTGGCTTCCTCGTGGCGCATGCCGGGGTCCTTCATCATCATGTCGTAGTGCGCTTTCAGATCGGCGTCGGTGCCCAGCACCAGCTCGTGCCGAATCTTGCCGACATTGCGCACCGTGATGCGCACGGTCTCTCCGGCCTTGACCTCGATACGGTCGGGCGTGAAACGCATGGCGTCGTTCATGTCGATATTGACGGTGCGCGTGGCGCGGGCGGCGTCGCCCGGCTTGCCGATCGGGGCTGTTGCGGCCGGCATGGTCATGGACGGCATGTTGTGGCCATCGTGGCCGCCTGCGGCTTGCGCGGCGCCGGTGAACAGCAGGGCCAGGGCAGCAGCCTGGCTAAGGCGAATCAGAGCGTCTTTCACGAAAATCCTTACAGGAGTGACCGTGATGACACTGTAGGAAAGCCGGGGTGACCCGATTCTGTCGCCTGGATTACGGTTTTGTAATGTTCGGCGGGCGCGGGGACGTTTCCGGCCCGCGCAACGTGATGCCCACCACCGTGCCAGACGCATCCGACACCGCGTCCACATCGCCGCCATGCATGCGGGCGATGGCGCGCACGATGGCCAGCCCCAGCCCGTGCCCTTCGCTGCGCGGCGCGCGGGTATGCCCAGACCGGAAGAAGCGGTCGAAGATGCGGGGCAGGTCGGCGGCCGGAATGGGCGTGCCGGGGTTGCGCACTTGCACCCGCGCGCCTGCCGCCGACGCTGAACACGTCAGCACGATTTCGCGCCCCGCGGGCGTAGCCTTGATGGCGTTGGAGATCAAATTGGCCAAGGCGCGGCGCACCAGCCCCGGGTTGGCGGCCACCGTCGCATCGCCCTCGCAGCGCAGATGCACACCTTGGGCTTCCAACGTGGCTTCGTAGTATTCCGCCACGCGCCGGGCTTCGGCCGCGAGCGACACCGGCGCCAGGTCCGCCGCCCGTTCCCCGCGGTCCGCACGCGCCAGGAACAGCATGTCGTTGACCAGCGTCTTCAGGTCTTCGAGCTCTTCCAGATTGGATTCCAGCGCGTCGCGCAACTCGGCGGCGTCGCGCGGGGATGACAGCATCACCTGCGTGCCGTTGATCAGCGTGGCAAGCGGCGTGCGCAGTTCATGCGCAACGTCGGCGTTGAACCCTTCCATCTGCTGATACGCCGATTGCAGCCGTTCCAGCGTGCGGTTGAAGGACCGCACCAGGTCGTGCAGTTCACGGTCGGTGTCTTCCAGCGGCAGGCGGCGCGCCAGATTGTCGGGCTGGATGCGGGCGGCCTGCTCCGACAGCCGGCGCGTGGGGGCCATGCTGCGGCGCACGGCCCAGGCGGCCAGCACCACGGTCGCGCCCACCCAGAGCGCACAGATCAACACCAGCGCGGTGCCATAGGCGTACAGAAACTGCGAGCTGGTGCGCGTGCTGACGGCCACGGTCAGTTCGGCGCCCGGCAGGATGCGGTCGTTCATGGCCACGCGCAAGCCGCGCATGCGCCCGCCATCGGCGGTTTGCAGCACCACTTGTCTGCCGTCGTCAGCCGTGCCCAGCGTTTCAGGGGCGGGGCCGCCGTACACGGCGTGGCCCTGCGCGTCCACGATCCAGATGCCCAACTGGCCTTGGCCGGCGCGCATCTCGTCAAACGTGGCGGCCAGATCGTGCAGGCCGCTGGCGCTGTTCTGCATGTCGATCAGGTGGTCGATCAATTCCAGCTTGCCGCTGACCTCGGTGATTTCCTGGCGCTCGACTTCGCGCTTGAGCGCCCAGAACAACGTCGCCCCGGCCAGGCTGGATACCAGCAATGCAATGGCGCCCAACAGCAGCGTCAGCCGCGCCTGCATCGAACGCATGCGCGGCGGCTTCATGCCGGTTTGGGCTCGGGGCGCGACTCCAGCACATAGCCCATGCCGCGCACGGTGTGCAGCAGCTTGGCGTCGAACGGGTCGTCCAGCTTGCCGCGCAGGCGGCGCACGGCGACGTCGATGACATTGGTGTCGCTGTCGAAATTCATGTCCCACACCTGTTCGGCCAGCGTGGTGCGTGACAACACCTGCCCCTGGCGGCGCAGCAGCAGGGCAAGCAGGTTGAATTCCTTGGCGGTCAGGTCCAGGCGGCGGCCGCCCCGCTGGGCGCGGCGGCGCGCCAGGTCCAGCTCCAGGTCGGCCAGGCGCAGCAGCGTGGGTTCTTGCGTGCGGCCCCGGCGCAGCAGCGCCTGCACGCGCGCCAGCAGCTCCGAAAACGCAAAGGGCTTGACCAGATAATCGTCGGCGCCGCCTTCCAGGCCGCGCACGCGGTCTTCCACGGCGTCGCGCGCCGTCAGCATCAGGATGGGGGTGTCTTTTTGTGCGCGAACCGATGCCAGGATGCCGAAGCCGTCCACGCCGGGCAGCATCACGTCCAGCACGATCAGGTCGTACGCGCCCTCCAGCGCCAGATGCAGACCGTMGACGCCGTCGCGCGCCAGATCCACGATATGGCTCTGTTCCGACAGCCCCTTCTTAAGGTAGTCGGCCAGTTTGGGTTCGTCTTCGATGACCAGGATGCGCATGGCCGGAAATTTACCACCCGCGCCGGCTGTGCGGCGCGGGTGGTACGAGCAAACCGGTCAGGCCGGTTCGTCGATAGCGATACGTTCGAAGGGGAAGCGCAGCGCAAAGACGCTGCCTTTGCCGGGCTCGCTCGTGATGAGCAATTCGGCATCGTGGCGCATGGCGATGTGCTTGGTAATCGCCAGGCCCAGGCCCGTGCCGCCCACGGCGCGCGAGCGCCCGCGGTCCACGCGGTAGAAACGTTCGGTCAGGCGCGGCAGGTGGCGGGCGGGGATGCCGATGCCGGTGTCCTGCACGCTGTAGCGCGCGCCGCCATCGGGCTCGCGTTCCCAGCGCACGGTGATCGTCCCGCCGTCGGGCGTGTAGCGCACGGCGTTGGTCAGCAGGTTCGACAGCGCAGAGGTCAGCTCGGTTTCGGCGCCCAGCACGTCCAGCGTTTCGTCGATGTGCCATTCCAGCACATGACGTCCGCCCGACAAGGCTTCGATCTGCTGACGCGCCTTTTGCAGCAGCGCGCTCATGTTGATCGCGCGCGGGTCGCTGCCCGGCGACGATTCCAGCGTGGACAAGGTCAGCAGGTCTTCAACGATGGCCTGCATGCGCTGGGCTTGCTCATGCATCATGTCGATGTACTGCGCGCGCTGTTCTTCGGGCAAGGCATCGGCCGGCATGTCGCGCAGCGTTTCCAGAAAGCCCGCCAGCACGGTCAGCGGCGTGCGCAGCTCGTGCGAGACGTTGGCCACGAAATCGCGGCGTGTGGTTTCCAGGCGTTCAATCTGCGTGACGTCGCGGGTAATAAGCAGGCGCTGATTACTGGCGTAAGACGTCAGCTGCATCATCATCAGCCGTTCCTGGCCTTGTTGGCCCAGGCGCACCAGGATCGGGTCGGGCCAGGACGAGCGGTGCGCGTATTCCACGAATTCCGGCGCGCGCAGCAGGTTCAGCAGATTGTGGCCACGGTCGGCCGGCAGGCGCAGGCCCAGATGCTGGCGCGCCATGCGGTTGCACCAGTCGATCTGGAATTCTTCATTCATCGTGACCGCGCCGTCCGGCAGCGCCTGGGCGGCGGCCAGCATGCCTTGCATGGTGTCGCGGGTTTCAGCCAGTTCCCGGGCGCGGGCGCGGGTGTAGCGGTAGAGCGGGGCGAGGATGTCGTCCCAAGGCCCGACGGAGGCGGGAGGAGAGGTGTCCGGGTGATTGGCCCAGTGGGAAACCAGCGTCAGGCGCCAGCTGCGCCAGAGCAGCATGGCGGCCAACGCGGCGGAAAACACGATCCAGCCGAATGGATCACCTATGAGCCATTGCGCCAGTAGTGAAATCACCGCCCACAGGGCGACCAGGAAAAGGGTGCGCAGCCAGATCATCGTGCGGGAGTTTTACCGCGTCGGAAGCTGTGCCGTAAACCGGTATCCGCTGCCGCGCACGGTTTCAACGTGCGCATCGTGGCCGCTGGGTTCCAACGCCTTGCGCAGGCGGCGGATGTGGACGTCAACGGTGCGCTCTTCCACGAACACGTGGTCGCCCCAGACCTGATCCAGCAGTTGCGAACGCGAGAACACGCGCTCGGGGTGGGTCATGAAGAAGTGCAGCAGACGGAACTCGGTGGGACCGATCTGCAAAGACTGGCTATTGCCCGACAGGCGGTGCGTGACCGGGTCCAGCTTCAGGCCGCCCACGTCGATGACGTCATCGGTTAGTTGGGGCGCGCGGCGGCGCAACACGGCCTTGATGCGGGCCATGAGCTCTTTCGGCGAGAAGGGCTTGGTGATGTAGTCGTCGGCGCCGGCTTCCAGGCCGTCTACCTTGTCTTGCTCGGAGCCCTTGGCGGTCAGCATAATGACCGGGACGGCGCGGGTGCGCTCGTCGTTGCGCAGCTTGCGCGCCATGGCCAGGCCGGACGTGCCGGGCAACATCCAATCCAGCAGGATCAGATCGGGGAGTTCGGCGCGAATCAGGGTCTGGGCCTGGTCGGCGTCGAACGCGCGCAGCACTTTATGCCCCGCGAAGGACAGGTTGACGGCGATCAGTTCCTGGATTGCGGGTTCGTCTTCGACGACGAGGATGGTGCTGGACATGGCGAATTTGGGCACACTTCTGAGCGCCGGCGCGGCGCGAACATTGCGATAGTATGGCCGCAATATTTCAGGTATGTGACCGCAGGGTGCTTCCGGGGAAGGTTCTCTGCCCGCCGGCGCGCGCCCGATAGGCTACCATTGCCAGGATATATCGGGAATTCACCATGCAAAACCCCTCCGAATCGCAACATTCCGCCGACTCCAACGCCCAATCCACGCATTTCGGCTTCCAAACGGTGCCGGAAGGCGAAAAAGCCCGCAAGGTCGCTGAAGTCTTCCATTCGGTCGCCCAGCGTTACGACGTCATGAACGATTTCATGTCGGCCGGCCTGCACCGCGTCTGGAAGGCCTTCACCATTGGCCGCGCCGCCATCCGCCCCGGCATGAAGGTATTGGACATCGCCGGCGGCACGGGCGACCTGGCCAAGGCTTTCGCCAAGCGCGCGGGGCCTACCGGCGAGGTCTGGCTGACCGACATCAATGATTCCATGCTGCGCGTGGGCCGCGACCGCCTCACTGACGCCGGCCTCTTGGTGCCCACCGCCGTTTGCGACGCCGAGCGCCTGCCGTTCCCCACGGGTTATTTCGACCGCGTCAGCGTGGCCTTTGGCCTGCGCAACATGACGCACAAAGACCGCGCGCTGGCCGAAATGACCCGCGTGCTGAAGCCGGGCGGCAAGCTGCTGGTGCTGGAATTCTCGCGCGTGGCCAAGCCGCTGGCGCCCGCCTACGACTGGTATTCCTTCAACGTGCTGCCCTGGTTGGGCAAGAAGGTCGCCAAGGACGAAGCCAGCTACCGTTACCTGGCGGAATCCATCCGCATGCATCCCGACCAGGAAACCCTGGCCGATATGCTGCGCACCGCCGGTCTGGAACGGGTTCAGTATTTCAACCTGACTGCCGGCATCGCCGCCTTGCACGAGGGCGTGCGCCTGGGCTGAAACCCGGCCTGTCCACAGGATATTTCTTCACCCCACGGGGAACTTGTGGGGCGGCGTCTTGTCCGTTATTCTTACGACGTTCAGATTACTGTAAGAAAAGTCGCGATTAGGTCCCGCTGTCCGTGGGACTCCCAGCTGCTCGGGGCAGCGGGGGCGCGAGTACGAGGGAGCAAACTCTATGACCAAATTCTGTCTTTCGCGGTTTGTCGCCGCGGCGCTCATCGCCGTTTCCGGCGCGGCGTTGGTGACGGCGTCGTTTGACGCCGAAGCCCGTCGTGCAGGTGGTGGCAGCAGCGTCGGCCGTCAATCCTCCAATGTGACCCAGCAGCGCCAGGCGACCACGCCGCCGGCCGCCGCCAACAACACGGCTGGCGCCACCGCCGCTCCGGCAGCCGCCGGCGCAGCCACGGCCGGCGCCGCGGGCGCTGCCGCCAAGAGCGGCGCGTCGCGTTGGCTCGGCCCCATCGCCGGCATCGCTGCTGGCCTGGGTATCGCCGCCTTGCTGTCCAGCATGGGCCTGTCGGGCGCCTTCGCTGAATTCCTGGGCTCCGCGCTGCTGATCGCCGCCGTTGTCTTCGCCGTCATGTTCATCATCCGCCGTCTGCGTGGCGCCGGTCCGCGTACCGCGACGCAAGGTGCCTTCAATGGCGCCAACAACGCACCGGGCCAGCAACCGCAGCCGATGTGGCGTGAAGCCCTGAAGCCGGCTGCCGCCGCACCCGCCGCTGCTGCCGCCCCTGTGGCTGCCGCCGCACCGGTCGCGCCTCCGGCAGTTCTGCCCAAAGCGGGCGAGGACAACAACTGGTTCGTGCCGGGTGATTTCGATACGCCCAACTTCCTGAAGCAAGCCAAGGAGCAGTTCGTTCGCATCCAGGCTGTGTGGGACAGCGGCAGCACCGATGGCCTGCGCGACTTCCTGACCGATGACCTGATCACCGAACTCAAGCCGCAGCTGGCTGAGCGCGGCGCGGCTCCCAACAAGACCGAAGTGGTGCTGTTGAACGCCGAAATGCTGGGCATCGAATCCGTGTCCGACGGCCACCTGGCCAGCGTGCGCTTCTCCGGCATGCTGCGTGAGGCCCCCGGCGCCGAAGCCTTCCGCTTCGAAGAAGTCTGGAACCTGTTCAAGCCTGCCAATGGCGGCTGGCTGTTGGCTGGCATTCAGCAGATTCCGGTGGATCTGGCCAGCTAAACGCTGGCTGGCCGGGACTGCCTCTGTCCTCCGTTGCCGGATGCCCGAAAGGGCATCCGCTTGAACCGGCCCCACAAGGGCCGGTTTTTCCATGTGCCTTTCGCACTAAACACGCGCCCATCTAACCCGTTACACTCCCGATTTACCTACTAATTCCGGCAACCCCGCCACGCGGTGTTGCAGACCGTCATGCTGCCTTTTTCGTTCCTGCCCACTCCCTCGCGGTTGGCTGTAAGCGCGCTCAACGCCCTGTTGCGGCGTGAGGACTGGGCGCGCGAGCGTCTGGCGCGGCATGCCGGCAAGACCGTGCGCTTTGCGTTGGGCGGTTTCACGCTGGGCCTGACGATCGACAGCGAAGGCCTTGCGGCGCAGGCTGACCCCGCCGTCGTGCCCGACGTGACGCTGACCGTGGCCCCTGAAAAGCTGCCGTTGCCGCGCCTGGGCGCTGACCGTGAAACCCCTGACTTCGCCGAAGCCACCCATATCTCGGGCGACGCGGCATTGGCCCAAGTGGTGGCGGACCTGTCCAAGCAGCTTCGCCCGGACCCCGAAGACGCGCTGGCCCGCGTGGTGGGCGATATCGCCGCACTGCGCATCGTGGGCGGCGCGCGCGCCGCGGCCAATGGGGCGCGCACGGTGGGTACGCGCCTGGCCGAAAACGTCTCGGAATACCTGGCCGAAGAAAGCGGCGTGCTGGTGGGCCGCCCCGCGCTGGAACAATGGCGCCTGGACTTAGCCGAGCTGAACGCTCGCACTGATGCCTTGACGCGTTCGGCCACCGCCCTGCAAACCCGTCTGGCTTCGGCCAGCGCAAAGCGGGGCGCCTGATCCATGTTTCCCCTGCTGCGCCTGCTTCGCATCATCGTTGTTTCCCTGCGCTATGGCCTGGATGAGCTCGTGCTCTCCAGCCTGAACCATCCACTGGCGACCTGCCTGTTGCGCGTCATCCGCCTGGGCACGCGGCCGCGCCAGCCGCGCGGGCAGCGCCTGCGGATGGCCCTGGAATCGCTGGGCCCCATCTTCGTGAAGTTCGGGCAGGTGCTCTCCACCCGCCGCGACCTGATCCCCGCCGACATCGCCAACGAGCTCGCGCTGCTTCAAGACCGCGTGCCGCCGTTCCCGTCCGCGCAGGCCGCCGCCTGCATCGAGGCCGCGCTGGGTGCGCCGCCCGAAAAACTGTTCGCGCAGTTCGATGTGGACCCGGTGGCCTCGGCGTCCATCGCCCAGGTTCACTTCGCCGTGCTGCATGACGGCCGCGAAGTGGCCGTCAAGGTGCTGCGTCCGGGGATGCTGAGCATCATCGAAAAAGACTTGTCGCTCTTGAAGATCGTGGCGCGCATCATCGAGCGCTTGGGCGACGATGGCCGCCGCCTGAAGCCGCGCGAAGTCGTGGCCGAATTCGACAAATACCTGCACGACGAGCTGGATCTGGTGCGCGAAGCGTCCAATTGCAGCCAGCTGCGCCGCAACTTCGGCCCTGAATCGGGCCGGGGCGACATGCTGATCGTGCCCGAGGTCATCTGGGAATACACGGCGTCCACGGTGTTCACCATGCAGCGCATGTACGGCATGCCGGTGGGCCAGGTTGAACGCATGCGCGAAGCCGGCATCGACATCCCGACGCTGGCGCGCACGGGCGTCGAAATCTTCTTCACGCAGGTGTTCACCGACGGCTTCTTCCACGCCGACATGCACCCGGGCAACATCTACGTGTCGGATCGCCCTGGGACGCTTGGCAGCTATATCGCGCTGGACTTCGGCATCGTGGGTTCGCTGTCCGAGTTCGACAAAAATTACCTGGCGCAGAATTTCCTGGCCTTCTTCCACCGCGATTACCGGCGTGTGGCGCAACTGCACATCGAGTCAGGCTGGGTGCCCGCCGACACGCGCGAAGAAGAGCTTGAAGGCGCCGTGCGCGCCGTTTGCGAACCGTACTTTGACCGGCCGTTGTCCGAGATCTCGCTGGGGCAGGTGTTGCTCCGCCTGTTCCAGACCTCGCGCCGGTTCAATGTAGAGATCCAGCCGCAGCTGGTGCTGCTGCAAAAGACGTTGCTGAACGTCGAGGGGTTGGGCCGACAGCTCGATCCCAACCTGGATCTCTGGAAGACCGCCAAGCCCTATCTGGAACGTTGGATGCGCCAGCGTGTCGGACTCAAGGGCTTGCGGCAAAGCCTGGAAAAAGAAGCGGTGCAGTGGTCGCAAATGCTGCCCGCTTTGCCCAGGCTGGTCCATGACCACCTGAGCCGCCCGAACGTTTCGCCCGCCCTGCTGGCCGAAATGATTCACCTGCGGCGCGCCCAGGAACAGAACAACCGGCTGGTTGCAGCGCTGGTTGGGGTGTTGGCTCTTGCGATTGGGGTCGCAATATGGGCCTTGACCCGATAGGCGGCGCGATGATCTAGACGAACCTTGTCATGTTTCATTCATGAAACGGTCATCATAGCTTCGCGGGAGACGGCGAAAAATAGCGCTGCGGTGGATGAATGCAGCGTCACGCCGAAGAGACGCGCGCGCCATTCATTAATTTCTATCGCCCCACAAGCGGGACGAATACAAGGGCAGACCCATGCTTTATCCTGAACTCTTCAAGACCATGGAAGCCGTGCGCTGGAACATGGCGCATGACATCCCCTGGGGGGATTTCGATCGCAGCAAGCTCTCTGACGAGCAGGCTCAAACGATCAAGATGAACGCCATCACCGAATGGGCGGCTTTGCCGGCCACAGAAATGTTCCTGCGCGACAACCGCGGCGACAGCGATTTCTGCGCATTCATGTCGGTCTGGTTCTTCGAGGAACAAAAGCATTCGCTGGTGCTGATCGAGTATCTGCGCCGTTTCCGCCCTGATCTCGTGCCCACCGAAGAAGAGCTGCACAACGTGCGCTTTGAATTCGACGCGGCCCCCGAACTGGAAACGCTGATGCTGCACTTCTGCGGCGAAATCCGCCTGAACCACTGGTACCGCCGCGCCGCCGAATGGCACACGGAACCCGTCATCAAGGCCATCTACAAGACCGTGGCGCAGGACGAAGCCCGCCACGCCGGCGCCTACCTGCAATACATGCGCCGCGCGCTGCATGACCGTGGCCAGGACACCAGCGAGCAAGCTCGCCTGGCGTTCTCGAAGATTGGCGTGCTGATGGCCTCGGCCGGCCGCACGCAGCAGGCGCTGCACCCGACCAACCTGCACGTGAACAAGGACTTGTTCCCGAACGACACGGTGCAGTCGCGTCTGCCTGAGCCGGGCTGGCTGGAGCATTGGCTGGACACCCAGATCCGCTTTGACGGCATCTGGGAACAGAAGGTCGCCTCGCGCATTCTGCACATCTTGTCCAAGCTGATGGACCGCAGCTTCGAAACGGTGAAGGACCTGAACCGCTACCGCAAGGAAATGACGGCGCTGATCGTTCCCAAGGAAAAGAAGATCATCCTCGGCGGCGCCTGAGTTTCAGGCGCTATTGCCGACTATCGGGCTGCCGACGGGCCGGCAATCAGGCTGCCATCGGGCGGCGGACGGGCGGATATAATCGCCGCATGTCCGCCGCCCGTTTTGAATCCAAAGTCCTTTCCCGCGATGAATGCGTCGCCGCCGTCGCTGCTGGCCGCTTGCCGCGGCCGCTGGTGTTTACCAATGGCGTGTTCGATATCCTGCATCGCGGGCACGCGACGTATCTGGATCAAGCGGCGCAACTGGGCGCGACGCTGGTGGTGGCGGTGAACACCGACGAATCGGTGCGCCGCCTGGGCAAAGGCGCCGAGCGCCCGCTGAACCGCATGGAAGACCGCGCCGCACTGCTGGCCGCGCTGGGCTTTGTGACCGTCGTCACGTCATTCCACGAAGACACGCCCGAAGCGCTGATCGGCGAGCTCAAGCCCGATTTGATCGTCAAGGGTGGCGACTACGACATGGAAAAGCTGCCCGAGACCGCGCTGGTCAAAACCTGGGGCGGCCGCGCAGTGGCGATTCCATTTGAATTCGAACGGTCAACGACGGCGCTGGTGAAGAAGATTCAGGGCGCCTGACGGGCGTTCAACGCGGTTCCCGAAGCAAGCGGTTAATCGCTTCCAGATCCGTTTCCGCCAGAATCCCGCTGGTGGCTTTCAAACGCAGCCCTGACAGCACCGTGCTGTAGCGCGCCAGCGCCAGATCCCGCTGCGTGGCGTACAGCTGCTGCTGGGCGTTCAGCACGTCCAGGTTGATGCGCACGCCCACTTCGTAGCCGGTGCGGTTGGCTTCCACAGAGGCGCGGCTGGATTTTTCGCCGGCTTCCAATGCCTGGATGCGCGCCAGCCCGCTGGTGACGCCGGTGTAGTACTGGCGCGCGGCCTGAACGGCTTGGCGCCGCGCGGTTTCAAAATCGTAGCGGGCCTTCTGTTCCAGCTGCACTTTCTCGGTCACTTGCGACGACACGCCGCCACCCGAATACAGCGGAATCGACAGCACCACGCCTATCGTGTTGTCGATCGGCTTGCCCGGCGCGGCGTTACGCATGACGGCGTCGCTGGCGCTGCCGCTGGTGGCGCGCAGGTTCAGGCTGGGGTAGTGGCCGCTCTTGGCGATCTGGATTTCACGGCCCGCGATGCGGGTCAGCAGCTGCGCGCGCAGCACTTCCAGGCTGGAGGACTCGGCCTGGGTGCTCCAGTCATTCACGCGGGCGGGTTGGGGCGACGGCAGTTGCACGCCATACGGCAGTTCGGCCAGTGCGCCCGGCTGCGTGCCGATGATCTTGGCGAGCTCATCGCGGCGCACGTCCAGGTCATTCTGCAACCGCAATTCCTGCGCCACCACCAGGTCGTAGCGCGCCTGCGCCTCGAAGGTGTCGGTGACGGTGGAATTACCCAGCTCGAAATTGCGTTTGGCGGACTCCAGCTGCCCGGCAACGGCGGCCTTTTCGGCCTCGGTGGCGGTCAGCGTGTCTTGCGCGTAGAGCACGTTGAAGTAGGCGTCGGCCACGCGCAGCAGCAGGTCCTGGTAGGACTGCTGCAATTGCACTTCGACGTCGGCCACGATCAGCTTGGATTGCTCGTAGTTTTGCCAGCGGCCCCAATCGAACAGAGGCTGGGTCAGCGCCAGATCCCATACGCCGCGCCCGCCGCTGTAGGACACGCCCAGCCCACGGGTGCTGCGGGTTTCCTGGTAGGCGCCGCCGGCTTCGGCGGAAATCAGCGGCAGCAGCAGCGCGCGCGCTTGCGGCTCTTTTTCCAGGCCCGCGCGGTAGTTGGCGCGGGCGGCGGCGTAAGTCGGGTCATTGCCCAGGGCGGCTTGCCAGACCTGGATCAGGTTCTGCGCAAACGCGGGCGACGGGCCGACGCTTGCGGCGCAGGTAAAAACCAGTAAAGCCGTAAGCAATCGGACGCGCATGATTTTCAACGATACGCCGGACCACCCCGTTGATGCGCCACGCCCCGGCTGGGGGCAGGCGCGGGGCGGCAAGCTAGGGGTTTAGAACTTGAACTGGGATACCGTGGCGCCGCGCAGCGGCTTCACCACGGTTTCGAACAGGTTCACCGTTTCGAAACTGGCAGCGGTGGTGCGGGTGATGCGACAGGCCGTCATGACGGGGGCCTGGCCCACGATGACAACCAGGCGGCCGCCTACGCGCAGCTGGTACTTGAGCGCGTCGGGCACAACCGGCACCGAACCCGTCACCAGGATGGCGTCGTATTCGGTGGAGCCCCAGCCATTGCGGGCGTCGCCGGTTTCGACCTTGACGTTGGTGACGTTGTTCATTTGCAGGTTTTGCTGCGCGAACGTGACCAGGCGGCTGTCGATTTCGACCGAGGTCACTTGTTGGGCCAGATAGCCCAGCAGCGCAGCCTGATAGCCGGAGCCGGTGCCGATTTCCAGCACGCAGTCGGACTTGGTCAGTTGCAGTTCTTGCGCCAGGCGAGCTTCAACCTTGGGGGCCAGCATGGTCTGACGCGTATTGACCGCGTTGATTTCCAGCGGCAGTTCCAGGTCGGAAAACGCCAGGGCGCGCAGGGCCGGCGGAACAAATTGTTCGCGGCGCACATCGAACAGCGCTTGCAGCACGTTGGCGTCCAGGACGTCCCACGGGCGGATCTGCTGTTCCACCATATTGAAGCGGGCTTGTTCTACGTCGGGCAGGGTCGAAGCGTTCATGACGGTCAGGAAAAAACAGAGGAATCAGCCGGCCATTGTACCGATTCGTAGCGTCCTGTGACGGCGGCTCCATTCGGCAGATGTTTCAACGGCGGGAATCGGTCTGATTCGCGGGCCGGAAACGACAGCGGCGCTCCGTAGAGCGCCGCGTTTCACCCGCGTCTAGCCAGCGCAGCTGGCGTTCACCACCACGCGTGGAAGTGGTGGACGGGGCCGTGGCCGGACCCGACCGACAGCCGCTCGGCGTGGCGGATGGCTTCGGTCAGATAGGCCTTGGCGCGGCGCGCGGCCTCGGGTACGTCCCCGATTTGCGGCAGCAACGCGGCCAGCGCGGCCGACAGCGTGCAGCCCGTGCCGTGCGTGTTGACGGTCTCGATGCGGTGGCCGGGCAGTTCGATCATGCGGTCGCCGTCGTGCAGCAAGTCGATGGTCTCGTTGCCGGGCAGGTGGCCGCCCTTGACCAGTACCCAGCGTTCGCCCGAATGGGCCAGCTTGTTGCGCAGGCGCTCGGCCACGCGGCGCATTTCCTTGACGGTCTCAACCGGCCGCTCTTCCAGCAGCACGCCGGCTTCGGGCAGGTTCGGGGTCAACATCGTGCACTGCGGCAGCAGCGCTTCGCGCATCGCGCCCACGGCGTCGTTCTCCAGCAGCAGGTCGCCGCTTTTGGCGACCATGACCGGGTCCAGCACCACATGGGCCGGGGTCCACTTGGCCAGCTTTTCGGCCACGACTTCAATGACCGGATACTGGCCCAGCATGCCGATCTTGACGGCGTCGATGCGCACGTCGGCGAACAGGGTGTCGATTTGCAGGCCCACGAACGCGGGCGGCACGGCCGAGATGCCGGTGACGCCCTTCGTGTTCTGGGCGGTCAGCGCCGCGATGATGGCGCAGCCGTAGGCGCCCAGCGCGCTCATGGCCTTCACGTCGGCCAGGATGCCCGCGCCGCCGGACGGGTCGACGCCGGCGATGGTCAGCGCGTTGGGAATGGGACGGGCGCTGCCGTCCTGTTGGCGCGAACTCATTTCGCCGCGCCCGGGCCGCCGGTGATCAGCCCTTCGGTGGGCGAGCTGGGCGCGCCGCTGTACAGCTTCTTGGGCATGCGGCCGGCCAGGAAGGCTTCGCGGCCGGACTCCACGCCCTTCTTCATGGCGCTGGCCATCAGGATCGGGTCGCGCGCGGCGGCGATGGCGGTATTCATCAGCACGGCGTCGCAGCCCAGTTCCATGGCGATGGCCGCATCCGAGGCGGTGCCCACGCCCGCGTCCACCACGACCGGCACGCGGGCCTGGTCGATGATCAAACGCAGGTTCCACGGGTTCAGAATGCCCATGCCCGAGCCAATCAGCGATGCCAGCGGCATCACGGCCACGGCGCCCATGTCTTCCAGCATGCGGCACTGGATGGGGTCGTCGGTGCAATAGACCATGACCTTGAAACCTTCGTCGACCAGCGTCTTGGTGGCCTTCAGGGTTTCGGGCATGTTCGGGAACAGCGTGTGCGGGTCGCCCAGCACTTCCAGCTTGACGAGCTCATGGCCGTCGAGCAGCTCGCGCGCCAGGCGCAAGGTGCGGATCGCGTCGTCGGCGGTGTAGCAGCCGGCGGTGTTGGGCAGCAGCGTGAATTTGGACGGCGGGACGTAGTCCAGCAGGTTCGGTTCGCCCGCGTTCTGGCCGATGTTGGTGCGGCGGATGGCAACCGTGACGATCTCGGTGCCGCTGGCGTCCAGCGCCGCGCGGGTCTCTTCGAAGTCCTTGTACTTGCCGGTGCCGACGAGCAGGCGCGACGAATAGGCGCGCCCGGCGATGGTGAGGGTGTCTTGTGTGGTCATGGCGGTGTTCAAAGGGCGGGGGCGCAAGAGCGGAGCCCGCGGAGGCTGACTGATTTTGCTATGCGAATGATAAAGCACGATGCCCTGCGGCAGGCGCGGCCGGTGAAATGGGGCGTTCCACTATTTGCAGATCGCGTGCAAAGCGGGCGATGCGTCAGCGTAACCAGCCTATGCCAGCGAAGCATGGTTCGGTCAGCGCAACCGGTCAGAGTCAGCGAAGCATGCTTCGATCAGCGCAACCGGTCAGAGTCAGCCGAGCATGGTTCGATCAGCGCAACCGGTCCAGGTCGGCGCAGATTGCTTCTGCGGCGTCGATCAGGCGCGGACCGGGGCGGTACAGCGCGTCGGCGTCCACGCCGTACACATGGCCAGCGCGGGCGGCGGGCAGCCCCAGCGCCTGCCAGGCGGCCAGGTTCTTCGCGGTGTCTTCGGGCCGGCTGACGCCCGCCAGCACCGCTTCCGGCCTGGCGGCCAGCACATTTTCCAGCGTGACCTGCGGGGCGACGACAGGCGCCAGGCCAAAGACGTTGATGCCGCCGCACAGGCGCAACGCGTCGCTGACGATGCTGCTGTTGTTCAGGGTGTAGATGGGGTCCAGCCCGGCCTGCACGAAGACGCGCACGGGACGGCGGCCGGTGTAGCGCGCGCTCAAGGCAGCCAGCCGGTCGCGCAAGGATTGCGCCGCCGGCCGCGCGTGTTCCTCAGTGCCGAACAGCACACCCATGCGTTCGACGGCGTCAGGAATGGCGGCGAGCGTCAGCGGGTCGCTGTAGAAGACGGGCACGCCCAGCTTGTCCATGACGCGCACCAACGGCTCGGCGGCGGTGGGCTGCCAGGCGATCAGCAAGTCGGGGCGCACGCCGGCCACGCGCTCGGCGTCGGGCTGCATGCCGTCGCCGATAACGGGCAATTGGCGGGCGGCGGCGGGGTAGTCGCTGCCGCGTATGGTGGCGATGAGAAAGCGGCCTGCGCCGGCGGCGTAGACGAGTTCGGTCGCGTGGGGGGCCAGGGTGACGGCGCGGCGCGCGGGTGCGGCCAACAAGACCGTGTGGCCCTGGTCATCCCGGACTTGAATGTTCGGGTTCGGGTTCGGGTTCTGGCTCTGACTTGGCTGAACTTCCAGCGCCGCACGGTTGCCGTCCACAGCAGAAGCCGCCAGCACCGGGCCTGCCAGCAGCGCACCCAGGGCAATCAACAGCCCCGGGGCGATGCGTGGAAAGGCGCGTGAGTCAGTCATGCAGGGGCCGATACCGTCAGCGAAGAACGCCGACTATATCGGATGTCCGCGATCAATAGCGCAGCGTGAGCGACGCGTAGAAATTGCGGCCCGGCGCGGGGTACAGGTTGTAGTTGGCGACGGGGCCCAGCATTTCGAACGACGCGTTGCCGCCACGGATGCCGTAGGTGGCGTACTGGCGATCAAAGATGTTGTTCACGCCGATAGCGCCTTCGATGTTGCGCGTGAACTTGTACGCAACCTTCGTGTTGAACAGCACGTAGGCGTCCAGCTCCTTGTCGAACTGGTTGGCCTGGTCGTTGTCCATGCGCGACTTGCCCACATATTGCGCCGACACGTTCCACAGGAACGCATCGGTGGGGCGCCAGGTCACGCCGGCGTTGGCCAGCCACTTGGGCGCCAGCGGCACGGTCTTGCCGGCCAGGTCCACGCCTGCGTAGTTGCCCGAGCGGAATTGCGCTTCCATCCAGGTCAGGTTCGCATCCAGCGTGATGCTGCTGGAAAGGGCGGTGCGGCCTTCCAGTTCGATGCCTTGGCGGCGGGTCGGGTCCAGGTTGGTGTTGGCGCCGGTGCCCGGGCCCCACATGCCGTCGGCCAGCGGGTTGTACTGGATTTCGTTGGTCAGGTCATAGCGGAAGTACGACAGGCGGGCGCTGCTGGCGGCGCCTTGCCACGTCACGCCGATTTCTTTGTCGGTGGACGTTTGCGGGGCCAGCGGCTGTTGCACCGACAGCAGTTCGTCGGCATTGGGCAGACGGAAGCTGCGGCCAACCTTGCCGTACAGGCCAAAGCCGGCGGACAGGTCCTGGCGCACGCCCAACTGCCAGGCGGTCAGATGGTTGCTGCGGTCGGAGGCGGTGCCCGAACCGCTCAGCACGTCCAGGTCGTCCGACGCGTACTGGCGGCGCACGCCGGCGGTCACGTAGGTGCTGTCGGTGGCGCGGATCTGGCCTTCGGCAAACAGGCCGTACTGGTGCTGGCGCGACTGCCACTTCGACGGTTCGAAGTCGTAGTAGGCGTTCTGGTCAGCGGTGGTCTTGGATTCTTGCGCGTCGGCGCCGAAGACGATGCTGTGGCCGCCGTTGATCGGCAGGCGATAGCGCACGCTGGCGATGTTCTCTTCCAGCTTCTGGTCGCGCAGGGTGTCGCCAAAACCGTCATACGACAGGCCGTTCAGCTTCTTTTCGCGGGTCGACAGGTCGGCGTACAAGGTGCCAACGCCAATCGCCTGCTCGACTTGCAGGCCGAAGGTGGTGGTCGTGGTCTTGACGAAGTCGACGTCGTTCTTCGAACCGCGTGGGTCGTCCTGGAATTCGTTCACGCCGGTCGACGGGCTGATCAGGCGCGGGCCGGGCAGCTCCAGCTTTTGCGTCGTGGTACGGCCGTACAGGCGGATCGAGCCATCGCTGTGGCGCAGGGTGATGCCGCCGCCGCCACCTTCGCGGCGCTCGCCGCTGTGGTCGCGGTAGCCGTCGGAGTGCAGCGACTGCATGTAAGCGTCAACGCCAACCTTCTCGTTGTTCATCGCCACGGCGGCGTCGTACTGGCGCAGGCCGTAGCTGCCGAACGTGGCGGTGGCGCGGGCCGTGACCGGCTCCTTCGAGAAATCGGACTTGGTGATGATGTTGATCACGCCGCCGGTCGTGCCGCCGCCGTATTGAACGGAGCCGCTGCCGCGCACGATTTCAATGCGTTCCACCTGGTCCAGCGGCACCACGCCCAGGCTGGGGGCCGACAGGTCATTCGTGTTCTGCTTCACGCCATCGATCAAGATCAGCGTGTTGCTGGCGCCGGTGATGCCGAAGCCGCGCAGGTCGACGATCGCGTTGTCGCTCGAACTGCTGGTGTTGATCAGGTTGATGCCGGACTGGGTCGACAGCAGGTCCTGCATGGTGCGGGCGCTGCTGGCGGCGATGTCTTCGGCCGTGATCACCGAAATGGACACCGGCAGCGTGCGGCCGTCGGTCGGCACGCGCTGGGCGGTGACGGTGACCGTGTCGAGTTCGGGGGCGGGGGAGGCAGCTTGCTGGGCGGCGGCGATGGCCGGGGCGGAACAGAGCAGGGCGCCGGCGTAACGCCGGATGGAGCGGGCTTTCATCTACGTAACCTCGATGCGACCCGCGACCCCGCAGGTCATTCACGATGGGGAGGGCGCCCACGCGCCGCGGCGGGCCGGTTCAGGCCTGGCGGCATTGCATGGACTTCCTGGCGATCGAACTGGCCGGTATCGGGCTGCCATGGGCGCAAAGCGCGCATGGGGACCGTTGCGGGGGCAGCACAGGCTGGACGCCGGGACGTGTGCGGCCGCCTTGTGGGCGGCGCGGCAGCCCTGGCGGGCGTCTTCCTGTTTCCCGTTTACCTTTCGCACGCGGACAGGCAAGTGTTGTGTTCTTGCCAGCAAGATGCGCCGAAAGCACCGGTTCGGGGCCGAAACTGTATCACCCGAGGGCGCGAGACAGCCCGTTTTGTTACGATCAGGGCTTGTTTTTTCGGCGTTTTTCGCTTTTTAGCCACATCTACGCCGCCGTTGGCCACCTTTATCTGGACCTGCCCGTGTCGTATCCCCGTTTGCCGTACCCGCCCGAAGCCTATACCCAAGGCGGTGAATTCGCCCGCCTGCTGGGCAAGCGCATCCTGATTCTGGACGGCGCCATGGGCACCATGATCCAGCGCTACAAGCTGGGCGAGGCGGACTTCCGCGGCGAGCGTTTCGCCGGCCACGGCAAAGACGTCAAGGGCAACAACGAACTGTTGTCGCTGGTGCGCCCCGACGTCATCTCGGAAATCCACCGCCAGTATCTGGAAGCCGGTGCCGACGTCATCGAGACGAACACCTTTGGCGCCACCACCATCGCGCAGGGCGACTACGACCTGCCGGAACTGGCCTACGAACTGAACCTGGTGTCGGCGCAATTGGCGCGCGAAGCCTGTGACGCCTACAGCACGCCGGACAAGCCGCGCTTCGTGGCTGGCGCCCTGGGCCCGCAGCCCAAAACGGCATCGATCTCGCCCGACGTGAACGACCCGGGTGCGCGCAACGTCACGTTCGACGAATTGCGCGTGGCTTATATCGAGCAGTTGAACGGCCTTCTGGACGGCGGCATCGACATCGTCCTGATCGAAACCATCTTCGACACGCTGAACGCCAAGGCCGCCATCTTCGCCACCGAAGAAGTGTTCGAGACACGCGGCATCCGCCTGCCCGTCATGATCTCGGGCACCGTCACCGACGCGTCGGGCCGCATCCTGTCGGGCCAGACCGTGGAAGCCTTCTGGAACTCGGTGCGCCACGCGCGCCCGGTCACCATCGGCCTGAACTGCGCGCTGGGCGCGGCGCTGATGCGCCCCTACGTGGCCGAACTGTCCAAAATCTGTGACACCTACGTCTGCGTCTACCCCAACGCCGGCCTGCCCAACCCGATGGCCGAAACCGGCTTTGACGAAACGCCGGCCGACACGTCGGCGCTGCTTGAGGAATTCGCGCGCGCCGGGCTGGTGAACATGTCGGGCGGCTGTTGCGGCACCACGCCCGACCACATCCGCGCTATTGCGGACAAGGTCACGTCGCTGACGCCGCGCGTCGTGCCTGACATCCCGGTCAAGACCCGTCTGTCGGGCCTGGAACCGCTGAACATCGACGAAGACACGCTGTACGTCAACGTGGGCGAACGCACCAACGTGACGGGCAGCAAGATGTTCGCCCGCCTGATCCGCGAAGAAAAGTACGACGAAGCGCTGGCCGTGGCCCGCCAGCAGGTCGAGAACGGCGCGCAGATCATCGACATCAACATGGATGAAGCCATGCTGGATTCGGTGGCCTGCATGCACCGCTTCCTGAACCTGATTGCGTCCGAGCCCGACATCGCCCGCGTGCCGGTCATGATCGACAGCTCGAAGTGGGAAGTCATCGAAACCGGCCTGAAGTGCGTGCAGGGCAAGCCGGTGGTGAACTCCATTTCCATGAAGGAAGGGATCGAGCCGTTCCGCCATCACGCCCGCCTGTGCCGCCGCTACGGCGCGGCGGTGGTCGTCATGGCGTTTGATGAACTGGGTCAGGCCGATACGCTGGAACGCCGCAAGGAAATCTGCGGCCGCGCCTACAAGATTCTGGTCGAAGAAGAGGGCTTCCCGCCGGAAGACATCATCTTTGACCCGAACGTCTTCGCGGTCGCCACCGGCATCGACGAACACAACCACTACGCGGTGGACTTCATCGAAGGCACCCGCTGGATTCGCGACAACCTGCCCCACGCCCGCATTTCGGGCGGCGTGTCGAACGTCAGCTTCTCGTTCCGCGGCAACGAGCCCATGCGCGAAGCCATCCACACCGTGTTCCTGTATTACGCGGTCAAGGAAGGCATGACGATGGGCATCGTCAACGCCGGCCAGCTGGGCGTGTACGCCGACCTGGACCCCAAGCTGCGCGATCTGGTCGAAGACGTGGTGCTGGACCGCCCCAACCCCGTGGGCAAGACGGAAGCCGACGACGAACGCACGCCTACCGAACGCCTGGTGCAGTTTGCCGACAGCGTGAAGGGCTCCGGCGCCAAGCGCGAAGAAGACCTGACGTGGCGCAAGGCGGAAGTCGAGCAGCGCCTGTCGCACGCGCTGGTCCACGGCATCACGACGTTCATCGTCGAAGACACCGAAGAAGTCCGCCAGAAAATCTTCAACCGCGGCGGACGCCCCATTGAGGTCATCGAAGGCCCGCTGATGGACGGCATGAACGTCGTGGGCGACCTGTTCGGCGAAGGCAAGATGTTCCTGCCGCAGGTGGTGAAGTCGGCGCGCGTCATGAAGCAGGCCGTGGCCCACCTGATTCCCTTCATCGAAGAAGAAAAACGCCAGATCGCGGCGGCCGGCGGCGACGTGCGCGCCAAGGGCAAGATCGTCATCGCCACCGTCAAGGGCGACGTGCACGACATCGGCAAGAACATCGTGTCGGTGGTCTTGCAGTGCAATAACTTCGAAGTCGTGAACATGGGCGTGATGGTGCCCTGCGCGCAGATCCTGGAAAAGGCCAAGGAAGAAAACGCCGACATCGTCGGCTTGTCCGGCCTGATCACGCCCAGCCTGGAAGAGATGGCGTATGTGGCCAGCGAAATGCAGCGCGACGACTACTTCCGCAGCCGCAAGCTGCCGCTGATGATTGGCGGGGCCACCACCAGCCGCGTGCACACCGCCGTGAAGATCGCGCCGAATTACGACGGCCCGGTCATTTACGTGCCGGACGCGAGCCGCTCGGTGGGCGTCGCCACGAATCTGATGTCGGACCAATCCGAGACGTACCTGGCCGAACTGGCGCAGGAATACGAAGACGTGCGCCGCCGCCACGCCAACCGCAAGGCCACGCCCATCTTGCCGCTGGCGGACGCGCGCGCCTCGCGCCCCGTCATCGACTGGGACAACTACACGCCGCCGCGCCCGAAGTTCATCGGCCGCCGTACGTTCAAAAGCTATGACTTGGCCGAGATCGTCAAGTACGTGGACTGGGGCCCGTTCTTCCAGACGTGGAGCCTGTTCGGCCCGTTCCCCGCCATTCTTGATGACAAGGTCGTGGGCGAACAGGCGCGCAAGGTCTACGCCGACGGTCTGGCCATGATGAAGCGCATCGTCGAAGGCCGCTGGCTTACCGCCAACGGGGTCGTGGGCTTCTACCCGGCCAACAGCGTCAACGACGAAGACATCGAAATCTACAAGGACGAAACGCGCAGCGAAGTGCTGTTCACGTATCGCAACCTGCGCCAGCAGGGCGCCAAGCGCGAAGGCGTCAGCAACAAGTCCTTGGCGGACTTCATTGCGCCCAAGTCGTCTGGCAAGCTCGACTACATCGGCATGTTCGCCGTCACGGCGGGCATCGGCATCGAGAAAAAGGAAGCGGAATTCGAGAAGGCGCTGGATGACTATTCCAGCATCATGTTGAAGTCGCTGGCTGACCGCCTGGCCGAAGGTTTCGCCGAATGCCTGCACGCCCGCGTGCGCCAGGACTTGTGGGGCTATGTGCCCAACGAGGCGCTGACGAACGAAGACATGATTGCCGAAAAGTACGTGGGCATCCGCCCTGCGCCCGGCTACCCGGCCTGCCCCGAACACGTGGTCAAGACCGACATGTTCCGCGTGCTGGACGGCAGCGACATCGGCATGATGCTGACCGACAGCTACGCCATGTACCCGGCGTCCAGCGTGTCCGGCTTCTATTTCAGCCACCCGGACTCGCAATACTTCAACGTAGGCGTGATCGGCGAAGACCAGCTTGAAGACTACGCCAAGCGCAGCGGCCGCAGCATTGAAGACCTGAAACGGACGTTGGCGCCCAATTTGGGGTGACGCGGGCGGTGCATAGCCATCGTTTTTTTACATATCGTTTGGGGGCCAGTCCAAGCTAATTGGGCTGGCCCCCAATCATTTCGTGAGAAGTGATATAGGAATAATCAGAATAAATATCGCAAATTATGTATTCCGGTTAATAAGCAGAAGTGACGCGTAACATCGGTTTCAAGCTTGAATATTTGTTTAAATTCAAAGCTTTACGTTGCATGTTCGACCGATGGAAGTACGTCGCTGGCGCCCATTTTCCATTTCGACATCAATAATCCAAGCGCCTGTGTGTCCGAGTCAGTAAAGCTTCAAATTAGTCCTAGGCAGTAATCGGATGCTGTGCCGTTATCGGTCGTCATGTCTTTCAAAGTGTCTTTCAAGGCTAGGAGATAGATATGAAAGCTCGCGCTGCGATTGTCGAAAAGATTCTGACCGCAAAGCTGGAACAGGGGCTGAAGTGGCAGGCCATCACGACAGCATTGGGCCTGCCCCTGACCAAGGGAACGGCCGCTTGCCTGGGCCAGATGCCGTTGACGGAAGTCAACGTGAACAAGTTGGACGAGTTTCTCGGCCTGAACCTGAGCGCAATCGAAAAGGCCACACTGCAAGAAGCGCCTGATCGCGGTTCGCTGGAAGCCCTGATCCCCGCCGACCCCACCGTCTATCGCTTTTACGAATTTCTTCTGATCTACGGGAGCACGCTGAAACAGCTGATCTCGGATCAGTTCGGAGACGGCGTGATGTCCACCACCGATTTTGATCTGGTGGTGGACGCCAAGGGCGACCGGGTACACGTCGAAATGAGCGGCAAGTTCATGCCGTTCACGATGAAGTAAGCAGGAAGCTGCGGGGGCCATGGCGCATCCTGGCCCCCGCATCGTGGCTTGCCATGACACCGGCAGCCATCGCACTCCCTTGCCACAAGCACCTTCCGTCACTCACCAAGGAGGACGAGATGAGCGTCACTGTAATTCGTAATCTCGCGAAAGCCGCCGATGCGAAAACCATCGCTGATGTTGCCAAAGTCGGCCGGTATTTTCGCCATCCCGATTCGGCGCGGATCGTTTATCCCACCATCGTGCAGCAGCCAATCGGCACCTTGCCCGCTGGGCGCAATCTGCGCATCGGCATCGTCGGCGCAGGCGCGGCGGGCATTGCCGCGTTGAACGAGTTGTCTCGTCTGGTGAACGACAAAACCGGCACGGTCAACGTCACCTTGTATGAGTCGGACCCCGACAGCTTCCTGTTTGATCTGGCGCGCGGCCTCACCGTTCGCGGCAAGAAGGCGGGGCGGGTGCTGGCGGTGCAATCCGATGACAAGACGGTGTATGAAGTCGGCGCCATGCGCTTTCCGGAAAGCGCCGGCTTGACCTGGCAGTACGCCCAGCGTGTCTTTGGCCCCACCGCCCAGGTGCAGGTGTTTCCGAACCCGGGGAAGATCGCCACCGAGTTTGTCTTTGGCCATCAGGCGGACCGCTACAAGGGCGACTACTGGCAGGACCCTGCCTCGCCCACGCGCGCCGTCCGGGATCTGGTGTTGTCGCGGCTGGTGGGCGTCGGTGCGCCTGCGCTGATGCCGATTGGATCGCGCACGCCTGCGGAAGTCATCGGCGTGCTGACCAGCGAAACGAGCTCCGATGCCCTGTTGCAGGAGATCGACCGCGATTGGAAGCAGTTCATCGCCGATCACGACGGCACCACGCTGGAAGGCGCGGTGCGCGCCATCATCCGGGCAGATGGGGCGTCCCTGCCCGCATTGCCTGGATTGAGCCCGAGCGATACGGAAAACTATTACGTGGAGCTCTTCGCCCGATTCGGATTCGGCACCGGCGGATTCAAGTCGCTGTTCGGCATATCCATTGTTGAAATGATGCGGCTGATTCTTTGGGACTATTCCAACGAATACACCCTGCCCGTAAAAGAAAACGTCGACTTCATCCGGCAGCTGTACACGACCACGCTGGCCGCGGCGCCGTCTGGAAAGTTCAGCGTCACGCCCATCCAGGGCCGCGTGTCTGATGTCTTTCACCGCAATGATGCGGGCGCAAACTCTGCCGTCGTCACGTACTACGCGCCGGGCAGCGACAAACTGCAGGATCAGTCTTACGACTATGTGATTCTGTCGCTGCCGCACGAACAGCTGACTGGCCTGGTGACGCGCGCCGGCTATGCGTCCAAGCCCAGCGCCACTGTCACTTTCGGCGATCAGGCCTTGGGGCTGGAGGCGCGCGCTTTCACCAATGTGTTGCCGCCCTTGCTGCTCAGCACGACAAGCGACATTCCGAACGCGCGCGCCGCCAGCGCGGTCAGCATGTTGCGCATGGTGCGGTCGTCGAAGATCTTCGGCACGATCAGCAATGCCGAACTGGCTAACCTGCCCAAGCTGTCATTGCCTGACGGTACGTCGGAACCCATCAAGGCCGTCGTGTCGGACAGCGGGCTGGCCACCAGCTACATCGTGCCCAGCTCATTAAGCCCGGACTTCTCAAGCGTACTGGCCAGCTACACGTGGGACGACGACTCCACGCGCTTGCAACGCGACTTCGGCGCTTATCCGCAAAATCCGCCGACGGGTGCCGGGGTGCAAGACGCGAATGGCATGTTCACCCGGATGATCAACCGGGCTGACAAAGACATCAAGTTCCCCGGCGAAGGCGTCTACAAGCGCTGGTGGTTTGTGGATGTCCTGAAGAAGATCCAGGTCGACAACCGCTTCGTGTTCGACTGGACCACCAACGGCTCTGCTGGCGGCTTCAAGCTGGATTTGAGCGGCGACCATTACCAAAGCAATTTTTGCTTCCGCTATCACACGCACGCCCAGCACCCCGAGCTGGACAGCCGGTTCTTCATTGCGTCCGACAGCTTCAGCCATCTTGGCGGCTGGCTGGAAGGCGCGTTCATGAGCTCGGTCAACGCGGTGGCAGGACTGGTGCTTGCCGTGAACAACGGCAATGCCGCCAGTTTGAACAATGAAGCGGGCAAGGTGTTCACCACCTTGAATTCAGTGGTCTATACGCCGCCGACGCCACCGCCGGCAACGCGTGCAGCGGGTGGTGTGGTGTATGCCAACGACCCGCTCATTCACGCCTTCAAAGAGGTTTTCGCCGTCTACGGTCCAACCATGAAAATCTTGGTCAACGAGCAATTCGGCGATGGTGTGATGTCCAGCACCGACCTCGAATTCACGTTCGACAGGCAGCCCGCTCCAGATGGGGACCGCATCGCGATCGGACTGAGCGGCCGTTACGAGCCATTCGGGAAGGCTGTGGCCGCAAGCCCCCGCAAGCGGGGGTGAAAGCAGGCCGAGGCCAATACGCGCATGCGCGGGGCCTCGGCTTTTTTTGGCCGGTCCGGCCGTCGCTTCAAACGCGCGGCGGTGCAATGCGTCCCAGCACGCCTTCGATCATCACGCCAATTTCCAGCACCTTGCGGTCGGCGCCCGGCAGACCATCGATTTCCAATCCCACCGGCAAGCCTTCCGCGGACAACCCCGCCGGCACGCTCAAGCCGGGCAGGCCGGCGTTGCTGCCGGGGTCCACGTTGCGGGCCAGACGGCTGAAGCTCTCGAAGCTGCTGGCCTCGGGGGTGGCGGCCATCGGCAGGATCGGCAGCGTGGGAAACAACAGGCCGTCCAGGTTGTGCGCCTGAAACGCTCGCTGATAGACGTTGATCAGTTCGTCACGCTGTTCCGCGATGACGCGTTCGTAGAGCGGTTGCAGCGCCAAGACTTGACCGTCAGGGGTCGGCAGCACGCCCGGCACGATCAGGCCATCGAAGATGGCTTTGACGTCGGGGCTGGAGATTTGCGCCACCACCTCGTCAAAGCTCACGCCCACGTTGTAGCGTTGCAGATAGGCGGTCAGATCGGGCTTTTGCTCGTACAGGCACAGCGGCATGCCAACGGCGGCGTTGGCGGCGGGCAGGTCAGGCATGTCGATATCAATCAGCTGGACCCCCGCTTCGCGCAGCTTGGCCAGCGCGGCGTCCATGACGTCGCGCACCTGCGGTTCCAGATCCGTCCAGAAATAGCGGGCCAGCCCCAGGCGCACGTGCGCGGCTGGCAAGGCCCGCAACGGTTGCGCGTCGCCGGCAAGGATGCCGTCCAACAGCACGATGTCTTGCATGCTGTTGGCGATGGGGCCCGGGGTGTCGCGCGTGTGCGAGATAGGCGTGATGCCCGAGCCGTCGTAACGGCCCACCGACGGGCGGAAGCCGGCCGCGCCATTGACGGCGGCGGGCAGGCGCACCGACGCGCCCGTGTCCGTGCCCAGCGCGGCGGGCGTCAGGCGGGCGCCAACCGCCGCGCCGCTGCCCGATGACGAGCCGCCTGCAATGCGGTTGCTGTCGTAAGCGTTGCGCGTGCCGTCGCCCTGCGGGCCGGGAAACGCGGTGTTGTAGCCCGACACGCCAAACGCCAATTCGTGCATGTTGGTCTTGCCGATGATGATGGCGCCGGCGGCACGCAGGCGCTGCACGACGGGCGCATCCTGGGCGGGACGGAAATGCTTCAACGCGGGTGTGCCGGCCGTATTGGGCAGGCCAGCCACGTGGATGTTGTCTTTGATGGCGATGGGCACGCCGCCAAGCGGGGCGTACCCATCGCCGCCTTGGGCGCGCGCCGCATCGTAAGCGCGGGCCTGGGCCAGCGCGCCCGCGCGGTCCACGGTGATGAACGCGTTGAGGACTTGTTGGGCGTCGATGCGGTTCAGGCAGGCTTCGGTGAGCGCCACGCTGGTCAGCCGGCCATCGACAATCAGGGCCGCCGCTTCGGTGACGGTGAGATCCGTGGGCAATGTCTGTTCAGACGCTTCGGGCATGACACTTCCTTTTCGTGTGCTCTGGCAAAGGGGGACAGCCATCTATACAGGGTTTTTGTTGGGGCTGTCGAGCGTGGTGACCGCAAGTGACACGGGACAGGTCCGTCGCCCCTGATAGTGGTAAACCATGATGGTGAAAATTGGTGAACCAAATACGATTTGGTCTAACCAATTTAGGCCGTGACGATGCTGCAACTGCTTCCCCAACCTGTCGAACCTGCCGACGAACCCGCCGTGAAGACCGCGCCCGACCGCGCCTATGTCAGGCTGGCCGCGCAGATTCAGGCCCTGGTGACGCAAGGCGAATTCGCCGTTGGCGGGCGCTTGCCGGCCGAGCGGGCGTTGGCCGAACGCTTCGACGTCAGCCGCACCGCGCTGCGCGAAGCCATCATTGCGCTGGAGCTGCAAGGGGTGGTGGAAGTGCGCGGCGGGTCCGGCATCTATGTCTGCGAACCCAAGCCCGGCGTGGCCCGGTTGCCCGCGGCGCAGGAAGCGGGGGCTGGCCCGTTCGAACTGCTGCGGGCGCGTTCGCTGATTGAATCCGAGATCGCGGCGCTCGCCGCCACCACCCGCACCGATGCCGATCTTGACCGCATATTCGAAGCGCTGACGACGATGCGCGACCAGGTCACCGACAAATCCGCCAACGAAGCGGCCGACCGCCGGTTTCATCTGTATATCGCGCAGTCCACCGGCAACAGCGTGCTGCTGGCCACGGTGACGTCGATGTGGGATCAGGCGCGTGGACCCATCTGGGACAAGATCGAACAGCATTTCCATACACAGGCATTGCGGCAGGCGTCGCAGGAAGACCATCAGCGCATTTTCAGCGCGCTGGTGGCGGGCGACGCCCACGCCGCCAGGCAGGCGATGCGCGCTCACCTTGAGCGCGTGATCGGCGAATTCGCGCAGGGGTGGCGATAGCGCGGCAACACCTAACGGGGGCTGGCAAGCATGTTGAATTGCGCAATTCATGGCGCGGACGATCTGCGCCTGGACGAACAGACGCCCGAGCCCTTGGGGCCGGCACAGGTGCGGGTGGGCATCAAGGCGGTGGGCATCTGCGGGTCTGACCTGCATTACTACCGCCACGGCCGCGTGGGCGACTTCGTCATCCGTGAACCGCTGACACCCGGCCACGAAGCGTCCGGGCGAGTGCTGGAAGTGGGTTCGGAAGTGACGGCCGTCAAACCCGGCGACCGCGTGGCGCTGGACCCCGCGCGCACCTGTGGCGTGTGCCGCTATTGCCGCCAGGGCGATTCCAATCACTGCGAGGCCGTGCATTTCTTCGGCAGCGCCAGCCGCTATCCCCACATGCAGGGCGCGATGCGCGAACAGGTGGTGGTGCAGGAAAAGCAGTGCCTTCCCGTGCCGGACAGTTTGTCTTTCGAGCTGGCCGCATTCGGCGAACCGCTGGCCGTGGCGCTGCACGCAGTGCGCAGCGCGGGAAGCTTGCTCGGCAAGTCGGTCATGGTGGTGGGCGCGGGGCCAATCGGCGCATTGATCCTGATGGCGGCGCGCCTGGCCGGCGCAAGCCAGGTGACGGTAGTGGACATCGTGGACGAAACGCTCGCCACCTGCACGCGCGTGGGCGCCACGCGCACGATCAACGTAGCGGCAGACCCCGCCGCCATCGAAGCGCTGGCGGCGGGCAAGGGCTCAATTGACGTGTGCTTCGAAGCGTCGGGCCATTACGCCGGGCTGGCCAACGCCATCCGCGTGACGCGTCCGCGCGGCGTCATCGTCACCGTGGGCACCTTGAGCGGCAGCAGCGACGGGTGTCCGTTCAACCAGATCATGGTGAAGAGTTTGTCCGTCATCGGCAGCTTCCGTTTTGTCGATGAATACGCGTGGGCTGTGGATTATCTAAGCCGCGGTCTGCTGGACGTATCGCCCTTGTTGACGGCCGCCGTGCCGGTGGCGAACGTGCATGACGCGTTTGCGCTTGCGGCCGACCGCCATCAGGCCATGAAAGTGATGGTGACGTTCTGAACCACGGAAACCCACGATGAAAATTACGAATGCACGCGTGATTGTCTGTTCGCCGGGCCGCAATTTCGTGACCCTGAAAATTGAAACCGATCAGGGCCTGACCGGCATTGGCGACGCCACGCTGAACGGGCGCGAGCTGGCCGTGTCGGCATACCTGACCGAACACGTCATCCCCTGCCTGATCGGGCGCGATGCGCATCAGATCGAAGACATCTGGCAGTACCTGTACAAGGGCGCGTACTGGCGGCGCGGGCCCGTCACCATGACGGCGATTGCCGCGGTGGACACCGCGCTGTGGGACTTGAAAGCCAAGGCGGCCGGCCTGCCGCTGTATCAGCTGCTGGGCGGCAAGAGCCGCAGCGGCGTCATGGTCTACGGACACGCCAACGGGTCTGACATTGAGCATACCGTTGACGAAGTGCTGCGCTACGCCGACATGGGCTACCGCGCCATCCGCGCGCAAAGCGGCGTGCCGGGTCTGGACAAGGTGTATGGCGTGGGGCGCGGCAATCTGTTCTACGAACCGGCCGATGCCGACTTGCCCAGCGAACACGACTGGTCCACCGAAAAATACCTGCGGCACACGCCGCAACTGTTTGAACGCATTCGCGAAAAGCTGGGCTTCGACCATCATCTGCTGCACGACGTGCATCACCGCCTGACACCCATCGAAGCCGGGCGGCTGGGCAAGTCGCTGGAACCCTACAACCTGTTCTGGATGGAAGACGCCACGCCCGCTGAAAACCAGGACGCCTTCCGGCTGATCCGGCAGCACACCACCACGCCGCTGGCGGTGGGCGAGATTTTCAATTCCATCTGGGACTGCAAGGACCTGGTGCAGAACCAGTTGATCGACTACATCCGGACCACCGTCGTGCACGCAGGCGGCATCACGCATCTGCGCCGCATTGCGGATCTGGCGTCGCTGTATCAGGTACGCACGGGTTGCCACGGCGCGACCGATCTGTCGCCCGTGTGCATGGGCGCGGCGCTGCATTTTGACTTGTGGGTGCCGAACTTCGGCATCCAGGAATACATGCGCCACACCGAAGAAACCGACGCCGTCTTCCCGCACGCGTACACGTTTGATCAGGGCATGCTGTATCCGGGCGACGTGCCGGGGCACGGCGTGGATATCGACGAAGCGTTGGCCGCCAAGTATCCGTATAAGCGCGCGTATCTGCCGGTGAACCGCTTGCAGCAGGACGGGACGCTATGGAATTGGTAGCGGACGGCGCGGCGCGTTTGACGCCCGCGCGTCTGGGTCTGCTACCGCCCGGCGTGGCGCGCCCTGCGTACGACCGAAGCGCGCTGCGTGTCGGCATCGTGCATCTGGGGCTGGGCGCGTTTGTGCGCGCGCATCTGGCTGCGGTCAATGAGGCGGCCATTAATGAATCCGTCATTCACCCCGCCGCGCCGCTTGCCGGGGCGGCGCGTTGTTGGGGCATCTGCGGCGTATCGTTGCGCCATGCCGATACGCGCGATGCCCTGGCGCCGCAAGACGGTCTGTACACGTTGGCCCTGCGCAGCGCTAGCGCAGACGGGCGGCCGCAACAGCATTTGGCAGTGATTGGATGCTTGCGTGAAATGCTGGTCGCGCCTGAAGACCCGCAGGCCGTGCTGGCGCGCATTGCGCACGCGGACACGCGGATTGTCAGCGTCACCGTCACCGAGAAAGGCTATTGCCATGATCCGGCCAGTGGCCTGTTGAACCTGAACCACCCCGATATCCAGCATGATCTGTCGCACCCGCGTGCGCCGCGCAGCACTATCGGGTTCATCGTGCGGGGGCTGCAACAACGCTACGCGGCAGGGCGCAATGGCATCACGTTGATGTCGCTGGATAACCTGCCCAGCAATGGCCATTTGTTGCGCGGCATGGTGGTCGCCTTCGCGCAGAAAATCGATTCTGCATTGGCGCAATGGATCGCATCGCATTGCACCTTTCCCTGTTCGATGGTGGACCGCATCGTGCCGCGCACAACGGACGACGATCGGCGCGATGTGGCGCAGGTGCTGGGCGTGCATGACGCGTGGCCGGTGGTGGCCGAGCCCTATCTGGAATGGGTGGTGGAAGACCACTTTGCCGCGGGCCGGCCAGACTGGACGGCCGGCGGCGCGCGCTTTGTGGCACACGCCGCGCCCTTTGAAACGCTGAAGCTGCGCACCGTTAATGGCGCGCATTCGGCGCTGGCGTATTTGTCAGTGATGGCGGGTTGGGACACGGTCGACCAGGCGATGGCGCAGCCCGCATTGAAGGCCTATCTGGCCGCGTTGCTGCGCGAAGACATCGTGCCGACCTTGCCGGAATTGCCTGGTCTGGACCTGACGCAATACCAAGCACGCCTGTTGCAACGCTTCGCCAATCCCGCGTTGAAACATCAGACCCGGCAGATCGCGATGGACGGCTCGCAGAAATTACCGCAGCGCTTGCTGGACACGGTGCGTGCGCGCTTGGCGCAAGATTTGCCGATCAATGGACTGGCGCTGGCTGTGGCGGCGTGGCTGCATTTTTTGCGCGGCGTGGATGAGGCGGGGCGACGCTACGATATCCAGGACCCGATGGCCGATGCGCTTGCGAAGTGCTACGCGCAGGCCGAGCAGGCGGTGGCCAATAGGAAAGTCGATAGGAAAAGCGATAGGCAAAGCGATAGGCAATGCGATAGGCAAAGCGATAGGCAAAGCGATAGGCAAAGCGATAGGCAATGCGGCCAGGACCATGCCAATCAAGGTTGCCATAGCAGCCCCGACGATAGCGCCGAAGCGGATGCAACGCGGGTCTGGGTGCAAACGTTGACCGGCCTCGCGCCCGTCTTCGGAGATGATCTGGGCCAGGACCCGCGCTTTGTGCGCGCCGTGGTGCTAGCGGTGCACTCCCTACGTGCGCGGGGCGTGGCGGGGGCGCTGGCAGCGTTTACCGCCAGCCCCACAAGCTGAATCAGCCCGGCTTCTTCACCACGATGGTCGCCGTGTCGCTGGTGAAAGAGCTGTCTTCCTTCACGTCGAAGTGCGCACGCACCACGTCAGGCGCAATGCCGAACATATGGCGCAGCGCGGCCACCAGCGTGTCGGGCGTGCGCATGCGCGTGACCCAGGTCTGGAATTCCAGCGGCAGGCGGCGCGGCGACAAGCCTTGCAGCGTGAAGCCGGCCTCGGTCAGCATGCGGGTCCATTCGGCCACCGAGTAGTCGCGCACGTGCGAGGTGTCGCGCAACACTTCGATGGTCTGCAACCACGTGTCCAACAACGGTTCGCCCGGCGACACCACATCGGCAAACACAGCGATGCCGCCCGGCTTCAGCACGCGAAACGCTTCGCGCAGGCCGCGGCCGGCGTCTTGCCAGTGATGCGTGGAATAGCGCGACATCACCAGGTCGAACTCGCCGTCGGCAAACGGCAGGTACTCGGCCTTGCCCTGACGGGTGACCAGATTGTTCAGGCCGCGCTTGGCCGCTTCGCCCGCGACCACGTCCAGCATCTGCTGCGACAGGTCATACGCGGTGACGTGCTTCACTTCGGGCGCCACGTGAAAGCTCACGTGGCCGCCACCACAGCCCAAGTCCAGCACGCGCGCATCGGGGTGCTGGCGGGCGACGTCTGCCATTTGCAGCAGGTCTTCGCCTTGGGCGTGGACGGCGCTGGTCAGGTAGGCCGTGGCGCGCGGGCTGAACTGGCGGTCGACGGCGGCGTCGTGGGTGCTGGCGGTCATGAATGTCCTTTAGGGGCGTTGTGCGAAAAGTCAGGTGCAGGCGCTAAGATAGGCCGACCCTTATACACGTACAAGCCCATTGCTTATCCTGGTATGACTACTTCCCCCCATGGCGCCGCCAGCCAAGACGGTTCGCCCTTGCGCCGTCAGGCATTGGGCGAATTTGTGCGCAGCGCCCGTTCCCGCATCACGCCGCAGATGGCCGGACTGCCCGAAGGCATGCGCCGCCGCACGCCGGGCCTGCGCCGCGAAGAGGTCGCGCAACTGTGCGGCATCAGCGTCACCTGGTACACGTGGATCGAGCAGGGGCGGGAAGTCTCCGTGTCGCCGTCCGTGTGGTCGCGCATTGCGGGCGTGCTGCAACTGGCGCGCGCCGAACGCGCCTATCTTTTTGATCTGGCCGACTGCGCCGATCCTCAACATGCACGCGACGACGCGGGCGGCGCGCCCGGCCCCTTGCAAGAATGCGTGAACGCGATCAACGCGCCGGCCTATGTGCTGGACCGCGCCTGGAACGTGCTGGCCTACAACGAGCCGCTGCGCGACCTGTTCGACGATTGGCCCACGCGCGACCCCGAACCGAACCTGCTGCGCTACATCTTCATGGACCCCGCCGCGCGCGATCTCGTCGTGGACTGGGACCAGCGTGCGCGCCGTGTGGTGGCGGAATTCCGCGCCGACGCGGGCGCGCATCTGGACGAGGCCGCCGTGCTGGGTTTGCTGGATACGCTTAGCCGCCAAAGCCCCGTTTTCGCCCACTGGTGGACGCGGCATGCCGTGGTGGAGCGCGAAGGCGGCTTGCGGGAATTCCAGCATCCGCGTGACGGCAAGCTGGCGTTTCAGCAGATCACGTTCCGGCTGGCGACGCATCCGGATCTGAAGCTGGTGATGTTGTTGAGCGGTGCGGTGCAAGCCGAGGCGTGATCACGCCCCGGCCAGCCTGCGCCTCAGGGCTTGGCTGAAGAAAACAGGCTGTCCTGCATGCCGGCATCCACCAGGCCTTGCAGCAATTTCTTCACCGGTGCGGGCAGCGCCATCGTCGCCAGCTTGTCTGCATGCACCCATCGTTCAGGCAGTGCGGATTCGCGCAAACCGGCTGCGCGCACGGGCACCAGCCAAGGCCGGATGTGCAAGCGGTAGTGCGTGAAGGTGTGGGCGAACGCCGCGAGTTCGAAGCGTTGTTCGGGCTCCAGGCCCAGCGCGCGCGAGGCGGCGTCGGGGTCGCCCGCGATGTCGAATTCCGGAAGGCTCCACAGCCCGCCCCAGATGCCGGGCTCGGGCCGTTGCTGCAACAGGAAAGCGCCCTGGTGTTGGAGCACGAGCATACAGGTCTCGCGTTCCGGAATGGCCTTGCGCACTTTCGGCGTGGGCAGTTCAGCCTGGCGGCCTTCGCGGCGGGCTACGCAGCTGCCGGCCACCGGGCATTTGTCGCAAGCGGGTTTGCCGCGCGTGCAGAGCGTGGCGCCCAAGTCCATCAACCCTTGCGTGTAGGCCGCCATGTCCAGGCCCGGCGCGGCGTCGACTTGCGCGTCGGCCAGCGCCCATAGCCGCGTTTCGACGTCGCGCTTGGACGGGTCGCCGGCAATGCCGAAGTGGCGGGTGAAGACACGTTTGACGTTGCCATCCAGGATGGGAGACCGCTCGCCATACGCGAACGCCGCAATGGCCGCCGCCGTGGACCGGCCAATGCCGGGCAGGGTGGCGATGTCTTCGGCGGTGGGCGGGAAGCGGCCGTTCCAGTCGCGCGCGATTTCCTGCGCGCAGCGATGCAGGTTGCGGGCGCGCGCGTAGTAACCCAGGCCGGCCCAGTACGGCATCACGTCTTCCTGGGCGGCGGCGGCCAGCGCGGCAACGTCCGGGAAGCGTTGCAGGAAGCGGTCGTAATACGGGATGACGGTGGCCACTTGCGTCTGCTGCAACATGATCTCGGACAGCCAGATCCGATACGGGTCACGTGTGTTTTGCCAGGGCAGATCGTGGCGGCCATGCTGGCGTTGCCAGGCGACGATTCGAGGGGCGAATTCCATGGCGCACATTATCGCATCGCCCTATTGCCGGGGTGGGGGCAAGCGGTTACAACTGGCAGAGCTAAGCGCGCGAGCGCATCACTTCACTTTCACGGCCCTTGTTGGCCCGCGTGCGCCCAAGCGCGCGACGCGAAGCTGGTGGGGGCATCCAGGATCTTGGAGTAGACATGAATGCCCCCCTTACGCCCGCATTGCGCGCGGCGCTTGAATCCGTCCAACTTGACGACAAGTACACACTGGAATCCGGCCGCGCCTGGATGAGCGGCATCCACGCCCTGGTCCGCCTGCCCATGATGCAGCGGGTGCGCGACGCACGCGCGGGCTTGAACACGGCGGGCTTTGTGTCGGGGTATCGGGGGTCGCCCTTGGGCGGCGTCGACCAGAACATGTGGAAGGCGGCCAAGTACTTGAAGGCCCATCACGTAGAGTTTCAGCCCGGCATCAACGAAGACCTGGCGGCCACCGCCGTCTGGGGCTCGCAGCAGGTCAACCTGTTTCCGGGCGCGAAGTACGACGGCGTCTTTGGCATGTGGTACGGCAAGGGTCCAGGCGTGGACCGTTGCGGCGACGTCTTCAAGCACGCCAACGCGGCAGGCACGTCGCGCCACGGTGGCGTGCTGGTGGTGGCGGGCGACGACCATCCAGCCAAGTCGTCGACCTTGCCGCATCAAAGCGACCACATCCTGAAGGCCTGTATGATCCCGGCGCTGTTTCCGGCCAGCGTCCAAGAGGTGCTGGATTACGGATTGCACGGCTGGGCCATGAGCCGGTACGCGGGCGTGTGGGTAGGCATGAAATGCATCACCGACATTGTGGAAGTGTCGGCCTCGGTGGACGTGGACCCGCATCGCGTGCGCATCCAGCTGCCCGAAGATTTTCTGATGCCGCCCGACGGCTTGAACATCCGGATTCCCGACACGCCGCTGCAACAAGAAGCGCGCCTGCTCGACTACAAGCTTTACGCCGCGCTGGCTTACGCCCGCGCCAACAAGCTCAACCGTGAACTCTGGCACGTGCCCGAGCGCGATGCGCGCTTTGGCATCATGACGTCCGGCAAGGCCTATCTGGACACGCGCCAGGCGCTGTCCGACCTGGGCTTGTCGGAAGACGTATGCCGGCGCATCGGGCTGCGTCTCTTCAAGGTGGGCATGGTCTGGCCGCTGGAGTCCACCGGCATGCAGCAATTTGCCGAGGGGCTGGACGAGATTCTGGTGGTCGAAGAAAAGCGCCAGGTGCTGGAGTACCAGCTGAAGGAAGAGCTGTTCAGCTGGATCGGCAGCGGCAAGAAGATTCCGCGCGTGGCGGGCAAGTTCGATGACAAGGATGGTGGCGAATGGTCGGTGCCGCAGGGCAACTGGCTGCTGCCCGCGCATTACGAGTTTTCGCCCGCGATGGTGGCGAAAGCCATCGCGTCGCGTTTGCTGCGCTTTGAACTGCCCGCCGAAGTGCGTGCGGGCATCGAGGCGCGGCTGGAGTTCATCCGCGGGCGCGAACAGTTGCTGGCGCGGCCGCGCGTGGTGGAAGAGCGCAAGCCGTGGTTCTGTTCGGGCTGTCCGCACAATACGTCGACGCGTCTGCCAGAGGGTTCGCGCGGCATGGCGGGCATCGGCTGCCACTACATGGTGCGCTGGATGGATCGCAACACCGAGGTCTATACCCAGATGGGCGGCGAGGGCGTGCCGTGGGTAGGCCAAGCGCCGTTCACCGAAGAAAAGCACGTCTTCGCCAACCTGGGGGATGGCACGTATTTCCATTCCGGCCTGCTGGCCATCCGCGCGGCGGTCGCGGCCAAGGTGCCGATCACCTACAAGATCCTGTTCAACGATGCCGTGGCCATGACGGGTGGACAGCCCGTGGACGGCCCCATCAGCGTGCCAATGATCAGCCGGCAGATGGCGGCCGAGGGCATCGAGAAAATCATCGTGGTGACAGACGAGCCCGACAAGTACAAGAGCATGTCCGGCCTGGCGCCAGGCGTGCCGGTGATGCACCGAGACGAGCTTGACGCCGTCATGCGCGACCTGCGCGAACACCCCGGCGTGTCGGTGCTGATCTATGACCAGACCTGCGCCACCGAGAAGCGCCGCCGCCGCAAGCGTGCCGCCTACCCAGACCCCGCGCGCCGCGTCGTCATCAACGAACGCGTGTGCGAAGGCTGTGGCGATTGTTCGCAGAAGTCGCATTGCTTGTCGGTCGAGCCTTTGGAAACCGAGTTCGGCCGCAAGCGCACGATCAACCAATCCAGCTGCAACAAGGACTTTTCCTGTCTGAAGGGCTTTTGCCCCAGCTTCGTTACGGTGGAAGGCGGCAAGCTTAAAAAGCCCAAGGCTTTGTCGCAGGAAGGCGTGATCGACGAAGGCGTGCCGCCGCCGCGCGAGCGTGCGTTGGATGAACCGTACGGCGTCTTCATCGCGGGCGTGGGCGGCACGGGTGTCGTCACCATCGGCCAGTTGCTGGGCATGGCGGCGCACCTGGAAGGCAAGGGCTGTTCGGTGCTGGACATGGCTGGCCTGGCGCAGAAGGGTGGCGCTGTTTATTCGCATGTGGTGCTGGCGAAGTCACCCGACGACCTGATGAATACGCGCGTGGCGATGGGCGAGGCCGACTTGCTGCTGGCGGGCGACCTGGTGGTGGCCACCAGCGCGGAAAGCATGGCGCGGCTGCGTCCGGGGCGCACCCACGCGCTCTTGAACCGCGACAACGCACCCACCGCCGCGTTCGTGTCCAACCCGAACTGGACCTTGCCGGGCGCCAACCTGACGGCGGATCTGCAAGCGGCCTGTGGCAAGGAAAACTTGCACACGGTGGACGCCGCGGCGATGGCGGTGGTGTTGCTGGGCGACGCCATCTACGCGAACCCGTTGATGATGGGATACGCCTATCAAAAGGGCTGGATTCCGCTGTCGCAAGCTGCGCTGTTGCGCGCGATTGAGTTGAACGGGCAGCAAGTCGCCAGCAACATCGCCGCCTTCGCCTGGGGCCGCCGCGCCGCGCACGACATGGCCGATGTGGCACGCGTGTTGGCCAACGGCGGCATGCCGATTGCGCCGCCCGAAGACATCATCGAAATCAAGCGCCCGCGCACCGCTAGCCCGGTGACCGAGCTCAAGAAACCCGCCGGAGAACTGGCGCAGATCGTGGCGGTACGCAAGGCGTTTCTGACGCAGTACCAGAATGAGGCGTATGCAAAGCAGTACACGGATCTGGTCGACAAGGTGACGCACGCCGAGCACGAGGCCACCGGTACAAACCGGCTGGCGATTGCGGTTGCGCGTTACTACTTCAAGCTGATGGCCTACAAGGACGAGTACGAGGTGGCGCGCCTGTATTCAGACGGCGAGTTCGTGAAGAAGGTGAGCGCGCAATTCGAAGGCGACTGGAAGCTGCACTTCCACCTGGCCCCGCCGCTGTTCGCGCGGCGCGACAAGCAGGGGCATCTGATCAAACGCAGCTATGGGCCGGGGATGTTGCGGGTGTTTGGAATGCTTGCGAAGTGGCGGCGCTTGCGGGGGACGAAGCTTGACGTGTTCGGGTATACGGCGGAACGACGCGCGGAGCGCGAGCTGATTCGAGAATACCGGGAGACGATGACGGCGATCTTGTCGAAGTTGAATCGCGGAAATCTGGACCGCGCAGTGGCGTTAGCGAGCGTGCCGGAGGAGATTCGAGGGTACGGACACGTGAAGGAAGAGGCGATGGCTCGGGCGGGGAGGGTGCGGGAGGAGTTGCTGAAGGAATTTAGTGCGAGGGTTGTGGCGATTGGGGTTAGGGCGGCTTGATTTGTGGTTTTTGATTTTTGTTGTGTGGGGGAGTTTGGGGCGGCCGTGGGGGGGGATGGGGCGCGGTTTGGGTTCTTTAGGCGCCCGTGGTGTCGGGGGCCTGGGGTGCGCGGGGCAACGATTGCGGTCCGGAGCCTTCGCTCCGGACTGCCCCGTCGTCATCTTCGTCCAGGCCTTCGGCCTTCCCTTCAGATTCCCTCGGGCTTATCGACGCCCCGCGCACCCCTGGCCCCCGACCCCACGGGCTCTGGAAGTTGCAATCTGACGTCAGCGGGGGCGATCGGGGTTTTTAACGTTCTCTCCACCGGTTTTTGGTGGTGGAAGATCTTGCGGGGCCCGCTCCATGCCGGCCGCGCGGGCGGCCTCGTGGAGCTTACGCGTGGTGGTGCGTCGTCGCGGTGTTCGCTTCGCGTTTGGCTGAATTGATTTTGCAGTCAGACTGCATTTATTGGCATCGCGGGCGGAGGACGGCATTCGGAAAATGCAGTCTGACTCCGAAAATGCAGTCTGACTCGCTCCATGCCCTTCTTGAAAGCTTGCCGCGCTTCAATCATCCCGCGAGGCACGGTCACCCGTTGAACCCCGGTGCGGTGGCGCGCGACGGGTCGGCACGCGCAAAGTAGTGCCGGACGCGCGCCACCCCTTTACCCCCCCAAAAAACGTGGGGGCCCTTTAGCAAACCGTTCTCAATATGCGCGAAAGCGAACATCGCTCAAACGACCGCTAACGCGTATGCCGATCGTGGCCGCCCGCGCGGCCGCGATTCGGCGGGCCCCGACGCACTCGTCACTAAGGCACCCCCTAACAGCGCCCCGACCCAAGACAATGGCAGCCCGTCGGCGCGGTGGCCCTGACTGCGTGCAACCTCGATGCGCCCGAGGGAATCTGAAGGGAAGGCCGTAGGCCTGGACGAAGATGACGAGGGGGAAGTCCGGAGCGAAGGCTCCGGACCGCAATCGTGGGCGCGCGCAGTCAGGGCCACTGCGACGATGGGCGACCTACGAAGATCTTCGACCGCCCCAAAAACACGGACCTACAAAAACACGGACCTACAAAAAAACACGGACCTACAAAACACCAATCGCCCCAAACAAAACTACGCCTTCCCACTCCCCGCAGCCCACCCCTTAGACAACTCCACCGCCTGTCTCCACCGCTTCATTCGCGCCGCTCGAACCGACTCCGGCCACGTCGGCTCAAACGTCCGTTCCGCCTGCCACTTCGACGCGAATTCATCCAGTCCAGACCAGAACCCCACCGCCAGCCCCGCCAACCCAGCGGCCCCCAACGCCGTCGACTCCGACACGCGTGGACGCACCACCGGCACTCCTAGTAGATCTGCCTGCATTTGCATCAGCAGGTMGTTGCGGGCGGCGCCGCCGTCTACGCGTAGTTCGGTCAGCGCGATGCCGCTGTCGCCGTTCATGCAGGTCAGCAGTTCGGCGCTTTGCAGTGCGATGGATTCCAGCGTTGCGCGTGCGATGTGGGCGCGGGTGGTGCCGCGCGTCAGGCCGACCAGCGTGCCGCGCGCGTACGGGTCCCAGTGCGGCGCGCCCAAGCCCGCGAAGGCCGGCACCATGAACACGTCGTCAGTATCTGACACGCTTGCGGCCAGGGACTCAATCTCTTCAGAACGTTGGATGATTCCCAAGCCGTCGCGCAGCCATTGCACCGCCGCGCCCGCCACGAACACGCCGCCTTCCAGCATGTACGTCGGCTTCCAGCTGTCAGCGCCAGACAAAGGCAAACCCCAGCCCACCGTCGACAACAGATGGTTTTTCGATTGCACCGGCTTGTCGCCCACGTTCATCAGCATGAAGCAGCCGGTGCCGTAGGTGTTCTTTGCCATGCCTGGCGTGAAGCAGGCCTGGCCGAAGGTGGCGGCCTGCTGGTCGCCGGCCACGCCTGCGATCGGGATCGAACCGCCCAGCCATTCCGGCAGCGCGTTGCCCACCACCGCGCTGCTGGGCGCGATCTGCGGCAGCACGCTGCGGGGAATTTTCAGCAGGGCCAGGATCTCGTCGTTCCAGTCTTGCGTGTGCAGGTCGAACAGCATCGTGCGCGAGGCGTTGCTCGGGTCGGTACTGTGCACCGCGCCGCCGGTTAGTTGCCAGATCAGCCAGGTGTCGACGGTGCCGAAGGCCAGTTCGCCGCGCTCGGCCATCTGGCGCGCGCCGGGCACGTGGTCCAGCAGCCAGGCGAGCTTCGTGCCTGAGAAATAGGCATCCAGCACCAGCCCCGTGCGCGATTGCAGGAAATCGGCATGGCCGTCCTGCCGCAGCTGATCGCACATCGGCGCGGTGCGGCGGTCTTGCCAGACGATGGCACGCGCCAGCGGGCGGCCCGTCGAGCGCTCCCAGATCAACGTGGTTTCGCGTTGGTTGGTGATGCCGATGGCGGCGATGTCGGCGGCGGTTGCCGCGGCGTTGCGCAGGGCTTCGCGCGCCACGTCCAGCTGGCTGTGCCAGATCTCGCTCGCGTCATGTTCCACCCAGCCCGGACGCGGGTAGTGTTGGCGGAATTCACGCTGGCCGACGCCGCGCACCACGCCTTCGCGGTCGAATACGATGGCTCGGGAGCTGGTCGTGCCCTGGTCCAGGGCTAGGACAAATTCATTCGTCGTCACTTTGTTTGGCGCCGTTCAGGTGTGCCCCGGCCAGCGGCTCAAGGCGTCTAAAGGAGAAGGTCGAGGCCATGCACATGAGGCCGATGACGATGAAGCCGGCGACGACGTCGCTGACCGCAAGCGTCTCGGCGCCGCGCAGGGTCATGCTGACATTCAGCGTAACCGCGGCCACCCCCACGCCCAGACTGATGCCCAGTTGCTGCGCCATGGCGGCGAAGCTGCTGGCGCGGCTCATTTTGGCCGGGGGAATATCGGCATAGGTTAGCGTATTTACCCCCGTGAACTGCAACGACCTGAAGAAGCCGCCCACGAGCAAAATCGCGATCATCAGCCACACTGGCGTGGCGGGCGTGAACGTGGCGCACACCATGATGAACACGCCCGTCAGCAGCGCGTTCACGGTCAGCACGCGGCGAAATCCGAAGTGGCGCACGATGGGGGTGGCCACGAACTTCATCAGCAGCGCGCCCGCGGCGCTGGCGAACGTGATCAGCCCTGCCGAAAACGGGCTCAGACCAAAGCCCACTTGGAGCAGCATGGCCAGCAAAAACGGGGTGGCGCCCACGGCGAAGCGGCACAGATTGCCGCCCAGCGTGGAAATGGCGAAGGTGGGGATACGCATCAACGACAGGTCGATGATGGGATGTTCAATACGGCGGGCGTGCCATGCATACAAAAAGCCGCAAGCCGCGCCCACGGCGATCAGGCCCAGCAGCATCGGCAGCGGCATGATGTCTCGGCCAATCGCCTCGAAACCGCTGACAAGCGCCGCCAGGCAAACGGCGCTAAGCAGAAAGCCCAGCCAGTCCAGGCGCGGGGCGGTCTCTTCCTTGATTTCGGCCACGTAGCGCAGTACCAGCGCAATGCCCAGCACGCCGATGGGGATGTTGATCAGGAAAATCCAGTGCCACGACATATACGTCACCATGAAGCCGCCCAGCGGCGGCCCGATCACCGGGCCAAGCAGGGCCGGGATGGACAAAAACGACATGGCTTTGAGCAAGTCCTGCTTGGGCACCGTGCGCAGCAGGATGATGCGGCCCACCGGCACCATCATCGCGCCCGCCATCCCCTGGATGACCCGGGCGGCGACCAACTGGGGCAGGTCTTGCGAGATTGCGCAGGCGACCGAGCTGAGCGTGAACAGGCCGATCGCGGCCACGAACACCCGGCGGGCGCCGTAGCGGTCGGCCGCCCAGCCGCTCACCGGCACGAACACGGCCACCGACAACAGGTAGGACGTAATGGCCACATTCAGCCGTACGGGTGTGGACCCCAGCGCGCGGGCCATGGCCGGCAGGGCGGTGGCTACGACGGTGGCGTCCAGCATCTGCATGAACAGCGCACAGCCCACAATAAAGGGGATCATGCGAGCCGCACGCACCGCGTCCGGGGTTGAGGGCGGAGCGGGATTGGCGGCTGCTGCGGATTCGGCTGACATGGCGGGAGGGGGCGTTGGATGCCTGACGATTGTAACGCCGGGGGATTGGCCCCGCGTGAAGTAAACTCCCCAGATCTGCAACCTACTGAAATTGGTGCCATGGCGACCAACTACGAATCCGAGATCACCCTTTTCCTGAAAGACTTCAAGCAGTCGCACCCTGGCACGGAAGAACGCCAGCGCGAAGGCCGCGCCCGTCTTTGGGATAAACCGCAAGATTCGGAGCTGCTGGAAGGCTTCCGCGCCGCCCGCGTGCCGCAAAAACCCTACGTGTATTCGGCAGACTGATCGCATTGCGGCAGACATGTCCCAAAACCCTTCAGTTCCTGGCGAGGCGTTAGCCAAGCTGGTGGCGCCGCCTGTGGACAGCACGCCTGACACCGTCGATAGCGTGGCCTTCGCGCGCCTGTACGGTGAACCGCTGTTCCAGATGCCGACGGATCTTTACATTCCGCCGGACGCGCTGGAAATCTTCCTGGAAGCGTTTGAAGGGCCGCTGGACCTGCTGCTGTACCTGATCCGCAAGCAGAACTTCAACGTTCTGGACATCCCCATGGCGGATGTCACGCGGCAGTACCTGTCATATGTGGACCAGATCCGCATCACCAACCTGGAGCTGGCGGCCGAATATCTGCTGATGGCCGCCATGCTGATCGAGATCAAGTCGCGCATGCTGCTGCCGGTGAAAAAGACCGACACCGGCGAAGAGCCCGAAGATCCCCGCGCTGAACTGGTTCGCCGCCTGCTCGAATATGAACAGATGAAGCTGGCCGCCCAAAAGCTGGACAAGCTGCCGCAGTTGGGCCGCGACTTCGTCAGCAGCCAGGCCGTGGCCGACCTGAGCGTCGAGCGCATGATGCCCGAAGTCAGCGTGGACGACCTGCGCCAGGCGTGGGCCGACATCATGAAGCGCGCCAAGCTGAACCAGCATCACCACATCACGCGCGAACAGCTGTCCGTGCGCGATCACATGACGCATATCCTGCGGCGCCTGAACGATGTGCGCTTCATGGAATTCGGCGACCTGTTCATGGAGCGCGTCCGCGAAGGCGCGCCCGCGGCGGTCGTCGTTGTGCATTTCATCGCCATGCTGGAGTTGGCCCGCGAATCCCTGCTTGAGATCACGCAGGCCGAGCCCTATGCGCCCATCTACGTGCGCCTGGCCTATACCAGCGTGGCGGCGGTCGCGGCCTGATCCTGACCGGGCTGCCCCCAACCCCGGAGAGTCCCCTTGAAAGTCGTACACACCATCCAGGAATTGCGCGATCACCTGCGCGGACAGAACCGCGTGTCGTTCGTGCCTACGATGGGCAACCTGCACGAAGGCCACCTGTCACTGATGAAGCTGGCGCGCCAGCACGGCGACCCTGTCGTGGCCAGCATCTTCGTGAACCGCCTGCAATTCGGGCCCAACGAAGACTTCGACCAGTACCCGCGCACGCTGGCGGCCGACATCGAAAAGCTGGAGCAGGCGCGCGACGTTTACGTATTGTTCGCGCCGAACGAGCGCGAGATGTATCCCGAGCCGCAGAACTACCGCGTCCAGCCGCCTGACGATCTGGGCGACATCCTGGAAGGCGAGTTCCGCCCGGGCTTCTTCGAAGGCGTCAGCACGGTGGTGTTGAAGCTGTTCTCTTGCGTGCAGCCGCGTGTGGCCGTGTTCGGCAAGAAGGACTATCAACAGCTGATGGTGGTGCGCAACATGTGCCGCCAGTTCCAGCTGCCCGTGGAAGTGCTGGCGCATGAGACCGTGCGCGCTGATGATGGCCTGGCGCTGTCGTCGCGCAACCGCTATCTGACCGAAGGCGAACGCGCCGAGGCGCCGGCGCTGTATGCCGCGCTGCAAAACATCGGCCATCGGTTGGCGCAAGGCGAGCGCGACGCGCTGGCCCTGGAACGCGACGCCGCTGCGCATCTGACCCAGCGCGGCTGGAAGGTGGACTACGTGGCGCTGCGCCGTCAACGTGATCTGAAACGCCCCGAAGCCGCCGACTTGCAAGCCGGCGAACCCGTGGTGGTGCTGGCGGCTGCGAAGCTGGGCGCCACGCGGTTGATCGACAATCTGGAACTGGTCTACAAGGCCTGATATCCGGTTCAGGGCGGGGCGCGCGAGGGTCTTTTGGCCATTGCGGCGGCCCGACCCTGACAGAATTGCTAGCTTCCGCCGTTTTAGGGGGCCGGGCAGACTTCTTGTAATCCTACATTGCAAAAATGAGTCGCCCATGCAAGTTCCCCGTCACGATCTTGAATCGGTCTTGTCCGCACTGACGCCTCGCGAAAGAGAAATCGTCGGCCTGGTGGCGGCGGGTCGGCCCAACAAGGTCATCGCCATCGACCTGGGCATTTCGCTGCGCACCGCCGAAGCCCATCGCGCCCGCATCTTCGCCAAGCTCGACGCCCGCAATGCCATGCAGTTGGCGTGCCGGCTGTGCGCCCACGGGCGTTCAGGGTCGTCGCCGATTCTGAATGCAGTGGAATTGGACGCCGCGGGTGACGATGTGGCGGATGGGGCGGGGGCTACTGCTACTGCCACTGCCACTGCTGCTGCCACTGCCAATGCTGGTGCCACTGCCAATGCTGCTGCCACTGCTGCTGCTGCTGCTGCTGCTGCTGCTGCTGCTGCTGCTGCTGCTGCTGCTGCTGTTCAAGCTGCGGTTCCTGCTCCCGCTGCGATCCCGGTCCAGTCCGCCGCAATGGCCCGCCATGTGCTGCACGAACCGCCGGCGGAATATGGCGCGTGCCCCGCTGAATCAGGAGCCCAGAACCATGATCCCTGAATGTGTTCGCGCCAAAAGAATCGGGCCCGCCGAACAGGGAGTTCGGCGGGCCCGGCGGATACTGGCTCAGGCAGGTGCTGATTCAGCCAAGCTGCCAGATCGCTGGCGGCTGGCCGTCAAGCCATCAAGGGCACTGCGGCGCTTGGGCCTTGGCCAACTCGTCAATCGGGTCAAGGTCCGGCTGGCGGGTCAGGTTGTAGTTCAGGTTCGGCGTCTGGCCCGCGATGGAACGCACGCGCAGCACGTTGTTGGCGGCCACCAGGAATTCCGCGCGGGCGTTGCCCTTGCTGTCCATCAGGATGACGCGCGGCGGGCGCTCGTCGGTGGCGTCCCAGCAGCCTTGCTCGGTAACGGCGGGGCCCTTGTTAGGGTCATTTTCCAGATAGGCCGTGCGGCCGCGCCACCGGCCATTGGGCGCCAAGGTCAGCGTGACGCGCTGCGCCGTGCATTGCATGGCCGGCGAGAAACACGGCAGCGTGCCCATGTAGGTTTGCGGTTGCGGCACCAGGCTGTGCGCGGCGGCATTGGGTGCGGCGGCCGGAGCCGGGGCGGGGGCAGTATTCGAGCTGGTGTTCTCCGCGCCTTCCGGAACGGCCTGGCCGTCTTCGGTGGTCTGAGCGCCAGCGGCGGGTTGGCCAGACTGGTTTTGCGGCTTGCGCGCATCAGGCTTCAGGGCGATTTGCACTTGCGACGGCGCGCGGATGACGCTGCGGTAGCCAGCGCCCGAACCCTGGTATTGGGCATCGGTCACTGTGCTTTCAACGGGCGGGTCGTAATACCCTTCGCTTTTCTGCTGGGCGCAACCTGCGGCGCCTAGTACGGTACCTGCCAGCAGCAGCCCCATGACGCTAAGTTTGCGGGATCGGGTAACGATGTCGACGCGGGCGGTCATGGCAGCTTATCCGTGAATTGAGTCTGTCTCCGATTTTACGCACTTATGCGAAGATTCGATACGTTCCCTTAGCCACTCTTGGGTGTTGTCAGCACTTTATGCACAATTTACGACAAGGCCGTGGTCAGGCCGCCTGCCTTTTGGTTATCAGCCCAAGGGTTGAGCCGAGCGCGCGCGCGCGTTCGGCCGGAGCATGAGCATCGTGCATCAGGTCTTTGATATGCCCTTGGGGCTCTTCATTGGTATCGCGGCGCTGGCAGGGCTGGCCGTGGGCAATTGGCTGACTGTGCTGACGTATCGCTTGCCGCGCATGATGGAACGCGAATGGCAAGCGCAATGCCTGGACGCGGTGGGCAAGGCGCGTCCCGACAGCCCCGATGGTTTGTTTCGGCCGGCGTCGCATTGCCCTGCTTGCCACGCACCCATTACCGGTTGGCGCCGGCTGCCGCTAGTGGGCTGGTTGATGCTGCGCGGCCGATGCGCGGCTTGCGGGGTTGCCATCAGCTTGCGGTATCCCGCCATCGAACTGCTTACCTGCATCTTGTTCGCCGCCTGTGCATGGCGCTACGGCGCAACGCCCATCGCGCTCTTCGCCATGGGCTTGACGGCGATGCTGGTGGCGCTGGCATGGATCGATTTCGAAACCACGCTGTTGCCCGACGTGCTGACGCAGCCGCTGGTGTGGGCGGGCCTGCTGATCAATCTGTTCGACACGTTCACCACGCTGCCGCTAGCCGTCATCGGTGCGGTCGCGGGCTATGTTTTCTTGTGGGTTATCTTCCATGTGTTCCGCCTGCTGACGGGGCGCGAGGGCATGGGCTATGGCGACTTCAAACTGTTGGCGGCGCTGGGCGCATGGTTTGGCGTTGAGTCCTTGCCCATGTTGTTGTTGGCCGCATCGCTGGTGGGCGTGGTGATCGGGGGCGCCTTGACGTTAAGCGGCCGCGCCAGCCGGGGGCAGCCTTTACCGTTCGGGCCTTATCTGGCGTTGGCCGGTATCGTGATGCTGCTGCTGGGCGGCGATCAAGGCATATGGCAATTCCTGCGCTAGGCAAACGCGGCATCGCCAAGAACGGGCAGCAATAACGGGCAGCAATAACGGCTGGCAAGAACGGCTGGCAAGAACGGCTGGCAAGAACGGCCGGCAGTAACGGCTGGCGACAACGGATAGCAAGACTGATAGCAAGACGGATACCAAGAAAGGGATGAATGGCATGTTCAAGATTGGTCTGACGGGGGGCATCGGCTCGGGCAAGTCCCGCGTGGCGGACATGCTGGGCGAATGGGGCGCGACGCTGGTCGACACCGACGAAATCGCGCGGACGTTGACCGCTGCGCGCGGCGCGGCCATGCCCGCGATTGAACGTGAATTCGGCCCCGATGCCTTGACGCCCGATGGCGCCTTGAACCGCGAATGGATGCGCGAGCGCGCGTTCGCTGACCCGCAAGTCCGGTTGCGTTTGGAAGCGGTTTTGCATCCTGCCATTACTGAAGAAACCAAGCGTCAGGCAGCGGCTGCAACCGGATCGTATCTGGTGTTTGTTGTGCCGCTTTTGGTGGAGTCCTTGCCGCGTTGGCGAGAGCGTGTGGATCGCATCTGCGTGGTGGACTGCGACCCCGACACACAGGTCGCGCGCGTGCAGTCGCGTAGCGGGCTGACGGAGCCAGCCATCAGGCGTATTATGGCGGCACAGGCTGCGCGGGCAAGCCGCCTGGAGGCTGCAGACGACGTCATCACGAACGACGGCGCAACGACTCCAGAGCAATTGCGCGCGCAGGCGAAGACCTTGCATGACCGCTGGCTGTTGCTGGCGACCACAACGGGCCGGTAAGCGACAAGCTTGGCCGGCACCCCTGAATCTCTCGGCCGCTTGGCCGACCACTGATGGGCCTGTCAAAAAGCGTGATCGTTTACGAATATCCCTTCAATGAGCGCATCCGCGCTTATCTGCGATTGGAATACCTGTTCGACAGGTTGTTCTTCTTTGCTCGCGAGGGAGACTCACGCCAACATCAGGTTGCCGTCACATCCCTGTTCGATCTGCTCGACGCGTGTGAACGCACCGACGTCAAAGGCGCCGTGCTGCAAGACCTTGAGCGCCAGCGCATGGCGCTTGTTGGGTTGCGCGACCACCCCGGCGTGGCGCAAGACGCATTGGAAGGCATGTTGCGCGAACTGGAGAGAGTGGCCAGCGCGTTGGCCGCACCCGGCAAGACCGGCCAGTCTTTGCGCGAAAACGAATGGTTGACCAGCTTGCGCGGCCGCCTGTCGGTGCCAGGCAGCGCCACCCAAGTGGACATGCCGTCCTATTTCGCCTGGCAGAACAAATCCGAAGCCGCCCGCTGCGCGGACTTGCAGGCCTGGCTCTCGCCCTTCACCGCCCTCTACGACGGCCTGACCCTGGCCTTGCGTCTGTTGCGCGAGTCCGGCCGCAAAACCGATATCGTCGCCGAGCAGGGGGCCTACCAGCAGATGATGGGTGGCAAGCAGTTCCACCTGTTGCGGGTGTGGGTTGACCCCACCGAAGGCGTATTTCCCGAGATCAGCGCCAATAAGTACATGATCTGGATACGTTTTTCCACGCAAGACGGCGAATTCAAACCCCAGCAAGTCGCCCGTGATGTGGCGTTTCAAATGACGCTGTGTAGTTCGTAGGGTGGGTCCCAGCGCTTATCCCCCCAGTTCTTGAGACCGATTCCTGTTGCGGCCAGTTTCAACTCGGCCTCGCAATGGTAGAAATCCCGACCGACTAGTAGACAATACGGCTTTCCTCCGTCAGTGCCCGGAACCGTTCCATGTCCGAAAGTCGTCCTGTTTCCCCGCCCTCCCGCTGGACCCGCCGCCGCATCGTGGTGTGTGTGGTGTTGCTGCTTGTCGTGGCGGGCATTGCCTGGCTGGTGCTGCGGCCCTCAGCCAAGCAAGGCGGCCCGGCCGGCCCAGGCGGGCGCGCTGCGGGCGGGCGGCCCCCGATGGCTGCCATGGCCAATCTGCCGGTGCCGGTTCGGATTGCGACCGCGTCCACGCAGGACATCGACATCTACCTGAAGTCCCTGGGCACCGTCACTGCCTACAACACCGTTACCGTGCGCAGCCGCGTCAGCGGCGAATTGGTCGACGTGGCGTTCCAGGAAGGCCAGCAAGTCAAAGCAGGCGACCTGCTCGCCCAAGTCGACCCGCGCGCGTTCCAGGTGGCGCTGGATCAGGCGCGCGGCACGCAGATGCAGAATTTGGCGCAGCTGGAAAACGCGCGCCGCGATTTGCAACGCTATCAGGCCCTGTTCAAGCAGGACTCCATCGCCAAGCAGCAGGTCGATACGCAAGCCGCGCTGGTGCGCCAGTACGAAGGCACCGTCAAGAGCGATCAGGCCAACGTGGACAACGCCAAGCTGCAACTGGACTACGCGCGCATCACCGCGCCGATCAGCGGCCGGCTGGGCCTGCGTCAAGTTGACCGTGGCAACCTCGTGTCCAGCGCCGACACCAATGGCCTGGTCGTGATTACGCAGACGCAACCCATTTCCGTGGTGTTCACGCTGCCCGAAACCCAGTTGCCTGAAGTGCGCGGCGAAATCGCGGCCGGCCAGACCCTGAAGGTTGACGCCTATGACCGTGCCGACACCCGCCGCATCGCGACCGGCGTGCTGGAAACGCTGGACAACCAGATCGACGTCACGACTGGCACGTTGAAGCTCAAAGCCAAGTTCGACAACGCCGACGACGCGCTCTTTCCGAACCAGTTCGTCAACGTGCGCCTGCATGTGCTGACGCGCAAAGACGTCACCGCCATTCCCACCGCCGCCATTCAGCAGGGCTCGGCCGGCGCGTTCGTATTCCTGGTGCAGCCTGACAACACGATCGTGGTGCGGCAGGTGAAGCTGGGCGCCATCAACAACGGCATGGTGGCGGTCAACGAAGGTTTGCAGCCGGGCGACCGGGTTGTCACCGAAGGCACCGACCGCCTGCGCGCAGGCGCCAAGGTGGAAATCGTGGGCGGCGCCGAAGTCATTCCCGCCACGCGTGACAAGACGCTGGGCGCGGGTGCGCCGGCCGGCACCACGCCCGCCACCAAGTAAGCCGAGACCATCGTKAGCCCGTCGCGTCTGTTCATCCTCCGCCCCGTGGCCACCACCCTTGCGATGGTGGCCATCCTGATCGCTGGCTTCATCGCGTACCGGATGCTGCCCGTGTCGGCGCTGCCCGAGGTGGACTACCCGACGATTCAGGTCGTGACGCTGTACCCGGGGGCGAGCCCCGACGTCATGACCTCGCTGGTCACCTCACCGCTTGAACGCCAGTTCGGGCAGATGCCGGGCTTGAACCAGATGTCGTCCACCAGTTCGGGCGGCGCGTCGGTCATCACGATGCAGTTCAACCTGACGCTGCCACTGGATGTGGCCGAGCAGCAGGTGCAGGCCGCCATCAACGCGGCATCGAACCTGCTGCCCAGCGACCTGCCCGTGCCGCCCACCTACAACAAGGTGAACCCGGCTGATGCGGCTGTCCTGACGCTGGCCATCACCTCGCCCACCATGCCCTTGCCGCAGGTGCGCGATCTGGTCGATACGCGGGTGGCGCAGAAGTTGTCGCAGATTCCGGGCGTGGGCCTGGTCAGTGTGGCGGGCGGGCAGCGGCCGGCAGTGCGGGTGCAGGTGAATCCGCAAGCGTTGGCGGCCAACGGGCTGGCCTTGTCTGACCTGCGCACCGCCATCGTGGGCGCCAACGTCAACCAGCCCAAGGGCAATCTTGACGGCCCGCAGCGCTCCACCACCATCAACGCCAATGATCAGCTGAAGTCGCCCACCGACTACAACGACCTGATCATCGCTTACAAGAACAACGCGCCGCTGCGCTTGTCTGACGTGGCGCGCGCGGTCGAAGGCGCCGAAGACACGCGCCAGGCGGCGTGGGCCGGCGACAAGCCCGCCATTCTGCTGAACATCCAGCGCCAGCCGGGCGCCAACGTCATTGACGTGGTCAACCGCATCCAGACGCTGCTGCCCCAGCTGCGCGCAGCCCTGCCGGCCACGCTGGACGTGACCGTGGTGTCTGACCGCACGCAAACCATCCGCGATTCGGTCGAAGACGTGAAGTTCGAAATGCTGCTGGCCGTGGCGCTGGTGGTCATGGTGACGTTTGTGTTCCTGCGCAGCCTGACCGCCACGCTGATCCCCAGTGTGGTGGTGCCGCTGTCGCTGGTGGGCACGTTCGGCATCATGTATTTGGCGGGTTTCTCGATCAACAACCTGACGCTGATGGCGCTGACGATCGCCACCGGCTTCGTCGTGGACGACGCCATCGTCATGATCGAGAACATCGCCCGCCACATCGAAGAGGGCGAAAAGCCGTTGCAGGCCGCGCTGAAAGGCGCCTCCCAGATCGGCTTCACGCTGATCTCGCTGACGTTCTCGCTGATTGCCGTGCTGATTCCGCTGCTCTTCATGACGGAAGTGGTAGGCCGATTGTTCCGCGAGTTCGCCATTACGCTGGCGGTGTCGATTCTGATTTCGCTGGTCGTATCACTGACGCTCACGCCAATGATGTGCGCCCGTTTGCTGCGCGCCGAATCGGAACAGAAGCACGGCCGCTTTCATACGGCCACGGGCAATTTCATCGACCGCGTCATCGCCGGCTATGACCGCATGCTGCAAGTGGTGCTGCGCCATCAGCCGCTGACGCTGCTGGTGGCGTTGGGCACGTTCGCGTTGACGGTGGTGCTGTATATGGTCGTGCCCAAGGGCTTCTTCCCGCAGCAGGATACCGGCTTGATCCAGGCCATTACCCAGGCGCCGCAGTCCATCTCGTTCCCCGCCATGGCCGAACGCCAGCAGGCTGCAGCGCGATTGGTGCTGGAAGACCCAGACGTGCAGGCCGTGTCCTCGTTTATCGGGGTGGATGGCAGCAACGCCACGCTCAGCGCCGGCCGCATGCAGATTTCGCTGAAACCCCAAGCCGAACGCAGCGGCAACTTGCGCGCGGTGATGGCGCGCTTGCAGGAATCGCTGGCTAAGCAAGACGGGCTGACCGTCTACATGCAGCCCGTGCAGGATTTGACGATCGAAGACCGCGTCAGCCGCACGCAATACCAGATGACGCTGTCCAACCCCGACCTGAAAGTGCTGAGCGAATGGACGCCCAAGCTGGTGGACCGGTTGCGCCAGGTGCCGGGCTTGAAAGACGTGACCGACGATTTGCAAGACGACGGCTTGCAGACCTGGGTTGAAATCGACCGCGATGCGGCGTCCCGCCTGGGCATTACGGCTGCGGTGATCGACGAGGCGCTGTACGACGCCTTCGGCCAGCGGCTGATCTCCACCATCTTCACGCAGTCCAACCAGTACCGCGTGGTGCTGGAAGTGCAGCCGCAGTTTCAGATGAACCCGTCGTCACTCGGCCAGATTCATGTGCCGACGTCGTCTGGCGGGCAAGTGCCGTTGTCGTCGGTGGCGCACATCAGCGAAGGCCGCACCGTACTGGCCGTGAACCGGCTGGATCAATTCCCCATGGTGACGGTGTCGTTCAACCTGGCGCCGGGTGCGTCCTTGTCGAATGCGGTTGAAGCCATCACCGCGGCGGAAGCCGAAATCGGCATGCCGGCCGGTGTGGAAACGCGCTTCCAGGGCGCGGCGCTGGCGTTCCAGAATTCGCTGACCAGCACGTTGTGGCTGATCCTGGCGGCTGTCGTCACCATGTACATCGTGCTGGGCGTGCTGTACGAAAGCTATATCCACCCGATCACGATCCTGTCCACCTTGCCGTCGGCCGGCGTGGGCGCGTTGCTGGCGCTGTTGATCAGCGGTACCGAGCTCGACATGATCGGCATCATCGGGATCATTCTGCTGATCGGCATCGTGAAGAAAAACGCCATCATGATGATCGACTTCGCGCTGGACGCCGAGCGCAAGCGGGGCTTGAGCCCGCGCGCGGCCATCCACGAAGCGGCGTTGCTGCGCTTTCGCCCGATTCTGATGACGACGCTGGCTGCGCTGTTCGGCGCCTTGCCGCTGATGCTGTCCACCGGCACGGGCGCTGAGCTGCGCCAGCCGCTGGGCCTGGTGATGGTGGGCGGCTTGCTGCTCAGCCAGGTGCTCACGCTGTTCACCACGCCGGTCATCTATCTGATGTTCGACCGCATGTCGCGCCGCTGGCGTGGCGTGCGCGAACCGGCCGCCGGGGACGCGTCATGATCCTGTCGGCGCCCTTCATCGTCCGGCCAGTGGCGACCACGCTGCTGAGCGTGGCGGTTGTGATGGCGGGAATGCTGGCGTTTTTCCTGTTGCCGGTGGCGCCGTTGCCGCAGGTGGACATCCCCACGATCTCGGTGTCGGCCAGCCTGCCGGGCGCCAGCCCTGAAACCATGGCCTCCAGCGTGGCCACGCCGCTGGAGCGGTCGTTGGGCAGCATTGCGGGCGTGACGGAAATGACGTCCAGCAGCTCGCAGGGGTCCACCCGAGTCACGCTGCAATTCGATTTGTCGCGCGACATCAACGGTGCGGCGCGCGACGTGCAGGCCGCCATCAATGCCGCGCGTTCGCTGTTGCCCAGCGGCTTGCGCAGCAACCCCACGTATCACAAGTCCAACCCGTCCGACGCGCCCATCATGACGCTGGCGCTGACGTCTGACACGCTCAGCCAGGGCCAGCTGTACGACATCGCGTCCACCATCGTGGCGCAGAAACTGGCGCAAGTGGATGGCGTGGGCGAAGTCACCGTGGGCGGCAGCTCGCTGCCAGCCGTGCGCGTGACCGTGCTGCCAGGGGCGCTGGCCAACCGCGGCGTATCGCTGGACCAGCTGCGCGCCACGCTTGCCAACGCCAACGCGAACCGGCCCAAGGGCGTGCTGGAGAACGACCGCTACCACTGGCAGATCATGGTCAGTGATCAGTTGAGCCGCGCCGAGCAATACCGGCCGCTGATTGTGGCGTGGAACGACGGCGCGCCGGTGCGCGTGTCGGACGTGGCTACCGTGGAAGATTCCGTCGAAGACCTGTACCAGACCGGCTTCTACAACGACCGCAACGCCATCCTGATGATCGTGCGCCGGCAGGCCGACGCCAACATCATCGAAGCCGTGGACGCCGTGCGCGCGCAGCTGCCCGTGTTGCAAGCGCTGATGCCGGCGGATGTGAACATGACCGTGGCGCAAGACCGCACGCCCAGCATCCGGGCGTCGCTGCACGAGGCCGAACTCACGCTGATCATCGCTGTGGGGCTGGTGGTGCTGGTGGTGCTGCTGTTCTTGCGGCGGTGGCGCGCGGCCATCATTCCCAGCGTGGCTGTGCCTGTGTCGCTGATCGGCACGTTCTGCATCATGTACCTGTGCGGTTTCACGCTGAATACGATCTCGCTGATGGCCCTGATCGTGGCCACGGGCTTTGTCGTGGACGACGCCATCGTGGTGCTTGAGAACATCATGCGGCACGTTGAGAACGGCATGTCGCCGATGCGCGCGGCCTTGCGCGGCTCGCGCGAAGTCGGCTTCACGGTGCTGTCGATGAGCTTGTCGCTGGTGGCGGTGTTCATTCCCATCCTGTTGATGGGCGGCGTCGTCGGCCGCTTGTTCCGCGAATTTGCCGTGACCTTGTCGGCCGCCATCATGGTGTCTTTGGTTGTGTCGCTGACCTTGACGCCGATGATGTGCGCGCGTCTGCTGCGGCCCGAACCCAAGGAGCAGAAGCCGCCCGGACGGCTGTCGCGCTGGTCCGAACGCGGCTTCGACGCCATGCTGGATGGCTACCGCCGCAGCCTGCGCTGGGCGCTGGCGCACGGCCGGCTGATGATGGTGATTCTGGCCGTGGCCGTGGGCTTGAACGTTTACCTGTACATGGTGGTGCCCAAGGGCTTTTTCCCGCAGCAGGACACGGGCCAGTTGCTGGGCTTTTTCCGCGTGGATCAGGGCACGTCGTTCCAGGCCACGGTGCCGAAACTGAACGCCTTGCGCAAGATCGTGCTGGCGGACCCGGCGGTGCAGAGCATGACGGGGTACGCGGGCGGGCGGGGCGGCAGCAACAGCAGCTTCATGCAGATTCAGTTGAAGCCCTTGGAAGAACGCAAGGTGTCGGCCGATGTCGTCATCAACCGCCTGCGCGGCAAGCTGCAAAACATGCCGGGCGCGCGCATGTTCCTGGTGTCGCAGCAAGATATTCGCATCGGCGGGCGGCAAAGCCAGGGCTCGTATGACTACACGCTGATGTCGGGCGACCTGCAATTGCTGCGCACGTGGATGCCGAAGGTGCAGCAGGCCATGGCCAAGATTCCCGAAATCACCGACGTGGATACCGACGTCGAGGACAAGGGCCGCCAGATCAATCTGGTGATCGACCGCGAGGCCGCGACACGCCTGGGCGTCAGCATGTCCACGATTTCGACGGTGTTGAACAACTCGTTCAGTCAGCGTCAGGTGTCGGTGATGTACGGCCCGCTGAACCAGTACCACGTGGTGCTGGGGCTGGCGCCGAAGTTTGCGGAAGACATTGAATCGCTGAAGCAGGTCGAGGTGATTACGTCGACGGGCGCGCGCGTGCCCTTGCTGTCATTCGCCACGCTTGAAAACGGTAACGCGCCGCTCAGCGTGCAACACCAGGGCTTGTTCGTGGCCGACACCGTGTCTTTCAGCCTGGCGCCCGGCGTCTCGCTGGGCCAGGCCACCGCCGCCATTGATGCCGCGGTGGCGCGCATCGGCTTGCCGTCGGATCAGATCCAGGCGGGCTTCCAAGGCACCGCCGCCGCCTTGCAGCAGACCTTGGCGCAGCAGCCCTGGCTGATTCTGGCCGCGCTGGTCACGATGTATATCGTGCTGGGCATCCTCTATGAAAGCTTCGTGCATCCGCTGACGATTCTGTCGACTCTGCCGTCCGCGGGGTTGGGCGCGTTGCTGGCGCTGCTGCTGGTGCGATATGACTTCACACTGATCGCGCTGATCGGGGTGTTCCTGCTGATCGGCATCGTGAAGAAGAACGCCATCATGATGGTGGACTTTGCGCTGGATGCCGAGCGCAACCAGGGCATGGCGCCGCGCGACGCCATCTTTCAGGCGTGCCTGACACGCTTTCGCCCCATCATGATGACGACCATGGCCGCTATTTTCGGCGCGCTGCCGCTGGTGCTTGCCACCGGCGCAGGCGTTGAAATGCGCCAGCCCCTGGGCATTACCATCGTGGGCGGCCTGGTGCTGAGCCAGATCCTCACGCTGTACACCACACCTGTGGTCTATCTTTACCTGGACCGTTTCCGTCTCTGGGCCGCGCGCGGGCGCGGCACGCGGAACGCCGCCCCTGATTCCATAGAACACACATGATCCGCATCACGCCTTTGCACGCCTTCTTTCCTCGCAGCGCCGCCACGATCGCGCTGTGCGCGCTGTTGGGCGCCTGCGCGGTTGGCCCCGACTACCAACGCCCCGAGCTTGATGTGGGCGCGTCCTATAAAGAAGCGCAAGGCCAGGATCAGGTGGAAGGCTGGAAGCGCGCGCAACCGCGCGATGACGCAGACCGTGGCGCCTGGTGGCTCGTCTATGACGACGCCACGTTGAATGGGCTGGTCGACCGCTTGAATACGTCGAACCAGACCATCGCCCAAGCCGAAGCGAATTACCGTCAGGCGCTGGGTTTGGTGCGCGCCGCGCGCGCTGGCTTCTACCCCACGGTGGGCGCAAGCGCCGGCATGTCGCGCGCGGGCGCCGGCAGTGGCAACGGCTCATCGTCGGTGTCCAACGGCAGCAACGTGTCGAACCAGTACACGGTGACCGGCAGCGTCAGTTGGGAATTGGACGTGTGGGGCCGCGTGCGGCGCAGCACCGAATCGTCTGAAGCCAGCGCGGCCGCAAGCCTGGCCGACCTGGCCGCCACGCGCTTGAGCGCGCAGGCGGCGCTGGTGCAGACCTATCTGCAACTGCGCGTGCTGGATGAACAGAAACGCTTGCTGGACGCCACGGTGGCGGCGTACGAGAAGTCATTGCAGCTGACGCAGAACCGCTATGCCGTCGGTGTGGCAGGGCAGGCCGATGTGGCCGTGGCGCGCACGCAGGTGGAAAGCACGCGCGCCCAATCGATCGACCTGGATTGGCAACGCGGCCAGTACGAGCACGCGATTGCGGTTCTGATGGGCCAGGCGCCTTCGCACTTCAGCCTGCCGCCCGCCGTCTTCGCGCTGCAACTGCCGCAGATTCCGGTGGGCCTGCCGTCTGAACTGCTGGAGCGCCGTCCTGATGTGGCGGCAGCCGAACGCCGTGCGGCGGCCGCCAATGCGCAGATCGGCGTGGCCGAGGCCGCGTGGTTCCCGTCGCTGACTTTGTCGGCCGATGGCGGTTTTCGCAACGGGCAGTTTGCCGAGCTGCTGACCGCGCCCGCGCGCTTCTGGTCCTTGGGGCCAGCGCTGGCCATGACGATCTTCGACGGCGGCGCGCGCGCGGCGCAAGTCGAACAGGCACGCGCGTCCTATGACTCGCAGGCCGCCGCTTACCGCCAAGCCGCATTGGTGGGCTTGCGTGAAGTTGAGGACTATCTGATCCAGCTGCGGGTCATGGAAAACGAACAGGTCGTGCAACGCCGCGCGCTGGAATCTGCACGCGAATCGCTGCGCTTGATCCAGAACCAGTACCAGGCCGGGCTGGTGGATTACCTGAGTGTGGCGGTGGTGGACGCCACCGCGCTCAACAGCGAGCGCAACGCGCTGAGCCTGTTGGGTACGCGTCTGGTGGCCAGCGTGAATTTGATTGTGGCGTTGGGCGGGGGTTGGGATGGCCTGCCGGCGGTGCAGCAGGCCGATTCAGCGCCTGCGCCTGCCTCGACGACAGCCCCTGTGAACTGAACGCGCATCCGGTCACACGACGGGTTCGCCGGACGCCGCGCTGCTTTGGCGGCGCGCTTCTAATGCCGATAACGCTTCGGCATTGAGCTCATCCGGAAAGCTTTGCGCAACCAGGTATTCCAGCGCTTTGTCGATGCGCGCCCAGCCTTCCGGCTCATGCAGCGGCAAGCCTAAAAAATGCGTGGCGGTTTTGGCGCGCAATGTCAGGTACACCGCCCCGGCCAGTATCACGCCCGCCACAGCAGGCACGTCTACGTCAGGCGCAAGTTCGTCAACGCGCTCGATGAATCCGCGCGCGGCATTTTCGCGGCGTTCGGCAAGCGTTGCGGTGACGTCGTTCTGTTCGATCAGTTCCCAGCGCCGCACTTCGCGCAGGGTTTCATTGCCTAATAGCGTTTCGATCTGCGCGCGCAGCATCGTCAGAATCAGATCGGCCGGCGTGCGCTGGCTGGATTCCTCTGCGGCCAACAAGCCGGGGTTGCGTGTCCAGAAATCTTGTTCTTTCATCCACGCCAGCAGCAGGCCCGGCATGCCGTCGAAATAGCGGTAGATGAGTTCTTTGCTGACGCCTGCGCGTTTGGCGATGGCGTTGATGCCGACTCCGCCCATGCCTGTTTCCAGGATCTGGGCTTCAAGGGCTTGGAGTATTTGGCGCTCGGTATTCGCACGGCGGGACATGACAGGTTCCTTCATGACGAGAGAGCTGTCGTGGCCCGTCACGCGGGACACCCGGCTATCAGGACCGGAGCGGCGCCGGAGGAGCCGGCGGCGGGGCCGATAAGACTTACATCTTGCCAGACTTCCGGCCCCGCAGGGTAGTTAGATCACGCCACGTATACCCGCGATGCCGTGCGCACCATGACGTAGTGCGTGCGACACGGTGGTGGTGGACTGGCCGCCCAACGCGAAGACGGGAATGCCCGCATCGCGATTGCCCGCGACAAAGCCTTCCCAGCCGAGCGTTGCGGCGCCAGGGTGGCTGGGCGTGTCCAGCACGGGGCCAAGCACGGCAAAGTCTGCGCCGATTTCACGGGCGTGGACGACTTGCGCGTTGTCGTGCGCGGACACGCCAACCAGCGCGCCGGCCGGCAATTCGGGCCGTGCGTGCAAGCGGGCGGCGTCGGCCGTGCGCAGGTGCACGCCGTCGGCTTCTTTCCACCATGCCGCGGGGTGCGCGCTGTTGACCAGCACACGCGCGCCGGCAGCGTGGCAGCGCTTGATCACTTGCTGAAAAACTTCATGCAGCGATGCTGCGCCGGCGCCATCGGGCCATTGCGGTTCACGCAGTTGCACGAGCTTCACGCCACGCGCAAGCGCCGCGTCCAGCCGGCCCAGGAACGCGGCCACGCCGGCACGCGAGCCGATCGAGCTGATGCCATAAGTGGTGGGCAGTTGCAGCCAGCGCAGCGGGGGCAGGGTGGCGGGAAGCAGGTCGCCGACCGATGCCGCGTTGGCGGGGTTGACCCATTCCAGGCGCTGGTTTTCCAGCCCTTGCGGTTCGCCTTCCCACGCCGTGACATGGCAGAACGCCAGGCGCACGGTGGTGTGCGGATAGACGTGCACATAGGTCACCCACGGACGCGATTGCGTGACGCGGATGCCCAGTTCTTCCTGCAACTCGCGCGCCAGCGCTTCCAGCACGGTCTCGCCCGGCTCCAGCTTGCCGCCCGGCAATTCCCACCAGCCCGACCACGGCTTGCCTTCGGGGCGTTGGCCCAGCAGCAGCATGCCATCGGGGCGCAGGATCAAGCCGGCGGCAACGTCGACGATTTTTTCAGACATGGCGGGCCGCCCAATCGCGTGCGAACTGATACGCCACGCGGCCGGAACGCGAACCGCGTTCGATCGTCCATTGCAGCGCTTCGGTGCGCGACGGCGCGATGTGCGCCTCCGGGCAACCCAGCTCGCGCAGCCAGTGGTAGACGATGTCCAGATAGTCGTCTTGCTTGAAGGGGTAGAACGACAGCCACAGGCCGAAGCGCTCGGACAGCGAGATCTTCTCTTCGACCGTCTCGCCCGGATGGATTTCGCCATCGGGCTGATGCTTGGCCTGCAAGTTCTCGCTCATGTATTCCGGCATCAGGTGGCGCCGGTTGGACGTGGCGTAGATCAGCACGTTGTCGCCCGAGGCCGACACCGAACCATCCAGCACCGACTTCAGCGCCTTGTAGCCGGGTTCGCCTTCTTCGAACGACAGGTCGTCGCAGAAGACGATGAAGCGTTCGGGGCGCGCGGCGACGAGTTCGACGATGTCGGCCAGGTCGCCCAGGTCAGACTTGTCGACTTCGATCAAACGCAAGCCGCGCTCGCCGTAGGCGGCCAGCATGGCCTTCACCAGCGAACTCTTGCCGGTGCCGCGCGCGCCAGTCATCAGCACGTTGTTGGCCGGTTTGTGTTCCAGGAACTGGACCGTGTTGCGGTCGATGGTGGCCTTCTGGCGCTCGATGTGCTGAAGGTCTTCCATGTCGATGCGCGCCACGTGGCGCACCGCATCCAGCCAGCCGCGCGCGCCCCGCTTGCGCCAGCGGAACGCATGCGCGCTCCAGTCGATCTCGGGCGTGGCGGGCGGCAGAAAGGCTTCAAGCTGCGCCAGCACGCGCTCGGCGCGCTGGATAAGGGTGGTGAACTCGCTAGCGCTCATGGCGGATCAAGAACGGTAGTCGGCGTTGATCGACACGTACTCGTGCGAGAAGTCGCAGGTGTAGACCGTGTCCGACACCTGGCCGCGGCCCAGCGCAATGCGCACCGAAATCTCGGCCTGCTTCATCACGCGTTGGCCATCGGCTTCCTGGTAGTCGGGGTTGCGGCCGCCGTTCTTGGCCACCAGCACATCGTCCAGCCACAGGCGGATGTTGGACACGTCCAGATCGTCGATGCCGGCGTAGCCGACGGCGGCCAGGATGCGGCCCAGGTTGGGATCGGACGCGAAGAAGGCGGTCTTGACCAGCGGCGAGTGGGCCACGGCATAAGCCACCTTCAGCGCTTCTTCGGTGGTGCCGGCTTCTTCGACGCGGATGGTCATGAACTTGGTGGCGCCTTCGGCGTCGCGCACGATCTTCGTAGCCAGTTCCAGCGCGGCGGCGGTCAGCGCATCGCGCACGGCGGCGTAGGCGGCGTCGGATTCGCTGTTGACGGTCACGCCCGACTTGCCGGTGGCGGCGATGATGAACGAGTCATTCGTGGACGTGTCGCCGTCAACGGTGATGCGGTTGAACGACGCGTCAGCGATTTCGACGGCCAGCTTGCGCAGCAGCGGCTGGGCGATGCCGGCATCGGTGGCCAGGAAGCTGAGCATCGTCGCCATGTTCGGGCGGATCATGCCCGCGCCCTTGCTGATGCCGGTGAAGGTGACGGTCTTGCCGTCGATCTGCACCTTGGCCGACGAGATCTTCGGCAGCGTGTCGGTCGTCATGATGCCGTGGGCGGCGCTGGACCAGTGGTCGGCCGCCAGGTTGGCGATGGCGCCCGGTAGGCCGGCGACCAGGCGGTCAAGCGGCAGCGGCTCCAGGATGACGCCGGTTGAGAACGGCAGGATCTGGCTGGCGGGCACGCCCAGCAATTTGCCCAGCGCGTCGCAGGTATCTTTGGCTTTCTTCAGGCCTTCTTCGCCGGTGCCAGCGTTGGCGTTGCCGGTGTTGATGACCAGCGCGCTGATGGGGCCGCCAGCGGCCAGATGGGCCTGGCAGACCTGCACCGGGGCGGCGCAGAAGCGGTTGCGCGTGAACACGCCCGCCACGCTCGTGCCTTCGGCTAGACGGAAGACGGTCAGGTCACGTCGGTTGGCTTTGCGGATGCCGGCCTCGGTGACGCCGATTTCAACGCCGGCAACAGGAAAAATTTCGGACTCGGAGGGGATCTGCAAATTAACGGCCATGACTTCGTCTCTTGAGTAGGCAGGACGGAATCGCCGCCCGAAAATAGGCGGCGGGTGGGGGAAAGCTTCGTATTATCCCACCGCTTTGCGGCAGGGGTTTGTCAGGGGGGCGGCCAGGGGCATGCCCTGGGGGCATCCGCGGCCATCATCGGTAATCAGGGGGCCATTCGCATGGCGGCCACGTCCAGGACGCCCGCTTCGCGGTTGCTCAACACGCTGCGCACGGTGCCGTCCGGCGCTTGCAGCACCGAATTGCCTGCTGAGACTTCTTCACCACCCTCGCGGCGGGCCGTGCGGCCCCGAGACGGGGAAAACAGCAGGTCGCCTGGCTGCGCGCCGGGCAGGCGAGGGGGCGCGGACAGCACGCGGGTGCCGGGCGGGTAGGTCATGCTGCCCAGGATCGCTTCGCGCGCCAGCAGGCCTTCGAAATTCAACATCCGGCGCTGGGCGTCCAGCCGCATGTCGACTTTCAATAGCGGCATCTGGTGCAGGCTCAACGCGTCGCTGCCCTCGGTGCGCAGCAGCCAGCGCGGCGACATGGCGGTGGTGTCGGTGTTGGCGTTGGTATTGGTGTTGGTATTGGTGTTGGCGTTGGTATCCAGCGGCGTGCCGCGCGCCGCTTCGTCAACTTTCAGCCAGGCGCCGGCCGGTACGGGCTGCTTGTCCAGCGTGTTGCCAATCGCCAGATGGCAGCTGGAAAAGCGGGGCTGGCCGCCCTGCATCACGAATTCAAGCCGATGGCCATGGGCGCACAGCCAGCCTTCCTGCGCCTGGTCGCGGGCGATTTCAACGGACAGGGTTTCGGGCTGCTTGGGCGTGGCGGCGTAGCGGAAGAGCTGCGTGGCGTTGACCCCGAGCACGGGCGCAGGATGGGTCTCGGGGAAGACGGCGCGATCGAACGACGCCAGCTCGCCTGCGCGCGTCAGGCTGAGCACAGTGCCAGCCGGCATGTCCACGCCCGCCAGCCGGGTCGCGTGCGGCAAGGTCGTCTTGCGGTCGGCGTCGGCCTGGGCATCGCGCTGGGCGGCAAACCACAGGCTGAACTGCTGATAGGGAAAGATGGCGCCGATAAGCGCCAGGAAGGTCATCAGCGTGGTGCCGACGCGGCGGTGGTCGCCCAGCCAGAGCCGGGCGCTGCGGGTGGTGGCCAACACCGCCAGCCAAGTCAGCAACGTGGCCAGGCAGGCCAGCGAGGCCGCCATCAGCACATAGAAATTACCGCCAGGAAGAGATACCGGAATCATGGCGGCAATTATGCGCCAAACCGGGCGCGGATTTCAGCGCCCGGGGCGTCTCTTCACAAGCGTCAGCCCTTGGCCGATTCCGACCGGGTGGCGACCACCTGGAGCTTGAGTTCGCCCAGCGCCTGGAACAGCGCGTTGCGGGTGGATTCGGGCAAGTCGCCGAACATGGACTTGACCCAGGTTTCATGCGCGCGCGCCATGCGGGCAAAGCTCTTCTTGCCCTGGGGCGTGAGCTTGATCAGCGAGCTGCGGCGGTCGGACTCCACTTTGGTGCGCACGACCAGGCCTTCTTTTTCGAGCTGGTCGGTGATGCCGGTGATATTGCCGTTGGTGACCATCATGTGGCGCGACAATTCGCCCATCTTCATGCCCTTGGGCGCGCGCTGCAATTGCGCCATCAGGTCAAAGCGCGGCAGCGTGGTGTCGAACTCATTGCGCAACCGGCTGCGGATCTCGCTTTCGACGAGATTGGCGCAGGTGAGCATGCGCAGCCACAGACGCAACGCGTGGTGGTCATCGGGCGCGGCGCGGGATTCCAGATCGGGAGCGTCAGTCATCGTCGGTTTTCTTGAGGTTCGGCGGGATGTCGGGTACTGTCGCGTGCGTTGCACCGGGCGACCCATCCGACGCGGTCATCGTTGAGGTGGAGGGAAAACCCTTCGGTAAAAACCCTAGTCTTGTTTTGAAGAATACTTTAAACCTAAACTATGAACCACGCCAGTTTTCCCTATGCTGCACAAGGGGATTGTGGTGTGGCAAGCAATATCTTGCCGCACGCGTTTGACGGCGGCGCAATGGCGCCGGCAGGCCGGGCATAGAAGTCTTTCGAATCGCACCCTCAAAAAGAACACCCTCTGCGCGGGCTCGCGCACGGAGCACACCACCATGCGTTTGATCACTTCCCTTATCGCCGCCGCCGCACTGGTTCCGGCCGTGGCCCTGGCCGACGCCGTTAAGGTCGGCATCGCCAACGATATTTCCGGCCCGTTCTCGGCCTTGGGCGCTGAAGCCCGCGACGGTTTCAACCTGGCCATCAAGCAACTGGGCAGCAAGCTCGGCGGACAGCCCGCCGAATTCGTGCAGACCGACATGGGCGGCAACCCCGACCAGGCCCGCCAACTGGTCACGCGCTACATCCAGCGCGACAAGATTGATTTCTTCACTGGCCCCATTGGTTCCAACGTGGCGCTGGCCGTCGGCCCCGCACTGTTCGCCGCCAAGGTGCCGTACCTGTCGAACAACCCCGGCCCCAGCCAGTTCGCTGGCGCCCAGTGCAATAACTACTGGTTCGGCACGTCCTACCAGAACGACGCCTTCCACGAAGCCGCCGGCAAGGTCGCAGCTGACCGTGGCTTCAAGAAAATGTTCATCATGGCCCCGGACTACCCGGCCGGCAAAGATGCGCTGACGGGCTTCAAGCGCGGCTACAAGACCGCCCCGGGCGACGAGGTCTACACCAAGCTCGGCCAGATCGACTACGCGGCGGAAATCGCCCAGATCCGCGCCGCCAAGCCGGACGCCGTCTACATCTTCCTGCCGGGCGGCATGGGCATCAACTTCGTCAAGCAGTTCGTGTCCGCCGGCCTGTCGCAAAACGTCAAGCTGATCGGCCCGGGCTTCTCGGCTGACGAAGACGTGATCCAGGCCGTGGGCGACCCCATGCTGGGCATGTACAACACGGCGCAATGGGCGCATGACCTGGACGTGCCGCAGAACAAGATCTTCGTTGACGCCTTCCGCAAGGAATACAACGGCCGCTACCCGTCCGTGTACGCCGCCCAGGCCTACGACGTGATCATGGCCATGGACGCCGCCGTCAAGCAGGCAGGCGGCAAGGCCTCTGACCGCGACGCCATCATCAAGGCGCTTGAGAAGGCCGACTACCCGTCGGTGCGCGGCAGCTTCACCTACGGCAAGAACCACTATCCGATCCAGGCCTACTACCTGCGCGTGGTCGACAAGGACGGCAACGGCCGCATCACCAACAAGCTGGTGGGCAAGGTGTTTGACAAGTACCAGGACGTCTACGTCGGCGAGTGCAAGCTCTAAGGTAAGACGCTACGCGTGCGTGGGGGCGTCCGGCCATGCCGGACTGACCCGCCCCGCGCCGCCAGCCATCGCAGGTTCGAATCGCACGCGCACCGCTCGCAAGGTCCGCGGCAGGGGGAAGTGTTCATGACGTTTACGCTGATCGTCGAGCAATTGCTGAACGGTCTGCAGTTTGGGTTGATGTTGTTTCTGATCGCGGCCGGGCTGACCCTGGTCTTCGGCATCATGGACATCATGAATCTGGCTCACGGCTCGCTCTACATGGCCGGCGCCTATGTCGCCGCCGAAACCATGCAGCGCACAGGTTCATTCACCGCCGCTGTTCTGGTGGCGGCCGTCGCCACCGGCCTGGTTGGCGTGGTGTTGGAACTGACGCTCATCCGCCGCCTGGCGCTGCGCGACCACCTGGCTCAGGTGCTGGGCACCTATGCCGTCATCCTTATCGCCAATGATCTGGTCAAGATGATCTGGGGCCCCGCGCCCGTCATGCTCAACATGCCCGCCGTGCTGTCCGGCCCGGTGCGTCTGTTGCCCGATCTGCTGTACCCCGCTTACCGCCTGATGATCATCGTCTTCGGCGTGGCCGCCGCCGCCGGGCTGTATTGGTTCGTGACGCGCACCCGCGCGGGCGTTCTGGTACGGGCCGGCGCGTCCAACCGCCAGATGGCCACGCTGATGGGCGTGCGCGTGCCGCTGCTGTTCCTGGGTGTGTTCGTGCTGGGCGCCATGCTGGCCGCCGTGGCCGGCGCGCTGCTGGGGCCGATCACCTCGGTGCAGGTGGGCATGGGTGAAGAAATCCTGATTCTGGTGCTGGTGTGCATCGTCATCGGCGGCATCGGTTCGATCCGCGGTGCGTTCGTTGGCGCCTTGCTGGTGGGCATGGTGGACACGGCCGGGCGCGCGTTTCTGCCGATGCTGTTGCGCCAGGTCTTTTCGCCGGCCGTGGCATCCAGCGTCGGCCCGACGCTGGCCGCCATCGCCATTTATGTCTTGATGGCGGCTGTGCTGGTGTTCCGGCCCTCTGGCCTGTTTCCGGCGCGGGGTTGATGATGAGAACCACACTCTGGACGGTGGTCCTGCTGGCGGCCTTGGCGGCGTTCCCGCTGGTGGCGCCTGCACTGGGCCTGGACTTCTACATTTCGTTCGTGCGCCGCGTGCTTATCTACGCGCTGGCCGCGACCAGCCTGAATTTGATTCTGGGCTACGGCGGCATGGTGGCGCTGGGGCACGCGGCCTTCTTCGGCGCGGGCGCCTACGCCGTGGGCATTCTCGCGATGTCGGGCATCACGTCGGCGCTGATCGTCTGGCCGGTGGCGATGCTGCTGGCGGGCGTGCTGGCGGCCATCACCGGGGCGATCTCGCTGCGCACCCGTGGCGTGTACTTCATCATGATCACGCTGGCGTTCGCGCAGATGCTGTTCTACATCTTCATTTCGTTGCGCCAGTACGGCGGGGAAGACGGGCTGAACCTGCCCGGCTATTCCACGCTGCCGGGCATCGATCTGGCCAATGACGTCAGCTTCTATTACCTGGTGCTGGTGCTGTTTGCGCTGCTGATGTGGGTGTTCAGCCGCGTGGTGTCTTCGCGCTTTGGCACGGCTTTGCAGGGTATTCGCGAAAACGAATCGCGCATGGAGTCCATGGGTTACCCGGTCTACCGCATCAAGCTCGTGGCCTTCACGCTAAGCGGGGCGGCGGCGGGTTTGGCGGGCGCGCTGCTGGCCAACCATAACCTCTTCATCTCGCCCAGCCTGATGCATTGGACGCAGTCGGCCAACCTGCTGATCATGGTGCTGGTGGGCGGCATCGGCCTGCGCTGGGGCGGTGTGGCCGGCGCGGTTGTGATGCTGACCCTGGAAGAAGTGCTGCGTCTGTGGACGGAATACTGGCATCTACCGCTGGGCGTGCTGCTGCTGTGCGTAGTGTTTGGCGCACCGCGCGGTTTGGTCGGGTTGTTTGGCCCGTGGTTTGGCGGCCGTGCCGCATCGGGCAAGGTGGGATCATGAGCGCAGTGATGAATGGCAGTTCCACCATGAACGGCAATTCCACGGCTAGCCCGGTCTTGCAGGCGACGGGCCTGGTGCGCCGCTTCGGCGCGCTGGTCGCCACCGACAATGTGTCGCTGTCTTTGAACCCGGGCGAGATCCACGCCTTGATCGGCCCCAACGGCGCAGGCAAGTCGACGCTGATCCACCTGTTGTCCGGCACGCTGGCGGCCGATTCCGGCACGCTCACCGTGGGCGGGCGCGACGTGACCAGCATGAACGCACACCAGCGCGTGGCGGCAGGGCTGTCGCGCTCGTATCAGATCACCAATATCTTCAAGCAGTCCAGCGTGTTGGACAACCTGGTGCTGGCGGTGCAGGCGCACGCGGGCTCAAGCTTCCGCTTCTGGAAGCCGCGCGCGGCCGAATCCGCGCTGTATGAACAGGCGCGCGAACTCGCGCGTGAATGCGCCATCGACGCCAGCTTGCTCGAACGCCCGGCCGGCACGCTGCCGCATGGCGAGCAGCGCAAGGTGGAATTCGCGCTGGCGCTGGCCGCAAGGCCCAGCGTGCTGCTGCTGGACGAACCCATGGCCGGCATGGGGCCGGACGAAACCGTCCGCCTGACCGAACTGATTGAAACGCTGCGGGGCCGCGCCGCCATGCTGCTGGTTGAACACGATATGCAGGCGGTGTTCCGCTTGGCTGATCGCCTGTCGGTGCTGGTGTATGGCCGCGTGATCGCGACCGGCACGCCCGACGAAATCCGCGCCAATCCGGAAGTGCGGCAAGCCTATCTGGGCGACGAGGAGACCGCGTGATGCTCACCATCGAATCGGCCAAAAGCGGCTACGGCGCCAGTCAGGTGCTGTTCGGCGTGGATTTGCAGATTGGCGCTGGCCAGGTCGTGACCTTGCTGGGCCGCAATGGCATGGGCAAGACGACGCTGCTGCGCACGCTGTTCGGCCAGTTGCCGCTGCGCGGCGGCAAGATCCATTTCGCAGGGCAGGACATCAGCGGCTGGAGCTCTGACCGCATCGCGCGGCTGGGTGTGGCCATCGTGCCTGAAGGGCGGCAGTGCTTTCCCAACCTGACGGTGCGTGAGCACCTGACGGCGTTCGTCGCCGCGCGCAACCCCGACATCGGCGACCCCTGGACGCCCGACCGCGTGTTCGATCTGTTCCCCCGGCTGCGCGAGCGCGCTCGCAACATGGGCAATCAACTGTCCGGCGGCGAGCAGCAGATGCTGGCCATCGGCCGGGCGCTGGTCACCAACCCGCGCCTGCTGATTCTGGACGAGGCCACCGAAGGCCTGGCGCCCAAGATCCGCGAAGAAATCTGGAACTGCCTGGCGCGGCTGCGCGAAGCGGGGCAGACCATTCTCGTCATCGACAAATATGTCGAAAGGTTGCTGAGCCTCGCGGATCAGCACGTCATTCTGGAACGCGGCAAAGTGGTCTGGACGGGCGACTCCCCGTCGCTGGATGCCGACCGCGCCCTATGGGAACGCTATCTGGGCGTGTAGTAATAAAGCCGCAAGAAGCGTGGGCCAGCACGTAAAAAGCACGATATAAATCGCAATAAAGCGGCATTTACATTGCTGCGTTGAAACTTAAGGTGTCTAGAACGCATCCAGACGTTTGCACCTGTTTCAATTGCCCCCACTGTTCTCTACACTTGCAGCGCCGGGCCCATCGCGTGCCTACCAAGGTGGGCACGCACGTCACGTCTTATCAAGCTGTCAGGGAAGACTTCGCATGGCGAAATGGGGTTTGCGCAAAAAATCATTGATGGCGCTGTTGTTGGCGTGCGTGGTCGCTTTAGCGCCCGCTGCCGTGATCGGCTGGCTGGTGCTGGACGGGGTCCGCGACCACTTCGGGCGCGCCTTCGCCGACAACTTCACGCAGTTGAACCGTCAACGCATTCTGGCGCCGGTGTCGCGCGAGCTGGCCTTGTCCTTGCGGCTGGCCGACAGCGAAGTCACGCGGCGCTGGTTGCGCAACGAAGACGACCCGGCCGCGCGTGAACTGTTCTTTCGCGAGGCCGACGGCTACCGCCGTGACCTGCTGGGCCGCGCATATTTCATTGCCAGCGCCGAGTCCGGCCACTACTACTTCAACGACGACAAGCCGCTGTCCGAGACGCCGCGCTACACGCTGAGCCGCAGCGCCGCCGACGACGGCTGGTTCTACGCCACGCTGAAGTCGCCGGCCAAATACAACATCAACGTCAATCCCGATCTGAAGCTCCAGACCACCAAGGTGTGGATCAACGCCCAGGTGCGCGACGGCGACAAGGTCGTGGGCCTGACCGGCGCCGGTCTGGACGTGGGCGGCTTCCTGCGCGAATTCGTCAACAGCGGCCAGCCGGGCGTGACACCAATCATCGTTGACGAGGACGGCGCGATCCAGGCGCATATGGACGCGTCGCTGATCGCCTACAACTCGGGCGCGGGCGGTGGCGCAGGCACGCGCGGCCAGGTGTTCAACCTGTTGGACGCTGGCCCCAGCCGCGACGAACTGCGTGCCGCCATGCACGCGGCCCAGGCCGACCCGCAATCGGTGCAGACCGCCTGGGTCAATATGGACGGCACGCGCCAATTGGTGTCGGTCGCCTACATGCCCGAACTGCACTGGCACGTGCTCACGTTGGTGGACCTGGGGGCGGCCCGCGTGCTGGACACGGGCTGGCTGTGGCCTGCCGCGATCGGCCTGGTGTTGTTGTTCGCCGCCATGCTGCTGTGCTTCGGCTTCGCCATCGAACGCTTGATGCTGCGCCCCTTGCGCCGCTTGCAGCAGTCAGCCCGCGCCATCGCCGACGGCAGCTACGACGTGCGCCTGCCGCCGGGCGGGCAGGACGAAATCGGCGACCTGAGCCGCGCCTTTGGCGTGATGGCCGACAAGGTTCGCCAACACACCGCCGAACTCGAAAGCAAGGTGCGCGAACGCACGTCGGAACTGGAAGACGCCAACCGCGCCATGGCCGCCGCGCACAAGAAGATCGGCGACTCGATCGACTACGCCAGCCTGATCCAGCGCGCCATCCTGCCGGACCGCCAGTTGACGCAGTCGCTCGGTGCGCATCACTTCGTGCTGTGGAAGCCGCGTGATGTGGTGGGGGGTGACTTCTATGTGTTCCGTTCTGACGGCGCCAATTGCCTGTTGGGCATCATGGACTGCGCGGGTCACGGCGTGCCGGGCGCATTGATGACGATGCTGGCGCGCGCCGCCATCGATCTGGCCATTACCGAGGCCGGCCCCGCCGATCCGGCCGGCATTCTGACCCGCACCGACACCGCCATCCGCGCCATGCTTGCGGATGCGCAACTGCCCCGCGCACTGGCCACGAATACCGACGCGGGCCTGGTATATATTGACCGGCAGTCCGGGCGCCTGCGCTACGCGGGCGCCAAGATCAGCCTGTACGCCAGCGATGGCGAGACGCTGCGCGAGATTCCCGGCGGTAAGCGGGCATTGGGCGACAAACGCACGGGCGCTTACGAAAATATTGATTTGCAGATGGAACCGGGCTGGACGTATTACCTGGCCACGGACGGCTTCCTGGACCAGGCAGGCGGCGAGCACGGATTCGGGTTCGGCAACACGCGTTTTGCAGGAATGCTCAAGAGACACGCCCGGCAGCCGTTAACTGAACAGGCCGCCGCATTTACGCAAGCGCTGGCCGAGTACCAGGGTGGCCGTCCCCAGCGTGACGACATCACCCTGCTGTCTTTCCGTTTCGATTAAACGTTTTCCGGGTGATAACCCCTATGAATGCCTCCGATCTCTACGCGCTGGGTGAACGGTTCAACCAGAACCGCACCTTGCTGTGCTTCAACGGGCCGATCTCCCGCAGCCTGATCGAGGAAATCGGCAATGCGCTCAAAAATTACCTGAACGCGGAACACGCACGGCCGGCGGAGGCCATGGACGTTTTTTCGGTCTATATCGAAATGATCCAGAACATCCGCCAATACGCCGCCGCCAATGGCGACGCTGAAGCCTCGGCCACGGTGGTGATCGGCCGCCGCGATGAAAGCCGCTACGTGGTGTCGGCGGGCAACCTGGTGAAGACCGAGGACGGCCATGCGCTGGTCGCCCGGATTCGCGAGCTGGCCGCGCTGGACAAGGCGGCGCTGAAGGCCGAATACAAGATGCAGCTGCACAAGCCGCGCACCCAGGGCGTGGCTTCGGGCGCGGGCCTTGGGCTGATCGACATCGCGCGCCGCGCCGGCGCTCCGCTGGAAGCCAGCCTGACGCCCGCCGCGGGCGAGGGCCGGGCGTTCTTCAGCCTGAGCGTCGTGATCTGAGGGCGCCCGCGCGCATTCCAGAATCATTTTCGGAGTATCTGATGAAAGAGTTGAACATTCCCGGGACGCAGTCCACGCCTGCCATCACCGCCGACGCCGACGCCGGCGTGCTGGTGATGCGCGGCGACTCCTACCCCGAGAATTCCTTTGAATTGTTTGGCCCGGTGATCGAATGGGTCGAGGCCTACCTGCTGGGTTCGGCCGGCCCGCTGAGCCTGGAATTGGAGCTGCTGTACCTGAACACCAGCAGCATCAAGTCCGTCATGGACATTTTCGATCTGCTCGAAGCCGCCCACGGCAAGGGCCGCCAGGTCAGCGTGACCTGGTTCTATGACAGCCGCAATGAACGCGTCGGCGAACTGGCCGAAGAATTCAAGGAAGACTGCACGTTTCCGTTCTCGGTGGTTGGCCGAGAATGAAACCGGGCGCCGCCGAACTGGATCGCCGCATCGTCGCGCTGCTGGCGGACCCGGCCTATGCCGGCCATCCCTTGCGGGAAGCCCTGGAGTCGCTGTGGCAGCACACCGCCGAGCAGATGGCGCGTATCGAACGCGTGACCCAGCTGTCGGACGCCTATCAGACCATGGCGCATGAGCGCGAGCTGGGCCTGTACGACAAGTTTGACCGCCAGTTGCGGCGCTTGACGCGCATTGCACGCATTTCCGATCACTACCAGAGCATGATGCGCGACCTGAATGTGGCGCTGGAAGAAACGTCCAACCGCGATCCGCTGACCAGTTTGCTGAACCGGCGCGCCTTGATGGAAATGATCAAGCAGGAAGTCGGGCGGGTGGCACGCAGCGGCGAGAGCTTTGTCGTGGCGATGCTGGATGTGGACCACTTCAAAGCGGTCAATGACCGCTTCGGCCATGAAGCGGGCGACCGCGCGCTGGTTGAGCTGGCCGGCGTGCTGGTCAAGAGCCTGCGTGAATATGATTTGTGCGGCCGTTGGGGCGGGGAGGAATTTCTGGTGCTGCTTCCCAACACGCGGCCCGAAGCCGCGCAAGGCGTCATGGACCGGCTGGTCGGCGCGGTGCGCGGGCTGGCGGTTGAGGCGGGCGACGAAGTATTGAGGTTGACGGTCAGTATCGGCATGGCGCATCACCAGTTGGGCGAGACCTTCTCGGAAACGCTCAGCCGTGCTGACCAGGCGCTGTACCTGGCCAAGCAGGACGGACGCGACCGCGTGACGCTAGGCTTTCCAAAGCGCTGAATGAAACCGGATCAGCTGTATTCCGGTATGGAGCCCCTTATGCTTGATACTCATGTAAGCGTTTCGAGCGCGGGCCCCCAGGGCGCCGCGTGGCATGCGGGCAATTATCTGACGTCGATGGATCGGGCGCTGTTGCTGTTCGATTTCGATGCCGACGGTTCGCTGCTGAACGCCAACGCCAATTTCCTGGCCGCCGTGGGTTATACCCGCGAAGAGGCCCTGGCGCTGCGCCACGACATGCTGTGCGACAGCATGGACGAAGGCAAGGGCATCGCCAGCGGGGAGCAGATCTGGACCCGATTGCTCCAGGGCGAACACTTTTCAGGCACCTGCCGCTACCGCATGAAAAATGGCGGCACGCTGTGGATCGAAGCCACGTATATGCCGCTGCGCAACGATGAGGGCGACGTCGCGCGCATCTCGGTCATTTCGCGCAAATCCATCGCGGACGCCGAGCGCCAGGAAGAAGTCCGCCTGCTGCTCTTGGGCATCAACGAAACGGGCAACGCGGTGGCGGTCTCCGGTTGCGATGGCCGCATCGTCTATGTGAACGACGGCTTTCAGCGCATGCTGGGCTTCGCCCGCGGCGACGCCTTGCACCAGGAATTGGGCGAACTGCTGGCTGGTGGCCGCCCCGACGGCGGCACCCGCGAAGAGCTGGACCGCCGCATCGCCTGCCGCGAAGGGTTCCACAAGGACGTCCTGGTCTACGACCGCGGCGGCAAGCCGCTGTGGGTGTCGGTCATGGCGAACTCCGTGTTCGATGACCGCGGTACGCTCGTCAATGTCGTGGACGTGCTGACCGACATCACGCCGACCAAGGTGCACGAGGTGCTGCAACGCCGCGTGCTGCAAGCCATGGTGAACGAGGCCTCGGTGGTCGAGGTCATGAACATGGTGTGCCGCGAGGTTGAGCGCCTGGCGCCCGAAGTGGCGGCCACCGTGCTGCGCGTGGACGACACCGGCCACCTGCGGCCATTGGCGGCCCCGAGCATGCCGGCCCCCTATACCGATGCGCTGGACGGCGTGAAGATCGGCCCGCAAGCCGGCGCCTGCGGCACTTCCGCATTCCTGGGCCGCCCGGTCATCGTGCCGGACATCGCCACCGACCCGCTCTGGGACGACTACCGCCACCTGCCGTTGCCGGAAGACGTGAAGGCCTGCTGGTCGTCGCCCATCAAGTCGAGCGACGGCCGGGTGATCGGCACCTTCTGTTTCTATTTCCGCGAACGCCGTCTGCCCGACGATTTCCATCATCGCCTGGTGGATGTCTGCGTCTATCTGTGCGCCCTGGCGCTGGAGCGCGAGGAAGCCCGCGCCCGCATCCGCCAACTGGCGTTCTACGACGAACTGACGGGCCTGCCGAACCGCAACCTGCTGCTGGCGCAAGCCGAGCAGGCCATCGCGCGCGCCGAACCCGAGCGCAAGCGCGTGGCGGTGCTGTTCCTGGACCTGGACCGCTTCAAGCAGGTCAACGACACGCTGGGCCATCCCATCGGCGATGCGCTCTTGCGCGATGTGGCCCAACGCCTGCGCCGCCTGGCGCGGCCGGCTGACATCGTGGGCCGGCTGTCGGGCGACGAGTTCGTGATGCTGATGCCGGACTTCGAACACGGCCGCCTGACCGCCGCCGCTGAGCACATCCTGGTGGCGTTGGCGCAGCCGTTTTCGGTGGGCGGCATCACGCTGAACCCATCGGTCAGCATCGGCATCAGCGTGTTCCCGGAGAACGGGCGCGACATGGATACGCTGCTGCGCCACGCCGACATGGCGATGTACCAGGCGAAGACGGCGGGCCGCAACCGAATTTCTTTCTTCAGCGCCGAGATGAACCGCCAGGCGCAAGAGCGTCTGGCCCTGGAAGCGGCGCTGCGCGACGCGCTGGAAGCCAAGGCGCTGCGCTTGCACTATCAGCCGCAAGTGGGCTTGAAGAACGGCAGCCTGTACGGGGTGGAAGCGCTGGCCCGCTGGCGCCATCCCACGCTGGGCGACATTTCGCCCGTGCGCTTCGTGCCGCTGGCCGAAGAGTGCGGGCTGATTGGCGACCTGGGCGACTGGGCGCTGCGCGAGGCGTGTTCGCAACTGTCGATCTGGCGCAACAACGGCCTGCGCGTGCCGTCGGTATCGGTGAACCTGTCGGCGACCAACTTCCACAATTTAAATTTGCCGAGAATGATCGCGGCAACGCTGGCCGAGTTCGGTCTGGCCCCGGCGGATTTGATGCTGGAGATCACCGAAGGCGTGGTGCTGGATGCGACGGCGGGCACGTTGCGGACGATCGCGGAGCTGCATCGCTTAGGCGTGCGCTTGTCGATGGATGACTTCGGGACGGGGTATTCCAGCCTGGGTCACTTGCGGCGGCTGATCGTGGACGAACTGAAGCTGGATCGAAGCTTTGTCCAAGGGTTGGAAAGCGATGATGCCGCGCGCGCGCTGACGAGTGCGGTGATTCGTATCGGGGAAAGTTTGAGTCTGCCGGTGGTTGCCGAGGGTGTGGAGAACGAGGAACAGCGGCGATTCTTGATCGAGCAGGGGTGTGCAGCGGGTCAAGGCTTCTTGTTTTCGCCGCCGTTGCCAGCCAATGATCTTGAGGAGTGGCTGCGGGGCAGGCCGTAGCAGTCGGGTGTCAGGCTGCATTAAACATGGGTTCTTAAGACGCCCGTGGGTTCGGGGGCCTGGGGTGCGCGGGGCAACGATTGCGGTCCGGAGCCTTCGCTCCGGACTGCCCCTGCGTCATCCTCGTACGCCTTCGGCTCCCTACGGATTCCCTCGGGCTTATCGACGCCCCGCGCACCCCAGGCCCCCGAACCCACGGGCTCTGGAAGTTGCAATCTCACGTCAGCGGGGACGGTCAGGGTCTTTGAGGTTCTCGCCACGGGGATTTGAGTGATGGAAGATCTTGCGGGGCCCGCTCCATGCCGGCCGCGCGGGCGGCCTTGTGGAGCTTACGCGTCGGGGTGCGCGGTGATGCTTTTCGCTTCGCGTGTGGCGGCTTTGTTCGAGTTCTTCTTGATGGCTTGCCGCACTTCACCCATCCCTCGAGGCACGTCCACCCGTTGAACGCCGGTGCGGTGGCGCGCGACGGGTCGGCACGCGCAAGGCAGTGCCGGACGCGCGCCACCCCTCTACCCCCCCCAAAAAAAAAGTGCGGGGGCACCACTAGCAAACAACTCCCCCACATTCGCGAAAGCGAACCCCATCCAAACGCGCACCACTGCGTATGCCGAGTAAGGCCGCCCGCGCGGCCGCCACTCGGCGGGCATCGCAGCACTCGTCACTAATGCACACCCTAGCAGCGCCCCGACCCAAGACATCGGCAGCCCGTCGTCGGGGTGGGCGTGACGGCGCGCAACCTTGATGCGCCCGAGGGAATCTGAAGGGAAGGCCGAAGGCCTGGACGAAGATGACGACGGGGCAGTCCGGAGCGAAGGCTCCGGACCGCAATCGTGGGCGCGCGCCGTCACGCCCACCCCGACGATGGGCGACCTACGAAGCTCCCACGCCCGCCCGCCCAAAACAACCTCATCCCACGAAGCCCCTACGAGCGCCCACCCAACACCCCCCCACCCACCAGCCCCCTACGCCCGCCCACCCCACACCCCCCAGAAGCCGTCCCCCTTTCCCCCCGCACCTAATAGCTTTCCCCCATTTGCGAACCCTCAACTTCAGGTATATATTTCAAGCCTAAACTATCCAGACCTAAATATCCGCGGCCCCCCGCTCTAGATAAACGAGCGACTGTCGCGTACCTCGGAGCGTATACGGCAATGAAAATAGTCTGCATCGGCGGCGGTCCCGCCGGCCTGTATTTCGGTCTGCTCATGAAACTGCAGAACCCTGCCAACGACATTACCGTCATCGAACGCAACCGTCCGTATGACACCTTTGGATGGGGGGTGGTGTTCTCCGACGCCACCATGCTGAACCTGCGTGAAGCCGATCCCGTTTCCGCTCAAACCATTGGCGATGCGTTCAACCATTGGGATGACATCGACATCAACTTCAAAGGCCGCAGCATTCGCAGCAGCGGCCACGGCTTCATCGGTATTGGCCGCAAGAAGCTGCTGAACATCCTGCAAGCGCGTTGCGAAGAAGTTGGCGTCAAGCTGGTGTTCGAGAACTTCGTCCAGGACGATCAATCCATCGCCCGCGAATACGACGCTGACCTCGTCATTGCCTCCGACGGCATCAACAGCCAGATCCGCACCCGCTACGCCGACACCTTTCATCCCGACATCGACCAGCGCCGTTGCCGCTTCGTCTGGCTCGGCACCAAGAAAGTGTTTGACGCCTTCACCTTCGCCTTCGTCCAGACCGAACATGGCTGGTTCCAGGCGCACGCGTATCGCTACGAAGATGGCATGTCCACCTTCATCGTGGAAACCCCCGAAGAAACGTGGCAAGCCGCCGGCATCGAGCAGATGAGCCAGGAAGAGGGCATCGCCTATTGCGAAAAGCTGTTTGCGCCCTGGCTGGACGGAAATGCGCTGATCAGCAACGCCTCGCACCTGCGCGGCTCTGCCATCTGGATTCGTTTCCCGCGCGTCATCTGCAATACCTGGGTGCACTGGAACACGCTGGATACCGCGCGTGGCCAGCGCCGCGTGCCGGTTGTGCTGATGGGCGACGCCGCCCACACCGCTCACTTCTCGATTGGCTCCGGCACCAAATTGGCGCTGGAAGATTCCATCGAACTCGCGCGCTGCCTGAGCGGCGCCGAAGGCAGTGTGGAAGCCGGCCTGAAGCACTACGAAGAAGTGCGCAGCGTTGAAGTGCTGAAGATCCAGAACGCCGCGCGCAACTCCACCGAGTGGTTCGAGAACGTCGAACGCTATGCCGAACTGGAACCCGAACAATTTGCCTATTCGCTGCTGACCCGTTCGCAGCGTATTTCGCACGAAAATCTGCGCTTGCGCGACCCGGCCTGGCTTGAAGGCTTCGAGCGCTGGATCGCCGAACGCGCTGGCGCGCCCACTGAATCCGGACAGCGCCCGGCCATCCCCATGCTGACGCCTTACCAAGCGCGCGGCGTGCGGCTGAAGAACCGCATCCTGGTGTCGCCGATGGCCATGTATTCCTGCACCGATGGCGTGCCGGGTGACTTCCATCTGGTGCACCTGGGCGCGCGCGCCATGGGCGGCGCCGGGCTCGTCATGGTGGAAATGACCTGCGTGTCGCCGGATGGCCGCATCACCCCGGGCTGCCCCGGCTTGTGGAACGACGACCAAACGCAGGCCTTTGCCCGCATCGTGAATTTTGTGCATGGCAACAGCGACGCCCGCATCGGCGTGCAATTGGGCCATGCCGGGCGCAAGGGCTCCACGCAGCTGGGCTGGCAGAAGATCGACCATCCGCTGGCCGAAGGCAACTGGCCGCTGCTGTCGGCCTCGGCCTTGCCCTACATCGAAGGCGTGTCGCAGACGCCGCGCGCCATGTCGCGCGCCGACATGGACGACGTGCGCGACAACTTCATCTCGGCCGCCCGCCGGGCGCAGGAAGCCGGTTTCGACTGGCTGGAACTGCACTGCGCGCACGGCTACCTGTTGTCCAGCTTCATCTCGCCGCTGACCAATCACCGCGGCGACGAGTACGGCGGCAGCCTGGAAAACCGTTTGCGCTTCCCGCTGGAAGTGTTCCGCGCCGTGCGCGAAGTGTGGCCCGAAGACAAACCCATGTCGGTGCGTATTTCGGCCAGCGACTGGGTGGAAGGCGGCATCACCGCCGACGACGCCGTCGAGATCGCGCGCTACTTCAAGGCAGCGGGCGCCGACATGATCGACTGCTCGTCGGGCCAGGTCAGCAAGGAAGAAAAGCCGGTCTACGGCCGCATGTTCCAGACCCCGTTCGCCGACCGCGTGCGCAACGAAGCGGGCATTCCCACCATCGCCGTGGGCGCCATCTTCGAAGCCGACCATGCCAACGGCATCATCGCCTCGGGCCGTGCCGACCTGTGCGCGCTAGCTCGTCCCCATTTGGCTGACGCCTCTTGGACGCTACGCGAGGCGGCGCGAGTCGGCTACCGTGATGTGGCGTGGCCCAACCAGTATTTTGCGGGCAAGCGCCAACTGGAAACCAACTTCGAACGCGCCGCCGCCATGGCGCAACTGGATATCAAATGACAACACTTGCGCAACCGCTCGCCGGCCGCCACGCGTTGGTGACGGGTGGCGCGCGCGGCATCGGTCTGGCAAGCGCCCGCGCGCTGCTTGAACGCGGTGCGCGCGTCACGCTGCTGGGCCGCGATGGGGCGGCGCTGGACGCCGCCGCCGACAGTCTGGCCCGCTTGGGGCAGGTGCAAACCGTCAGTGCCGACATCGCGGACGAAGCGTCGGTGCGCGCGGCCTTCGCGCAGGCCGAAGGCGAATTCGGCCCGGTACTGGTGCTGGTGAACAACGCAGGCCAAGCCGTCAGCCAGCGCTTTGACCGCACGGATTCGGCGCTGTGGCAGCAGATGATTGCCGTCAACCTGACCGGCACGTTCCACTGCATCCAGGCCGCGCTGCCGGGCATGCTGCAAGAAAAATGGGGCCGCGTCATCAACGTGGCGAGCACGGCGGGGCTGATCGGTTACGGCTATGTCAGCGCTTACTGCGCCGCCAAACACGGCGTGATCGGGCTGACCCGTTCGCTGGCGCTGGAAACCGCCACGAAGGGCGTCACCGTGAACGCGGTGTGCCCTGGCTACACCGAGACCGACATCGTGCGCGGCGCGGTCACGAACATCGTGGACAAGACCGGCATGACGCCGGAAGCCGCTCGGGCAAAACTCGCCGAGCGCAACCCGCAGGGCCGCCTGGTGCAGCCCGAGGAAGTGGCCGAGACGGTGGCCTGGCTGGCGTTGCCGGCATCCGCCTCCATCAACGGCCAGGCGATCGCCGTGGACGGCGGCGAAGTCATGACCGGCTAAGGCTGGCGCGCCCCATCAACCCCTGGATAACGAACGGAGACACCATGAGCACCCAGTCCGAAGAGCACACCATGAAGCACCACAAACGTCCGATGGCCGGCTATCAGGCCAAGACGTTCCTGTGGCAGGTGTCGGCCGACGGCAAGATCGGCACGGTTACGCTGAATCGTCCGGAACGCAAGAACCCGCTGACGTTCGATTCCTACGCTGAACTGCGCGACCTGTTCCGTTCGCTGGTGTATGCCACCGACGTCAAAGTTGTGGTCGTGACGGGCGCGGGCGGCAACTTCTGCTCGGGCGGCGACGTGCACGAGATCATTGGTCCGCTGACCAAGATGACGATGCCTGAACTGCTGGACTTCACGCGCATGACGGGCGACCTGGTCAAAGCCATGCGCGCCTGCCCGCAGCCCATCGTGGCCGCGGTGGATGGCGTGTGCGCCGGCGCCGGCGCGATGGTGGCGCTGGCCGCCGACATGCGCTTGGGCACGCCCGCCGCGCGCACGGCGTTCCTGTTCACGCGCGTAGGTTTGGCCGGCGCCGACATGGGCGCATGCACCTTGCTGCCGCGCATGATCGGCCAGGGCCGCGCGTCTGAGCTGCTGTACACGGGCCGCGCCATGACGGCGGAAGAGGGCGCCAGCTGGGGCTTCTTCAACGCGCTGCACGAATCCGGCGCGCTGGCGGATGCCGCCCAGACGCTGGCCGCCCAACTGGCCGCCGGCCCGACCTTTGCGCATGGTGTCACCAAGAAGCTGCTGCATCAGGAATGGAACATGGGCGTGGACGAAGCCATCGAGGCCGAAGCCGAAGCCCAGGCCATCTGCATGCAGACGCGCGATTTCCATCGCGCCTACGAGGCCTTCGTGGCCAAGCAAAAGCCGGTCTTCGAGGGGAACTGATGATGCGTGACGCAAGCTGGCTGGACTGGCCTTTCTTTGACGACGCGCACCGCAAGCTGGCGCATGACGTTGACGCCTGGTGCGAAAAGTCGCTGGGCGATGTTGACCATCACGACGCGGATGCGGCCTGCAAGAAACTGGTGAAGGCCATGGGCCAGGCCGGCTGGCTGCGCTACGCCGTGGCGGGCGGCCCGGGCGGCGCCTGGGGCGGCGCGCTGCCTGAAGTGGATTCCCGCGCTGTCTGCATTTTGCGCGAAACGTTTGCCCGCCACGAAGGGCTGGCGGATTTCGCATTCGCCATGCAGGGCTTGGGCAGCGGCGCTATCTCGCTGATGGGCTCGGACGAATTGCGCCAGCGTTATCTGCCGCGCGTGGCGCAAGGCGAAGCCATTGCCGCCTTTGCGCTGTCCGAACCCGACGCGGGCTCGGACGTGGCGGCGCTGGCTTGCGAAGCCAAGCTCGACGGCGATCACTACGTGTTGAACGGCGCCAAGACCTGGATCTCCAACGGCGGCATCGCCGACTTCTATGTGGTGTTCGCCCGCACGGGGGAAGCGCCGGGCGCGCGTGGCATCAGCGCCTTCGTGGTGGATGCCGACACGCCTGGGTTCGAGGTCAGCGAACGCATTGAACTGATCGCGCCGCATCCGCTGGCCACGATCACGTTCGACAACTGCCGGGTGCCGCTGTCGCACCGTTTGGGCGATGCCGGGCAGGGTTTCAAGCTGGCCATGATGACGCTGGATATTTTCCGCGCGTCGGTGGCCGCGGCCGCGCTGGGCTTTKCCCGCCGTGCGCTGGATGAAGGGCTCGCGCGCGCCAAGTCGCGCCGCATGTTCGGCCAGACGTTGGCCGACCTGCAACTGACGCAAGCGGCGCTGGGCGACATGGCAACGGCCATCGATGCCTCGGCGTTGTTGACGTATCGCGCCGCGTGGATGCGCGACGTGCAAAAGCTGCGCACCACGCGTGAAGCAGCGATGGCCAAGATGATGGCCACGGAATCGGCGCAGACCGTGATCGACCGCGCGCTTCAGATGTTCGGGGGCGCAGGCGTGGTGTCGGGGATGCCGGTGGAGAAGCTTTACAGGGAAATCAGAGCGCTGCGTATTTACGAAGGCGCCACCGAAGTGCAGAAGTTGATCATCGCCCGTGAACTGTTGAAGGCGTAAGGGGCCAGCGAGCCCTCGACCTTCCGCAAAGCAAACCACACCGCACCGCACACTCCAAGGGGAATGACATGGAAAGCTCCGCCCACATCGACACTTTTGCCCGGGACAATCTGCCCCCGGGCGAACAATGGCCAGAGTTCTTGCTCGACGGGCCCGACGTGGCGTATCCCAAGCGCTTCAATTGCGCCGTTGAACTGGTGGACGCCATGGCCGACCGCGGCTTTGGCGACCGCGTGGCGCTACGCTGGCGTCAGGACGGCAAGCCCGCCACGATGACGTATCGCGAGCTGGCCGCACTGACCAACCGCATCGCACGCGTGCTGACCGAGGACATGAAGCTGGTTCCCGGCAACCGTCTGCTGTTGCGCGGGCCGAACAATCCGATGATGGCCGCATCGTGGCTGGCCGCCATCAAGGCAGGCCTGGTGACGGTGCCCACGATGCCGCTGCTGCGCGCCAAAGAGCTCAAGCAGATCATCGAGAAGGCGCAGATTCAGGCGGTGCTGTGCGATGCGCGCCTGAAGGACGAAGCCCAATTCTGCGCGCAGCCCGAGCACGAACATCACTGCGCGGGCCTGTCGCAGATCATGTATTTCAACGACGCCGCGCCCGATGCGCTGGACGCGTTGGCCGCAGCCAAGCCTGACGATTTCACCGCCTGCGATACCGCGGCTGACGATGTGTGCCTGATCGCCTTCACCAGCGGCACGACGGGTTCGCCCAAGGGCTGCATGCACTTTCACCGCGATGTGCTGGCGATGTGCGATCTGTTCCCCAAGCATGTGATCAAGCCCGGCCCGGACGACATCTTCTGCGGCACGCCGCCGTTGGCGTTTACCTTTGGCTTGGGTGGTTTGCTGTGCTTCCCGCTGCGCGTGGGCGCAAGCACGGTGCTGGCGGAAAAGCTGACGCCGGAAAGCCTGTTGGAACTGATCCAGGAATTCCGCGCGACCATCGTGTTCACGGCGCCCACGTTCTATCGTCAGATGGCGGCGCTGGTGGGCAAGTTTGATTTGTCGTCTTTGAAGAAGAGCGTATCGGCGGGCGAAGCTTTGCCGGACGCGACGCGCCAGCTGTGGAAGCAGGCCAGCGGCATCGAGATGATCGATGGCATTGGCGGCACCGAGATGATTCACGTGTTTGTGTCCAGCCCGCCCGAAGCCGTGAAGCGCGGGGCCATTGGCCGCGTGGTGCCGGGGTATGTGGCGCAGGTGGTGGACGACGATATGAACCCGGTGCCCAATGGCACGGTGGGCCGTCTGGCGATCAAGGGCCCCACGGGGTGCCGGTATCTGGCCGATGAACGCCAGCGCCGTTTCGTGCAAAGCGGCTGGAATCTGCCGGGCGATACGTTCGTGCAGGACGATGACGGCTATCTGTTCTATCAGGCGCGCAACGACGACATGATCGTGTCGGCGGGCTACAACATTGCTGGCCCGGAAGTGGAAGACGCGTTGTTGCGCCATGAAGCCGTGGCCGAATGCGGGGTCGTGGGTGCGCAGGACGAAGAGCGCGGCCAAGTGGTCAAGGCGTTCGTGGTGCTGAAGCCGGGCTTTGCGCCCAGCGATGAGTTGGTCACTGCGATGCAGACGTTCGTGAAGGCGAACATTGCGCCTTACAAGTACCCGCGTGCGATTGAATTCGTGGCGGCCTTGCCGCGTACCGAGACCGGCAAGCTGCAACGGTTTGCGTTGCGCAATATGGCTTGAACAGGCAATCAGGAAATCATCATGGCCGCACCTTTCACTAGCCAGGTCGAAGTCCGCTTCCGTCATTGTGATCCGGCGGGCATTGTTTTCTACCCGCGCTATTTCGAGATGATCAATGACTTTGTCGAAGAATGGTTCGACAAGGGCATGGGGTTGCCGTTTCATGCGCTGCATGTGGACCGGCACATCGGTACGCCGATGGCGTCGGTGACGTGCGATTTCAGCGCGCCCAGCCGCTGGCACGAACGCTTGCGTCAGACGCTTTCCGTGCAGCGGATTGGCGGCGCGTCGTTCAAGGCGCTGGTGCGTTTCGAAGGGCCGGACGGCCAGTTGCGCTTGTCGGCCACGCTGACGATTGTGACGGTGGATTTGCGGACGATGAAGTCCATGCCCATGCCTGCGGACCTGCGGGAACGCATGCAGGATTATCTGGCGCCCGCGGCGTAAGCGGCGGGGGCCACCCTGTAGTTTGTTTTCTTAAAAATAGGATGAGACGTTATGAAGATTCTGCAACCGCCGGATTGGATGGCGCCACGGGGCTATTCGAATGGTGTGCTCACCGAAATGACGGTGGGCAGCAAGCTCGTGTTCGTGGGCGGGCAGGTGGGGTGGAATGGGCAGCAGCAGTTCGAATCGGATGATTTGGCGGACCAGGTCCGCCAAACGCTGTCGAACATTGTCGCCATCTTGGCCGAGGGCGGGGCGAAGCCTGAGCATATTGTCCGGATGACTTGGTATGTCGTGGACAAGGATGAGTACGTGGCGGCGTATCCGGCGATCGGGAAGCACTACCGGGAGTTCATCGGACGGCATTTTCCGGCGATGACGGCGGTGGAAGTGGCGGATCTGGTTGAGGATCGGGCTAAGGTGGAGATTGAGGTGACTGCTGTGGTGCCGGCTGCGGTTTAGCGTTGGCAGTACTGTTCTTGCTGTTGACGCCTGGCGCGTTGGCGGCCCGGGGCGCGCGGGTCAACGATTGCGGTCCGGAGCCTTCGCTCCGGACTTCCCCGTCGTCATCGTCGTTGTCGCCTTCGGCGACTGCCTTCCGATTCCCTCGGGCTTATCGACGCCCCGCGCGCCCCGGGCCGCCAACGCGCCAGGCTCCGCCAGTAGAAGCATGACGTCAGCGGGGGGCGGGCGGCTTTCTTAGGGCTTCGTTCGTCAATGGTGGCTGGTGGATGATCTTGCGGGGCCCGCCCCATGCCGGCCGCGCGGGCGGCCTTGTGGGGCTTACGCGATGTGGTGCGTCGTGGCGATGTGCGCGTTGCGCGTCGAGTGGACCCTACGCCGCGCGTCGCCCCTCAATTGCTCTCTACGCCACGCGCCTCGTCTCTCTCGGCAATTCGCCGAACCGTTCCCGGTAATACTCCGAAAATCTCCCCAGATGTCCGAAGCCTACGCCTAGCGCGACTTCTGTCACGCTCGCTTGCGCGTCGGTCTTCAGCTTGCGCCTTGCGGTGTCCAGCCGTAAGGCGCGCAGTGCGTGCATCGGCGTGGTGTCCCGGTGTTCCTGAAACAAACGGGTCAAGGCGGTGGCGCTGGCGCCGGCGTGGCGGGCGATGTCGGTCAGGGTGAGTGGGGCGGACAGGTGGTCGCGCATGTAGGTTTCGGCCAGCGTCAGGCGGCGGGGGACGTCTGGGGAGTGGCCGGCTTGCTGCTGCCAGGTGTTGGGCTGGTTGTAGAGCAGGTGCAAGACCAGCGTGTCTTCCATGTGCTCCAGCCACGCGGCGGGCGGGCGTGGGGCGCCGTCGTCCAGTGTGGGCAACAGGTGGATCAGGCTGGTGACCATGCTGCGCCAGGCGGCGCCGATGGGGTTGTCCAGGCGCAGGGCGGGGCTGAAGTCCAGCGGGCGGGTGGCGGCGTCGCCGAAGGCGCGGCGGCCGATGGCTTCGAGTTTGCCGCGCGGAATCTTCAGCAGCAGTTGTTCGCAGCCGGCTTCCCAGTGCAGCCGCAGCGGGCGGTTGGGGGCGATGACGGCGGCGCAGTCGGGGTTGGCGTTGACGCGCTCGTCGCCGCATTCGATACAGGCGCGGCCCCGTAGCGGGACTTGCACCAGCATGAAGTCTTGCAGGCGGTCGGGTTCGATGTGGACTTCGGCGCCGTAGCGCAACGTACAGACCGTCAGCGCGCCGAAGCGGCCGCGGTTCAGCTCGGCGTCCACGCGGCCGCCTTTCCAGGTCAGCCGGTGGTCTTTCAAGGCTTCGGACACGCGCGCGCGGGTCTCGTCTTGTTGGGTGGAGCTGAATACACGCCGTTTGAAGAGCGGCGCAAGCGCGAGTCGGGACCAGCCTTGCATGGATGCCTCCGGGACGGGAACGCTCCCGTGTCAGCGGCCAGAGTAATTTAAACGTCAAGCGTTTGGAATTAAGTGAATCCCGGATAAGACTGGCCGGAATCGGATAGAGCCGGGCTGGCGGGCGGCATACGCTAGCCGCAAGGTCCTCCCGGCACGTCTTGGAGGGCGTCGTCGCGGCGCGTAAGCTTGGCGACTTTGATCGGCAGCATGCGTGAACCGACGGCAGACGGGATCTGTCAGCTTTCCGCCAGCGCGGCTGGCGACGAATCGGGGTGGCACATGAATCGAAATCTCTGGAGCCGGCGCGCGCTGGCGGCGTTGGTTTGCATGTCTGCGGTGGCTGGCGCTTCGGCCGCCGACAAGGTCAAGGTTGGCTTGCTGACCACGTTGTCTGGTCCGGGTTCGGCGCTGGGCAATGAAATTCGAGACGGGTTCAATCTGGCGCTGCAACATACCGGCGGCAAGCTGGGCGGGTTGCCCGCTGAAGTGGTGGTGGCGGACGATCAGCAGAAGGCGGACACGGGCCGTCAGGCGGTGGAGCGGCTGCTCAAGCGTGACCGCGTGGATGTCATGACGGGCATCGTGTTTTCGAATGTGTTGCTGCCGGTGATGCCGGCCATTTTGCAGTCGGGCACGATTTATCTCAGCACCAATACCGGGCCGGAAAACTACGCTGGCGCGGGCTGTAACCCCAATTTCTTTGCGGTGGCCTGGCAGAACGAGGACATTCCCGCAGCCATGGGCAAGTACGCCGCGGACCAGGGCTTCAAGCGCGTGGCGCTGATTGCGCCCGATTATCCGGGCGGCCGCGAATCGCTCAACGGTTTCAAGCGTCTGTACAAGGGCGGCTTGTCGGAAGAGATCTACACCCAACTTGGCCAATTGGACTACGGCGTTGAGATCACGCGCCTGCGCGCGAGCAAGCCGGACGCCGTGTTCTTCTTTCTGCCCGGCGGCATGGGCGTGAATTTCATCAAGCAGTTCAACGGCGCTGGCTTGTCGAAAGACATCGCGTTGCTGGCGCCGGGCTTCTCGGGCGACGAGGACACGATCGCCGCGGTGGGCGCGCCCATTGCTGGGCTGCACAACACGTCGCAATGGGCGGCTGACCTGGATAACCCGGCCAACCGCAAGTTTGTGGACGACTTCAAGAAGACGTACAACCGCAGCCCGACGCTGTATGCCTCGCAAGGCTATGACGCGGCCATGCTGCTGGACAGCGCCGTGCGCCAGACGGGCGGCAAGCTTGAGGCCGACGCGCTGCGTCCGGCGCTGCGGCGCGCGGATTTCAAATCGGTGCGGGGTGACTTCAAGTTCAACCGCAACCAATATCCGATCCAGAACTATTACCTGCGCGTCGTCGAGGCGGGCGCGGATGGCAAGCTGGGCAACAAACTGTCGGGCACGGTGCTGACGCAGTACCAGGACCCGTTCGCTGCCGCCTGCCAGATGAAGTAAGGCAATACGCATCGCGCACTGCGCATTGCGCATCACAAGGAGAATCGCATGACCCAGAACATCACGACGCGTGAGGTGACGATACCCTCGCACGATGGCAAGTCCTTTGGCGCTTACCTGGCCGTGCCGGCCTCGGGCCATGGCCCGGGCCTGGTGCTGTGCCAGGAAATTTTTGGCGTGAACGACTTCATGCGCCGCGCGGCGCAGTTGCTGGCCGAAGAGGGCTATGTGGTGCTGGTGCCGGATTTGTTCTGGCGCCAGCAGCCCGGCATCCAGCTGACCGACGGCCCGGCCGACATGCCGCGCGCGTTCGAGCTGTACAAGGGCTTTGACGTGGAGCAGGGCTTGAAAGACATCGCGTCCACCATCGCGCAGTTGCGCGAGCTGCCTGAACAGCAGGGCGGTGTGGGCGTGCTGGGCTATTGCCTGGGCGGCAAGCTGGCGTATCTGGCCGCGTGCCGCACCGATGTGGACGTGGCCGTGGGCTATTACGGCGTGGGCATTGAAGACAGCCTGGACGAAGCGGCGACCCTGCGCGGCCGGCTGGTGCTGCACATTGCCGAGCAGGATGGCTTCTGTCCGCCCGCCGCGCGCCAGCGCATCCTGGACGCGCTGGGTGGCAAGCCCGGCGTGGAGCTTTACGTGTACCCGGGCATGGACCACGCGTTTGCGCGCACGGGCGGCGATCACTACGACAAGCCGTCCGCCCTGATGGCGCACCAGCGCAGCATGGCGGCCTTGCAACGTGCGATCGGCCCGGAGTTCGATTATTCGGCCTTGTGGGACAAGCACTGCGAGTACGAATTCGGCACGCGCGACGTCGCCGCCACCATGGCCACGATGGTGGCCGAGCCTTATGTGAACCATATCCCGACCATGACGGGCGGCGTGGGCCACAAGGAGTTGTCGCGCTTCTATCAGCATCATTTCGTTAACAGCAACCCGCCGGATACGCGGCTGATTCCGCTGTCGCGCACGGTGGGCGCAACCCAGATCGTGGATGAACTGCTGTTCTGCTTCACGCACACGAACGAGATCGATTGGCTGTTGCCCGGCGTCGCGCCGACCGGCCGCCCGGTTGAGATTCCGCTGATCGCCATCGTGAAGTTCCGCGGCGACAAGCTCTATCACGAGCACATCTATTGGGACCAGGCCAGCGTGCTGGTGCAGGTGGGTTTGCTGGACCCCAAGGGGCTGCCGGTGGCGGGCCGCGAAACGGCGGCGAAGCTGCTGGACGAGACCTTGCCGTCCAACACGCTGATGGCGCGTTGGAAAGACAGCGCCAACAAGTAGGAGAGCGACATGTCTTACACCGAAGAACAATTGGCCGCGATGGTGCGCGGCGATAGCGTGCACCGCGGCGTGTACACCGACCCGGCCATTTTTGATCTTGAGATGCAGCGCATCTACGGCCGCGCCTGGATCTACGTGGGCCATGAAAGCCAAGTGCCCAAGACGGGCGACTATCACACCACCCGCGTGGGCGACCAGGACGTGCTGATGGTGCGCGCCTCTGATGGCCGCGTGCACGTGCTGTACAACCGCTGCCCGCACAAGGGCGCAAAAGTGGTGGCCGATGGCGAGGGTTGCGTGGGCAAGTTCTTCCGCTGCCCCTATCACGCATGGACGTTCAAGCTGGATGGCAGCCACTTGGGCGTGCCGCTCAAGCAAGGGCTGGAAGGCACGTCGTATGACCCCACTGACCCGGCGTTTTCCATGCGGCGCCTGGCGCGCGTGGAAAGCTATCGCGGCTTTGTGTTCGCCAGCCAGTCCAAGGAAGGCCCCGAGCTGACCGACTTTCTGGGCGGTGTGCGTTCGTCGATCGACAACCTGTGCGACCGTTCCCCGGTGGGCGAAGTCGAAGTGGCAGGCGGCATCTTCCGCGTGATGCAGCGGTCGAACTGGAAGGTGTTCTACGAGAACCTGCACGACACCATGCACGCCCGTGTCACGCATGAATCGTCTTACGCCGCGGCCCGCGACGAGGCCAAGGAAATGGGCGAGATGCCGCTTGAGCTGCACATCATGGACGGCAACGGCGAGCCCTACGAGTTCTGGGAAAAGCTGGAGCTGCGCGCCTATGACAACGGCCACGGCTACATGGAAGGCATCTTCAACCCGGGGGCGGCCGAACGCGACCCGGTGTCGCGCGCGCACTTCGAGACGCTGACGGCCGCCTACGGCGAAGATCGCGCCCGCGAGATTCTGGGCATGAACCGCCACAACACGGTGATCTACGGCAGCGGCTCGCCGCACACGGTGTTCCAGCAGTTCCGCGTGATCCGCCCGATTGCCGTGGACCGCACGCTGATCGAGATTCAGACGTTCCGCTGCAAGGGCGCACCCGACGGCGTGTTCAAGCGCGCCATGCTGTACGCCAACGTCATCAACTCGCCGTCGTCCAACGTCATGCCGGACGATATCGAACTCTATAACCGCTGCCAGGAAGGCAACGCCACGCGCGGCGGCGAGTGGGTCAGCATGCACCGCTACCACGGCAGCGACCGCAGCGACGCCGACGGCATGGTGTCTGTGAACGGCACCAGCGAATTGCCCATGCGCAACCAATTTCGCGCGTGGAAGACTTATATGGAAGCCGGCGCGGCGCCGAACGGGAACGCGTCTGGCACGGGAGAAGGCGCATGCTGCTAGATCTGGAATTCGACGTCGGCACGACGAACCTGTCGCCGGCGGATGTGCCGGCGGATGCCTACCACCGCATCGCCCAGTTTCTGTACCGCGAGGCGCGGCTGCTGGACGAGCGGCGCTATGACGATTGGCAGGCGCTGTGGACGCAGGACGGCATGTACTGGATGCCGCGCACGCACGAACAGCAAAGTCCGTACGACCACATTTCGCTGTTCTGGGAAGACCGCATGCTGCGTGACGTGCGCATCCGGCGCCTGGAGCACCCGCGCAACTGGTCGCAGCAACCGCCCACGCGCAGCGTGCGGCTGGTGGGCGGTGTGCAGGTGGAAGGCGTGGATGCGGGCGGGAATCTGGTGGTGCATTCTGTGTTCCAGATGACGGAATGGCGCAAGCGCCAGCCGCGTCAGCTGGCCGGCCGCTACACGCACAAGCTGGCCGCCGAGGGCGACAGCTGGCGCATCCGCATGAAGCGCGTGGACATCGTCAATTGCGACGACGTGCACGATGTGTTCGAGGTGTTCGTTTGATGATGACGGACACCGCGGTGCTGGCGCTGCACTATCAGAATGACGTGCTGCATCCCGACGGCAAGATCCGCGTCGGGCTGGATGCCGACAACGGCGCGCGCCAGCGCCTGCTGGATAGCGCCGCCGCCTTGCTGGACGGTGCGCGCAAGCAAGGCTTGCCCATCGTGCACGTGCGCATCGCGTTTCGGCCCGACTACGCCGACCTGCTGGCCAACTGCGAGATCTTCCGCAACGTGGCGACCATTGGCGCAGTGCCGGAAGGGCAGTGGGGCAGCGCGTTCTATGACGGGTTGCAGCCGCTGCCCGGCAGCTCGCGCGAGTTCATCGTGAAGCACACGCGCATCAGCGCCTTTTACGGCACGCCGCTGGAAGAAACGCTGCGGGTGATTGGCGCGCGCCGGCTGGTGGTGGCGGGCGTGGCGACGCATTCGGTGGTGGAAGGCACGGTGCGCCATGCGGCGGATATCGGCTTTGATGTGATGGTGGCGGAAGATGCGTGCGCGTCCGCCGATGAAGCGGTGCATCAGGCGTCGCTTGCCAGCATGCGGCTGATTGCGCAAACGGGCTCGGTGGCGGATGCTGTGCGCTGGGCCGCCGCGCCGCACTGATCAAGGATTGTTCATGGATTTCTCAGGCTTTCCCGGCTTGGCCGGCAAGACCGCCATCGTCACCGGCAGCACGCAGGGCTTGGGCGCCGACATCGCGCGCGGGTTGGTGGCGGCGGGCGCCAATGTGGTGCTGGTGGGGCGCAACGCGCCCGCTGGCGAGGCGCTGGCGCAGGAGCTGGGCGAACGTGCCCTGTATTGCGAGACCGACATCGGCCAGGACGCGCAGATCCAACGCTGCATTGATGCCGCGCTGGCGCGCTTCGGCCGGCTCGACATCCTGGTGAACAACGCCTGCCAGTACGCGGACCGGGGTCTCGCGTCCTCGCGCGAGGAATGGCACAGCACGCTGGACACCAACCTGGTGTCGGCCGCCATCTTCACGCAAATGGCGGCGGCGCACCTTCCGCGCGGCGGGGTGGTGGTGAACATGGGCAGCACGGGCGGCAAGTTCGGGGCGGCGGGGCGCGCGCTGTATCCGGCGTCCAAGGCGGCCATGCTGCAAATTACCAAGAACTTCGCGGTAGAGCTGGCGCCGTCCGGGGTGCGCGTGCTGGCGGTGTCGCCGGCGTGGACGTGGTCGCCGTCGGTTGAGCAATTGTCGGGGGGCTCGCGCCAAGCCGCCGATGCGGTGGGCGCGCATTTTCATCCGCTGGGCCGCGTGGGGTCAGGTGACGAGATTGCCGCCGCCGTGTGCTTTGCGTGTTCGGATGCCGCGTCGTGGATGACGGGTGTGGATATCCCGGTGGATGGCGGGTTTTCCATCCTGGGGCCAGACCGCGGCATCTCGCCGCGGGTCTGGTTCAAGGAACTGGCGCCTTGATGTTGGCGCCTTGATGTGGCGTGATGGCCGCGGGTGGGTGATCTGACGGCGGCCGGATCACCCCGGGGGCGAGGTCAGCGGATGACGATCTCGCCTTCTTCCAGCCCGGCCTTGCCGCCGACCTGATCTTCCAGGAATTCCTGCATCTTGTTGCCCAGCTGGATCTTTGTGCCGCTGCAAAAGCGCCGCGTGGCGGTGATCACGGCGGTATGCAGGGGCTGAAGGTCGCGGATCAGCTGGCCTTCCTCTTCTTCCAGCGCCAGCAGGTCGCCCGCGAGTTTGACGTGCGTATTGCGGGCGCGCTCGGCCACATCAGCCGGCGCACGCTGCGGGTTGGCTTGCAGGAAGATCAGCAGCTGTTCCAGCTTGGCCTTTTCTTCGTTCATCTTCAGGCGCTTGCGCGTCAACGCCGAACGCTTGATGTCGGCGTGAGGGTCCAGACCCGCCTGGATCAGCGTGGGAATGCCCGAGGGCGAACCCAGCGTACCCGCGCGCACCGCGTTCAAGGCGCGCGTCTGGCCGCCGGTGATGGCGCTTTGCTGCGTGTTCGGCGGGCCGACCAGCACGCTGCCGCCCGCGGCGATGCTGCTTTGGCGGATTTCGCGTTCCACCTCTACGTCTTTGCCCGCGCTGATGATGGCGTTTTCAATGAACTTCGCCTTCAGCGTGCCGCCACAGACGATGTGGGCGGTGCGCGCAGTGGCGGCGGCGTCTTGCAGCGCTTCGGCCATGCCGATGATGCCGCCCTTGACCGTGACGCTGCCACCGGCCTCGACCAGCGCCGCTTCGATGGTGCCGTTGACCACCACGTCACCTGTCACGCGCACTTCCATGGTGGCGGCGATGTCGCCGCGCACCTGCAACGAACCTTCAAACGTGATGTTGCCGGTGGACAGGTTGACGGCGTCCACTTCTACCATCGGGTTCACCTGCACGCCCTGGCTGATCAGCGTGGGCGTGCCGGCGATGGTGGCACGCAGCAGCAGCGGATCTTCCGGGTCGACCGCCACGCCGGACAGCTCCTTGGAGAAGGGCGTGTCGGGCATCTCGTCGGGCAGCACGGGTTCGCCCAGCACGTTGGTGCCGTCCACGCCGGGCAACGGCGGAATGCGGCGCATCAGCGGGGTGCCGGGCGACACCAGCAGCAGGCTGCCCAAGTCGCGGTAGTCCACATGGGCCAGTTCGTCGATTTCCTGGGTGCGCGGTTTCAGGCGATCAAGCAGGCTTTCAAAACGGGTGGGGGTGCCGCGCGTGGGCGGCGTGCCTTGGGCAATCATCACCGTTTCGCGGCGGCCCTGTTCGACCGCTTCGGCCAACGCTTGCTCCAGCACGCCGTGCACAATGCCGCGGTCGGCGATGGCGTGGCGGACCATGTCCAACGTGACAGGCTGACCGCCCTTGGGCGGATGCAGCGTCAGCAGCGCGCTCATGCGCGACGGGTCGAGCTCCAGTTCGAACGAGCCGTCGACGACCTGGCCTACGGGAAACTGCACCGGCTCGGTGGCGCTGCGGCAGCGTTCGATGAAGGCTAGCGCGGCGTGGTTGTCCAGCGCGTCGGCGGTCCAGCCGTGCGCGACGGCGGCGGCGGTCAGCGTGTCCCAGTTGGGAGCGTCTGGATTGATGTGGGGGGCGGGGTCCACCGCGACGGCGGTGTCGGTGTCTTGCTCGGAAGCGGCTTCGCCGCTTGCATCTGCGGGGGCGGCGTCCGTGCTGGCGGCGTCGGCCGTGGGGTCATCGTCTGACAACGGCGCTTCGGGGCGCGGAGGCGGCGTGTATAGCGCCGTCAGGACGTTGGTCGTGGCATCCAGCACCAGCTGGAGCGTGTTTTCTGCGTCCATCTCAGCCTCTCCCGCCTGGCACGAAGCGGCCAGGTTCATTCATTTGGTAAATAAACGAAATATTGCGACATATTCTAGCGCAGCGTCGGTCATCTGTCCTAGTTACGGCCCTGTTTCACATTGGGATTTGACTCGCGGCGGGGGACTAGGACGTAGGACCGAGCGACAAACCGGACTGATCGCCGCAGCATAGGGACTCGCCAACGCGTCTTTGGACGCCGCCGGAGCCCCGACATGCAATGTCCTCACCGATCCATTCTGCCGGCCTTTCGCGCCCTTCTGGCGCGAGCCGGGGGCGTGGCGGCGCTGACGGCCATTGCGGCGGGCGCGCTGGCGCTGGCGCCCGCAAGCCCTGCCCAAGCCGCCGATATCTACCGCTACAAAGACCCCTACGGCGTCTGGCGCGCCATGAAAGTGCCCACCGGCTACGCCAAGTATTACAAGCGGGCGCAGGCGCGCACCGTGTGGCGGGGCAACGGCATCAAGGTCTGTCTGGAATGCCCGCCGCAGCCCGGGGACGGCGCGAAACTCGCATCGCTTTCGTCGACGCCTACTTCCCGCGCCCTGCGCTGGGGGGACGCCAAGCCGCCCACCGCGCACGACGGCCTGATCGCTCGCGCGGCGCAGGATTCGGGCGTGGACCGGGCGCTGCTGACGGCTGTCATCGCGATTGAATCGGGGTTTCGCAGCGATGCGCGTTCGCCCAAGGGCGCGCTCGGCCTGATGCAGTTGATGCCGTCGACGGCCGCGTCCGTGCTGGCGGTGGATGACATCGAGCGCGCGCTGGTGGACCCGGCGACGAACGTGCAAGCGGGCTCACGCCATTTGCGCCGATTGATCGACCAGTATCCGGGCCGCTTGGACCTGGCGCTGGCGGCGTATAACGCGGGGGAAGGGGCGGTGCGCAAGTACGACGCGGTGCCGCCGTATGCGGAAACGCAGGCGTACGTCAGGGACGTGACGGCCTTGTACGAGCGCTACAAGACGCCTTGAGCAAGGCGCTGCGGGACTGTCAGGTGCGAAGTCCCGCGAGCTGATTCAGGGACGCCCGGCATAGCGGGCGCCCCGCAAGGCTTACATCGCCGCGAAAACCTTTTCGGCGATATCCAGCGTGGACTTGATCACGGCGTCGTCATGCGTGGCCGACACGAAGCCCGCTTCGAACGCGGACGGCGCGAAGTGCACGCCGTGGTCCAGCATGGCGTGGAAGAAGCGGTTGAACGCCGCCGTGTCGCACTGGGACACTTCGGCGAACGTGGCCGGCACCGAGTTGCTGAAATAGATGCCGAACATGCCGCCCACGGAATCCGCGGAAAATGCCAGGCCGGCGGCGCGGGCGCGTTCTTGCAAACCCTGGGCCAGCTTGGTGGTCTGGGCCGACAGCTTCTCGTAGAAACCGGGCGCGGCGATCAAGCGCAGCGTGGCCAGGCCCGCGGCCACGGCCACGGGGTTGCCCGACAGCGTGCCGGCTTGATAAACGCCACCCAGCGGGGCGATATGCTTCATGACTTCGGCGCTGCCGCCAAAGGCGCCCACCGGCATGCCGCCGCCAATCACCTTGGCCAGCGTGGTGATGTCGGGCTTCACGCCCGTCAGGCCCTGCACGCCTTGCGGGCCGACGCGGAAACCGGTCATCACTTCGTCAAAAATCAGCAGCGCGCCGTGCTGCGTGCAGACTTCGCGCAAGCCTTCCAGGAAGCCGGGCGCGGGCTTGATCAGGTTCATGTTGCCGGCAACCGGCTCAACGATGATGCAAGCGATGTCGGCGCCGTGCTGCGCAAAGGCCTCACGCACGGCGTCCAGGTTGTTGTATTCGAGGGTCAGCGTGTGCGACACGAATTCCGGCGGCACGCCCGCCGAGCTGGGGTTGCCGAAGGTCAGCAGGCCGGAGCCCGCCTTGACCAGCAGGCTGTCCGAGTGGCCGTGGTAGCAGCCTTCGAACTTCACGATCTTGGCGCGGCCCGTGGCGCCGCGCGCCAGACGGATGGCCGTCATGGTGGCTTCCGTGCCCGAGCTGACCAGGCGCACTTGCTCCAGCGACGGCAGACGCGAAATCAGCACTTCAGCCAGTTCGATTTCGGCTTCGGTGGGGGCGCCGAACGACAGGCCGTTGACGGCGGCTTCCTGCACCGCGCGCACCACTTCGGGGTGCGAGTGGCCCAGGATGGCGGGGCCCCACGAGCCCACGTAATCGATGTACTGCTTGTCGTCCGCGTCCCACACGTACGGGCCCTGCGCACGCTTGATGAAGCGCGGCGTGCCGCCGACAGAGCGGAAGGCACGCACGGGCGAGTTCACGCCGCCGGGGATGCTGCGGCAGGCGCGTTCGAAAAGCTGTTCGTTACGGGACATGGCGTTCAAGGCTTGCGATGGGTTGAGTAGGGCGCGGAGCAGGCCGCCGCGGCGGCTCGGATGCTGGGCGCTTCGAAAAGTCCGGTGATGACGGCGATGGAATCGGCGCCCGCCTGGGCGACGAGCAGCGCGTTATCGGGGGTGATGCCGCCGATGGCGACCACGGCGGGCCGGGGCGCGTCGCGTTCTTCGACCAGACGGCGGGCTTCGGTCAGCACCGACAGCGGCGCGCGCACGGTGTCTGGTTTGACGGTCGACGGGAACATCGCGCCGAAGGCGATGTAGTCGGCGCCGGCGTCCAGCAGTTCGCGGGCGCGCGTCAGGTCGTCGTAGCTGGAGCCGCCCAGGATCAGGTCGGGGCCGGCTTCGGCGCGGATGTGCGCCAGGCTGGCGTCTTCGCGGCCGACGTGTGCGCCGTCGGCGCCGACGTCCAGCGCCAGGCGCCAGTCGTCATTGATCAGAAACACCACGCCCAGCTCGCGGCACAGCGGCGCCAGCGCGCGCGCCTGTTCGGCGCGCACCGAGTCGGGCACGTTCTTGCGGCGCAGTTGCAGGGCGCGCATGCCGCCTTCGGCAGCTTTGCGCACCGCCTGCATCAGGCGTTCGGTGTCGTCCCATTCCGGGGTGACGCCATACAGGCCAGCGGGAAAACGCAGCGGTTTCATTGCGGTTGAATCCGGTTGGGAATGCGCCGGCCCATGCCCGGCAGGAAGCTGGCGGCCACCGACGCGTCGGCATGCGCCAGGCCCTGGCGCACGGCTTCGGGCATTTCCAGCCCGCGCGCCAGCATGGCGGTGATGGCGGTTGCGGCCAAGCCGCCGGCGTCGCCGTTGCGATCCGGCGGCGCCTGCCACGGCCAGGTGTGCGTCTGGCCGGCAGGGCCGAGCAGCACGTTGGCGTAATGGCCGGGGCGCTGGGGGCTGCCCAGCACCAGCACCCATTCCGCGCCCGCCGCCACCAGGGCGTGCATGGGCGAAGGTGCGTCCCCGATATCGATGTCGCCATCGGCATGCCACTGCGCCAGACGCAGGTGCTCGATGACCAGCAGATCAGTTTGCGGCAGCACGAGTTCAAGGGTGGCGGCCAGCAGATCGTCGGCGTCGTCCTCGTCGGCGGCATCCGCCGGCAGCGGGGCGCGCTGACCCAGGTGCAGCACCAGCGGCACCTGGCTGTAGTCGGCGGCGACTTGCGCGGCAACGCTTGCCGTTTCCGCGGTGTATAGTCCGCCCACCTTGATTGCCTGCACGGACATATCTTCCAGCAGGCAGCGTGCCTGGTCGTCCAGCAGGTCGGGCGAAACGGGATGGATTTCTTCGATGCCGGCAGTGTCCTGCACGGTCAGCGCGGTTACGGCCGCCAAGCCATGGCAACCCAGACGGGCGCAGGTAACAGCGTCAGCGGGCAAGCCGTCAGATCCCGAGGGATCGAGCGGGCCGAAGACCAAAACGAGAGGGGGAGTAACGGGGGCCACGTAGACAGCGCTTGAGCTTGAGCGGGGGACCTGGATTCATTTTGAGGTGAATCAGGGGAACCCCTATTGGGTTTCGGTAAGATTGTCCCCATTCTAATGGAAGCCCCCCACCTTTGCCCCGCCGCGGGGAACCGGGTCGGGATTTGATGTAAGAGAGAACTATGCGTACTTGGATGTGTCTGATTTGTGGCTGGGTCTATGACGAAGAGGCCGGCCTCCCTGACGAAGGCATTGCACCCGGCACCCGCTGGGAAGACGTGCCGCCGAACTGGGTCTGTCCCGAATGCGGCGCCCGCAAAGAGGACTTTGAATTGATGGAAATCTGAAGCCAGACCCGCTGACCTATTCCGCCAAGGCTCGTAAGATGGGGCCACACCCCATCCCTCGTAACCGCAGGACGGTCTGCCGCCAGGCATGATGGGCCACGTTAGCGTGCGCCTCGTCCTCGGTTCTTTCAGACTACCCATGAAGGGGTTGCCATGACGGAAAAACACCACGAATCCGCCTCGACGCAGGCGGCCAACTTTGCCAACCAGTTCCTGATCGCCATGCCCGGCATGGTCGAAGGCAGCCTGGCTGGCTCGGTCATTTACGTGTGTGAACACACCGAACGCGGTGCGCTGGGCCTGGTCATCAACCGGCCCACCGACCTGACGCTGGGCACCTTGTTCGAGCGCATCGAATTGACGCTTGAAATCGGCCCCGTCAAAGACACGCTGGTTTATTTCGGCGGCCCGGTGCAAACCGATCGCGGCTTCGTGCTGCACGCGCCTGCCGGCGATTACAGCTCCAGCATCAAGATGGGCGCCATGGCGCTGACCACCTCGCGCGACGTGCTGCAAGCCGTGGCCGACGGCAACGGGCCTGCCCGCATGCTGGTCACGTTGGGTTATGCCGGCTGGGGCGCAGGGCAGCTGGAAAGCGAAATGGGCCAGAACGCCTGGCTCAGCGTGGGCGCCGACGACCACATCATTTTCGACGTGCCTGCCGAAGACCGTTACCCCGCCGCGCTCAAGCTGCTGGGTATTGATCCGGTGATGCTGGCGGGCGATGCAGGCCATGCCTGAAGAAACCCTGCTTGGCTTTGACTTCGGCGAAAAGAAAATCGGCATCGCCATTGGCAACACGCTGACGCGCCAGGCGCGTCCGCTGGAAATCATCTTCAGTGAACTCCGCGATGCGCGCTTCGGCCGCATCGCCGCCTTGCTTCAAGAGTGGCAGCCCCATCGCGTTGTTGTGGGGCTGGCGCTGGACGCTGACGGCGGCGAACAGCCCGCCACCGCGCGTTGCCGGCGCTTCGCAAATCAGCTGCATGGCCGTTTCGGCATCGCTGTTGAACTGGTCGACGAACGCGGTTCCAGCATGGAAGCTCAACGCCTGCTGGGCACCCACGCGGCCGACGATGCGATGGCCGCGGCTGTTATTCTGCAACGGTATCTAGACTCTCTGCCTGCGGCCTGACGCGCGCGGCTCGTCCTGCTTATGCTCAATCCGCAACTTGATCGCCGCGGCGAACTCATTCATCTGCTGACAACGGAAGGGCTGCCGCGGCGCCACGTCGAGCGCCTGCTCGATACCGCGCGAGCCTGGGCCGCAGGGGAACCGCCGCTTGCCACGCCGCGCCCCGTCTTTCTTTCCCTGCCTGACGACGACCCCGACCGCGACGCCTACGCGCAAGCCGCCACGCGCTTGTCGCTGCTGCCGGTTGTGCTGGATGCGCAAGAGGCCGATCCGCAAGCGGGCGATGCCTTGGCCCAGACCGTGTCGCGCTTGGAGCCAGGCGTGCTGGTGCTGCGCCACGCGGCCAGTGGCGCGGCCCATTGCGCCGCCGCGCATGCGGCGCCCGGGCTGCGCGTTCTAAATGCCGGCGATGGCGTGCATGCCGACCCCGTGCCGGCTCTGGCGCGCGTGCAGGCGATGCTGGACATCAAACAAGACCTGACCCATCTGGCCGTGACGCTGGTGGGCGACATCCGCCATTCGCGCGTGGCGCGCGCGCTGATTCACGCCATGACAACGCTGGGCGTGCCTGATGTGCGCGTGGCCGCCCCACGCACGCTGCTGCCGGAAAGCCTGCCGCAGTTGGGCGTGCGCGCATGCGCCACGTTGCAGGAAGGTTTGCAGGATGCCGACGTGATCATCGTTCTGCCCTTGAACATGGAAGCCATCAGCGGCGCGTTGCTGCCTTCCGCGCGGGAATACGCCCAAGCCTATGGCGTGACGCTCGCGACGCTTGCCGCCGCCAAGCCCGATGCGCTGCTGCTGCCCGGTGGCCCGCTGACGCCGGGCGTGGAAGTGGATGGCGATGTGGCCGCCAGCCTGCCGCCCATCGAGGCGCAGTTGGCCGACTTTGAACAACACCTGCGCCTGGCTGCCTTGAGCGTGCTGGCCGGAGACCCGCCATGAGGCTGCACATCGTCCACGGCCGTTTGATCGACCCTGCAAATGGGGTGGACGGGCGGCATGATCTGTTTGTGGCCGATGGCCGCGTGGTGGCCGTGGATGCCGCGCCTGATGGGTTTCACGCTGATCGCGTGCTGGACGCCAGCGGGCTGGCGGTGCTGCCCGGGCTGATTGATCTGTCTGCCCGCGTGACGCAGCCGGCCGCTGGGGCCAACGCGGCCAGCACGGCATTCGCGCCGGCTGAATTGCGTGCGGCATTGGCCGGCGGCGTGACCCGCCTGGTGATGCCGCCGGACCCAGACGGGGCGCTGGACGAACCGGGCAAGGTCGAGTCCTTGATGCGTCAGACCGAAGCCGGCCAACCCCGCATTCATCCGCTGGGCGCGATGACGGTGGGCTTGGCGGGCGAGACGCTGACCGAGATGGGTCTGCTCGCACGCGCGGGTTGCATCGCCTATGCGCAAGGCGAGCATGGCATTGCCGATACGCGCGTGTTGTGGGGCGCGATGCGTTATGCCAGCGGCCTGGGTCACACCTTGTGGCTGCGTCCGCAAGACCCGTGGCTGGCGCGCGGCGCGGTGGCGGCCAGCGGGGCGTATGCCGAACGTCTGGGCCTGGAAGGCTTGCCGCCCCACGCCGAGACGGTGGCGCTGCACACCATTTTTGAACTTCAGCGCGCAACCGGCGTCCGCGTGCATTTGACGCGTCTGTCGACGGCGGCGGGGTTGGAGCTGCTACGTGCGGCCAAGCGGGAAGGCTTGCCGGTGACGGCGGACGTGTCGGCGCATAACCTGCATTTGACCGACGTTGATATCGGGTTCTTCGATACGAATTTTCATGTGCAGCCGCCGCTACGCGGGCAACGGGATCGCGATGCGATTCATGCCGCGCTGGCCGAAGGGCTGGTCGACGCGCTGTGTTCGGATCACACGCCGGTCACTCCCCAAGGCAAGGCCGCGCCGTTCCCGATGTCTACGCCCGGTGCGACAGCGTTGGAGTTGTTGCTGTCGCTGACGCTGAAGTGGGTGCGGGATCGTCGCCAGCCGCTGATCGATGCACTGGCGCGTGTCACGTCCGGCCCGGGTGCGGTGCTGAACACGATCATGGCGGGTGTGGCGCAGGCTGGCCAGTTGGGGGTGGGGGCGCCTGCGGATTTGTGTTTGGCTGATCTGGACGCCGAATGGCTGGTGATGCCGGCGGCGCTGCAAAGTCGCAGCGCCGCGTCACCGTTCGCAGGTATGATGCTGCCCGGTCGGGTACGCGCCACCGTGGTCGGTGGCCAGCTGGCCTGGGAGACTTCAGTTTGAAGCTGCTGCGCTTTGTCCTACGGCTGGCTCTGGTGCTGCCGCTGATCCTCTTTGGCCTGTTTTGTGTGGGCCTGGTTTATCCCTTTATCCGCCCGGCCTCGCGCGCGTGGCTGAACCGCACATGGTCGCGGGCGTTGATGGCGGCCTGTGGGCTGCGGGTGTCCTTCAAGGGCCAACCGCGTCTGAGCGGGCCGGTGCTGATGGTGGCGAACCATGTGTCGTGGATCGACATCTTTGTGCTGAATTCCGCCCGGGCGACGTCTTTCGTGGCGAAAAGCGAAATCCGCAAGTGGCCGGTGATTGGCTGGCTGGTGGCGGGCGCGGGCACGCTGTTCATTGAACGCGGCCAACGCCATGCGGTGCACGCGATGGGGGAGTCAATGCAGGCTCGCTTCAAGCTGGGCGATGCGGTGGGGTTGTTTCCGGAAGGCACGACCACTGAAGGCTTTGATCTGCTGCCCTTCCATGCGAGTTTGTTCGAACCGGCGCGGTCGGCGGCGGTTGAAATCCAACCGGTGGCGTTGCGGTTTATGCGTGACGGCAAGCGGGATGGGTTTGCTGCGTTTGTCGGCGAAGAGAGTCTGGTGGCGAATCTTTGGCGGGTGATGGGGACGACGGGGCTGTCGGTGGAGGTGGTGTATCTGCCGGTGCTGGAGGCGCGTCATCCGGATGGGAGTTTGCCTACGCGGTTGGAGTTGTCGCATCAGGCTCGGGATGCGATTTTGGGGGTGCTTTAGGGGGCTTGGCGGTCGGGGGATTTCTTCGGTCGCTTGTTGTTGCGGAGGTTTGTGGTTTTCGTCGGGGGCTCGTTGTTGCGGGGGCGTCGGGCTTCGTAGGTCGCCCGTCGGCGCGGTGGCCCTGACTGCGCGCGCCCACGATTGCGGTCCGGAGCCTTCGCTCCGGACTTCCCCCTCGTCATCTTCGTCCAGGCCTACGGCCTTCCCTTCAGATTCCCTCGGGCGCATCGAGGT